>NZ_CP113529.1:4852652-6065815 GCF_026723865.1 Mycobacterium sp. Aquia_216 | reverse complement strand
ATCCGCGTATCGGGATGAGCCGGGTCGATCGCCAGATACGCCGCTCCGGCCTTGAGCACCGCCAGCATTGCGACGATGGCTTCGGCCGAACGCGAAAACAGCAGCGCGACTACCTGTCCCGGGCCCGCGCCATGGCTGGTCAGCAGGTGGGCAATCCGGTTGGCTGCCTCGTCGAGCTCGCGGTAAGACAGGGAGCGGCCGGCAAACCTCACCGCTACGGCGTCGGGGACGCGCGCGACCTGCGCAGCGAACAACTCCGGTACCGATTCGGCCACGGGGGTGCGTCGCATCAACACGTCGCGATTGCCGATCGCGTCGAGCTGGGCGTCCTGTTCGTCGTCCAAGGCCCGCATCGAGGAAAGTCGTTGTGCCGCATCGGTGGTCATGGCCACCAATATGCGTTGCAACCTCCTGATCAGTGCTTCAATGGTATTCGCGTCGAACACGTCGGCGTCGTATTCGACGCGTAAGCGGAGTTCGTCGCCGGGCATGGCTTGCAGGGTCAGCGGGTAGTGGTTGTATTCGCGGGCGGTCATCGCGGTGATGGCCAACCCGTCGGTGAGCACCGTGGACGTGTCGATCGGGTAGTTCTCGTAGACGAACAGGGTGTCGAAGAGCTGGTCATGTCCTGCGGCGCGGTGGATTTCGGTGAGCGCCAGATGCTGGTGTTCGAAGGTGTGGTTGTTGGCGCGATGCAGTTGGTCGAGCAAGTCGGCCGCCGTCGTCGCCGTGGCACAGGTAGCTCGTACTGGCACGGTGTTGATCAGCAGGCCCACCATCGAGTCGGCGCCGGCCAGTTCGGCGGGGCGCCCCGAGACCGCGGTGCCGAAGGCGACATCGTGCTGGCCGGTCAACCACATCAGCAGCTGGGCCCAGCCGGCCTGCAGCACCGTGTTGACGGTGGTGTGGTGCGCGCGCGCCAGCTCGCCCAGAGACCGGGTCGTCTGCTCCGACATCGCTGAGCTGGCGACGCCACGGCGTCCGAGCCCGACGCGTCCCGGCGGTCCCACCAATGTGGGGGAGTCGAAGCCGGCCAACGCTTCACGCCAGGCCGCCTCTGCGGCGCCGACGTCTCGCTCGGCCAGCCATGCGACGAACCTTCGATACGACCCGGCCGGGGGTAGTCGCTGCCCGTAATAGCCGGCGAAGATCTCTTGGGCCAGGATCGGCAAGGACCATCCATCCAGCACGATGTGGTGATTCGTCAACACACACCGGTGCAGGTCGTTGCCGGTGCGGATCAGTGCGACCCGGAACGCCGGCGGGGCGCTCAGATCGCAGACCGCGGCCCGCTCGGCAGCGCAGACCTGCTGAATCCGCTCCTCGGAATCCAGCTCGTAATACCGCCACGGCACAGCGGGATCGGCGAGTATGACTTGCACCGGCTCGTCGAACTGGCGGCAGAATCGGGCGGTCAGGTTGGGGTGCCGGTTGACCACGGTGTGTACGGCCTCGCGAAGCCGGTCCGGGTCCAGCGAGCCGGTGATGGTGATGTCCAGCTGCATCGCATACAGGTCGTCGGCGTTGTCGCCGGCCGTGGTGGCGTGGAACAGCAGCCCTTGCTGCAGCGGGGTGAGCGGCAAAATATCGGCTACGCGATCCTGTCGGCACAGCTCGTCGATCTGCTGCTGGCTCAGCCGGGCCGGGACGATATCCGACGGCGTCAACCCGCCGCCACCACCGCGTACGTGTGCACAGATTCCGGCCAGCGCCTCAAACCACAATCCGCTGAGGCGCCTGACCTGCTCCTCATCGAGCGCCGAGGAGGCCCATGTCCATGTCGCCTGCAGATGCGGGCCGGCATCGGTGTCAATCGTGCCGGCATTGAGTTCTACGGTGTGCCCCAACGGCATTGGGATCGCCGCGGCGGCGGTCGCCACCGACACGCCGTCCTGGCTGACCCGCCACAAGTCGTCGGACAGCTCGGCGGCACCCGCACCGAGCCGGCCGAGGTAGTTGAACCCGATCACCGGGTCGTCGCCGGCCAACTCGACATCGTGATTCAGATAGCGCAGCAATCCGTAGGTCAGGCCGTCGGGCAGTGCACGCAGTTGCTCCTTGGCGTCCTTGATCACCGCGCCCAGTGCGGACTCACCGGCGAGCACCTGCGTCCAACTCAGAGCGCCCATGCCCAGCGCCACAGGGTATTTCGTGGTAAACCATCCCACTGTGCGCGACAAGTCGATATGGGGAGCCAACTCGTCGTGGCGGCCATGACCCTCGACGTCGATACCGATCGGCGAGGCGGTGCCCAAAAATTCTGTGCAGGCCAACCCGAACGCGATCAACAGAATATCTTGCACGCCAGCGTGAAACGCCGTCGGAACCGCGCCCAATAACATCCGAGTGGTCTCGACGTCCAGGTTCGCCGACAACTGTCCCGCACTCGCGTACGTGTCGACCTCGGGGCGAGGTCCGGGCAGGGCGGGCGGCGTCGCCGCCACCTGCCGCCAAGCATCGGCCTGCCGCACCACCGCCGCGGAACTTGCGTGCTCATCGAGCAGTGATGCCCACCGGGCGAACGAGGTCCCTGTCGCCGGCAGGACCACCGGCTGCCCACCCCGATGCTGGGCCCACGCGATATTGATGTCCTCCAGCAGGATTCGCCACGACACGCCGTCGACGGCGAGATGGTGAGCGATCAATACCAGCTGGGACGTCGAGGTAACCCACAGTGCACTCACCATCGTCCCGGTGGCGGGGTTCAACCGGGCCCGCGCCCGCGCCAACGCATCATGGGAGAACACCGCCACCGTTTGGAGGCAGCTTTGCGCGTCGACCGACCCGGCCGCGGGTGCCTGCGGCGCCCAGGCCCCGGAGCTGTCCCGGCCGACGCACAGCCGCAGCATGGCGTGGCGATCAAGCAAGGCCTGCAACACATTTGCGACATCAGCCTCGGTCGCTCCGATGGGTGCCTGCACCACCACTGTCTGGTTGAATTGCTCGATGGGGCCGGCCACGTTCTGCAGCCAGCGCATGATCGGGGTAGTCGCCACGGGTCCGATACCCTCATCGGCCATGCCGGTGTCACCGGTGAGCACGCTGGCCACGCGGGCCAGCCGGGCTACGGTCTGCTCAACGAAAATGTCACGCGGACGGCACAACACCCCGGCCGCGCGCGCCCGGCCGACCACTTGCATCGACAAGATGCTGTCGCCGCCCAGGTCGAAGAAGGAGTCGTCGACCCCGACACTTTCGAGGCCGAGGACTTCGGCGTAGACGGCGGCGAGGATCTCCTCGATGGCGTCGGTCGGGGCCCGGTAGTGGTCGGCATCGTGGTAGTCCGGGGCAGGCAGGGCCCGGGTGTCGAGCTTTCCGTTGACGGTCAGCGGTAGCGCGTCGAGCACCACGACGGCCGACGGCACCATGTAGGCCGGAAGTTGCTCGGCCAGCTGAGCACGTACCCGGTCGGGGTCGGCGACACCGGCGAGATAGGCGATAAGGCGGGTGGTGGCGTAGTCGTCGCGGCTGATCACGACGGCTTGGTCGACGCCGTCGAGGTTGGCCAGGGCGGTTTGGATTTCGCCGAGTTCGATGCGGTAGCCGCGGATCTTGACCTGCTCGTCCGCGCGACCCAGGTAGTCGAGTTGCCCGTCGGGGCGCCAGCGCACCAGGTCGCCGGTGCGATACATCCGGGTACCGGGCGCACCATAGGGGCAGGCGACAAAGCGGGACGCGGTCAACTCGGCCCGACCCAGATATCCGCACGCCACTCCCGCGCCGGCCACATACAACTCACCGACGACCCCGGCCGGTACCGGGCGTAGCCAGGGATCGAGGACGAACACGGCCGCGGTGGCCACCGGTGCGCCGATGGGCGCGGCGCCCGACCCCGCTGCCAAGGGTGAGCTCATCGAGACGTACACGGTGGCTTCGGTTGGGCCGTAGGCGTTGACGACGACCCGACCGGGCGCCCACTGGTCCACCACCTCGGCGGGGCAGGCTTCCCCACCGAGTAACAGTGCCACGGATTCCAATCCGTCTGGCGTCAATGCGGCTGCGGCCGAAGGCGTTTGGGTCAGGACGTTGACGTGTTCGGCGACCAGCAGTGCATGGAAGTCGTCCGGTGACGTGGTTATCGATTCGGGGACGACGACCAGGCGCCCGCCGCCGAGCAGCGCGCCCCAAATCTCCCACACGGAGAAGTCGAAGCCGTAGGAGTGGCACTGCGTCCACACCTGCGTCACTGACAGCTGGGTCGGTGTGGACACGCTCAGGTGGGCCAGGTTGCGGTGGCTGACCGCAACACCTTTGGGGACACCGGTGGTGCCCGAGGTGTAAATCAAGTAAGCGAGATCGTCGGGTGCCGGTGCCACCGGCGCGGTGATGGGTTGAGCGTCCACGGCAGGGTCGTGGATATCGATGACCGCCAGGTCGCAGCTGTCCAGCCGCGACCGCAGTTCCGCGGTGGTGATCGCGGCGATCGGCGCCGCGTCGGCGAGCAGGAACGCGAGACGGGCGTCGGGGTGGGCCGGATCGATGGGCAGATACGCCGCACCGGATTTGAGCACCGCCAGCATCGCGATGATCGCTTCTGCCGAGCGTGAAAACAGCAGCGCCACTACCTGTCCCGGGCCGGCGCCCCGGGCGGTCAGCAGGTGGGCCAGTCGGTTCGCGGCCTGATCAAGCTCGTGATAGCTCAGTGAGCCGCCCTCGAAAGTCACCGCCACCGTCTCCGGGGACCGCCGTACGTGCTCGCCGAACAGCTCCGGCACCGAAACCGTCGACGGTGCGGGCAGCGCCAACATCGCGCGGTTGCCCAAAATATCCAGCCGCGTGTTCTCGTCGGTGTCCAAGAGCTGGATCGAGGAAAGTCGCTGCGCCGCATCGGTGGTCATGGCCACCAGCACCCGGTGCAGCCGGTCGACCAGGGTCTCGATACTGCCCACGTCGAACACATCGGTGCGGTACTCGACCGTCCCGCCGATTCCGGCGGGCTCACCGGCCGCGGTCCAGCGTTCGGTCAGGGAGAAGGACAGATCCATTCGGGCGGTGTGGGTGTCGATCGGCAGCGCGGTGGCCGCAACGTCGCCCAGGGCGAGTTCGGCCGGCTCCGCGTTCTGCCAGCCCAACATCACCTGCACCAGCGGATGGTGGGCCAAGGATCGGACCGGATTCAGCCGTTCCACGAGAACTTCGAACGGCACATCCTGGTGTTCGTAGGCCGCCACGCTGCGCTGGCGCACCTGGGCCAACAGCTCGGCGACGGTGGGGTCCCCGGCCACGTCGATGCGCAATACCAGGGTGTTGACGAAGAATCCCACCAGCTCATCGAGAGCGGGGTCGCGCCGGCCGGCGATCGGGAAGCCCACGGCCACATCCGAACTCGCGCTGACCGCCGACAACAGCACCGCCAACGCCGCCTGGACCACCATGAAGCTGGTGGCGTTGTGCTCGCGGGCCACCTCACGCACCCGCTGCTGCAACTCGGCCGGCCACTGGACAGCCACAGTGGTTCCACGCTGATCGGCCACCGGCGGGTAGGGCCGATCGGTCGGCAGCGTGATGCGCTCGGGCATTCCAGCCAGGGCGTCCTGCCAGTACTCCAGCTGGGATGCGATCGGACTGTCGGCGTCGTCGAGATCACCGAACTGCGCGTGCTGCCATAGCGTGTAGTCGGCATACTGCACGGGCAGTTCGTCCCAGCCGGGTGCTTCGCCGTTGCATCGGGCGGCGTACGCCTCGCTGAGATCGCGGACCAGCGCGGCGATCGATCCGCCGTCGGCCGCAATGTGGTGCACCACACCCACCAGCACATGTTCGTCGTCGCTGCGGCGGAAGAGCGTCGCCCGCAAGGGCAGGTCGGCGGTCAGGTCGAACGGCTCACCGACGGCAGCATCGATCGCCACGTCAAGTCGGTCGTCCGGCCAGCCGCTGGAATCAACGAGCTGCCAGCCGAACTCGGCTCGATCGGCCGCGACCACCACCTGCTCAGGGACGCCCCGCGGCGCTACGAACAATGTGCGCAGACTTTCATGGCGCGCCACCACGTCGCGCAGCGCAGCGGCCAGCGCGTCGTCGTCGAGCCGGCCGCACAGCCGCAATGCCACGGCCATGTTGTAAGCGGCAGACGGTCCCTGCAACTGATCCAGGAACCACAACCGCGATTGCCCAAACGACAACGGCACCACCGCAGGCCGCGGCAGAGCCAGCAGTGGCTCACGGGGCGTCGTCTCCGCACCGAGATGCAGCGCCAACTGGGCAACGGTGGGCGCGTCGAAAAGCTTGCTCACCTTGAGATCTGCGTCGAGGAGCGCGTTGATCGCAGCGATCACCCGCATGGCCGACAGCGAGTCTCCACCCAGGTCGAAGAAGGAGTCGTCGGCACCGACCCGCTCCGCGCTCAGGACTTGGGAGTAAATCCCGGCCAGGATCTCCTCGACGGCGGTGGCCGGCGCGCGGTAGTGATCGGCGTCGCGGTAGTCCGGTGCCGGCAAGGCGCGGGTGTCGAGTTTTCCATTCACCGTCAGCGGCAACGCGTCGAGCACCACTACCGCGGCCGGCACCATGTACTGCGGAAGCTGGTCGGCCAGCCGGGCGCGTACCAGCGCAGGGTCGGCGGTCCCGGTGACATACCCAACGAGGCGTTTCGTGCCCGGACGGTCTTCCCGGGCGATCACCGCCGCCTGCTCCACACCTTCCAAACCTGCCAGGGCTGACCGGATTTCACCGAGTTCGATGCGGTAGCCGCGAATTTTGACCTGCTCGTCGGCGCGCCCGACATACTGCAGTTGCCCGTCAGCGCCCCACCGCACCAGGTCCCCGGTACGATACATTCGCGCCCCGGCGTCCCCGAACGGACAGGCCATGAACCGCGAAGCGGTCAACCCGGCCCGACGCCAATACCCACATCCCACGCCGCGGCCGGCCAGATACAACTCGCCGACCACCCCGACGGGCACCGGGCGTAACCAACCGTCGAGCACAAAGAAGGCCGCGCCCGACACCGGCGAACCGATCGGCACCAGACCGGATTTCGCGGTCAAGGGCGCACTCTTGGATACCCACATGGTCGTCTCGGTGGGGCCATAGACATTGATCATCGTCCGGCCCGGCGCCCATCGATCCACCACCGCGGGCGGGCAGGCTTCGGCTCCGATCACCAACGCCGCCGCTTCCAAACCCTCGACGGAAAGCGCTGCCACCGCAGACGGGGTCTGGGTGAGAACCGTGACGCCCTCGCTGACGAGTAGGTCGTGGAAGTCTTCCGGTGAGCGGGTCATCGGCTCGGGCACCACCACGAGCCGTCCGCCGTGGAGCAGCGCGCCCCAGATCTCCCACACCGAGAAGTCGAACGCATACGAGTGGAACTGCGTCCACACCTGATCGGCCGTCAGGTCCAGCCCGGCCTCCAGCGAGTCGAACAGCTGGGTAACGTTGAAGTGGGTAACCGCAACACCTTTCGGGACGCCGGTCGTGCCCGAGGTGTAGATGATGTGGGCGACATCATCCGGTGCCGGTGCCGGCAACGCGGTAGTGGGTTGTGCGTCGAGCGCGAGGTCGCAGATGTCGACGATGGTCGCCAGGTCATACCCGGCGAGCCGCGGGCGCAGCTCCGTGGTGGTGACTGCGGCAATCGGGGCGGCATCGGCGAGCATGAACTCGATCCGCGCCGCGGGGTGGGCCGGGTCGATCGGCAGGTAGGCCGCCCCGGTTTTCAACACCGCCAAAATCGCCACGATGGCTTCGGCCGAACGCGAAAAGAGCAGCGCCACCGACTCTCCCGGGCCCGCTCCTCGGGTGGCCAGCAGGTGTGCCACCCGATTGGCTGCCTCGTCGAGCTCGCGGTACGTGGTCGAGTGGCCGTCGAACGTGATGGCCACTGCATCGGGAGTGCGCGCGGCTTGCGTGGCGAACAGTGCGGGAACCGATACCCCGCTCGCGGGGCGGGTCAGCACCGCTCTGTTGCCGATCTCGTCGAGGCGGATCTGCTCGGCGTCGTCGAGCAGATCCATCAACGATAACCTGCAGGTGGGGTCGGTGGTCGTGGCTACCAGCACTCGCTGCAATTGCCGGATCAGCGCGTGGATGCTGTCGGCGGTATAGACGTCGGTGTCGTACTCGACGCGCAGGCCGAGTTCATCGCCGGGCATGGCCTGCAGGGTCAGGGGATAGTGGTTGTTTTCGCGGGCGGTGTACGCGGTGACGGCCAACCCGTTGACGCCGAACAAGGAAGGATCGACGGGATAGTTCTCGTAGACGAACAGCGTGTCGAAGAGTTGGTCATGGCCAGTGGCGCGGTGCACCTCGGACAGGGCCAGGTGCTGGTGCTCAAGCGTGTGGTTGTTGGCTTGGTGCAGTTGATCGAGGAGGTCGGCGGCGGTGGAGGCCGTGGTGATGGCGGCCCGCACCGGAACCGTGTTGATCAGCAGGCCCACCATCGAATCGGACCCGGCCAGCTCGACCGGGCGGCCGGAGACCGCCGTCCCGAAGGCGATGTCGCGCTGACCGGTCAGCCACATCAACAACTGCGCCCAGCCGGCCTGCAGCACCGTGTTGACGGTGGTGTGATGCAGCCGGGCCAGCTCACTCACGGCCCGCGTCGTCTCGGCGGGCACCTGCGACGTGACCACCGCGCGCCGGCCGAGCCCGACCCGGCCCGGCGGTGCGACCAGGGTGGGGACCTCGAAACCGGCAAATATCTCCCGCCAGGCCGCCTCGGCGCTGCCGCGGTCTTGGCCGGTCAGCCAGGATACGAACCGGCGGTAAGGCGAAGGCGCCGGAAGTCGGTGCCCGTAGTAGGTAGTGAAGATCTCTTGCAACAGGATTGGCAGTGACCAGCCATCTAGCACGATGTGGTGATTCGTCAGCACCAAGCGATGGAGGTCAATGTCGGTGCGGACCAGCGCGACCCGGAATGCTGGCGGGTCGGTGAGGTCGACGACCGCGGCCCGTTCGGCAGCGCATAGCCGTTCGAGCTGTTCCTCGACATCGACGCCGTCACCGAGTTCGGCGTACTGCCATGCCAATACGGGGTCGGCCGGGATGGCCTGGACCGGTTCGTCGAACTCAGGGCAGAATCGTGCGGCCAAGTTGGGATGGCGACCGACCACCGTGTCGACTGCGTCGCGCAGCCTGTCGGGCTCCAGGCGGCCGGCGATGGTGATATCCAGCTGTACCGCATACAGCTCGGCTAAATCGCTGCTGCCGTGGGAATTTGCGTGGAACAGCAATCCCTGCTGCAGCGGAGTCAGCGGCAGGATGTCGGCGATGCGGTCGTGCTGGCACAGCTCGTCGATCTGCTGCTGGCTGAGCCGGGCGGGGGTGATATCCGACGGCGTCAAGCCGCCGCCGCCGTCGCGGACATGTGCGCAGATCCCGGTCAGGGCGTCAAACCACAATCGGCTCAGCCGGCGGACTCGTTCCTCATCGAGCACCGAGGCCGCCCAGGTCCAGGTCGCGTGCAAGTGCGGGCCGGCGTCGGTGTCAATCGTGCCGGCATTGAGTTCCACGGTGTGCCCCAACGGCATTGGGATCGCCGCGGCCATTGCGGCCACCGACACGCCGTCCGGCCTGATCAGCCACAAATCGTCAGAGAGCTCGACCGCACCGGCGCCGAGGCGCCCGAAGTAGTTGAAACCGATGGCCGGGTCGGATCCAGCCAGATCGACGTCCGGGTTGAGGTAGCGCAGCAGCCCGTAGGTCAGGCCGTCGGGCAGCGCGCGCAGCTGCTCTTTGGCGTCCTTGATCAGCCCGCCCAGCGCGGACTCACCGGCGAGCACCTGCGCCCAGGACAACCCCCCAACCGCCAATGACACCGGGTACTTGGTGGTGAACCAGCCCACGGTCCGCGACAAGTCCAGATCGCCGGCCAGATCGTCATGGCGACCGTGGCCCTCCACGTCGATGCCGATCGGCGCACCGCCGGTGCTCAAGAATTCCGCGCAGGCCAAGCCGAACGCGATCAACAGAATGTCTTGCACGCCGGCGTGAAACGCCGCGGGGACCTCACCCAACAGCATCCGGGTGGTCTCGAGGTCCAGGTCTACCGACAACCGACCCGCGCTGGCGTAGGTATCCAGCTCGGGCTGGAGGGCGGGCAGCGCAGCCGGGGTCGCGGTCACCCGCCGCCACGCCTCGGCCGAGGCCACGACATCGGGATGCCGGGAATGCTCATCGAGCCGCGACGCCCACCGCGCAAAGGATGTCCCCGGCGCCGGCAACGCCACCTCTTGCCCGTCGCGATGCTGGGCCCAGGAAAGGTTGATGTCTTCCAACAGGATTCGCCACGAGACGCCGTCGACCGCCAGATGGTGAATGATCAACACCAGCTCACCGATCGGTGCGACCCACAACGCGCTCAGCATCGTTCCGGTGGCCGGATTCAACCGGGCTCGAGCTTCCGCCAGCTTCTCGCCGGAGAGCTCTTCGACGGTGTGCAGGCAGCCGCGTGCGTCCACCGAGCCGGGATCGGGGACCCACAACGACCACCCCCCGGCGCCGTCGTCGTCGACGCGCAACCGCAGCATCGCGTGTCGATCGAGCAACGCTTGCAGCACCAGCACCACGTCGGGTTCGGTCACCGCGGTGGGGGCCGCAATGGCCACGGTCTGGTTGAACTGCTCGACGCGACTCGTTACACCCTCCAGCCAGCGGATGATCGGGGTGGCCAGCACCTCGCCGACACCTTCGTCGACGACGCCGGCCTCATCCGTTGCGACACTGGCTACTCGGGCCAGGCGGGCAACGGACTGCTCGACGAAGATGTCGCGTGGACGGCACACCACACCGGCCGCTCGCGCCCGGGAGACGACCTGCATCGACAAGATGCTGTCCCCGCCCAGGTCGAAGAAGGACTCATCGACACCGACCCGATCCAGCCCCAGAACGTGGGCGTAGATGCCGGCCAGGATCTCCTCGATGGCGTCGGTGGGGGCGCGGTAGTGATCGGCGTCGTGGTATTCGGGCGCGGGCAACGCGCGGATGTCGAGTTTGCCGTTGACTGTCATCGGCAACGCGTCGATCACCAGCACGGCCGACGGCACCATGTATGGCGGCAGGGTGTCGGCGAGGGCGGCGCGAGCCCGGCCGGGGTCGGCGGTTCCGGTGATGTAGCCGACGAGGCGTTTGGTACCGGGACGGTCCTCACGGGCCACGACGACGGCCTGCTCGACACCGTCCAAACTGGCTAGGGCTGAGCGGATTTCGCCGAGCTCGATGCGGTAGCCGCGAATCTTGACCTGCTCGTCCGCGCGACCCAGGTAGTCGAGTTGCCCGTCGGGACGCCACCGCACCAGGTCTCCGGTGCGGTACATTCTTTGTCCAGGGAAGTCGGCCCCCGCGAACGGGCTGGCCATGAATCGCGACGCGGTCAGGCCCGCCCGATTCAGGTACCCGCATCCCACCCCACGGCCGGCCAGGTACAACTCGCCGACCACGCCGACGGGCACAGGGCGCAACCATTCGTCGAGAACGAAGAACGCCGCCCCCGTCACCGGCGATCCGATCGGTGGGACACCCGAACCCGTTGCGAGAGGGGCACTCTTGGCCACCCACATCGTGGTCTCGGTCGGGCCGTAGACGTTGATCATGACCCGTCCGCGCGCCCACCGGTCCACCAAGTCGGCCGGGCAGGGTTCGGCGCCGATCACCAGTGCCGTCGATTCCAACCCCTGTGGGGAAAGCATCCCGACCGCCGACGGGGTCTGGGTGAGAACGGTTACCTGTTCGGCGACGAGCAGGGCGTGCAAGTCGTCCGGTGAGCCGGCCACCGCCTCGTGCACCACGACCAAACGGCCACCGTGCAGCAGCGCGCCCCAAATCTCCCACACGGAGAAGTCGAAGGCATACGAGTGGCATTGTGTCCATACTTGTTCCGGCGACAGTTCCAGGCCCGCATCGAGCGAGTCGAACAGTTGGACGACGTTGTAATGCGTGACTGCAACACCTTTGGGCATGCCGGTGGTGCCCGAGGTGTAGATGATGTGGGCGAGGTCGTCTGGCGACGGTGCGGGGGGCGCGGTGCCGGGTTGGGTGTCGATGCGCGGGTCGTCGACGTCGATGATCCGCAGGTCGCGCTCAGGCAACCGTCGCCGCAGCTCCGCGGTGGTGATCGCGGCGATCGGCGCCGCGTCGGCGAGCATGAACTCGATCCGCGCTGCTGGGTGGGCCGGGTCGATCGGCAGATACGCCGCACCGGATTTGAGCACCGCGAGGATTGCGATGATCGCTTCTGCGGACCGCGAAAACAGCAGCGCCACATACTGTCCGGGACCCGCGCCCTCGGCGGTCAGCAGGTGCGCCAACCGGTTCGCGGCCGCATCGACCTCACGGTAGGTCATCGACCGACCCTCGAAGGTGATCGCCATCGCCTCGGGGGCGCGGGTCACCTGCGCGACCCACAGCGCCGGAACCGATGCGCGGGCCACCGGCCGGGTCAGGACCGCGCGGTTGCCCAAGATGTCCAGGCGGCGGTGCTCGTCGGTGTCCAACAGCTGGATCGAGGAAAGCCGCTGCGCCGCATCGGTGGTCATGGCCACCAGCACCCGCCGCAGCCGCTCGACCAACGCCTCGATGGAATGCGCGTCGAACACATCGGTGCGGTACTCGACCGTCCCGCCGATCCCGGCGGGCTCACCCGCCGCGGTCCAGCGTTCGGTCAGGGAGAACGATAGGTCCATCCGGGCGGTGTGGGTGTCGATCGGCAGCGGGATGGCCTCAATGTCGCCTAACGCGAGTTCGGCCGGCTCCGCGTTCTGCCAGCCCAACATCACCTGCACCAGCGGATGGTGGGCCAAGGATCGGACCGGATTCAGCCGTTCCACGAGAACTTCGAACGGCACATCCTGGTGTTCGTAGGCCGCCACGCTGCGCTGGCGCACCTGGGCCAACAGCTCGGCGACGGTGGGATCGCCGGCCAGGTCGACACGCAGCACCAAAGTGTTGACGAAAAACCCCACCAAATCATCGAGAGCGGGGTCACGGCGCCCGGCGATCGGGAAGCCCACGGCCACATCAGAACTCGCGCTGACCGCCGACAACAGCACCGCCAACGCCGCCTGAACCACCATGAAGCTGGTGGCGTTGTGCTCGCGGGCAATCTCGCGCACCCGCTGCTGCACATCGGCCGGCCACCGCACACCCACACTGGCCCCGCGCTGATCGGCCACCGGCGGGTAAGGCCGATCGGTCGGCAGCATGATCCGCTCGGGCATTGCGGCCAGGGCATCCTGCCAGTACTCCAGCTGGGATGCGATCAGGCTGCCGGGATCGTCGAGATCACCGAACTGCGCGTGCTGCCACAGCGTGTAGTCGGCATACTGCACCGGCAATTCGGCCCAGCCCGGCCCCTGCCCCCGGCATCGGGCGGCATACGCCTCGCCCAAATCACGCACCAGCGGAGCGATCGACCAGCCGTCCGCGGCGATGTGGTGCACCACACCCACCAGCACGTGCTCGTCGTCGCCGCGGCGGAAAAGCGTCGCCCGCAACGGCACGTCGGCGGTCAGATCGAAGGGTTCGCCGACGGCGGCATCGATCGCCCTGTCAAGTCTGGCGTCCGTCCATCCACTGGAATCGACTATCTGGCAAGCGAACTCGACTCGATCGGCCGCCACCACGACCTGCTCAGGGATGCCCTGCGGCGCTACGAACAGCGTCCGCAGACTTTCATGACGCACGATCACATCGGTCAGCGCGGCGTTCAGTGCATCGGCGTCCAGGCGGCCGGACAGCCGCAATGCCGTCGCGATGTTGTAAACGGCGGACGGCCCCTGCAGCTGGCCCAGGAACCACAACCGCGATTGGGCAAACGACAACGGCACCACGGGAGGCCGCTCCCCGGCCAGCAGTGGTTCCAGCCGCCCGTGGCCGGTACCGATGTGGGGCGCCAGCTGCGCGATCGTCGGTGCCTCGAACAATGCCCGTACCGAAAGTCCGGCGTCCAGCGCGGTGTTGATCGCGGCGATCACCCGCATCGCCGACAGCGAATCTCCGCCCAGATCGAAGAAGGATTCCTCGATACCGACCCGTTCCACACCCAGAACCTGGGCGTAGATCCCGGCCAGGATCTCCTGAACCGCGGTGGCCGGCGCGAGGTAATGCTCAACATCGCGATGGTCCGGTGCCGGCAGGGCACGGGCGTCGAGCTTGCCGTTGATCGTCAGCGGCAACGCGTCGACCGCCATCACCGCGACCGGCACCATGTACGCCGGCAACCGCTCAGCCAGCGCGCGGCGCAGCCCGGCCGGTTCCGCGGTCCCGGTGACATAGCCGACCAAACGTAAGTCGCCGGGGCGGTCTTCGCGGGCGATCACCGCCGCTTGTTCGACCCCATCCAAAGATCCAAGGGCAGAGCGGATTTCACCGAGCTCGATGCGGTAGCCGCGAATTTTGACCTGTCCATCGGCGCGCCCGACATAGTGCAGCTGCCCATCAGCGCCCCAGCGCACCAGGTCCCCGGTGCGATACATTCGTGCGCCCGGCTCGCCGAAGGGGCAGGCCACAAACCGTGACGCCGTCAACGAGTTTCGGTCCACATACCCGCATCCCACGCCGTGGCCGGCCACGTACAGTTCGCCGACCACCCCGGCGGGAACCGGATGCATCCAGTCGTCGAGCACAAACAGCGCCGACGTCGATACCGGCGCACCGATCGGCACCGGTGCACCCGCCGTTAGGGGCGCGCTCATGGCCGCATAGATGGTGGTCTCGGTGGGGCCGTAGGCGTTGACCATCACGCGTCCGGGCGCCCACCGATCGACCACCTCGGCCGGGCAGGCCTCACCGCCGATCAGCAGCGCCGTCGATCCCAGACCTTCCGCGGACAGCGCCGCGACGGACGATGGGGTCTGCGTCAGCACCGTGACGCGTTCGCCCACCAGCAGGGCGTGAAAGTCTTGCGGTGAGCCGGCCACCAACTCCGAGACCACCACCAGCCGCCCGCCATGCAGCAGCGCACCCCAGATTTCCCACACCGAGAAGTCGAACGCATACGAGTGGCACTGGGTCCATGCCTGTCCCGGTGGCAGCCCGGCGTTCAGTGAGTCGAGCAGCGCAGTGACGTTGCGGTGGGTGATGGCGACGCCCTTGGGCGTGCCGGTGGTGCCCGAGGTGTAGATGATGTGGGCGATGTCCGCGGCCGCGGGTGTCGGCAGCGCGGTGACGGGTTGCGCGCCGAGCGCCGGGTCGTGGATATCGATGGTCGTGAGGTTGTAACCATCCAGTCGGTCCGAAAGCTCGGCGGTGGTCAGCGCAGCCATCGGAGCCGTGTCGGCGAGCATGAATTCGATCCGCGCGGCGGGGTGGGCCGGGTCGATCGGCAGGTAGGCGGCCCCGGTTTTCAACACCGCCAAAATCGCGACGATGGCGTCGGCTGATCGCGAAAAGAGCAGCGCCACCGACTGGCCCGGGCCTGCTCCCCGGCCGGCGAGCAGGTGCGCCATTCGGTTGGCGGCTTCATCGAGTTCGCGGTAGGTCATGGAGCGGCCTTCGAAGGTCACCGCGATCGCATCGGGGGTATGGGCGACCTGCTCGACGAACAGTGCCGGAATCGACACCTCCGTCGCGGACCGCGTCAACACCGCCCTGTTGCCCAACCGATCCATACCGGCGTGTTCATCGGCGTCCAGCAGATCCAGTGCGGAAAGCGCGTACTCGGGGTGAGCGGCCATGGCCGCCAGCACCCGCTGCAATCGCTCCGTCAGCTCCGAGACGTCGAAATCCGAATACGGTTGCCCGGCACCGGCCGTGGTGAGGAACTGCTCCTCACCGGTGCCGACGAAGAACAGGCCGAAATGACCTATCGGTCCAAAACTGGTGTACGTCGCGGTCGCCGGAACATCGGCAAAGCTCAGGGTGAGTCGAGAGGGGATGAAATTGACGACTACCCGGTTCGCCGCCTGCCCGGCGCTGCGCAGGCCACTTTCGTCCCCGAGCGTCTGCACCGGGAATCGCTGATGCCGCAAAGCTTCTCGGGTTCGCGTGTCGACATGCTTGCAGAAGTCGGCAACCGTCGACACCGGCGACGCCTTCAGTACCAGCGGCACCACCCCGGCGACCATGGCGGGCAGCGTCTTCGACTCTGGATGGACGCGCCTGCTGACCGGGAAGTCGAGCACCACCTCCGAACCGCCGGTGCAGCCCCGCACCAACAGCGCACCCGCCGCCGTGATAATCGACGATCGACGGACACCCAGCGCTTTGGCCAGCTGTTTGATTCGACCGACGACGGATGGATCCAATTGCACCGGTGGGGTCGGTTGCGACGGATCCCGCCGGCCCACCGCTTGCGGCAACCGATAATCCGGTCCGCGCTCCGACGGCAGGTTTGCGCTCCAGTAGGCCTGATCTTCCAGGTAGTCGGTTGAAGCTTCGTACTCCTGCTCGCTGCGAACCAAGTCCTGCAGCGAGCCGAAGAACGCGGGCGAGAGGGGCGCGCCCGAAACAATTGCGGTGTAGATAGCCGCAATCCGGCGGCCGACCAGCGCAATGCCTAATCCGTCGAGGACTATGTGGTGGCAGCACGCAGACCAGTAATATTCGTCGGGTTTCGTTCGGAATAGAGCAAACTTGAGTAGCCGGCCATCCAGCGGCATCGGTGTGAGTTGGATCGATGACGCAATATCCCGGGCTTCCTGCACGGGATCGTGCGAGCCCGTCAAGTCGTAGTAGTCCAGCTCGAAATCCGGGTAATCGGTTGCCTTTTGGAAAACCTGACCGTCTACTTCGAAGAATACGGCGCGGGCTGGCTCGGCCTCTTGTAACGCTTTGCTGATTGCCTGCCTAAGCAAATCAGGCTCGACGGTGCCCGCGATTCTGATGAATAGGCCGAGTTGCCAGTCAGTACCGGAGCGACCCGTTTCCTGTGCGAGCCATATATCCAGTTGCCGACGCGTCAGCGGAAGGGCACGGGCGTCAAGTTCCATCCGACCCCTACTCAAAAGGCTTACTCGGTAAAGGCCTAACTCCGCGCCGGTTTCCGCCGTTTCTGCGGTCGTATATCGGTGCAACAGCTTGGAACGCAGCCGAAAACCGCCTCGTGGTGAACCGATTAACTGCAGGCAGTAACGTCTGCGGAAGCCCGCACCGGGCGGTGTCGCCGGTCGTCGTTGACTCGGCCGAAAACGCAGCTGTTGTCGTCGTCGACGGTTTGTTGCTCACCGATGCTCTCCGCACGTCTAAGCGACATGAGTGGAACAAACCCTAGTGGACGACACCGCGCTCCGACAGAGGTTTCGGCAAAGTTCCTGATGTTAGCTAGGTGTTCGTCCCGATTTTTCGCGCAGCCAAATTCGGATAGCGAAACTGCCAGGGCCGCAAGCGATCTGGCCTCGTGGCTAATCCGAGCCAGGAGACCGCGTCTACGCTACCGGCTGTAAGGCATCGTCGCTACCCGAAATCACGTGGTAGCGGCCCGCATGGTTCAGCGCGCCTGACCCTGGGAGGCCAGGAAGCCCGCCACACCGCGGACCAGTGCGTCGGCGTACTTCTGCCGGCCTTCCGGGGACTCCATCAGCGCCGAATCGACGGGGTTCTTCATGTTGCCGCATTCGACCAGGATCGAGGGATATTGCGCCAGGTTGAGGCCGGTTAGGTCCGAGCGTCCGTACAGTCCGTTCTGGCCGATGTAGGTGGCCGGCGGGATGCCGGCGGCCGCCATCTGGTCGCGCATGATCCGCGCGTACTGCACCGACGGGCCGGCCTGGACCTGGTTCAGTGGCGGGGCCGAATAGTTGACGTGGAACCCGCGGCCGGACGGTGGACCGCCGTCGGCGTGGATACTCAGGATCGCGTTGGGCCGCAATGAATTGGCCATGTTGGCGCGCTCGTCGACACACGGCCCCAACGCGCTGTCGTTACCGCGGGACAGGGCGGTCCTGACGCCGAGTGCTGTCAGCGCGGCGCGGACCCGCAACGCGGTGTCCCAGGTGAACGTGTGCTCCATATAGCCGGTGTTGGTCGCGGTGCCGCTGGTCTGGCAATCCTTGGTGCCCCCGCGACCGGTGGTGACCTGCCGGCCGATGGACGCGTCATTGGCGCCGTTGTGGCCGGGATCGATGAAAACCACCATGCCGGCGATGTTGGAAGGGGTCGCGGTGGCCGTCGGGATGATGATCGTCGAAACAGCAACAACCATTCCGATGATCGTTCTGATCCCGACACGCCTGCTCACTGGTAGGTCCACGGCGCAAAGGTAACCGCGGGCGGTCTACGCTGGGTGTTTCGAATCGCCCGACACCCACAGGCGAAACCAACTCGAGACCAAGATGCGAGGGGATTGTCATGCAACCCGGAGGCGATATGTCCGCGCTGCTCGCCCAGGCGCAGCAGATGCAGCAAAGGCTCATGGAGGCTCAGCAACAGCTCGCGAACGCCGAGATCCGCGGTCAGGCCGGTGGCGGGTTGGTCGAGGCGGTTGTCAAAGGCAGCGGCGAGGTCATCGCGGTGAAGATCGATCCGTCGGTCGTCGACCCCTCGGACATCGAGACGTTGCAGGACTTGATCGTCGGCGCCATGGTGGACGCCTCCAAGCAGGTCACCCAGATGGCGCAGGAGCAGCTGGGGTCGCTGACCGCCGGCTTGGGCGGCCCTCCGGCTCCACCGGCCCCACCGACGCAGGTACCGGGGCTCTGACTACCTACCGACATGTTTGAGGGACCGGTCCAGGACCTGATCGACGAGCTTGGCAGGCTGCCGGGTATCGGGCCAAAGAGCGCGCAGCGCATCGCCTTTCACTTGTTGTCGGTCGAACCGCGGGACATCGACCGACTTACCGCCGTGCTGGCGAAGGTCCGCGACGGCGTCCGTTTCTGCGCGGTCTGCGGCAACGTTTCCGACGACGAGCGTTGCCGGATTTGCGCCGATCCGCGCCGCGACGGCACGCAGGTGTGTGTCGTCGAGGAACCCAAGGACGTCCAGGCCGTCGAGCGCACTCGGGAGTTCCGCGGCCGCTACCACGTCCTGGGCGGCGCGCTCGATCCGCTGTCCGGCGTGGGCCCCGATCAGCTGCGGATCCGCGAGCTGCTGAGCCGTATCGGCGAGCGGGTCGACGGGGTGGACATCACCGAGGTGATCATCGCGACCGACCCCAACACCGAGGGGGAAGCGACGGCCACCTACCTGGTCCGGGTGCTGCGCGACATTCCCGGCCTGACCGTCACGCGAATCGCGTCCGGGCTGCCGATGGGCGGCGACTTGGAGTTCGCCGACGAGTTGACCCTGGGCCGAGCCCTGACCGGTCGCCGGTCCATGGTCTGATCCGCGGCGCGTTCACGTCGTCAAGACGGCGAAATTGTCGCCGGCGCCCCAGGCCTCCTCGAACGTCGCGATCGAAACCTGCTCGTCACCGCCCGAGGGCACGCCACTGTCGTTGAGGTGCACCACACCGGCGTCGTTGTCGATGCCGATGACGACGACGAAGTGGTTTTGCTTGGTGCGGTCGCCGGAGTCGTTCCAGATGACGTGGTCGTTCACCCCGGCGATCACCTTGCGCCCGTGATCCAGAGCGCCCACCAATCCTTCGGTATCGGGGTGGACCACGTCGGCGTGCACGCCGTAGTGCGCCAAGAGCGGCACCAGGTCTTTGTTGCTCGTTCTGCTGCCGGGGCGGTAAATCGGCCCGGGGTGGGCCGCGCTCGCAATGTTTTCCGCTGCGGCATTGATCTCGTCCTCGCTGGGCTCGTGGCCGCTGATCTGGCCGATCACGTCGGCCACCGCCATCTCCCCGCAGTCGAGATGCTGCTGCTGATAGCGCCAGTAGGGCGCGGCGGCGCCCGGGTCGCCATGCATCCCGGGGTCGGTGTGCGGGGCCGGAACGCTCGGGGCGGCATGGGCGCCGGCGACTCCACCCGCCCAGCCCGCGGCGGCCGTGGTCAACAAGGCCGCGAGCACGCCAAGGCGTGTCGTCCGGGCCATCGTCGCTGAGGTGCTATTCATGGGGCCTCTTTCTCGAGCCGCCGCACTCGCGTCGGCGTCGAGGAAAGCGTCGCGTCTGGTCCTAAAAGGAATCTTGTTGCCCAGGTAGCCGAGCCGCATCGGCGGGCGGGTCGACGGTGTGGTCCTCACCGCCGGCCCATGGTCTGACGTTCCTCAGGCTTTGCTCAATTGGAATTGCCTGGTAAAGGTCTTGCTCGGCTCTCCACTGCACGCGTCTGACGTCGTCGTCTGGCCTTCTCCCGCGAGCGACACGGCATCGAAGCTGTAGTTGACAGTCACCGGGGCCGATGCGCCGTTCGGGCACGGCGCCTGGGCCGTCCCGCTGTGAGTCCATCGTCCACTGACGAGTTGGAATTCCCAGCTGATAACGAACGTCCCGCCATCTTGCGAGGTCGCCCGGGTGCAGTCCGATCCGCACGGGACGAAGAGCCACGCGGTCGGTTTGTCGTTGTCCGCGTAGTGCACGTTGTACCGGCCGTTCAGGACTTCCGGGTCGGCGCGCGCCGGTGTCGACCACGTGATGAACGCAGCCGCGCCGAGCAGTGCGGCGCCGGCAGCCAGTCTCGGGCTGATTTTCGCCATCTCGGCCCGCACGGTTAGCGCGCCGCCAGTCGTTCGCGGCGCAGCAGGTCCACCTCGGGCAGTTCCAGCGGTGCCAGCTCACCCACCACCTTGCTCAGCAGCAGGTCGGCCAGCTCCGGGTTGCGGGCCAGACACGGTCCATGCATGTACGTCGCGACGACACTGCCCTGCACCACGCCGTCAAAACCGTCGCCGCGCCTGTTGCCCGCGCCCTTGACCACCGCACCCAACGGCGAGGCGTCGGGACCGAGCACGGTGCCGCCGCGGTGGTTTTCAAACCCGGTGAGTTGCTGGGTCAACCCGGCCAGCAGCGGCTTGCTCACCAGCTCGCCGATCGTGCGCGCATCCTGTGGGGAGGTCGTCGCGTCCAGCATGCCCACGCCGTCGACCCGTTCCCCGGACGACGTTTCGTACCAGTGCCCGAGCACCTGGACGGCGGCACAGATCGACAACACCGGGGCGCCGCGCTGCGCGGCGCGCTGCAGGCCCGGGTACCGCAGCAGGTGCCGCGTGGCCAGCCGTTGCGCGTAGTCCTCGGCGCCGCCCAGCGTGTACAGGTCCAAGGACTCCGGCACCGGGTCGTCCAGCGTGATCTCGACGACCTCGGCCGCGATACCCCGCAGCAGCAGCCGCCGGCGCAACACGACCGCGTTGCCGCCGTCGCCGTAGGTGCCCATCACGTCGGGCAACACCAGCCCGATCCGCAGCGTGGATTCAGCCATGCCGCGCCAACGCTCGGTGTAGCCGCAGGAAGGCGGTGTAGTTGGCGACGACCTCCACACGCCCCGGCGGGCACGACTCGATGGCCGCCAGGGTGTCGTGCACCAGGGTGTGCTCGACGCCCGCGTACCCCAAGCGCACCGCCAGGTCGGTGCCGCGTTCGCCGGCCGCCACCACCGCGGTTTCTTCGAAGTGCTCGAAGTGCACATCCCACAGCCAGGACAGGTCCTCGCCGTCGGGCACCTGCCCGTTGACCGAGATGACCACCCCGGCCGCGTGCTTGTCGACCATCGACAGCGCTTCCTGCCAGCCGGCCGGGTTCTTGGCCAGCAGAATTCGGGCGTCGTGCCGGCCGATGCGCACGGTCCGGTAGCGGCCCGCGACCTCGTCCACCCCCGACGCCGCCGCGACCGCCGCAGCGGGGGCGGCGCCGAGTGCGACGGCGGCCGCGACGGCCTGGGCGGCATTGCCCCGATTCACCGCGCCGGGCAGCGCCAGCTCCATCGGCAGGGCCAGGCCGTCGGGCCCGTACAACGTCTCGTCGTCGAACCACCACTGCGGACTGGGCCGCTTGAAGTCGGCACCCGTGGAATACCAGTGGCCCTGGTCACGGACGATCACTTCGCCGCTGCGCGGGCAGCTGACCGAGTCGTTCGCCCACGAGCCGCCGGCGGCCACCCACACCACGTTCGGGCTGTCGTAGGCGGCCGAGGTCATCAGCACGTCGTCGCAGTTGGCGACGACGACCGCGCGCGGATGCCGGGCCAGGCCGGCCCGCAGCGTGCGTTCGATCACGTTGATCTCGCCGACCCGGTCCAGCTGATCGCGCGACAGGTTGAGCAGCACGATGACGGCCGGCTCGACGGCGTCGCTGACATGCGGCACGTGCATCTCATCGACTTCAAGGGCGGCCAGCGCGGCGCCGCCGTCGGCGGCCAGCGCGGCCACCAGGCCGGCATCCATGTTGGCGCCCTCGGCGTTGGTGGCCACCCTGCCCAGCGTCCCCAGCGCCGCGGCCGTCATGCGGGTCGTCGTGGACTTGCCGTTGGTGCCGGTGACGACGACGGTTCTCCTGCCCACCGCGAGCTGGCGCAGGATCGAGCGGTCCAGTGTCATCGCGACCAGGCCGCCGATCATCGCTCCGGCCCCGCGTCCGGTGACTCGCGATGCCCAGCGCGCGGTCGCTCCGGCGGCCAGAGCCAGACGTGCGCGGGGGGTCAGCATTCACAGCAGTTTAAAGGCGATCGCAAGCGCGGCGCCGGGCGCCGGGCGCCGGGCCGCGCCTTCCTCCAAGTATGTGGCGACACGACCGCGCAGCGACCGAGCGATGTCGGTCCGGCGTGCCATTCTCAGTCCATGAACCCGATCTCCTGGGGTCTTCCGACAGGCGAACCGCACACGGGCTGGGCCGTCATCGACGTCGAGACCTCGGGCTTTCGGCCGGGGCAGGCGCGGGTCATCAGCCTGGCGGTACTCGGCCTCGACACCGCCGGCCGGGTTGAGCAATCGGTGGTCAGCCTGCTCAACCCCGGGGTCGATCCCGGTCCCACCCACGTGCACGGGCTGACCGCCGCCATGCTCGAAGATCAGCCGCAGTTCGGCGACATCATCGGTGACGTGGTCGAGGTGCTGCGGGGCCGCACGCTGGTGGCGCACAACGTCGCGTTCGACTACGCATTCCTGGCCGCCGAGTCCGAGCTCGCCGGCATCGAACTTCCCGTCGACAGCGTCATGTGCACGGTCGAGCTGGCCCGGCGACTCAATCTCGGTGTCGAGAATCTGCGGTTGGAGACCCTCGCCGCGCACTGGGGCGTCACCCAGGAGCGGCCGCACGACGCCTTCGACGACGCGATGGTGTTGACCGGCGTTCTCGCGTCCGCGCTCGAGCGGGCCCGCGAACGCGACATCTGGTTGCCGGTGCGTCCGGTCACCCGGCGCCGCTGGCCCAACGGCCGAGTGACCCACGACGAACTGCGGCCGTTGAAGGCGCTGGCCTCGCGGATGCCCTGCCCGTATCTCAACCCGGGGCCGTATGTCCGCGGCCGGCCGCTGGTCCAGGGCATGCGGGTGGCGCTGGCCGCCGAGGTGCGGCGCACGCACGAGGAACTCGTCGAGCGGATCCTGCACGCCGGGCTGGCCTACACCGATGTCGTCGACCGCGAGACCTCGCTGGTGGTCTGCAATGACGCCGCCCCCGAACAGGGCAAGGGTTATCAGGCCCGGCAGCTCGGGGTGCCGGTGGTGTCCGACGCGCAGTTCATGGACGGCGTCGGCACCGTGATCGGTGGCACCAACATGGAGGAGTTCGTCGACGCTTCGGCCGTCGACGACCAGCTCGCCCTGTTCTGACGCGGACGTTTA
Source organism: Mycobacterium sp. Aquia_216 (assembly GCF_026723865.1). Taxonomy (NCBI): domain Bacteria; kingdom Bacillati; phylum Actinomycetota; class Actinomycetes; order Mycobacteriales; family Mycobacteriaceae; genus Mycobacterium; species Mycobacterium sp. Aquia_216. The sequence continues at coordinate 6,042,277 of NZ_CP113529.1, read as the reverse complement.
GCCCAGCCCGAGGTTTTGTGGTCACGGCGGCCCACACGGCGGATAGGTTCATTCGCGGGGAGCGTGGGCAGGAAATGCTGATCGGACGAGTAGTCACCGCGGCGACAGGGCTGGGCGCCGCCCTCGTGCTGTCGGCATGCGGCGCCGGCGCCGGGTCGGCGAACAACGCCGAGCTCGTTCGTGTACCGGCGGACCTGTGTTCGCTGCTCAGCGCCGCCGATATCAGCCAGGCCATCGGCAGGCCGTTCCCGCCGCCTCGCCGCACCCGGACCGGCATCGGTGGCGATCAGGACTGCACCTCCGTGCCGGCGTCGGGCGCCGCGATGAGCTTCACGTTGTTCTGGGGTGATTGCACGGATGGCAAGGCCCCCAACCAGGATTGCCTGAACTCGGTGTCCAACACCTTTGCGACGCACAAGCGGCAGACCGTCAGCGCCATCGCGCCCATCACCGGCCTGGGCGACGATGCCTACTGCCTCCCGGCTCCGTTCGCGACCGCCATGGTCCTGCAGCGCTGGATCTACCTCACCGTCGTGGCTGACACCTGCCCGCAGGCTCAAACACTGGCGAGGACACTGCTGTCCAGACTGGCATAGTCGATCATCCGCGCGCGGCGCGGTTGACCGCCGACACCACGGCACGCAGTGACGCGGTGGTGATCGACGGGGCGGTGCCCACACCCCACACCGTGCGTCTCGGGCCGTCCGCGCGCCGACCCGCTTCGCCCGACGTCGCCGCGCTCGCGATCGGCACGGCCACCGAAGCCTCCACATACGCGGCGGCCTGCGCGTCGTCGCCGGAGCTCATCGCGTGCTCGGAGTAGTCCAGGACGGCGACGTCGAACCCGACGTCCCCCAGCGCATTCACGAACGCGGCGAGCGGGCCGTTGCCGGCACCGCTGATCTCGGTCTCCACCCCGTTGATCTTGACCGTCGCGGCGATCCTGGTGGTGCCGCCGTCTTCCTCGGCGGCGTCGACACGCTGCTTGATCCGTTCCAGCGGCAGGATCGGCGCGAGGTACTCCTCGGAGAACGCTTCCCACATCTCCTTCGGCGACACCTCACCGCCTTCGCCGTCGGCGATCTTCTGGATCACCTGGGAGAACTCGATCTGCAGCCGGCGCGGCAGGGCCAGGCCGTGGTCGGCCTTCATGATGTAGGCCACCCCGCCCTTGCCGGACTGTGAGTTGACCCGGATCACCGCCTCGTAGGTGCGGCCGACATCGCGCGGGTCGATCGGCAGATACGGCACCTGCCAGAGCATGTCCTCGACGTCGGAATCCGCGGCGTCGGCGTCGGCCTTCATCTGGTCCAGGCCCTTGTTGATGGCGTCCTGGTGGCTGCCCGAGAACGCGGTGTAGACCAGATCGCCGCCGTACGGGTGACGCTCATGCACCGGCAGCTGGTTGCAGTACTCCACCGTGCGGCGGATCTCGTCGATGTTGGAGAAGTCGATCTGCGGGTCCACGCCGCGGCAGAACAGGTTCAGCCCCAGCGTCACCAGGCAGACATTGCCGGTGCGCTCCCCGTTGCCGAACAGGCAACCCTCGATCCGGTCGGCGCCGGCCTGGTAGCCCAATTCGGCTGCGGCGACAGCGGTTCCGCGGTCGTTGTGCGGATGCAGGCTCAGGATCACCGACTCCCGGTTGGCCAGGTTGCGGCTCATCCACTCGATCGAGTCCGCGTAGACGTTGGGAGTCGCCATCTCCACAGTGGCGGGCAGATTGAAAATGATCGGGTTGTCCGGCGTCGGTGCGATGATCTCGCCGACGGCGTCGCACACCTGCTTGGCGTACTCCAATTCCGTTCCCGTGTAGGACTCCGGCGAATACTCGAATCGCCATTGCGTGTCCGGGTATTTGGCCGCCTCTTCGACGCATTTGCGGGCGCCCTCGGTCGCGATGGCCTGCACCGCGTCCCGGTCGGCACGAAACACCACGCGGCGCTGCAGGATTGACGTCGAGTTGTAGAAGTGCACGATCGCCCGGTGCACGCCCTCACATGCCTGGAAGGTGCGCTCGATCAGTTCCGGCCGGCATTGAGTCAGCACCTGGATGGTGACGTCGTCGGGAATGGCGCCGTCGGTGATGATTTCGCGGACGAAGTCGAAATCGGTCTGGCTGGCCGACGGGAACCCGACTTCAATCTCCTTGTAGCCCATGCCAACCAGCAGGTCGAACATGCGGCGTTTGCGGGCCGGGCTCATCGGGTCGATCAGCGCCTGGTTGCCGTCGCGCAGGTCCACCGCGCACCACAACGGCGCGCTGTTGATGACGCGGTCCGGCCAGGTGCGGCCGTCGAGCTGAATCGACTCGACTTCCTCGGCGAACGAGCGGTAGCGGTTGACCGGCATCGACGAGCCGCGCTGCGGATTCCACGCGGGCTGGTCGGGCCGCCGCGGACCGGCGGGCTTTTCGACGGTACGGGCCTTGGAAGAGATAGAGGTATAGGCGTCGGGGCTGGCGGGTGCGGAAAAGTTGGTCACGGTAATTGCTCCGGGGATGTCAGAAGGGACTTCAGACCGGCGCATCGCGAACACCCGCGACGGGAAGCCGGTCTGGATCAGGCCCCGTCGCGGCGTCCGAGAAGGAACACCCGCTGCACGGTCTGAACTCTACCGCGATCAGCGCCCAGGCGAAAACCACACCGAATCGAGACCAAAACCGCTGGCTGTGATGCCCGCCATCGGGTCAGAAAACGAGATGCGCCGCCACGTATCCTGTTGTGAACTTGAACCGCGTCTGTGGGTGTGGAAGGGCAGGCAGAGAAACAGTGGCGCTCGTCGTACAGAAGTACGGCGGATCCTCGGTGGCCGACGCCGACCGGATCCGTCGCGTCGCGGAACGCATCGTTGAGACCAAAAAGCAGGGCAACGACGTCGTGGTCGTGGTCTCGGCGATGGGGGACACCACCGATGACCTGCTGGATTTGGCTCAGCAGGTGTGCCCGGTGCCGCCGGCCCGCGAGCTGGACATGCTGCTGACGGCCGGTGAGCGCATCTCCAACGCGCTGGTGGCCATGGCGGTGGAATCGCTCGGTGCCCGCGCCCGGTCGTTCACCGGCTCGCAAGCCGGCGTCATCACCACCGGCACGCACGGCAACGCGAAGATCATCGACGTCACACCGACCCGGCTGCAGTCCGCGCTCGCCGAAGGCGACGTCGTGTTGGTCGCCGGCTTCCAGGGTGTGAGCCAGGACAGCAGGGACGTCACCACGCTGGGCCGAGGCGGCTCGGACACCACGGCCGTCGCGCTGGCCGCCGCCCTGCACGCCGACGTCTGCGAGATCTACACCGACGTCGACGGCATCTTCAGCGCGGACCCGCGGATCGTGCCCAACGCCCGCAAGCTCGACTCCGTCACCTTCGAGGAAATGCTCGAGCTCGCGGCGTGCGGCGCCAAGGTGCTGATGCTGCGCTGCGTCGAATACGCCCGCCGCTACGACTTGCCGGTGCACGTCCGGTCGTCGTACTCGGACAAACTAGGCACTGTCGTCGTCGGATCGATCAAGGACACGCCCATGGAAAGCCCCCTTCTGACCGGAGTCGCGCACGATCGCAGCGAGGCCAAGGTGACCGTCGTCGGGATCCCGGACATCCCCGGATATGCGGCCCGCGTCTTCCGGGCCATCGCCGAGGCTGACGTGAACATCGACATGGTGCTGCAGAACGTCTCCAAGATCGAGGACGGCAAGACCGACATCACCTTCACGTGTTCCCGCGACAGCGGGCCCACGGCGGTGGCCAAGCTTGACTCCCTCAAGGAGGAGATCGGCTTCACTCAGCTGCTCTACGACGACCACATCGGCAAAGTGTCGCTGATCGGAGCGGGCATGCGCAGCCATCCCGGGGTCACCGCGACGTTCTGTGAGGCGCTGGCCGAGGTGGGTGTGAACATCGAGCTGATCTCCACCTCCGAGATCCGCATCTCGGTGCTGTGCCGCGACACCGAACTAGACAAGGCCGTCGTGGCGTTGCACGAGGCGTTCGGGCTCGGCGGCGAGGAGGAGGCCACGGTGTATGCGGGGACGGGTCGCTAGATGGTTGCAATAGGGGTAGTAGGTGCCACCGGTCAGGTGGGCCAGGTGATGCGCAATCTGCTCGACGAGCGCGACTTCCCGGCTCTGGATAGTGGGGGGACGGTGCGGTTTTTCGCGTCCGCCCGCTCGCAGGGCCGCAAACTGCCGTTCCGCGGCCAGGAGATCGAGGTCGAAGACGCCGCGACGGCGGACCCGACCGGCCTGGACATCGCGGTGTTCTCGGCCGGCAAGACGATGTCGCTGGTGCAGGCGCCGCGGTTCGCGGCGGCCGGAGTGACGGTGATCGACAATTCGTCGGCCTGGCGCAAGGACCCCGAGGTGCCGTTGGTGGTCTCGGAAGTCAACTTCGACAGGGATGTGCGAGACGCTCCCGCCCTGCCCAAGGGCATCATCGCCAATCCCAACTGCACGACGATGGCCGCGATGCCGGTGCTCAAGCCGCTACACGACGAAGCCCAACTGGTGCGCCTGGTGGTTTCGAGCTACCAAGCCGTGTCCGGTAGTGGCTTGGCCGGTGTCGAGGAGTTGGCGACGCAGGCGCGCGCGGTCATCGACGGCGCCGAGCAGTTGGTGCACGACGGACGGGCGCTAAAGTTTCCGACGCCCAAGACCTACGTCGCGCCCATCGCGTTCAACGTGCTGCCGCTGGCCGGGTCGCTGGTGGACGACGGCTCCGGGGAGACCGACGAGGACCAGAAGCTGCGCCACGAGAGCCGCAAGATCCTGGGCATTCCCGACCTGCTGGTCAGCGGGACCTGCGTGCGGGTCCCGGTGTTCACCGGGCACTCGCTGTCGATCAACGCCGAGTTCGCCCGGCCGATCTCCCCGGACCGCGCCCGGGAGCTGCTCGGCGCAGCCCCCGGAGTGAAGGTTGTAGACGTGCCGACCGCATTGGATGCGGCCGGAATCGACGAGTCCTTGGTCGGCCGGATCCGGCGCGACCCGGGAGTGCGGGACGGACGTGGCCTGGCGCTATTCGTCTCGGGGGACAACCTGCGAAAGGGTGCGGCGCTCAACACGATTCAGATCGCCGAGTTGCTCGCCGCCGAACTGTGATCCGAGGGTGAGGCCCGCCCACACTCGCCCCGGTACGCGGTACTTGGCTGCGTCGGCGGTGTGTTTGGTTGTCTCGCAATCTTTTTGGGTGGTACACGCCGATCCTCCGGCTCCGGCCCCCGGGCCTATCCTGGCGCCGCTGGCGCCGGGTCAGGTGGTGCGAATCGGACCGACAGCCGGAACAGGCACGGCCACAAAGGATTACGGTATCGGCGCCACGGATCTCTGCGAATTCCTGGAGTTTCCCACCGAACTGCTGCAGGTCTGCGGCGACAGCTTCGCGGGGCAGGGCGTGGGGTTCGGCGGCTGGTACTCGCCGGTCGCCCTGCACGTCGACACCGCATCGGTCGACGATCCGGCCGGGGTGCGCTATACCGGCGTCACCGGGATCGGCAAACCGCTGCTGGCTGATCCCACACCGTCGGGGGACTCGCAGCTGCCCGCCGGAGTGGTGCAGATCAACCGGCGCAACTACCTGATGGTGACGACGACCAAGGACCTGAAGCCGCAGAGCTCGCGGCTGGTGAGCGCCGAGGCGGCGCATGCGGAATGGCAGTCCGTTCCCGGGTCGAAGCGCGAGGGCTCCTACCAGGGCGGCTCGCAGACTCAGGTCAGCGGCTACTACGACCCGATCCCGACCGCCGATTCGCCGAGCGGATGGGTGTACATCGTGGCCAACAGCTTCACCCGCAGTCAGCCGGTGGTGCTGTATCGGGTTGCGCCGCAGAACTTTACCGACCGGTCGCGGTGGCAGGGCTGGGCGGTCGGGCCGGGCGGCGGCTGGGGCAAACCGCCGACGCCGTTGTGGCCCGATCAGGTGGGGGAGATGAGTGTCCGGCAGATCGAGGGCAAGGCGGTGCTGTCCTACTTCAATGCGAGCACCGGCAACATGGAGGTCCGGGTGGCCAACGACCCAACGGTTTTGGGGGAGGCACCGGTTACCACCGTGGTGCAGCACGACGAGTGGCCCGAGCCGGCGGAGAGCCTGCCGCCGCCCTATGACAACCGGCTCGCCCAACCGTATGGCGGCTACATCTCACCCGGCTCCACGCTCGACGAACTCCGAATATTCGTCAGCCAGTGGGACACCCGCGCCCGGGTGTCCGCGCCGTACCGGGTGATCCAGTTCGCGGTCAACCCCTTCAAGCCGGATTAGTGCGTCGTCTGCGGCCTCCATCCGACTGATCGAGCAGCGGCGCGCGTTGCCGAGTGGATGCGGTACGACTCACCGTGTGCGAAACGCTAGTTCCTCGGTGTTGACCCTGGGATATTTAGCGCCTGCCCGTGTCCGCGGTCGGGCGGAGGAATGGAGAACTCGTGGCCGTCCATGCGAATTTGCGGCTCAACGACGTTGACATCAAAGCCGTCGGGGAGCTGATCGAGGCCGTCCGAGCCAACCCGAGTAAGGCGCACACTAGCTGGGCCGCGCACGTGACGTGGAAGGGCGGCTTTTCGTCTTCGTCGCGCGTGCGCCAATTCCCTCCCGCGCCCTCGGATGAGCCGGCGGCGCTGGGCGGTGGCGATAGCGCCCCCAACCCGGTGGAGCAGCTCCTAGCCGCGCTGGGCAACTGCCTGGCGGTCGGCTATGCGGCGAACGCCACGATCGCCGGGATCCAAATCAACAGCCTGCAGGTCGACCTGAGGGGTGACCTCGATCTTCGTGTGTTCCTCGGCCTCAAGGATGGCCATGCAGGCTTTGAATCGGTGACGGCCACTGTCCGAATCGACACCGATGCCTCCCGCACGCAGCTCGAAGAGTTGCACCGGAGTGTGGTGGCCAGCTCGCCAGTGGGGCACACGCTGAGCAGCGCAGTGCCGCTCGACATCGTCCTCGCCTAGGCCAACCACCGCCGCAGTTCGGCCATCAAGCGGCCCACAGCGGTCGCCGGCCTCAACCGGCCACCTCGGCCAGGCCGGCAGCGGGTCCGGCCGTGCCTGTCGTCACGGCCGTTCCGGCAGGTGAGGCGGGTTTTTTGGCTCACAGCTGCTACATAAGTAGCGCATAGCAATAACTATTGTTTACCCACGCATCATGTGTCTCATGAGTGAAACATCTGAAACCCCCACTGTGCGGTCCTCGACCGCAACTGCGCCGGCGCCGGCAGAGCCGGTCGTCGTCCACCGAGCCCCCAGGGTCTTCCAAGCGGCAGCCTGGGTCGCCATCGTCGCCGGGACCGTGTTCGTCCTCGCGGTCATCTTCTTCACCGGCTTCCTGCTCGGTAAGTCCACCGGGCACCACCACGGCCATCACCACCACAAGCACCACGCGATGGTGCATCCGCACCGATTCGGTGGTCCGGGTGGTCCGGGTGGCTGGGGAGCAACCCCTCCGGGTCCCCCGCCCGCATCGGTGGCTCCCGCCGCTCCCGGGCCCGGCCAGATTCCGTCGTCGGTCGTTCCGTCTCGCACGCCATAGGCGCGGCGAGGCGAAGACCTCAACCGTTCAGATGCTCACGGGGTAATAGGAGGACCCCGGGGGGCCACTAACTCCACACGTCGTAGCCCGGCGCTCACCAGAGCGCCGGGCTACCAGTGATTCAGCGATCCCGCCGCCTTGATCGCATTTGGATGAATTCACAGCAACTTTGTCGCCGGAAGCTGTTGCGGCAGTTGCTTTCAGAGGCAGTATCGAGGCATGAGTGAAACACCTGAACCCGCAACCCAGCCGACGCACGTCGCCGCCGCCCCGCCTACGCACGTGGTGAAGCCGCCCAAGGTCTATACGGCCGCGGCATGGGTGGTGATCGTTGCCGGGATCGTCTTCATCCTGTCGGTCGTCTTCTTCTCCGGCGCCGTGATCTTCGGATATCACCACCACTGCCACCAGCACCACGGCACGATGTTCAAGCCCGGCGGCCCGGGCGGCCCGGGCGGCCCGGGACCGTGGCAGTACGGCGGACCCGGTGGCCCCGCCGGACCCGGCGGCCCCGCCGGCCCAGGAGCGTGGCAGTACGGCGGGCCGGGTGGCCCCGCCATGGCGCCGTCTCGTCCCTACCCGTACGGTTCCGGCCCGTTCGGCCCGGGTGGTCCCGGTGGGCCGATCGCCGGCCCCAGTGGCCCGGGGGGACCCGCGGCTCCGAGCCCGTCGCCCAGTACTCCGAACCCGGGACCGCGTCCTTAGCAGCCAGAGGCCCAGGCAGCCCGGCACCCACCGTGGGCTGCCGGGCTGTTCGGTCTGCGCGCTGAAACTGCTTGACGCCGATTCGGGTTCACACTGGGTGGGTACACGTCGACTGCCCTCGGATTCAGCCCACTTAGCGAGGAGATGACGAGATGACGGAGCGCTACACCACGACCGATGCCGGTATCGCCGCGCCCAGCGATGAACAGTCGCTGACGATCGGTCCCGACGGCCCGATCCTGCTGCAGGATCACTACCTGATTGAGCAGATGGCGCAGTTCAACCGGGAACGCATCCCGGAGCGTCAGCCGCACGCCAAGGGTGGAGGCGCCTTCGGTCATTTCGAAGTGACCAACGACGTCAGCAAGTACACCCGCGCCGCGGTCTTCCAGCCGGGTACCAAGACCGAGATGCTGGCCAGGTTTTCTACCGTCGCCGGCGAACGCGGCAGCCCAGACACCTGGCGCGACCCCCGCGGTTTCGCGCTGAAGTTTTACACCAGCGAGGGCAACTTCGACATGGTCGGCAACAACACGCCGGTCTTCTTCATGCGTGATCCGATGAAGTTCCAGCACTTCATCCGCTCGCAAAAACGCATGGCCGCAACGAATTTGCGCGACCACAACATGCAGTGGGACTTCTGGAGTCTGGTTCCCGAGTCGGCGCACCAGGTGACCTGGCTGATGGGCGATCGGGGCATCCCCAAGAGCTGGCGCCAGATGAACGGCTACAGCAGCCACACCTACAGCTGGATCAACGCCGCCGGTGAAATCTTCTGGGTGAAGTACCACTTCATCACCGACCAGGGCGTCGACTTCCTCACGCAGGAGGACGCCGACCAATTGGCCGGCGAGGACGGCGACTACCACCAGCGCGACCTCTACGAGGCGATCGAGGGCGGCAATCACCCGAGCTGGACGCTCAAGATGCAGATCATGCCGTTCGAGGAGGCCAAGACCTACCGGTTCAACCCGTTCGATCTGACCAAGGTGTGGCCGCACAGCGACTATCCGTTGATCGATGTCGGCAAGATGACGTTGGACCGCAACGTCACCGACTACCACACCGAGATCGAGCAGGCCGCCTTCGAGCCGAACAACACCGTGCCAGGCACCGGATTGAGCCCGGACAAGATGTTGCTCGCGCGCGGCTTCTCCTATTCGGACGCGCACCGTGCGCGGCTGGGCGCCAACTACCGGCAGATCCCGGTCAACTCGCCCCATGTGGAGGTCAACAGTTACTCCAAGGACGGCGCGATGCGGATGAAGAATGCCTCGGATCCGGTGTATGCGCCCAACTCCTACGGTGGCCCGAAGGCCGACCCGGCACGCGCCGCCGAGGTGCGCTGGCAGGCCGACGGGCAGATGATCCGTGCCGCCTACACGCTGCACCCCGAGGACGACGACTGGGGCCAGGCCGGCACCATGGTCCGCGAGGTGCTCGATGATGCTGCTCGAGACCGATTGGTGCACAACATCATTGGGCATGTCTCCAAAGGCGTCAAAGAGCCGGTACTGTCACGGGTGTTCGAGTACTGGCGCAACGTCGACCCCGATCTCGGTAAGAAAGTCGAAGAGGGCCTGCGGGCTCAATAGTTTGGCGCCGGACGTCGAGTTGTCGGGTGGATTCGGCCGCGCTCGGCCCGACGACTCGACGTTCGCCCCACGCCGGGCTCAGCAACTCGACGTTCGCTGCGGGGCCTGGCCCTGGCATGATCAAGTTCCATGATGCGGATCCCCGCTCTGGCGGTGAGCGTCGGTCTGGGCTTGGGGGCGGCCGCGGGCGTCCCCCTCGCGGCCGGCCATCCCTCGGAGCCCGGCGTGGTGTCCTACGCGGTCCTCGGCAAAGGGTCGGTCGGCAACATCGTCGGCGGCCCGATGGGCTGGGAATCGGTATTCACCGAACCGTTCCAGGGCTTCTTCGTCGAGCTTGCCGATTGCAACAACTGGGCGGACATCGGGCTACCCGAGGTGTACAACGACCCCGACCTGGCGTCCTTCAACGGAGCCACCGCGCAGACGTCGGCCAACGATCAGACGCATCTGGTGAAGCAGGCGATCGGCGTCTTCGCCACCAACGACGCCGCGGGCCGGGCTTTTCATCGGGTGGTGGACCGAACGGGTGGCTGCTCGGGTCAGACCACCGCGATGCACTTGGACAACGGGCAGACACAAGTGTGGTCATTTGCTGGCGGCCCGGCGACGGCGACCGACGCGAACTGGACCAAGCAGGAAGCGGGCACCGATCGGCGCTGCTTCGATCAAACCCGATTGCGCGAAAACGTGTTGCTGCAGGCGAAGGTTTGTCAGTCTGGCAACGCGGGACCCGCGGTCAACGTGCTGGCCGGGGCGATGCAAAACGCGCTGGGGCAATAGTTCGGTGAATATGGGTATTCAACTAAGCCGTGCGGCGACAACCAGCGGGAACGGGAATATGTCGGGGCGATCTGGAAGATGAAGTGACGGTGGCGATCGTTCCGATGGCTGCCCAAGATGGCGCTCGGCCCGGTGATGTTCGGGCGTGGTCGAGCCCGGAGGGATCGTGATATGACGCTCGCCGCTATCACCGCCGCGGCCTCGCAGCTAGATGCCGCCCGTCCGGCCGACTCCGAGGTGACCAGTTCCGAAGAAGCCGCCCAGTACATCGCCGACGGTTGTTTGATCGACGGCCCGCTGGGGCGCGTCGGTTTGGAGATGGAGGCGCACTGCTTCGACCCTGTCGATCCCTACCGCAGGCCGAGCTGGGACGAAATCACCGCGGTCATCGATGCACTGCCGCCACTGCCCGGCGGCAGTGCGATCACCGTTGAGCCCGGAGGCGCCGTCGAACTGTCCGGCCGGCCCGAGGACGGCGTCGCCGCGGCCATCGAAGGCATGAACAACGACCAGGGCGTGCTGCGGAAGGCGTTCGCGAACGCCGGGCTGGGATTTGTTTTCCTGGGCGCCGATCCGCTGCGGGTACCCAAGCGCGTCAACCCGGGCGCACGTTATCGCGCGATGGAAGAGTTCTTCGCGGCCAGCAATTCTGCCGACGCGGGTGCCGCGATGATGACGTCGACGGCCTCGGTTCAGGTCAACGTGGACGCCGGGCCGCAAGCCGGATGGGCGGACCGGGTCCGGCTGGCCCACGCTTTGGGTCCGACGATGATCGCGATCGCGGCCAACTCCCCGATGCTGGGCGGCGACTTCTCCGGTTGGGTGTCGACGCGGCAGTGGGTGTGGGGCCAGATGGACTCCGCGCGCTGCGGTCCCATCCTGGGGGCCAGTGGCGACGACCCCGGCACCGACTGGGCGCGCTACGCGCTCAAGGCGCCGGTGATGATGGTGCACAATCCCGAGGCCGTCGCGCTGACTCACTACGTGTCTTTCGCCGATTGGGCGGACGGCTCGGCGCTGCTCTGCGACCGGCGTCCCACCCTCGCCGATCTCGACTATCACCTGACCACGCTGTTCCCGCCGGTACGCCCCCGGCAATGGCTGGAAATCCGCTACCTCGACAGCGCACCGGATGCCTATTGGCCCGCTATCGCGTTCACCCTGGTCGCCCTGCTCGACGACCCGGTCGCCGCCGACGCCGCCGCGGCGGTCGTCGAACCGGTGGCCACCGCCTGGGACAACGCCGCCCGGCTCGGCCTGAGCGACCGGCGCCTGCACGAGGCCGCTATCGCGTGCGTGGCCATCGCGGCCGAGAAGGCGCCCCCCGAGCTCACCGACGCGATGGCGCGTCTGATCCGCACCGTCGAAAAGGGTCGATGTCCCGGCGACGACTTTTCCGACCAGGTGATCGAGCATGGCATCGTGGCGACGGTGTCGCAGCTGGCACGAGGGGGCCTGTGACTTTCCCCGATGATTCCGACCCGCTGCGCCCGGCTACGCCGCGCTTGCGATCGTCATGCCGAGAACGGATCGCCGACGATTTGGAGCGGGCGCGCACGCGCACGCTGCGGCTGGTTGACTTCGACGACACCGAACTGCGGCGTCAGTACGACCCGTTGATGAGCCCGCTGGTGTGGGACCTCGCGCATATCGGTCAGCAGGAAGAGCTTTGGCTGCTGCGCGGCGGTGACCCGAACCGGCCGGGAATGCTGGAGCCGTCGGTGGAAGGTCTCTACGACGCCTTCGAACACTCTCGCGCCAGCCGCGTCGACCTGCCGCTGCTGTCCCCGGAGCAAGCCCGATCTTATTGCCGCACAGTGCGTTCCGCGGCACTGGACGCGTTGGACGCGTTGCCCGACGACCCCGCCGGAGACCGCACGGCTTTCGTCTACGGGCTGGTGGTCAGCCACGAAAACCAGCATGACGAAACCATGCTCCAGGCGTTGAACCTGCGCACCGGCGCGGCATTGCTGCGCGACCCCGGCGCCTTGCCCGCGGGCCGGGGGGGCCTGACCGGAACGTCGGTGCTGGTGCCCGGCGGCCCGTTCGTGCTGGGCGTTGATGCCGCCAGTGAACCGTTCTCGTTGGACAACGAACGCCCGGCCCACGTCGTCGACTTGCCGCCCTTCCGGATTGGCCGGGTCCCGGTCACCAACGGCGAATGGCAACAGTTCATCGGCGACGGCGGCTACCGCGACCCGCGCTGGTGGTCCCCGCGCGGCTGGGAGCACCGCTCGACCGCGAGCCTTAGCGCGCCGCAATTCTGGGGTTCCGACGGGCGCACGCGTACCCGTTTCGGCTACATCGAAGACATTCCGGCCGACGAGCCGGTGCAGCATGTCAGCTACTTCGAGGCCGAGGCCTACGCGGCATGGGCCGGTGCCCGGCTGCCCACCGAAATGGAATGGGAGAAGGCCTGCGCCTGGGATCCGGCGACCGAGACCCGGCGCCGCTACCCGTGGGGAGCATCCGACCCGTCGGATGAGGTCGCCAATCTGGGCGGCACCGCCCTGCGGCCGGCACCCGTCGGCGCCTACCCCGCCGGCGCGTCGGCCTACGGCGTCGAGCAGATGCTGGGCGACGTCTGGGAGTGGACCAGCTCCCCCCTGCGGCCGTGGCCCGGTTTCGTCCCGATGGTCTACGAGCGCTATTCGCAGCCGTTCTTCGACGGCGACTACCGGATTCTGCGCGGCGGATCGTGGGCCGTCGAATCTGCCATTCTGCGGCCCAGTTTCCGTAACTGGGACCACCCCATCCGCCGTCAGATCTTCTCCGGAGTACGGCTGGCCTGGGACGTCGACGACGCTCGGGATCCCGCCTGATGTGCCGTCACCTCGGCTGGCTCGGCGCCGACGTCAGCGTCTCCTCGCTGGTGCTGGATCCGCCCTTCGGCCTTCGCGTGCAGTCCTACGCTCCGCGCCGCCAGGAGCACGGCCTGTTGAACGCCGACGGTTGGGGCGTCGGGTTTTTCGACGGCCCTTCCGGCGGGGGAGTGCCACGACGCTGGCGGAGCTCGGCGCCGTTGTGGGGTGACACCTCGTTCGATTCGGTCGCGCCCGCGCTGCGCAGCCGCTGTGTGGTGGCCGCGGTGCGCTCGGCGACCGTCGGCATGCCGATCGAAGCCAGCGCGACCGCGCCGTTCACCGACGGCCACTGGCTGCTGTCGCACAACGGTGTCGTTGACCGCACCGTGCTGCCGTTGACGTCGACGGCTGAATCCGTCTGTGACAGTGCGATGTTGGCGGCCACCGTCTTCTCGCTTGGTCCCGACGTGCTCGGCGAGACGGTTGCGCAGATCGGCTCGCTCGACCCAAATGCTCGACTTAACATACTGGCCGCCAACGGTTCTCGCATGCTGGCAACCGCTTGGGGCGATACCTTGTCCATTCTGCGCCGCGACGACGGCGTGGTGCTGGCCAGCGAGCCCTACGACGACGACTCCGAATGGGAGGACGTGCCCGATCACCACCTTGTCGAAGTGACCACAAAAGGCGTAACGATGACCCCGCTGGACGAGCCGAAAGGATCTTGATGACACTGACGTTGTCTAACCATCTCGCCGCCGACTCGGCGTACCACGCATTGCGTCGCGATGCATTCGACGGTTTGCAGAGCACGCCGAAGATGTTGCCGCCCAAGTGGTTTTACGACTCGGTAGGCAGTGAGCTGTTCGACCAGATAACTCGCTTGCCGGAGTACTACCCGACGCGGGCCGAGGCGGAGATCCTGCGCGCCCGGTCCGCCGAGATCGCTTCAGCCAGCCAGGCCGACACCCTGGTCGAACTCGGCAGCGGCACCTCGGAGAAGACCCGTCTGCTTCTGGACGCGTTGCATAATCGCGGATCGCTGCGCCGGTTTGTCCCGTTCGACGTCGATGCAAACATCCTGTCGACCGCGGCGATGGCCATTCAACACGAGTACGCGGACGTCGAAATCGAGGCTGTCTGTGGCGATTTCGAAGAGCACCTCGGCGAGATTCCCGGCGGCGGTCGGCGCCTGTTCGTGTTCCTCGGCTCGACGATCGGGAACCTCACACCCGGACCCCGTGCCGAATTCCTCAAGTCCCTCGCGGAGGTGATGCGCCCCGACGACACCCTGCTGCTGGGCACCGACCTGGTCAAGGACACCGGTCGGCTGGTGCGCGCCTACGACGACGCCGCCGGAGTGACGGCCCGGTTCAATCGCAATGTGCTCGCGGTGGTCAACCGGGAACTCGACGCCGATTTCGACGTCGACGCTTTCCGGCATGTGGCGCGCTGGAACGCCGATGAGGAACGCATCGAAATGTGGCTGCGGACCGAACGGCCGCAGCGGGTCCGGGTCGGTGCCCTCGACCTGACCGTCGACTTCGCCGCCGGAGAGGAAATGCTGACCGAGGTGTCGAGCAAGTTCCACCCGGGTGGGGTGAGCGCCGAATTGGCGGGCGCGGGACTGCGTCGCCTTCGGTGGTGGACGGATGCCGCGGGCGATTTCGGGTTGTCGTTGGCAGTCAAGTGAGCGACGGCGGGTCGCTGGCCGACCGATGGCGGGCGGCTCGCCCACCCGTGGCCGGTCTACACCTGGACAGTGCGGCTTGTTCGCGCCAGAGTTACGCGGCCATCGACGCCGCCGCGCTGCACGCCCGCCACGAGGCGGAGGTCGGCGGATATGTGGCGGCGCTGGCCGCGGCACCCGCACTCGACGCCGGGCGTGCCGCGTTCGCCGCGCTGACCGGGATGAGCGATGCCGACATCGTCTACACCACGGGTTCGCTGAACGCCCTGGATCTGCTGCTGGGTAGCTGGCCCGCGGACCGTCGCACGGTGGCCTGCCTGCCGGGCGAATACGGCCCCAACCTCGCCGTGCTGGACGCACACGGATTCGACCACCAGCTCCTGCCGACCCTCGAGGATGGCCGGCTGGCTCTCGACGACGCGGCATTCGTACTGCAGGCCGACCTGCCCGATTTCGTCCATCTGACGCCGGTGGCCAGCCATTGCGGTGTCGTGCAGCCGATTTCGATGATCGCGCAACTGTGCCGCGAGTTGGGTCTGCCCCTGGTTGTGGACGCCGCCCAAGCGTTGGGCCAGGTGGACTGTGCGGTCGGCGCCGATGTCACCTATTCGTCGTCGCGCAAGTGGATCGCCGGTCCGCGCGGGGTGGGCTTCCTTGGCGTCCGGCCCGACCTGACGGAGCGACTCAAGCCGCGGCTGGCGGCACCGGAGTGGGCCCAAAAATCGCGGTCGTTGTCGGTTGCTGAGCAGCTCGAATTCGGCGAAGCCAATATCGCGGCACGGGTGGGGTTTTCGGTAGCGCTCGGCGAGTATCTGGCGTTCGGGCCCGAGGCGGTGCGCGCGCGGCTGGCCGAGCTCGGCAGCATCAGTCGAACGACGCTGGCCGATGTGCCGGGATGGGTGGTGATCGAAGAGGTCGAAGAACCAAGCGCGATCACCACTCTGGCGCCCGTCGACGGTGCCGACCCGCAAGCGGTGCGGGAATGGCTGCTCGCCGAACGGCGGATCCTGACCACCTACGCCGGAGTGCAGCGGGCGCCGCTCGAGATGACCGCGCCGCGGTTGCGGATCTCCCCGCACGCCGATACCACCACCGACGATCTGGAAAGCTTCGCCGAAGCCCTGATTGCCGCGACCGTCGCCACCGCGACGTAATCGCGATCGGCATGGCCACCTTGACCTGGCTCGGCGTGCCCGGTGACGAACATGCCTGGACCACAATGGGATTCGCCGTCGACGACCGCGCGATCCGCATCGGGCGGGTACGCTGTGCGCTGACCGACGAGCGCGGCTGGGGATTCGACGAAATCTATGCGCGGCCCGAAGTTCTCGGGGTTCCGACGGCGGTTCACCCGCCGGTCACCGGCGCGGTGCATCCCTGCGGTGTCACCCATGTCGACCACGTGGTCTACGCGGTGAGCGAATTGGACGCGGCCGTCACCGCTCTCAATGCGGTGCTGGGCACCCCGCCGCGCCGGCGCTTTCATCCGCGGGGTCCGGAAGGACCCGAGATGGCGTTCTACCGCGCAGGGGAAGGCTTCATCGAAGTGGTTGCCGCCGGCGCCCACCCGGCGCTGATCGGGCTGGCGTTGTGGTCCCCCGATTTGGACGCCACGGTCGCGGCGATCCGTGCCGCCGACGGTCCGATCGGCGACCCTAAGCCCGCCGTGCAGGGCGGGCGCATTGCGAGCGTATGGCAAGGCCATCTGAACTGGGGCCTGGCCATTATGGGGCCGTGACTTCGCTCAGGCTTTGTGTGCCGTCAGTAGGTAAGCGGGAAGCTTCAATCGGCCTTTTTCGTCCCGGTCGTGCGGCGGGAATGGGAACGGCGCGTCGGGGATCTCCGGGAAATTCGCGTGGATGAAGGCGGGCCGAATCTCATCGATCTCCCAGTACTTGCTCACCGCCGCGCGTAACTCGTCCTCGTCGACTTCGTTGGGCTTCGGTTCCAGCTCGGCGGGGAAGGCGCCCTTGGCGAACACCAGCACGTAGTAGTTGGCGCCCGGGGCGGCCGCGCGGTGCACCGAGCGCAGGTAGTCGTCGCGGGCCTCGACCGGCAGCGAATGAAACAGCGTGCTGTCAGCCACGGTGGCGAACCGGCCGTCGTGGCCGGCGAACGAGGTGATGTCGGCCTGCTCGAAGCTGGCATTGCCCAGGCCGCGTTCCCCGGCCGCCTTGGTCGCGGCCGCGACGGCGGTGGGTGTGAGATCGACGCCCAGCACCGTATAGCCCTGCGCGGCCAGCGTCAGCGACAGTTCGGCGACCCCGCAGCCGGCGTCGAGCACATCGCTGCGGAATTTCCCGGCTGCGATCAGTGCGGCCAATTCAGGCTGTGGCTCACCGATATTCCACGGCGGCGGTCCTTCGAACTCACCCTCGCCGCGATAGGCGCTGTCCCAGTCTATTAACTCGTTGGGTGTCATGGTTTCCAACGTACCCGCGGCTAGCATGGCCAGGTGTGGACCGGCTCGTTGGCGTTCATGTGGTCGCAATACCGGCGCAGCATTTCGGCGAGCGCCGCGCGCCGCGTCATGCCGGACTCTTGCAAGGCGTCCACCGTTGCCACCTGCCAACTCGCGCCGTTGCGGCCGGCCTTGGCGCGGCCCTCGATCACGCCGAGGAAACGATCGCGCACGTCGGCGTCGACGCCCCATCGGCGCAGTCCCTCGTGGGCTATCGGCAGCAATGTGTCGAGCACCAACTCGGTTGCCGTCACCTCACCCAAGTCGGGCCAGTCCAGCCGGGTGTCCATCCCGTGGCGGGCCGCTTTCAGGAAATTGTGATGCGCCACATCGAAACCCATCCTCGTCCACAACGGGTTCTCTTCCTCGGACAAGGCGCGCAGCGTGCCGTAGTAGAAGGCGGAGTTAGCCAGCATGTCGATGACGGTGGGCCCGGCCGGCAATACCCGATTCTCCAGCCGCAGGTGCGGGCGCCCGTCGACAACGTCGTAGACCGGCCGGTTCCAGCGGTACACGGTGCCGTTGTGCAGACGTAGTTCGGAAAGGTGCGGAATGCGCCCGGCGGCCAGCTCGGCGGCCGGATCCTCGTCGGACAACTCCGGCAGCAGGGAGGGAAAGTACCGGATGTTCTCTTCGAACAGGTCGAGGATGGAGCTGATCCAGCGTTCGCCGAACCACACTCGGGGCCGCACCCCTTGGGTTTTGAGCTCCTCGGGTCGCGTGTCGGTGGATTGCGAGAACACCTCGATGCGGGTTTCCGACCACAGCTGATGGCCGAAGAAGTAGGGCGAGTTGGCGGCCAGCGCTAGCTGCGGGCCGGCCATCACCTGCGCCGCATTCCAGTTGGCAGCGAAGTCGGCCGGCGCCATCTGCAAGTGCAATTGCATGCTGGTGCAAGCGGATTCGGGCGCGATCGTCGCCGCCTCCCACCTCAGCGGCTCCGGACCGGAGATATGGATCGGGATGTCCTCGCCGCGCGCGTTGAAGATCGAGTCGTTGAGCGCGGTGTAGCGCGTCGACTCGCTCATCCAGCCCTCGCGTGACAGATGCTCGGGCATCAACGTGGGCAGGATGCCGATCATCACGATGCGGGTGCCGCCGGAGCCGGCCTTGGTCTGGGCGTCGTTGAGGCTGGCCCGTACTTCGGCCTCCAGGTCCAGCCCGGTATGTCCGGGTAGCGGCCGGGGAGGCACATTGAATTCGATGTTGTAGGCGCCTAATTCCTTCTGGTAGGCCGGATCTGCGATGGCATCCAGCACATGCCGGTTCGACATGGCTGGCTGATAGTCGGCATCGACGAGGTTGCATTCGATCTCCATGCCGGTCAGCGGCCGGTCGGAATCGAAGCGTGACTGGGCGAGCATCGTCTCGAAGACGTCCAGACACAGCTGCACCTTGCGCCGGTACTCCCGCCGATGTGCGCGGTCGTACGTGGTGCGCTTGACCTCTTCGCCCACATCGCCGATGCAACAGGGTTACCGCCGGTAACGCAAGAGCGGCGCGATTGATCGCGCCGTCGCATCCGTGCCCGGCCGTGGCGAATCGGGTCGGTCAGCTGCAGATCTGGTGGGCCGGTACCCCATCATGGACGATGGCATGAACGTGTCGCAGTTCACGACGAAGGAGACAGGTGGCCGAGTTCGTCGCAGCTATCGATCAGGGCACCACCAGTACCCGTTGCATGATTTTCGATCACGACGGCGCCGAGGTCGCTCGTCACCAGCTCGAGCACGAACAGATCCTGCCCCGCGCCGGCTGGGTCGAGCACAATCCGATCGAGATCTGGGAACGCACCTCGTCGGTGTTGATGTCGGTGCTCAACACCTCGAAGTTCTCGACGAAAGATATTGCCGCGCTAGGAATTACGAATCAGCGCGAGACCACGATGGTGTGGAATCGCCAGACCGGGCGGCCGTATTACAACGCGATCGTCTGGCAGGACACCCGCACCGACCGGATCGCGTCGGCGCTGGACCGCGACGGGCATGGCGACGTGATCCGCCGGAAGGCGGGCCTGCCCCCGGCCACCTATTTTTCCGGCGGGAAGCTGCAATGGATCCTGGAGAACGTCGACGGGGTGCGCGCGGCGGCCGAGAACGGCGACGCCCTGTTCGGCACCGCCGATACCTGGCTGCTGTGGAATCTGACCGGCGGTGCGCGGGGCGGGGTGCACGTCACCGACGTGACCAACGCCAGCCGGACCATGCTGATGGACCTCGAAACACTGGATTGGGACGACGAGCTGCTGTCCTTCTTCTCGATTCCGCGCGCGATGCTGCCGACGATCGCGTCGTCGTCGCCGACGCAGCCCTACGGCGTCACCTTGACCGACGGGCCGTTGGGCGCCGAGGTGCCGATCACCGGGGTCCTGGGCGACCAGCACGCCGCGATGGTCGGACAGGTGTGTCTGTCGGCGGGGGAGGCGAAAAACACCTACGGCACCGGCAATTTCCTGCTGCTCAATACCGGCGAGACGATCGTGCGCTCCGACAATGGTCTGCTGACCACGGTCTGTTACCAGTTCGGCGACGCCAAACCCGTCTACGCGCTGGAGGGTTCGATCGCGGTCACCGGCTCGGCCGTGCAGTGGCTGCGTGATCAGCTGGGCATCATCAGCGGTGCCGCGCAAAGCGAGTCGCTGGCCCGCGAGGTTCCCGACAACGGTGGGGTGTATTTCGTCCCGGCGTTTTCCGGATTGTTCGCCCCGTACTGGCGATCCGATGCGCGGGGCGCGATCGTCGGGCTGTCGCGATACAACACCAACGCACACGTGGCCCGCGCGACGCTCGAGGCGATCTGCTACCAGAGCCGCGATGTGGTGGATGCGATGGCAGCGGATTCCGGTGTGCGCCTTGAGGTGCTGAAAGTCGACGGCGGTATCACCCAAAACGAGCTGTGCATGCAGATCCAGGCCGACGTGCTGGGCGTGGACGTGGTGCGGCCGGTGGTCGCCGAGACCACCGCGCTGGGCGCGGCCTACGCGGCCGGTTTGGCGGTCGGGTTCTGGGCTGATCCTTGCGACCTGCGGGCCAATTGGCAGGAAGACAAGCGATGGACGCCGACGTGGGACGCCGCCTTGCGCGCCGAGGGGTATGCGGGTTGGCACAAGGCGGTGCAGCGCACGCTGGATTGGGTCGACGTGTCCTAGCGAAATGCCCGCCGGCGCTGAGCCGGCGGGCACTTCTGGGCCGATCGGTCAGTCCTCGCCGAGGATGCCGTAGACCTCACGCCGCGCATTGTTGAGAATCTCGCTGATGCGCTGCTGCTGGTCGGCGGTGGCGGTGTGCGCGGATTGCGCGACCGCGCCGAACAGCTGGCCGATGGCCGACCGGAGGTTCATCTGACCCGGGTCGGCGCCTTCGGCGATCTCGTCCCACGGTGCGGTCTCGATTTTCTCCGCCGCCGCGCGTCCCGCTTCGGTCAGCTCGAAAAGCTTCTTGCTGCCGTCGGTTTCGGTTGCGGTGATCAGGTCTTCGTCGGCCAGCAGTTGCAGCGTCGGGTACACCGACCCAGGGCTGGGCTTCCAGATTCCATTGCTGCGCTCGGCGATCTGCTGGATCATCTCGTAGCCATGCATCGGCCGTTCGGCCAGCAGCGTCAGGATGGCTGCCCGCACGTCACCGCGCTTGCCGCGACCGGGGCCGCCGCGACGCCATCCGCCGCGTCGCCCGCCCGGGCCGAAGCCGAACCCGGGGCCGAAGCCCGGCCCGAAGCCGGGGCCAAAACCCGGGCCGAATCCAGGGCCAAAGCCCTGATCGCCGGCTTGGTCGCGGAGGTTTTCGAAGAATTCCCGTCGGGCGTGTCGCCGGGCGCCATGCAGGGCGCGCCGTTGCCCGGGGCCTTGCCCAGGTCCGAAGCCGGGGCCGAAGCCGAATCCGAGGCCGGGGTGACCGGTGAATCGTCCGTCGGGGGGAGTGAATGGGTTGCTCATTGTTGTAGTCCTCAATGTTCTCGGGGTAGCGCTCCGTCTGGTGCGCCTCGGAATATCACGATATATCGTAAACGATCGCGATGCAACGATTGATCGGGTCGGAGCTCGGCAAATCGCCATCCCGTTGGGCCTGGCCTATACGGAATGCTCCGAGCGGACCTCGTTTGTATCCGACGGGCGACGGGTACGAACTCGGTGATGAATGCAAAGAACCCCAATGTGACGTTCGACAGCCACCCCGACAGTGCGGCGGAGCCTGCGCGGCACGACGGTGACCGGAACCGGCCGGTGTGGCCGTGGGTGAACTGGGGTTTAGCCCTGTCGACGGTGCCGGCCGCCGCGATCGTCATGCTCTTCGCGCTCGGCGCGGTGATGAGCACCGACGGATGCACCGACCGCACCTGCCCCAACCTGGGCCACGGCGGGATCGATTTCGGTGTCGCGTTCTACGGCGCGCCGATGGTGGCTTTTGTCGTCATCCTCATCACGTTTTTCACGGCCAAGCGCCGCGGCGGCATCGCGGTGCCCCTGTGCGGATGGGCGCTGCTGGTCGCCGATGTGGCGCTGATGGCTGCCACCGTCGCGAGCTAGCCGAACCCCAAATTTAGCGCGGCGGGGAAAAGCCGCCTGTTTGCTGTCCCTGCGCCGGTTCGGGCGAAGCCTGTTGTGGCATGCTCGCTGGCGGTGCGGCGGGCCAGCCGGACGGCCCGGGAAACTGGGGTGCGGCTGTCCAGGGGCCGGTCGGTGGTGCCGTCGGGGGCATGGCAAGACGCAGGCGTGCCAGCTCGCGGCGGTGCCGTTCGGCCAGGACGGCGGCCAATAGCAGCTCGGGCGGAACTCCGGGCGGGGGCGGCGGCGCGATCCGGGACACCACATCACCGGCGATTCGGGATGCCATCTGCACGCGCAGCTGGGGGTCGAGTTGACGTGCCCGGGAAAGGAATTGGCGTGCGACTTCGGCTTGCCCGGCATCCAGGTTCGACAATTGCAGCGACGACGCCCACCACGCCAGCGACGGCGGCATCGCCGGTGGCGGCCCGAGTCGCGGCCCGCGTTCACTGACAACGACCGTGCCGGCGAAGATGTCGCCGACACGTTTGGCCTTGGACGAAAAAATGCTGCAGATGACTGCGGGGCTGCCCGCGAGCATCCAGATCTCCACCACCGAAGCCAACGCACGAAAAAGGGCCTGCCGGAAGCGTTCTGGGCCGCCGTCGTCCGACACCACCCGCAGGCCCATCACGATCTTGCCCACCGAACGTCCCCGGGTGGTGGTCTCAAATGCCATCGGATATCCGACCATCACCAGGACCGTGAAGATGATCAGCACGGCCTCGCTCAGCGCGTCGTCGAATTGCGTCAGCGTGGTCGCCCACAGCATCAGCCCCAACACGTATAAGAGGAAAATCACGGTGATGTCGATCAGCGTGCTCAGGGCTCGCACCGGCAACTGGGCGATCTGCACGTCCAGCACCACTGCGTCCCCGGTCACCACCTCCGACATAACACCGAACGGTACAGGTGTTGAGCGGCTGCAGTCGGCGACCCCGAAACGGCGATTAGGCTGCGCAGGGTGGACGTCGACGCATTCGTGCTGACCCATCGCGGAACCTGGGACCGGCTTGACCGGTTGATCAAGAAGCGCAGGTCGCTGACGGGCGCGGAAGTCGACGAACTAGTCGAGCTTTACCAGCGCGTGTCCACCCATCTCTCGATGCTGCGTTCGGCCAGCACGATCGGGTCGGATTCGCTGATGATCGGTCGGTTGTCAAGCCTGATCGCGCGTGCGCGCTCCGCGGTGACCGGTGCTCATGCGCCACTCAGCAGCACATTCACCCGGTTCTGGACGGTGTCCTTTCCGGTGACCGCGTACCGCGCCTGGCGGTGGTGGTTGGGCACCGCGGCGGCCTTCTTCGCCGTCGCGGTGGTCATCGCATTCTGGGTGGCGTCCAACCCCGAGGTGCAGGCCGCGGTCGGAACACCCAGCGACATCGACCAATTGGTCAACCACGATATCGCCGACTACTACAGCGCACACCCCGCATTGGCGTTCGCTCTGCAGGTCTGGGTGAACAACTCCTGGGTTTCGGCCCAGTGCATTGCGTTCTCGGTGCTACTCGGACTGCCGATTCCGATCGTGCTGTTCCAAAACGCCGCCAACTTGGGGTTGATCGCGGGCCTGATGTTTCACGCCGGCGAGGGCGACATCCTGCTGGGTTTGCTGCTTCCGCACGGGCTGCTGGAGTTGACCGCGGTATTCCTCTCCGGGGCGGCGGCGATGCGGCTGGGGTGGTCGGTGATTTCGCCCGGAGACCGGCCCCGCGGACAGGCGCTCGCCGAACAGGGCCGGGCCGTCGTGTCGGTGGCGGTGGGGCTCGTCGGGGTGCTGCTGGTGTCCGGGTTGATCGAGGCATTGGTGACGCCGTCGGCGCTGCCGACGTTTGTTCGCGTCGGTATCGGGATCCTCGCCGAGGCGGCGTTCTTGACGTATGTCATCTACTTCGGGCGTCGAGCCGTGAAAGCCGGGGAGACCGGCGATGTCGACGATGCACCGGATGTGATCCCCACTCGCTGAGCCGACGTCTACAGGCGCCCAGTCGCTTTCATCGCCAGGTAGCGGTCGGCCAGGGCGGGTGCGAGTTCGGTGGGCGGCGCATCGACGACTTCCACTCCGCCTTGACGCAGCCGTGTCGCGATCGCGCGGCGGTCATTGCGGGATCGTTCGGCGGCCGCGGCGTCGTAGACCGCTGCCGCATCCGAACGCCCGCTGGCCATTTGGTCTACCCGCGGGTCGGAGACCGCGGCGATCATCAGATGGTGCTTGCTGGACAGCTGGGGCAAAACCGGGAGCAGACCCTCGTCGAGAGCGGTGGCGTTGAGGTCGGTCAGCAGTATCACCAGCGACCGCCGCCGGATGCGCCGGTTGACGGCGGCGACCATTGCGCGCCAATCGGACTCGACGAGCGTCGGTTGCAGCGGCGCCATCGCGTCGACGAGCTGGGCGAGCAGCTCGGTGCGCGACGCGCCGAATACGGCGGCCCTGCTCACCCGATCGTGGGCGAGAAAGTCGACATGGTCGCCGGCCCGCGACGCGAGTGCGGCCAGCAGCAGTGCGGCGTCCATGGCCCAGTCCAGACGGGGCCATCCCGCTGGGTCTGCCGCGGTCGGGTCGACTCCGACTCGGCCCGCCGCCATACGCCCGGTGTCGAGCACGATCACCACCCGCCGGTCGCGTTCGGGCCGCCAGGTTCGGACCATCACATCGGCGCGGCGCGCGGAAGCCCGCCAGTCGATCGACCGCACATCGTCGCCGACGACATACTCGCGCAGCGAGTCGAATTCGGTTCCCTGTCCCCGTATCAGGGTTGGCAGCAGCCCGTCGATCTCGCGCAATTTGGCCAGCCGCGAGGGCAGGTGTTTGCGCGACAGGAAAGGTGGCAGCACCCGGACCTGACCGGCGACGGGCTGCGAGCCCTGCCGCCCCGCCAAGCCCAGCGGCCCGATCGATCGGGCGGTGACGACTGCGGCCCGCTGGTCGCCGCGGCGGACCGGCCGCAGGTGAGTCTGGAGGTGCTGACGTTGCCTGGCGGCGATTTTGACCGCGTGAATACGCGGTTCGGCACGCGCGCTGGGCGGCCAGCCATCGCGGATCTGTCCGCGGAAGCGGCGGGGGCCGTCGTTGTGGATCTCCAGGTTCACATCCACCGATTGGCCAAGCCGGGCCGAGCTGTCCGGTGAACGGATATAACGCAGTCTGCGGGTGCTGGCCGCCAGCGCGATGTCGACAGCTACCGCTGCTGCCAGCACCACAAGCAGCACCTCGAAAACCTTTGCCGGCCAAGGAGAGAGCGCGATCGGCAGGACGCAGATCAGCGCCGCGAGGCCGGTGCGTCCGGTCAGGATCACTAGCGGGGCACCGGAACCGACGCCAAGATACCGTCGAGCACTCCGTCCGCCGTCGCGCCCTCGAGCTCGGCCTCGGGACGAAGCATCACCCGGTGCCGCAGTGTGGGGCGGGCCATCGCCTTCACGTCGTCGGGCGTGACGTAGTTGCGTCCGGACAGCCACGCCCAGGAGCGTGAGGTGCCCAGCAGGGCCGTTGCCCCACGCGGTGACACACCTAGCTGTAAGGCGGGCGAGGAGCGGGTGGCTCCGACGATGTCGACGATGTAGCCGAGCACCTCATCGGCGACCAGAACCTGTTGCACCGCTTGGCGACCGGCCGCCAGCTCGGCGGGCCCGGCCACCGGTTTGATCGCGGACAGGTCGCGGGGATCGAAGCCGTGCGCGTGGCGGCCGAGGATGGCGATCTCGGAATCACGGGATGGCAGCGTCACGTTCAGCTTGAGTAGGAAGCGGTCGAGTTGTGCTTCCGGCAACTGGTAGGTGCCCTCGTATTCGATGGGGTTCTGGGTGGCGGCGACGATGAAGGGGTCGGGAAGCGGCCGGGATTCACCGTCCACGCTGACCCGCCGCTCTTCCATGGCCTCGAGCAGTGCGGCCTGCGTTTTGGGCGGGGTGCGGTTGATCTCGTCTGCCAGTAGCAGATTGGTGAATACCGGGCCCGGCCGGAACGCGAACGCGGCGGTGCGTGCGTCGTATACCAGTGAACCGGTGACATCGCCGGGCATCAGATCGGGCGTGAACTGTACCCGCTTGAATTCCAATCGCAATGCTGCGGACAGTGCTCGGACCAGTAGTGTCTTCGCCACTCCCGGAACACCTTCCAGCAGCACGTGTCCGCGACACAGCAGCGCGATCACCAGGCCGCTGATCACCCCTTCCTGCCCGACGACGGCCTTGGCGAGTTCACCGCGCAAAGCCAGCAGTGCATCTCGCGCCGAGTCGGCGTCCGGGGATGGTGCGGTAACGGCTTGCGAGGTGGACGGGGATTGTGTCACGAGTTGGTGACCTGCCTTTCGATTTCGTCGAGCGCACGTGCGAGTTGGAGCAGGTCGTTGTCGGTGCCCGGCGGTGGGCCGAACAGCTGATGGGAAACAAATCCCGCGTCGATCCCGGTGCGCTGGGCGACGGTCATCGTCACCGCCTGCGCTTGCGCACCGGTGCCCAGGCCGAGCCTTGGCAGCAGCCGTTGCAGTGTCGCGGTGCGCAGTGCGGCGGCGGCGCGATCGCGGGCCCGGCGGGATCGGTACAGCCGGCCGCGGCCCTCCACGGTCTCCGATGCGCGGACCACGACGGGCAAGTCCTCAGCCACCAGCGGGCCGGGACGGCGGCCCTTCCATAGGGCAACTAGCAGTACCACCACCCAGAGTTGCCAGACGATCCAGTTCACGTTATCCGGAATCAGGTCGAAAATTGAAGTCGTGGAAGAGCTTTCACCTTCTATATGGGTGGGCGCGTACCAGATGAGGCGTGGCCGGTCGCCCGCGAGGTTCATCGCCAGGGCGGCGTTGCCCGCCTGCGCCAGGGCCTCGTTGGTCATGAAGTCGCTGCTGCCGACCGCTGTGACGGTGCGCCCGTTGTCCCGGAAGCGGATCAGTATCCCGTCGTAGCAGCGGGTGATTACCCGGTTGTCTTTGACGTCGAAGGTGTCGCTCGGCCCGAATCGAACCGATCCGGCCCGAGTAGCCTCGCGCAGAGAGCAATTCGGATCGCTGTCAAAGCCGCTGGCGCCGGAGGTGCGCACGCCCGGCAGCAGCGCCTCGCGGGTCCGCGCGGTCGGCTCGACCAGGAGCACGTCGCCGGGTGCCTTGGCCAGCCGCTCCAGCATGTCTTCCGTCAGGTACTGGCTCTGCGCCAGCAGGATCAGTGTGTCGGGGCGGGCCGCCCGTTCGACGTCGGCGACGCTATCGGCCACCACAACGTCGACACCGCCGTCGCGCAGCAGGGCCACCAGCGCGTGGGCCCCGTCGGGTCCGGTCGACACCGGGTCCATGCGAGCACCCGGTCGCGGCGCGGTCAGGTACGCACCGATCCAGGCGATGAGCGCGAGCGCAACCAGCGCGAGCGTTACCCCGCGCCACGACCGCCGTCGTCCGCTGGTCGCGGCCACGGGCCGGGACGTGATCGTGGCCATCATCGCACCTGCGCCCACGATTGAACCGGGGCTTGATACCCGGCCGCGGCTGCAGCGGCAGGCGCCCGCATGCGCAAGTGGTCGTCGAGGTCAACGATCAGCTGATAGGCGGATTGGGTCCCGGGCACTTCGCCGTAGGTGACATCGTTGAACGCCGTTGCTGCCCTGGACAATTCGTCTGTCAGGTGGGGCAGCACCTCGCCGGCGTCGCGCGCCAGCTCGTTGGCGGTACGGCCGGGCGCGGGATTCAGTACACCGGTCTCTTCGAGCTGACGGGCGATGGCGCGCAATCTGTGACGAATGGCCGCGGTCCAATTCCCCTCTGCTGCATAACGTTCCGCGGTATCACGGTGTTGCGCCGCGGTGAGCTGGACGGCTTCGAACAGCCGGTAGTCGCCGCGTCGCCTACTGCGCATGGTGCGGCGAGCGATGTGGACGGCGACGATGACCGCGATGGCCAGCAGGGTAAGCAGTACCGCGGTGGTCAACCAACCGCCGGGTATCGAGGCGCTTGTCTGCAGCAGCCGGTACAGCATCTCGTTGATCCAATCGAGAAGCTGTTGCATCGCGGACGCCTTGGTGTATATCGGTTTGCTGAGTTCGTCCTGTGCGGCTTGATGTGCGGCATCGCGGTCGATGTCGATAGAAGGCACTGTCGTCGCCGCTCAGCCCGGAAAGGGCCGGGTCAGCCAGAGGCTGTCGGTCGAGTCGGCTGCGTAGCGGCCGCTCGCGGCGCCGGATTGCAGTACCAAATCGAATGCCTCGGCACGGATGCGACGGTCGGTGTAGAGCAACACGACGACGCCTGCGTTGAACGGCGCCGTGATGATCTGGCCGATCGCCGATCCGACGGACGCGATCGCGGTGCCCAGCAGCAGGATTCCGGTGGACGGCATTCCGGCGAGCATCACCTGGCCGACGATGCTGAACGGTGCGCTGATCGCGCCGGACACGACACCGACCACGATGAACGTCAGCACCCGGATGCCCAGTACCCTCCAGAAGCCATTGCGAAGCAGCGCAAAGGATCTGGTGATCGCGTCGAGTACCGGCAGTCGCTCCAGCACGATCAGCACCGGTGCGAACAGCACGATCATGTACAGATACACCATCAGCGCGATCATGGCGATGAATAGCGGGACACCCAGCAGCACCGCCGCGGCCGCATTACCGATCGCCGCAATCAGCGCGATGACCACCGCCGACAGCCCGAACAGAACCCCGATGACGGCAGCCTCCAGCAGCGCGAGGCCGAGCAATGGAACCAGCCGCCCCCGGATTCTGACCCACGTCTCACCGATCGTGATCGGTGCCCCGAATACCGCGCGCCCGACGATGACGGTGAGCATTCCGGACAGCAGCATGCCGCCCAGCCAGGTGACCAGGACGCCGACCCCCATCGAACCGAACCACGCGCCGACGACTCCCCAGTTCATGTCCGCTGATCGGTCGCTCCTAAGCCCGCCGAAGGCGGCGATCGGTCCGACGGTGGCGATCAACGAAATGATCTGCATCGCCACGACGACTATCGCGGTCAACCCCAACGTGGCCTTCGGGTTGGTGCGGATGTAGCCGACCGCGCCGTTGAAGATGTCGCTGAGGCTCAACGGGCGAAGGGGGATGATTCCGGGTTTGATCGCTCCCGGGGCCAGCTGGGGCGAGCCGTACTGCGGGCCGCGCGATGGTCCGTAGCCGGGGGGCGCGCCGTAACCGGGGGGCGGGCCGTAGCCAGGTGGGGGCACATAACCATAGGGCGGGCCGTAGCCGGGCGGCGGGTAGCCGGATGGCGGCCCGTAACCAGGGGGCGGGTAGCCGGATGGCGGGCTGTAACCAGGCGGGGGCCCGTAGCTGGGCGGCGGACCGCCGTCGGCGGGCGGCATGCCGTAGGCCGGTGGCAGAAAGCCGTCGGGTGTGGGCCTTCCCGGCGGGGGACTACCCGGATAGCCAGGTGGTAGCGCGCTCACCGTGTCCGGCAGCCGTCGTCGTTGGTCATGGGCTCCATCCTGTCGACGGTCGGGGCATTTCTCAATCTTCCCCGGTTTCGCGCCCAGCCCCCCGCTGGCCTGCGCAGTCTCCGCGCCGTCCGGGCGCGTAGCGTCTCCAGCATGGCGGAACTCAAAGCCCGGCTTCGGGCGGACCTCACCGGGGCGATGAAGACCCAGGATAAGTTGCGGACCGCGACCCTGCGCATGTTGCTGGCCGCGATCCAGACCGAGGAAGTTTCCGGCAAGCAGGCGAGGGAACTCACCGATGACGAAATCCTCAAGGTATTCGCCCGGGAATCCCGCAAGCGTGGCGAGGCTGCCGAGATCTACACCCAAAACGGCCGCGGCGAGCTCGCCGCCAACGAGCACGCCGAGGCGCGAATCATCGACGAGTATCTGCCCGCGCCGCTCACCGAGGCCGAGGTAGCTGACGTGGTCGACACCGCCATCGCCCAGGTTGCTGAGGCGATCGGCGAGCGCCCCGGCATGAAGCAGATGGGACAGGTCATGAAGGCCGCGACCACGATCGCGGCCGGCAAAGCCGACGGTGCCCGGCTCTCGGCGGCGGTCAAAGAGCGGCTTTAACCGCTCGCGGCGGGTGGTTTGCGTCCGTCGGACCCGGGTACCCGTGCTGCTATGACCAAGTTCGGCTATACCTTGATGACCGAGCAGAGCGGGCCCAAAGATCTTGTGCAATATGCGGTTTCGGCCGAGCAGCGCGGATTTGACTTCGAGGTCTGCAGTGACCACTTCTCGCCGTGGCTGACGTCACAGGGGCATGCGCCCAACGCCTGGGCGGTGCTGGGCGCCGTGGCACACGCTACCGAGCGGGTGGACCTGTACACCTATGTCACCTGCCCGACGATCCGCTATCACCCCGCGGTCGTCGCCCAACAGGCCGCCACCGTGCAGATCCTTGCCGATGGGCGGTTCACGCTCGGATTGGGTAGCGGGGAGAACCTCAACGAACACGTTGTCGGCAAGGGCTGGCCCACCATCGATCGGCGCCAAGACATGCTGCGCGAAGCCATCAAAATCATCCGCGAGCTGTTCGGCGGCCGGCTGGTGAACTGGCGCGGCGACTATTTTCAGGTTGACTCCGCGCGGCTGTGGGACGTGCCCGAGATTCCGGTCGGTCTCGGCGTGGCGATGAGCGGCGCGAAGAGCGTCGAGAAGTTCGCCAAGCTCGCCGATCATCTGATCGCGGTGCAGCCCGACAAGGACCTGGTGGACTCCTGGCATATGGCCCGGCAGGCCGCCAACGGAACCGAAGGCGGCCGAGTGGTCGGGCAGATACCGGTGTGCTGGGATCCCGACCGTGACGCCGCGATCGAACGCGCGCATGACCAGTTCCGCTGGTTCGGCGGTGGGTGGGCGGTCAACGCCGACTTGCCGACGCCGGCCGGTTTCGCCGGCGCGACCCAGTTCGTGCGTCCCGAAGACGTCGCCGATGCCATCCCGTGCGGACCGGACCTGGACGCGATCGTGAACGCCGTCCGGCCCTACTGGGAAGCCGGCTTCACCGACATCGCGCTGATCCAGATCGGCGGTCAAACACAAGATCTGTTCCTCAAAGAAGCGGCAGAACCTTTACTAGCGGCGCTGCGGTCGGAATCGCCCTAGCCTGGCTATCCGCGAAGACCATCCGTGAAAGGAGAATACGATGCCAAACGAACTGCAGGGCAAGACAATCGCCATTCTTGCGACTGACGGCGTGGAAAAGGTGGAACTCGAACAGCCACGTGCGGCTCTGAAACAGGCCGGCGCCCGGGTCGAAGTTCTCTCGTTGAAGGCCGGGGAAATCCAGGCGCGCGAGCACGATCTCGAACCGGCGGGACGGTTCACGGTCGACCGTGCGGTCTCGGCCGCCTCGGTGGACGAGTTCGACGGTCTGGTTCTTCCTGGCGGCACGGTGAACCCCGACAAGCTGCGCATGGACGCGACCGCCGTCTCGTTCGTCCGTGACTTCGTGGGCTCGGGAAAGCCGGTCGCAGCCATCTGTCACGGGCCGTTGACGCTGGTGGAAGCGGGGGTAGTTTCCGGACGAACCCTCACCTCCTATCCCAGCATTCGGACCGACCTGCGCAATGCGGGCGCGCGTGTCGTCGATGAGGAAGTCGTCATCGACGGCAATTTGATCACCAGTCGCTCGCCGGCAGACCTGCCGGCCTTTTGCGCGACCCTCATCAAGCAATTCGCGCACGCTGCAACGGGTTAAGCCAGCGGCAGGCGGGTTGGCCGTTTCAACGCATTGTTTGTGGGAATTATCCACAAACAATGCCGTGATCGCCACGGTGATTACCCGAGAGGCCCACCGTTGACCAGCACGTATCCCCTCACTCCTGACCTTTTGGCGGTGCCTGCGGTGTATCAGCCTCAAGACGACTCTCGATTGCTGGTTAGCGCAATGCAATACAGCGGATTGATCCCCGGTCGCCGAGTCCTAGATCTGTGTACGGGAAGCGGATTTGCCGCGATCGCCGCGGCCGAAATGGGTTGTGCCAGTGTCACGGCATTCGACATCTGCCCGCATGCGGTGCATTCGGCCGAAGGCAACGCGATTATCGCGGGAGTCGACATCGACGTTCGGCAAGGCTCACTGATCGCCGCCCTGGGGTGCGCGCCGTTCGAGGTGGTGGTGGCCAACCCGCCTTACGTGCCGACTCCGCCGGAGGACGACATCGACATCGTCACGCCGGGTATCGGCCCGTCGTGGGCATGGAATGCCGGTTCCGACGGGCGGCTGGTGCTGGACCCGCTCTGCGCGTCGGCGTCAAACCTATTGTGCGACGGCGGTTCCCTACTGCTAGCGCAGTCGGCTCTGGCTAGTGTGCACCGTTCGCTGGACTGCTTGCGATCGACCGGATTGGACGCCGAAGTGGTTGCCTGCCAAAGAATTCCATTTGGCCCCGTGCTGATGCAGCGGGCCGGCTGGCTGGAGGAGATTGGCCTGGTGCGGCGCGGCTGCCGGGAAGAGGATCTGGTGGTGATCCGGGCGGACAAGCTATGAGCGGGACGCGGGTGCGCGTGGTGCCCAAAGGCCCGATCCTGGTGCAGGGGCCAGTGCGCATTGAAGTCGATGACGGCGCCGTCGTCGAATCCGACCGATTCATGGTGGCCATCTGCACCTGCGGGCGGAGCAGGGAATTTCCGTTGTGCGACACCAGCCACCGGCGCTGCCGGCAGGTCGAAGGCGTTGGCGCAAAGCCTAATTGAGGGCTAATTGAGCGGTCGCCGCAGCGACGAGTGATCCTGTTTCCAGGATGTCAGCATCTTGTCCGCCAGGCGATCTTCGACCACCGTCAATGCGCGCATCCCGAAAATGACGTCGTGGTCCAGCTGGGGATCGTGTGCGACGAGATCGCCGACCACATCGAGGCGTACCACCTGTTCGTGCACGGCGTCGGCCTCGACATGTTCGCGGTAGAACGCGCCGCAAGCCCGCGGTGCGCCCATCCGTTCCAGGGCTTCGGCAATTCGTCGGGAGCCGGGCGACGACGTGATCTCCGTGGCGGCGAAATGCCCGATGGCCGCACCACGCAGCCGGCGGTGCAAACCGAACAGCGACATCAAGTTCACCACGGCAAGCGCTTCGGCGGGGACGGCGTCGAGGTAGCCCAGATAGGTTTCGTCCAGATCGGCCGCCGTCAACAGATCCGCGAACAGCTGCTGGTGTGCCCGCTGACGCTGCCCGGCGCCGTACTCGTCGAATTCGATGGCCACGAATGCCGCCTTGGCGCCGCCCGTCAGCCGGGGAATCGCCCAGGCGTGCGGATCGCCCTCTTTGAGGTGATACATCGATCGATGCACGAAGTATTCGCGCATCTGCTCCCACGTCCCGGTGTCGCGCAGGTAGTAGGAGGGGCCGGTGCCGTCAACGGGTTCGACGGAAATCGCTTCCATCTCCACAGCCGAGGTGCGGTTGGGTTCGATGGGACCGACGTCGCGGCGCACACCGGCGAGAAAGGCACGCTCGAGTTCGGCGCGCAGGTGCAGCAGGTCGGGGTTCCACTCCCAGGCCGGGTCGACGCCGGCAAAACCCCGGTAGTGCAGCTCGTAACACATGCACAAGGCCAGTTGCAGGTCGAGGCCATAGGGATCCGAATCGCGCACGGATGCGCTGACCCGCGCGAGATGATCTCCGGACGGAGGTCCGGCCAGCGCGAGTTGCACAGCCGTGGACAGCGGGCCGTGTGCAGCCGGTAAGGCGGGTTCGAGCGTGGTAGACGCACGGGTCACGCCGTGGGATACCACGATCGGAGTTGCCGCAAACGGTGTAAGCGCGCCGGCTTGACGCCACGCTAGCGGCCGCCGGACCAGTGATCGACCCCCGCAGACCCTGTCGGGAGCAGGAACGTGATGTCGACCGTGGTTCCGGTGGGGGTGCTGTCGATTTCCATCGTGTCGCTGATGGCCCTCATCAGGATGAGGCCCCGTCCGCTGTTGCCCGGGTTGATCGCCGGCGGTTTCCAGGAACCGTGGTCGGTGATGCGGGCGCGGACTTCGCCGTCTACGGTTTTCACTTCGAGCAGGGTAATCCCGATGCCGTGCCCGCGGTACGCGTGCTCGACGCAGTTGGTGCACGCTTCGTTGACCACCAGCACGATGTCGTCGACCAGTTCCCGCGGGACGTCAGCGGCTCTGAGCCAATCGGCCAGGCGATGCCGAATACTGGCCAATTCGTCTGCGATGGAGTTTGTTTCGATCCGCAGCGGCGCCTGCTGGTGTCGGTATATCACCATCGCCACATCGTCATCGTATCCCGTTGCCGGAGCCAGCTCACGAAGCACCGCATCCGCGACGGCATCCAGTGGCAACGCCATCGTCTCCACCAAAACATCTGCTGCGCGAATGATTCCGTCGTCAAGTGACTCGTGCTTGCGTTCGACTAGGCCGTCGGTGAACACCATAAGCGTCGAACCGGACGGCAGTCGCCGGGAAACCTGCGGGCGAGGTTCGTCGCGCAGGACCGCGAGCGGCACCGACCGGGCATCCGTCAAGACCGTGGTGCCCGACGGTCCGGCGACAACCGCCGGCATGTGACCGGCGTTGCTGTACTCCAAGACGCCCGATTCGGTATCCAGGATCGCCAGAAAAACGGTGGTGCAGTAGGCATTCGGAATGAGCGATGCCGCCAGGTCGAGTTGCTCGAGCAGCAGCGCGGGTTGGGCACCGTTGATCAGCAGGGCCCGCGCCGAGCTGCGCAACTGACCCATGATCGCGGCGGCCGGAAGCCCCCGACCCACGCAGTCGCCGACGACGATGCCGATGCGGTGATCGCCGATCGGCAGCACGTCATGCCAGTCGCCCCCGATTTCCAACGGCGGGACGGCGGGTTCGTAGCGCATCGCGAAGCCCGGCGGCGGCTCCACCGGTGGGAGCATCGCGCGTTGCAATGTCAGCGACGTCTCGCGGGCGCTCTCGAACTGCCGGACATGCTGCATGGCCAGACTGAGGTGACCGATCAGCACCGTGAGCAAGAGTCGATCCTCTGCGCTGATCCAGCGCGGTGCACCGAGCTCCAGCCACAAGGCGAGGTCTCCGCTGCCGGACAACACCGCGACCAATCCCTGCGTCTTGCCGGGCTTGTTCGGCCGTTCGATGGTTTTGGCGGTCAGCGGCAGCTGTTGGCGCGCGTCCTGAAATACGTCGCGCAACCAGGGATCCATTCCGCGCCAAGTTGTTTCGGCGGGCTCGCCTGCCACCTGAACGGAAGGCTCGCCGTCGCCGGACGGCCAGGTCACGGCGATCACGCGCTGTACGCCAATCGCCGTACGGCATTCGTCGAGGGTGATCGCCAACAGCTCTGCAACGCTTTTGGCTATCGCCACCGCGGTGGCCAGGCGCAGGACCGCGCTCTCTCGCGCGGCGAATGCCCGTTCCGCGGTGACGTCGCGAATCGTCCCCACGAAAACCGATTGGTCGGTGTCGGTTTCCTTGACGGCGTTAATGCTCACCATCACCCAGGCAAGATGCCCGTCTCGATGTCGAATCGGAGTCTCGTACTGGGTGCCGCCCTCGCTCCGGACGCGGGATTGGTGTTCTCGCGCGGTCTTCTTGTCGACCAGCCATGGATGCGGCCACCGGTAGGGCAAGCCCTCGGCCGGATAGCCGAGAATCTCGATGAAGGCGTTGTTCATCTCGATGATGGAGCCTTCCTGATCCGCGACGAAGAAACCCTCTTGCAACGAATTCACCAGGGCCGTGCGGAATTTGTCGCGGTCGGCAAGCCCATCGGCGCGGGCACGTTGTTCGGCGTAGCGCTTGGTGCCGTCAAGGAAGCCCCGAGTCGCGACGTCGAGCGGTGCCAGCGTCTGTAACAGGAATTCCAGTGCGACCGGTGCGTCGATTTGGATGTCCCTTGACAGTTCGAGGACTAGCCGGACGTGGTTCTCGATGATGTCGAGCATGCTGATTTGTTCTTGCAATGCCCGGCGGCCGAGCTCGTGGGCGACGGTCAGGATGTCATCGTCGCTCGCGTCCAAATAGGTTCGCAGCGCGGCGAGATATTGAGTGTGGAACTCCTCTGCAGTGGTCATGTCGAGGTTCCCCGGTGACGTGCGGCGAGCACCATGGCGTCGTCGGTTTCCTTTGCGTGTTTAGTCAGAATGTGGTCGGCGATCACCGTGGCGGAAGCGGCGAAGTCGATGTGGTCCAGATGATCCTCGGCGATACCGTCGCTGGCTAGGACGATCAAGTCGCCGACCCGCAGCGAAACCACCTGGGCAGGCCGGATTTCCGGGATTCGATAGCCGACGATGCCGGCGGCGAGGCGCGCACTGGATCGAATGTGGACGCCGGTCACATCCTTGGAGACGAGGTGGGCGCTGACGTTTCCGACCCCGGTCCAGGTGAGTGTATTGGCCGCGAAATCCACCCGCGCCAAGGTCATCGCGACTCCTCTGGTTCCGTCCAACACGCGATGACAGAGCTGCACCAGGACTTCCAGCCGCTCGCCCGCGGACCGCTGCAACGCATCGACGGCGCGCGTCGCGGCGGCCGCGGCGTCAGGACCGTGACCGAGGCCGTCGATTACACCGAACAGCGCGGCACCGTCGTCGATACCGGTCGCGATCTTGCGGTCGCCGCTGGTGTTCTCGCCGGGTAGTGGGCGCCCCACGTTCGCCCACTCGATCGGTCCTAGTCGTCCGTTTTCACGCACGGCCGGGAACCCACTTCCACATCTCGATGACCGTCCCCTTGCCGAGTGCGGATTCCACGATCAGTCGGTCCATCAAACGGCGCGCCCCCGGCAAGCCCATGCCCAACCCGCGACCGGTCGAGTACCCGTCCTCCATCGCCCGCTCGATGTCGGCGATGCCCGGACCGTCGTCCTCGGCGCGAACCACCAACGCCTGGCGGTTCTCGCGCTCGGCCACCATGACCCGTACGACGCCGCGACCCGCGTAGCTGGTGATATTTCGTGCGATTTCGGAGATGGCGGTGGCGATCATGGTGACGTCGGTAAGCGTGAAGCCGAGGTCTAGCGCGAGCTGGTGTCCTGCTTTGCGGGCGTCGACGATGTCGTCGGGGTTGTTGATGTCGACGACGATGTCACACGCCACCGTCGCGCCCGATCGTTGATTTCCTCAGCCCGCGTTGACGATTCAGCAACGCGATGCCTTCTTCGAGATCCAGGGCGGTGTGCATGTCATCGAAGGTCAGCCCCAGCTGGACCATCGCGAATGCGACTTCTGGGGACAGACCCACGATCACGGTATTGGCGCCGCGCAGCCGGGTCATGTGCGCGATCGTCCGCAGTGACCGGGCGGCGAATGAATCCATCACGTCGATGGCGGTGACGTCGACGATGATGCCCTGCGCGCGGAACCGGCTGACCCGCTCCATCAGGTCGTACCGCAGTCGTTCCGTGTCGGAGTCGGAAAGGGCCGCCTGCACGGTGGCGATGAGAATAGAGCCCTGTTTCAGGATGGGTACTGGCATCTGGCGCCCGCGTTCGTTCTGCTCACCCGGTCTGCTCGCCGGTGCGCGTGACTTCGTAGCCCAACAGGCGCTCGGCTTCCTCGATACCACCCTGCAGGTCACCGACGGCGTTCATCTTCGACAGGTCCAGGCCGATCGTCACCAGCGTCAGGGCGATTTCCGAGGATAAGCCGGTGATGATCACGCTGGCACCCATCAACCCGGACGCGTCGACCGTCTGTACCAGGTGGTTTGCCACGGTGGAGTCGATCGTCGGCACACCGGTGATGTCGATGACCACGACCTTTGCGCGGTTGGCGCGGATGGCCCGCAGCAGCTGTTCGGTCACCTGACGGGCGCGCTGACTGTCCAGCACACCGATGATGGGCAGAATCAGCAGCTGCTCACGCACCTGCAGCACCGGTGTCGAGAGCTCGCGGATGGCTTCCTGCTGCTGGCGGATGATCCGCTCACGTTCCTGCACGAACGACACGCCCACGGTATTGGCGATGCGGTTGGCCGCCGGCTCGTAGGCGTCCAGCACCCGGTTGAGCATGTCGAAGTCGGTCTGGTACTTCTCGAACAGCGAGCGGGCCAGGACGTCGCGCAGCAGCAGCACGATACCGAGCACCTCGTCCGTCTCCACCCCGCGCGGAATGATGCGTTCCGACAGGTCGCGGGCGTAGTCCTGCAGCGCCTCGACGCTACCCGTCTCGAGCACCTCGACGTAGTTGTCGTAGACGGCGGTAGCCTCGGAAAAAATCTCCTCGGGCGTCATCGCGGTCAGCAATTCCGCCTCGGTGATCCGGCGGGCCCACTCCTCGCGCAACGCGGTGCGGTTCTGCCGCAAATGCTGAACTAACTGGGGAAGAAGACCTTCGCTGGAGATACTTGCGGTCGTGCCGGTGCTGCTGGAATCTGACATCTGGCCTCCCGGGTGCCACGTCGCGCTCCGCAGTGCGCACGTTCTATGGGGAGACTAGCCTGATTGGACGCGGGGCAGGTGTTGAGGTCTTCTTCTTCTCGCAGTTCGCATGGCAGGTTAGGCTTGCACCACAATTAAGGCCCGGACGAAGGATCGCCATTGTCAGCTCCTGATTCGATCACCACGTTGGTTGCGGACCACGATGGGGTCTCCGTGGTCAGTGTGAGCGGTGAAATCGATTTGGTCACCGCTCCGGCCCTGGAGCAGGCCATCGGCACGGTCGTAGCCGAAGGGCCGTCGGCGCTGGTCATCGATCTTTCCGCGGTGGAGTTCCTCGGCTCGGTCGGACTGAAGATCCTGGCGGCGACCTACGAGAAACTCGGCAAGTCGGCGGAGTTTGGCGTGGTCGCGCGGGGTCCGGCGACCAGACGCCCGATCCACCTGACCGGTTTGGACAAGACGTTCCCGCTGTATCCGACGCTGGACGACGCCTTGACCGGAGTGCGAGACGGCAAACTCAACCGCTGACGTCACTCCCACGTCGTAGCCTCGGCGATGGCGATATGCCCGTGAAGTCGAGCGAGGTAGCCATCGCCCGATAGCTATCCCGATGCGCCCGGTACGCGGCGCCGTGCCCGCCAGGTTGGGCCAGTAACGTCCGCAACCGAAGCACGGTGATTTCATTCAGCACATACCCGGCGTCGGTCGGCGCGGCGCTGAGTCGGTCGATCGCGGACCGCGCATCCTCGACGTCTTTGGCCAGCGCCTCGCCTCAGCAGTGTTTCCACGAGCGCGGCCGTGGCCAGTGCGCTCCAGATCCACCTGTCGACGTCGGCCAGATCATCGCGGTTGCCCGGGCCAAGTCGACGGCGGCGTCGACCTCGCGCAGCCGCGCTTTCTCCCGAGCGATATAGCTGTCGGCGAACGGAACGACCGACAAGGTGAACTGCTGGCCCAGGGCGCGGGTACCGGCCTGCGCCAGCTACGGCACACCGTCGGCGGGCCGACCTGTGTGGCGATGTCCTCTAACGGACAACGTCGGTGAGCAGCAGGATCACCTGCTGCCCGGCGCATGGTTTGCTGGCGTGCCCTGCAAACGCGGCCGCCGCGTTCGGTGCGATGATCGCGAACATGGATGTCGATCACCCGGAGGACGACCAGCGCTGGGATCGCGACACGCGTGGCGAAACCGAAACCGAGCGGCTGGATCGCAACTGGAACAGCCTGTTGCAGGAGCTGCGCGTCGTGCAGACCGGCGTCCAGCTGCTCACCGGTTTCCTCTTGACGCTGCCGTTCCAGCAGCGGTTCGACGTGCTCGACCACGAGATGCGGATCGCATATCTGGTGACGGTGGGATGTTCGGTGGGAGCGACGGTGCTGCTGATCGCCCCGGTCGGCATTCATCGGCTGCTGTTTCGGCGGCATCGCCTGCAGGTTCTCGTGTCGGCCGCGCACCGCTGTGCCTATGCCGGGCTGGCGCTGCTCGGGCTGGCGCTGACCGGGGTAACGGTCATCATCTTTGTCGCGGTTGCCGGGACGACGGCGGGCCTGATTGCGGGAGCGTGTGCGCTCACGCTGTTCACCACCTTTTGGTGGTTGTTACCGCTGTCGCTGCGCACCCACGGCGAATAGCAGTCAACGGCGGTGCGCGAGCGCCGCGATGCGGGTGGATTCCAGATGATCCAGGAGATCCTGCGGGTCGGCGAAGATCGGGGACGCCCCGGCCGCCTGCAATTCGCTGTCGGCGATGCCGCCGCTCAGCACTCCGATGCACGGTACCCCGGCGGCCTTGGCGGCATGTGCGTCCCAGACTGCGTCGCCGACGAACACCGCGTCCCCGGGTGCCACTCCGGCCCGGTCCAGCGCCACCTGCACGATTCCCGGCTCGGGCTTGGCGGTGTCGACGTCGCGGGACGATGTCGCCGCTGCGATCACGTCATCGCAGCCGAGCACCTTGCGCAGCATCTCGAGTTCGTCCTCGGGTGCCGAACTGGCCAGTACTACCTGCAGGCCCAGATTGGCGACGCGGCGCAGCAACTCCCGGGCGCCCGGCAACGGTGCCAGCAGGGACGAGAGCTGCCGGTAGTAGCGGCTGTGTGCATCACTGAGCCGTTCTTGCACATCCGCCGGGGCGTCGTCGGAAAGGGTGCGCACCAGCTTCGAGCCGTCCATCCCGATGCAGCGGTGGATGTGCCAGGCCGCCGCCGAGATGCCTTCCGACTCAAAGGCTCGCTGCCAGGCGTAGACGTGCAGATAGTTGGAATCGACCAGGGTTCCGTCCACGTCGAACAGGACAGCGGGAACAGTCATCGCTGCGGCATACCCGTCTGCAGGGCTTTGAACCGAACGCACCCCCCGAACGTGAACGGCGTTAGAACACGACGCATTTCGTGAGGGGTTGAGATGGATTATCCGGTTGACCACGCACCGACGACGCATCAGCGTGCCGGCGAATCGCTGAAAAACACCGCAAACGTTCCCGGCGTGGTCGCGGTCGCAGTCGCGGTGACCGCCTTGAGTTTTGGGCTGTATGAGTTGGCGGCGGGTGGCGGTGGCATAGCGGCGGTGGCCGTGATTCTGGCGGTCGTCTTCGGCGCTGCGGGCTTGGGATGGCAGATTCACGCCCACGAGGCCGAACTGCAGCTCGCCGCGGCGGGTTCGATCGCCCCGACGCCCCCGCCGAGCAGTTGATCATGTGCGCTCGGGCCTGCAGCGGGGTGCCCCGCGCCCTCGATTGTCGGGTACGCAATTTTCTTCGGTTTGACCAGTGTGGGGGGCCCCAGATTGGGGTATCGACTTTGCCACGGGGGAGTACATCGGACGTGCGTCATCCCGCCCCATTCAGCAGGAAGGTATGCCCATGAAGACTGCCAGCGACTACGACGCGCGCCGAGTGACCGACATCGACAACCAGGAGCCGTCCGAGCTACGACAACTGGATCCCAACTTGTCGGGGCCATCCACGGCAGTGGTCGACGAGGACCCCAACGATGTGCACTTCTTCGAGCTGCCCGGCGCGGATTTGTCCGGTGAAGAACTGGCCGTGACGGTGATTCCGCAGCAGTCCGACGAGTTCACCTGCACGAGCTGCTTCCTGGTTCAGCACCGACACCGGATGCTCCTGTCCAGCTCGGGGCTGCCCATTTGCACCGATTGTGCTTAGCGCGTCGAGAAATACAATCGATGGATGCACGGCGTACTAGTTTTTGACGGCCGGTGTGGGGTGTGTACCCGGGCGGCCAACGCGCTCGTTCGGTGGGATCGGACTGGCATGCTGCGCATCGAACCGATGCAAGCACCCGGGATGGCCGACCGGCTCGGGGTTACCGACGACCGAATGCTGGAATCGGCATGGTGGGTGGACTCTTCCGGCGCGATCTTCGACGGAGCGCACGCGATGAATGCCGCTCTGGCCGCGTCACTGGGCACCCGCGCCCCGCTCTGGATCTACCGAATCCCCGGCGTTGGCGCGGTGCAGAACGCCATCTATCACTGGGTGTCGGCACACCGCTATCGCTTCCGCGGTGCGACGCCGCTGTGCGAGGCCGAGCCGCAGCGGTGCGCGTAGTCATCGGGAGAATCCGGCGAACGGCTTCAGGCCACCCGGGTTGCCCGCACCGCGACCCGCAGACCTACGCCTGACCTCCCTTCGGTGGCGGCGTCAAACGCCGTGTGGGCGTGAGCTTTTCGATGCGAGAGCTGATTGCCGTGCTGAACACTGTTGCGTGAAGGCGAGTTCAGCAGCGTCGACGACAAGGCGGAACGGATAGTGCGGCGCTCGATCAGGCTTGCAGCCCGAGCACTGAACCCGGTGCGGCACCGCCCTCGCACATCACGCGCCGTCTAGTCTTGCG
The DNA here is from genome assembly GCF_026723865.1 of Mycobacterium sp. Aquia_216. Taxonomy (NCBI): domain Bacteria; kingdom Bacillati; phylum Actinomycetota; class Actinomycetes; order Mycobacteriales; family Mycobacteriaceae; genus Mycobacterium; species Mycobacterium sp. Aquia_216. The sequence goes on along the minus strand of NZ_CP113529.1, from coordinate 6,000,078 downwards.
CCCATTCCCGCCCGCATATCCGGCACTGCCGGGTGACTTTCGACCAGTCCGGATCACCCTCGTCGGGCTGGCGAACCAGATGGGTGGACAGATCGCCGCAGCCGGGACAGGTGCAGGTCGCGAGGTACGGCTCGACGGGTTGGGTGTTCATCAGGTGCAGGTTTTCTGCCCGCGAGAACGGCACGATCGCCAGCAGCTCCGGGCGGGATCCGGCCTTCGGCCTGTCGAACCATAAAAGGCCACAAACCACCGTCGCCACGGCGCCGAAAATGGCCACGATGACCAGCGGGATATTCCAGGGCCAGTTCGGTGGGACCGGGGTGAACGCGAGGAACAGCATCACGGCGGAGATCAGGAAACTGATAATCGTGCCGGGTTTGGCGAATCGATAGCCGCCGACCTGCATCGCCTCCCATGCGTCGAGCTCCTGCTGCCGTTGGGCGATCTCCAAAAGGGTTGGGTGGTAAGGAAATTCATCGCTTGCCCGACGATCGGGAAGGTGGGCGACGCGCAGGCGAGTATCCCGCTGCTGGGTGATCGACCTGACCGATGCCATGCGGTCCAAGTTTAATGCGGGGCGCCCACCTCGGCGAGGTGACGCTTGTTGCGGCTCGCCGCACAGGCCGGCGTCCCGCGGCGTGCTAGCCACGCATACCCGGGTGCAGAACCCGGGTCTTGCAGTGGTCGGGGTGGCGGGATTTGAACCCACGGCCTCTTCGTCCCGAACGAAGCGCGCTACCAAGCTGCGCCACACCCCGCTTGAAGCCTCGACAGCCTATCGCACCCGCCCGTCGACTGCCCAAACCGCTGGCTGAGGGCTAGGTCCAGCCGCTGTTGCGCTCGAATTCGACCAGTGCCTCGGCGGGACCGGTGAGGTCGAGCCCCTGCGCGCCGACCCACTCGTCGCTGAAATAGGTGTCGGCATAGCGGTCGCCGCTGTCGGCGATCAGCGTGATCACCGAGCCACTGCGGCCCGCGGCGACCATCTCGGCCAGCAGGCCGAACGCGCCCCACAGGTTGGTGCCCGTCGACGGTCCCACCCGCCGCCCCAGCACGGCGCTGACGTGGCGTGCTGCGGCGATCGACGCGGCGTCGGGCACCGCGACCATCCGGTCCACCACATCGGGCAGAAACGACGGTTCCACCCGCGGCCGCCCGATGCCCTCGATGCGGGACGACGCCGGGATCACGAGGTCGTATTTCTCTTGGGCGTAGGCGGGAAAGAACGCGGAGTTCTCCGGGTCGACAACGCACAGCCGGGTGGCGTGTCGCCGGTAGCGGATGTAGCGGCCGATCGTCGCGCTGGTTCCGCCGGTGCCCGCGCCGACCACGATCCACTCCGGGATCGGGTGCCTCTCCTCGCGCATCTGCACGAAGATCGACTCCGCGATGTTGTTGTTGCCGCGCCAGTCGGTGGCCCGTTCGGCGTTGGTGAACTGGTCCATGTAGTGGCCGCCGGTCTCCTGGGCAACGCGCTGCGCCTCGGCGTACACCTCGCTGGAGTTCTCCACGAAATGGCAACGGCCGCCTTGTGATTCGATCAGTGCCAGCTTGGAGGTGCTGGTGCTCGCCGGGACCACGGCGACGAACGGCAGGCCCAGCAGCGACGCGAAATACGCCTCGGATATCGCCGTCGAACCCGACGACGCCTCCACGATGGTGGTGTGCTCGCCGATCCAGCCGTTGCACAGGGCATACAGAAACAACGAACGCGCCAGCCGGTGCTTGAGGCTGCCGGTGATGTGAGTCGACTCGTCCTTGAGATACAGCGCGACGTCGAGGTCCGTGGACCAGGCCGAAGGCAGCGGGTAGCGCAACAGGTGAGTGTCGGCGCTGCGACGGGCATCGGCCTCGATCAGCCGGATCGCATTGTCCGTCCAGCTTCGTGACAGGCCACGGACTGCGATCTGGGTCTGATCGTTCAACGCAGCGATGCCGCGGGCTGTGAGCGGCCCAGGTTGCTGCTCGAGTCTCGTCCACCCATCGGGGCGGCGATCAACGTCAGCAGCGTCGCTTCGGGCCGGCAGCAGAAGCGCACCGGCGCGAACGGGGACGTGCCCAGCCCCGCCGAGACGTGCAACTGCATGTTGGCGCCCCAGCGTGACGGCCCCTTCGCCCGGGTCCGGTCCAGGCCGCAGTTGGTCACCAGCGCGCCGTAGAACGGCAGGCACAGCTGGCCGCCGTGCGTGTGTCCGGCCATCACCAGCTGGTAGCCGTCGGCCGCGAAGCGATCCAGCACCCGGGGCTCGGGCGAGTGGACCAATCCCAGCCGCAGATTCGCCGCCGGGCTGGCCGGACCCGCGATCGTCTCGTAGCGGTCGCGGTCGATGTGCGGGTCGTCCACGCCCGCCGCGGCGAGATGCAGGCCGGCCACCTCGAATTCGCGGCGATTGTGGGTGAGGTCGAGCCAGCCACGCTCGGTGAACGCCGCCCGCAGATCCTGCCAGGGCAGTGGTTCTCCCTTTATCCGGTGGGACGGGTTGGTCAGGTAGTGCAGCGGGTTCTTCAGGCGCGGTCCGAAGTAGTCGTTGCTGCCGAAGACGAAGACACCCGGTCGCGAGAGCAGATCCCCCAGCGCCTGGACGACCGCGGGGACCGCTTTGGGGTGGGCCAGGTTGTCGCCGGTGTTGACGACCAGGTCCGGTTCCCAGCCGGCCAGCTCACGCAGCCACGCCTGCTTGCGGCGCTGGCTGGGCAGCATGTGCAGATCGCTGATATGCAGCACTCTTAGCGGTGTGGAACCCGGCGACAAGACGGGCATCGTTATCTCGCGCAAGACGAACGCGTTCCGCTCGACGACCGCGGCATAACCGACGCCGGCGACGGTCGAACCCAGCGCGACGGCACCGGTGCGGATCAGGGCGGGCAACACATCAGCCATGCCCGCAGTTTACTGCGGGCCGCTGAATCAGGAGCGTGTGTCGCGCCGGTGCGCGCCTATGGTGGCGGCTGCCCGGGTGGTGGCGGTGGCGCCAGCAGCGGGATGGTGATCGGCGGCAGCCCGGGGATTTCCACGACCTGCGAACCGATCGGCAGCGGCACACCGTCCGGCGGCGGCGGCGGGGGCGGCGGGATGCCGTTACTGACCTGAATGGTGACGACAGAGCCGGGAATCGTATTGCCGGCGGGCGACGTCCCGACTACCTCGCCCAACTTCGCTGTGCTGTTGACCGAATTGGTCTGGTCGGCGACCTGGAAGCCCGCCTCCTTGAGGCGTGAGCGTGCGGCGTCCACGTCCATGCCGGCGACGCTCGGCACCCGTGAGCCCGGTGAGCCTTCGACGTAGCGAGGATCGGTCGGCGGCAACTTGATGTCGCCGAAGCTCAGGGCGATCGGCTTCATTGCGGTAAACCAGGTCCGCGCCGGCTCGTTACCGCCGTACAGGTCGCCCTCGCCGCAGTGGCGCAGCGGGGCCGAGCACAGGTCCGTCGGGGAGGTGGAGTCGTCGTAGATGTAGTTCGCCGCCGCGTAGCGGCTGGTGAAGCCGACGAACCCGGAGGAGCGGTGGGCCTCGGTGGTGCCCGTCTTACCGGACACCGGAAGGTCCCATCCCGCGGCGCCGGCCGAACCGGCCGCGGTCCCGCCGCCTGTAGCGTCCTTGCTCATCGCGTTGGCCAGGGTGTTCGCCAACCCTTCGGGCACCACCTGGTCGCAGGTCTGGGTGGTCACGGCGACTTCGTTGCCATTGCGGTCGATCAGTTTGTCGATGGGGTTGGGCGGGCACCACACACCGCCCGAGGCCAGCGTGGCCGCGACATTCGACAGCTCCAGGGCGTTCACCTCGATCGGGCCGAGAGTGAACGACCCGATGTTCTGGCGTTTGACGAAGTCGGCCAGGCTCTCGTTGCTGTCGGGGTTGTAGTCGCGGGCGGTGCCGGGATCGGCGTAGGACCGCAACCCGAGTTTGACCGCCATGTCGACCGTGCGCGTCACCCCGACCTGTGAGATCAGCTTGGCGAACGCGGTGTTGGGCGAGGTGGCCAACGCCTCGGTCACGTTCATCGAGCCGCGGTAATTGCCGGCGTTGACCACGCACCAGGTGTCCTTGGGGCAGCCCTTGGCCCCACCGCTACCCAGGCCCTTGGACTGGAACCGCGACGGCACCTCGAGCGTGGCGTTGATGCCCATACCCATGTCCAGCGCGGCGGCGGTGGTGAAGATCTTGAACACCGATCCCGCGCCATCGCCGACGAGCGAGAACGGCTGCGGCCGCATGGTTTGGCCGGCATCGACGTCGAGTCCGTAGGTGCGGTTGCTGGCCATGGCCATCACCTTGTGCGAATCCTTGCCAGGCCTGATCACACTCATCACGCTCGAGATGCCCGGCAGGGTCGGACTGGCGAATCTGTCGATGGCCGCCTTGACCGGGATCTGCACGTCCGGGTCCAGCGTGGTGCGGATCAGATAGCCACCCCTGGCCACCTGTTCCTTACTTATGCCCGCGCGCGAGAGGTACTCCTGGACGTAGTCACAGAAGAATGCGCGGTCGCCGGCCGCGATGCAGCCGCGGGGCAGCTCGTTGGGCTGCGGCAAGATTCCCAACGGCGTTGCCTTGGCCGCACGCAGCGCGTCGGTCTCCTGCGGCAGGTTGTCGATCATCGTGTCGAGGACCAGGTTCCGCCGGGCCAGCGCCCCGTCGGGGTTGGTGTAGGGGTTGAGCGTGCTGGTCGACTGCACCATGCCCGCCAGCAGCGCCGCTTGCTCCCAGTTCAGATCCGCCGCGTTGATACCGAAGTAGGTCTGCGCCGCGTCCTGCACGCCGAACGAGCCGTTGCCGAAGGAGACAAGGTTGAGGTAGCGGGTCAGGATCTCCGGCTTGGTGAAGGTCTTGTCGAGCGTGAGCGCCATCCGGATCTCGCGCAGCTTGCGGGCCGGGGTGGTCTCGACGGCCGCGCGCTTTTCCGCATCGGTCTTGGCGGTCACCAATAGTTGGTAGTTCTTGATGTATTGCTGCTCGATCGTCGAACCTCCCCGGGTGTCGACATCGCCGGACGCGTAGCCGGCCAGCCCAGTCAGCGTGCCTTTCCAGTCCACGCCGTTGTGCTCGGCGAATCGTTTGTCCTCGATCGAGACGATCGCCAGCTTCATCGTGTTGGCGATCTTGTCGGTGGGCACTTCGAACCGGCGCTGCTCGTAGAGCCACGCGATGGTGTTGCCCTTCGCGTCGACCATCGTCGAGACAGCGGGTACCTGTCCCTCGAGCAGTTGGGCCGAGCCGTTGGCCACTACTTCGGAGGCCCGATTGGACATCAGTCCCAACCCGCCTGCCAAGGGAAACATCAGCGCCGTAACGACCACACTGGCCAGCGCGCAGCATCCAGCCAGCTTAAGAATCGTGAGAGTTGCCGGCGGGCGGTCTGACATGCGTACTACAGTAACCGCCCCTTGTCGCCCGACACGCCGTCGATCCGCGCAACGGATCTGGAACGCGTGACCAGCAGCTTTGCTGTGCATCGGGATGGGATGTTTTCGATCGCGTTACATATCAGCCACCCAAAAGGGGTACTCAATCTCATGACTGGGCTTACGCTCAATGACAAGACGGCACGCCCGTCCCAAAAAAAGCGTTATCAGACTGTTGCGCAATTGGCCCGTGACCACCTAACTTATACAGACGGTGAGATTCAGGTAACACCGATCAGCACGATGTGGTGCGGATCGCCAGCAACGGTCTGCCACCCAAGGAGGGCGGTCGTGAATAGCGACCGGGAGGAAGGGAACAGCTCGTGTCAGGAACACGACCGGCGGCGCGCCGAACCAACATTGCGGCAGCACAGGGGGTACTCCGCAGTGTAGAGGCTGAAGATCGAATCGCCTGGGTGTCCCAAGCGCTATGTCGGACCACTGACCCCGATGAGCTGTTTGTTCGGGGCGCCGCTCAGCGTAAGGCCGCGGTGATCTGCCGCCACTGCCCGGTGATGCAGGAATGCGGTGCGGATGCGCTGGACAATAAGGTCGAGTTCGGCGTCTGGGGCGGCATGACCGAGCGGCAGCGCCGGGCCTTGCTGAAGCAGCATCCCGAGGTGGTTTCCTGGTCCGATTTCTTCGACAAGCGCCGGAACCGAGGCGTCAGCTAACGCCCGTCGGGGTGGGCTGGTAGGCCCGAACTCGCTATTACATTTCTGTTACAGCGTTGAGCAGATTTACCGCGTGTCCAATAGCGATGCTAACGCGAACTCGCTTGTGTGAGATGGCAATTCGCCGCAATTAGTAGGCGCGTGTGCAATCGTCACCAGCCGCCCCATTTTTTGGCAACCGCTCAGCGGTTCGCGGCGCCGACCGCATCGCTCCTGGCAGAGGTGTTTTTTGACGGGTGTTCAGCCGTCCACAGTGCGGGCCACATCGTCGCCGACCGCGGTGATCTGATCGGCCAGCGCACGCAGGGCTTCCAGATCCGACACGTCGAACGGTAGTGACGGCACGCCGACGACCGGCACATTCGGGTTCGCCCCGGTGAATCGCGACAGTAGCCGGATCTCCCGCTTGGCGGTCTGGCCCCGGTCGGCGTGAATCGTGAGGACGGCCGTGGCCAACGCGGCGGCCTCGGGGTCTGCGCCAGTCTTCAGGGACTCGATGCCGTCGATTGCCCGCTCCACCGGCAATACGCACAACATCGGGTGGGTGCGATTCAGGATGAGGCCCGCCAGCGGCATGCTCTCCTGCGACAGCCGGTCGACGAAGAAGGATGCCTCGCGCAGCGCGTCGGGTTCGGCTGCCGACACCACTACGAACTGGGTGCCGCGCCGTTTCAGCAGCGAATAGGTGCGATCGGCCTTCTCGCGCCAACCGCCGAACGTGGCTTCCAGTGATTGCACGAAAGATCCGATGTCACTGAGCAATTGCGAACCCATAATGGTCGACAGTGCCTTCATCGCCAAACCCATTGCGCCGGTGACCAACCGCCCGATGCCCCGGCCCGGCGCGAGCAGCAGCCGCCACAGCCGGCTATCCATAAAGCTACCCAACCGTTTTGGCGCATCCAGGAAATCCAGCGCATTGCGTGACGGCGGAGTATCCACCACGATCAGATCCCAGCGGTCCTGCGCCAGCAGTTGGCCCAGTTTCTCCATTGCCATGTACTCTTGCGTGCCAGCGAGCGACGTCGCCACGGTCTGGTAGAACTGGTTGTTCAGCAGCGCTTGTGCCCGCTCTGGGCCGGAGTATTGGATCACCATTTCGTCGAATGTGCGGCGCATGTCGAGCATCATCGCGTGCAGCTCGCCGGAGACCTCGGGCGCCAGCGGGACCCGTTGCGGAGTATTGCCGAGATCGTTGACCCCCAGCGCTTGGGCCAGTCGTCTAGCAGGATCGATCGTCAAAACGCATACAGTGCGGCCGTATTCGGCTGCACGTAACGCCATCGCGGCTGCGGTAGTCGTCTTCCCTACACCGCCGGCGCCACAGCAAACCACGACCCGATTGGATCGATCGGCCAGGATTGCGGCCATATCAAGTGCTTTCGGTGTGACGCTCATCGAACTCCTTGCTGAGCAAGCGATTCCGACAGTTCATAGAGGCTGCCCAGGTCGACGCCGTCGGAAATTGCCGGCAACTCCAATCGCGGCACGTTCAAGGCGTCGAGCTGTTGCGCGGTCTCCGCGCGTGCCGTGATGCGGGTGGCGTGCTGGATGGTTTCGGTCAACAAGCCGGCGAAGTCGGTATCGCTGAGCTCAATGCCGGCCGTCTTCAACCCGGCTCGCACCGAGTCCGCGTCGACATCGCCTTCGGCGGCCTTTGCCAGATCGCCAGGCTCCAGGTACATCGGAATGTTGCGATTGACGATGACGCTGCCGATCGGCAGGTCCAGCTCGGAAAGTTCCTCGATGGCTTCCATCGTTTCCTGCACCGGCAGGGTTTCCAACAGCGTCACCAGATGAATGGCGGTCTGGTCGGAGTGCAGCAACTTCACCACGCCGTCGGCCTGCGAGTGCACCGGACCACCCTTGGCCAAGTCGGACACCGCCTTCGTGGTGTCCAGGAAGCGTGGGATCCGACCCGTCGGTGGCGAATCGACAACTATCGCGTCATAGACCGGGAGCTTGTTTTTGTCGAGGCGCACTACCGCCTCTTTGATCTTGCCGGTGAGCAACACGTCCCGCAGGCCCGGTGCGATTGTCGTCGCGAACTCGACCGCTCCGATGCGGCGCATCGCGCGTCCCGCGATTCCGAGGTTGTAGAACATGTCGAGGTATTCCAGGAACGCGGCCTCGATGTCGATCGCCAACGCGTTTACCTGGCCGCCCCGTTCGGCGGTCGCGATCTTGACCTCTTCGTAGGGCAACGGCGGAACGTCGAAGAGTTGCGCAATTCCTTGGCGACCTTCCACTTCGACGAGGAGGACTTTGCGGCCCCCCGCCGCCAGGGTCAGCGCGAGCGCGGCCGCGATGGTCGATTTGCCCGTCCCGCCTTTGCCGGTAACGAAGTGCAGTCGGGCCTTCGACAAGCGTGCCGGCCAGCCGACGGCAGCGCTGCCGCGAGAAATGGTTGCCACCATCGCATGCTAGCCCGAGCCCTTCTCGGCCCCGGCAAATCGGGTACCTACATCGGATCGCCTTCTACCGGGCTGGCCAGTGGTGTTCAAGTCCGACCGATAAGCTCGCGTCATGAGCCAACCGACCCCATGGGAATACGCCACGGTTCCGCTGTTGACGCACGCCACCAAACAGATCCTCGACCAATGGGGTGCAGACGGCTGGGAGCTCGTGGCGGTGCTGCCCGGGCCGACCGGCGAGCAACATGTCGCCTATCTGAAGCGCCCTAAGTAACCCTAAGTAAGAGGACTCGGCCACATGAACGCTTCGGCCCGGCTAGGGCAGCTCGGTGTTTCGCTTCCGGAGTTGGTTGCACCGCTGGCCTCCTACGTGCCCGCGGTGCGGACCGGCAATCTGGTCTATACCTCGGGTCAGCTGCCGATCGTGGAGGGAAAGTTGGCCGGGACCGGCAAGGTCGGCGCCGGCGTGAGTCCCGAGGATGCCAAGGCGATGGCGCGGGTCTGTGCGCTCAACGCGCTGGCCGCGGTGAACTCGCTGGTGGGTATCGACGCGGTGACCCGGGTGGTCAAGGTCGTCGGGTTCGTCGCCTCGGCCTCAGGCTTCAACGGCCAGCCCGGCGTCATCAACGGCGCATCCGACCTGCTCGCTGAGGTGTTCGGCGAGCAAGGCACGCATGCGCGCTCGGCGGTGGGCGTATCCGAGCTGCCACTGGATGCGCCAGTCGAAGTCGAATTGATCGTGGAGGTCGGCGAAGGGCCGTGACCGAAACCGGTGAGCCGCTGATCCATCCCGCATACGGCAGGTTGCGGGCGGTCACCGACACTGCCTCGGTTCTGCTGGCCGACAACCCCGGCTTGCTGACGCTGGAGGGCACCAACACCTGGGTATTGCGCGGACCGCGCAGCGACGAGTTGGTCATCGTGGATCCGGGGCCCGACGACAACGAGCACATCGCCCGGGTCGCGTCGCTGGGCCGAATTGCTTTGGTCCTGATCAGCCACCGGCACGGTGACCACACCGATGGCATCGACAAGTTGGTCGAGCTCACCGGCGCGACCGTGCGTTCGGCCGGCAGCGGGTTCCTGCGCGGACTCGGCGGTGAGCTTGTCGACGGCGAGGTCATCGATGCCGCCGGCCTGAAGATCAAGGTGATGGCGACGCCGGGCCATACCGCCGATTCGCTGTCATTCCTGCTGGACGACGCGGTATTGACGGCGGACAGCGTGCTCGGCCGCGGCACCACCGTCATCGACAACGAAGATGGCAGCCTGGCCGATTACCTGGAGTCGCTGCGGCGGCTGCGCGGCCTGGGCCGACGCACGGTGTTGCCCGGGCACGGTCCCGACCTGGCCGACTTGGAGTCCGTCGCCACCGGTTACCTGACGCACCGCCATGAGCGCCTGGAGCAGGTGCGCGCTGCGCTGTGGGACCTGGGCGGCGACGCCACCGCCCGTGAGATCGTCGAATACGTCTATGTCGACGTCGACGAGAAGCTTTGGGACGCAGCCGAATGGTCCGTGCAGGCGCAACTGGACTATCTGCGCCGAGAGTGAACGCCGCCGAGATCGGACACCGTCGCCGAGACTGAGGTTTCGCAGGAGAAGTGCGAGTCGAGGCCTGCACAATTTCAGGCTCGGGCGCCGGCCGGGACGACGTCCGCGCTTACCTCGCTCGGCGGGCCAGTCTCTCGGAGTCCGAGATCAGCACGCTCTTGCCCTCCAGGCGGATCCACCCGCGGTGGGCGAAATCGGCGAGCGCCTTGTTGACCGTTTCCCGGGATGCGCCAACCAGCTGGGCGATCTCCTCTTGGGTCAGGTCGTGGGTCACCCGCATCGCGCCACCCTCCTGAGTCCCGAAACGCTGGGCGAGCTGCAGCAGCTGCTTAGCCACCCGGCCGGGCACGTCGGTGAAGATGAGGTCGGCCAGGTTGTTGTTGGTGCGACGCAGCCGTCGGGCGAGGACCCGGAGCAATTGCTCGGCGATTTCGGGCCGATCGGCGATCCACGCCCGCAATGCGTCGCGGTCCATCGATACCGCGCGCACCTCGGTGATCGTGGTGGCGCTCGAAGTCCGGGGTCCCGGGTCGAAGATCGACAATTCGCCGAACATGTCCGACGGGCCCATGATCGTCAGCAGATTCTCCCGGCCATCGGGTGATCGGCGACCGATCTTGACCTTCCCCGCGACGATGATGTACAGGCGATCGCCTGGTTCCCCTTCCGCGAAAACGGTGTGTCCACGCGGGAAGTCGACGGGTTGTAATTGCTTGGTCAGTGCGGTGACTGCGCCGGGTTCAACCCCTTGGAAGATTCCTGCCCTTGCCAGGATCTCGTCCACTTTGCCTCTTCAGCTTTCCAACGAAGTGATATGGGTACCTACCTAGTCCGTGTGCCGAGTCTAGAGGTAGGCCAACGTGCCAACGCTACACACGATTGACGTGTCTAGTCGCCCCAAATTGGGGATTTGCGCCCGAATGCGCGTGTACTCGCATCGGTAAAGCGCGCGCGGGTGGATCGGTGAAGGCATTCGCGAGCAGCGATTCGGCGCGATGGCGACCGCCGGGCGGTGGCGACAGCGCGAGCTGCTGAGCCTGCCGACGATGCAGGTATTCCAGTGCCTCGGGCATTCCTTCTCGGGCCAGTGTGTGCATATCCATGGCCTGCGCTTGTTGCAGAAACTCGTCGACGTCGGTCGCCGTGATCGACTCACGGGCGAGCTCCCTTTCGAGCCGCCCCAGGCCGAGCGCGGCGAGCATCAACAGCCCGGGTACGCAGGCCACCAGCAACCATGACACAAGGAGAGTAAACATGGCCAAGGTCTCAGGGAGATCACGAAATCAGTACTCTGTCGTAGGTGACAGTGGCAAGGCCGTCTGGGCGCTCGAAATCCACGCCGGCTACGCCCGATTCCAAGCCTGATTCCGCACTCGCCGGGCGCTGGTCTTCCGAAACTCGAGTTGGCTTGGTGCGTCGCGCGCGCCGGATGAATCGCACACTGGCACAAGCATTTCCGGACGCGCATTGCGAGCTGGATTTCAGATCGCCGCTGGAACTGGCGGTGGCGACCATTCTTTCGGCGCAAAGCACCGACAAACGGGTGAACCTGACGACGCCGGCATTGTTCGCGCGATATAAGTCGGCATTGGATTATGCACAGGCTGATCGCGACGAGCTGGAAAGCCTCATCCGTCCCACTGGCTTCTTCCGCAACAAGGCGAGTTCGCTGATCGGTTTGGGGCAGGCCCTGGTCGAACGGTTCGACGGCGAGGTCCCGTCGACCATGGACGAATTGGTGACGCTGCCCGGCGTCGGGCGCAAAACCGCCAACGTCATCCTGGGGAACGCCTTCGACATCCCCGGGATCACCGTCGACACCCATTTCCAGCGGTTGGTGGCCAGATGGCGCTGGACCTCGGAAAAGGATCCGGTCAAGATCGAGCACGCCGTCGGCGAACTGGTTGAACGCAAGGAATGGACCCTGCTGAGTCATCGAGTGATCTTCCATGGCCGCCGGGTGTGCCACGCGCGCAAGCCGGCGTGCGGAGTCTGTGTGCTGGCCAAGGACTGCCCGTCGTTCGGCCTCGGGCCCACCGAACCGGCGCTGGCCGCGGCCCTCGTGCAGGGCCCCGAAGCCGAGCATCTGCTCTCCCTGGTCGGGCTGTAACGCGGCCGGGACGTTGACCCCGAAAACTCGCTGGACCATCGCGATCTTGGCCGTGGTGGTCGCGCTGGCGGCGGCGCTGATCGCGCAACTGCGCGACGATTCTCCGCCAACCGCACCGAACCGGCCCGCTACGCCAAGGCCCGATCGCGAACACCGCGACGCCGACACACCGGCCGCGCTGGCCGGCCCCCGGGAGCGGGCGAACCTGCCGCCATGCCCCGCGCCGGGCAACGGTTCCGGCCCCGCCGCCCTGCGGAGTGTGCGGGTCGAGTGCGCCGCCGATGGATCCACCGTCGACGTCGCTCGCGCGCTGGCCGGACGCCGGGTGGTCATCAATTTGTGGGCGTACTGGTGCGCGCCGTGCGCGGCCGAACTGCCCGCGATGGCCGAATATCAGCGACGGGTCGGCTCCGAGGTCTTGGTGGTCACCGTGCACCAAGACGAGAACGAGACCGCGGCGTTGCTGCGGTTGGCGGAGCTGGGGGTTCGGCTCCCGACCTTGCAGGACGGGCGGCGGTTGATTGCTGCGGCACTCAAGGTCGCAAATGTGGTGCCCGCGACGGTAGTGCTACGACCGGACGGTAGCGTTGCGCAGACGCTGCTGCGGGATTTCGCGAGTGCCGACGAAATTGCGGCCGCGGTCGGAAACGACGGATGACCGAGTTCCGCGGTCCAAAACAGGCTGGGCAGGTGGACCCCGACAAGGAGGCGCCGGTGAGTGCTGGGGGTGCCGCCCGAGCGCAGGGGACGGTTCCCCTCACGCCCGACGTTTGCCCGTCCTGGTTGCGTCCGTTGGTGGACAACATAGATCAGATCCCGCAGGCCTACCGGCGCCGCTTGCCGCCCGACGTGCTGGCGATGGTGACCGCGGCCAGGACAGCGGCATCCGCCGACCGCGACGCCGCTGTGCTGGTTCTGTTTTCGGGACCCGAGTCCGGACCGGCCGACGGCGGTGTGCCCGACGACGCCGACCTGTTACTCACCGTGCGGGCGTCGTCGCTGCGGCACCACGCCGGCCAGGCGGCCTTTCCCGGCGGCGCATCCGACCCAGGCGATCGCGGGCCGGTTGCCACCGCGCTGCGGGAAGCACACGAAGAAACCGGGATCGACATCACCCGGCTACACCCGCTGGTCACGATGGAACGGGCATTCATCGCTCCGTCGCAGTTCCATGTCGTCCCGGTGCTGGCCTACTCGCCCGATCCCGGACCGGTCGCCGTGGTCAACGAGGCCGAAACCGCGGTCGTGTCGCGGGTTCCGGTGCGCGCGTTCATCAATCCGGACAACCGGCTGATGGTCTACCGCGGCGACCTCGGCAACCGTTGGGCCGGTCCGGCGTTTCTGCTCAACCAGATGTTGGTTTGGGGATTCACTGGCCAGGTGATTTCTGCGGTCCTCGATGTCGCCGGCTGGTCAAAGCCCTGGGACACCAACGACGTCCGTGAACTCGACGACGCCATGGTGTCGGTCGGCAAGCAGGGCGGCGCGCGATGAACTCGATGAGCCCATCGCAGTGGTTGGACGTCGCCGTTCTCGCCGTCGCGTTCATCGCGGCCATCTCGGGCTGGCGTTCGGGTGCGGTGGGTTCCCTGTTCTCTTTTATCGGCGTGCTGCTCGGCGCGATCGCCGGTGTGCTGCTGGCGCCCCACATCGTCAGCCACATCGCCGCGCCCCGCGCCAAGCTGTTCGGCGCGCTGTTTCTGATCCTCGCGCTCGTCGTCGTCGGAGAGGTCGCCGGCGTGGTGCTCGGGCGGGCGGTTCGCGGCGCAATCCACAGCCGCGCAATCCGAACCGCCGACTCGGTCATCGGGGTGGGGGTGCAGCTCGTCGTGGTGCTCACCGCCGCGTGGCTGCTGGCGACACCGCTCACCCAGTCGAAAGACCAACCCGAACTCGCGGCGGCGGTCCGGGGTTCACGGGTGCTCGCCGAGGTCAACGACATCGCACCGCCGTGGCTGAAGACGGTTCCCAAACGCCTGTCGGCACTGCTGAACACCTCCGGGCTGCCCGCGGTACTGGAGCCGTTCAGCCGCACTCCGGTGATCCCGGTCGAATCACCCGATCCCGCCCTGGCCACTAATCCGGTGGTTACGGCCGCGGCGCCCAGCGTCGTCAAGGTGCGCAGCCTGGCGCCCAGCTGCCAAAAAGTGTTGGAGGGCACTGGATTCGTCATCGCCCCCGATCGGGTGATGACCAACGCTCACGTGGTGGCCGGGTCCAGCAGCGTTCAGATCTACGCCAGCGGTAATCCGTTGGACGCCACCGTCGTTTCCTATGATCCGTCGGTCGACATCGCCATTCTCGCCATCCCCAACCTGCCGCCGCCGCCGCTGGCCTTCAGCGAAACCGAAGCGAAAACCGGTGCCAGCGTTGTGGTGCTGGGCTACCCCGGCGGCGGCAACTTCACCGCGACCCCGGCCAGGATTCGCGAGGCGATCAAACTCAGTGGCCCCGACATCTACCGGGACCCGACGCCGGTTACCCGTGACGTGTACACCATCAGAGCCAATGTGGAGCAAGGCAATTCGGGCGGACCGTTGATCGATCTCAGCGGTCACGTACTCGGTGTGGTCTTCGGCGCGGCGGTCGACGATCCCGACACCGGGTTCGTGTTGACGGCCGGTGAGGTGGCCGGCCAGCTGGCCAAAATCGGTGACACCCAACAGGTGGCCACCGGCAACTGTGTGAGCTGATCCGCCCTCAGTGCACCTGTTCGAGAAATCGCATCAGGTGCTTGTTGATTTCCTCGGGCGCCTCTTCGTGGCTGTAATGCCCTGCGCCGGAAATGGATACGTAGCGACCCTGGGTGGCGTAGCGCTGGCTGTGGTCAACCGGATCGGCCAACACGTAGGGATCGGCGTCGCCGCGCAGGTGTAGCAGTGGCACCCCCAGCTGCCGCGACATCGATTTCATGAATCGCCGTCCTTCGCCGCGTAGCTGACTGCGCACCGCCCAGCGCTGGTATTCCAATGCGCAGTGCGCCGCCCCCGGAATTTGGATCGCCGTGCGCAGATAACCGATCGTCTGTGAGAAGTCTTCGGATGCAACCCATTTAGCGGAGCTCCGGCTGGCGACGAGATGCTCGATCTCGGCGCCGTTATCGCGGGTCAGCAGGCGCTCCGGCCACAGCGGGATCTGATAGCGCAGCAAGGTCGGCAGCAGTGCGGAGCCCTGATCGCGGCGTGTCAGCGCCGATCGCCGCAACGCGGCGGGGTGTGGCGAGCTGATCAGCGCGATGGCGCGCACCAGCCGTGAATGCAGCAGCGCGGTCGTCCAGCAGGGCAGCCCGCCATCAGCGTGGCCGACCAACGTCGCCGATGAATGCCCAAGCGCGCGAATGAGCCCTGCCGTATCGCCGGCGAGCGTAAAGCCGTCGTAACCGCGGGGCGGTTTGTCACTGCCGCCGTAGCCGCGCAGGTCGACCGCGACGAC
Source organism: Mycobacterium sp. Aquia_216 (assembly GCF_026723865.1). NCBI lineage: Bacteria > Bacillati > Actinomycetota > Actinomycetes > Mycobacteriales > Mycobacteriaceae > Mycobacterium > Mycobacterium sp. Aquia_216. The sequence continues at coordinate 5,984,491 of NZ_CP113529.1, read as the reverse complement.
TCGGGCATCGGTCAGCCCGCACAGCTGATGACGCCAGGACCACCAAAACGACCCGAAACCATGCAGCAGCATCACCAGCGGTCGTGCCGTCGCCCCCACCGGCGTACTGGTGTCGGGCGGCAGCGCCTCGACGACGTGGAATCGAATGCCGTTGGCGTGCACGTCCAAATGGCGCCACGGCCCGTCGATGCGCACCACCGACGGATCTGGTGCTGCCATCTACCAACCTGAGGGATCGGTGGGGCTGCCGTTTTCGCGCTTGGCGTGCTTACCGGGCGCGTCGGTCAGCTCCAAGGTCGCGGGGGCCGCCTTGTCGTGGCCGGGAGTGAGCGCACTGCGCGTCTCCTTGACCGACTCGATGGTTTCCCGCGGGCCGCGAATGCGGCGCACCTTCAGATAGCCCAGCAGCGCCAGGACGGCCCCGACCACGACCATGATCGCGAACACGATCAGGAAGGCCACCCAGCGCCACAGCCAGTTGTCGAGCAACTCGGCGAGGAAGAAGAAGAAAAAGAACGTGGAGTAGAACAGCACCACCAGCGCGGCGATGAAGAAGACGCTGCCCGTGAGGCCCTTCTTGATGTCGCGGACGATCTCGGCGCGGGCCAGCTCGACTTCGGCCCGCACCAGCGTGGACGCCTGCGTCGTCGCGTCTTTGATCAGCTCACCAATCGACGGCTCGCCGTGGCTGGCATGCGGGTCGGCCAACGGAATCGTGGTCAGCGTGCTCGGCACACCGTTTTTGCGATCGACTTTGCTCACAGACGGTCCTCTCGCTGTCGTCGCGGTTTATGTTGCCATGCGCCGCGATGCCAGACGAGGCCAGCCGATGACCGCGGCGCCCGGCAACCAACGGGCCCGGTCAATTGACGGGGCGCCGCTATTCGCGCAGAACGAGGTGCACGCGGGTGATCATTTAGACTGGCGCAGCTGTTCTCCGACATCTGGCAGCTGACGGGAGTTGCGCATTGCAGAGGGCACATCGGTGCTTTATAGCGGTGCTGGTGGCCGTGCTGTTGGTTCAGCCGGGTTTGCCTGCAAACGTCGCGGCTGCCGACGACCGGGTCCCGATGGGTGGCGGCGCGGGGATCGTCATCAATGGAGACACGATGTGCACGCTGACGACCATCGGCGGCGATGCGGCCGGCGAGCTGATCGGTTTCACCTCCGCGCACTGTGGCGGCCCGGGCGCACAGGTCGCCGCCGAGGCCGCCGAAGGCAGGGGCACGCTGGGAACGATGGTTGCGGGCAACGATGCCCTCGACTACGCGGTGATCAAATTCGATCCGGCCAAGGTGCTGCCGGTGGCCAACTACAACGGCTTCGTGATCAACGGCATCGGTCCGGAGCCGGTGTTCGGTCAGATCGCCTGCAAACAGGGTCGTACGACCGGCAATTCGTGCGGCGTCACCTGGGGACCGGGCCAGGATCCGGGGACCATCGTCATGCAGGTCTGTGGCCGGCCGGGTGACTCCGGGGGGCCGGTGACCGTCGACAACCTGCTGGTCGGGATGATCCACGGCGCGTTCAGCGACAACCTGCCGACCTGCGTGATCAAGTACATCCCGCTGCACACTCCGGCCGTGGTGATGTCGTTCAACGCCGCCCTGGCCGACATCAACGCCAAACACCGGCCCGGCGCCGGCTTCGTTCCGATACCCGCCTGAGGCCTTCCGCGCCTGCCTTACTTGGCTTCCCTGATTGCGTCGAACACACCGGGATCCAGCAACGTCGACGTGTCGCCGAGCTCGCGGTTTTCGGCTACATCGCGCAGCAGCCTGCGCATGATCTTTCCGCTGCGGGTCTTCGGCAGCTCCGGCACCACGTGAACCTCCCGCGGCTTGGCGATCGGCGAGATCTCCACTGCCACGTGTCCGCGCAACTCGGTGATGGTGCCCTCGTGCGCCTCGTAGTGCGAGCACAAAACGACGAACGCGCAGATGGCCTGACCGGTGGTGTCGTCGCTGACACCGACCACCGCGGCCTCGGCGACCCCGGAATGCCCGACGAGCGCCGACTCCACCTCAGCGGTCGAGATCCGGTGCCCGGACACGTTCATCACGTCGTCGATGCGGCCCAGTACCCAGATCGCGCCGTCCGGGTCGAAGCGGGCGCCGTCCCCGGCGAAATAAAATCCCTGCTCGGCGAATTTGGACCAGTAGGTGTCCCGGTAGCGGTTGGGGTCACCCCAAATCCCGCGCAGCATCGAAGGCCACGGCTTGTCCAGGACGAGATACCCGGTGACATTCTTGGCGGCCTCGGGGTCGGGGTGCAGCGGCTCGCCGTGATCATCGACGATCTGGGCCGAGATTCCTGGCAGCGGCGTCATAGCCGAACCCGGTTTGGCCGCAGCGACTCCCGGCAGCGGCGAGATCATCGCCGAACCCGTCTCGGTCTGCCACCAGGTGTCGACCACCGGAACGTTGTCCGCGCCGAAGACAGTGCGGTACCAACGCCACGCCTCGTGGTTGATCGGTTCCCCGACCGATCCCAGAAGCCGCAGGCTGGACAGGTCGTGGGCGTCGGGGATCTCCCGGCCCCACTTCATGAATGTCCGGATCAGCGTGGGTGCCGTGTAATAGATTGTGACGCCGTACTTTTCGATGATCTGGAAATGCCGGTTTCGGTCCGGGCTATCGGGTGTGCCCTCGTAGAGAACCTCGGTGATGCCGTTGGACAGCGGACCGTAGACGCCGTACGTGTGCCCGGTGACCCAACCGATGTCGGCGGTGCACCAGAAGACATCGGTCTCCGGCTTGACGTCGAAAATGGTGTACATCGTGTAGGCACTCTGGGTCAGGTAGCCGCCGCTGGTGTGCACGATGCCCTTAGGCTTGCCGGTGGTGCCCGAGGTGTACAGCAGGAACAGCGGGTGCTCGGCCTCGAAGGGTTGCGGATTGTGTTCGGGCGACGCGGAATCCACGACATCGTGCCACCACACGTCGCAGTCGTCGTTCCAGGAGACGTCAATTCCGGTGCGCCGCACCACCAGAACGTGCTCGACGGGACTGTCGGGCGCTCCGACCGCTTCGTCGGCCGCGCCCTTCAGCGGTGTCGGCTTTCCGCGCCGGTACTGCCCGTCGACGGTGATGACGAGCTTGGCTTGGGCATCGTCGATGCGGGCCCGCAGCGCCGGGGCGGTGAACCCGGCGAAGACCACGCTGTGCATGACGCCCAGCCGCGCACACGCCAGCATCGCGATCACGGCTTCCGGGATCAACGGCATGTAGATGGCGGCTCGGTCACCGGCGACCAGGCCGAGATCGGTCAGCGCGTTCGCCGCTTTGCAGACCTCGGCCTGCAGCTCGGAGTAGGTGAGGTCGCGGCTGTCGCCGACCGGCTCGCCCTCCCAGTGGATCGCCACCCGATCGCCCAGACCCGCCTCGACGTGGCGGTCCACGCAGTTGTAGGCGACGTTGAGCTTGCCGTCGGGAAACCACTTTGCGAAAGGCGGCTGCCAGTCCAGCACCTCGGTGAACGGCGTCGCCCACGTCAGCCGGCCGGCCTGCTCGGCCCAGAACGCCAGCCGGTCCTCCTCGGCTTCGCGGTAGAGGTCCGCACTGGCGTTGGCCTGCTCGGCGAATTGCGCCGGCGGCGGGTACGCGGCTGGGCCTTCGGTGTGTGTGGCGGTCACTGGCTTCTCTCCTATGTCGAGGGCCGGGGTTCGAGCTCGTCAACCGTTTGTGAGCCTAGACCCGCCAGTTGAACGCGTGCGCTTCAATCCGGGGGTAAACCGGGTCGTCATGCCGCATAATCACCGTTGTGCCGGAAGCTCGCGGGCAGTGCGTCCGCCGTCTACTTCTCAGCTTTGCCGCGGCCGCAACGAATTCCGCGATGGCCGCTGTACTGGCGCCCCACGCGTGGGCGGTTCCGGCGGGCGAGCAGGCGCTGCCCTGCAGGTCCGAACAGGTCGCCGTGACTGCCTCCCCGACGCAGGGCGCAGTGGGCCACCGCGCGCTGACCCTGACGTTCAGCCTCGCCGGCGGTGGAGAGCCGTGCACGCTCACCGGCTACCCGTCGGTCGAGACGGGCACCGGCGGGCCGGACCTGCATGCCAAGCCCACGCTGCGCGGTTACATGGGCGGCTTACCGAGCGATGTCGATGATCCGCCGACGGTCACCTTGTCATTGGCCGGGCAGGGACAGGCCATCGTGGAAGGCATGGCGGTCGACGGCAAGGGCAACCCGTGCCCCAGTTACACCGCGCTGCGGGTCAACCCGCCTGACACGGTCATCGTGCTCACCGTGCCGGCCACCATCGACGCCTGCGAGTTGCAGGTACATCCCGTGACTGTCTTGGAGTAACGCCTACGGCCCGGCAGCCACCACGCAGTAAACGCGCGGTGGAACGGGATAGCTGACCCCTTTGGCGTCCGCGGGGCATTGCGTCTTGTCGGTGCTGCCGTCGATGCGCTGGACGACTTTGACTTGCGCGAATCGTCGGTCGTCACAATCGGCCGGCGTCAGCTTCTTTGACTTGCCGTCATCCATCTTCATGTAGCACTGCCCCTGTTTCAGGTTGGCGGCAAAGCAGAGTGTGGAGGACTCGTTGCTGAATACCTCATAGACCGAGTCTTCCCGCCGGCCGTCGGGACATGTCGCTGTCGGTCCGCCCCGGGCGACGAGTTGGTACGTCGCGTTCGGGTCGGCGCAGTCGGTGGGTGATCGGTTGTGAAACTCCAACCGCAGATCGAATTCGGTGAAGCATTGGCCCATTTGCGGCTCCGCTTGCGGTTCGGTGCGGGTGCCGGATTTCTTGGCCAGCCCCGACGCGGCGCTGGCGAAGTCTCCGACGAGTCCCAACACCAGGACAACCGCGCCGATCGCGATCAAGGTCGTGGACGACCCGCTCGCGCGCGGCGGCGGCGCGGCACGGGGCGGATAACCGGCATAGGGATGTCCGGGATAGGGGCCCAGATATCCCGGCGGCGGCCCCGGCGGATACGGATAGCCGGGACGCGGTCGCTTACGGCTGCGGGAGCGCTCCCGTAGGCCGATCAGCAGACAAGTCAATCCGATCAGGGGAACGCCCAGCGCGAAGGCCAACTCGCCCGCCACGTAGGCGGCGCCGCCCGCAGCGAGAACCGTGACCCCCATGGCCAAATCCTAGGTTGTCGGGTGGCTGCCGCACTTCACCGGCGCTGCACAGCCAGTCCTTCCACGGTCGACGCCGCCGCAGGCCCTAGGGTCGCTGTCATGCGTTGGATGCGGGCCTGGCCGGCTGTCGCTGCCGTCATCGCGTTGACGGTCGCGTCGCTGTCCGGCTGCGGAGGGGGCGTGCTGAGTCCTGAACTGGTGGTGGTGAACGGGGGCGAACCGCCCAACCCACTGATCCCGACCGGCACCAACGACAGCCTCGGGGGGCGGATCCTGGATCGGCTCTTCGCCGGCTTGGTGTCCTACGATGCCGACGGCAAACCATCGCCGGAGGTGGCACAGTCGATCGAGACCACCGACAACGTCAACTACCGGATCATCCTCAAACCGGGCTGGAAGTTCACCGACGGCTCGCCGGTGACAGCCCACTCATTCGTCGACGCGTGGAACTACGGAGCGTTGAGCGCCAACGCCCAACTGCAGCAGGACTTTTTCAGCCCGATCCTCGGATTCGACGACGTCGCCGGTGCGCCGGGCGAAGGCAAGCCGACCACGATGTCCGGGTTGCAGGTCGTCAACGATCTGGAATTCACCGTTCGCCTGCGGGTGCCGACGGTCGATTTCACCTTGCGGCTCGGCCACAACGCGTTCTACCCCTTGCCGGACAAGGCATTTCGCGACATGTCGGCATTCGGCCGCAATCCGATCGGCAACGGGCCCTACCAGCTTGCCGACAGCCCAGACGGCCCGGCCTGGGAGCACAACGTGAAGGTCGACTTGAAACCGAACCCCGATTACCACGGCAACCGAAAACCCCACAACAAGGGCCTGAGGTTCGAGTTCTACGGCAACCTGGATACCGCTTACGCCGATCTACTGTCCGGCAATCTCGATGTCCTGGACACGATTCCGTCCAGCGCACTGACGATTTATAAGCGCGACCTGGGCGGCAACGCCGCCAGTGGGCCCGTCGCGGTCAGCCAATCGCTCGACACGCCACTGCGGTTGCCGCATTTCGGGGGTGAAGAAGGCCGGCTGCGGCGGTTGGCGCTGTCGGCGGCCATCAATCGCCCGCAGATCTGTCAGCAGATCTTCAACGGCACCCGCAGCCCGGCGCGCGATTTCACCGCCCGATCCCTTCCGGGATTCGACCCGAACATCCCGGGCAACGACGCGTTGGACTTCAACCCCGAACGGGCACGGCAACTCTGGGGGCAGGCCAACGCGATCTCACCGTGGAGCGGGCGGTACGCCATCGCGTACAACGCCGACAGCGGGCATCAGGAGTGGGTGGACGCGGTGGCCAACAGCATCAAGAACGTGCTGGGCATCGACGCCGTCGGCGCACCGCACCCCACCTTCGCTGGCTTCCGCACCCAGATCACCAACCGCACCATCGACACCGCGTTCCGCGCCGGCTGGATCGGCGACTACCCGTCGATGATCGAGTTCCTCGCCCCGCTGTACGCGACCGGTGCGGGATCCAATGACGTCGGGTACTCCAGCCGGGAGTTCGACGCCGGGCTGGCGGCCGCCGAGGCCGCACCCAGCCTGCAGCGGGCCGACGTGCTCGTCAACGTTGCGCAACGAATCTTGTTGCGCGACATGCCCGCTGTTCCGTTGTGGTATTACATCGCCGTGATCGGCTGGTCGTCAGCGGTCCATGACGTCAAGGCCACCTGGAACGGGCTGCCGGACTACGAGAATGTCGTCAAGGCCTAAGACATGGGGTGGTACATCGCGCGCAGAATCGCCGTCATGGTGCCCGTCTTCCTGGGCGCCACATTGCTGATTTACGGCATGGTCTTCCTGCTGCCCGGCGACCCGCTCGCCGCGATCGCCGGAGACCGACCGCTGACTCCGGCCGTGGCCGCACAGCTGCGTGCGCGCTATCACCTCGATGATCCCTTCCTCCTGCAATATCTGCGCTACATCGGCGGCGTTCTGCACGGCGACCTCGGTCGTGCCTATTCCGGGTTGCCGGTCAGTTCGGTTCTGGCACATGCATTTCCGGTCACAATCCGGCTGGCGCTGATCGCGCTGGTCGTGGAAGCTGTGCTGGGAGTCGGGTTCGGTGTGATCTCGGGCCTGCGCACCGGCGGGCTATTCGATTCCACCGTGCTGATCACCGGCCTGATCATCATCGCGATCCCGATCTTCGTGCTGGGCTTTCTGGCCCAATTCGTGTTCGGGGTCCGGCTGGGCATCGCGCCGGTCACGGTAGGCGAACGGGCGACGTTCGCACGCCTGCTGTTGCCCGGAATAGTTTTGGGCTCAGTGTCATTCGCCTACGTGGTGCGGTTGACCCGATCGGCGGTCGCGGCTAATGCGCATGCCGACTATGTCCGCACCGCCACCGCGAAAGGGTTGTCGCGGCCCCGGGTAGTGACCGTGCACATCCTGCGCAACTCACTGATCCCGGTGGTGACGTTCCTGGGTGCCGATCTCGGTGCGCTGATGGGCGGAGCCATCGTGACCGAAGGCATCTTCAACATCCACGGCGTCGGTGGCGTGCTCTATCAGGCCGTCACCCGGCAGGAGGCGCCGACCGTGGTGTCGATAGTGACCGTGCTGGTGCTGATCTATCTGATCACCAACCTGCTGGTCGACCTGCTCTACGCGGCTCTGGACCCGAGGATCCGCTATGGCTGAGCACTCCGGCTTCTGGGGCGAGGCCTGGCGCCGGCTGCACCGCCGGCCGAAGTTCGTCGTCGCCGCGCTGCTGATCCTGCTGATCCTTCTCGTCGCGCTGTTTCCGGCGCTGTTCACCCACGCCGATCCGAGCTACGCCGACCCCAGCCAAAGTCTGGTCGGCCCCTCGACGGCGCACTGGTTCGGCACCGACCTGCAGGGCCACGACATCTACACGCGCACCGTCTATGGGGCGCGGGCCTCGGTGACGGTCGGGCTGGGTGCCACGCTGCTGGTATTCGTCGTCGGCGGGGCGGTCGGCGCGCTGGCCGGCTTCTACGGGGGCTGGGCCGACGCGGTGGTCTCGCGGATCACCGACGTGTTCTTCGGCCTGCCGTTGCTGCTGGCCGCGATCGTGCTCATGCAGGTCCTGCACCACCGCACGGTGTGGACGGTGATCGCCATCCTGGCGCTGTTCGGCTGGCCGCAGGTGGCCAGGATCGCTCGTGGCGCGGTGCTGGAGGTCCGGGCCAGCGACTACGTACTCGCGGCTAAAGCGCTGGGGTTGAGCAGGTTTCAGACGCTGCTGCGACACGCCTTGCCCAACGCCGTTGGTCCGGTCATCGCGATGTCCACCATTGCGCTCGGCGCCTTCATCGTCACCGAGGCCACGTTGTCCTACCTCGGCGTCGGGCTGCCCACTTCCGTGGTGTCGTGGGGCGGTGACATCAACCTCGCACAGACACGGCTACGCGCCGGCTCACCGATCTTGTTCTATCCCGCCGGCGCACTGGCGATTACGGTGCTGGCGTTCATGATGATGGGTGACGCTTTGCGTGACGCTCTGGATCCGGCGTCACGGGCGCAGCGGGCATGAACCGCACCGGCGACGATGCAGTGGGGGCACCTCCCGGTTGCGGGAGAGAGCGGTGCCCATGAGCCTCGCGGAATCGCCGCTGCTGTCGGTCGAGGGCCTGGAAGTCAGATTCGGCGACCACGCCCCCGCAGTGTGTGGGGTAGATCTCAGCGTTATGCGGGGGCAGACCGTCGCCGTGGTCGGTGAATCGGGATCGGGAAAATCCACCACGGCCGCCGCGGTCCTTGGTCTGCTCGCACCCGGGGGACGAATTACGGCGGGCCGCATCACTTTTGACGGTCTCGACATCGCCTCGGCCGATCGCGAGACTGACACCCGGCTGCTCCGCTCGATCCGGGGCCGTCGCATCGGCTACGTACCCCAAGACCCGATGACCAACCTCAACCCTGTTTGGAAGGTCGGCTTTCAGATCTCAGAAGCATTGCGGGCCAACACCGATGGTCGTCAGGCGCGTCGGCGGGCGGTAGAGCTGCTCGCTCAGGCCGGTATGCCGGATCCGGAAAAGCAAGCAGGCAAGTATCCGCACCAGTTGTCCGGCGGCATGTGTCAACGTGCGCTGATCGCCATCGGGCTGGCGGGCCATCCGCAGCTGCTGATCGCCGATGAGCCGACGTCGGCTCTGGACGTCACGGTGCAACGGCAGGTGCTCGACCACTTGCAGCGCCTCACCGACGAACTGGGCACCGCGCTGCTGCTGATCACTCACGATCTGGCGCTGGCCGCCGAACGGGCGGAGCGGGTGGTCGTCGTGAACCGTGGGATGGTGGTGGAATCCGGTGCCGCACAGTCGATCCTGCGGGACCCGCAACACGAGTACACCCGGCGTTTGGTGGCCGCGGCTCCGTCGTTGACGGTCCGGAGTCCGGCGGGGGTACGGCCGGCACCGGCCGCCGAAGACATCCTCGTCGCCTCGGGCCTGACCAAGGTCTACCGGGAATCGCAGGGCGCACCATGGCGGCGGGCTCAGTTCCGCGCCGTCGACGCGGTGTCCTTCCGGCTGCGCAGAGCCAGCACTCTGGCCATTGTCGGCGAGTCGGGTTCGGGGAAATCGACGGTGGCGCGGATGGCGTTGGGTCTGCTCCAACCCACCTCGGGCACAGTCGTTTTCGATGGTATTCAGATCTCCGACGCGCTGCAGCGGGACGCGATGATGGCCTTTCGGCGGCGCGTGCAGCCGGTGTTCCAGAATCCCTACAGCAGCCTGGATCCGATGTACTCGGTGTTCCGCGCGATCGAGGAACCGTTGCGCATCCACCGGGTCGGCGACCGCAAGCAACGCGAGAAAACGGTGCGCGAGCTCGTCGACCAGGTGGCCTTGCCGTCGTCGGTGCTCGGCAGGTTGCCCCGCGAGCTCTCGGGCGGTCAACGGCAACGGGTCGCGATCGCACGGGCGTTGGCGCTGCGGCCCGAGGTGCTGGTGTGTGATGAGGCGGTATCGGCGCTCGACGTGCTGGTGCAGGCGCAGATTCTGGACCTGTTGGCCGCGCTGCAGTCCGAATTGGGTCTTGCCTACCTTTTCATCAGCCACGACCTGGCGGTCATCCGGCAGATCGCCGACGACGTGCTGGTGATGCGCGCCGGACGGGTCGTGGAGCAGGCCACCACCGAGCAGCTGTTCACCAGGCCCCGCCACGAGTACACGCGCCAATTGCTGGAGGCCATTCCCGGTGCGTTCACACCGCCCCGATAGGTTGGCAACCTGTGACGGCAGACCCGCTGGCCCCGCTGATGGAGCTTCCCGGCGTCGCCGAGGCCAGTGACCGGGCCCGCGACGCGCTGGGCCGCGCGCACCGTCATCGGGCAAATCTGCGGGGCTGGCCGGTAACGGCCGCCGAGGCTGCGTTGCGGGCGGCGCGCGCTTCGTCGGTGCTCGATGGCGGCCCGGTGCGGTTCGAGGACCTGGCGGACAGCTCGGGCGTCAGCGATCCGGTGTTCGGCGGAGCGCTGCGAGTGGCCCAGGCGCTGGAGGGCGGTGGTGGCGCGTTGGTCGGCATTTGGCGCCGCGCTCCGTTGCAGGCGCTGGCCCGGCTGCACATGCTCGCGGCGGCCGACCAGGTCGATGACGACCAACTCGGCCGGCCGCGGGCCGACCCCGAGATCGGGCCGCGTCTCGAGCTGCTCGGTGAGTTGGTGGCCGGTCGCACACAGGTGCCGGGGCCGGTGGTCGCCGCGGTCGCGCACGGAGAACTGCTGACGCTCAGGCCGTTTGGCAGCGCGGATGGCGTCGTGGCGCGCGCGGTGTCTCGATTGGTGACCGTCGCCAGCGGGCTGGATCCGCACGGGCTGGGGGTCCCCGAGGTGAGCTGGATGCGCAAACCCGGGGACTATCGTGCTGCCGCAAGCGGTTTCGCCGAAGGCACGCCCGCCGGCGTCGGGGCCTGGTTGGTGCTGTGCTGCCGGGCGATGCAGGCCGGCGCGCAAGAGGCACTGTCGATCGCCGAGTCGTTGCCGGGCAAGAGCTGAGCGGCGCCCGCGAAAGCGGTCCAGACATGCAGAGCGGGCGGCGTTCCGAAATATTCGGTGCGCCGCCCGCTAGCACGAAACTCGGTTACCAAGCGTGCATCTGTGGGGCTGCGTGGGTGGCCTCGGCGATCTTGCGACGCTTCAAGCTACAACCCCACCCAAGGAGTTGTTAATACTTATCTGCTTTTCGCAATTACGCAGGCCCGCAACACTTCTGCCATTATCGCGGCTATGACTCCGCGTGGGTGCCGAGTACCGTGCTGGGCGCCCGGATCAGGAGATCGAACCTTCTCTTCCGGATCGACCTAGGCCTCACCGGGCTTCCGTGGTTCCTTTGTACCCCTAGACCCTTAGCACAGCAAGGCCCAATTCTGCGAATGTTGCAAAGCGCCACCGAATGGGACGCGTGACGTGTTTGCTAGCGCTTGTCGCCGCGGCTAGATCGGCTAGATCGCGAAGCGGCGCAGCAGCGAGTAGGTCACCGCGCCGGCGGCCAGCGCGGTGATGCTCACCGCGGCAGTGGTGGCGATCGCGGCTCCCGACGGCGCCGGAATTCGGTCCCGCAGCGAGATCGGCCGGGAGAAATTCAAAACGGGCCAACCGCGTTCGGTCGCTTCCTTGCGCAACCCGCGGTCGGGGTTGACCACGCTGGGATGTCCGACGGACTCGAGCATCGGCAGATCGGTGATCGAGTCCGAATAGGCGTAGCAGTGTTCCAGCGGATAGCCCTCGCGGGCGGCCAGCTCCCGGATCGCTTGGACCTTGCCTTCGCCGTAGCAGTAGAAGGCGACCTCACCGGTGTACTTGCCATCCTCGACGACCATCCGGGTCGCCATCGCATGGGTGGCGCCGAGTGCGCGGGCGATCGGCGCGACGATTTCCTCGCCGGATGCCGACACCACGACGACGTCGCGGCCGCACAATTTGTGCGCGGCGATGAGGTCCGCGGCCTCGGCGAACACCAGCGGAGTCACGATGTCGTGCAGCGTTTCGTTGACGATCGACTTGATCTGAGCAACGTCCCAACCGGTGCACATGTTGGCCAAGTGGGTGCGCATCCGGTCCATCTGGTCATGATCGGCACCAGAGAGCAGAAAGATGAATTGGGCGTAGCTGGACTTCAGCACGGCCCGGCGGTTGAGCAGTCCCTGGTCGAAGAACGGTTTGCTGAACGCCAGGGTGCTGGACTTGGCGATGATCGTCTTATCCAGGTCGAAAAAGGCGGCGGTCCGGGCGTGCGGAGGGCCGGTTACGGCTGTCTGCACCGAGGTTTGCTGGTGCGCGTCCGGGTCGGAGACGGTCACCGACCCAGCATAGGTCGGTCAGTCGGTGAGTCGGGGGGTGCCGGCGAATTGAGCACCGACCAGCGGGTAACAGGCGAGGCCAACGGTGTTTTTGCGGCTCAATCTGTTTATTCGAATAAAACCGCTACTTGCGTCCTTCCCCACTGTCGTGTGTATAGTAAGCATTACTCGGCCTGAGCCGAGGGTGTATCAGCCCGACCCCCCGGGGCTGATACACGACGACCTCCGCCTCCTCCCCCCCTGGCGGGGGTCGTCCCTTTTCTGGGGTAATTTTCCCGGTATTCAGACCATCCGGCACAGCCACTGGCGCGTTGCGGGCACGGTGTTATCCATAGCCTCGACAAGCACTGACCCGAAGCCTTTGTGCACACTTGCGTCTCTCTCCACAAATCCGGCTTTGGGACTGGTGTCCCATCCTCTGCTGCCCGCACGGTGGTGGGGTGACTGTCACGACCGGCACCGAAGCGAGGCGTACCGCGGGCGTATTGGCGGTGCTGGCCGACGCGAACTTGCGTAACGAGGTGGACCGGGTGGCCGCCGCGGTGGGTGTTCGAGTGGTGCACGCTGGCGGTTCGGCGGTGGGTCGGAAAACCTGGTCGGCGGCCGCGGCGGTGGTACTCGACGCGGCGGCCGCGGATCGCTGTGGGCGTGCCGGTCTGCCGCGCCGTGCTCACGTCAGCGTGCTGAGCACCGCCGAACCCGCGACTGCCACCTGGACTGCCGCCGTTGCGGTCGGCGCTCAGCACGTGCTGAGCCTGCCCGAGCAGGAACACGAATTGATCCGCGAGCTCGCCGAATCCGCCGAATCGATCCGGGACGACGGGTTGCGCGGCGAGGTCGTCGCGGTGATCGGGGGTTGTGGCGGGGCCGGCGCGTCATTGTTCGCGGCCGCAGTGGCGCGGGCCGCGCCCGACGCGTTGTTAGTCGATCTCGATCCCTGGGGCGGCGGCCTCGATCTGTTGCTCGGCGGTGAGGCCACACCGGGTTTACGCTGGCCCGACCTGGCTCTGCAGGGCGGACGCCTCACCTGGTCGGCCGTGCGGGATGCGCTGCCGCGCCTGGACGGCATCAGCTTGCTGTCCGGCACGCGGCGCGGCTACGAGCCGGACGCGGCGCCGGTAGACGCGCTCATCGACGCGGGCCGCCGCGGGGGAGTCACCGTCGTGTGCGATCTGCCTCGTCGGCTGAGCGACGCCACCCAAGCCGCGCTGGATGCCGCCGACCTGGTCGTTGTCGTCAGCCCGTGCGATGTGCGGGCGTGTGCGGCGACCGCGGCGATGACGCCGGTGCTGGCCGCGATCAATCCCAACCTCGGGTTGGTCGCGCGGGGTCCGTCGCCGGGCGGATTGCGGGCGGCCGAAGTCGCTGACATCGCCGGATTGCCGTTGCTGGCGTCGATGAGGGCGCAGCCGCAACTGGCCGAGCAGCTGGAACACGGTGGTCTGCGCCTGGGCCGGCGATCCGCGCTGACGGCGGCGGCTCGCCGGGTGCTCGCCGTACTGCCGCGCGCGGGATCCGGGCCGAAGGCCAGGGCGGCGTGACCGGCTCGCTGATTGAACGGGTGCGCGAGCGGCTGGCCGCCGAATCGGCCCCGCTGGGTTCTTCTTTGAGGCCCAGCGTGGTGGCCGCCGCGATTCGGGCCGAATCCGGCGGGATGCTCGGCGATACCGAGGTCCTGGCCAACCTTCGGGTGCTACAGACCGAACTGACCGGCGCCGGCATCCTCGAACCGCTGCTGTGCGCCGACGGCACGACCGACGTCCTGGTCACCGCGCCGGACGCGGTGTGGGTTGACGCGGGAAACGGTTTGCGACGCAGCCACATCCGGTTTGCCGACGAGGCGGCAGTGCGGCGGTTGGCGCAGCGACTGGCGTTGGCCGCCGGCCGCCGTCTCGATGATGCGCAGCCCTGGGTCGACGGCCAGCTGACCGGTATCGGCGCCGGCGGCTTCGCCGTGCGGTTGCACGCGGTCCTGCCGCCCGTGGCTGCCGGCGGCACCTGTTTGTCGCTGCGGGTCTTGCGGCCGGCCACGCAGGATCTGGCGGCGCTGACCGCGGCGGGTGCGATCGCCCCTCGGGCTGCCACACTCGTGGCCGACATCATCGCGGCCCGGTTGGCGTTCCTGGTGTGTGGTGGTACCGGCGCCGGGAAAACGACGTTGCTGGCGGCCATGCTGGGTGCGGTATCGCCGACCGAGCGGATCGTGTGCGTCGAGGATGCCGCCGAGTTGGCGCCCCGGCATCCCCATCTGGTCAAGCTGGTCGCCAGACGCGCCAATGTCGAAGGCGTGGGCGAGGTTCCGGTGCGTCAACTGGTCCGGCAAGCACTGCGCATGCGGCCCGACCGCATCGTGGTCGGTGAGGTCAGGGGCGCCGAAGTGGTCGACCTGCTCGCGGCGCTGAATACCGGCCACGACGGCGGGGCGGGCACGGTTCATGCCAACAATCCCGGCGAGGTCCCCGCCCGGCTGGAGGCGCTGGGTGCGCTCGGCGGTCTGGACCGCGCCGCGCTGCACAGCCAGCTCGCCGCCGCGGTGCAGGTGCTGCTGCACGTCGCCCGGGACCGGCGAGGCCGGCGCCGGCTCGCGGAGATCTCGGTGCTGCGCCCCGTCGACGGGCGAGTCCGGGCAGTGACGGCGTGGCATGCCGACCAGGGGCTGACCGACGATGCGGATGAGCTGCATCGCGTGCTGCGAAGCCGGTTGCCGGCATGAACGGTCTCGCGCCTGCTGCCTTGCTATTGGCATCGGCGCTGTTGGTCTTTCCGTCGTCGCCGCGGCGGCGACTCGGCGCTGCGACGCCAGCGCGCCGACGAATCCTGGTTGGCGCCCGCGGGGCCGGCTACCTCGCCGCGTGCGCCGCTGTTGCGGCCGCGACGGTGCTGCCGCTGACGACGGCGATAGCCGCTGCAATGGTGACCGCCACGGCGATCTTGCGTTACCACCGGCGTCGTCACGTCCGGCGCGCCACCGAGGAGAGCCGGACGTTGGAAGCCGCCCTCGATGTGGTGGTCGGAGAGCTCCGAGTGGGCTCACATCCGGTGCAAGCGTTCAGTGTGGCTGCCGACGAAACCGTTGGCGCGGTTGCCATATCGCTGCGTGCGGTCGCGGCCCGGGCGCGATTGGGTGCAGATGTTTCGGCGGGCTTGCGCGCCGCGGCCCGCTCGTCGGCCCAGCCCACGCACTGGCATCGACTGGCCGTGTGCTGGCAGCTCGCCAGCGATCACGGGCTCGCGATCGCGACTCTGATGCGTACCGCACAACGCGATATCGTTGAGCACCAACAATTCTCGGCGCGAGTTGACTCGGGCATGGCCGGGGCGCGGGCCACCGCGACAATACTGGCAGGCCTGCCGGTGCTGGGAGTTTTGCTGGGCCAACTGATCGGTGCTCGCCCGTTGAGCTTCTTGCTGAGTGGGCACGCCGGCGGGTGGCTCTTGGTGGTCGGGTCGCTGCTGGCGTGCGGCGGCCTGCTGTGGTCCGACCGGATCATCCGGCGTGCGGGAGCCGTGGCATGAGCGCCGCGGCGGTATTGCTGGCCCTGGCGTTGTTGATCGGACCCGGTCCGTCGCTGGTGCGGGCGCGGGCCGGCACAACGCTTCCCACGCAACGGCTGCCGCCCGGGTTGCCCGACGTTTCGGATCGCGGGCCGGACCCGCTGGCCGTCGCATCGAGCTTCGACGTGCTGGCCGTGTGCCTGGCGGCCGGTATGGCGGTGTCGACGGCGGCGGCCGTGACCGCCGCGTCCGCGCCGCCGAAGCTGGCCCGGGTGTTGCGCCGGGCTGCTGACCTACTGGCGCTGGGCGCCGATCCCGCTGTCGCGTGGTCGATCTCGCCGGAGAAGACGGTTGACGTGCCCACCGATGCGCTACTGCGCCTGGCGCGGCGGTCGGCGTCGTCGGGTGCGGCGCTGGCCGGCGGCCTCGCCGAACTGGCCGACCAGTCTCGACGCGATGCCGCGCACGCCGCGGCGGCGGCTGCCGAGCGGGCGGGCGTACTGATCGCCGGGCCGCTCGGGCTGTGCTTCCTGCCGGCCTTTGTCTGCCTGGGCATTGTCCCGGTGGTGGCGGGGCTGGCCGGAGATGTCCTGCAGTCAGGATTGCTGTGAAGGGCGAGCCGAGACCACAACAGAGAGGACACATTGGTGATCAACATGTTTCGCGTATTGATGGCGCGGTTGACGGTCCTGGCCACGGACGAATCGGGGATGTCTACAGTCGAATACGCCATCGGCACCATCGCCGCGGCCGCCTTCGGCGCGATCCTCTACACCGTCGTCACCGGCGACTCGATCGTGTCGGCGTTGACCAACATCATCGGTCGCGCACTCAACACCAAGGTCTAGCCGGTTGTGCCGGCTCGAGCACCGTGGAAGCGGCATTGGCGATCGCCGCGCTGGTGGTGGTGCTGGTGCTTTGCCTGGCCGGGGTCACGGCAGTGTCGATGCAGGTGCGCTGTGTCGATGCGGCCCGCGAGGCCGCCCGGTTGGCCGCGCGTGGTGACGAACGCTCGGCGGTCGACGTGGCGCGCCGAATCGCGCCGGCCGGAGCGCGCGTGCAGGTGCGCCGCGACGGCGAATTCCTGGTCGCTACGGTCGCCGCGCGCTCAAAGATTCTGCCCGCGTTGGACATTAGCGCCAAGGCGGTCTCGGCGACGGAGCCGTCGGGATGACCGCGGCTCGGCGACAGTGCTCGCGGCAGCCATGGTTGCGGTGCTGCTGTGCGTTGCGGGCGCCTGCGCCTACGTCGGCGCGGCGGTGGTGGCACGCCATCGCGCGCAGGCGGTTGCCGATCTTGCCGCGTTGGCCGCCGCGGCCCGGTTGCCCTCCGGAGCGGAGGCGGCCTGCGCCCGGGCCGGTGCGGTAGCCCGCGCGATGCGGGTCGAGGACGTCGGATGCCGGGTGGACGATCTCGACGTCGTCGTCACCGTCCGCGTGGCGGTGGTGTTTGCCGGGGTCGCTCAAGCCGCCGCGCGGGCCGGCCCGGCCGACGCGGCCTGATCAGCCGTTGTCGTCCGCGGCTTTTGGCATGCCGACGCCGGCGAGCTCGTCGTCGCTGGGCAGGCGCAGGGAGACCAGCCCGACGAAGGTATCGGGTTCGAGTTCGACCCGGTTGGCTGTCACGTGCACGGGGACCCAATCGCCGTCGAAGCCGCGCATCCGGAGCATGCGGCTGGTTGTCCCTTTGCTGAATTCCTTGGTCATGGCCGACATCTGGGGCGCGTCATCGGGATGGACGTGCGGCCTGTCCTTGTCGGCGCCCCGCCAGTCGTAGAAGTCGCAGGGCTCGTCGAGCCATTTCAGCAGCGTCCAGTTCTTGAGGTCGACAAGTGCTCGGTGTACTCCAGCCTGCCGCAGTCCGTTGAGGATTCGCAGCGCCAGGTCATCGGTGGAGACCACCGGGCCCTTGAGTTCGGTGCGCCAGTTCATCGCCCGCGCGACGAGGTGATCCCGTCCGTCCGGTCCGGGCTCCATCGCGCTGCGGCCAACGAACCCTATCCGGATGGGTGTCCCTTGCCAATCGGTGAGATCCCAAGTGCTGCACAGTGTTAGCCCTGGCTTGGCTTTGACGGCCATGGCCAGCACCTTGGTTTCGTTCGGATTGAGTTCGCGCGACGGAAGATCCTCGGCAAACGCTCGGCCGAAGGTGACTTCGACGTCGGGATTCTTACCGCTGATGGCGAGTGACTCGCGGGTGTCGGTGGCCACGCCCAGGGTCAGGTCCCACTTCAGTGGGCCGGCGGTGGGTAGCTCCGGTGGCTCGATGTCGGCGGGTCCGGTCCAGACGTGCACACCGTGGATGAATCCGTCGGACATCACCACCGGTTCGGTGCGGATGACCCGGTCGCGCTTCGGGGTGATGCTGGTCAGGCCCTGGCCGGTCTGCATCGACTCGCCTATCGCGGTGCGGACAGCGGCGAGATGGGGACTGCGGCGGAGGAAGGTCGTGATCGGGACAAGGTTCTTGAGTTGCCGCCCTTGCGCTACCACGGCGGGCTCGTCCCCCAGTGTCTCCACGAGCAACCAGTCGTGGGCCATGCGATCGATTTTAGTGCGCCGAGAGCCCGGCGTGGTTCTCCGGGCGCGCCGTCGTCGCGCCAGCAAAGCTGCGCGCAACACCTTGCCGATGATCCCGCGAATCGACTTCGCCGCCGCTGGGTTACTGATAAGTTTGCAAACCAGAACACAGCCTTGGTAGTTTTCTGCACCGGCCGATGGTCGCGCTTTGAGACAACACGCTGGCGTATCTTCAGTAGCGAGGAAACGCATTCGGCGGTTGTTGTACGCGAATCCGTGGAGGTCGACCGTCGAGGGGTCGGTCGCCGTCCGCAGGGTTGCTCAGCGCGATCTCTACGGCAACTCGGCAAGGACGAGTCGCAGCACCAGCACAGCTCCCGCCTTGTCCAACGGGTCGTTGCCGTTGCCGCATTTGGGGGACTGCACGCAGGACGGACAACCCATCGGGCATTCGCACGCTTCGATGGCTGCCGCCGTCGCACTCAACCAGGTCCGTGCCTGCCGAAAACCGCGTTCGGCGAACCCCGCCCCGCCCGGGTACCCGTCGTAGACGAAAACGCTGGGCTTGCCCAGCGGACCGAGCGCGGTGGACATGCCGCCGATGTCACCGCGGTCGCAGCTGGCCACCAACGGCAGCAGCCCAATGGCGGCATGTTCGGCCGCGTGCAACGAGCCGGGAATCCGCGGCGCGTCGATCCCGTTGCGTGCCAACGCCTCCGGCGTGATCGTGTACATGACCGCGGTAGTGTCGAGGACTTGTTCGGGCATGTCCAGCTCGATGAAATCGATGACCTCCCCGGAAAGGCGCCGGCGCAGGTAGCCCACGACCTGGTGGGTGACCCTGACCGGCACCACCCCCAGGGTCACCGGACCGAAAGTCGATCGCTCGCCGCTGCCGGTGACCTGGATGTCGGTGATTTCGCGCGCGAACGTCGCGTAGCCGGGATCCTCGGCGTGTACGAAGGCGATTCCGCCCTCCATATCCAGCGAATCGACGACGTAACTGTCGCCTTGATGCAGGTAAACCGCCCCCGGGTGCACCGACGCGGGGGCCTGACCGACCCCGGTACCGCCCAGCAATCGGCCCGTGTCGGTCTCGACGATGACGATCTGCCCGCCCGCCGAGCCCCGGATGTCCACCGCGCCATGCGGTTCTAAGCCGGGCGCGGGGAAATACTTGCCGTTGCGCCGGCGCAGCAGCCCGTCGTCTACCAGGCCCTCGGCCACTTGCCCGGCGCCGAACTCCCGCACTTCCGCTTCCTCGAGTGGCAATTCGGTTGCGGCACAGAGTAGTTGGGGTCCGAGAAGGTACGGGTTGGCGGGGTCGATCACCACGCGTTCGACCGGTTTACCCAGGAGTGCCGCGGGATTGTGCACCAGATACGTGTCCAGCGGATCGTCACGCGCGATCAACACCACCAGCGCGCCCTGTCCGCGGCGCCCGGAACGGCCGGCTTGCTGCCAGAACGACGCCACCGTCCCGGGAAACCCGGCGAGCACCACCGCATCCAGCCCGGCGATGTCGACACCCAACTCCAACGCGTTGGTGGTGGCCAAACCGCGCAATCGGCCCTCTGCCAGCGCGCGCTCCAGGGCGTTGCGGTCCTCGGCGAGATAACCGGCCCGGTAGGACGCCACCGTCTGGGATAGGTCCGCGGCGACGTCATCGAGGCGCGCCCGGGCGCCCAGCGCCGTCAATTCGGCCGCCCGCCGGGAGCGTACGAATGTCAGTGTCTGGGCTCCCTCGGCGATCAGGTCCGCCATCACCCGCGCCGCCTCGACGCCGGCGGAACGGCGTACCGGGGCGCCGTGCTCGCCGGTCACGTCGGTGCGCAGCGCGGGCTCCCACAACGCCACGGTGCGCGCACCCTGCGGTGAGCCGTCTTCGGTGACCTCCGCGACGGGCAGTCCGATGAGTTCGGAAGCCGTCGTGCCCGGCGAATCCGTCGTCGCGCTGGCGAAAATCACCGTGGGCGCTGCCGAGTAACGTGCGCACAGCCGCAGCAGGCGGCGCAGCACCATCGCGACGTTCGAGCCGAAAACGCCACGGTAGTAATGGCATTCGTCGACGATCACGAATCGGAGGCCGCGCAGCAAGACCGCCCAGCGCGGATGGTTTCGCAAAATGGACAAGTGGATCATGTCGGGGTTGGAAAACAGCCAGCGGGAGCGCTCACGGGCGAAGCGGCGCACCTCGCCGGGGCTGTCGCCGTCGTAGGCGGTGGGCGCGACCGCGAAATCTGGAGAGGCCAGTCTCGGCACGGCGGAGGTCAGTGCGTACGCGGTGCGCAGCTGGTCGTGACCAAGGGCCTTCGTCGGCGACAGGTATAGCACCCGGGCCAACGGGTCCGTCGCCAGCGCATTGAGCACGGGCAGTTGATAGGCCAGTGACTTGCCCGAGGCGGTGCCGGTGCTGATCACGACATGACGGCCGGCGTGGGCCAATTCGGCGGCCTGTGCCTGGTGTGACCACGGCGTGCTGATGCCGCGGTCGGCAAAGGCCGCAACGACGTCGGGTTCGGCCCATTCCGGCCAAACATGGGGCCGGCCGCTGCGGGCCGGCAGCTCCGCGACGTGGCGCAGCGGATGCTCGTCCGCAGCGGTACCGGCGAGCGCGACAGCGAGCAGGTCGCCGCCGAAACTCGCCATGTCACACCCTCCAAGAATCAGTCAGGGACACAAGTCTGTCGCCGAGGCGATGAACATGGTTGACTGTTTGCGGTCGTAGCTTCTGTGTTCGTGTCAAAACTTCGCAGGATCGACGTTGCGACCCGCGGTTCCTGCGAGGTTAACGGTCGGGTGAAGTTCCGACGACTCCGTGAGGTATGGCGGTGACAACGGGCCCGGGGCACCGAAACGCGGTGCTCCGCACCTTGAAGAAAAGGAAAGATCGAGAAATGCCACAGGGAACTGTGAAGTGGTTCAACGCGGAGAAGGGGTTCGGTTTCATCGCCCCTGAAGATGGTTCCGCGGATGTTTTTGTCCACTACACGGAGATCCAGGGTTCGGGCTTCCGCACCCTCGAAGAAAATCAGAAGGTCGAGTTTGAGATCGGCCACAGCCCTAAGGGCCCCCAGGCCACCGGAGTCCGCTCCGTCTAAATCGAGCAGATTCTGACGAAAACCCCCCGTGCAATCCGCTTAACGGGTTCCGCCGGGGGGTTTTCACTATCTATTCACGCCTCCGCAACCTCCGGCCGGAAGCGGCGGCCGCGCAACGCCGGCCGCCGCGCCGAATGCCTTAAGGCGGGGATCGAAGACCTGGCTTACTGTCGGTGTGGTGAGCCAGCTTTCCTTCTTCACAGCGGAGGCGGTGCCCCCCGCGGTCGCCGATCTGTGCGGAGTGCTGGCGGCCTCTGGCCAAATCGTGACGGTGGGCGCCTCCGACGTCTCTGGGGCCCGTGGGGCCCGGCTGTCGGTGGTCGTGGATCAGCTCTGGCGTGCCTCGGCACTGGCGGAGATGATCGCCGAGGCCGGCTTGGTCCCCGAGATCGGCCGCACCGACGAAGACACGCCGCTGGTGCGCACCGCGGTCGACCCGTCGTTGACCGCGATCGCCGCCGAGTGGACCCGCGGCGCGGTCAAGACGGTGCCACCGCGCTGGCTGCCCGGCCCGCGCGAGTTGCGAGCCTGGACCATTGCGGCCGGGACTCCCGAGGGCGACCACTATCAGCTGGGCCTGGATCCCCACGCGCCCGACACCCATTCGCCGCTGGCGTCGGCCCTGATGCGGGTCGGGATCGCGCCCACCCTGATCGGCACCCGCGGCGGGCGCCCCGCGCTACGGATCAGCGGCCGCCGCAGGCTATCGCGGCTGGTAGAGAACGTGGGGGAACATCCTGACGGCGACGAGGCGTTGGAGCTGTGGCCCCGCGTTTAGCCGGGCGGCCCGGGCGCCGGGGACAGCACCCGCCACACGGGTCTGGTCGTCGTTAGGATCTGCGTTTTTGGGGAGTCGGTTTGCGTCGGCCTACCTCCGGGTGCGAAATTGTCAGGTGCCCGAAGGGAAGGAACGCCGGCGTATCTGAATTTCAGCGGAATTTCAGACGTCTGCCTGTCATTCTTCCTGCAGGGCGGTCTCGAACCGGGACCGAGAGAAGAGATGGAGCGTAAGCGCAGGTGGCTGACCCGACAGTAGGCCGCGACAGCAGCGGCAATGGCAGCCCGAGGCGACTTGTCATCGTCGAGTCGCCGACGAAAGCGCGCAAACTCGCGGGCTACCTGGGCTCCGCCTACATCGTTGAGTCGTCGCGAGGGCACATCCGTGACCTGCCCAGAGCCGCCGCCGACGTGCCCGCCAAGTTCAAGTCGGAGCCCTGGGCCCGGCTCGGGGTCAACGTGGACGCGGACTTCGAACCGCTCTACATCATCAGCCCGGAGAAGAAGAGTACGGTCACCGAGCTCAAGGGCCTGCTCAAGGACGTCGACGAGCTCTATCTGGCCACGGATGGTGACCGCGAGGGCGAGGCCATCGCCTGGCACCTGATGGAAACGCTGAAGCCGCGCATCCCGGTCAAGCGGATGGTGTTCCACGAGATCACCGAGCCGGCCATCCTCGAGGCCGCGCAAAACCCCCGCGACCTCGACATCGACCTGGTCGACGCGCAGGAAACCCGTCGCATCCTGGACCGGCTGTACGGCTACGAGGTCAGTCCGGTGCTGTGGAAGAAGGTCGCGCCCAGGCTGTCGGCGGGCCGGGTGCAGTCCGTGGCCACCCGCATCATCGTGCAGCGCGAACGCGACCGCATGGCGTTCCGCAGCGCCTCGTACTGGGACATCGTTGCCCAGCTGGACGCCAGCGTGTCCGACCCGAACGCCCAGCCGCCCACCTTCATCGCTCGCCTGACCTCGGTAGGCGGATTGCGGGTCGCCACCGGCCGTGATTTCGACTCGCTGGGCAAGCTGCGCAAGGCCGATGAAGTGACCGTGCTCGACGAAGCGGTAGCGACGGAGCTGGCCAGCGGTTTGCGTGGCGCGCAGCTGTCCGTGGCCTCGGTCGAGGAGAAGCCCTACACCCGGCGTCCCTACGCGCCGTTCATGACGTCGACGCTGCAGCAGGAGGCCGGCCGCAAGCTGCGCTTCTCGTCGGAGCGGACGATGAGCATCGCCCAGCGGCTCTACGAAAACGGCTACATCACCTATATGCGTACCGACTCGACGACGCTGTCGCAGTCGGCGATCAACGCGGCGCGCAATCAGGCGCGTCAGCTTTACGGCGACGAGTACGTGTCCCCGTCGCCGCGGCAGTACACCCGGAAGGTGAAGAACGCTCAGGAGGCGCACGAGGCGATCCGGCCGGCGGGTGAAACGTTCGCGACACCGGACGCGGTGCGCCGTGAACTCGACGGCGACGAGTTCCGCCTCTACGAGTTGATCTGGCAGCGCACCGTGGCCTCGCAGATGGCGGACGCGCGCGGTACGACGCTGAGCCTGCGGATCAACGGCCTGTCAACGGGGTCGCAGACCCCAACAGAGGTGGTGTTCTCGGCCAGCGGTCGCACCATCACCTTCGCCGGCTTCCTGAAGGCCTACGTGGAAACCGTGGACGAATTGGCCGGCGGCGAGGCCGACGACGCCGAGCGCCGGCTGCCCCAACTCACCGAGGGACAGCGGCTGGCCGCCCTCGAGCTCACTCCCGACGGCCACGCCACCAACCCGCCGGCCCGCTTCACCGAGGCGTCGTTGATAAAAACCCTCGAGGAGCTGGGCATCGGCCGCCCGTCGACGTACACGTCGATCATCAAGACCATCCAGGACCGCGGCTACGTGCACAAGAAGGGCAGCGCGCTGGTGCCCTCGTGGGTTGCGTTCGCCGTCACCGGGCTGCTGGAGCAGCATTTCGGCCGGCTCGTCGACTACGACTTCACCGCGGCGATGGAAGACGAGCTCGACGCGATCGCATCCGGCAACGAGCAACGCACCAACTGGCTCAACAACTTCTACTTCGGCGGCGACCACGGCGTGCAGGATTCGGTGGCACGCTCCGGTGGGCTCAAGAAGCTCGTCGGCGTCAACCTCGAGGGCATTGATGCCCGAGAAGTCAACTCCATCAAGCTGTTTGACGATGAGCAGGGCCGTCCCGTCTACGTCCGGGTGGGCAAGAACGGACCGTATCTCGAGCGCCCCGTTGTCGGCGACGACGGGGAGACAAAGCCGCAACGTGCCAACCTCAACGACTCGCTGACTCCCGACGAGCTGACCCTCGAGGTCGCCGAAGAGCTTTTCGCCACCCCGCAAGAGGGTCGCTCGCTGGGTGTGGATCCCGAGTCTGGCCACGAAATCGTGGCCAAGGACGGCCGTTACGGGCCGTATGTGACCGAGGTCCTGCCCGAGCCGCCCCCGGAGGACGGTGACGCGGCCCCGGCGAAGAAGGGTAAGAAGCCCACCGGCCCCAAGCCTCGCACCGGCTCACTGCTGCGCACCATGGATCTGCAGACCGTCACGCTCGAAGACGCGTTGAGGCTGCTGTCGCTGCCCCGGGTGGTGGGTGCCGACCCTGCGTCCGGCGAGGAAATCACCGCGCAGAACGGGCGCTACGGCCCATACTTGAAGCGCGGCACGGATTCTCGTTCGCTGGCGACCGAGGAGCAGATGTTTACGATCACGCTCGACGAGGCGCTGAAGATCTACGCCGAGCCGAAACGCCGTGGCCGGCAAGCTGCTTCGGCGCCTCCATTGCGCGAGCTGGGCAATGATCCAGTGTCAGGCAAGCCAATGGTGGTGAAGGACGGCCGATTTGGGCCGTATGTCACCGACGGCGAGACCAACGCCAGCCTGCGCAAGGGCGACGACGTGCTGTCGATCACCGACGAGCGCGCCGCCGAGTTGCTGGCCGATCGGCGGGCCCGGGGTCCGGTGAAACGGCCCGCGAAGAAGGCCACGCGCAAAGCCCCGGCGAAAAAGGCCGCCAAGCGCAGTTAGCGCCGGCGGCGATCACATAATTTCGCTGGATACTTCTTGGGCAATGGGTCGCGGATTCGAAACCTCCGCGGGCGCAGCCAGATTCAACGGCCGGGCCAGCTGAGTGGGCGCGGCCCGACCGCGTAGCTCGACGACCTCGCCGACGTCCCAGCACAGGGCTTCGGCGTCCAGGGCGCCGCTGACCGCGATCGCCGACGCCAGCACGTGGCCGGCCTCGAGTTTGGCGAGCTCGGTCAGCCGCGCGGCCTCGTTGACCGGGTCGCCGATCACGGTGTACTCGAAGCGGGCCTGCGCGCCGATATGGCCGGCGATGGCCCGGCCGGACGACACCCCGATGCCGAACTCGGCCACGCCGATCACCGGGAGGAGTTCGTCGTGCAGCTCCCGGGCGGCCGCCAGCGCGCCACCGGAGGCGTCCGGATGTTCGATGGGTGCGCCGAAGATGGCCAGCGCGGCATCGCCCTGGAACTTGTTGACGAAGCCGCCGTGGCGGGCGACGGTGTCGACCACCACGCGGAAGAACTCGTTGAGCAGGTGGACCACCTCGGCGGGCGGCCGTGTGGCGGCCAGCTGGGTCGAGCCGACCAGGTCGACGAATAGCACCGCGACGTCGCGCTCCTGGCCGCCCAGCTCGGTGCCACGCTCCAGGGCCCGGCGGGCCACATCTTCGCCGACGTAGCGTCCGAACAGGTCGCGCAGCCGCTGCCGCTCGGACAGATCGCGGACCATGTCATTGAATCCCGCTTGCAACAGGCCCAGCTCGCTGGCGTCGTAGATCTGCATGTGCGCGTTGTAATTGCCGCGCTGCACCTCCGAGAGCGCCCAGCGCAGCTGGCGCAGCGGATCGGCGATCGACATGGCCACCAGCAGGGTGCTGATCAGCCCCACGCCCAGCGCCGTCAGGGCCAACAACAGGATGGGATTGAACAAACTCTCCGGCTCGGTGTGCAGCAGCGAAATCTTGTCGGCCACGACCGCGAGCACGATCGCCAACAGTGGCACCGCGGTGGACAGCATCCAGGTCAGGATCTGGCGCAGGATGACGCCCGGCGCCTTGACGTTCTCCGGCACCCCGCTGCGCAGGGCGGCGACCGCCACCGGCCGCAATACGCGCTCGGATTGCAGGTAGCCGATGATCGCGGTGGCCGCCGCCCCCAACGCGGTGGCGACCGTGACGACGGGCGCCGCGAACCTGGCCACCGACCAGCTGGCGACGACGAAGACCACCCCGCCGATGCACCAGTACACGACGGTGCTGACCGTGCGGTAGTACGGCATGCGCAGGGCCCGGCTGCGGGCCAGCTCGGTGGCGGCCGGATCGGCCTCGGCGAGCATGTTGTCGCGGCGCTGCCAGCGGAAAACCGGCAGCAGCAGTCGGAGATTGACCACGACACCGACCAGGAACAAGACGACCAACGAGCTGGCGAAGATCGCCAAGTTGAGCGTGGGCAGATCCTGCAGTTGAATACGATCCTGGGGCGGAAGGCCGTAACGCAGGAAGCCGAGCACGAACAGGGCGCCGATGATGTCGGCCTGCAGCATGCTCAGCGAGAACAGTGGCCATGGAGTGCGCACCACCCAGCGGACGAACCCGCTGATTCGCCCCGGCAGAGCACCCGGAGTTGCCACCAACCCACCGTATCGGTCAGCAGGGACTAGCCGGTAACCCTGATTTGCTTCGGCAAGTCGCCGGTTCCTGGCGAAATGGCGCAAAGATCACGGAATTGTCGCGATTCGGTTGCGGGTGGGTGGACGTCGGTTGGTCTCACTAGTGTTGCCGGTGATGTCCGGAGTGTTTACGCGGCTGGTAGGCCAAGACGCGGTGGAAGCCGAGCTGCTCGCCGCCGCCCGGGCCGCCCGTAGTGATCCCCGTCACAGCAATGTGGACCACGGGACTATGACACACGCCTGGCTTATAACGGGTCCGCCGGGTTCGGGCCGCTCGGTCGCCGCGCTGTGCTTCGCGGCGGCGCTGCAGTGCACAT
This sequence comes from Mycobacterium sp. Aquia_216, assembly GCF_026723865.1. Classification (NCBI taxonomy): domain Bacteria; kingdom Bacillati; phylum Actinomycetota; class Actinomycetes; order Mycobacteriales; family Mycobacteriaceae; genus Mycobacterium; species Mycobacterium sp. Aquia_216. The sequence goes on along the minus strand of NZ_CP113529.1, from coordinate 5,957,200 downwards.
CTTCTCCCGAAGACGGGGGCCCCGGCTGCGGACAGTGCCGGGCCTGCACGACGACGATGGCCGGCACCCACGCCGATGTTCGGCGGGTGATTCCGGAAGGCTTGTCCATCGGCGTGGACGAGATGCGCGCCATCGTGCAGACCGCGTCGCGGCGCCCGACCACCGGGCACCGGCAGATCGTGGTGATCGAGGACGCCGATCGGTTGACCGAAGGTGCCGCCAACGCGCTGCTTAAGGTGGTCGAGGAACCGCCGCCGTCGACGGTGTTCCTGCTGTGTGCGCCGTCGGTGGATCCCGAGGACATCGCGGTCACGCTGCGCTCGCGGTGCCGGCACGTCGCGCTGGTGACCCCGTCGACCGAGTCCATCGCGCAGGTGCTGATCGACAGTGACGGCCTGACCGCCGACACCGCGAGCTGGGCGGCGTCGGTCAGCGGCGGTCATGTGGGGCGGGCGCGCCGGCTGGCGATCGATCCGGAGGCGCGGGAGCGCCGTGAGCGGGCGCTGGGACTGGTGCGCGACGCCGCGACCCCGGCGCGCGCCTACGCCGCCGCCGAAGAGTTGGTCGCCGCGGCCGAAACCGAGGCCGTCGTGCTGACCGCTGACCGGGCCGAGGCCGAGACCGAGGAGCTGCGGACCGCGCTGGGGGCCGGCGGCACCGGTAAGGGCACCGCCGGGGCCATGCGGGGCGCCACGGGCGCGATCAAGGACCTCGAGCGGCGGCAGAAGTCCCGCCAGACCAGGGCCTCGCGCGATGCGCTGGACCGGGCGCTGATCGACCTGGCGACCTACTTCCGCGACGCGCTGGTGGTCTCCGCGCAGGCGGACGGGGTGCGGGCCAACCACCCGGATATGGCCGAGCGGGTGGCGGCACTGGCCGCCCATGCCACGCCCGAGCGGCTGCTGCGCTGCATCGAAGCGGTGCTGGAGTGCCGCGAAGCGCTGGCGATCAACGTCAAGCCCAAGTTCGCCGTCGACGCGATGGTGGCGACCATCGGGCAGCAGCTGAGGGATTGAAGTTGGGCGCGCGCGGCCGCCTGCCGTAGACTCGTGCCGCCCGTCGTGCGGGTACGCCGCCTTAGCTCAGTCGGTAGAGCGATTCACTCGTAATGAATAGGTCGGGGGTTCGATTCCCCCAGGCGGCTCCATCGATTTCCCCAGTGAGTTGGGTCACCGTCCCCCCGGATTGGGCAGCCTTTTTATCGCTCGCTTGTTGTGGAGTGCATGAGCGAGGTCACTGCCAACGGGTACGCCAATTCCCACTTTCCAATCGGCGAGGCGGTCTGGATCGCGGCCGGAATCATCATCGTCCTGGCTTTCGGCGATGTGTTGCTGCTGTTGGCGCTCGTCGTGGCAATCGCGGCCACGGCCACGGCTTGGTGGACCTACCGCAGCGCGGGGCGTCGCACGCGAACACACGAAGCTGAGCTGGCGTCGGTGACTCAACTACGTCCGGCTTCGACGGTTCACCGCGACCTGAGGAAGACCTCGGCATCAGCGCGCTGGCACGGGCCCAACGCCGCTTAAAAACCAGGCAGCTATAAATTCCTCGCCAGCCAACTCCCGGCGATGGCATCGTCGATCCCATGACCGCGTCCATGTTTCGCGTGTTGGTGGCCATGTTTGCCGTTCTCGTTGGAAGTGCTTCTGCGCCAGGCAATATCGCGTGGGCCGACGCGGCGCCCGCCAAGATCGACAGCAGCTACTCTTTCCTGACGTATGAATGTGGGAATCAATCGCCCATCAGGATCGTGGGGCAGGACTCGACCATCACCCTTAATGGGTCGTGCGGCGAGGTCGACGTGAGCGGTGCGGCGAACACCGTGAACCTGCAAACCGTGGCCGTCATCAATGCCACCGGCGCCGGCAACCACATCACCTGGGAGAAAGGGCCCGCGGGCGGCGTCCCGCGGATCAACAATCCGGGGCACAACAACGACATCCATGGGCCGGGCGGCCTACAGCTCGGCTAAGACGGACGTGCTCAGGCCGGCGCCAGAAAACCCACCGGCCCCGAGGCGATGCACAGCGCCAGCGCGGTGGTGTTGGCGCGCACGGTGATCGTGTCGCCGGTCCCCGGCAGCCGGGCGTACACCCGGTTGAGGCCGGGGTGCACCGGGACCTTGACGCCGGGCCCCTCCGACAGCGATACGGTCATCGAGCCGTCGCTGTTGGCCAGATAGTTGAATTCGACGGTCCAGTCGGCGGGCAGCAGTGGCCCGTCGAGGACCATGCGTGCCGGGGTGTCCGGCTGGGCGAAATAGCCACACTGCGGCATCGGCCCGGGTTTGATGGTCCGAATCCAGGTGACCCTCGCCGGGATCAATCGCCCCGAACTGTCCAGCATGCGTAATAGCGTTGTCGCCGTGTCGAATTCCGGTCTGTCGCGCAGCAGGGCGAACATGTGGCTGGCCAGGTTCTCCGGGTAGGCCACCCGTTGCAGAATCAGCGGATCGACCTCCTGATCGAGCAGTGGCGCGGTCGAATTCGCCTGTGCCGCGGCCAAGCTGGATTGGACGTTGCGAAGGTAGGTCCGGGTGGGGTTATTGCGCCAGCTGGTCAAAAACGTCGCAGTCGAGTACAGACTGCTGGCCAGGAACAGCGCGGCCAAACCCGTTGTCACCATCGCGCGTTGCGGCGACGCGTCCAGCAGGCGAGCGCCAAACGGCCGATTCGGTGCACACAGCCCGACGGCGGCGAGCAGCGCCAGCACAACGACGAGATCCGGTAGGTAGCGCAGGGTTTGGGCGAGTTCCAGCGCGGTCAGCTTCGACGAGCGCATCAGATAGATCGGCACCTGACAGGCCACCGCGTAGCCGGCCGCGGTCAGCCACACCGGTCCGATGCGTTGTTTGCGGATCAACGACAGCGCCAGCACCGCGATCAGCGCCAGCCAGCCCAGCACCATCGCCGCCAGCGGGGGAGTGGCCCACGGGGACGCCGGCGCCCAACGGTCCCAATGCCACGGCCCGCCCGCCAGCCCCGGCACGATGCCGTGGGTGATGGACCGAGCCAGCAGCTCCCCGGTCATCGCGAGGTCGGAGCTCCAGCGCTGCTGGTTGACCACCGCCAGGTAGAGCGCCACCCACCCGACCGTCAGGATCAGCGACGCGACCCATAGCCGCAAGCCCCCACGCCAAGCCGTCAGCGGCGCGGACGGCTCACCGCGCACGTGGCAGAGCAGGGCCGCCACCGCGAACGCGACGAACGGGATCACCGCGGCTTTCTCGAAGAACAGCAACCCGCCCAGATAGACCAGCACGCCGGTCAGCGCGTAACGCCGGTTGCCGGTGCGCACCAGCAGCACCGCGTCAGCGCACACCCAGGCCAGCGCCGCCAGCATCGGCAGCGAGTTCAGCGCCGCAGCCCACCACGCGAACGCCGGCACCCCCAGCGGTGTGAAGAGCGCGAACGTCAACGGGATCAGCAGCACGCGCCGCCAGCCGAGGATCACATGCAGCGCGCGCAGCAGCGCCAGCGAGGCCAGCAGCTGCAGCACCAGCAGGCTGATCGCCGGCCCGGTCCAATCCAGCGGAGCCAGCCGGATCAGCGCGCCCGCGACCAGGAAGGCCGCCGGCATCACATGGCCGTCGTGGTCGTCGAACAGATACGACGGCGACAGCAGACCCTCGGTCCCGGCCTTCCCGATCAGAATCAGGTCGTCCCAGTAGAAGTAACCGCCGAACGCCAGCACCGCCCGTATCACCAGCGCGACCATGACCAGCGCGGTCGCCGCGAGGGCGACCCGCGGCATCCGGGTCATGACGGCGGGCATGGTTATTTCTTACCGGTCGGTATGGTGGGCCGGTGCGCGCACTGGTAACCGGGGCAGCCGGATTCATCGGGTCTACGCTGGTCGACCGCCTGCTGAGGGACGGCCATTCGGTCGTGAGCCTGGACAATTTCGCGACGGGCAAGGCAACCAACCTCGAGCACCTGGCCGAGAATTCCGCTCACGTCTTCGTCGAGGCCGACATCGTGACCGCGGACCTCGCCGCGGTTCTCGACGAGCATCGGCCTGAGGTGGTGTTCCACCTCGCGGCGCAGATCGACGTGCGCCGCTCGGTGACCGACCCGCAGTTCGACGCCTCGGTCAACGTCGTCGGCACGGTGCGACTGGCCGAGGCCGCCCGCCGCGCCGGGGTCCGCAAAGTCGTGCACACCTCGTCGGGCGGATCCATCTACGGCACACCGTCGCAAATCCCGACGCCCGAGACCGTGCCCACCGACCCCTGGTCGCCGTACGCCGCAGGCAAGGTGGCGGGCGAGATCTACCTGAACACGTTTCGGCACCTGTACGGCGTGGACTGCTCGCATATCGCGCCGGCCAACGTCTACGGCCCACGTCAGGACCCGCACGGCGAGGCGGGCGTGGTGGCGATCTTCGCCCAGGCACTGCTGTCGGGCAAACCCACCAAGGTGTTCGGGGACGGCGGCAAGACGCGCGATTACGTGTTTGTCGACGATGTGGTGGACGCCTTCGTCAAGGCCGCCGGGGAAGCCGGCAGTGCGCAGCGCTTCAACATCGGTACCGGAATAGAGACCTCAGACCGCCAACTGCACACGGCAGTGGCCAAAGCCGTTGGCGGACCTGATGATCCGGAGTTCCATCCGGATCGCCTCGGCGATCTCCAGCGGTCTTGCCTCGACACCAGTTCCGCGGCAGAGGTTTTGGGGTGGCGGCCGCAAGTCGAACTCGAAGAAGGCGTGCGTCGCACGGTCGAGTATTTCCGGACCGCCCACACCGGCTAGCTCGGTTCCGGCGCCTGCGCACCTGCCAGCGCGACGGCCCGGGCCAGGCGCGCGTAGCGCAACTCCAAGTCCTTGAACCGCATATACGTACTCAGCGTGGTGAAGCTGAACGCCATGATCAGCGCATAGAGCATCAGGTCGGTGCCGCGGCGCACCCCGAACCAGTTCGCAACCACGGTGGTGTCGTCGGGCCGCAACACGGCATAGATGCCGCCCAGCACGAACAAGACATAGCCGACCTTGACCCATGCCTTGGACCGTGAGCTCCTGCGAGACCGCAACAGATACACAAGCAGCCCCATGATCGATCCGATCAGCAGCACCTGGATCCAGTTCATCATTGAGTCCTTCTCATCTCGGAATCCGCCCGCGCAGGAACCCGTCGAAAATGATGTTGACACCGTTGAGCAGCGGCTGCCCTTTCGACTTCGAGTAGTCGGTGTAGAGCACCTCAACCGGCTGTTCGACCACCCGCCAATGGTTTTCGGCGACCAGCATGATGAATTCGTTGGCGTGGCTCATGCCGCTCATCGTGATGTTGAGCCCGTCGGCCACGGTTTTGTTGAACACTCGCAACCCGTTGTTGGTGTCAGTCAGGCCGAGCCGGCGACCGCGCGGGCTCAACCGCGCGGCGGTCTGCAGCACGATTCGTTTCAGTAATGGCGGGCGGCTGCTCTCCTGCCCGCCGAACCGCGTCCCGATGACGATGTCGACGTCTTCGGCGGCGAGCCGGTCGATCATCGCGGATACGTCTTTGACGCGATGCTGCCCGTCGGCGTCGAACGTCGCGAAGATCCGCGCCCCGGGCTGCTTGCGCGCGTACTCGACGCCGGTCTGAATGGCCGCACCCTGTCCCAGATTCACCGGGTGGCGCACCAGATGAGCCCCGGCCCGCCGCGCGATTTCACCCGTGTCGTCGGTGCTGCCGTCGTCGACACACACGATGTGGTCGAAGACCGAGCGCACATCGGCGATCACCTCACCGATGACCGTGGCTTCGTTGAAGGCGGGAATGATGATCCAGGCGCCTTGGTATTGCGTTTCAATGTCAACAAGGTTAGCCAGGATCAGCGGGTTAGGCGTCCGGCGCGCGCCAGCGCCACCAGGTGCACGCCGATTCCGACCAGCGGACCGCACAGCAGGGCGACCACGGTGCGGGTCTCCAGGGGCAGCGGCAGCCGCAGCAATAGGCCCGATGCCGCGGTGGCTCCGACCCACCCCAGCGAATACGCCCGGTGCAGGGCGGCCGCCACCACGGCGGCACCGGTCAGCGTCAGCATCCCGATCGCCACGGCGCCGGCCGTGAGCCATGCCAACAGGGCGGCGCTGGCGTCGTACTCGGTTCCGAAGGCGACCCGCAGCAGCCACGGACCGACCACGCCCGCCGTGAGCACCCCGACCGCTCCGATCCCGCCGATGACCCACGACGGCCCGATCAGCGCCCTGAGGCGGTTGGTGCGCTCGTCGACGAAATGGGCGATCAGATTGCCTTGCATGGCCATCAGGGGTACCAGCACGGGTGCGCGGGTCAACGTCACGGCGAGGATGACCACGCCACCTTGTGCCCCGAGCTCGGTCGAGGTCAGCCTGAGCAGCACCGGGAATCCCATCACCAGGATCGCGTTGGCGCCCGCCGCGGTGATCGAATGGGCGGTGCCGCGCAAGAACGTCACGGTGCTGCCGGGCGTGAGCAGACGGGCCGTCGCGCGGGCGGTGGGCGAGACCGCCAGCATGATCAGCCAGGCCACCGCTCCGGCCACACTCGCCCACAAGAACCCGGCCAGGCCCCAGCCGAGCGCGAACGTGGCCACGGCGACCGCCGCCCGGATGGCCGCGTCGGTCACCATCAGCGCGCCATATCGGGTCCACTGATCGGTACCGGCCAACATGCCCAACAGGGTGCAGTGGAGGCCGAAGCCGACAAGTCCGACACAGAGCAGCACCACCGATAACCAGCGCTCCTCCACGAACACCCAACCGCTCCATAACGGCGAGCTGGCCGCGACCACGATGGCTGCTGCTACCCCGACCATCGCGGCGACGCGGAGCGGGTGGGTGTGAGATTCGCCCGGTCCCGGCGGCACGTCGCGGTGGCGCGCTGCGCGGATCTCGCGGGTGGTCTCTTGCAGCAGCCCGTTGGCGGCTCCGGCGACCATGCCGGTCGCCCCCCAGAACACCCCGAGCACGGCGAAGCCGCTCGGAGCCAAGTCACGTGCGGCCAGGTACATCACCGCGTAGACGCACACCGCGCTGAGTGCGGTCGCCGCGCCTATCCGGGCCACACTGCCGCGCGTGATCGGCCCCGGCGCCGCCCCCGTGGCTCCGGCAGCTCCCACGGGAGATGCCGCGCCGCCGACTTCGGTCACCGGGGCGGCGCTTTCGACCCGCGGACCCGATGTTTCGCCACAATTTGAAAATAGTAAGCGCATCGGTATTGATCGCTGGCAACGGCGAGCGGCTTCGCTAATGTGGGCGGCTGTCAGGAAGGACCCATGGCCGCCGCTCGCATCTTCGGGATTTCGCTGTTAGTCACCGTGGCGGCCCTCGCCCTCGGATTCGCCCACGGTGGGCTCAACGCCTTGTTTCTTCTGGTGGCCCTCGGCGTCCTCGAGGTGTCGCTGTCCTTCGACAACGCGATCATCAACGCCGCCGTGCTGAAGCGGATGAGCAAGTTCTGGCGGCAGATGTTCCTGACGGTCGGGATCCTGATCGCCGTGTTCGGGATGCGACTTTTGTTCCCGTTGCTCATTGTGTGGGCGACCGCGGGCGTCGATCCGGTTCGCGCGCTCGAGCTGGCTCTCAACCCGCCGCCGCACGGCGCGCTGGAATTCCCGGACGGCTCGCCCAGCTACGAAAAGCTGGTCGCGTCGGCCCATCCGCAGATCGCGGCGTTCGGCGGGATATTTCTGCTGATGCTGTTCCTGGATTTCGTCGTCTATGACCGAGATATCAAGTGGCTCAAGTGGATTGAGGCCCCCTTCGCCCGCATCGGCCGCCTTGCCGAGGTTTCGGTGGTCGCCACCGCCCTGACGTTGGTCGGAGTCGGCCAATTGACCCACTCCAGCGATGAGCGTGCGACGGTGCTGACGGCCGGGCTGCTGGGCCTGGTGACGTATCTGATCGTCAACGGTTTGAGCCAGGCGTTCCGGCCGTCGGCCGTCGACGGTGCCGCATCGGCCTCCGCGCCGGTCCTGGCGACGGGCAAGGCCGGCTTGACGCTGTTCCTGTACCTCGAGGTGCTGGACGCGGCCTTCTCGTTCGACGGGGTCACCGGCGCCTTTGCGATCACGTCGGACCCGATCGTCATCGCCCTCGGCCTGGGGTTGATCGGCTCGATGTTCGTCCGGTCGATCACGATCTACCTGGTCCAGCAGCAGACGCTGGACCGCTACGTGTACCTGGAACACGGCGCGCACTGGGCGATCGGCGCGCTGTCGGTGATCATGCTGCTGTCCATCGAGCGCCGCTACCAGATCCCCGAGGTCGTCACCGCCTCGGTCGGCGTGGTCTTCATCGGAGCGGCGTTCGGGTGGAGCGTGCTGCGTAACAAGCGTGAGGCCGCGTCCACCGCCTGAAGCCGTCGGCTACGCCTCGATTTGTCCGGCGATGCGCCGTTCGATGGCGGCGCGGGCGGGAGCGGGCAGCACGATGAGGCCGTCGAGTTCCTTACCGGCCCGTGCGTAGGCATTCTGCCGCTCCTCACGGGTGGCTCCCTCGTCCTGCGCCAGGTGTAACAGGCTCTGGGCGCGGGCCAGCCGCTGCTGGTCGTGTTCGGAGAAGTCGCTGCGGCGCCGGCGAATTGCCTCAGTCTCGGCGATCTCGAACGCGCTGATGTATTCGTGGACGGCATCGCGGTAGTCCAGTCGGGCCACTCGATCGCCCACCAGCGCCGCCACGTCGTGGGGCCGTTCCGGCCGCAGCAGATCCGCGTGCCGTTTCGCCTTGTGGAAGGCGATGGTCAGCGGATCTCGCATGTTGGTCATCAGCGGGAAATCCAGCAATTTGGCGATGTCGACCTCGTACTCAAGCCATCGCGCATCCGTGCGATCGTGTGCCGCAATGAGTTTCGTGAGATCTCGCCGAGAGCTTTCCTCGTCGTCTTGCACCCGGCCGGACGCTTGAGCCACGGCGATCTTGGCCTGCTGTTTGAGCCGGTACCGTTCCAGCCGTCGCTCTGCCCGGCGCTCGTTGGCAGCGGTTACCGCCCTGATGCCAGTTCCGATCGCACCCGCGAACGGGAAGATCAGCCACCAGAAATTCGCGGCGAAATGCAGCACTGGGGTCACATCGCCAGGATGCCACCGAGAAACGGTGTGCGGGGTGGGCGCGGTTACGCCGCGAGCGTTAGTGCCCGCCCTCTTTGAACCGCGCGAAGGAGCGCTCCACCTCTGCCTCGGCTTCGGCGCGACCGACCCAGTCCGCCGCCTTGACGTACTTGCCCGGCTCCAAGGCCTTGTACTGGGAGAAGAAGTGTTTGATGACGTCCAATTCGTAGGCCGGCACGTCGCCGATGTCCTGGATGTGGTCCCAGCGGTGGTCGCCGGCCGGAACACACAACACCTTGGCGTCGCCGCCGGCCTCGTCGGTCATCTCGAACATTCCCACCGGCCGCGCCTCCACCAGCACTCCGGGGAACAGTGGCTGCGGCAGCAGCACCAGTGCGTCCAGCGGGTCGCCGTCCTCGCCGAGGGTGTCCTCGATAAACCCGTAATCGGTCGGGTAGACCATCGACGTGTACAGGTAGCGGTCCAGCTTCACCCGCCCCGTCTCGTGATCGACCTCGTACTTGTTCCGCTGGCCTTTCGGGATCTCAATGACCACGTCGAATTGCACTGTCTGAGCTCCTTTGAAGAGAAGTAAATCTGGGTGGACCGGGTAGGTCGGTTGCGTCGCGGATCACCCTAGTCGAGCGAGTTACGGCAGCTTCGGCAGAATGGGACCAAACAGTCAGGAGAGTGATGGGTCGTACTCGCTGGCGGAAATCCACCCAGGTGTTCATCGGATTGGCCGTGCTGGCGTTCGTCGGCGCCGTGGTGGCCGCGGCCACCTTCTTCACCACGGGTGGGCACGGTAGCGGCAACGCGCACGCTCCCGTACCGCCTCCGCGGGCACCGATCGTGAAGCCGGGAATGGTGCCCGTCGCCGACACCGCCGAGATGCCGTCGGCCGGTTCGCTGGCGGCCGTGCTGGGGCCGGTGGCCGCCGACCCCAATCTGGGCCGGCTCGGGGGCCGGATCACCGACGCCATCACCGGCAAAGAGCTCTGGCAGGTGGCCGACGACCTGCCGTTGGTGCCGGCGTCCACCAACAAGGTCCTGACCGCGGCCGCGGCGTTGCTGACGCTGGATCGTCAGGCCCGGATCAGCACCCGCGTCGTGGCCGGCAGTCAGAACGCGCAGGGACCGATCGTGCTGGTGGGTGCCGGTGATCCCACCCTGTCGGCGGCGCCGCCCGACGTCCCGACCTGGTACCGGGGTGCGCCACGGATCAGCGACCTGGTCGAGCAGATTCATCGCAGCGGCATGACGCCGACCACCGTGCAGGTGGATACGTCGGCGTTCAGCGGCCCGACGATGGCGCAGGGCTGGGATCCTTCCGACGTCGACAATGGCGACATCGCGCCGATCGAGTCGTTGATGATCGACGCCGGGCGCATCCAGCCCAGCACCGTGAACTCGCGGCGTTCCAAAACCCCGGCGCTGGACGCCGGGCGCGAGCTGGCCAAGGCCCTCGGCCTGGATCCGGCCGCCGTCACCATCGCGTCGGCCTCGTCCGGGGCGCGGCAGCTGGCGGTGGTGCAATCGGCGCCGTTGGTCCAGCGGCTCGGCGAGATGATGGATCACTCCGACAACGTCCTGGCCGAATGCATCGCCCGGGAGGTGGCGGCGGCGATCAACCGGCCACGCAGCTTCATGGGCGCGGTCGACGCGGTGACCAACCGACTGGGTACCGCCCATATCGATACCACCGGCGCCGCGCTGCTGGACTCCAGCGGGCTATCGGTCGACGATCGCCTGACGGCCAAGACCCTCGACGGCACGGTGCAGGCCGCCGCGGGGCCCGACCAGCCGTCGTTGCGGGCGCTGCTGGATCTGCTTCCGATCGCCGGCGGCAGCGGGACGCTGGCTGACCGCTTTATCGACCAGGCCACCAATCTGGGACCGGCCGGCTGGTTGCGCGCCAAGACCGGCTCGTTGACCGCCACCAACTCGCTGGTCGGAGTCGTCACCGACCGCAGCGGCCGCGTGCTCACGTTCGCGTTCCTCTCCAACGCCGCCGGCCCCAACGGGCGCAACGTGATGGACGCCCTGGCCACCCGGCTGTGGACCTGCGGGTGCACATGACCGGCTCACCCGACCTCACCCTGGGTACCGCCGTCGACTGGCGATTCGCGGCGACTGTCGGCACTCGGCTGGCCCGGCCCGGACCGCCGGCCAGCGACTACACCCGCCGTCAGGCGATCGACGAGCTGGCGAGTTCGTCGATGAAAGCCGAACCGCTGGTGCGTGACGTCACGGGCCTGGCCACCGACGGCGAGGTGCCGGCGGCGCGCATCATCGACCGCGCCGAGTGGGTTCGCGCGGCGGCGGACTCGATGCGGGTGATGACGAACGGCACCGAAAAGCCCCGGGGCTTTCTCACCGGCCGGCTCACCGGTGCGCAGACCGGCGCCGTGCTGGCGTTTGTGGCGTCCGGGATCCTCGGCCAGTACGACCCGTTCTTCGCCGACAAAGAGGGCTGCCTGCTGCTGGTCTACCCGAACATCATCGGGGTCGAGCGCCAGCTGCGAGTCGAGCCGGCCGATTTCCGGCTGTGGGTGTGCCTGCACGAGGTGACGCACCGGGTGCAGTTTTCAGCCAACCGCTGGTTGCCCGGTTACATGTCGGACGCGCTGGCGTTGTTGACCCGCGACGCGGGCGACGACATCGGGGAAGTGGCCGGCAGGCTCGCCCAATACGTCCGCAACCGCGGCGCGTCCGACGACGGCTCGGTGTCGGGGGTCGTCGGCCTGGTGCGCGCCGTCCAGTCCGAGCCGCAGCGCAAGGCGCTGGATCAGCTGCTGGTGCTCGGCACCTTGCTGGAGGGGCATGCCGACCACGTGATGGATGCCGTTGGACCCAAGGCGGTACCGTCGGTGGCCACCATCCGTGGTCGATTCGACGACCGCCGTCATCGCAAGCCGCCGCCGCTGCAGCGCTTGATGCGGGCCCTGCTGGGCCTGGACGCCAAGCTGAACCAGTACACCCGTGGCAAGGCGTTCGTCGACCACGTGGTGGACCGGGTCGGAATGGAGCGCTTCAACACCGTCTGGTCGGGCCCCGAAACGCTGCCGCTGCCCGCCGAGATCGAAGACCCCCAGCGATGGATCGACAGGGTCCTGTAGCGCGGCTGAGCGCGGCGCTCGAGGAGTTCGCGCGGACCCACCTCGAGGCCTGTTCGGGGGCCGGGGGCCAGTGGGCCGTGGCGCTCTCGGGCGGTCCGGACTCGCTGGCGCTCACCGCTGTTGCGGCCCGGCTGCGCCCCACCACCGCGGTGATCGTCGACCACGGCCTGCAGCCCGAATCCGCTGCCGTCGCCGAAACCGCGCGCGCCCAAGCCATCGAGTTGGGATGTGTTGAGGCACAAGTCATTTCCGTACAGGTTGGCGATGACGGCGGGCCGGAGGCAGCGGCCCGCGCGGCGCGCTACGGCGCGTTGAGCGCCTACCGCCACGAGCCGGTGCTGCTGGGCCACACCCTCGACGACCAAGCCGAGACGGTGCTGCTCGGTCTGGGCCGCGGCTCCGGGGCGCGCTCGATCGCCGGGATGCGCCCGCACGATCCGCCGTGGTGCCGGCCGTTGCTGGGTGTCCGGCGTGCCACCACCCATGCCGCGTGCCGCGAGCTGGGCCTGACGCCGTGGCAGGACCCGCACAACAGCGACCGCCGCTTCACCCGGACCCGGCTGCGCCACGAGGTGCTGCCGTTGCTCGAAGACGTGCTGGGCGGTGGCGTGGCCGAGGCGCTGGCGCGGACCGCGACGGCGCTGCGGGAGGACACCGAATTCATCGACACGCTCGCGGCCCAAGCGCTGCCCGGCGCGCAGGCCGACTCCGGGCTGCGCGCCCCAGCCCTGGCCGCCTTGCCCGACCCGCTACGACGCCGGGTGATCCGCGGCTGGTTGCTGGCCGGCGGGGCGAGGGGGCTGACCGACAAGCAGATCCGCGGGGTGGACCTGCTGGTCACCGCGTGGCGCGGACAGGGTGGGGTGGCGGTCGGATCCGACTTGCGCGGCGAGCGGCTGATCGCGGGGCGGCGCGGCGGCGTGCTCACCCTGCGCCGCGAACCGGTGTGAAAATTCGCAAAATTGTCGCCGCCGTTGGTTGTTCGGCCGCTGGCATGGCACGCTGTGGGCGTGGCCCAGACCTCCTCGGCGATAACACCCGAGCAGCCAGTGGACCTCTACCCGGGGGACATCAAGTCTGTGCTGCTCACCACCGAGCAGATCCAGGCCCGAATCAGCGAGCTTGGCGAGCAAATCGGCAATGACTACCGCGAGTCCGTGAGCGAGATCGGACAAGACCTGCTGCTGATCACCGTGCTCAAGGGTGCGGTGATGTTCGTCACCGACCTGGCTCGCGCGATTCCGGTGCCGACGCAGTTCGAATTCATGGCCGTCAGCTCCTACGGGACGTCGACGTCGTCCTCGGGGGTGGTCCGCATCCTCAAGGACCTGGACCGCGATATCAACGCCCGCGATGTGTTGATCGTCGAGGATGTCGTCGACTCCGGCCTGACCCTGTCGTGGCTGCTGCGGAACTTGAAATCCCGCCATCCCCGCTCGCTGCGGGTGTGCACGCTGCTGCGCAAACCCGATGCGGTGCGGGCCAACGCCGAGATCTCCTATGTGGGCTTCGACATTCCCAACGACTTCGTCGTCGGCTACGGCCTGGACTACGACGAGCGTTACCGCGACCTCTCGTACATCGGCATGCTGGACCCCAGGGTCTACGAGCAGTAGCCGCGCGACTCAATCCGTGGTGGCGACCCGCTGCGCCCGGCTACGCCGCGCTTGCGATCGCCACTGATCCGTGGGTGGCGACCCGCTGCGCCCGGCTACGCCGCGCTTGCGATCGCCACTGATCCGTGGGTGGCGACCCGCTGCGCCCGGCTACGCCGCGCTTGCGATCGCCACTGATCCGTGGGTGGCGACCCGCTGCGCCCGGCTACGCCGCGCTGGCGATCGCCACTGATCCGTGGGTGGCGACCCGCTGCGCCCGGCTACGCCGCGCTGGCGATCGCCACTGATCCGTGGGTGGCGACCCGCTGCGCCCGGCTACGCCGCGCTTGCGATCGCCACTAATCCAGCTCCCAGACCGCGGTCACGGAGAAGCTCACCGTCTGCTGGCCCGGCTCCAGCGGTACCGCGGTGGCCATGGCTTTCGGCGGCGCCGGCGGCGACCCGGCCGTGGGTGAGCTGCCGGTTGCCTCGGAGATGGACAGCACCTTGCCCAACCGCAGCCCGGACAGCTGGGCGTATTGGTCGGCGCGGTTCTTGGCGTCGTTGAACGCCCGCGCCCGAGCGTCCTTGACCAGCTGCGAGTCATCGGCGATGGAGTAGCTGACCGAACTGATCCGGGTGGCGTCGCCGCCGGTGCTCACGATCAGCGCGAGCATGCGCGACGCAGCATCGGTCGGATGGATCTTGACCTGGATGGCATTGGTGGCGCGGTAGCCCGTGATGGTGGCGGTGCCGCTGGGCTCGGGATTGCTGTATTGCGGCTGCAGCGTCACCTGGGTGGTGCTGATGTCCTTGCGGTCGATGCCGGCGCCGACGAGCGCAGTGATGACTGCTTGCTGGCGGTCATTGGTCTGGTTCATGGCCGCGGTGACGTCGGCGGCGCTGAATTCGATACCGACGTCGGCTGTCAATGTGTCCGGGACGCCTTGCACCTGCCCTGATCCCAGCACGGTGACCTGACGCGGATTCACCCCCGGCGCGGGAGTCGCACTGTGGGAATCACACGCCGATACCGTGGTCACGGCCAAACTGGCCGCAACCACGGCAATCGAGGCGCGCAGCAATCCCGGAGCACGTTGTTCGATCGCCATGCCTGGCACCATAGCCGTTCGGCGCGCCGCGGCTCCAGAGGTTGCTCATCGCCTGGTCATCGCGATCGTCTTCGATCAGCTCGTGAGGTCGAATCGTTTTGCGCGAAAGCCAGTTTGAGATCACTGCCATCACGAATAGCTGCACGATCACCAGTGCCAGAGGTAGATTCGCCGCGATCGTCGCCCATATCAGCGCGGGCGTTGCGATCGGTGCCAGCATCAATCCCGCGATCATGCCCAGCAATTGGATCGCGCCGCCTTGGCTTCTGTTTTCGTTCATCGGCGTTCGCACAGGCGAACGGGAAGCGCGGTCAGCCCGCGCATCAATGTGCTGTTCCGATAGTGCAGAACGACGCTGTCATCCAATGCGATCCGGTCAAAACGCGCAAGAAGCCGGCCGATCGCGATTTCGCCTTCGAGACGTGCCAGCGGTGCTCCGAGGCAGTGGTGGATGCCGTGGCCGAACGCCAGGTGCGGGTTCGGCGCGCGCGTGACATCGAGGCGATCCGGGTCGTCGAATTGCCGGCCGTCGTGATTGGCGCCGAGCAAGGCGATCAAGACCAGTTGGCCCTCCGGTATCTCGACATCACCGACCCGCACCGCCTCGGTGGTGAACCGCATGGTGGCCGTGTTGAGCGGACTTTCGAACCGCAAGAACTCCTCGACCGCCGTCGGCATCAACGACGGGTCGGCACGCACTGCGGCGAGTTGAGATGGGTTGTGCAGCAATGCAAGAACACCGTTGCCGATCAGGTTTACCGTGGTTTCGTAGCCGGCCAGGATCAGCAGGTAAGCCGTCGACAGCAGCTCGTCGTGGGACAGTGCGTCGTCGACGTCGGACGCGTGCACCAATGCGCTGAGCAGGTCGTCAGCCGGCAGTACGCGCTTCTGCGCGATCAACGCGGTCAACAGGTCGATCAACGCATTCTCGGCCACCACCAGTTCGTCGGAGTCGGTGCTGGTGAGCATTGGTTCGACGTGCAGGCGAAAGCGGTCGCGATCGTCGGGCGGCACGCCCAGCAGCCTGCCGATGACGCCCAGCGGCAGCGCCAGCGCATACGAGGGCATCAGATCCACCACGGCATCGCCTTGCGCGGCGACCGCAATCCGATCAAGCAACTCGTCGGCGATCGCGACGATGTCGCGTCGCATCTTTCGCACGCTGCCGGCGGTGAACTCCTTGGTGAGCAGTTTGCGCAGCCGGGTGTGATCGGGCGGATCCCGCAGCAACATATGGCTGTTGAGCAGCGACCTATGCTGAGCATGGTCGTCCGGTGGGAAGAACCCGGTGAGGCCGTGCCAGTTCTTACTCAGCCTTGGGTCGGCCAATAACGCCCGCGCCTCGGCGTAGCGGGTGACGATCCAGGCATCTGCCTCACCCCAGATCTCGACGTGATGCACCGCGCTCTGCGCGCTCAGCCGGCGATACAAGGGATGGGGATCCTGGATGAATGCCCGGCCAAGCCGCGGCGAGTTCTCAGTCGGCGCAGGAGCTGCGTCGATCTCAGATTCGTTCCGGCTCACCCCACGAATACTGCTGTCGCCAATGCTTTGTATCCAGGACGCATGATTCCTGGTTGCGCGACACCTAGGCTTAGGTAGCGCCCAGGCGACGCATCCCGGCCTCCGACGGCGAACCGGGTTCGGCCCAATAGGTCACCAGCACCCGGCCGGTCGCCGGCAACACCATCTGCTGATAGTTGAGATTGAGTTTCCCCACCAGCGGGTGATTGACCAGCATCACTCCGGCGGGTTCGTATTTGACTTCATGGCGCTCCCACAGGTGACGGAACCGGGGACTTTGCTCTATCAGTTC
Source organism: Mycobacterium sp. Aquia_216 (assembly GCF_026723865.1). NCBI lineage: Bacteria > Bacillati > Actinomycetota > Actinomycetes > Mycobacteriales > Mycobacteriaceae > Mycobacterium > Mycobacterium sp. Aquia_216. The sequence goes on along the minus strand of NZ_CP113529.1, from coordinate 5,940,542 downwards.
GTCGACCAGCCTGATCAGGGCGGGATCTGGGCGTTGGCCGTACAAGACGCGAATCAAGGCAACCGCCCATACGGTCAACTTCTTCCAGTTGCGGTAGAAGTTCGGCAGGTCTTGGTCGAGAAATAATTCGCGCATGGTGTTGGCCCCGACCGCGAAGCTTGGTGACAGCGCGCTGGCAAGCTCGTTCGCGACGACGACCGTCAGACCGGGGTCGACAACGTGGGCGGCCGCCAGCGGCCAGCCGTTAATCAGACCCCGAATGCCGGGATGCGGCTCCTGTAGTCGTTCGACAACGTCGGCCGACTGGTGGCGCATCAGGTTTCGCATGTATGCCACTGCATCGTCGTCCAGCCGCAGGGCGCGGCTGATGGCGTTGAGGACCTGGTCCGACGGATGCTCTTCGCGGCCCTGCTCGAGCCGGAGGTAGTAGTCGGTGCTGATGTTGGCGAGTATCGCTACTTCCTCGCGCCGCAGCCCGGCGACTCTGCGACGCCCGCCGGCTGGCAAACCCACGTCGGCGGGCTGGACGATGCTTCGGCGAGCCCGCAGAAATTGCGCGAGGGCAGATTCCTCGGTCACGGTTGTTGACCCGCGGAGGTTTCAGGCGTCGGCATCGATACCGTCCCGTCGCATTGCGAATTAGCTGCTTTGACCAGCATAGCCAGCAGTTAGCCGGCATTCAGCGGGCAGGCAAGGCCAGTAGTCGAGGTGCCTTCGCGCGCGAAAGCATAAATCTTGCCGGAGGAGTCCCGTGCAAGTTCATACAGTCCTCCAATCATATTTGTTTGCAGACTTTTTCATTCAAAAGACAAAAGTCGCAGCCTCTCAGACCAGGAATGTGAACAGTTTTCGACTCGATAATGAATTGGCCAGTCTGGGTCTGTCATTTCTCGGTGCGGCGCATCTAACGTTCCCAGGCATCTGATTCGGGAGACCGCAATCGGGTACTGAAGAGTCATCGGGTGCTGAAAGTCTTAAGACACCGAAAGTTGTTGAATCAAAACTGTTTTGAGGAGGAAACATGTCCTTCGTAAGGGCACGGCCAGAAGTGCTGGATGCGGTCGCGGGTGAACTGCACAGCGTCAATGCGGCAGTGCGGCAGGGAAGTTCGGCTGCCGCAACACCGACGACGGGTGTGGTTCCCGCCGCTGCCGATGTGGTGTCGATATTGACTGCGGCACAGTTCGCTTCGCATGCGCAACTCTTTCAGGCGATCAGTGCCGAGGCGGCGACGGTCCGAGAGCAGTTGGCGGCAACGCTCGGCCTCAGTGCCGGTTCGTATGCCGCCACGGAGATCGCCAATGCCACCGCGGCCGGTTAGGCGAGGACACCGATGCTGGATTTCGCGCAGTTACCACCGGAGATCAACTCCACGCTGATGTATTCGGGACCGGGCTCAGGCCCGCTGCTGGCCGCCGCGGCGGCCTGGGATGGGCTCGCCGCCGAGCTGTATTGCGCGGCAGCCATCTACGGGTCGCTGATCGCCGCCCTTACCGACGGCCCTTGGGAGGGGCCGTCCGCCTCGTCGATGCTGTCCGCAGCCATGCCCCAAGTGGCGTGGCTGCACAGCACGGCCGGGCAGGCGGAACAGGCCGGCAGTCAAGCCGCGGCGGCCGCGGGTGCCTTTGAGGTGGCGTTCGCCGAAACGGTGCCCCCGCCGGTGGTCGCGGCCAACCGGGCGTTGTTGATGGAGTTGCTGGCCACGAACTTCCTTGGGCAGAACACCGCGGCGATCGCGGCCACCGAAACGCAGTACGGCGAGATGTGGGCTCAAGACGCGACCGCGATGTACGGCTATGCGGGTGCGTCCTGCGCGGCGTCGACATTGTCGCCGCCCCAACCTGCAGTCCCCACGACCAACCCGGCCGGGGCGGCCGGCCAGGCCGCAGCGACGGCCCAGGCAGCCGGCAACAGCGCGGGTACCAACGCGCCGGCGCTCAACGCGGTGCCCCAGACGTTGTCATCGCTGGCCGGGTCGCTGAATGCCCAGGCGGCTCCGGGGTTTTCGCTGGGCGGGATCGGCATGAACGCCGAAGGTGATGGGCTGCAGCTGAGCGGTCCGCTGGGTGACCTTTTCGAGGGTCTGACGGGGTCTCAAGTCCTGGATGCGAGCTCGCCGTTCGACGCCTTCATCCGATTGATTTCGCCGACAAGGCTTTTCACCACCGCGTTCAAAGACGTCCAAGGTCTGGCCCAGGGTTTCGCGCCCCAGGCCGCAAAGGCCGCCACCGACGGCGCCGCCCATGCGGCCGAGGGTGCGGCGAAGGCGGTCGAGGCTGTGCCGCGTGCGCTTTCCGGCGCTCTGGGCAATGCCGCGGGCGCGGTGGGCAGGGCGGGATCCGTTGGCGGCCTGTCGGTTCCGGCCTCTTGGGCGGCTGTCACCCCGGTGGCGACCCCCAGCGTCGTGACGGTCGACGGCCTCGGTGCCGCCGCGGCGGCACAACCCGCGACCAACGCGGTCGGGGGGATGCCGCTGATGGGAACCGGGACGGGACGCGCCGCGGCGGCCCACTTTGCTCCTCCCCGATACGGTTTCAAGCCCATGGTGATCGCCCACCCGCCGGCCGGAGGGTGATTCGAAGGCTCTCCACCGGGGTGGGGCCGCCAGCGCGGTCGGATCCAGGCGGGCCTGCGTCCCGCGGCAAACCAATTTGCGGTCGGCGATTTCGAGTTTCGCGCTAGCTTGAGCCGGTGCTGGGCCTCGATGACTGTCGTTGCCCGCGGTTGTGCTTGCGGTGTGCCGATGCTGGGCGGTGGACCGGGCCCCCCTCGCGGCCCGTTCGAGAGCTTGATCACAACCGCCGATGACATGGTGCCGGGCGGGCGGATGATCGGAAACGTGCAGATTCACGAGTACTCAGGCGAGACGCTGGAACCGATAGCACGTGAGAGCTTCGTACCGGTGAACTTCCGAACAGGACCCGACTTCAGCGGGCGCATCGCGCTGCAGGAGATGGGCGGAGCCGTCACGCTCTCCCAGGCCTACTCGGGAGGCCCGCATCGGATGCTGCGCACCGAGCGGATGACCGCCAAGACGTCGGCAGATGACGTGCTGCTCTTCATCATTCATGTCGCCGGTGCAACAAGCGTCCACCAGCGTGATCGCCTCGCCGAGCTGGCGGTCGGTACAGGAGTGTTGACCGAGGCGCGCAGTCCGTGGGAGATCGTCTCTCCGACGGAGAGCAAGTGCCTGATTTTGACTTTCTCACGCGAGCTGCTGGCGCTCCGCAACGCGGAGATCTCCGAAAGCTGTGCGCGCGGCATCGATCCCGTAGCGCCCGGCATGCAGATGCTGTCGAGCTATCTGAGACAGCTGTTCGTCGCAGCCGACCGCCTTACCGCCGAGCAGCGGCTGGATGCCGGGCAAGCCGCAATTGATTTGCTCGCGATGGCGCTGCGGAATGTCGCACCTTCTTGTGTGCCGGGCGAGGACGGCTCCGCGGGTGTGTTACTCGACATGATGCTGATGCACGTGCGAGACCATCTGGCCGATCCGAAGCTTCGGGTCGAGGAGCTGGCCCGGCGGCACTACGTGTCGGTCCGGCGTGCGTACACCCTGTTCGAACGGATCGGGACGACGCCCGGCGCTTACCTGCGCCACGAGCGGTTGGTCGCAGCACGGGCGATGTTGTCCGACCCGCGGTACGCCCGACGTGGCATATCGGACGTCGCAGCTGCCGTTGGCTTCCTCGAACGCAGGACCTTCGAACTGGCGTTCCGGCGCGAGTCCGGGATGACCCCGGGCGCCTGGCGACGCGAGCACTTGCGGTCCTAACCCCCTGTCGCGACCGAGCCGCAGAAAATTTCGCCAGGTAGTGCAGGAAACGCCATGCCCAGCTGGGGGTCTGGGTTGGTCGACTGATCCGACACGGCGACTTCTCAGGCCGGGTGCCTGGTTAGTGCCGACTGGATCGGAGGATCACGTGGCGCGGACGTACCCGTTCAATGAGTCCAATCGGCTCGAGCTAGACCCGACTTATCGGGAATTGCGGAGCGGCTGTCCGGTCTCTCGGGTAGTGCTGCCCCACGGTGGGGAGGCTTGGCTCGCCGTCCGGCACGCCGATGTCCGCTCGGTGTTGCACGACCCACGTTTCAGTCGCGCTGCGGTCGTCGGGCGGGACGTCCCGCGGGTCCGGCCCGAGGTCGAGCAGAACCCCAACTCGATCATGAACATGGATCCTCCTGACCACACGCGGCTGCGCAAGTACCTGGCCAGAGCATTCACCACTCGGCGGGTAGAAGCGCTGCGCCCCCGCGCGGCGGAGCTGACCGCGGAGCTGCTCGCCGGACTACGCGCGGCCGGACCGGGTTCGGATCTCGTCGAGCACATGTCGGTGCCGTTTCCGCTCACGATCATCTGTGAGCTGCTGGGTGTGCCCATCGCGGACCGGCACATCTTCCGGTCGGCGTCGGACGCGATCATGTCGATGTCCGCGATGAGCTCCCGGGAGCGGCTCGAAGCCACAGATCAGCTCATGGCCTATATGGCCGGCATGATGAGGCAGCGCCGGATCACGCCGACCGAAGACCTGATCGGCGCGCTTGTCCGTGCCTACGACGAGGGTGATCGTCTGTCCGAGGGCGACCTGCTTGAGCTCGGAATCGCCATCCTCGTCGCCGGCCACGAGACGACGATGAGCCAGATCAGCAACATGACGTACACCCTGCTGACCCGCCGCGGGCGGTGGGCGGCGCTGGCGGCTGACCCCGAGGCGGTACCGGGGGCTGTTGAAGAGCTGCTGCGCTACACCCCGCTCCTTGCGTCCGCGGGGTTCCCGCGCATCGCGATAGAGGACGTCGAGCTCTCGGGTGTGATGGTGCGGGCGGGGGAGACGGTCGTGCTGTCGCTCAATGCCGCCAACCGTGATCCCGAACTTTTTGCCGACGCAGAGGAGCTGCTGCTGGATCGGGCTGCGAACCGCCACATCGCATTCGGGCATGGAGCCCACCATTGCCCCGGTGCGGGGCTGGCCCGAATGGAGCTGCAGGAAGTCCTCAGAGGCCTGCTGCGCGAGTTCCCGGACCTTCGTCTCGCCGTGGCGCCCGAGGATGTGCAGTGGCGCACGGGTGCTCGCATCCGGGGTCCACGGGCGCTGCCGCTGGCCTGGGGTTCTCGAGGGCGTAGTGGCCGCGATTCTTAAGAGCGACGCGAGTCGACGGCCCGGTGACGGTTCGGTCGCTCTGCTGCACACTTGCCCTGCTGGCCGCCCTGACTCTGGCATTGGTGTCGGCATGTGGTTCCGTCTGGAAGTTGACGATGGGCGGGCCTAGGGCGTAACCAGAATCTTGCAGTGCCGCTCGGGATCGGCGAGGTCGTCGAAGGCCGCGCCGACCCCGTCCAGGCCCACCTCGCCGGTGATCAACGGGCTGACGTCGATGTCGCCCTCGGCCATCGAACGCAGGGCCTCCGCGAACTCTTCGGGACCATAGGCCAAGCAGAACTGCACATTGATTTCTTTGGCAATCGCGAAGAACGGATGGAAGGTGTCGGCCTCCATGCAAACTCCGGCGATGACCAGCCGCGTGCCCGCCCGCGCTCGCAAGAGCACGTCGTCGATGATTCCGGGCACTCCGATCGCCTCGAACACCACCGCGGCTTTGACCGTGTCGAACGGCGAACCCTGCGCGGCATCCAGCGTCTGGTGGGCGCCCATCGCGGTGGCGAGTTCTCTTCGCTTCGGCGAAAAATCGGATGCCACAATGCTTTCCACGCCGCGCGCCCGAAGCGACGCGATGATCGCGATGCCGATCGGACCGCAACCCAACACCAGGGCGGTCTCACCCGGCGCGATGTCCGACTTGTTGACGGCGTGCAGCCCCACCGCCATCGGCTCGGTCAGGGCGGCGTGTTTGAAATCCAGGCCGTTCGGGACGGGCAGCAGCAGCGGTGCGGAGAGCAGCATCCGTTCGGCATAACCGCCGATGGTGCTGTTGCTGTAGACGATCGGTTCCGCCCCCTTGGCAGACAACAGCACCGGAATCGACGTGACGATGGTGCCGGCGGGGTGGGTATCGGTGTCGGGCCCGGCTTCGAGCACCTCGGCGGTGAATTCGTGGCCCATGAAGACGTCGCGCCTCAGATCGACGTCCATCCCGGTGAAGGCACCGGCACCCAATTGACCGCTGAGCGAGAGCACCTGTTCGCCATGCGCGGCGAAATGCAAGTCGGAGCCGCAGATTCCGCAGGCGCGGATTGCGACCAGCACCTGTCCGGATTCGGGTACCGGGTCAGCAACGTCGTCCCGGTAGACCATCCGGCCGCCGCGCAGCACCGCCGCGCGCATCAGTTCACGGCACCTTCCTGCTCGCCGACATGCTCGGTGATGGCTTTCACGACGGCCTCTCCGGCGCGGCCGATCAGTTGGTCGCGATGGTCCTTGGCCCAGTCGTGCGAGGATCGCGATGCCGCCAACTGTCCCTTGAAGTGGGGAATCACCTTGCGGGCCATCAGGTCATAGGAGTGATACGTCGCTTCCGGGGAGGCCCAGTCATGACCGAGCATCAGCAGCGTTCCGAAGCCGCCCGATCGTTCCAGCAGATCCTCGATGTGTGCGATCGCCTCGTCGGGTGTGCCGATGCAGCAATTCCCTTTGGCTGCATAGTCTTCGACGAACTCATAGGGCGTCTGCGTGCCCTCGACGGTGTTGGCCAGCGGGACGAATCCCGCCGCTCCGAAGTAGTTGGCGAAATCCTGGAGCCCGTAGGTACAGTCGTTGATCGCTTGGTCGCGGCTGTCGGCGACGTGCATGATGGACAGCACCCGCCAGTCGGCCCGACAGGGTTCGTCGCGTCCGACCCTGGCGGCTTGCTCGCGCACGATGTCCCAGGTGGTTTCCAGCGCGGCATAACCGCCGGGGACCGACATCGACAGCGACAGCAAGGACGTACCCAGGGTGCCCGCCAGCCGCGGCCCGGACGGCGAAATCATTGCCGCCGTGGAGATTTCCGGATAGGGCCAGGTGTACGGGCGGATGTGCAGCTGCGCGTCACGCAACGTGAACCAGTCGGTGTGGCGGTCGATTCGCTCGGTGGGCCCGGCGCGGAACAGGGCGAGAATCGCTTCGAGGGATTCCTGCATCATGGGCCGCTGATCGACTGGGTCGATGCCCATCATGTAGGCGTCCGAGGGCAGCGCTCCGGGACCGGTGCCGAACATCACCCGGCCGCGGGTCAGGTGGTCCAGCAGCACCCAGCGGTCGGCCACCATCAGCGGATGATGGTAGGGCAGCGACACCACGCCGGTGCCCAGCCGGATGTGTTTGGTGCGTTCCGCGGCGGCCGCGATGAAGACCTCCGGGCAGGCGATCAACTCGTAGCCACCGGAGTGGTGTTCGCCGAACCAGGCTTCGTCGAACCCCAGGCGGTCCAGGGCAACGACGCGTTCCATGTCGTATTCCAGTGCCACCGTTGGGGATTGGCCGATAGGGTGAAATGGTGTGATAAAGACGCCGAAACGAAGCGGTGCGTTCACCGCAGCTCCAATCCGTTGAGAAATTCCAGCAATATGGTGTTGACTTCGTCGGGTCGTTCCTGTTGCAGCCAGTGCCCGGCACCCTCGAGCATCACCTGGCGGTACGGCCCGGAGATGATCTCGGCGGCGCGGTCGGCGCGGGTGAAGGCGAGAACGGGATCGGCTGTGCCGCCGATGAACAAGCACGGCACCGAGATCTTCATGTCGGCGAGTTCGGCGGTGATCTCCCAATTGCGGTCGAAATTGCGATACCAGTTCAGGCCGCCGGTAAATCCAGTGCGGGAAAATTCGCTGATGTAGTGGTCGAGTTCGTCCTGGCTTATCCACTCCGGCAGCGCATCGGGTTCGGGGAGACGATCGATGAAGCCTTCCGGGCCCGGTGCCGCCATCCGCATCCCCGCGGCTTTGTCGGCGGATGTCCGTAGGCCGCCCAGCAACCGGCGGAGCGCCCGGGCGGGATCACCGTTGAGTTCGGCGTCGGCGATACCCGGCTCCTGGAAATACAGGATGTAGAAGAAGTTCTCACCGAAGGTCCTGCGCCAGGCCTGCGTCGGTGCCACCTGCGATCTGGGCGTGGCCGGCACGCTGAGGGCGGCGACGGCCGCGACCCGGTCGGGGTGCAGCAACGGCGCATGCCATACCACCGGGGCACCCCAGTCATGGCCGACCCAGACGGCTTTCTCGGCGCCGACGTCGTCGAGCAAGCCGACGATGTCGGTCGTCAGTTCTCGGATGTCGTAGGCGTCGATCGCGTCAGGGCGAGAAGATCCGCCATACCCGCGCTGGTCGGGCGCCAGCACGTGATAGCCGGCCTCGGCGAGCGCCGGAATCTGGTGTCGCCAGGAGTAGGCCAATTCGGGAAAGCCGTGAGCCAAGACCACCACCGGTGCACCGCGGTCGCCGTCCTCGACGACCCGTAGCCGCACCCCGTTGGTATCGACTAACCGTTCGGTTGATCTGGGCACCAACACACCAAATCACAACGCCTCTGGCCTGAGAAGTATTCACCGAGGTTGAAAATGGCCGTTCACTGCCAGGTCTGGTAGATATCGCGGATACATGGCTAGGCGAAAGCGGGTGGAGTCGGCGTGAGGCGCCTGGACCACATTGTGTTGTGGACGAAGAATCTGCCGGCATCGATGGACTTCTATACGAAGGTGATCGGGCTTGCGCCGGTGCGGTTCGACGAATACCGGGCCGGAGAAGCTCCGTTTCCGAGTGTGCGGGTGTGCGAGGACTCGATCATCGACCTGATGCCGATAGCCGGCATCGGCGCCACCGATTTGCTGACCAAAGTCACGGGCAGTGCCGGACACCCGGTCAACCACGTTTGCCTGGCGCTGTCGAAGCCGGAGTATGAGGCCTTGGATGGGCGTCTGCAGGCCGCAGGAGTGGACACCAGCGCCCGTCTCGACCGCAGTTACGGAGCCCGGGGATGGGCGCCGCACATTTTCTACTTCTCCGATCCGGACGGCAATGTGGTCGAAGCCCGCTATTACGACTAGTCGCGTAACCGTGAGCACGATCATGTCTGTGCGGTGTCATGGGGGTGGGTCCTCGCCCAATCCGAGGCGTCCCCGAACTCAATTCGCGGTGCGCTAGGTCCTATCGGGAACCGCCTGCCGTTGACTGGGTAGGACGGTGCCGATCCGCTGCGCTCCGGCATTGCCGGAGCTGGCGATCGCCACTGGAGATGACGGTGGCGACCTGTTGCGCTCCGGTTACCCGGAGCTGGCAATCGCCACAGAGGTAACCTGAACTTTTCCAGCTGCGTGTATCGGGGAAGGACCTGGCCGAAACGGCCGATGATTAATGAACCGGAAAAACGTGATTCGCACGGTCACGGCGATCGCTGTAGTAGTGCTGCTCGGCTGGTCGTTCTTCTACTTCAGCGATGACACCCGCGGTTACAAGCCCGTTGACACCTCGGTGGCGATGTCGCAGGTCAAGGACGACAACGTCAAGAGCGCGCAGATCGATGACCGGGAGCAGCAACTGCGGTTGACCCTGAAGAAGGGCAACAACGACACCGACAACTCCGACAAGGTCATCACCAAGTTCCCCAACGGTTATGCCGTTGACCTGTTCAACGCGCTCAACGCGAAGAACGCCAAGGTCGCCACCGTTGTCAACGAGGGCAGCATCCTGGGCGAGCTGCTGGTCTACGTGCTGCCGCTGCTGCTGCTGGTGGGGCTGTTCGTGATGTTCTCGCGCATGCAGGGCGGGGCCCGGATGGGCTTCGGCTTCGGCAAATCGCGCGCCAAGCAGCTCTCCAAGGACATGCCCAAAACCACGTTCGCCGACGTCGCCGGTGTCGACGAGGCGGTCGAGGAGCTCTACGAGATCAAGGACTTCCTGCAGAACCCGTCGCGGTATCAGGCGCTGGGCGCCAAGATCCCCAAGGGTGTGCTGCTCTACGGGCCGCCGGGAACCGGTAAGACATTGCTGGCCCGCGCGGTGGCCGGCGAGGCCGGGGTGCCGTTCTTCACCATCTCGGGTTCCGATTTCGTCGAGATGTTCGTCGGTGTCGGAGCCTCGCGGGTGCGCGACCTGTTCGAGCAGGCCAAGCAGAACAGCCCGTGCATCATCTTCGTCGACGAGATCGACGCGGTGGGCCGGCAGCGCGGCGCGGGGCTCGGCGGTGGCCACGACGAGCGTGAGCAGACGCTCAACCAGTTGCTGGTCGAGATGGACGGGTTCGGCGATCGCGCCGGCGTGATCCTCATCGCGGCCACCAACCGGCCCGACATCCTGGACCCGGCACTGCTGCGCCCGGGCCGCTTCGACCGGCAGATCCCGGTGTCCAACCCCGACCTGGCAGGCCGGCGTGCGGTGCTGGCCGTGCACTCGAAGGGCAAGCCGATCGCCCCGGACGCCGACCTGGAGGGGCTGGCCAAGCGGACCGTCGGCATGACCGGCGCCGACCTGGCCAACGTCATCAACGAGGCGGCGCTGCTGACCGCGCGCGAAAACGGCACCGTGATCACCGGGCCGGCGCTGGAGGAGGCCGTGGACCGGGTAATCGGCGGGCCGCGGCGCAAGAGCCGGATCATCAGCGAGCAGGAGAAGAAGATCACCGCCTACCACGAAGGTGGGCACACCCTGGCCGCCTGGGCGATGCCCGACATCGACCCGGTCTACAAGGTGACGATCCTGGCCCGGGGACGGACCGGAGGGCACGCGGTAGCGGTGCCCGAGGACGATAAGGGCCTTCGCACCCGGTCGGAGATGATTGCCCAGCTGGTGTTCGCCATGGGCGGGCGGGCCGCCGAGGAACTCGTGTTCCGCGAGCCGACCACTGGGGCGGTGTCCGACATCGAGCAGGCCACCAAGATCGCGCGGGCGATGGTCACCGAGTACGGCATGAGTTCCAAGCTGGGCGCCGTCAAATACGGCACCGAACACGGCGACCCGTTCCTCGGCCGGACCATGGGCAACCAGGCCGACTACTCCCACGAAGTTGCCCGCGACATCGACGACGAGGTCCGCAAGCTCATCGAGGCCGCGCACACCGAAGCGTGGGAGATCCTCACCGAATACCGCGATGTACTGGACACGTTGGCCGGCGAGCTGCTGGAAAAGGAAACCCTGCATCGAGCCGAGTTGCAGGCGATCTTCGGCGACGTCGACAAGCGGCCCCGGCTCACGGTGTTCGACGATTTCGGCGGCCGCATCCCTTCGGACAAGCCGCCGATCAAGACGCCCGGCGAGCTGGCGATCGAGCGCGGCGAGCCGTGGCCCCAGCCGATCCCCGAGCCGGCCTTCAAGGCAGCTATCGCGGCGGCCAGCCAGGCCGCCGCGGACGCACAAGCGGAAGCCGATAGAAAAGCCCACGGCCCCAACGGTTCTCATGGCGGTCAGGGCGGAGGCGATCGCGAGGGGGCAGGACGCCGTCCCACCCAGCCGGACTACGGAGCTCCGGCGGGCTGGCATGCGCCCGGCTGGCCGCCGCCACCTCAGCAGCAGCAACAACCGCAGGGCCACTGGTATCCGCCTCCACCGCAGCCGTATTGGCCCCAGCCGGCCCCGAGTTACCCAGGCCAGCCGAGCCGGGGCCAGGGCCAGGCGTCATATCCGCCCTATCCGCCCTATCCGCCCTACCCCCCGCCCGGCCAGCCCGGTCCGGATCCGGCAAAATCTCCTGACCAACCGGATGAGGATGTGAGCCGGTCCAACCCGCCGGCCCGCGGCTGACGAACGGAGAATTCGATGGCTTTGCCGGGTTTGGGGGCGGATACCCGCACCGCGTCCAACGGTGCACGGGCGTTCGACCAGCCCCGCGCCGAGGCGGCGGTCCGCGAGCTCTTGTACGCGATCGGCGAAGACCCGGATCGAGATGGGTTGCGGGACACCCCGGCCCGCGTTGCGCGCGCCTATCGGGAGATGTTTTCCGGGCTCTACACCGACCCCAGTGCGGTGCTCAACACCATGTTCGACGAACAGCACGACGAGTTGGTGATCGTCAAGGAGATCCCGCTGTACTCCACCTGCGAGCATCATCTGGTGTCGTTCCACGGGGTGGCTCACGTCGGCTACATCCCCGGCGAGGACGGCCGGGTGACCGGATTGTCGAAAATCGCGCGGTTGGTGGACCTTTACGCCAAGCGGCCGCAGGTGCAAGAGCGGCTTACCAGCCAGATCGCCGACGCCTTGGTGAACCGTCTCGGCCCCCGCGGCGTGATCGTCGTGGTCGAGGCCGAGCATTTGTGTATGGCGATGCGCGGTGTCCGCAAGCCCGGCGCCACGACGACCACTTCGGCGGTGCGCGGCCAGTTCAAAACCGATGCTGCCTCTCGAGCCGAAGCGCTCGACCTCATCCTGCGTTGAGTTCGTCGCCGGTGCGGGTTGTGGGGGTGGTGAACGTCACCGACGACTCATTCTCAGACGGCGGGCGCTATCTCAGCACCGACAACGCCGTCGTGCACGGCCTGGCGTTGGCGGATGAAGGCGCGGCGATCGTCGACGTCGGCGGGGAGTCGACCCGGCCCGGCGCCACCCGGATCGACCCTCGGATCGAGAGCTCCCGCGTCGTTCCTGTCATCAAAGAACTTGTGGCACAGGGCATTACCGTCAGCATCGATACCATGCACGCGGACGTTGCTCGGGTGGCGGTGGAGAACGGCGCGCGGATCGTCAACGATGTGTCCGGTGGCCGAGCGGATCCCGCGATGGCGCCGCTGGTGGCCGAGGCCGGGGTGCTGTGGGTGTTGATGCATTGGCGATCGGTGTCGTCCGACCGCCCGCACGAGGCCCCGCCCTATCGCGACGTGGTGGCCGAGGTGCGTTCGGAGTTGCTGGCCAGCGTCGATGACGCGGTGGCCGCCGGTGTCGATCCGGCGAACCTGCTCATCGACCCGGGGCTGGGATTCGCCAAGACGGGAGAACACAATTGGGCGCTGCTGCACGCCTTGCCCGAGTTGGTGGCCACCGGAGTGCCGGTGCTCCTGGGTGCCTCGCGTAAACGGTTCCTCGGTACGCTGTTGGCCGGACCGGACGGGTCACCGCGACCACCGGATGGGCGTGAGACGGCGACCGCGGTGATTTCCGCGCTGGCCGCCCTGCACGGGGCCTGGGGTGTGCGGGTGCACGACGTGCGGGCCACGGTCGACGCCCTCAAGGTCGTCGACGCCTGGACGCAGACGGAGCGGACAAAGAGCGATGGCTGACCGAATCGAGTTGCGCGGCTTGACAGTTCATGGCCGGCATGGAGTTTTCGAATTCGAGCGGAGCAACGGGCAGGAATTCGTCGTCGACATCGTGGTCTGGATCGATCTGGTCGATGCCGCTGCCAGCGACGACCTGGCCGACACCTACGACTACGTCGCCCTGGCCGAGCGGGCCGCCGGCATCGTCGCGGGCCCCGCGCGGAACCTGATCGAAACGGTGGGGGCCGAGATCGCCGACTTCGTGATGGACGACGAGCGCGCACACGCCGTCGAGGTGACGGTGCACAAGCCCCACGCGCCGATCGAGCAGCAGTTCGCCGACGTCGCGGTGGTGATCCGACGGTCGCGGCGCGGCGGGCGCGGTTCGGTGATCCCCGCGGGCGGAGCGTGATGACGCGCGTCGTACTGTCCATCGGCTCCAACCTCGGGGACCGGCTGGCGCGGCTGCAGTCGGTCGTCGACGGTCTCGGGGACGTGCTGCTCGCGGTTTCGCCGGTGTACGAGACGGCCCCCTGGGGGCGCGTGGACCAGGGGCCGTTCCTCAACGCGGTGCTGATCGCCGACGACCCGGCCCTCGATGGGCAGGGCTGGCTGCGCCGGGCGCAGGAGTTCGAACAGGCCGCGGGCCGGATTCGAGGCGAGCGCTGGGGCCCGCGCAGCCTGGACGTGGACCTGATCTCTTGCCGTGGTGAGACAGAGATCATCTCGCTGGAAAACAATCTGACCCTCCCGCACCCACTGGCCCATCTGCGGGCGTTCGTCCTGATCCCCTGGCTGGACATCGACCCGGATGCTCAGCTGACCGTCGCGGGACAAGCCCGGCCGGTCGCGGGGCTGTTGACCGAACTCGACCCCGTCGACCGGGACAGTGTGCGACTGTCCGGGCTGACGCTCGAGCCAGAATCGAAGAGCTGATGGGGCCGACCAGGAAACGTGACCTGACGGCCGCGGTGGTCGGTGCTGCGGTACTGGGTTTCCTGCTGATCAAGGTGCTGTTTCGGTGGTTTCCGCCGATCACGGTGTGGACCGGTCTGTCGCTGCTGGCCGTAGCCATCGCCGAGGCACTGTGGGCCCGGCACGTGCGGGCCAGGATCACCGCAGGCGAGATCGGTGTCGGGCCCGGCTGGTTGCATCCGCTCGCGGTGGCCCGCACCGTGATGGTCGCCAAGGCGTCGGCCTGGGTGGGCGCCCTGGTGCTGGGCTGGTGGCTGGGAATCCTGGTGTACTTCGTGCCGCGCCGATCGTGGCTGCGGGTCGCCGCGGAGGACACCACCGGAACGGTGGTGGCAGCCGTCAGCGCGCTGGCGTTGTTGGTCGCCGCGCTGTGGCTGCAGCACTGCTGCAAGTCCCCGCCGGATCCGACCGAGCAAGCCGAGGGAGCGGAAAGCTAGGCCGCCCGCCGAAGGTTGCGGACCACCATCCGGGCTGGCCATCACGACCGGACAGTTAACGGCGATTAATCAACGAATTAACCCAGGTGAGAATCGCCGGACCAGCGCGACACGCGGATTGACGTCGCACAGGTATTGTCAGGCCATGACCGTTCTGTCCCGCGGCGCCCGGGGTCGGCGCGGCGGCCGCAGGCCGGGGTGGGTGCTCTTGACGGCGTTGCTGGTCCTCGCGATGGGGGCTAGTTCCGCGCTGGTTTTCACCAATCGAGTGGAACTTCTCAAGCTCGCTGTGATCCTGGCGCTGTGGGCCGCAGTCGCCGGTGCGTTTGTGTCGGTGCTCTACCGCCGGCAAAGTGACGCCGATCAGTCGCGGGTACGTGACCTGAAGCTGGTTTACGACCTGCAGCTGGATCGGGAGATCTCGGCCCGCCGCGAGTACGAGCTGACCGTCGAGTCGCAGTTGCGGCGTGAGCTCGCCTCCGAGATACGAGCCCAGGCCGCCGATGATCTGGCCGCGCTGCGCGCGGAAGTGGCCACGTTGCGGACCAGCCTGGAGATCTTGTTCGACACCGACCTCGAGCAGCGGCCCGCATTGGAAACCCTCGAGACCGATACGCCGCCCGCGCGCGCATACAGCGACTGGGACCGCGGCGGCGAGGGCGCCGGCGCCGATTGGGTGACCAGCGACCGCGTCACGTCGGTCCGCGACGGTAGCCCCGTCGACTCTGCGGAGCCCCGCACCGACGAATCCGCAATCATCGACGTGCCCGAAGAACCGCTGCTACCGCCCCGCTCGCGGGAGCGCGCCCGCTATCACTACGAAGGCCAGCAAGAGGCTTCCTACCCGCCGCCGAACCAGGTCCAGTATCCCGAGGCGCCGCCGTACGTGCCTCCGGAGGAGGTCCCGTATCCGCCCCCGCCGATGCCCGCGGAGGCGGAGGCCGAGCACCGATTCGAGCCCGCGCAGTGGCAGTCATCTCAGCAGCCGGCGCCACCCCCCGGGCCTCCGCCACCACCGGAGCCGCAGCCCGGATCGGGGCACCCGGACTGGCAGCCGGTCATCGCCGACGGGCTCTGGTTGCCCCCGGGTGCGCCGGGTAGTAACTGGCGGGGCGCCGACCCTACCGATGGGCCCGCTGCCGCGCCGTCGGGCCGGCGCCGGCGCTCCCGGCATTCCGACCCCGAGGAGCAGTTCGACGGCCCGCCCGGGGGAAACGTGCCGCCGCACGGCGAATCCCGCCGGGCGCGCTCGCGCCATTCCGCGGAGTACCGGGACTATTCCGTGCGCAACTTCATGACCACCAACGAGCCCGGCACTGGGGCGCCGCCCCCGTCCGCCCCCGCGACCGCGCCACCACCGCCGCCGCACCTCAAGCAGGCACCTCAGGACGCGGCGTCACCGCCACCACGACTCGCTCCCGCGCCGCACCCGGAGCCGGCACCTCGCCACCTCGGCCCGGACGACGAGTTGGACGGCGCCGGGGACGGCCCGCCGACCGGTGGCCAGTCGGTTGCCGACCTGCTGGCGCGACTGCAGGTGCAGCCATCCGGGGGTGGCCGGCGGCTCAGGCGAGAGAGCCGGGAAGACTGAGCTGGGAGCTTCCTCACATTGGGACTGCGTCACCGATCGACTACAGTCTTAGTGACCGTCCGGTACCCATCACCTGGGACTGGAACGAACGAATCAACGATGTGAGGTCGTCTGCGATGGAGCAGTTCGACGGTTTGCGCCCGGCCAGGCTCAAGGTGGGGGTCATTTCGGCCGGCCGGGTGGGTTCCGCTCTCGGTGTCGCGCTGGAGCGCGCTGAGCACGTCGTGGTGGCCTGCAGCGCCATCTCCCACGCGTCGCGCCAGCGGGCGGCGCACCGGTTGCCCGACACCCCGGTGGCCGCACCGCCGGACGTGGCCGCAGCGGCCGAGCTGCTGCTGTTGGCGGTTCCCGACAGCGAACTCGCCGGCCTGGTCTCGGGGCTGGCCGCGACCTCGGCGGTGCGGCCCGGCACGATCGTCGTGCACACCTCGGGTGCCAACGGCGTCGGCATCCTCGCACCGCTGACGCAGCACGGGTGCATCCCGCTGGCCGTTCACCCGGCGATGACGTTCACCGGCTCCGACGAGGACATCAGCCGGCTGCCGGACACCTGCTTCGGCATCACCGCGGCCGACGATGTCGGCTACGCGATAGGGCAGTCGCTGGTTCTGGAGATGGGCGGCGAGCCGGTCCGCGTCCGCGAGGATGCCCGCGTCCTCTACCACGCCGCCCTGGCCCACGCCGGAAACCACCTCGTCGTGGTGCTCGCCGACGCCCTCGATGCGCTGCGATCCGCGCTGCGCGGCAGCGAACTGCTCGGCCAGCAACTCGTCGACGACCAGCCGGGCGGGCTCGCCGAACGCGTCATCGGGCCGCTGGCCCGGGCGGCACTCGAGAACACGCTGCAGCGCGGGCAGGCAGCGCTCACCGGTCCGGTTGCCCGCGGCGATGCGGCCGCGGTTGCCGACCATCTGCACGCGCTGACGCAGGTCGACCCCGAGCTGGCCCAGGCCTATCGGGTGAACGCGCTGCGGACCGCGCAGCGCGCACATGCTCCCGAGGCGGTGCTCGAGGTGCTGGCGCGATGAGCCTGACGACGGCCCGGCCGCCGGCCTTCAATCCGGGCGAACTGAATGTCTACTCGGCGCCGCACGACATGTCGGCCGTCAGCCGCGCGTTGCGCCACACCGGCCGCCGGGTGATGCTGGTGCCCACGATGGGCGCGCTGCACGACGGGCATCTGGCCCTGGTGCGCGCGGCCAAACGGGTACCCGGCTCGGTGGTCGCGGTATCGATCTTCGTGAATCCGTTGCAGTTTGGCGCCGGGGAAGACCTCGACGCCTACCCCCGCACTCTCGAAACCGACCTGGCGATGTTGCGCGGTGAGGGCGTCGAGATGGTGTTCGCCCCGACCGCCGCGGCGATGTATCCCGACGGCCTGCGCACCACGGTGCAGGCCGGTCCGTTGGCGACCGAACTCGAAGGCGGCGCACGGCCGACGCATTTCGCCGGTGTGCTGACCGTGGTGTGCAAGCTGCTCCACATCGTGAGTCCCGACCGGATCTTCTTCGGCGAGAAGGACTATCAGCAGCTGGTCCTGATACGGCAGATGACCGCCGACCTGAATATCGACGTCGAGGTGATCGGGGTGCCAACGGTCCGGGAGGGCGACGGCCTGGCGATGTCATCGCGTAACCGATACCTCGACTCCGCACAACGTGAATTGGCGACGACCCTGTCGGCGGCGCTGGTGGCCGGCGCCCACGCCGCCCCGGCCGGCGCACGGGCCACGCTCGACGCGGCCCGCGCCGTGCTCGCCGCCGTGCCCGAAATTCGGGTCGACTACCTGGAGTTGCGCGGCGCAGATCTCGGTCCGCTGCGGGCCGACCGGCCCGGACGCCTGCTCGTGGCTGCCCGGCTGGGCGGCACCAGACTATTGGACAACATCGCGATCGCCGGCACCTACGGGCCGGACGAGCTACCGCAATCACCTTGGAGGAACTGATGTTACGGACGATGCTCAAGTCGAAAATCCATCGCGCCACCGTCACACAGGCCGATCTGCACTACGTCGGCTCGGTGACGATCGACGCTGATCTGATGGAGGCGGCCGATCTGCTCGAGGGCGAGCAAGTGACGATCGTGGACATCGACAACGGTGCGCGGCTCGTCACCTATGCGATCACCGGCGAGCGTGGCACCGGTGTGATCGGAATCAACGGTGCCGCAGCACATCTCGTACACCCGGGCGATCTGGTGATCCTGATCGCCTACGGGACGATGGAGGATGCCGAGGCGCGCGCCTACCAGCCGCGCGTCGTCTTCGTCGACGCCGCCAACAAGCAGATCGATCTGGGGAGCGATCCGGCATTCGTGCCCGACGACGCGGCCGAGCTACTCAACCCCCGGATGGGCGCGCGATAGCCGTGCTGCTGGCGATCGACGTCCGTAACGCGCACACCGTCGTCGGGTTGCTGTCCGGCGCCAAAGAGCACGCAAAAGTCGTGCAGCAGTGGCGGATCCGTACCGAGTCCGAGGTCACCGCGGACGAACTGGCGTTGACCATCGACGGCCTGATCGGCGACGACTCCGAGCAGCTCACCGGAGCCGCGGCCCTGTCCACCGTGCCGTCGGTGCTGCACGAGGTGCGGGTCATGCTCGACCAGTACTGGCCGTCGGTGCCGCACGTGCTGATCGAGCCCGGGGTGCGGACGGGCATTCCGCTACTGGTCGACAATCCCAAAGAAGTCGGCGCCGATCGAATCGTCAACTGCCTAGCGGCCTTTCACAAATTCGGTAAGGCCTGCATCGTCGTCGACTTCGGATCGTCGATCTGCGTGGACGTGGTGTCGGCCAAGGGTGAATTCCTCGGCGGCGCCATCGCGCCCGGGATACAGGTCTCGTCGGATGCCGCGGCGGCCCGCTCGGCCGCGTTGCGGCGGGTCGAGCTGTCCCGGCCCCGGTCGGTGGTCGGCAAGAACACCGTCGAATGCATGCAGGCGGGCGCGGTGTTCGGCTTCGCCGGACTGGTCGACGGCCTGGTGGGACGCATCCGCGAGGACATGGACGGCTTCGCCGGCGATGACGTGGTGATCGTCGCCACGGGCCACACCGCGCCGCTGCTGCTCTCCGAGCTAAACACCGTCGCCCAATACGACCAGCATCTGACGCTGCAGGGATTGCGGCTGGTCTTCGAACGCAACCGGGACGCCCAGCGCGGCCGGCTGAAGACCGCACGCTGACTTTTCGCAGGCGCTGAACGTGCGCACGGCCCGTCGGTACGCCCCATTTCCCGCCCTGGCCACACGCGCGAAGTCACCAGCACTCATTCGACGCCCGCGCGGACGTGGTGCGAAGTCCTTTAAGCTGGCACGTCGTGAGTGCCGCCTCAGACACCGGAACAGACCTGCCCGAGCAGTTCCGGATTCGCCGGGACAAGCGCGCTCGGCTGTTGGCCGAGGGGCTTGACCCGTACCCGGTGGCCATTGCGCGCACCCACACGCTGGCGCAGGTCCGCGCCTCCCACCCCGACTTGGCGGTCGACACCGCGACCGACGACATCGTCGGTGTGGCGGGACGCGTCATATTCGCGCGCAATTCCGGCAAATTGTGTTTCGCGACGCTGCAAGACGGCGACGGGGCCACGCTGCAGGTAATGATCAGCCTGGACAAGGTCGGCCAGGATTCGCTGGACGCCTGGAAAGCCGACGTCGACCTCGGCGACATCGTCTATGTGCACGGCAACGTGATCAGCTCACGGCGCGGCGAATTGTCCGTCCTGGCCGACGCCTGGCGTATCGCCGCCAAGTCGCTGCGGCCGCTGCCCGTCGCGCATAAGGACATGAGCGAAGAATCGCGGGTGCGGCAGCGTTATGTCGACCTCATCGTCCGCCCCCAAGCGCGCACGGTGGCGCGCCGGCGAATCGCGGTTGTGCGCGCCATACGCAACGCGCTGGAACGGCGCGGGTTTCTCGAAGTCGAGACGCCGATCTTGCAGACGTTGGCCGGTGGCGCGGCGGCGCGGCCGTTCATCACGCATTCCAATGCGCTGGACATCGATCTCTACCTGAGGATCGCACCTGAACTGTTCCTCAAGCGATGCATCGTCGGTGGATTCGACAAGGTCTTCGAGCTAAATCGGGTGTTCAGAAACGAAGGTTCCGATTCGACACATTCTCCCGAATTTTCGATGTTGGAGACCTACCAGACCTACGGAACCTATGACGATTCGGCAGTCGTCACACGAGAGCTTATTCAAGAGGTCGCCGACGAGGCGATCGGTACGAGACAACTGCCGTTGCCGGATGGCAGCGTCTACGACATAGACGGAGAATGGGCGTCGATACAAATGTATCCGTCGCTGTCCGCGGCGCTCGGCGAAGAGATCACGCCGCAGACGACGGTCGATCGGCTCCGTGCGATCGCGGACCGGCTCGGCGTCGAGATACCCGAGGACCGCGGGTACGGGCACGGAAAGCTTGTCGAGGAACTGTGGGAGCACGCGGTGGGGAATACGCTGACCGCGCCCACATTCGTCAAGGATTTCCCTGTCGAGACAACACCTTTGACTCGTCAGCACCGCAGCATCCCCGGTGTGACGGAGAAGTGGGATCTCTATGTGCGCGGCGTTGAACTGGCCACCGGGTACTCGGAATTAAACGATCCGGTAGTGCAGCGCGAACGATTTGCCGAACAAGCGCGCGCCGCGGCGGCCGGCGACGACGAGGCGATGCTGCTTGATGAAGACTTTCTCGCCGCACTCGAGTATGGGATGCCGCCATGCACCGGAACGGGAATGGGTATCGACCGGTTGTTGATGACTTTGACCGGTCTGTCAATTAGAGAGACAGTTTTGTTCCCGATTGTTCGGCCGCACTCCAGCTGAAAGCCGATCACTCTGCGTTGTCAGATTGAGTATGCCGCGTTCATATGGCAGATTAGTGACCGGGGAGTGGGTCCAAACTGCCCAGCAACTGCTCAGGAAGAACGCGAGGGTAAGCTAATGGCGAAAAAAGTCACCGTCACCTTGGTTGACGATTTCGACGGTGCAGGCGCCGCCGATGAAACCGTCGAATTCGGGCTTGACGGGGTGACCTATGAGATTGATCTTTCGACGAAGAATGCCGCGAAACTCCGCGGCGATCTGAAGCAGTGGGTGGCGGCCGGCCGTCGCGTCGGGGGTCGTCGTCGGGGACGTTCCGGCACCGGCCGCGGTCGTGGGGCGATTGACCGCGAGCAGAGCGCAGCCATCCGCGAATGGGCCCGCCGAAACGGGCACAACGTGTCGACGCGCGGCCGCATCCCGGCCGACGTCATCGACGCATTCCACGCGGCCACCTAACAAGGCCTTAACCGGTGCCCGGTCGCAAGGCCTGGGCGCCGGTTCTGTTTTCGCTGGTGGCGAAATGTTCACCGGCGTTCGGGGGAAACGATTTCGTGGTTTGTCTCGTTTCTTCAGCTATGGCTCTGTCGTCACCGGGGGATTCCTCAGACGGAGCGCAGCAGGCCCGAACGGCAAGGCACCGCAAGGTTCGAACCCGGGCGGGCCGACCATTACAGTGGACACCAGGTACGCACTGTCGGCCCCTGTGCCGAGAACGATGAAGTACCGATGGTGAGGGAGAGCAGGTAACCACCGATGTTCGAGAGATTTACCGACCGTGCCCGCAGGGTGGTCGTCCTGGCCCAAGAAGAGGCCCGGATGCTCAACCACAACTACATCGGCACCGAGCACATTTTGCTGGGCCTGATTCATGAAGGCGAAGGCGTCGCAGCGAAGTCGCTGGAGTCGCTTGGGATCTCGCTGGAAGGCGTCCGCAGCCAGGTCGAGGAGATCATCGGCCAGGGCCAGCAGGCACCATCCGGGCACATCCCGTTCACCCCGCGTGCCAAGAAGGTTCTCGAGCTGAGCTTGCGCGAGGCGTTGCAGCTGGGCCACAACTACATCGGCACCGAGCACATTTTGCTGGGCCTGATCCGCGAGGGTGAGGGCGTGGCCGCGCAGGTGCTGGTCAAGTTGGGCGCCGAACTGACCCGGGTGCGCCAGCAGGTGATCCAGTTGCTGAGCGGCTACCAGGGCAAGGAGGCCGCAGAAGCCGGCACCGGAGGCCGCGGCGGCGAGTCGGGCAGCCCGTCCACGTCGTTGGTGCTCGACCAGTTCGGGCGCAACCTGACGGCCGCCGCGATGGAGGGCAAGCTGGACCCGGTCATCGGCCGCGAAAAGGAAATCGAGCGGGTGATGCAGGTGCTGAGCCGGCGCACCAAGAACAACCCGGTGCTGATCGGCGAGCCCGGCGTCGGCAAGACCGCCGTGGTCGAGGGCCTGGCGCAGGCCATCGTGCACGGCGAGGTGCCCGAGACGCTGAAGGACAAGCAGCTCTACACGCTTGACCTGGGATCGCTGGTCGCGGGCAGCCGCTATCGCGGTGACTTCGAGGAACGCCTGAAGAAGGTGCTCAAGGAGATCAACACCCGCGGCGACATCATCCTGTTCATCGACGAGCTGCACACGCTCGTCGGTGCCGGTGCGGCGGAGGGCGCGATCGACGCCGCGTCGATCCTGAAGCCGAAGCTGGCCCGCGGGGAGCTGCAGACCATCGGCGCCACCACGCTCGACGAGTACCGCAAGTACATCGAGAAGGACGCCGCTCTGGAGCGCCGGTTCCAGCCGGTGCAGGTCGGGGAGCCGACGGTGGAGCACACCATCGAGATCCTCAAGGGTCTGCGCGACCGGTACGAGGCACACCACCGGGTTTCGATCACCGATTCGGCGATGGTGGCCGCCGCCACGCTGGCCGACCGCTACATCAACGACCGGTTCCTGCCGGACAAGGCGATCGACCTGATCGACGAGGCGGGTGCCCGGATGCGGATCCGCCGCATGACCGCGCCGCCAGACCTGCGTGAGTTCGACGAGAAGATCGCCGATGCGCGCCGGGAGAAGGAATCGGCGATCGACGCTCAGGACTTCGAGAAGGCCGCTAGCCTGCGCGACCGGGAGAAGCAGCTGGTCGCCCAGCGGACTGAGCGCGAAAAGCAGTGGCGTTCAGGCGATCTCGACGTCGTCGCCGAGGTCGATGACGAGCAGATCGCCGAAGTGCTGGGCAACTGGACCGGCATCCCGGTGTTCAAGCTCACCGAGGCTGAGACGACCCGGCTGCTGCGCATGGAGGATGAGCTGCACAAGCGGATCATCGGCCAGGTGGATGCGGTCAAGGCCGTGTCGAAGGCGATCCGCCGCACCCGCGCCGGGCTGAAGGACCCCAAGCGCCCGTCGGGCTCGTTCATCTTCGCCGGGCCGTCCGGTGTCGGTAAGACCGAGCTGTCCAAGGCGCTGGCCAACTTCTTGTTCGGCGACGACGACGCGCTGATCCAGATCGACATGGGCGAATTCCACGACCGGTTCACCGCGTCGCGGCTGTTCGGCGCCCCGCCGGGATACGTCGGCTACGAAGAGGGCGGGCAGCTCACCGAAAAGGTGCGGCGCAAGCCGTTCTCCGTGGTGCTGTTCGACGAGATCGAGAAGGCACACCAGGAGATCTACAACAGTCTGTTGCAGGTACTCGAGGACGGCCGGCTCACCGACGGGCAGGGTCGCACGGTCGACTTCAAGAACACGGTGCTGATCTTCACCTCGAACCTGGGCACCTCCGACATCTCCAAGCCGGTCGGCCTGGGCTTCACCCAGGGTGGCGGGGAGAACGACTACGAGCGGATGAAGCAGAAGGTCAACGACGAGCTGAAGAAGCACTTCCGTCCGGAGTTCCTGAACCGCATCGACGACATCATCGTCTTCCACCAGCTGACTCGCGACGAGATCATCCAGATGGTGGACCTGATGATCGGCCGGGTCGGCAACCAGCTCAAGACCAAGGACATGGCGATGGAGCTGACCGACAAGGCCAAGGCGTTGCTGGCCAAGCGCGGCTTCGACCCGGTGCTGGGTGCTCGCCCGCTGCGGCGCACCATCCAGCGTGAGATCGAGGATCAGCTGTCGGAGAAGATCCTCTTCGACGAGGTCGGACCCGGACAGCTCGTCACCGTCGACGTGGACAACTGGGACGGCGAAGGAACAGGCGAGGACGCGGTGTTCACGTTCACCGGAGCACGCAAGCCGCCGGTCGAGCCGGAACTGACGAAAGCCGGAGCGCACGCCGCGCCTGAGAATCAATAGCAGTACAGCAAACGGGTGGTTAGTCTCTGACCGGACTAACCACCCGTTTCGCTGTGGGGAGGCTAAGTGGCCCACCTCTGCTGATCGTCACCACCAATGACCTTCCGGGCTGGGAATTCGACGCGTCTGCGGCGAAGTGTTCGGGCTGACCGTTCGCTCGCGTAACGCCTTCTCACAGATGGCGCGGGCTTCGAGGCGATGCTCGGCGGAGAACCGCAGGGGACGACCGCGAATCTCGCCGAAATCCGCAACGAGGCTCGCAACTAGGCGGTACCGGTCACGGCCGGCGCGAAGTGCACGGCCAGCCAGCTCGGCTACGGCGGGCGCCTGCGCAGCAATGATTATTTGTTCAATCGTGCCCCAGTCCGTTTAGACTGACGACTGTTATCGGTTTTGTCCGATGGGTAACGGAATCCTGGTGAAATTCCAGAACGGTCGCGCCACTGTAGAAAGTCAGACCCGGAACCCATCACCTAAGTGGGACGCGTCATTCCCAGAAGGAGTCAACAGTGTCCAGTTCCGAGACGACCGGCACACGCGCGATTGATTTGTCGGCGGCAGGTGCCGCGCTCTGGTTGGCGGCGACCGTCTTCCTGGCGTTGTTGGCGATTTACTTCGTCGGCGTCGATCAGGGCGCGGTGTCGCTGTTTGGCAGCGACATGCATGTGCACGAATTCGTGCACGACGCACGCCACCTCCTCGGCTTCCCCTGCCACTGACCGGCATGGAGAAGCGTCTGATCGGACGCGGGCTGCTGGCGGGCGCAGTTGGCGCGGTGCTGGCTTTCCTGTTCGCCCGTGTGTGTGCCGAACCCGTCATTGCCCGCGCGATCGCCTTTGAGGACGGTCGAACCGAGGCCGAGAGCGCCCACGGTGTGCACGAACATGGCATCGAACTGTTCACCCGCGGCGTGCAGGCCAACGCCGGCCTGGGTTTCGGGGTGCTGATCTTTGGTCTCGCGATGGGCGCACTGTTCGCCGTGTTGTTCTGTGTCGTCTATGCTCGCGCCGCTGGTCGCGCAGAAAGCCCTGCACCACAGCAGCTTTCGCTGCTTCTGGCGGTGGGGGCCTTCGTGGCGGTGTACCTGGTCCCGTTCGTGAAATATCCGCCCAATCCGCCTGCCGTCGGCCAGTCCGACACGATCAGGGCGCGCACCGGCTGGTATCTGGTGATGGTGCTGGCGTCGGTGGTGCTGGCAATCGCGGCGGTGTGGCTGGCCCGGCGGCTCGATGACCGATTCGGCGCCTGGAATTCACGGTTGCTCGGCGCCGGCGCCTACCTGGTCGCGGTAGCGGTGGTCATGGTGCTGCTGCCGACGGTGGACGAGACGCCCGCACCGTTGCGCGACGCCTCGGGTGCGATCGTCTATCCCGGCTTTCCCGCCGATGTCCTCTACGAATTCAGATTGCTGTCGGTGGGCACCCAGCTGTTGCTCTGGGTGACCATCGGCTTGGTGTTCGCGACGCTCGCCGGACGGTTGCTTTCAGAGCGCTCCGAGAGCGGACGGGTATCAAGCGTCGCGGCGTGACGGAGGTCGTCCGGCTGACCTTGGTGTCGCACGGCATGACCGATGCGATGGCGGCCGTGCGTTTTCCCGCCGACGAGCCGCTCAACGACGCCGGTCGTCGACAGGCCGAAGTCGCTGCGGGCCTTGACATTCGCGGCGCTGCGCATCTCACCGGCCCCGAGCGGCGCGCCCGCCAAACCGCGCAGCTGCTGGGCCTGGACGCCACGACCGAGCCGCGGCTGGCCGACCTCGACTGCGGGCGCTGGCGTGGGTGGACGCTCGGAGCCGTACCCGAGGCGGACCTCGGGGTGTGGCTGAGCGATCCGGCTCGGGCGCCGCATGGCGGCGAGTCCGTCGTCGACCTCACCGAGCGGGTGGCCGGGTGGCTGGCGTCAGTGGTCGAAGGCCCATCGCGAACGGTTGCGGTGACACATCCGGCGGTGATCCGGGCGGCGATCCTGCTGGCTCTCGACATTGCGCCGAAGTCGTTCTGGCGCATCGACATTGCACCGGTTGGCCTGACGACGTTGCATTACCGGAACGATTGCTGGACGCTGCGGCTGCAGTGACTACTGCGGGGCGACCAGGGCGAACGCCCGCTTGGCCACCTGCAGCATCCAGCCGGTTACCTTCGGCCCGTGATCGCGGGGCCAGTTCAGCTGAAAGCTGACGACCCACGGTTGCCGCGTCTTGTCGACGGCGTACCAGCTGAAAGTCAGATCGCCCGGCAAGCCACCGGCTTTCGCGCCGATGTACGGCCAGACGTTGCGGTCCAGCTGGATACCCGACACGGCGGACAGGATCTGCTTGACGGGTGCGGCCTCGCTGACGGCGTCGGCCTGCAGAGCCGCATGGACTCGGCAGATGTCCTCGGCGCTGCCGTACCACTCCGCTCCGTAAGCCGAGGCCGGGACGTGGGCACGAGCCGGATCAGGTTGGTAGGGGGCGGAATTCGCCTTCGCCAGCAGCTGGGCGCGGACCTGCGGGGTCGCTTGCTGCCACTGGCTGCGCAGATCCGGTTCGCCCCAGCCGATAGAGAACAGCTCGTACATCGTGGGGAAGGGGGTCATGCTGGCCGGATCGTGATGGCCCGCCGTGGCGAGCGCCTCCTCGATGGCGTGCGTGCCCATTCTTTCGATCAGCAAGTCGGTGGCCATATTGTCGCTATTGGCGATCATCTTCGCCGCTGCGGTGCGCACCGAAACATGGTCGCCGGGAGCAAGTCCCAAGCCCGAAGAGCCGACCGCCTTGCTCTTTTCGGTGACGGTCAACTGATCGTCCCAGGACACCGTGTGGTTGTGCACCGCGCCCGCCAGGGCGTGCAGTACGTACAATTTGAAGATCGATGCCAGCGGCAGAGGTTCGCTGGTGTTGGTGCCCACCACGGGATCGCAGCGGCCGTCGTCGACCTTGGCGACCTGATAGGAATACCGCGCACCGGTCTTGCTCAGCGTCGTGTCGATGTCATGCCACGACGTGATCGTCGGCGGCAGCGTCTCCAATTCGAATCGATCAACCCGCCCGAGGTCGTCGGTGTGTATCCGGATGTCTTGTCGCGCGCCGTAAGACGAGGTGAGGTGCAGCGTGGCCACGCTGGCACTGATGTCTACCCCGTCGAGGGTGAAGGGACGATCCCACCAGAGTTCTTCCATGGTGGTCTCCACCGACTCCACCTGGTCGGGCGCGGCGAGGGTACGAACTCCGGTCGGGCCGATCGGCCAGTCCGAGTTCAGCATGTCCACGGTCTGCTGGGCCCGCAGACCCGGCGGTGTCCGGGTGTCGATCGCGCGCCCCAGGTCGGCGGCATTCGCCTGCGGTGACGGCGACGGCGAGCAACCCGGTGCCAAAGTCGCGACAAGTGCGGCGGCCGCGGTCACGGCCAGCACGCGCTGGCGCGCGGGATGTCGCCTATTCAGCCGGCTTGCTCCCCGCAACGTCCAGGACGACCTCGAATTCCAGCAGCGACGCGCCAGTCGCCACCGGGTTGGCGCGCTGCCCGGCATGGGCTTCGACGGCGGGCCCACTTGCCCACGCCTGGAATGCTTCATCGGACTCCCAGTGTGTCACGACGAAATAGCGGTTCTCACCCTTTACCGGGCGCAGCAGCTGAAAGCCGAGGAAGCCGGGTTGGTTGTCCACCGCGTGTGCGCGGTGGGCGAACCGCTTCTCCAGCTCGGGACCAGCGTCGGCGGGCACTTCGATTGCATTGATCTTCACCACTGGCGGCATGTTCGCCAGGCTACCCCGACCCCTGACCGGTGATGCTCCTGGGCGGGACACGCAAGATGGTCCCATGCCCACCGATTTGTTGACCTGCCGGGGCGGGCAAGGCGAGCCGTTGATATTGGTCCACGGCCTGATGGGCCGGGGCACCACCTGGTCGCGTCAGCTGCCGTGGCTGACCCGGTTGGGCACCGTTTACACCTACGATGCGCCGTGGCATCGCGGCCGCGACGTCGAGGATCCGTACCCGATCAGCACCGAACGCTTCGTGGCTGATCTCGCCGACGCGATAGCCACGTTGGGCGCACCGGTACGGCTGGTCGGGCATTCGATGGGTGCCCTGCACTCCTGGTGTCTGGCCGCCGAGCGCCCCGAGCTGGTTTCGGCGCTGGTGCTCGAGGACATGGCGCCGGACTTCCGGGGCCGCACCACGGGGCCATGGGAGCCGTGGTTGCACGCACTTCCGGTCGAATTCGACACTGCCGAGCGGGTATTCAACGAATTCGGGCCCGTTGCCGGCCAGTATTTCCTGGATGCCTTCGACCGCACCGACTCCGGTTGGCGGTTACACGGTCACACCTCGCGGTGGATAGAGATCGCCGCCGAATGGGGCACCCGGGACTACTGGGCGCACTGGCTGGCGGTCCGGGCCCCGGCACTGCTGCTCGAGGCCGGCAACTCCGTCACTCCGCCGGGCCAGATGCAGGCGATGACGAAAACTAACTCTCCGACAACATATTTGGCGATCCCCGAAGCTGGTCACTTGATCCACGACGAAGCGCCAGAGGTATACCGTCAAGCGGTTGAGCTATTCCTCGCCGGCTAGCCCGAACCGGCCGTCGCGTGTCTGCGTCACCAGGCCGTCGGCCAGCAGCGAATACAACGCCCGGTCACGTTGCGCGGTATCCGTCAGCCACGCCACATCAAGATCGGCCCTGGTGACCGGAGAATCGTTGCCGCGCAGGACATCCAGCAACAGGCCGCGGACCTGCCGATCCGTTCCGGCGTAGGTCTGAACGCGGCGGGCCGGCCCTCGCGCCGGGGGAAAGCCGGCCTGCCGCCACGCGCACTGGTCGAGTGGGCATATTCCGCAGCGGGGTGCCCGAGCGGTGCACACCATGGCTCCCAATTCCATCAGTGCCACCGAAAATTGAGGCGCCGTGTGGTCTTTCGGTAGCAGTGCCGCGACGTCGGCGTGATCGCGGGTCGCGGACGGGTTACCGGC
This sequence comes from Mycobacterium sp. Aquia_216, assembly GCF_026723865.1. Lineage (NCBI taxonomy): Bacteria > Bacillati > Actinomycetota > Actinomycetes > Mycobacteriales > Mycobacteriaceae > Mycobacterium > Mycobacterium sp. Aquia_216. Next base: position 5,911,355 of record NZ_CP113529.1, on the reverse strand, counting down.
ATCGGCGAGGCCGTGCACGGCGCGGGCCACTACGCGTCGAACATTGGTGTCGACCACCGGTACTCGCTTGCGGTAGGCGAAGCACGCCACGGCCCGGGCGGTGTAACTGCCGATACCCGGCAGCCCCAACAGGATTTCGACGTCATCGGGGACGACGTCGTTGTGATCACGCGCGATGACGATCGCGCACTCGTGCAACCGTTTTGCCCGCCTCGGGTAGCCCAGCTTGCCCCAGGCCCGGAGCACGTCGGCCGCGCTGGCCGCGGCGGTCGCCGACGGGGTGGGCCAGCGTCGCACCCATTCGGTCCAGATCGGCAGCACCCGGGCCACCGGCGTCTGTTGCAGCATGAACTCGCTGACCAGAATCTGCCATGCGTCCACACCGGGCTCCCGCCAGGGCAGATCGCGGCGCGAGCGCTCGTACCACTCCAGAAGTTCATTTGCCGGGATTTGCACTTGGCTAGGCATTGGTGCCCGCAGCACGCCAGAATATGTACCATGCCCAACACCAGTCCGATAACCGCATGGAAAGCACTCAAAGAGGGTAACGAGCGATTCGTTGCCGGCCAGCCCGCCCATCCCAGCCAGAGCGTCGCGCATCGCGCGAGCCTGGCGGCCGGCCAGAAGCCGACCGCGGTCATATTCGGCTGTGCGGACAGCCGGGTGGCGGCCGAGCTGATCTTCGATCAGGGCCTGGGTGACGTGTTCGTGGTGCGCACCGCCGGCCAAGCCATCGATACCGCGGTGCTGGGCTCCATCGAGTACGCGGTGACGGTGCTCGACGTCCCACTCATCGTGGTCCTCGGCCATAACAGCTGCGGTGCCGTCCAGGCCGCCATTGGCGCGCTCGATGATGGCGCGATACCAGCCGGTTTCGTGCGGGACGTGGTGGAACGAGTCGCATCATCGATCCTGCTGGGCCGGCGCGACGGCCTCAGTCGTGTCGACGAGTTCGAGGACCGGCATGTGAAAGAGACGTTGGCACAGCTGCTGGCGCGGTCTACTGCCATTTCGGAGCGGGTGTCCGAGGGCACGCTGGGACTTGCCGGGGTCACCTATCACCTCGCCGACGGGCGGGCGGCGTTGGTCGACCACATCGGCGACATCGGCGAATAGCACGGCCTCTAACACGGTGGTCGTCCAGCTAACATCGCGACACGCCGAGTCGGATCTAACAAATCGGCGTGACCTGGGCTTACGGTGTGATCGTGCTGGATCTGGAACCGCGTGGCCCGCTACCCACGGAGATCTATTGGCGGCGCAGGGGGCTGGCCCTGGGCATCGCGGTCGTCGTGATCGGCATAGCCGTCGCCATTGTTATCGCCTTTATGGGCAGCAGCGCGGGGGCGAAACCCGCCAACGTCAACAAGGCCGGCTCGGCTCAAAACACACCGGCAGCGCCCCCGCCACAGGCACCGCCGCCGGGGCAGGAAGGCGTCACCCCGCTGGCGCCGCCGCAACAGGGGCAAAACCCGGAATCTCCGACGCCGACCGCCGCGGTGCTGCCGCCGCCGGTGCTGAAGGAGGGCGATGACTGCCCCGACTCGACGCTGGCCGTCAAAGGCCTGACGAACGCTCCCCAGTACTTCATCGGTGACCAGCCGAAATTCACGATGGTCGTCACCAATATCGGGCTCGTGGCCTGCAAGCGCGACGTCGGGGCCGCCGTCCTGGCCGCCTACGTCTACTCACTGGACAACAAGCGGCTCTGGTCCAACCTGGACTGCGCGCCGTCCAACGAGACCCTGGTCAAGACCTTCACGCCGGGCGAACAGGTGACCACCGCGGTGACTTGGACCGGGATGGGGTCCTCGCCACACTGCCCGCTGCCGCGGCCCGCGATCGGTCCGGGCACCTACAACCTCGTCGTTCAGCTGGGCAATCTGCGCTCGCTCGCGGTTCCGTTCATCCTGAACCAGCCGCCACCGCCGCCGGGCCCGGTGCCCGGTCAGCCGGCGGTGCCGCAGCCCGAGGCGCCGCCCGGGGTCGCTCCCGGTCCTTCGCCCGCGGGTTAGCTCGTCACTTAGTTGAGCGGGTCGGCGATCGTCGATTCCGCCAGCTGTGACAGCCCTTCCCGCACATGGCGGGCCCACATCGCGCCGATGCCCTCGACCGATTGCAGGTCGTTGGCACTGGCGGCCAACACGCCCTGCAGCGTTCCGAACGTTCGAACCAGCAGATCCACGTGCGCGAACTGCAGCCTCGGAATACCGGCCATCGCTTGGTAGCCCCGCGCGCTGAGCGCCGAATCCTGTGCCTCCGTCGTCGTCGGATACCCGAAAACCTTTGCCAGCACCGTGATTTCGAGCAGTTCGGCGTCCGACAACGCGTCCAGCTCGTCGAGCGTGGCGGTCATCTGCGCATCGGATAACGGCTCGGGGCTGGCGTGGTAGTCGCGCACGATCAACTCCCGGGCGATGTCGTTGCCGCCCAGCAGCTCCTCGAGCTGCAGTCGCAGCTGGCGCCCGTCGGTGCCCAGTTCGACGACGTCATAGTCGATCACCAGCCCGATCCGACGCACCAGCTCGAGTCGCTGCACCACGGTCATCACGTCGCGCAGCGTGACGAAGTCTTCGATCTCGGCCCGGGACAATAGCCTGCTGACCTCGTCGAGCCGGGTCTTGTAGCGCTCCAGGGTCGCGATGGCCTGGTTGGCACGCGACAGGATGGTCGCGGAATCGGCCAGCACGTGGCGCTCCCCGCCGACGTAGACGGTGACGATGTTCATCGAGTGGCTGACCGAGATCACCGGGTGACCGGTCTGGATCGCGGCCCGCTCCGCCGAGCGGTGCCGGGTGCCGGACTCATCGGTGGGTATCGAGGGATCGGGCACCAGCTGCACGTTGGCCCGTACAATGCGGCTGCCGTCGGTGGACAGCACGACGGCGCCGTCCATCTTGGCCAGTTCGCGCAGGCGGGTGGGGGCGTACCGCACATCCAGGGCGAACCCGCCGTCGCAGATGGCCTCGACGTTCTCGTCGTTGCCGAGCACGATCAGTGCGCCGGTACGGCCGCGCAGAATGCGCTCCAGGCCGTCCCGGAGCCCGGTGCCCGGTGCCAGGCGGGCGACTGTCTCACGCAGCGTCGGACGCGTCACAGCCTGTCATTCTGCTATGCCAGGGCCCGCGGCGTGGCAATGTCCAGTCGTTCGATCCGCGAGGGCCCGTTGCTGCGGTGGTCGGCGATGTCGATCATGTGCTCCAGCGCGGCGCCGATGTTCGGTGCGCTCAGTGCTCGCACTCCCCGGGGGAGGGCATCGCATCCGGGCGGAATCAGTGCGATCGTGAACCCCTGCCGGGCGGCTTCGGCCAGGCGCCGGTCCATCCCGCCGACCCGGCGCAGGTCGCCCGCCAGTCCGACCTCGCCGATCATCACCGCGGTGGTCGGCAGCGGCAGATCGGCCAAGGCCGAGGCCAGCGCGATCGCGACGGCGAGGTCCGAGGACGGGTCGGTCAACCGCATGCCACCCACGGTGGACAGGTAGATGTCGTTGGCGGCAAGCGGCAGCTTGGCGTGCTTTTCCAGCACCGCGGTGATCATCGCGGCGCGGGAGTGGTCGATCCCGCTGACCGCGCGGCGCGGCGACCCGGCGTTTGGGGTGGCCAGCAACGCCTGGACTTCCCCGATCAGCGGCCGCTTGCCGTCCAGTGCGACCGTGATCGCGGTGCCGGCGACCGGGGTGGGCCGCTGATCCAAGAACAGGTTGGACGGGTCGGCGACGCCCTCAATTCCGTTGTCGTGCAACATAAAACACCCGACTTCGTCGGCGCCGCCGAATCGGTTCTTGATGCCGCGGACCATCCGCAGCGCGCCGTTGCGGTCGCCCTCGAAATGCAGCACGACGTCGACGAGGTGTTCCAGTGAGCGCGGTCCCGCGATCGCGCCGTCCTTGGTGACGTGACCGACGAGGATCAGCGCCACGCCGTTGGCCTTGGCCGCGGCGGTGAGCGCGGCCGTCACGGCGCGCACCTGGGTAACCCCGCCGGCGACGCCGTCGGACTCGGTGGTGGACATGGTTTGCACCGAGTCGACGATCACCAGCGCGGGCTTGACCGTCGCAATGTGTTCGAGCACCGTGTGCACGTCGGATTCGGCGGCCAGGTAGACCTCGTCGGAACCGCATCCGATCCGGTCGGCGCGCAGCCTGATCTGGCCCGCGGATTCCTCGCCGGAGATGTACAGGGCGCGCCGCCCGGCCGTCGCCCACAGGTGGGCGACCTTGAGGAGCAGTGTCGACTTGCCGACGCCCGGATCACCGGCCAGCAGCGTAACCGAGCCGGGCACCACCCCGCCGCCGAGCACCCGGTCGAGCTCGTCGATGCCCGTCGCGCGGTGCTGGGTGAGGTTGGGCTCGATGGAGCTGATCGGAACGGCGCGGGACGCCGTGTTCGGCGAACGCCGCCCGGCGCCCACCGCGCTGAGCACGGCCACCTCGTCGACGGTGCCCCAGGTTCCGCATTCTCCGCAGCGGCCCACCCATTTGGCGGTGACGTGGTGGCATTCCGAGCAACGGAATTGCGAGCGCGCATTTGCCACGTCATGACGGTATCCGGCAGGGGCGACAAGCCCCGGTGTGACACGGCCGTTCAGGCCTCCGGCGGGGCCATCCCGGCGGAAATCGGCACCTGGACGCTGGCCTGCCCGGCCTTCTCGAAGCTGAACGTGAAGTTGTAGGCGAGGCCGTTGGTGATGGGCTTGGCCAGGTTGACCGATGCCTTGGCCGCGTTGTTGGGGTTGAGCGGGCCCGGTGCCACCTTCTGGCCTTCCGGCGTGCCGATGAACAACATTCCGCTGGCGGGCAGGCGCGGGTCGCCGGTCACCGTCACGGTGCCGATATCACTGGTGATGCCCAGCAGCCGGTCCTCGACGTCCGGCGACTGATTAACGGCCACCAGCACCAGGTCCACACTTTTACCCGGGCGCAGGAAGTCACCGGTCTGCGCGGCCTGGATGCGGATGTCGCGCAGCGCCACGTTGTTGAACGTGACCTTGTTGCCGTTGACAGCGGGCTCCTGGGTGGCCATTTGCGAGATCTGCCCGGCTCCACAACCGGTGAGCACGGCAGCGACCAGGGCGGCCAGGCCGACGAGGGCTACTCGCGCGCGAAGGCCGACCGCGAGGCTGTTCTTGAAGCGGTTCACTCGATGCCTCCTGGGCTCGGTCCGGCTGGTCAGAGCAAGTCTGGGCACGTTGACGGCGGGTCAACCGTGCAACTATGCACAGTAGTAGGAACGACGTTCCAGCGGTAGCGCAGGTGGCAAGACCAACCGCCAGACCAGCGCGGTAGCGGTCAAAGTGGGCCCACCCACAGCCCGGACCGCGACGTTGGTAGTGTGTTCTACTGCACGTCTGCTCGGGTCTGTCAACCCCTAATCAGCGCGCGTTGTGCCCCTGACCTGCACTGTTGCTACGCGTGTGTTGGACAGCCGTGTTAGACTGAAGTGACGAAAGGGGCTCTAATCAGATGATCTTCAAGGTCGGCGACACCGTTGTTTATCCACACCACGGTGCTGCGTTAGTCGAGGCGATCGAAACCCGCACCATCAAAGGGGAGCAAAAAGAGTATCTCGTCTTGAAAGTCGCGCAGGGAGACCTGACCGTTCGAGTGCCCGCTGAAAATGCAGAGTACGTCGGCGTCCGCGACGTTGTCGGCCAGGAAGGTCTCGACAAGGTCTTCCAGGTGCTGCGCGCTCCCCACACGGAAGAGCCCACCAACTGGTCCCGCCGCTACAAGGCCAATCTCGAAAAGCTTGCCTCCGGTGACGTCAACAAGGTGGCAGAGGTAGTTCGCGATCTGTGGCGTCGCGACCAGGAACGCGGCCTGTCCGCCGGCGAAAAGCGCATGCTGGCAAAGGCGCGGCAGATTCTGGTCGGTGAGTTGGCGCTCGCTGAGAGCACCGACGACGCCAAGGCGGAGACCATCCTCGACGAGGTTCTGGCCGCCGCTTCCTGAAGGCCCTGGCTCTGGTGGTCGGGGGCACAGTTGTCGCAGTGGTCCCGGCCGCGGGGTTGGGGGAACGGCTGCGTGCCGGTATTCCGAAAGCGTTCTGCGAGCTCGACGGTCGCACGTTGCTGGAATGGGCCGTCGCGGGCCTGCTGAATTCGGGGGTCGTTGATCATGTGGTCGTGGCGGTGCCCGCCGATCGCATTGATCAAGCCAACCAAGTCCTAAACGACCAGGCCACCGTTGTGGCCGGCGGTGCCGGGCGCACCGAGTCGGTCAATCTGGCGTTGTCCGCGCTGCCCGGCGAGCCGGGGTTCGTGCTGGTGCACGACGCCGCCCGGGCGTTGACGCCGCCGGAGCTGATCGTGCGCGTGGTCGACACGTTGCGGGCCGGGTACGACGCGGTGGTGCCCGCGCTGCCGCTGCATGACACCATCAAGGCCGTGGATGGCAACGGCGTGGTGCTGGGCACGCCGGAGCGGGCCGGGCTGCGGGCGGTGCAGACGCCGCAGGGGTTCGCCACCGACCTGTTGTTGCGCGCCTACGAGCGCGCCGCCGGTGCGGCCGTCACCGACGACGCTTCGCTGGTCGAGCACGTCGGCGGCCAGGTTCAGGTGGTCGACGGCGACCCGCTGGCTTTCAAGATCACCACCCAGCTGGATCTGCTGCTGGCGCAATCGATTGTGCGCCGGTGACCGAGTCGCTGAATCTCCCACGGGTCGGTCTGGGCACCGACGTACATCCAATCGAGCCCGGACGGCCCTGCTGGTTGGTAGGCCTGCTGTTTCCCGATGCCGACGGCTGCTCCGGACACTCCGACGGCGACGTCGCCGCGCACGCGTTGTGCGACGCGGTGTTGTCGGCGGCCGGACTGGGCGACATCGGTGCCGTGTTCGGGGTCAACGATCCGCGGTGGCAAGGCGTCAGCGGCGCCGACATGCTGCGCCATGTCGTCGTGCTGACGTCGGAGCACGGCTTTTCGGTCGGAAACGCCGCCGTACAGGTGATCGGTAACCGGCCCAAGATCGGGCCGCGTCGAGCCGAGGCGCAGCAGGTGCTGTCGGGTCTCCTGCGGGCGCCAGTGTCGGTTTCGGCGACCACCACCGACGGGCTGGGATTGACCGGGCGGGGCGAGGGATTGGCCGCGATAGCGACGGCCCTGGTTGTCCCGCGCGGATAGCCCCGCGAGCTGCGGTCGGCCCAGCTGAACTAGCAGGTAAGCTGGCACGTCGTGACCGATCGCCCCCGCATGCGGCTACACGACACGGCAGCTGGTGCTGTGCGTGATTTCGTGCCGCTGCGCGAGGGGCACGTCTCCATCTACCTGTGTGGCGCCACCGTTCAGGGGCAGCCCCACATCGGGCACGTCCGCAGCGGCGTGGCCTTCGACATCCTGCGCCGCTGGCTGATGGCGCGCGGATACGACGTCGCGTTCGTCCGCAACGTCACCGACATCGACGACAAGATCCTTAACAAGGCCGCCGCCGCGTGCCGGCCGTGGTGGGAGTGGGCGGCCACCTTCGAGCGCGCGTTCACCGCGGCCTACGACGCCCTGGACGTCTTGCCGCCGTCGGCGGAACCACGAGCCACCGGGCACATCACCCAGATGGTCGAATTAATGGAACGGCTGATCGAAAATGGTCACGCGTACTCCAGCGGCGGCGACGTCTACTTCGACGTGCTCAGCTACCCGGAGTACGGTCAGCTGTCCGGCCACAAAATCGACGACGTCCATCAAGGCGAGGGCGCGGCCACCGGCAAACGCGACGAACGCGACTTCACGATGTGGAAGGGCGCCAAGCCCGGCGAGCCGTCGTGGCCGACTCCGTGGGGCCGCGGCCGCCCGGGCTGGCACCTGGAATGCTCGGCGATGGCCCGCACATATCTGGGAACGGAATTCGATATCCATTGTGGCGGAATGGATTTGGTATTCCCGCATCACGAAAACGAGATCGCGCAGAGCCGTGCGGCCGGGGATGGGTTCGCCCGCTACTGGCTACACAACGGCTGGGTGACGATGGGTGGCGAGAAGATGAGCAAGTCGCTGGGCAACGTGTTGTCCATCCCGGCGATGCTGCAGCGCGTCCGGGCGCCGGAACTGCGTTACTACCTGGGCAGTGCCCACTACCGTTCGATGCTCGAATTCTCCGAGACCGCCCTGCAGGACGCGGTGAAAGCCTATGTGGGAGTTGAGGAATTCCTGCACCGCGTGCGGGTTCGGGTCGGTCTCGTCGTCCCCGGAGAATGGACGCCGCGATTCGCCGCGGCGCTCGACGACGACCTCGCGGTCCCGATCGCGCTCTCCGAGATCCACCACGCTCGCGCCGAGGGTAACCGAGCGCTCGATGCCGGCGATCATGAAGGCGCCCTGCAGAATGCCAGCGCCATCCGCGCGATGATGGGCATCCTGGGCTGCGACCCGCTCGACGAACGCTGGGAATCGCGCGACGAAACCTCGGCCGCACTCGCGGCCGTCGATGTGCTTGTCCAGGCCGAACTGGAAAGTCGGCAGCAGGCCCGCGAGGAACGCAATTGGGCTCTGGCAGACGAGATTCGGGACCGACTCAAGCATGCCGGCATCGAGGTCACCGACACCGCCGACGGGCCGCAGTGGGAACTGCTGGCCGGTCCAGAAAAGTAGGGGACAAGTAGGTGGCCGGCAACTCGCGGCGCCAGGGGGCGATACGTAAGTCCGGCACCAAGAAGGGCTCAACCGTAGGTTCGGGCGGCCAGCGGCGTCGTGCGCTGGAAGGCCGTGGTCCCACGCCGCCGGCGCACATGCGCCCCAACCATCCCGCTGCCAAGCGCGCCACCCAGACACAGCCGCGCCGGCCGGCCAAACGCACCGACGAAACTGAAACGGTGCTCGGCCGCAACCCGGTGGTGGAATGCCTGCGCGCCGGGGTGCCCGCGACGGCGCTCTACGTCGCGCTCGGCATCGAAGCCGACGAACGGGTTACCGAATCTGTCAGCAGGGCAGCTGATTTAGGCATCGCGATCCTGGAAGTTCCGCGCCCCGACCTGGACAAGATGACCACCAATCATCTGCACCAGGGCATTGCGTTGCAGGTGCCGCCGTACAACTACGCCCACCCCGACGACGTGCTCGCGACCGCTCTGCAGTCACCGCCCGCGCTGTTGGTCGCGTTGGACAACATCTCCGATCCCCGCAACCTGGGGGCGATCGTTCGCTCGGTCGCCGCCTTCGGTGGTCACGGTGTCCTGATACCCCAGCGCCGTTCGGCCTCGGTAACGGCGGTGGCTTGGCGTACCAGCGCCGGTGCCGCGGCCCGCATACCGGTCGCGCGGGCCACCAATCTCACCAGGACACTGAAGAATTGGGCTGACCGCGGGGTGCGGGTGATCGGGTTGGACGCCGACGGTGAGACCATAGCTGATGACCTGGACGGCACAGACCCGATAGTGCTGGTCGTCGGATCCGAAGGCAAGGGGCTATCGCGGTTAGTGCGGCAGAACTGCGAAGAGGTGGTGTCGATACCGATGGCCGGCGACAGCGAATCGCTGAACGCCTCGGTGGCTGCCGGGGTGGTGCTCGCCGAAATCGCGCGTCAGCGCAGGAGTTAACCGGATTGCCCGGCCGGCTCGTTCGCCTGGGCGCCGTGCTGAGCATTGTCATGTTGCTGGTACCGCTGCCCGAGTCTGGAGCGCAAGCACCAGGATTCGATCTGCAGGCGCACCGCGGCGGTCGCGGTGAAACGACTGAGGAATCGCTGCACGCCTTCGCCAAATCGCTCGAACTCGGGGTCAGCACACTGGAACTCGACATCGTCCTCACCAAAGACTCGCAACCCCTGGTGTGGCACGATCCGGCGATCGACGCGGAAAAGTGCGTCGACACCGCACCCGCATTCACCGGCGATCCGCAATACCCTTACGTCGGCAAGCTGGTGCACGAACTCAGCCTGGCGCAGATCCACACCCTGGACTGCGGGTGCCTGCTTGCCGAGTTCCCCAGGGCCGAAGTGGTGCGGGGCAACAAGATACCGACGTTGCCGGAAGTCTTCGCGCTCGCCGACTCATATCAGGCTGGTGTGCGCTTCAACATCGAAACCAAGGTCGAGGCCGACAACCCGAGCAGCTCGGCCGAACCGCAACAGTTTGTCGACGTGATCCTGGCTGCGGTGCGGTCGGCGGGCAAACTCCTTTCCGTCGAGATTCAGAGCTTCGATTGGCGAACCCTCCCGATGGTGCACCGGGCCGAACCGTCGATTCCGTTGGTGGCCTTGTACAACGAGGAGACCTGGGTGCCCGATTCGCCGTGGCTGTCCGGCATCAACGCGGCGGACGTCGGCGATCCGGTGATCGGGGCGCTGATGGTGGAGGCGAACATGATTTCACCCAGATACCAGCTGGTCACCGGCAAGCAGTATGTCGACCACGCACATGCGTTGGGGCTCAAGGTGATTCCGTGGACGGTGAACGACGCCGACGCCATGCGCGAGCAGATCGGCTATGGTGTCGACGGCATCATCACCGACTATCCCCAGCTACTGCGCGGGGTTATGGCTGACCTCGGCATGCCGCTGCCGGCGGCCTATCACCGCGGTTAGAGCACGACGCTGCGGGCCAGGTCGCCGGCCACACTGTCGAGCTGACCGGTGCCGTGGTGGCCGCATCGAGCACGGTGCGGGCTGGCGCGGGTCCTCGATCGCTGCGTGGCCTGTCAGCCAAGTGATCGCATTTGACTCGGGCCAGCTCGGCGCGGCCCAGGTTCAATTCTGCTGGCGCTTAGCCTCCATTTGGGCGACGAGTGCATCGAGGTCGCGGCGAAAGTTGGATCCGGTGCGCCCCGAGTTGACCTCCGGAGGCAACAACCCAAAATCTATGACCGCGACCGTTAGCCCGCCGCGGTTTCGCCGAGGCCGGCGGCTAGGTCGGCGCCGGTTATACCGCGAGACCATTCTCCGAGCAGGTCGGCGTTGAGTTGGGGTTGAATCGCGGAGGTCCCCGCTAGCCCCGGTGAGGCACTCACCCAACCGCCCCCCGGCACCGCGGTGGGACCGATGGGCGTGACAGCCGGACCGATGGTGTACGGCTGCACCAAGGCGGCATCACCGCCGCCCGAGACGACTCCGTTGGCGATGACGAGTGGGTCATTGCCGGCCATTACGTATCCGGCCGCCGTGGCGTTGCCGACGGTGATCGCACTGTCGGTGATCGTGGCTCCGCCGGTCCCCCCAGCGCCGAAGCCACTGCCGTTGATGGCCGTGATGCTGCTGCCGGTGATCGTGACAGTGTTGTAGGTGACACTGAATGTGCCGCCGTTGAGCAGGGTGATGGTGCTGTTGGTCAGGGTTACGGTGGCGCCTTGAGCGAAGACATCGCTGACCAATAAGCCAGAGTCCGCGGTGAGGGTGCTGCCGGTTCCGATGGTGACGGTGCTCCCTTCCTCAATGGTCAGGACAGTCCCGGTGCCGAAGGTGGCGGTGCCGTTGATGTTGAGGGTGCTGGTGCTGTCGACGACGAAGTTGTTGAGGTCGCCGATGGTGAGGCTGCCGGCGGGGCCGATGTTCACGGTGCCGCCATCGACGGTGGTGTAGGTGCCGGGGCCGTAGGTGCCGGGGTGGTCGATGGGCTGTGGGGTGGTGCTCAGCTGCTGGACCACGGATTGGGTTCGGGCGCCTGTGTTTTGGGCGGTGGACTGGGTCAGGGCGCGAGCCTGATCGGTTTGGGCGGTGTCGCTGGTGGTTTGTGGCGGCTGCTGGGGTGGGGCCAGGGTGCTGGCAGTGGTGGCCGCGGAGGCATACCCGTACATCGCGGCGGCGTCTTGAGCCCACATCTCCGCATACTCGGCCTCGGTCGCGGCGATCGCCGGGAAGTTCTGGCCCAACACGTTGGTGGCCACTAACATCGCTAACCGGGCCCGGTTGGCCGCGATCACCGGCGGCGGGATTGTGGCCGCAAAGGCTGCCTCATACACGGCGGCCGCGGCATAGGCCTGGGTGGCGGTCTGCCCCGCGGTCACTGCGCTGGCCTGCAACCACTCGATGTAGGGGTTGGCCGCTCCGGTCATCGCTTCCGCTGAGGGCCCCCACCAGGTTCCGTCCAGCCCGGTGATGGTGCTCGAGTAGCTTGCCGCCGTGGATTCCAGCTCTGCAGCCGCCGCGTCCCAGGCCGCCGCGGCCGATAGCATCGGCCCTGAACCCGGACCCGTATACATCAAGCCCGAATTGACCTCCGGCGGCAACAATGCAAAATCCATCATCACAACCCCTTACCCGGCGAACGGACACCCGCGGCGAAATCCCCAAGCAGATCAAAGACAGACGGGACTCTAACGGCACTCATAGAACAAAGTGACGACTTTCAGAAACAAAGTGACTGCTGGCACTTAGAAAGCGCGTTGAAACTTTGTAACCGGTTGGCCGAGCCGGCTCGCCGCAAGTTACTCGACGCCGCCTTGGTGTTATTCGCCGACCGTGGGATCGGCGCGGTGAGTCTGCGTGAGATCCGGTTGGCGGCCGGTCAGAGCAATACAGCTGCGGTGCAGCACCATTTTGGTGACGAGGACGGTCTGTTGCGGGCACTGTTGGAACGCGAGATACCGGCATTGGTGGCTCGGCGTAAAGAACTGTTGGAGAGCGGGTTGCGGTGGCTACCAACAGCTTTCTACATGCCGCAGCGCTGCGGGCCGCCCGCAAGCGCCGTGGCAGGCTGGTCGATGACTCGACGTTCCGCCGCAATCTGGTGGATATGTTCTTGGGTGCAACCACCCTTGCCGTCAAGTAGTAACGCCGGTAAGCGGCCGATCTCGACCTGATCGGTGCCCACCACGTCGTTGATGACATCGGCCAGTCCGATGGCGCTGATCAACAGCGCATCCAGGTTTTGGCGCTCGGCCACGATGGTCTGGCTCATCGCCACCGAGTCACCTTCGGCCGCAACAAGATCGAGTGTGGCATCGGCTTACGCGTTGAGCACCGCCGGTGCCGCTTCCGGGTCGTGTCGCAGATTTGGCAGACTCCGATCGAGTTTGGCTAACAGATGATCCAGGTCGCTGAGGGCTTGGCCAAACTTCGCGCCCCGGCCGTCTAGCGCCGATGCGATCATGCCCAGCTTCTCGGGCTGGATCTCGGACAGCACCGAGGTCAGCTTCTAAAAAATCGTATTCCACTCAACGGTGACATGGCCCGCGGCGAGCACCTGCCCGGACCTATGCATCCGCGGTGAGGGTTGCTCGCGTACCGTTTACCGGACCCATACCAGTACCGTCGGGGTTCGCTTTTGCATTCCTGTTCTTTTCCACCGACACCCATGGCGGGCACGTCCAGATCACTCGGCTCGACTACAGCCGCGACATCACGATCGAACTCATCGAGAAAGCCACCGGGGCAACAGTATCGGCCGACACACTGTCTCTCGATGCCACGTTCGTCGACGACAGACGCCCTCGCCGATTCGAGCACGTGCTCTTCGATCTCACCACTGCCTCGGGGGAAGCCATCTGCATTGAAGCCGAAGCAGTTGGACCAGCAGTAGCCATGCACGGCCTGGGCTATGGCGGATACGAAGATGGCCTTGGGCTAGGCGTCTACCGCGGTGCCAAGCACATTGAAATCGATTCCTATGAAGTCACCCATTCCGCCGACATCGTCTTGCCCGACGACACGACGACACGACCCATCCACCGGATCCAACCCGTGCAGATCGTCATGCGAACAGCTAGCGGCACCAGTCTGGGCACCGGCAGCCTGACCTTCATTGCCGAGCTCGAACCCGATCCGGATAAGCACCTGCGCCTGACCAACAACAAACGGGCCAGCCACGACGCCACCTAACAGATGGGCAATGACCTCCAGCCGCATACGTGAGAGGGGAGTGCACATGTCTTTCGAGCGATCTTCCTGCAGCAAACCAGCGTCGGTCTCGCTACACGGGCTCGGAATGACCGCCGAAAGCGCCTGGCAGGAAGTGATTCCCCATCTGTGCGCTCATCACGAAGTATCTGCGCCCAACGCTGTGGGCCACCCTGGTGGCCCTGCGGAAAAGAGCCGACCCGTCAGGATTGGGGAGTTCGTCGACACCGTCGAGCAGCACCTCAACGACTATGGGCTTGGTCGACCACATCTCGCGGGCAACTCACTGGGCGGATACATCGCTATCGAGTTGGCTCGTCGCGGCCGCGCAGTAACCGTATGCGCGTTCTCGCCCGCGGCGTTCTGGACGGCAGACGATGGCCTACAGGCCCAGCTTCTGAAGAAATTCAAGATAGCCAGAACGATTGCCCGGATCACACGATCGCTGAGCCCGCTGGTGATGAGTTCTGCTCACTTGCACTGACTCGTGCTGCACGACACGGTTTGCCACGCCGACCGCCTGACGAGAAAACGGGCCGTCAAGATGGGTGACGATTTCCTTACTTCCCCTGCGATCATCGACCTCGTTGACGAAAGTTGCCAGATCGAGCCATTCGACCACCCTCTGCCGTGCCCGATCGCCATCGCGTGGTCGGAAAGGGATACGACTCTCCCCGTGGAGAAGTATGAGAAAAATACTCGAGAGCGCCTTCCCCAGGCCGCATTCAAGTTCTGCCCGGTGACGGCCACGTGCCGATGTTCGATGATCCGGGCCTCGTGGCGCGAACGAATCTAACCACGACGGGGGCACTACACACCCCGCCTAGAGGCCCAGCAGCCGCGCCGAGGCCCACAGTGCGACCACCGCCACCACCAGGGCCGGCGGTACGGTGCACAGCCCGAGTCGGGTGTACTCGCCGACGCCGGCCTCGACGTCGTGCTGGCGAAGCACGCGCCGCCACAGCAGGTTCGACAGTGAACCGACGTAGGTGAGGTTGGGCCCGATATTGACCCCGATCAGCACCGCCAGGATTGCGACCGGACCGCTGGGCGCGGCCAACGGCAACAGCACCAGCGTTGCGGGCAGATTGTTGACGATGTTGGCCAGCACGGCGGCCACCGCGGCGACGGCAAGCAATGCGGGCAGTCCCGACCCGTGCGGCAACACGGCGGACATCACCGCGTCCATCCCGTTCAGCGTGACCGCCTGCACCACGACGCCCAGCGCCAGCACGAACACCAGAAACGACACCTGCGCCGACCACAGGATTTCGCGCACAGTGGTGTGTCGGCGGCCCAGGCTGCGCACCGCGAGCACCGAAGCACCCGCGAGCGCTACCCACGCGGGGGCTACGCCCAGCGGCTCGGACAGTGCGAACCCGGCCAGCGTCAGCGCCACGACCACCAAGACGAACACCGGGGGCCGCTGCGCCGGCCCGAGTTGTTCCGGGTCGGGGGCAACGTGCAGATCCCGGGCGAAAAAACGGTGGAAGACCATGTACAGCGTGGCGACGGTGGCCAGCCACGGTAGCGCCATCACCAGGGTGAAGTCGATGAAAGAGAGGTTCGCGGTGTGAAACGCCAGCAGGTTGGTCAGGTTGGACACCGGCAGCAGCAGCGAAGCCCCGTTGGCGAGATGCGCCGTCGCGTAGGCGTAGGGGCGCACCGGGGTTCGCAGCCGGCGCACCGCGGCCAGCACCACCGGGGTCAGCAACACCACGGTGGCGTCCAGACTCAGGACGGCGGTGATGCTGGCGGCGATGACGAACACGTGCCGCAGCAGGCCGTGCGAACCGCGGGGTGTCCGCGCGATCGCCGCGCCCGCGGCTTCGAACAGGCCTTCGTCGTCGCATAGCTTGGCCAACACCAGCACCGCACCCAGGAACGCGACGACTCCCGACAACCCGGCGACCTGCCGGGCCGCCTGGTGGACCGAGATCGCGCCGATCGCGACCACGATCAGGGCGGCGGGAACCGCGGCCAGCGCCTCCGGCCAGCCTCGTGGGCGCACGACCGCAAACCCCAGGACCATAGCAAGCAACAGCAGCGAAACGGTCAGTGCCAACGTCTGGACCGCTTCACAGCCAAGGGTTTTCGCGCCGCCACACCGTCGGCATGTGCAGCGCGACACCGTCGCGCGTGGCCAGCTCGTCGAGAATGCGGATGGACACGTCCAAGTCGTCACCCGCATACGGCAACGCCCGCAACGGCTTCGACAACGGGCGAAAGAAATCATCCCAGTGGATGAGGATCACCCGACGTGCGCCCACCGCTTGAACTGTCTGCGCCCAGTAGTCGAGCAGGTATGACCGCGGCTGCAGGCCCAGTTGGCCGACGCTGAGGTAGACGGCGTCCGCGCGGTGGGCGGCCAGCGCTCCTTTGACGAAGCCGGCGCTGCCCTGAATCAGCAGCCGGTGATCCGACGGCAGGTGGTGGACCAGCGTCGACCACGCCTCCCCGCAGCGATACGCCGTCACCTTCACCGGTGGCACCAGTGGGGCGTCGATCGCACCCGGATACCGGTCGGGAGGACAGTGGTGTGATTTCACCAGCGTTACATCGAAGGCGCCCAACCGAATTGGTTCGCCTGAAACCGCGACCACGAGGCGCTCCTCCGGCAGGCCATAGCCGCGCCCCACGTTGGCCGCCGACTCGCCCCCCACCAGCCGCGCGCCGGTGCGGTCGGCGACCAGTGCGGAATCCATCACGTGGTCGACGTGGGTGTGCACCGGGATGACGGCCGCCAGCCGCGACACCTTGGCCCGGGCCAGACAGCCGTCCACGCGTGCCGCGGACGGCGACAGCTTGCCGGCCGCGACCTGCGCCAGGCTGGGGCGCGAGAAATAGCCGTCGGTCATCAGCGCCGACGACCCGTCGTCGATCAACAACGTCGCCACGCCCATCCAGGTCACCGAGAGTCCGTCGGCCGCGGCGGCAGGCACGTCGAACCGGTCCGAATACCGCGCGATATCGGGGCGTCCGAGCTTCAGCCGCATCAGCAGAACGCCCTGATGTCGATGCCCGCCGCCTGGATCTGATCGCGCACCGCGGTCGCGATCCGCACCGCGCCGGGCGAATCACCGTGCACGCAAACCGATTCCACGCTCACCGGAATCTCGGTGCCGTCGATCGCGGCGACCTGCCCGGAGGACACCATGGTCACCACGCGCCGCGCGATCGCCGCCGGGTCCTGCAGCACCGCCCCCTGCTCGCGACGGGACACCAGCTGGCCGTCGGGTCGGTAGGCGCGATCGGCGAACGCCTCGGCCACCGTCTGCAATCCGAGACGCGCGGCTTCGTCGAAGAACGCCGAACCCGAGATGCCCAACACGGGCAGCGCGGCGTCCACCGAACGCACCGCCTCGGCGACGGCCGCGGCCTGCTCGCGGTTGGTCACGATCGTGTTGTACAGCGCGCCATGGGGTTTGACGTAGGAGACCGTCGATCCGGACGCGTGAGCGATCGCCTGTAACGCGCCGATCTGATACACCACGTCGGCAACGAGATCCTCGGCGGCGACATCGATGAAGCGCCGGCCGAACCCGGCCAGGTCGCGATAGCTCACCTGCGCGCCGATCCGCACACCCCGCTCGGCGGCGCCACGGCACACCCGCAGCAGGTTGGCCGGATCGCCCGCATGGAAACCGCACGCGACGTTGGCACTGGTGACGATCTGCAGCATGGCGTCGTCGTCACCGAGACGCCAGACGCCAAAGCCCTCGCCCAGGTCAGCGTTCAGGTCGATACCCGCCACCTGCCTAGCTTATTGCGGGATCTTGGCAATGATCTGGTCGAGTAGGGCGTCGACCGCGGGGTCGGTGTCCTTGTTCAGCAGGCAGACGCGGCCCTCGACGATGACGGCGTCCTGGACGGCCATCGCATGCGAGCAGCCCCATCTGGGATCTTCCTCTTGGCGCATCGACAATTCGATGCGCGAGCCGCTGACGCGCAAGTCGTGAGTGGAGAAGTAGCTGTGATTGCCGTTCGAAGAGTGAAACCCGTACCGCCGCTGGGCACATCGCTGCCAATCCTGGATCGTGCGTTGCAGCAACGCCTGGGCATCGCCCGGGGCTGTGAACGACGCCGCCAGTTGGGTGACATCGGCCGCCACCGCGTTGGGAGTGCTGAACTGGTTGCCGCGTATCGCGACGTATCCGCTATTGGCGTAGGTCGTCGCGTCTCCCACCGAACCGAGCCCCAGGCAGGTGCGATCGTCGATGATTTTCGACGAGTCCGAGGTGCTGGTGGCGGTGCCGACCAAGGCCATGTTCGTCCCCCCGACCAGGGCGACGAGCTGGTTCTGACTCATCAGCAGGCCTTCGAGGACTGTGGTCGGCATCGCGCGCGGGGCGGGGCGGGCCGCCGAGCTGGCGGGGGTGTGGACCACGGGTTGGGCGGCCAATGCCGTCCCATCGACCGCCCTGGTACAGCCCGCGACCGTTGCCGTCAACGCGCAAGCGATCGGCGCGGCAAGCAAGGCGGTCGGCCATCGAAGTACCCGGTGCATCGTCTACTGCTTAGCAACCTTCGCCGCGAGCTGGGAAGCGATGTCGATTGCCGACGCCCCCACCTGGCTGTAGGCGCAGGTCACGACGTCGATGACGATGTTGTTGCGCGCGGTCAGGGCCCGCTGGCAGGTCCAGCCGTCACCGCCCTCCTGGACTTCGGAGGTGCTGAGCATGCTGTTGTCCGTGCTGATGCCGGCCACCGTCCAGACGGTGTCGGGCTGACCCTGCGTGACGTCGGAAAAACGACGCTTCGAGCACGCCGACCAACTCTGCACCGAGGAGTCGTAGAACCCGTCGGCGTCGTGCTCGGACGCGAAGGCGACGACGGCCTGGATGGCGTAGTGGTCGCGCTTCTTGGAGCCGTCCACGCTGTCGTCGATCCGCTGGCCGCGCATCGCGGTCCACCCGGAGCCGACATAGACTCTCTCCTGCGCGGGCCCGTCGATGGCCAGGCAGTTCTTGTCGCTGATGCCGGCGCTCCAGTCCCACATGCCCTTGGCGTTGACCCACACCTTCATCGATGTCGCCCCCAGCGCGCCGTTGATCTGGCCCGGGTCGAGCAACAACCCCTCCAGTGCCGATACCGCGACGGGATTTAAGCTCGGCCTGCCAGACTCGTCCGCCGGCACCGCTTTTCCGGCGACGCTGCTGGTGCAGCCGACGGCAACAGTGGCGAGCGCGGTCAGCATCAGGACAGCCATTTGCTGGCGCACCGTTGCCTCCCCTGCCGCGGCCACTGCGTGGGACAAGCTTAAGCGCTGGCCTCCCGCCGTCGTCCCAGCAGCCAGCAAAACAGGTAGATCAGAAACGAGATCGTTGCGACGAAAACCGACACCGGGACACCGGGCGCCAGCGACAGCACGATTCCCCCTACCGCGGCGACTTCGGCGAAGATCACCGAGGCCACGATGGCCACCGCGGGCGAGGCGACCACTCGTGCGGCCGCGGCCGCGGGTGTGATCAGCAACGACATCACCAGCAGTGCGCCGACGATCTGCACGGCCTGAGCGGCCACCACGCCGACCAACGCGGCGAACACGATGCCCAGCGCCCGGACCGGGACCCCCCGGGCGGCCGCGACGTCGGGATCGACGGTGGCGAACAACAGCGGTCGGTAGCACGTCGCCAGGACGCCGATCACGAGCAGGCAAACGAGCACCAGCGTCGCCAGTCCGCTGTAGCCCACCCCGACGATCTGGCCGGTGAGCAGCGCGAAACTCGTCGTCGAGCGTCCCGGGTAGAGGTAGATGAACAGCACCGCGAGGCCCAACCCGAACGCCAGCACCACCCCGGTCACCGAATCGCGTTCCCGGGCCCGCTGGCCGAGAACGCCGAACAGTGCGGCCGCCACGGCGCTGCCGATCAGCGCGCCCAAGCCCACCTGGAACCCGACCAGCAGTGCGAACGCGGCTCCGGTCAGCGACAATTCGCTGGATCCGTGCACGGCGAACGACATCTGGCGCATCACGATGAACGGGCCGATCAGCCCGGCCACCAGTCCCAGCAGCGCGGCCGCCAGCAGCGCCTGCTGGACGAAGTCGTGGTTCAGCAGACGGGCGGTGATGTCGAAGGAGAGCAGATGATCCAGCACGTCGGAGAGCTGGTTGTTCACAGCGCGCGCCCGCTGTCTTCACCGATCACCACGTAGCGGTCGTTGACCTTCACCACCTGGATTTCGGCCCGGTACAAGGTCGACAGCGTTTCGGTGTTCATCACCTGCTCGACGGTGCCGATCCGGAAACGGCCGTCGACCAGATACAGCACCCGGTCGACGTACGGCAGGATCGTGTTGATCTCGTGGGTCACCACCATGACCGTGGTGTTGGCCTCGCGGCGGCGACGGTCGATCAGTGCCGCGACCAGCTTGGCGTTGGCCGGATCCAGCGTCAGCAGCGGCTCGTCGCACAACAGCAGCATCGGATCGCTGGCCAATGCCTGAGCGATGCGCATGCGCTGCAATTCGCCACCCGACATCAGCCCGACCCGGACATCGGCGAGCGGCTCGCCGTTGACCGAGGCCAGCGCCTGGCCTACGGCCAGCCGGCGGCGGGCGCGCTCGGCCGAGCGCAGCGTCGTGCAGCCCCAGCGGTTTCCGTCGACGCCCAGCCGGACCAGGTCGCGGCCGACCAGCATCACGTCCCGGTCGATCGGGCGGTGTTGCGGCACATAGCCGATGGCTCCGCTGCCCGAGGTGACCTCTTTGCCGTCCACCAAGGCAGCGCCGGCACTCAGCAGCAGCTGTCCGAGCAATACCTTGAGTAGCGATGTCTTGCCGGTGCCATTGGGACCGAGCACCGCGATGAACTCACCCCGCGACACCGACAGGTCGAGGTCGTCCCACAGGACGCGATCGCCGAACGCCAACCGGGCACCGGTCAGCGAGACAGCCGGTGGCCGTTGGTCGGCCGTCTCGACCGCCTGTTCAACGACGGGCATCGGTGCGGCTCGATCGCAACGCGGTCTGCAACTGATCGACGGTATTGCGCTGCCAGCTCAGATAGTCCGCGCCGTCGGGCAACGTCTCGGTCACCAGCGTGACCGGGATGCCCGCGCGCCGGGCCGCATCTTGCAGGGCGCTGATCGCGGGCGTGGTCGTTTGCGGGTTGACCAGTAGCGCCGCGACCTGGTGGCGGTTGATCAGGTCGAGGACATACGCCATGTCGGCCGGCGAGGGATCGGTCCCGTTCTCGTTCGCCGACATGAACGCGGTCGGCGTGCGATTCACCAGGCCGGTGGCCTTCAGCAGGTAGTAGGCAACGGGTTCGGTCGCGACGACGGCGGTGTTGGGATAGGCGTTGGCGATGGAACGTTCGGAAGCGGCGATGGTGTCGGCGTCGCGGCCGAACCCGGCAACGTTGGCCCGATAGTCGGCGGCGTTGTCCACGTCGACGGCCGCGAGCCGGTCGGCGATGGTGGTGGCGACGGTCTTGGCGACGCTGAGGTCGTAGAAGACGTGCTCGTTGGGCCGATCCCCGTTGCCGGCATTACCGGCGAACGAGTAGGCGTCGACGGTTTTGATGTTGGGATGGTCGGTCAGCACCGCAGTGATCCACGGGTCGTAGCCACCACCGTTGTAGATCACCAGCGTGGCGTCCATGACGGCGGCCGCGTCCGAGGCGCTGGCCTGGTAGGTGTGCGGATCGATAGCGGCGCCGGACAGGATCGACTTGACGCTGATGTGCCGCCCGGCAACGGCGTGGGCCACGCTGCCCCATACATCGGTGGAGGCCACCACCGCGGCGCCCGCCTGATGCGCAGAACCGGCCACCCCGCAGCCCGTGATCGTCGTCGTGCCGATAACGCAGGCGGCCACGGCTCGCAGGAGGTTCGAACGCCGACGTCCCCCGATGACGTGTGCCATTCAATGTCCCATCAGAGCTGCACGCAGGTGTAATTTTCGGTGGCTGCCCGGCCCGTTGACGCGTAATACGAATGAAAATCGTTTCCAATAGAAACTAGCAGATCGCGGCGGCGTACGCGCGCGCGAGCATGGGCTGTAGCGTCACCGGACGTGAGCCCCACACCGCGCCGACGTGCGACTCTGGCGTCGTTGGCGGCCGAACTGAAGGTTTCGCGGACCACCATTTCGAATGCCTTCAACCGGCCGGATCAGCTCTCGCCCGACCTTCGCGAACGCGTACTCGCCACGGCCAAGCGGCTGGGCTACGCCGGCCCCGATCCCGTGGCGCGCTCGTTGCGAACCCGCAAGGTCGGTGCGGTCGGGCTGTTCATGGCCGAGCCGCTGACGTATTTTTTCAGCGACCCGGCGGCGCGCGATTTCGTTGCGGGAGTGGCGCAGTCGTGCGAAGAGCTGAGTCAGGGGCTGCAACTGATCGCCGTCGGCCCCAGCCGCAGCCCGGAGGACGGCACGGCCGCCGTGCTTGGCGCGGGCGTGGACGGCTTCGTGGTGTATTCGGTCCGCGACGACGATCCCTACCTCCAGGTGGTGCTGCAGCGCCGCGTGCCGGTGGTGGTGGTCGACCAGCCCAAGGGCCTGGCCGGAGTGTCGCGGGTGGGTATCGACGACCGGGCGGCGATGCGCGAGCTCGCCGAGTACGTGCTGGGGTTGGGCCATCGCGAGGTCGGGCTGCTGACAATGCGGTTGGGGCAGGACCGCCGCCAAGACCTGGCGGACGCCGAGCGGTTACGCTCGCAGACTTTCGACGTGCAGCGCGAACGCATCGCCGGCGTGTGGGACGCCATGCGGGCCGCCGGCGTGGACCCGGGCTCGCTGACCGTGGTGGAGAGCTACGAGCACTTGCCGACTTCAGGCGGTGAGGCGGCCAAGGTCGCGCTGGAGGCCAATCCGCGGATCACCGCATTGATGTGCACCGCGGACATATTGGCGCTGTCGGCCATGGATTACCTTCGGGCACATGGCATTTACGTGCCCGGCCAAATCAGTGTCACCGGATTCGACGGGGTGCCCGAGGCGATCAGCCGCGGCCTGACCACGGTGGCGCAGCCCAGCCTGCTGAAGGGCCACCGGGCGGGGGAACTACTGCTGAACCCACCACGGTCCGGGCTGCCGGTCATCGAGCTGCTGGACACCGAGCTGATCCGGGGCCGTACCTCCGGTCCGCCGGTTTAGCCGGACGACTCCGAGTCGCCGATCAGCAACCGAACTGCCAGGTCGAGCCGCTTGCTGACGTCGGTCGCGGAAGCGCGCCGGGTGAGCCAGGCCAGCAGATTCGACAGCCACACGTCGGAGATCACCCGGGCGATGTGGTACTGGTCCTCGGTCGGTTCGCCGTCACTCATCGCACGCGCGAACATGCTGTCGATCAGCTTTTCGACCTGGTCGACCTCGCTGGCCGCCGACGCGTCGGCGAAGACGTAGGCGCGCGTCATCGCCTCGGTGAGCAGCGGATTGCGCTGCATCGCGCGGTTGAGCTTGCCGACCATGAAATTCAATCGCTGGAACGGAGTGCCGCCCGCCATCGCGGAGCGGTCGGTCTTCGCGTCGATGCGGCCGAACTCCCGGCCCAGGGCAGACACCAGCAGGTGCACTTTCGACGGGAAATAGCGGTACAGCGTCCCGACCGCCACATCCGCGCGATCCGCCACCGCACGCATCTGAACTGCCTCGTAGCCGCCCTTCGACGCGATGGCCATGGTGGCGTCCAGGATGCGCTTGCGACGCTCCCGTTGCGCCTCCGAGCCAAGCTCTGATTCAGCCAGAACTGCCACGTTCATGACCTCGCGTGGTTGCGAGTCAGAGCCGTGGCCCGAGTTAATGTTCGCTGGCGACATCTGACGGGTTGCTCCTCTTCCGGGTGGTTCGTTCGCAAACGATAACCAAGCCGCGTGTGAATTTCCCACCTCCGTCCCGCCGGGGCAGCAAGTTGTCCTGCTGTAATGGCGTTCGACTTGACGGTCGATCGCTGGCACTATTAGAACACGTTCTAGTGGGCGACAGCGCCCCAAGTGGTCACGTTGAATCGAGCACGCGGAGGACCCCAGGTGGTAGCGACCGTCACTGACGAACAGTTCGCGGCGCGTGAGTTGGTGCGCGACTGGGCCCGCAACACGACCTCCGGGCCGGGCGGGACCGTAGCGATCCGCAAGGTCGAACAGGGTGACCCTGACGCCTGGCGGCCTGTGTTCACCCGTCTGGCGGACCTCGGCCTGTTCGGTGTCGCGATTTCCGAGGACGCCGGCGGGGCCGGCGGCAGCATCGAGGATCTGTGCGCGATGGTCGAGGAGGCGGCCAAGGCGCTGGTGCCCGGGCCGATCGCGACCACCGCGCTGGCAACGCTGGTGGTCACCGATCCCGACGTGCTGTCCGCGCTCGCTTCGGGTGAGCGCTTCGCCGGCTTGGCGCTCGAGGGTGATGTTGAGTTCGACGGTTCGCAGGCATCCGGCACCGTCGATTTCGCGCTCGGCGCGGCCGACGGCGGAGTGCTGCTGCTGCCCGCCGGTCCGAAGTTCGTCCTGGTCGACACCGGCAGCGACGGTGTACGGCTGGAGCCACTGCAGGCCGCCGACTTTTCCCGGCCGCTGGCGCGCGTGGTCCTGACATCGGCGCCGGCGACTCCGATCGCCGCGTCGCGGGAGCGCGTCGAGGAACTCGCCGCGACCGTGCTGGCGGCCGAGGCGGCCGGTATTACCCGCTGGTGTCTGGATACGGCGGTCGACTACGCCAAGGTTCGCGAGCAGTTCGGCAAGCCGATCGGGAGCTTCCAGGCCGTCAAACACCTGTGTGCCGAGATGCTGTGCCGCGCCGAGCAGGCCGAGGTGGCCGCGGCCGACGCGGCCCGGGCCGCCGCGGACTCCGATGACCGCCAGTTCTCTATCGCCGCCGCGCTGGGCGCGAGCGTCGGCATCGCCGCGGCGAAGGCCAACGCCAAGGACTGCATCCAGGTGCTCGGCGGCATCGGCTGCACGTGGGAGCACGATGCGCATTTGTACCTGCGCAGGGCCCACAGCATTGGGCGGTACCTCGGGGGCGCCGAGCGCTGGCTGCGCCGCATCACCGCGCTGACCCAGGACGGGGTGCGCCGCCGCCTGGGCATCGACCTCACCGAGGTCGAGGGTCAGCGGCCCGAAATCGCCGCGACCGTCGCCGACATCGCCGCGCTGCCGGCGGAGAAGCGGCAGGTGGCCCTGGCCGAGGCGGGGCTGCAGGCGCCGCACTGGCCCAAACCGTACGGGCGCGCCGCGTCGCCGGCCGAGCAACTGCTGATCGACCAGGAGCTGGCTGCGGCCGGGGTCGAGCGGCCCGACCTGGTGATCGGCTGGTGGGCGGCGCCGACGATCCTCGAGCACGGCACGCCGGAGCAGATCGAGCGATTTGTGCCCGCCACGACTCGTGGTGAATTCCTTTGGTGCCAGCTGTTTTCCGAGCCGGGAGCGGGTTCGGACCTCGCGTCGCTGCGCACCAAGGCGGTACGTACGGACGGCGGCTGGTCGCTGACCGGGCAGAAGGTGTGGACCTCGGCGGCGCACAAGGCGCGCTGGGGTGTGTGCCTGGCGCGTACCGATCCGGACGCCCCGAAACACAAGGGCATCACCTACTTCCTGATCGACATGAAATCGCCCGGCATCGACATCCGGCCGCTGCGCGAGATCACCGGTGACTCGCTGTTCAACGAGGTGTTCCTGGACAACGTATTCGTGCCCGACGAGATGGTGGTCGGCGCGGTCAACGACGGCTGGCGGCTGGCCCGCACCACGCTGGCCAACGAGCGGATCGCGATGGCGAACGGGACCGCGCTGGGCAACCCGATGGAAGAGCTGCTCGCACTGCTGGCCGAGCTCGACCTCGACGCCGCCCTGCAGGACCGGCTGGCGCGGCTGATCATCCTGGCCCAGACGGGCGCGCTGCTTGATCAGCGCATCGCCCAACTCGCGGTGGGCGGCCAGGACCCCGGCGCGCAATCCAGCGTGCGCAAGCTCATCGGCGTCCGCTATCGGCAGGCGCTGGCCGAATTCACGATGGACGTCTCCGAGGGCGGCGGCCTGGTCCACAATCGCGCGGTGTTTGACTTCCTGAACACGCGCTGCCTGACGATCGCGGGCGGCACGGAGCAGATCCTGCTGACCGTGGCGGCCGAGCGGCTGCTCGGCCTGCCCCGCTAGACGGCGCTGCGCGCCGAGGCTGTAGTTCTGCAGGCCCTCACTCGTACTCGCCCTGCAGATTTACAGGATCGGCGACGTGTCGGTCGCCGATGCCACGATGCGGGCATGCGGGCAGTGTTTATCGGCAGTGAAGCGATCGCAAGCGCACAGGTGACGCGCCACGAACTGCAACGTTGGTATCAGCCGATCTATCCGAAAGTGTATTTCGCAAAGGGGCAACAACTTTCGCTGCGGCACAGGACTGAAGGCGCATGGTTGTGGTCGCGGCGCGGGGCGATCGTGGCGGGCGTCGCGGCCTCGGCATTGCATGGAGCTCAGTGGGTTGACGCCGATGTCCCCATCGAGTTGGTTTGGACCAACACGCGGCCGCCGCCCGGCATAGTCGCGCGTGAGCAACTGCTCGCCGACGACGAAGTCACTCGCGTCGCGGGATTGCCGGTCACCACTGTCGTGCGGACGGCATACGACTTGAGCCGCTATCTGCCACGAGGGCAGGCGGTCGCGCGTCTCGACGCGCTGATGCGGGCGACGCCGTTCTCGACCGAGGATGTGCTGCAGCTTGCCGAGCGATACCCCGCTGCCCGCGGGATACGACGGCTACGGTCGGTATTGCACCTTGTCGACGGCGGTGGCTCCTCGCCGAAGGAGACGTGGTTGCGGCTCCTGCTGATCGATGCGGGCGTACCTGCCCCGACTACCCAAATACCGGTGGTCGATGGCTACCGCCTGCTGGCCATGCTCGATCTGGGCTGGCGGGAGTTGGGTGTGGCTGTCGAGTATGACGGCGACCACCACCGCAGCGATCGGCGTCAGTACGTCAAGGATCAGTGGCGCCTACGAAAGCTGGCAGAACTGGGCTGGATCGTCATCCGCGTGATCGCCGAGGACGACCCCGAGGATGTCGTCGAGCGCGTCAGGCGGGCACTGCTCGCTAGAGGCCGGCCATACCAGCGGACCGCCGGTGTCCCGTTGGCCGGGTAAGTGCTGGTTCGTCGAACCGGTAATTCTGCAGGTCCTCGCTCGCATTTCGTCTGCAGATTTGCGGGCTCGACGCAACTTGTCGCCTACGAGAACGTCGTCTGCGCGCAGGTGCTCGGCGAGGTGATGTTGACCCCGGAGTAGACCACCTGAATGTGGGTGCAGGTGATCACACTGACGTCGGTCTTGGGCTGGCCCGTGCCCCAATCGGTGGAGTCGATACGGCCGGTGGTCTGGTACTTGTCCGGCGGCCCTTCAGCGAAATAGACGGTGGTGATCTCGTCGGTCCCCATCGATTTCATGACCCGCTCGTATTGACCGTTCGCGTGCGCGTCCAGGTAGGCCATCCGGTTCGGCGACCGGATCTCGGTGGTTTGGCGGGCCCACAGGTCGTGCGGGAACCCGGTCACGCCGTCCGGGGTGCGCATGTCGGCCCCGGCGATGAAGTCGCAGTGGCCATCGGATTTGAAGCAGTTGAGGAACATGTGCGTTTCCAGCTGGTTGGGGCCGTCCAGCGGGAACAGGGTGGTGGCGGTATTGCTGGCCGCCCCCGCCATCGGCGCGGGCAGGAAGGTCAGCAGGAGTCCGACGGCTGCCAAGCCCGTTACCGACCGCATCATCGGCGCTTCCTTCCGTCGAACCTCGAGGGAGAACTTAACTCCGCGACTATTCGTCGTAGGTGACTTCTACCGAATCAGATTCCGGGTGAGATTGACAGGCCAGAATTAGCCCTTCATCGAGGTCCTGCTGCTCGAGCACGTCGTTGACTTCCATGTTGACTTTGCCGCTGCGCAGCGTGCAGGCACACGCCCCGCAGTGGCCTTCCCGGCAGGAGAACGGCGCATCCAGACCTTTGGCGAGTAACACGTCGAGCAGTTTGGCGCTGCGCGGCCAGGACACCGTGTGGGTTTCGCCGTCCAGCTCGACGACGGCAGTGGCCGGCGGCTGGTCACCCTCGTCGGTGTCCTCGATCGTGACCGCGGCGAACGGATCGGAATCCAGCGACTTGAACACCTCGATATGCACCTGTGCGGCAGGCACTTCCAGCGATTCGAGAGCCTGGCGCGATGCGTCCATGAACGGGCCGGGCCCGCAGATGAAGGCGTGCCGATCGGTGAACGGCGCGGCCAGCTTCGCCAGCGCCGCCGCGCTCGGCAGCCCCTGGACCGATTCCAGCCAGTGCAGCACCGTGAGCCGGTCGGGATACTTGGCGGCCAGCTCACGCAGCGCGTCGGCGAAGATCACCGACTTCTCGTCGCGATTGGCGTAGACGAGCGTGACCTGCCCACTGCCTTCGGAGAGTGCGGACTTGCAGATCGACATGATCGGAGTGATCCCGCTGCCCGCGGCCAGCAGCAGGAAGTCCTGGTCGAGTGTCTTGGCCACGAAGTTGCCCGACGGGGCGAGCACGTGGATCCGCATACCCTGCTGCGCGTTGTCGCACAGCCAGTTGGACGCGTATCCGTCCGCGGTGCGTTTCACCGTGACGGTGAGCGCATCATCGGTGAACGGCGAACTGCATAGCGAGTAGCAGCGCGCCACCGAACCGGTGCGGTCGCTGGGCACCCGCAGGGTCAGGAACTGGCCCGGTGCGTAGCGCAGCCGCTCCGGTGGGATCTCCGGGTCGCCCGACGCGTCGGGCACCGCGAACACCAGCGAGCGAGCGTCGTCGGTCTCGTCGACGACCTCGGCGATCTGCAGTTCAAGGACGTGGTCGCCGAGCGGCTCGTCCAGGTCTGCCTTCGTCAAGACCCGCCCTCCCTTTCTGACAACTAGAACATGTTACAGAAAACGCAATTCATATCGCTACCAGGCGCAGGAATACCCTGCTCGACACAAATCAGAACATGTTCTAGTCTGCTGTGTAAGTCCACTGAGTAAGTCTGGCCCAGGAGGCAAAGGTAAGTGACGTCCATTCAACAGCGCGATGCGCAGTCGGTGTTGGCTGGGATCGACGATCTGCTCCCGAAGATCCGGGAGCGCGCTCAGGCGACAGAAGACCTGCGCAGGTTGCCCGATGAGACCGTTGCCGAGCTCGACGAGGTCGGCTTCTTCACACTGCTGCAGCCCGAGCAGTGGGGTGGCCTGCAATGCGACCCCGCGCTGTTCTACGAGGCGGTGCGGCGGATCGCCAGCGCGTGCGGTTCCACCGGCTGGGTGAGCTCGATCATCGGTGTGCACAACTGGCATCTGGCGTTGTTCGACCAGCAGGCTCAGGAGGAGGTCTGGGGCGAGGACCCCAAGACCCGGGTGTCGTCGTCGTATGCCCCGATGGGCGCGGGTGTGGTGACCGACGGAGGCTACCTGGTCAACGGATCCTGGAACTGGTCGTCCGGCTGTGATCACGCCACCTGGGCCTTCCTCGGCGGACCCGTCATCAAGGACGGCCGGCCCGTCGACTTCGGCAGCTTCCTGATCCCGCGCAGCGAGTACCGCATCGACGACGTGTGGCATGTCGTCGGCCTGCGCGGCACGGGCAGCAACACCGTCGTGGTCAAGGATGTCTTCGTGCCGCGGCACCGCTTCCTGTCCTACAAGGCCATGAACGACGGCACTGCGGGCGGGTACCAGACCAACACCGCGGCGGTCTACAAGATGCCTTGGGGCACAATGCATCCCACTACCATTTCGGCTCCGATCGTCGGGATGGCCTACGGTGCGTACACCGCACACGTCGAGCACCAGGGCAAGCGGGTGCGCGCTGCGTTCGCCGGGGAGAAGGCCAAGGACGACCCGTTCGCCAAGGTTCGCATCGCCGAGGCGGCCAGCGACATCGACGCCGCGTGGCGCCAGCTGAGCGGAAACGTCGCCGACGAGTTCGCGCTGCTGTCCGCGGGCAAGGAGATCCCGTTCGACCTGCGCACCCGCGCCCGGCGCGATCAGGTACGCGCCACCGGGCGTGCCATCGCGTCCATCGACCGGCTGTTCGAGGCGTCCGGTGCCACGGCGCTGGGCAATGACCAACCGGTGCAACGGTTCTGGCGCGACGCACATGCCGGTCGGGTGCACGCGGCCAACGATCCCGAGCGGGCCTACCAGATCTTCGGGAACAACGAGTTCGGGTTGCCGCCCGGCGACACCATGGTCTAACTGGTGACGGCAACCGAGGAATTGACGTTCGAGTCCACCTCGCGCTTCGCGGACGTGGACGTGGATGGGCCGCTGAAGCTGCACTACCACGAAGCGGGCGTCGGCAACGAGCAGACGATTGTGCTGCTGCACGGGGGCGGTCCGGGTGCGGCGAGCTGGACGAACTTCTCGCGCAATATTCCGGTGCTGGCCCGGCAATTCCATGTGCTGGCTGTCGATCAGCCCGGGTACGGCCATTCCGACAAGCGCGCCGAACACGGGCAGTTCAACCACTATGCCGCGCGGGCACTGAAAGGCCTCTTCGACCAGTTGGGCCTGGGACGTGTTCCGCTGGTGGGCAATTCGCTGGGCGGCGGCACCGCGGTTCGGTTCGCGCTCGACTACCCCGACCGGGCCGGGCGCCTGGTGTTGATGGGGCCCGGCGGGGTGAGCGTGAACCTGTTCGCGCCGGACCCGACCGAGGGCGTCAAGCGGTTGGGCAAGTTCTCTGCTGAGCCCACCCGGGAGAATCTCGAGGCGTTTCTGCGGGTGATGGTGTACGACCAGAAACTGATCACCCCCGAGTTGGTCGAGCAGCGTTTTGCGTTGGCCAGCACGCCGGAATCGCTGACGGCCACCCGCGCCATGGGAATGTCTTTCGCCGGAGCGGATTTCGAGCTCGGCATGATGTGGCGCGAGGTACATCGACTGCGGCAACCGGTGCTGCTGGTGTGGGGCCGCGAGGACCGGGTCAACCCGCTGGACGGCGCGTTGGTTGCGCTGAAGACCATTCCGCGTGCGCAACTACACGTTTTTGGGCAATGTGGACACTGGGCGCAGGTGGAGAAGTTCGACGAGTTCAACAAGCTCACCATCGATTTTTTGGGAGGTGCGTGATGAGCATTCGCTCTTTGGGCTATCTACGCATCGAGGCCACCGACATGGCGGCCTGGCGTGATTACGGGCTGAAGGTCCTCGGCATGGTCGAGGGTAAGGGAAGCACCGAAGGTGCGCTGTATCTGCGGATGGACGATTTCCCGGCCCGGCTGGTGATCGTGCCCGGTGAGCAGGACCGGCTCATCGAAGCCGGCTGGGAATGCGCGAATGCCGCTGGCCTGCAAGAGATCCGGAACCGGCTCGACGTCGAGGGCACCCCGTACAAGGAGGCCACCGCCGCCGAACTGGCCGATCGTCGGGTGGACGAGATGATCAGGTTCTCCGACCCGTCCGGCAACTGCCTGGAGGTCTTCCACGGCGCCGCCCTGGAGCACCGCCGCGTGGTCAGCCCGTACGGGCACAAATTCATCACCGCCGAGCAGGGCCTGGGGCACGTGGTGTTGACGACCCGCGACGACGAAGAGACGTTGCACTTCTACCGGGACGTGTTGGACTTCAAGCTGCGCGACTCCATGCGGCTACCGCCGCAGGTGGTCGGTCGCCCCGCCGACGGGGCGCCGGCGTGGCTGCGGTTCCTGGGGTGCAACCCGCGTCACCACAGCCTTGCCTTCATGCCCGGCGAAACCCCCAGCGGCATCGTGCACCTGATGATCGAGGTCGGGGAAGCCGACGACGTCGGGCTGTGTCTGGACCGGGCGCTGCGGCGCAAGGTGCCGATGTCGGCGACGCTGGGCCGCCACGTCAACGACCTGATGCTGTCCTTCTACATGAAGACGCCCAGCGGATTTGATGTCGAATTCGGTTGTGAGGGAAGACAAGTGGATGACCACGATTGGATCGCTCGGGAGAGCACCGCAATCAGCCTGTGGGGCCACGACTTCAGCGTCGGCTTCAAGGGATAATTCGAAGGCCGACCATGACCGCCGCGCCGATTGACCCGCGCACGTTTCGCAGCGTGCTAGGTCAGTTCTGCACCGGGATCACGATCATCACCACCGTGCACGACGACGTCCCGATCGGATTCGCCTGCCAGTCGTTCGCGGCGCTGTCGCTGGACCCGCCGCTGGTGCTGTTCTGCCCGACCAAGGTGTCGCGGTCGTGGCAGGCCATCGAGGCCAGCGGCCGGTTCTGCGTGAACATGCTGACCGAGAGCCAGAAGCCCGTCTCGGCCCGGTTCGGCTCCAAAGAACCCGACAAGTTCGCCGGGATCGATTGGCACCCCTCAGAACTCGGGTCGCCGATCATCGACGGCTCGCTTGCCCACATCGACTGCACGGTGGCCTCCGTGCACGACGGCGGCGACCACTTCGTGGTGTTCGGGGCGGTCCAGTCGCTGTCCGAGGCACCGAAGATCAAGCCGCGGCCGCTGCTGTTCTATCGCGGCGAGTACACCGGGATAGAACCGGACAAGACGACGCCGGCCCAGTGGCGCGACGACCTGGAAGCGTTCTTGACCACCACGACGCAGGACACCTGGCTGTAGCCGTTTGATCGGCGAATTATCAAGCACTGCAAGGATATTCAGAGCAAGATCGGCGACCGCGCCGGCCTTAGCGATAAGTCTCGTGTCTGACGGCTTCTGCGTCGGTCGGCGCTTGGGCCGACTCGGCCGACCATGCCTCGTCGCGGTCCGACGTGGACTCTGCGTCCTGGCGCTCCTTCTTGCCGGTCTTCGGGTCGATGCGGTCGGCGTGGTCCCATCGCTCTTGGAGTTGCTCACGCGATGCCGCGGCCTCACTTTGATGCTGGGCCGCATGCTCCTGCAGCCTTGCGGCTTCGGCGGCCTTGACCTCGGCCTCGGCCTGTGCGGCACGGGCTTTGGCGGCTGTTTCCTGCGCGAGCGCTTCGCGGCGCTCGAGCTTGGCCGACTCCAACCTGGCCTGCTCACGAATCTGTTCGGCCTGCCGGTGACGGCGGCTTCGGGTTGCGCTGATCGCGACGATCACGGCGGCGATCAGCAAAAGTGCTACTACAACGGCGATCACGATCCATAGGGTGTGGTGTGTCATCAGGGGGCTCCGTTATCTGTGTCGGTGGCTTCGCTGCAGCCCGTTCCACTCGATTCCCCATATTCGACACAAATAAAACAAGGGCGGATGGTGCGCGTCGGCGCGGTAGCTGATGTTTGGCGGCATCGCGTTTGGGAAATGTGATTCGCCATGTACGCACCGGCCGCCCGGCTATTGGTGGATTCCTTGACCCCGCGGCTCGGTGATGGGTTCCCGGTGGCCCGTTGAGGGGGCGGGCCACCGGGCCGATCCGTTTCTACGGATCCCCATATTAGACATATATCAAACAAGCGTCGGACGCGCTGCTCCAGGCCGAGATTTCCGGGCTCAGTGCTGGTAGGTGATCTCCGTGTTGGCGTCCTGGAACATCTCGGAGACGATAAGCCACGATCCGTCGTGTTGGCGCTGCAGGGCACGCAACGAGAAGTTGTCGCGGTCCAGCGTTCCGCCTCCGACCAGCCCCTGACCGTTGACGCGCAGGTGCGCGGAAACGAGCACCACTTCGGGCGTCAGCACCCGGAAGCTGGTCTCCGGCGGACCGGCGAGCTCGCCCCGGTTGAAGTTCTCATCCCCGAACAGGCCGCGCAGGTACTCCACGATGTCATCGCGCCCGCGCTTGACCGTTCCGAATGCGTTGACCCAGTCGGCATCGTCGGAGTACACCTCGAGCAGGGGCTCGGCATTGCGCTCGTCGAATGCCTTCAGCAACGTCAGCAGCGTCTTGCCGATCGCTTGCTGATCCGCTGGCGGCAGGTGGGAGAAGTCGGTCACTACATGAAGTCTAGAGCCTCGACGGTCGCGATCGGCCCCTCATGCGTGGGCCGATTCGCGCCACCGATGACATACACCGTGTTGCCCACCGTGGCCACCACCTCCGCATGCCGCGGCGTCGGCATCGGGGGCAGCGTGCTCCACTTCCCCTCGGTGATGTCGTACATCTCGACGACATTGAGCACCGCCGCCGGCTCTTCGCCACCGAGGGCCAGGATCCGGCCGTCGATGTAGGTCGCGCCGTAGCTGCCGCGCGGTGTCGGCATGCCCGCCAACTTGGCCCACGTTCCCGTCGCGAGGTCGAACCGTTCAACCGCGGCGGAATTCTGGTCGGCGGAGAGCAATCTGCCGCCGAGCGTGTAGATGTAGGTGCCGTCCGATACCGCGGCAAGGTGTTCGCGAGGGGCGGGCAGGTCGGCGGCGTCCTTCCATGAAGTGCCGTCGAAGATCTCGGTCTGCGGATTGCCGAGCACACCGCGTCGGGGATCCCGGAGGCACGCAAATCAGGGATCGGGCTGGTGCTGATTCGCAGATACTGCGCGACGAGGTCTTCGCTCGTCTGGCGCTCGTAGGGGGCAGTTCCGGCGATCAGCATGTAAATCGTGGCGCCGAGCGAGTATACGTCGGAGGCCACCGTCGCCGTGTTGCCGGCCAACGACTCCGGCAGTGTGTAATCTATTGTGCCGGAAAAGAATCCGCTCGTCGTTTCATACCCGCCCTGGATACGGGCGATTCCGAAATCCGCCAATTGCGGTTCGCCGTAATCGTTGACAAGCACATTGGCTGGCTTGATATCGCGATGCAAAATGCCTGTCTTGTGGGCAGTTTCCAGTGCCCCGCTCAACTTCACGCCGATGCGCATGGCCTCCGGCCAGGGGATTTTCCCCTCGCGGCGCAGCCGCACCGCCAGCGAATCCTCGGAGCAGTAGGTCATCACAATGTAGGGCTGGCCACTCGCGGTGATGCCGACGCGCAGGATGTTGAGGATGTTCGGATGCCCCGAGAGCCCGCCCATCGCGTAGCCCTCACGCAGAAACCGTTCCTTGCCCTCGTCATCGTAGTTCGCGCCGGGAGGACCTTGATTGCGACGTTTCGTCCCAGCGCGGTCTCGTAGCAGCGGTAGACCACCCCGGCGCCGCCCTTGCCCACCTGGCGGGCGTTTTCGAATCCGGCGGCGGCCAATTCGGCAGAGAGTCCCTTTACCGCGGACGCGGGGCCTTCGGGCATGGGTGCATCAGCCACGGCGGCCAACCTCCTGCGTGAGTGCGACTCGCGGGCTCAAGAGTAACTAAACTCCGACCCTTCGCGCGCTGTAAGCGGAACGGTCGCGGGAGGCATGAAATCGATCCAAACACCTTCTGACACCTTGGGTTTCCTGTTGGTTAACCCTCAGCCAGAATGGACTCATGACACTGGATCTGACCGCGTACTTCGATCGCATCAACTATCGCGGTGCCGTCGAACCGACCCTCGATGTGCTGCAAGGTCTGATGACTGCTCATACTCAGGCCATCCCGTTCGAGAACTTGGATCCGATGATGGGTGTGCCGGTCGATGACCTGGGCCCAGACGCCCTGATCGACAAGCTGGTTCACCGGCGCCGGGGCGGCTATTGCTACGAGCACAACGGGTTGCTGGGTTATGTGCTGGCCGAAATCGGCTTTCGGGTGCGCCGGTTGTCCGGGCGGGTGATTTGGATGGTGCCGCCCGACGCGCCGGTGCCGGCACAGACCCACACGGTGTTGGCGGTGACATTCCCCGGCTCGCAGGGGTCCTACCTCGTCGACGTCGGCTTCGGCGGGCAGACCCCGACCTCTCCCATTCGCTTCGAGATCGGCAACGTCCAGCAGACGACGCTTGAGCCTTTCCGGCTGGAAGACCGCGGCGACGGCCTGGTGCTACAGGCCCAGCTCCGCGGTGAGTGGCAATCGCTGTACGAATTCACCACCCACACCCGGCCGCAGATCGATCTCAAGGTGGGGAGCTGGTACGTCTCGACAAACCCCGCTTCGCACTTCGTCACCGGCCTGATGGTGGCACTGGTGAGCGACGGCGCCAGGATCAACCTCTCGGGGCGGAACCTGGCCATCCATCGCGACGGCGGGACCGAAAAGATCGTTCTCGACGATGCGGCCGCGGTGGTCGACGCCCTGCGGGGCCGGTTCGGAATCAATGTCGACGATGTCGGCGAACGAGTCCAGCTTGAAGCGCGCATCGACAGTATTCTCAAGAATTGAGTGCTCGCGTCTCTTGGCGGTCGAAAGGCGGGTGCTCAAAATGGTGGTTTGGCAAATTTGCCGGTACCGACCCGGCAGTGTTTCAGACCGTGAGCAGTGACAAACGTGCCGATAGTGGCCCGATCGTGACCTCTGCCATAGTGAACCGGTGCGGCAAATAGCACATGCGCCGATTAATCTGTCCTACCGTGAGTCGGAATCTCTGTTTGGAGGACGTCGTGCCCACTTCGGGCGCTGGGGACCCTTTCGCTTTGCAGGCGGGCGCCATCGCTGTGCCCGAGGGTTTGACGTTGACCTCGTATTTTGACCACAACCGAGCCGAGCACGGGGACAGTCCGGCCTATCGCTTCCTCGACTACTCGCAGGAAGCAGACGGCCGGCCGGTGGTGCTCAGCTGGAACGAGCTGTGGGCCCGGGTCTGTGCGATCGGTGCCCGGCTGCAACAGGTCACCAAGCCGGGGGATCGGGTGGCGATCCTCGCGCCGCAGGGCCTCGACTACGTGGCGGCGTTCTTCGGTGCGGTCTATGCCGGCAATATCGCGGTCCCGCTGTTCGCGCCGACCATGTCGGGGCATGCCGAGCGATTGGCTGCCGTGCTGGCCGATGCCCGGCCCGCCGCGGTATTGACCACGGCCGCCGTCGCGGAGTCCGTTCGAACGTTCATCCGAACGCTGGCGCCCAACGAGCGACCGCGGATGATCGCCGTCGACGCGCTGCCCGAGACGCTCGGTGCGATGTTCACCGGCGCGACCCTGGACACCGACGACATCGCCTACCTGCAGTACACCTCGGGCTCGACACGGTCACCGGCCGGCGTCGAGATCACCCATCGGTCGGTCTACACGAACGCGATGCAGATGGTCATGACCGGTGCGCTCGACGTCGACGTCCGAACGGTGAGCTGGCTGCCCCTGTACCACGACATGGGCTTGATGATGATCATGTTCACGGCGTTCTTCGGCGCGCACGTCACGCTCATGGATCCGATGGCGTTTCTTCGCCGGCCCTACCGCTGGATCAAGCAACTGGGTATCGAGTCGACCTACGGCCGCACCTTCGCGGCGGCACCGAACTTTGCCTTCGAACTGACGGCCGAGCGAGGCCTGCCCCCGGTGGGCGAGACGCTCGACCTGAGCAACGTTGTCTGCGTCCTCAACGGGTCCGAGCCGGTCACCATGTCCGCGATCGAGAAGTTCACCAATGCGTTCGCGCCCTACGGTCTGCCCGCGAACGCGGTCAAGCCGTCCTACGGGATGGCGGAAGCGACGCTGTCGGTGGCCAGCATTTCCCAGCACGCCGCGGCCAGCGCCATTTACCTCGACCGCGAAAAGCTCGGCGCGGGCCGCGCGGTGATCGTCGCGCCCGATGATCCGGGCGCGGTCGCCCAGGTGTCGTGCGGACAGCCGATCCCAGATCAGTGGCTGGTGATCGCCGACACCGACGGTGCCGAGGTGCCCGACGGCACCGTGGGCGAAATCTGGTTACAAGGCGCCAACATCGGCCGCGGATACTTCGGCCGCGAGGACGAGACACGTCGCGTGTTCGGCAACAAGCTGCAGTCCCGGCTCGACCCGGGCAGCCACGCCGTGGGCGCCGCCGACAACGGCTGCTGGTTGGCCACCGGTGATCTCGGCGTCTACGTCGACGGCGAGCTGTACCTGACCGGCCGGATCAAGGACCTGATCATCGTCGACGGCCGCAACCACTATCCGGTCGACATCGAGACCACGGTCAGCGACGCCTCGCCCGCCATCCGTACCGGCTATGTCGCCGCCTTCTCCGTTCCCGCCGACGTGCTCGCATCTCCGGACGGCGGCTCCGGCGAACAGCTGGTGGTAATCGCCGAACGGGCGCCGGGCGCCGGCCGTACCGACCTGGGTTCGGTCGCCGACACCGTGCGGGCGGCCATTTCGCGCAACCACCAGGTGCGGGTCGCCGACGTGCGACTGGTGGCCGCCGGCACCATTCCCCGCACTACGAGCGGCAAACTCGCCCGCCGCGCCTGCCGCGCCGAATACCTTGCGGGCAAGTTCAACCGCTGACCGACAGCCACGGCCCCATTCGGCGCAGGGCTTCTTCGATGTCGCTCGTCGGCCCGGCGAACGACAGCCGGACGAATTCGTTGCCCCGCGTGGTGTCGAAGTCGATACCAGGGGCAATCGCAACACCGGTGTCGACCAACAACTTTGAACAGAACGCCAGCGAGTCGTCGGTGAAGTCCGAGACGTCGGCGTAGACGTAGAACGCGCCATCGGTGGGTGCCAGCCGGTCGATGCCGATGCCGCGCAGCCCGTCCAGCAGCAGCGAGCGGTTGACCGAGTAGTGGCTCAGGTTGGCTTCGGCTTCGGCGGTCGATTCCGGGGTGAACGCCGCCACCGCGGCGATCTGCGGCAGCACCGGCGGGCAGATGGTGAAGTTGCCGGTCAGGCAGTCCACCGCGCGGCGCAGCTCCGGCGGCACCAGCAACCAGCCCAGCCGCCAGCCGGTCATCGCGTAGTACTTGGAAAAACTGTTTAATACCAAGGCATTTCGCGATGTCTGCCAGGCGCAGCTGGTCTGCGGAGCTCCCTCGTAGACCAGCCCGTGGTAGACCTCATCGCTGATCAATCGTGCGCCGGAGGCGTCGCACCAAGACGCGATCGCCGCCAGCTCCTCGGGCGGTATGACGGTGCCGGTGGGATTGGCCGGGCTGGCGACGATGACGCCGCGCACCGGCGGGTCGAGTTCGGCGAGCATCTGCGCGGTGGGCTGGAATCGGGTCTCCGGACCGCACGGGATCTCCACCACCTCACATCCCAACGCCGACAGGATGTTCCGATAGCACGGGTAGCCCGGGCTGGCCAGCGCGACCCGATCTCCGACGTCGAAGCACGCCAGAAATGCCAGCAGGAACCCGCCCGAGGAACCCGTGGTGATTACCACCGCATCGGACTCGACCGAGATACCATGCAGGCGTTGGTAATTCGACGAGATAGCGGTGCGCAGCTCGGGAGTGCCCAAGGCCACGGTGTAGCCCAGTTGGTTGCCATGCAGCGCGGCTGCCGCGGCGGCGCGTACCGGCTCGGGAGCGCCGACGCTGGGCTGGCCGGCCGACAGGTTCACCAGGTCGCCGTGGCTGCGCTGGCGCTCCGCGGCCGCCAGCCAGACATCCATCACGTGAAATGGCGGGATGCCGGCGCGTAGTGCGACGGAGGCGTTCACGACGTCTTGAGCACCTCGGATTCCAGTTGCCGCAGCAGGTCTCGCGGCGAGCCGAGCAGCTGGGCGCTGCCGTGCGCCCGCTTGAAATACAAGTGCATGTCGTGTTCCCAGGTGATCGCGATGCCCCCGTGCAGCTGGATACCCTCGCTGGTCACAGTACACAGCGCCTCACTGGCGGCCAGCCGAGCTGTCGCCGCGTTGGTCGGAGTGGGGTCGTCGCACGCGTCGGACACCACGGCCCGGGCGGCGGCGATCGCCACGTACAGGTCGGCCATCCGGTGCTTGAGCGCCTGGAAGCTGCCAATCGGCCTGCCGAACTGCACTCGGCTCTTCGCATATTCGACCGTCAGGTCCAGACACCGCTCGGCGGCGCCGACCTGCTCGGCGGCGAGCAAGATGGCCGCGATGTCGGCCAGGCCGGGGTCCGGCCCCAATACGGCGGAGTCCTCGGGTTGGACCCGGGCCAGCCGGCGGGTGGGGTCCATCGGGGTCACGGGCTGCGCGCTGAAACGAGTCCACCTGCTCAGTTCGCCGTCAGCCACCGCGACGACGACGTCGGCGATGTCGCCGTTGATCACGTAGTCGGCATCGAGCACCAGTGCCCCGATCGAGCTGCCCGCGGCCAGGGCTTCCAGCGTTTCGGCGTCCGGCTCCCGCGCAGCCAGCAACGCGAGCTCCGCCAACGTGGTGCCCAGCAGCGGGGAGGGCACCAACCCGCGACCAAGTTCCTGTAAAACCGTTGCAGCGTCCGCTAATTCGCCGCCCGCCCCACCCAGCTCCTCGGGTATCACCAGCGCCGCGGCGCCGACCTGCTCACACAGCAGCTGCCACAGTGACTCGTCGTACCCGCGTTCGGATTCGATCGCCGTGCGGACGGCCGCGGGGTTGGCGTGTTTGGTGACCAGCGCAGCGACGGTTTCGCGCAGCAGTTCGCGTTCTTCACTCATGGCGCCACTCCTCCCCATTGCTTCGCGCTGCATCGTCGCCGCCGCGGCTCACAATGCCTCCAACACTCGGCGCCGGTGCGCCTCCGGCGTGCCCCAGGCCGATCGCAGGGCTTGCACCCGCAGCAGCCATAGTGACAGGTCGTGTTCCTGGGTGAAGCCGATTGCGCCGTGCGTCTGCAGCGCCGAGCGCGCGGCCAGCAGGCCGGCGTCGGACGCCGCCGCTTTGGCCGCGCTCACCTCACGCGCGACGGCGCTCGCGTCGTCCGCCAGCGCCAGCGCGGCGCCGTACACCAGCGGGCGAGCCAGTTCGATGGCGATGTGCACGTCGGCCAACTTGTGTTTGATCGCCTGATACGAGCCGATGACCCGGCCGAACTGAGTGCGCTGCTTTGCGTACTCGACGGTGTCGTGCAGCAGCGCCTCGGCGGTCCCGACCAGCTGCGCGGCGGTAGCCAATGCCCCGAACTCGAAGGCGCGCTGGACATCTGCCTGCCAGGTTTGGGCGGTCGCCGTCACGTCGTACAGGCGCCGGCTCGGGTCGACGGATCGCCGGCATTCGCCCGCGGTCGCCTCGCTGACGCCGTCGCCGGTGGCCAGCAGCACCAGTCCGGCGGCCTCGGCGTCAACCGCGCGCGGCGTGTGCGGCGGCAGCGCGACTGTCGCGATCAGTTCACCGGACGACAACTCGGCGCTGCGTTCGTCTTCGGCCAACAAGATCGGTGCCACAGCAATGGATTCGGCGACCGGGCCGGGCACACACCAGCGCCCGAGGCGTTCGAGCGCGACCACCAGATCCACCGGATGGGCGTCGAGGCCGTCGAACTTCTCCGGCACCGCCAGCGCGGTGACGCCCAGGTTGGCCAATTGTTCCCACACCTTGCGGCCGGGCGCGATATCGCCGTCGGACCAAGCGCGCAGCGTACCGGGCAGGTCTGCCGCGGCCAGGGCCGCGTCGATGCTGGCCGCGAAGTCGCGCTGCTGTTCGTCGAGCGCAAATTTCACTTCTTGCCTCCGGACTTTTCGCGCGGCAGGCCCAGCAACCGCTCGGAGATGATGTTGCGCTGAATTTCGTTGGTACCGGCGTAGATCGGGCCGCCGAGCGCGAACAGCAAGCCATCGGTCCAAGGCCCGGCGAGTTCGCCGTCGGCGCCCCGGATGTCGAGCGCGGTCTGATGGATCGCCACGTCGAGGTCGGACCAGAACACCTTGGTCACCGAAGATTCGGCACCCAGCTCGCCGCCGGCCGCCAGCCGGGTCACCGTGCCGAACGTCTGTAGCCGGTAGGCCTGGGCGTTGATCCAGGCGTCGGCGACTCGGTCGGCGAATTCGGTGGGGGAGCCGCTGTCTTTCCACAGCTGCACCAACCGCTGCGCGGCCGCCAGGAAGCGGGCCGGGCTACGCAGTGACATCCCGCGCTCGTTGCTCGACGTGCTCATGGCGGCACGCCAGCCGTCGTTCGGGGTGCCGATGACGTCCTCGTCGGGCACGAAGACGTCGTCGAGGAAGATTTCGCCGAAGCCGGTGTCCCCGCCCAGCTGCACGATGGGTCGGACGGTGACGCCCTTGGCTTTCAGGTCGAACATGAAGTACGTCAGCCCGTTGTGCCGCTCCGCGGAGGGGTCGGAGCGGAACAGTCCGAAGCCCATCTCGGCGAACGGTGCCCGTGAGCTCCAGATCTTCTGCCCGTTCAGCAGCCAGCCGCCGTCGGTCTTGGTCGCAGTGGACCGCAATGAAGCCAGGTCGCTGCCGGATTCCGGTTCCGACCAGGCCTGGGCCCAGATCTGTTCGCCGCTGGCCATTTTCGGCAGGATCCGGTCCAGTTGCTCGTCGGTACCGTGCGAAAACAGCGTCGGTGCCAGCATCGAGATGCCGTTGGCGCTGGCCCGGCCCGGTGCTCCGGCGCGGAAGTATTCCTCCTCGTAGACCACCCAGTGCAGCAGCGGTGCGTCACGGCCGCCGTATTTCTTCGGCCAGTTGATCACCGACAGGCCGGCATCGTATAACACCTTGTCCCAATGGCGGTGCTGGGCAAAGCCTTCCGCGTTGTCATACGACTTCGTCGGGATCGACTCGGCGTTGGCCGAGAGGAATTCCCGCACTTCGGCCGCAAACGCCAGCGTCTCGTCGTCTAGTTCCAGATCCAATTCAGGCCAACTCCCGCAGTTGTGGTTTGACCACCTTGCCGCCCGCATTGCGCGGCAACGCGTCGACGAACCGCACCGACCGTGGTGCCTTGAAGTTCGCCAGATGTTCACGTGCATAAGCGATTACCGACTTCTCGTCGAGGTTCGCGCCGGGCCTGGTTACCAGGTAGGCGCGGCCCACCTCGCCCAGGCGCTCGTCGGGGACTCCGATGACCGCGGCGTCGGCGACCCCGACCATGCGGGCCAGCACCTGTTCGATCTCGGCGGGATAGACGTTGAATCCGCCGCAGATGTACATGTCCTTGAGCCGGTCGGTGATCCGCAGGTTGCCGTTGGCGTCCAGGACGCCGATGTCGCCGGTGTGCAGCCAGCCGTCGGTGTCGATGGCCGCGGCGGTGGCCTCCGGGTCGTCGAGGTAGCCCAGCATCACGTTGGGGCCGCGCAGCAGCACCTCTCCGGACTCACCGGGTGCGGCCGCATCGATGCGCAATTCGAAGCCGGCGAACGGGCGCCCGCACGTGGTCGCGACGGTCACGGCATCGTCGTCGGCGCGGCAACTGGTGCCCATCCCGTTGGCCTCGGTCAGCCCGTAGGC
Organism: Mycobacterium sp. Aquia_216; assembly: GCF_026723865.1. Classification (NCBI taxonomy): domain Bacteria; kingdom Bacillati; phylum Actinomycetota; class Actinomycetes; order Mycobacteriales; family Mycobacteriaceae; genus Mycobacterium; species Mycobacterium sp. Aquia_216. Next base: position 5,868,657 of record NZ_CP113529.1, on the reverse strand, counting down.
GGTCAGCACGATGTCGATGTCGAGTTCGGATTGCATGCGTTCCACCAGCACGACCGGGACGGTGGCCGCGCCGGTGACGGCGAATCGCAGCGAGCTCAGGTCGTAGTCGCCGCGCGCCGGGTGATCGAGCAGCGTCTGGTAAATCGTTGGCGGCCCGGGCAATACGGTGATGCGGTGTTGCTCGATCGCCTGCAGTGCTCGCAGCGGGTCGAACGTCAGGTGCGGAATCAACGTCGCGCCGGTTTGCAGACAGGCCAGGATGCCGGCCTTGTATCCGAAGTTGTGGAAGAACGGGTTGATGCACAGGTAGCGGTCGTCGCTGGTGATCTTGCCGTTGGCGGCCCACGACGCCGAGGCCGACAGCGATTGCCGGTGCGCACACAGCACACCTTTGCTGCGGCCGGTGGTTCCGGAGGTGAACAAAATGTCGCTGACGTCGTCGGGGACGACGGCGGCGGTGCGAGCGATCACCGCGTCGATGTCGGTGCCCTGTTCGATGAACTCGTCCCAGGTTCCGGCCCCAGCCTCTGCAGCGTCGATCGGTATCCGAACGATGTGCCGCAGCGCGGGCAGTGCGGCGCGGTCGAGGTCGGCAAGGCGATCGTTGCCGAGGAACTGACCCATTCCGAACAGCACCGGCGCGCCGGTGCGCGCCAGGATGTCGCTGGCCTCCGCGGCGGTGTAGCGGGTGTTCAGCGGCACCATCGCGGCGCCGGCGTGGTGAATCGCCAGACAGGCGATCACCCAGTGCCAGGTGTTCGGCGACCACACGGCCACCCGGTCGCCATGCTCGACGCCGAGCGCGATCAGCGCCGCCGCCGCGCGGTGCACCTCGTCGCGCAGTTCGGTGGCGGTGAAGGAGCGGTCGTCGGTGATCAACGCGGCCTGGTCGGGGAACTGGTCGACGAAACGATCCAGCGCCGCGGGCACGGTGCGCGGATCGCCAGTCATCGGGATACTCCTAACAAAGCAAGTGCTTGGTAGGTTAGCCTACAGGGCATGCAGGACGTCGAGGAGTTCCGGGCGGAGGTCCGCGGTTGGCTCGCCGACAATCTGGTCGGCGAATTCGCAGCGCTCAAGGGTCTGGGCGGACCGGGGCGCGAGCATGAGGCATTCGAAGAACGCCGGGCGTGGAATCAGCATCTCGCCGCGGCTGGACTGACCTGTCTGGGGTGGCCGGTCGAGCACGGCGGGCGGGGGCTTTCGACCGCGCACCGGGTGGCTTTCTACGAGGAGTACGCGAAGGCCGACGCTCCGGACAAGGTCAACCACTTCGGCGAGGAACTGCTCGGCCCCACGCTGATCGCATTCGGGACACCCGAGCAACAGCAGCGATTCCTGCCGCGCATCCTCGACGTCACCGAGCTGTGGTGCCAAGGCTATTCGGAGCCGGGTGCCGGCAGCGACCTGGCCAACGTGTCGACCACCGCCGAACTCGACGGCGACCAGTGGGTGATCAACGGCCAGAAGGTGTGGACATCGCTGGCGCACCTGTCGCAGTGGTGCTTTGTGGTCGCGCGCACCGAGAAGGGCTCCAAGCGGCACGCCGGACTGTCGTATCTGCTGGTGCCGCTGGACCAGCCGGGCGTGGAAGTGCGACCGATCATCCAGATCACCGGCACCGCGGAGTTCAACGAGGTCTTCTTCGACGACGCCCGCACCGAGGCCGCCCTGGTGGTCGGCGAGCCGGGCGACGGCTGGCGGGTCGCGATGGGAACGCTGACCTTCGAGCGCGGCGTCTCGACATTGGGGCAGCAAATCCGCTATGCCCGTGAGCTTTCCAATCTCGCCGAGGTCGCGCAGCGCAACGGCGCCGCCGACGACCCGTTCGTCCGGGAACGGCTGACGCGGGCCTGGACCGGCCTGCGCGCCATGCGCAGTTACGCCCTGGCCACCATGGACGTCGAGCAGCCGGGCCAGGACAATGTGTCAAAGCTGTTGTGGGCCAACTGGCATCGCGATCTGGGTGAGCTGGCGATGGACGTCATCGGCAAGCCCGCCCTGACCTTGTCGGACGGCGAGTTCGACGAGTGGCAGCGACTGTTCCTGTTCACCCGCGCCGACACCATCTATGGCGGATCCAACGAGATTCAGCGCAACATCATCGCCGAGCGGGTGCTCGGACTGCCCCGGGAGGTAAAGGGATGAGTTTGGCCGAAGCGCCGAAAGAGATTGCCGGACACGGACTCCTGGCGGGCAAGGTGGTTGTCGTGACCGCGGCCGCGGGCACCGGCATCGGCTCGGCGACAGCACGCCGGGCCCTGGCCGAGGGGGCCGACGTGGTGATCTCCGACCACCACGAGCGGCGGCTGGGGGAGGCCGCCGAGGAGCTGTCCGCGCTGGGCCAGGGACGGGTCGAGCATGTCGTGTGCGACGTGACCTCGACCGCCGCGGTCGATGCCCTGATCGACTCGGCCACCGCGCGGCTGGGACGCATCGACGTGCTGGTCAACAACGCCGGCTTGGGCGGCCAGACGCCGGTGGTCGACATGACCGACGACGAGTGGGACCGCGTCTTGAACGTGACGCTGACGTCGGTGCTGCGGGCCAGCCGCGCGGCGCTGCGATACTTCCGCGACGCGCCGCACGGCGGAGTGATCGTCAACAACGCCAGCGTGCTGGGCTGGCGTGCGCAACACTCGCAGTCGCACTACGCGGCCGCCAAAGCCGGTGTGATGGCGTTAACCCGTTGCAGCGCAATCGAAGCTGCCGAATACGGCGTCCGGATCAACGCGGTGTCGCCGAGTATCGCCCGGCACAAATTCCTGGAGAAGACGTCGTCGTCCGAGCTGCTGGACCGGCTTTCGGAAGGCGAGGCGTTCGGCCGGGCCGCCGAGCCGTGGGAAGTGGCGGCCACCATTGCGTTCCTGGCCAGCGACTACAGCAGCTATCTCACCGGCGAGATCATCTCGGTGTCCAGCCAGCACCCGTGATCTCGAGTGGCCAAGCAAGCGCTTGGTTGATACCCTGACTGGGTGGACCGAGTGACCGGTCAGGCGAATAGCCGGCGAGATGAGCTACTGGGGCTCGCCGCGACCATGTTCGCCGAACGGGGTCTGCGAGCCACCACCGTGCGCGATATCGCCGACGGCGCCGGCATTCTGTCCGGCAGCCTGTACCACCATTTCTCTTCCAAGGAGGAGATGGTCGACGAGTTGTTGCGCAGCTTCCTGGACTGGCTTTTCGCCCGCTACCGCGAAATCGTGGAGAGCGAAGCGAATCCGCTGGAACGGCTCAGGGGCCTGTTCATGGTGTCGTTCGAGGCGATCGAGCACCGGCACGCGCAGGTCGTGATCTATCAGGATGAGGCGCAGCGGCTTTTGTCGCAGCCCCGGTTCGCCTACATCGAGGACATGAATCGGCAGCAACGCAAGATGTGGGTCGAGTTGCTGCATCAGGGCGTCCAGGACGGCTATTTCCGGCCCGATCTGGACGTCGACCTCGTCTACCGATTTATCCGTGACACCACCTGGGTGTCGGTGCGCTGGTATCAACCCGGCGGACCGCTCACCGCAGAGCAGGTGGGCCGGCAATATCTCGCCATCGTGCTTGGCGGAATCACCAAAGAAGGAGTCTGAAAGATGCCCCGTGTCGGTGACGATGCAGAGCGCAGCGATGAGAAGGAGCGAAACTAATGGCAGAGGCGTACGTCATTGACGCTGTACGTACCGCGGTGGGCAAGCGCAACGGCGCCCTGGCCGGGATCCATCCCGTCGACCTGGGTGCTCACGCGTGGCGCGGACTGCTCGACCGGGTCGATGTCGACCCCGCCGCGGTTGAGGATGTGATCGCCGGCTGCGTCGACGCCATCGGGGGACAGGCGGGCAACATCGCCCGGCTCTCGTGGCTGGCCGCCGGCTATCCCGAAGAGGTCCCGGGCGTGACGGTGGACCGGCAGTGCGGTTCCAGTCAGCAGGCGGTTTCCTTTGGGGCGCAGGCGATCATGGCGGGTACCGCCGATCTGATCGTGGCCGGCGGCATGCAGAACATGAGTTGGATTCCGATCTCGTCGGCAATGACGGTCGGCGAGCAGTTCGGCTTCACCTCGCCGACCAACGAGTCCAAGCAGTGGCTGCATCGGTACGGCGACCAGGAGATCTCCCAGTTCCGCGGCGCGGAGCTGATCGCGGAGAAGTGGAACATCTCGCGTGAAGAGATGGAGCAGTATTCGCTGACCAGCCACGAGCGCGCGTTCGCGGCGATTCGCGGCGGCCACTTCGACAACGAAATCATCACCGTCGAAACCGAATCCGGGCCGTTCCGGGTCGACGAGGGTCCGCGCGAGTCGTCGCCTGAGAAACTGGCCGGCTTGAAGACCCTGGTCGAGGGTGGCCGGCTGACGGCGGCGATGGCCAGCCAGATCTCCGATGGCGCGAGCGCCGTCCTGCTGGCTTCCGAGCAGGCGGTCAAGGATCACAACCTGACGCCGCGCGCCCGCATCCACCACATCAGCGCCCGCGCGGCCGACCCGGTGTTCATGCTCACCGGTCCCATTCCGGCCACCCGCTACGCGCTGGAAAAGACCGGGCTGTCGATCAGCGACATCGACACCGTCGAGATCAACGAGGCCTTCGCGCCGGTGGTGATGGCGTGGCTCAAGGAGGCCAAGGCCGATCCCGAGAAGGTCAACCCCAACGGTGGTGCGATCGCGCTCGGGCACCCGCTGGGTGCCACCGGCGCAAAACTGTTCACCACGATGCTCAACGAGCTCGAGCGTATCGGCGGCCGATATGGGTTGCAGACGATGTGCGAGGGCGGCGGCACGGCCAACGTCACGATCATCGAGCGGCTCTAGCGCCGCAGCCCCACCCCCTCCGGGCCGAGTGTGAACCAGGCGACGCCACGTCGGCGTGTCGCGTCGCCTGGTTCACACTCGAGGTTGCTGTCGGCGGGCAGTGCCAGCATTCGCCCATGGACGAACATCCGTGGCCCTTCTTGTCCTCAGAAGCGTTGGCGGCGCGAGCCTTCCCGGAGCGGGCGATGCGCGTGTTGTACGAAGCGGTCTACCCGGGCGTCTACGCTCCGGCCGGTATCGAGTTGACCGCCAGCCAACGCGCACATGCGGCGTGGCTGTGGTCGCGACGAACGGCGGTTGTCTCCGGCAATTCGGCGGCAGCGTTGCTCGGAGCGAAATGGGTAAGTCCAGCGCTCGATGCCGAGCTGGTGCATGACAATCGACGGCCTCCCAGCCGGATCAGCGTGCACACCGACACCTTGGAGCCGCAAGAGATTCTCATAATCGATGGTGTTGCGGTAACTTCCCCGGCTCGGACGGCTTTCGACATTGGCCGGCGGACTGTCTCGCGGCTACAGGCCGTTCAAAGGCTCGATGCGCTGATGAATGCGACCGATGTGAAAGTCAGTGACGTTGACGCCGTCACCGCCGAGCACCCTGGCGTGCGTGGTCTGATTCGGTTGCGACGGGTACTGCCGCTTGTTGACGGTGGAGCGGAATCTCCTCAGGAGACGCGAACTCGGCTGGCGCTCATCGACGCGGGTTTGCCGAAGCCCCGAACACAGATCAAGTTGTTCGACGAATACGGCGACTTCGTCGCCCGCATCGATATGGGTTATGAGGATTTGCGGGTCGGTATCGAATACGACGGGCCGCAGCACTGGACCGACCCCAGCCAACGTGCACGCGATATCGACCGGAACGTGGGATTGGCCGATCTCGGCTGGACGATCATCAGGGTCAGCAGCGAGCTGCTTAGATACCGGCGCGGCACGCTCGCTGCCCGGGTCGCTGCCGCAATGCGGGCGGCGGGATGGCGACCACCATCGTCGACCGTGAACCACGCGACGGTCAATCGGCTTGTCGCGTCGTGAGATTCACACTCGGCCAGAGGTTAGGCTTCGGCCAGGGTTAGTCTGCGACGAATGCGGAGGCCGCACGTAGATGCTCGATCGCATCATGCACGATCGACTCGATCAGCTCGGCGCACGACGGCAGGTCCTCGAGAATGCCGGCGACCTGCCCCGACGCCAGCACCCCGGCCTCGGTGTTGCCCTCAACGAGCCCGGCTTTCAACAGCATTGGAGTGTTGGCCGCCATCACCACCTGCGACCAGGTCATCTCCTTGCCGTGGCGCATCGCCAGGCCGTCGGTGATCATCGATCGCCAGGTCATCTGCGACATGTGCTTGAACTTTGCGGCGTTGCGCACCGCAGCCGTCAAACCCCGCACTGGCGAACCGTTTTCCAGTTTCTCGACGAGCCCGGTGCGCAGCACCCGGTGCGGCATCCCGTCGACGCGCGTGGTGACCACGGTGCCGTCCAACGCCGACTCCAGATAACGCCGCTTGACCGCTTCTGGCACAGTGGAATCCGACGTGAGCAGAAACCGGGTGCCCATCGCCACACCGGCCGCGCCGTAGGACAACGCCGCCGCCAGTCCGCGCCCGTCGAAGAATCCGCCCGCCGCGATGACCGGGATGCCGGTGCCCTTCACGGCGTCCAGCACCGACGGCAACAGCAGCGTGGTGGCGACGGGTCCGGTGTGTCCACCGCCCTCGCCGCCCTGCACGATCATCGCGTCGGCGCCCCAGCTCGCGACCTTGCGCGCATGCTTGGCCGCGCCGATCGACGGGATAACCACTGCCCCGGCATCTTTCAGCCGAGCGATCAGTTCCTGTTTCGGCGCCAGTGCGAACGACGCCACCTTCACGCCCTCGCGGATCATCAACTCGACGCGGTCACCCGCATCCGCTGCGTCCGCGCGCATGTTCACGCCGAACGGCTTGTCGGTGGCGGCCTTGACCTTGCCGATCGCCGTCGCCAACTCGTCCAGCGTCATGGTTGCCGACGCCAGGATGCCGAGCCCGCCGGCATTGGCCGTGGCCGCCACCAGCCGCGCTCCGGCCACCCAGCCCATCCCGGTTTGCACCACCGGGTGCTCCACACCTACCAGCTCGGTCAGCGGCGTGCGCAGCTTCATAGCCACCGCCGACGATGCAGTGGGGGCACCCCCGGTCGCGCTGCGGCGAGGGGGACGAAGCGATGAGGTGGGCGTACCTCCCGCTTGCGGAGGAGAGGCGGAATCATCATGACCGTATCTCTCGGTCGCGCAATGCTTTCGGATCAATCGTCTCGCGGATCAGGCGCAGTTCGTCGTCGGACGGCAGGCGGGTCTCCACCGCCTCCTCGAGGCCATGGATCTCGAAGGAGGTCGCTTCGCGGACCTCTTCCGGCGATACCCCGGGATGCAAGCTCAGCGCCCGCATCGACCGGTCCGGGCCACCGAAGTCGAACACGCCGAGATTCGATATCACCCGGTACGTATTGGCAAAGCGGAACGCCGGATTCTCGGCATCCACATTGTCCCAACCGATTCCGCAGACGATGTCGACCTTCTCGCAGAACACCCGCTTGGAGTGATTGCCGACCCAATAGCTGGTCGCGTGGTTGATGGCATTGCCGGGCGCACCGCGGACGCCGAACATCTGCCGCTTGGGCTGCTGCAGCGGCCCGAACGCCGAGATATTCTGATTGCCAAAGCGGTCAACCTGATTGGCGCCCATCACCACGTGTCGTCGCCCCCAGGCCAGCGTCTCGAACACCCGGCCGAACGGCATCCACCCCTCGACGGCGCCCGCGGCACCCAGCGCGGGCGTATCGGCCAGCAGCTGGGCTTCGCCGTCGGTCAGCAGGATGTCAGGGGAGAACGTCAGCCGGGCCAGCCGTGCGCCGACCGAGGCCATGTTCGTCATCGGGCTCACCATGATCTCGCCGACGTCCCTGAACAACTCGGCGCAGGCGACCGCGCACACTTCGGCACGGGTGCTCACGGTGCTTGTCACTTCGAGGCCTCCTCTGCGAAAGCGCGCACGGCAGCCTGATATTCGGCCTCGCCGCCGGATAAGTAGGTCGCGACGAACTTCTGCCAGCCCTCGTCGGTCGAGGCGGCCTCGGCGTAGTGTCGTTGGAACTTCTCGTCGCGGCCGTAATCGGGCGCGGCGGTGGTGAAGTGGGCACCGTTGGGTGCTTCCACGACGCCGTCGACCATCATCCGGTTCAGCAGCAAGGCCTGCGGCGGTACCGCCTTGATCAGCTCTTGGGTGGACACCAGTCGTTCCACCGAAAGGTAGCGCTTCTCGGCGGCCATCAAGAAGAGGTCGTCGAAGTAGGGGTCGATCCCGGTGTATGCCGCATTGCCCTGGCTGTCACCGAGATTGAGATGCACGAACGCCGCGTCCAGGCGCAGCGCCGGCATGGCGATCAGCGTCTCGTACCCACCGTCGGGAGCCTCGTACGGGCTGGTCACCGTCTGTAGCTCGCCCTCCCAGAAGTCCAGTACCGAGCTGCCCAGCCCGGCGCGGATCGGTAGAAACGGTAACCGTTGTGCCGCGGCCTGCAGGCCGCAGCGCAGCATGCCCTCGTCCATCTCCCGGGCTTCGATTTCCCCGGCGCTTCGGGCTTTGGCGAACCACGGGTCGTAGAACGGCGGCGAATCCAGCGAGACGAACCCGTAGTAGACACGCCTGACCTTGCCTGCGGCACAGAGCAGCCCGAGGTCGGGTCCGCCGTAGGTGACGACGGTCAGGTCTTTGACGTCGGTGCGCAGCAGGGCGCGCACGAACGCCATCGGTTTGCGCCGCGATCCCCAGCCGCCGATACCGATGGTCATGCCGCTGCGCAATTGCGCGACGGCCTCCTCGAGAGTGGTTCTCTTGTCGGCCACTATGCGCCGCTCCTCCTCATCGCTTCGTCCCCCTCGCCGCTGCGCGACTGGGGGTGTCCCCACTGCATCGTCATCGACGGTTACGCGTCCTTGCCCTTCGTCGTACCGGCGAAGGCGTCGCGGTGCTCGTCGGCTACCCCGGCGAGGTTGAGCTCGAACGTAAAGCCTTGTTCCATCCGGTAACTCGAGTTGACTCGCTGCACGTCGATCAAGTTCAGCGCTTCCTTGGCCGCGCGGATCACCCGGGTGTCCTTGGCGGCGATGTCGCGGGCCACCCGCAGGGCGGCCTCGTCGAGTTCGTCGCGGGGGACCACCTCGTGCACCGAGCCGAAGTGGTGCAGGGTCGCGGCGTCCACGGTCGCCGCGGTGAAGAACAACCGCCGCATCATGTGCTGGGGGACCAGTCGCGACAAGTGCGTGGCCGCGCCCAGCGCGCCGCGTTCCACCTCGGGCAGCCCGAACGTGGCGTCGTTGGAGGCCACGATGACGTCGGCGTTGCCGACCAGGCCGATGCCACCGCCGACGCAGAATCCGTTCACCGCCGCGATCACGGGAACGGCGCATTCGTACACCGCACGGAAGGCCGCGAAGCAGCCCCGGTTGGCGTCGATCAGTGCGGTGAAGCCCTCGGTGCGCTGCATCTCCTTGATGTCGACGCCCGCGTTGAAGCCGCGGCCTTCGGCACGCAGGATCACCGCGTGCGTCTCGGGATTCGCGCCCGCGGCAGTGATCGCGTCGGCGAGGTCGAACCAACCCTGCGACGGGATCGCGTTGACGGGCGGGTAGTCAACGGTGACCGCGACTATGCCCGGTTCTGTGCTGGTGGATGTGATCGTCAATTGGCACTTCCTCGAAAAATAGAGGCCGACTACCTAAGCAAGCACTTGCTTGGTACGCTAGCACAGTGACTCGCGCCGAAGCAGGCCCCCCTTCTGCGGAAGCCATCAATTTGGGATTGGCCGGGCGGGTTGTTCTGGTCACGGGCGGCGTTCGCGGGGTGGGTGCCGGAATCAGTGCGGTTTTCGCCGGGCAGGGCGCAACCGTGATCACCTGCGCCCGCCGCGCCGTCGACGGGCTGCCGTACGAGTTCCACGCGTGCGATATCCGCGACGAGGAAGCGGTCAAGGCGTTGATCGATACGATCGCCGAGCGCCATGGACGGCTCGACGTCGTCGTCAACAACGCCGGCGGATCGCCCTACGTGCTGACCGCGGAGTCCAGCCCCAAGTTCAACCGCAAGATCATCGAGCTCAATCTCATTGGTGCGCTGTTGGTTTCGCAGTACGCCAACGACAAGATGCAGGCCCAGTCGGCTGGCGGGTCGATCGTCAACATCTGCAGCCTGAGCGGCCGGCGGCCGTCCCCGGGCACCGGCGCGTACGGCGCGGCGAAGGCCGGACTGGAAAGCCTCACTCAGACGCTGGCGGTGGAATGGGGACCCAAGGTCCGGGTGAACGCCTGCGTGGTCGGCATGGTCGAGACCGAACAAGCCGACCTGTTCTACGGCGACGCCGAGTCGATCGCCGCGATCTCCAAGAATGTGCCACTGGGCCGGCTGGCCAAGCCCGAGGACGTCGGTTGGGCCACAGCCTTTTTGGCCTCGGATGCGGCGTCCTACGTCAGCGGCGCCTCGTTAGAGGTGCACGGGGGTGGCGAGCCGCCGCACTATCTGGCCACAACGAACGCCAGCGCGATCAAGTAGAGGAGACAGTAAATATGGGCGTGGTGGACGGCCGTGTCGTCATCGTCACCGGAGCGGGCGGCGGTATCGGTCGCGCGCATGCGCTGGCCTTCGCGGCCGAAGGCGCGCGCGTCGTCGTCAACGATATCGGTGTGGGTCTGGACGGATCACCCGCCGGCGGCGGCAGTGCCGCGCAGGGCGTGGTCGACGAGATCACCGCTGCCGGTGGTGAAGCCGTTGCCAACGGATCCAACGTCGCGGACTGGGACCAAGCGGCCGCCCTGATCCAGACCGCCGTCGACACGTTCGGCGGACTGGACGTCCTGGTGAACAATGCCGGCATCGTGCGCGATCGGATGATTGCGAACACCAGCGAGGAAGAGTTCGACGCCGTCACCGCCGTGCACCTCAAGGGCCATTTCGCCACGATTCGCCACGCGGGATCGTACTGGCGCGCATTGTCCAAAGAGGGCAAAGCCGTTGACGCGCGGATCATTAACACCAGCTCGGGTGCGGGCCTGCAGGGCAGTGTCGGGCAGGGCAATTACAGTGCGGCCAAGGCCGGCATCGCGGGATTGACGTTGGTCGCCGCGGCCGAAATGGGTCGTTACGGAGTAACGGTCAACGCCATCGCGCCGTCGGCCCGGACCCGGATGACCGAGACCGTCTTCGCGGAGATGATGTCCACTCAGGACCAGGCTTTCGATGCGATGGCACCGGAAAATATTTCACCCCTGGTGGTTTGGCTGGGCAGCCCCGAATCCCGCGAGGTCACCGGGAAGGTGTTCGAGGTCGAGGGCGGCAAGATCCGCGTCGCCGAGGGCTGGGCGCATGGACCGCAGATCGACAAGGGCGCGCGGTGGGATCCCGCCGAGTTGGGTCCCGTCGTCTCCGACCTGTTGGCCAAGTCGCGGCCGCCCGTCCCGGTCTATGGGGCGTAGTCGAATCACGGTGTGAACGGGCCACGCTAACAGCGTGTTACGCCACTTCGTGCCAATTGGCCGTCGCGTCCCGGCCGAGCGAAGTTTGCATAGTCTGTCGGCATGCTCACCGAACTGGTTCAGCTTCCAGGTGGCGCATTCCGGATGGGTTCGGAGCAGTTCTATCCCGAGGAATCGCCCGCCCACGACGTGACTGTCGCACCGTTCTCGATCGAATTACATCCGGTTACCAACGCACGGTTCGCCGACTTCGTCCGCGCTACCGGCTATGTCACCGTTGCCGAGCAGCCGCTGGATCCCGCCGCGTTTCCCGGCGTACCGCCCGACGAGTTGTCTCCCGGTGCATTGGTGTTCCGTGAAGCATCGGGTCCGGTCGATCTTCGCGATTGGCGACAGTGGTGGACGTGGGTCCCCGGGGCGTGCTGGAGGCAACCCTTTGGCCCCGGATCGTCGGTCATCGACCGGGCGGACCACCCAGTCGTTCAGGTGGCCTACCCCGACGCGGTGGCGTATGCGACCTGGGCCAGCCGGCGACTGCCCACCGAAGCGGAGTGGGAGTTCGCGGCCGGAGCCGGCGCCGACACCGTCTACGCCTGGGGCGACGACCTGCAACCCGGCGGGCGACTGATGGCCAACACGTGGCAAGGCAAGTTCCCCTATGCCAACAACGGAGCACTTGGCTGGGTCGGGACGTCGCCGGTGGGCACCTTCCCCGCCAACGCATTCGGCGTCGTCGACATGATCGGCAACGTCTGGGAATGGACGAGCAGTCCCTATTCCGCGTGGCATCGTCCCGCTCGGGAAACCTCGCAGTGCTGCCCGACCCCGACCGGTGACCCCTCGCTGAAGCAGACTCTCAAGGGCGGGTCCCATCTGTGTGCGCCCGAATACTGTCACCGCTATCGTCCGGCAGCGCGCTCGTCGCAGTCCCAAGACAGCGCGACCACACACATTGGATTTCGCTGTGTCGCCGATTGATCGAGCGCGCGCCGTGGTGGCGGAATCAGTGTCGCTACGCCGTGGTGTAGGCGCTGGCCTAGGGGTTTACCAAACGTAAGGTGGCGTAACACCGCATCTATCGCCACCATGTCCCAACGGTGGCACAGTGACAGCATGCCCCGGCGTCCGAATATCCCGCCCAAGGACTTTCCGCGTCCCGCGACGCGGGAGTACGCCGGCAGCCGGGCGGATGCCGCGCGCTGGGCCCGAGACGTGCTGCGCGGCCAGATCCTGGATGGCGTCTATGGTGGCTTGGCCGCTGCTCGCCCGGCGTTGCCCTCGGAGACCGAACTGGCCGCCGAGTTCGGCGTCAGCCGCAATGCGATTCGTGAAGCGCTGGAGCTCCTACGCGGCGAGGGAATGATCACCCGGGTCCAGGGTGCCGGGACATTCGTCACGGGCGCGAAGCTGAGTCAGCGCCTTGATCGCTTGGAAGGCCTCGCCGAATCCCTTGCGGGTCACCGGCTTCCGGTAGAAAACGAGGTGCTGTCGGTGCGCGAATCCGTCGCATCCCCATTCGTCGCGGCCAAGCTGGCACTGACCGAAAATACTCCCATTCTGTTCATCGAACGACTGCGCTCTGTCGGTGGCCTGCCGTTGTCGCTCGACACCACCTCGCTAAGGATGGGCGCTATCCCGATCGACGCGAATCTCGACCAGCAGGACGTGTTCTCGTTGATTGAAAAGGAACTCGGTGTGCGTCTGGGATGGGCCGAGATCACCGTCGAATCGGTGTCGGCGGACGCGAATACCGCAAAGTTATTGCAGATCCGCCCCGGGGCACCGTTGTTACTGTTGCACCGTTTGACGCATCTGGAGGACGGCACTCCATTCGACCTGGAGACGGTGCGCTACCGCGGCGACCGTTGCTCACTGGTGACCACTGCGGCAAGGGGACCCGATCAGCCGTCGACGTAGCCGGCGATCTGCACCATCACGTTTTCATTCGCGACGATCATCCGATATCGATTGAAAGGTAATACAACCATGCCCGAACAACCCAATATCGTGTACTTTCACGTCGACAACCTGGGGCTCGGTGAATTGGGCTGCTTCGGTGGCGGGATGTTGCGCGGCGCCGATACCGCACGCATCGACAGGTTCGCGGGTGAAGCCCTCAAGCTGTCGCACTTCGTCGTCGAACCCCAGTGCACGCCAACCCGTTCGGCGCTGATGACTGGGCGCTACCCAATCCGCTCGGGCAATCACACGATCGCGTTGGGGGGCAATGACGGTGGCATTGTCGCGTGGGAACGCACGATGGGTGACATCCTCTCCGAGGCTGGTTATGCGACGGCATGCTTCGGCAAGTGGCACATCGGCGCGGAGGACGGCCGTTGGCCCACCGACCACGGATTCGACGAATGGTATGGTCCGGCACGCACTTACGACGAATGTCTGTGGCCCGACGACCCGTGGTACGACGGTGAGCGAGACGGCTATTCGTACATGTACGACGGCACCAAGGAAGGTGGCGTTCGCACCACCGACCAACAGTTGACCGTCAAGCTCAAAGGCCAAGTCGACGGCGAATATGACCGGCGAGCAAAGGCTTTCATGAAGCGGAGCGTGGATGCGGGTAAGCCGTTCTACCTCTATCACAATCACTCGTTGATGCATTTTCCGATGGAGGTCCGCGAGGAGTTCAAGGGAAAGAGCACCAACGGTGACTGGGGTGATTCCCTGCTGATGCTGGACCACGACTTCGGGAGCATCCTGGACACACTGACCGAACTGGGTGTCGACGACAACACCATCGTGATCTTCGCCGGGGACAACGGTCCCGAAGACCACCTGCTGGGCCGTGGCACCGCGGGCTTCTTCGACGGTTCGTATTTTTCCTCCGCGGAGGGCGGAATTCGCACGCCGTGCCTGATCCGGTGGCCCGGAAATGTCCCACCCCGAGAGAGCAACGAGATGGTGCACGTTACCGATATGTTCCCGACACTGCTGAAATGGGCGGGCTGCCAACCCCCGACCGACCGCATCATCGATGGCATCGATCAGCGTGAATTCTTCGGCGGGGCAGAGGAATCCAAGCGCGAAGGCTGCATGGTGTGGCTCAACGAGGAACTGCATGCGGTCAAGTGGTCACAGTTCAAGATCAGCTTCAAACGGCAGCAGCACTTCCATGACCCCGAGATCCCACTCGGGTTCGCCCGGATCATCAATCTGCTCGAAGATCCGAAGGAGCGCGAAGCGGTCAACCAGACCTTCGTGCGTTGGTGGGTGATGCAACATGCCAGGCGCCTCATCCGCCAATTCGAGGAAAGCGTCGAAACCGAGGAGTTGATCCCGGCAGGCGCACCGATCGACTTCGTTCCGACGCGTTGCCAGTAATGAGCAATGGCGCCGCCCCCAGCGACGGGGGCGGCGCCGGCTTTCGAAAACCTCTGGTGCCGAAGCCTTTACACTCAGCTCAACGCAATCAACAGGTACAGCAAGACCAGCGTTGACAACAAGGTCACCGCAACTGCGACGCCGATGATGTCCCGTCGAGCGGGAGCGGCTGGTGGATGGGACTGCGCCGCTAACTGTCGGCGACGGCGCCACCCGAGGCCGAACGTACACAGGGCAACCACGATGGCCGTGCCGCCGATACAAAGACGAGCCGGGCTATGCAAGAGACTGGCAACGTCGCGGTCCCGCAGCACAATCACCGCGCCCGCCGTCGATCCGGCCAATGCCGTACGTGTCCACGCGAGCGCAGTCCGCTCGGGCTGCAAGCCCGGGTCTCGGGTCACCTCTTCGCGGGGCATCAGCTGTTCGCGGCGGCCACGAGCGTCAACGACACCGTCACCATCCCGATCGTGACCAAACCCCACGCCAGCCAGATCGGAGCGGTGAACCGCGGCAGGGGCCGGCCCCGGCGGATGGCCCGATCAGCCTGTGTCCACCGGCCCAGACCGGTCGCCGCCGTCAGCACTGCGAGCATGCCGACCATCACGCCCAGCGCGTGGCGCATGCCAGGGACCGGCAACTGAGGCATGAATTGCACGACAGCCACGGACGCGGCCAGCAACCCGAGCGAGGTGCGCTGCCAGGCCAGGAATGTGCGTTCGTTGGCCAGGGTGAACCGATAATCGGGCTCGCCGGGCCGCGCGTCGACCGGCGCAGAAGTCGGCGTTGTTGAGTTCGCTATCTCCACACCCACCAGCGTTTCCCCACGCGAGGACATTTCGCTACGGAGTCGCTGGTGGCGTAACGGAGTCTTCACTTCCGCCGTGCCGAAACTGCTCGCGTCAGATGGCCTGCGTGTGCTTGCTGGCGGGACGCGCTCCGTCGCCGCGTTGACCACCGCCGCTGGTGACCGCCCCATGGCGTAACTGCTCCGCAACCTCGGATGACAGCGAGGTAACAGAAGACACCGACCCTGGTCGGTATGTACGACGTCGCCATCAGTGCCCCGCAGGGAGCAACCTCGTTGTTCCGCCGGGCCGTCGGCCCGCGGCCGAAATGGCGCGTTCGGTCGATGGCGCTGCTGTTTGCCGTGGCGGTCGGCGCCACCCAACTACTCGCAGGCTGCGGGTTACTCGGCGAGCCCACTGTCGTCGTTAATGTTGGCTACCAGTCGAAGACCATCAACACCGTCAACGCCGGAACACTGCTGCGCGACCGCGGCGATTTCGAGAATGCTCTCAAGGCGCTGGGCGCAAGTAACCACAAGAAGTACCGCGTCGTCTGGCAAGACTTCGCTTCCGGCGCACCGCTTACCGCGCAGATGATCGCGACCCACGTCGACATCGGGTCGATGGGCGACTACCCGCTGCTCACCAACGGGTCCAAGACGAAGAAGTACAGCGACGCCGCCACGGAAATGATCGCCGTCACCGGCTACAACTTGCGCGGATCGTTGAATCAGGTTGTCGTCCGCTCGGATTCCACGGCGCACACGCTTGCCGACCTGGTGGGGCGCAAGGCGTCTACCAGCCTCGGATCGGCGGGTGACGGAATGTTCTCAACGGCGCTGCAGCGCAACGGGATCGTCAAGAATTCCGTGCACATCGTGAACCAGGATCCGTCGGTCGGCGCATCGGCTATCGACGGCAAGCAGGTCGACGCGCTGGCACAGTTCGTTCCCTGGCCGCAACTGGTGATCTACCGCAATCAGGGCAGACTGCTCTACGACGGCGGCGACAATGAAGTACCTACTTTCCACGGCGTCGTCGTGCGGCGGCAATTCGCCGATAGCCAGCCGGAAGTGATGGCCGCGTTCATGCGTGCGATGAAGGCCACGACCGACTACATCATCGCCAACCCGTTGAAGGCCGCTTTGCGAGTCGGTGAACTCACCGGGATCGAACCCGAGGTGGTTTATCTCTACAACGGCCCCAACGGACTAGTGACGTTCGACATGACGCTGAAAAAGCAGTTCTTAGCGGCCTTCCAGCAGATCAAGGACTTTCTGGTGGCTCGCGGTTCGGTGAATCGGGACTTCGAGATCAGCACCTTCGTCAATGACAGTTACCTGCGGCAACTGTCCGGCACCGACTACGAGCGTCGCCGTGACGAAGTCGCCAACCCGACAGCGTTGAGCGGGATCGACGACCTGTGTCAGCAGCCGGTCGATGATCCGGCCCAGGCGTCCGAACTGTGGGTGCGGGGCGCCGTCCAGACGACGGCAGCTGCGACTCCGACCTGCCTGCTTCGCCGGGTTGCCGGCACGAAATCGGTGCGGGTGTCGTACGTGCCGGACACC
Organism: Mycobacterium sp. Aquia_216; assembly: GCF_026723865.1. Taxonomy (NCBI): domain Bacteria; kingdom Bacillati; phylum Actinomycetota; class Actinomycetes; order Mycobacteriales; family Mycobacteriaceae; genus Mycobacterium; species Mycobacterium sp. Aquia_216. The sequence continues at coordinate 5,851,657 of NZ_CP113529.1, read as the reverse complement.
TTCACGGCTGTCAGGATCTTCGCCGATCATGCGGTCTGGCTGTACGACCCAGTAGCACCACCGATTCAGCGGTACAAGCCATTCGCCACCGCGGAGGGTGCCAGCGTGTACCGGCGACAACACCCGCAGTCCAGTGCCATCACTTACCCGGCCGCCGTGGCCAGGTCCCTTGCCACCGGCTAGCCCGCCACCACACCCGAACTTCCCCTCACGGAAAGGAAATCCATGACTCAGACCATGACCGCACCCGCTTTACCAAAGCTTTCGGTTCCGGCCGGTTGGAAGGCAAAGCCGGGACCGCAGCGGTCGATTGTCCGCGTGCCCCACGCGGTCCGGCGGCGCGCGGCCGCGGTGGTGCTGCCGATGATCCCCATCGCCACCTTTGTCGCGATGTGGCACTTGCTGACCGCCCATAACGTCGTCGCCTGGTTGCGGTTCAACCGGATGCCGGCCCCGGCGACCGTGCTGGAGGCGTTGCTCGCCCGGGTGAGCAGCGGCACCTACTATGACGACCTATTGGCGAGCTTGCAACGAATACTGCTCGGCTTCGGCCTGGCGGCGGTGATCGGCATCGGGCTGGGAATCCTGGTGGGCCGCTCGGGCATCGCGAGAATGGCGCTGCGGCCGTTCATCGAGCTGATCCGGCCCATCCCCGCGATCGCACTGGTGCCGTTGACGATACTGCTGTTTCCCTCCAGCGAGCAGGGGATCGTCTTCATCACCTTCTTCGCCGCGTTCTTTCCGGTTGTGGTCAGCACAATTCACGCGACGGATGCACTGCCCAAGGTGTGGGAGGACGCCGCCAGGACCATGGGAGCCGGCCGCGTATCGCTGCTGTTTCACGTCGTACTGCCGGGCGCCTTGCCGGGGATCTTCGCCGGGCTGTCGGTGGCCATGGGTGTCGCCTGGATCTGCGTCGTCAGTGCGGAGATGATTTCCGGACAGTTCGGCATCGGCTACTACACGTGGCAGTCGTACGGCTTGCTCGACTATTCGGGTGTCGTGGTCGGCATGATTTCCATTGGCGCTCTTGGTCTTATCACCGCGTGGCTTGTCGAGCGCATGGGTCGCCGGGTGAATCACTGGCTGCCGAGAGCCACCGGATGAGCACGGGCGCAGTCACTCTCGAGGAGTTGAAAGTCGGCTTCAACGGTGTTGTCGCCGCCAACATCTCCCTGACCGTGCGCCCCGGCGAGGTGGTCGTCTTTCTGGGCCCTTCGGGATGCGGCAAGTCGACCGTCTTGCGCGCACTGGCCGGGTTGCTCACGCCGATCAGCGGCACGGCCACGGTAGACGGCGCACCGGTCACCGGCAATGCGGCCCAATGCGCGATGGTGTTCCAAGAGGACGCACTGTTTCCCTGGCGCACCGCACTGAAGAACGTGCAGTATCCGCTCAAACTCCGGGGTCTTCGCGGCAAGGAACTCAAGGCGGCGGCAACCGCACGATTGGAACAAGTTGGGCTGGCCGCTTACCTCGACCACCTGCCCAGCCAGCTCTCGGGGGGCATGCGCCAGCGCGTGCAATTGGCGCGAACTCTGGCCTGCGAGCCACGGGTGATGCTGATGGACGAGCCTTTCGGCGCACTGGACGCACAGACCCGGCGCGAGATGCAGGGGCTGCTGATGTCCGTCTGGGAGACCCAGAAGATGACCATCCTGTTTGTCACGCACGATGTCGACGAAGCGCTGCTGCTCGCCGACCGGGTGGTGTTGCTGAGCCATCGGCCGGCGACCGTCGCCGACATCGTCATCATCGACACGCCACGCAACGCCGAGGCCCAGTTCGAAGAACCTTATCAGCAACGGCGCCGCGCCATCCTCGAGTTCCTCGGACACCGTCAGGCCGAAACGGCGTAATTGATCGCCACCGCGCCAGTCTTCGACCAATAGCTAAACCGCTTCCCCATCAAGGAGATTCGATGAGTATCACTATGCCCGGCCTTCGTCTGCGCGCCGCGGGTGTCGCCAGGTCATCCGGCTACCCGCTGCTGTCCACGACCATGCTGCGCACCGAGGTGCTTGCCGGTCTCGTCGTCGCGCTCGCGCTGATTCCAGAAGCGATCGCGTTCTCAGTCATCGCCGGCGTCGATCCGCGGGTGGGGTTGTTCTCCTCGGTCACCATGGCCGTCACCATCGCGTTCGCCGGCGGCCGGCCCGCGATGATCTCTGCCGCCACCGCCGCGGTCGCATTGGTGGTCGCTCCCGTCGCCCGCGATCACGGAGTGGGTTACTTGGTGGCCACGATCATCCTCGCGGGCATCATCCAGATGGCCCTCGCGTTCGCCGGCGTCGCCAAGCTCATCCGGTTCATCCCCCGCAGCGTGATGACCGGGTTCGTCAACGCGCTCGCCATTCTCGTTCTCGTATCGCAATTACCACATCTGTTCGGCGTGCCGTGGCTGGTCTATCCGCTCACGTTGGTCGGCATTCTCGTGATGGTCACGCTGCCGAAGCTGACCACCGCTGTGCCGGCACCGCTGGTGGTCGTGCTGTTGCTCACCGCAGCGGTGATGCTGTTTGGCTGGCATGTTCCTGACGTGGGTGATCAAGGCGCACTGCCGAATTCGCTGCCGCTGCCCGGCTTGCCCCATGTTCCTTTGACACTTGGAACGCTGAAGACCGTCGCGCCCTACGCGTTCGGCGCGGCGCTAGTCGGACTCCTCGAATCACTGATGACCGCAAAACTCGTCGACGACATCACGGACAGCCCGTCGAACAAGACACGCGAAGCCTGGGGCCAAGGGATGGCTAACGTGATCACCGGAATCTTCGGCGGTATGGGCGGGTGTGCCGTGATCGGCCAGACGATGATGAACGTCAAGGTCGCCGGTGCACGAACTCGACTGTCCACCTTGTTGACCGGGATATTCGTCTTCGTGCTGGTGGTCTCGCTGGGAGATGTGGTCGGCCGGATACCGATGGCCGCCTTGGTAGCGGTCATGGTCGTCGTATCGGCGGCCACTTTCGACTGGCACAGCATCTCCCCCCGCACACTGAAAGTCTTGCCGGGCAGCGAAATCCTCATCATGGCCATCACCGTCGCCGGCACGGTGGCCACCAGTAATCTGGCCGTCGGAGTGTCGTTGGGAGTGCTTACCGCCGTTGTGGCCTTCGTCCGCCGCGTCGCCCACTTCACGTCGGTCGAGCCCACCTCCGGGCGCGGGGATTCCGATGCCGGCACTCGCACCTACCGCGTGCACGGCGAACTCTTCTTCGCGTCGAGCAATGATCTTGTCCACCAATTCGATTACGCGAATGACCCCGACGACGTGGTGATCGATATGTCGGGCGCGGTGGTATGGGACGCGTCCTCGGTGGCTGCCCTCGACACGATTCGTCACAAATACCGGTCCCGGGGCAAATCTGTTCGTCTGACCGGTCTCAACAGCGCAAGTCTGGACCGGCTCGGCAGGTTGTCGGGCCTGCTGCGTATCTGATTCGCCGTTAGCCCACCGGGTCGCAGATCACGACCGGGATCACCCGATCCGTCCACGACCGGTAGTCGCCGAACGACGGGTACATGGCGTCCAACTTCGGCCAGTACTCCTGGCGCTCCGCCTCGGTGGCGTCACGCGCCTGAAGCTGCAGCACCTCGTCCTTAATCTGCACGGACACTTTGGGATTGGCCTTGAGGTTGAGGTACCACAGCGGATGCTTGTCGCTGCCGCCCCGGGAGGCCACCAGGATGACGCGGTTGCCCTCGCGCAGGTAGAGCAGCGGGCTCACCCGTGGTTCACCGGTCTTGCGGCCGGTGGTGGTCAGCAACGCGACCGGCGCCTTCTGGAAAGTGCCGCCGAGCTTTCCGTTGCTGCGCTTATAGATCCAGGTGTTGCCCTTCGACATCCACTTGATGAAGAAGCCGACCACCGGGGAATTGAGTGATTTCGGTTTTTCCATGACGTGTCCCTAGCGCTGAATGAAGGGGTGAAACCGGACCGTGATGTGGTGGATTTCTGCTTGGCCGCTTGGACTTTCGGCGGGGATCACGAACGTTTCGTCAACCCGCGCGGCCAGGCGCCGGCCGCCGAGCGCCGCCTTGGTCAGCACCTGGTAAGTGGCATGCACCTCGTCGCCGGCGATGGAATAGTCCGGCGGTGTCGTCTCCGCGAGCAATCGGTACTGGGGTCCGCGATTGAGGCTGCGCCGCAAGTGGTTTCCGGAAAAGCCGTTCTTGATACCCTGCTCGGTCCGGGTGCACCCGACCGCGAACGGAACCGTGTCGCCGACATGGCTGACAAGGGCGTCGATGTATGCCTGCGCCGCGGCGATGCGGTTCTCCTCGGGGACGAGCACTGCCGATGCTAGATGCGCTCGATGATGGTGCCGGTGGACAGCGCGCCACCGGCACACATGGTGATCAGTGCGGTGCTCTGATCGGTGCGCTCCAGCTCGTGCAATGCGGTGGTGATCAGCCGGCTGCCGGTGCTGCCCACCGGGTGGCCCAACGCGATCGCGCCGCCGTTGACGTTGACCTTGTCCATGTCGGGATTGTGCACCCGCGCCCAGGACAGCACCACCGACGCGAAGGCCTCGTTGATCTCCGTGATGTCGATGTCGCCCATCTTCATGCCGGCCTTCTCGAGCACCTTGGCGGTCGACTGCACGGGGCCGTCCAGATGGTAGTACGGCTCCGCACCGATCAGTGCCTGGCTGATGATCCGGGCTCGCGGTTTCAGCCCCAGTGCCTTGGCTTTGTCCTCGTCCATCCACAGCACGGCCGCCGCACCGTCGGAGATCTGCGACGACGTACCCGCCGTGTGGATCCCGCCCTCCAGCACCGGCTTCAGCGAGGCGAGGCCTTCCAGCGTGGTGTCGCGCAGGCCCTGGTCACGAGTGACGACATGACGGTCGCTCGTCGGCTGCTTCTGCTCGTCGAGCACGGGCGCCTCGATGCCACTGATCTCGCGGTCGAACCGGCCCTCGGCCCATGCCTGCTTGGCCTTTCGCTGCGAGTCGAAGCCGAACTGGTCGATGTCCTCGCGGGTGATGCCGCGACGCTTGGCGATCCGCTCGGCGGCGGTGAACTGGTCGGGCAGGTCGATGTCCCACGACTCGGGGCGCAGGATCCCGCGATCGGGGCCGGCGTTGGCGCCCAGCCCGACGCGGCTCATCGCCTCGATACCGCACGCGATGCCGACGTCGATCGCACCCGCCGCGATCAGGCCCGCGATCAGGCCGTTGGCCTGCTGGCTGCTGCCGCACTGGCAGTCCACGGTCGCGGCGCCCACGTGGTCCGGCAGCCCGGCGACGAGCCAGCTCACCCGGGTGATGTTGTTGGACTGCTCGCCGTACTGCGTGACGCAGCCGCCGATGATCTGCTCGACCTCGCCGGCGTTGATGCCGGCCTTCTCCACGAGCGCCTTCTGCGTGGCCCCCAACAACTCGGTGGCGTGCAGACCAGATAGCCACCCGTTCCGCTTACCGATGGGACTACGAGTGGCTTCGACGATGACAGGGTTACCCATTCCGTCAGGCTAGAACACGTTTCATTACTCTGACAAGCGAGGATGGTGACCTGCCTTTTATCTGCGCAGGAGCCGTGTTTTACTGGCACTAGAACACGTTGCAATTGAGGAGCGCATACACATGGCACCCGCCAACATTCCCTCCGACTTCGACTTCCTTGACCCCGACGTCAACCTCGCCGGGCTGCCCGTCGAGGAGCTTGCCCAGCTGCGCAAGGCGGAGCCGATCCACTGGGTCGACATCCCGGGCGGCTCGGGCGGCTTCGAGGACAACGGCTACTGGATCGTCACCAAGCACGCCGACGTCAAGGAGGTATCGCGCCGCAGCGACGTCTTCTCGAGCTGGCTGAACGGTGCCATCCCGACCTGGCCGCCGGAGATGAAGCGCGAGCAGGTCGAGTTGCAGCGCAGCGTCATGCTGAACATGGACGCGCCCCACCACACCCGGCTGCGCAAGATCATCTCCCGCGGGTTCACCCCACGGGCCATCGGCCGGCTGGAAGCCGAACTGGCCCAGCGCGCCGAAAACATCGCCAAGACCGCGGCGACCGAGGGGACCGGCGACTTCGTCGAGCAGGTGTCGTGCGAGCTGCCGCTACAAGCCATCGCGGGCCTGCTCGGTGTTCCCCAGGAGGATCGCGACAAGCTCTTCCGCTGGTCCAACGAGATGACCGGCGGCACCGACCCCGAGTACGCCACCGTCGATCCCGCGCAGTCGTCGATGGAACTGATTGCGTACGCCATGGCCATGGCCGAGGAGCGGGGCAAGAACCCCACCGACGACATCGTCACCACCCTCATCCAGGCCGACATCGAGGGGGAGAAGCTCTCCGACGACGAGTTCGGCTTCTTCGTGGTGATGCTCGCGGTGGCGGGCAACGAGACCACGCGTAACTCGATCACCCACGGCATGATCGCGTTCGCGAACAACCCCGATCAGTGGGAGCTCTTCAAGAGGGAGCGCCCGGCCACCACCGCCGACGAGATCATCCGATGGGCCACCCCGGTATCGGCATTCCAGCGCACCGCCAACGAGGACATCGAGTTGGGTGGCGTGTTGATCAAGCAGGGCCAGCGGGCCGTGATGTCCTACCGCTCGGCCAACTTCGACGAAGAGGTCTTCGAGGACCCGCACACCTTCAACATCCTGCGCGACCCGAATCCGCACGTCGGTTTCGGCGGCACCGGCGCCCACTACTGCATCGGCGCGAACCTGGCCCGCATGACCATCAACCTCATCTTCAACGCGGTCGCCGACCAGATGCCGGACATCAAGTCGGTTGGCGAGCCCGAGCGACTACGGTCAGGGTGGCTCAACGGCATCAAGCACTGGCAGGTCGACTACACGGGAAAGAGCGCGGTTAATTCCTAATGGATTTCGATCTCACTGCAACGCAGCAGGCCGTCGCTGACGTTGTCACGTCCGTGCTGGAACGGGATTTGACGTGGGACGCACTCGTCCGCGGGGGGGTGACGGCGCTACCGGTGCCCGAACGTCTCGGCGGCGACGGCGTCGGTCTCCCCGAGGTCGCCACGGTGCTGACCGAGGTGGGGCGCCACGGTGCGATCACGCCGGCCCTGGCCACGCTGGGCTTCGGCGTGCTGCCGCTGGTGGATCTGGCCTCCGATGACCAACAGGACCGGTTCTTGGCGGGCCTGGTCAAGGGGGCCGATGGCGGGGTGCTGACCGCGGCGCTCAACGAGCCCGGTTCGGCGCTGCCCGACCGGCCCGCCACCACCTTCGCCGACGGGCGGTTGACGGGCACCAAAGTCGGTGTCGCGTACGCCGAACAAGCGGATTGGATCATCGTGACGGCCGACAGTGCGGTCGTCGTGGTGTCGCCGACGGCCGACGGTGTGGAGCTGGTTCGCACCCCGACGTCGAATGGCTCCGATGAGTACACGGTGACGTTTGCCGCTGTCGCGGTTCCCGACACCGACGTATTGGCCGGCGCCGCCGCGCGCCGGGTCAACGAGCTGGCGTTGGCGGCGATCGGCGCCTTCACCGATGGACTGGTGGCCGGGGCGCTGCGGCTGACCGCGGATTACGTGGCCGGGCGCAAGCAGTTCGGCAAGCCGCTGTCGACCTTTCAGACCGTGGCGGCACAGCTCGCCGAGGTCTACATCGCTTCGCGCACCATCGATTTGGCGGCGAAGTCGGTCGTTTGGCGCCTGTCCTTGGGGGGCGAGCCCGCCCCCCAGTTGCGGGCCGATCTCGATGTGCTCGGGTACTGGATCACGTCGCAGGCCCCGCCGGTGATGCAAATCTGCCATCACCTGCACGGCGGTATGGGGATGGACATCACCTACCCCATGCACCGGTACTACTCCACGATCAAGGACCTGTCCCGGTTGCTGGGTGGGTCCTCTCATCGTCTAGACCTGGTGGGAGCGCAATGTTCATAGATCTGACCCCGGAGCAGCGTCAGCTGCAAGCCGAGCTGCGCGAATACTTCTCGAATCTGATTTCGCCCGACGAGGCGAAGGCGATGGAGTCCGACCGTCACAACGAGGCCTATCGCGCGGTGATCCGGCGGATGGGCCAGGACGGCAAGCTCGGCGTGGGTTGGCCAAAGGAGTTCGGCGGCCACGGCTTCGGCCCGATCGAGCAGTCGATCTTCGTCAACGAGGCGCACCGGGCCGACGTGCCACTGCCCGCGGTGACGCTGCAGACGGTCGGACCCACCCTGCAGCAATACGGCAGCGAGCTGCAGAAGAAGAAGTTCCTGCCTTCCATCCTCGCCGGCGAGGTGCACTTCGCTATCGGCTATACCGAACCGGAAGCCGGCACCGACCTGGCATCCCTGCGGACCACGGCGGTGCGCCACGGCGACGAATACATCGTCAACGGTCAGAAAATCTTCACCACCGGTGCCCACGATGCCGACTACATCTGGCTGGCCTGCCGCACCGACCCGGAAGCCGTTAAGCACAAGGGCATTTCGATCCTGATCGTCGACACCAAGGACCCCGGCTACTCCTGGACTCCGATCATCCTGTCCGACGGCGCCCACCACACCAACGCCACCTACTACAACGATGTGCGGGTGCCCGCCGACATGCTGGTCGGCGAGGAGAACGGCGGATGGCGGCTGATCACCACGCAACTCAACAATGAGCGCGTGATGCTCGGTCCCGCGGGCCGCACCGCCGGGATCTACGACCGGTTGCACGCCTGGGCATCCAAGCCGGGTGGCGACGGCGTCACGCCGGTCGATCACGCCGACGTCAAGCGCGCGCTGGGTGAGATCTACTCGATGTGGCGCATCAACGAGCTACTCAACTGGCAGGTCGCCGCCGCCGGTGAGGACATCAACGTGGCCGATGCCGCGTCGACGAAAGTCTTTGGTACCGAGAGCATTCAGTACATCGGTCGGCTCGCCGAGGAGATCGTCGGCAAATACGGTAACCCGGCCGAGTCCGACACCGCCGAGCTGCTGGAGTGGCTCGACTCGCAAACCAAGCGCAATTTGGTGATTACCTTCGGTGGAGGCGTGAACGAGGTTATGCGTGAAATGATCGCGGCGTCCGGCCTCAAAGTGCCGAGGGTGCCTCGATGACCGATATCCGGGAGTCGATCGCGGAAATCACGTCCACTGTTGTCGCCAAGCAGCGCGACGCCAGGGATCCGGTGAACGAGCCGACGATCAAGACGTGGGTGGAAGCGCTCGGGGACCGCAACCCCATCTACACGGACGAGGCCGCCGCCCGCGCGGCCGGACATCCGGGAATTGTCGCCCCACCGGCAATGATTCAGGTATGGACCATGTTCGGCCTGGGCGGCGAGCGTCCAACCGACGATCCCATGGGTCCGCTGATGGAGCTGTTCGACCGCGCCGGGTACGTCGGCGTGGTGGCCACCAACTGCGAGCAGACCTATCACCGGTATCTGCGGCCCGGCGAGCAGGTCAGCATCGCTTCCGAGATGCGCGACGTGGTCGGCCCGAAGCAGACCGCGCTCGGTGAGGGCTGGTTCATCAACCAGCACATCACCTGGCGTGTCGGTGACGAGGATGTCGCCGAGATGGCATGGCGCATACTGAAATTCAAACCTCGCGAATCCTCGGATGACGCGGCGCCGGCTGCGGTGCCCGCAGATCTGGATCCGGACGCCATGATGCGTCCCGCGTTGTCGCGCGACACCGCCTTCTTCTGGGAGGGTGTCGCAGCGCACGAGCTGCGTGTCCAGCGGCGGCCCGACGGTAGCTTGCAGCACCCACCGGTACCGGCGGTGTGGCAGGACAAAGAACAGCCGATCGATTATGTGGTGGCTGCCGGGAAGGGCACGGTGTACAGCTTCGTCGTGCACCACGCGCCCAAGGTGCCGGGCCGCACGCTGCCCTTCGTGATCGCCTTGGTCGAGCTCGAGGAAGGCGTGCGCATGCTGGGTGAGCTGCGCAACGTCGATCACGCCGACGTGACGATCGGAATGCCGGTTCGCGCAACCTATATCGACTTCCCGGCCGGCGATTCCGGACCGGAGTGGACACTGTGCGCCTGGGAGCCGGAGGCATGAGCGCACCTGGGTCGGATGTCGCCGCCAAGGCGGCTCCGCAAATCCAAAAGGGCACGACGCTGCCCGAACTCAAGATCTACGGCGACCCCACGTTCATCATCTCGACAGCCATTGCGACCCGGGACTACCAGGATGTGCACCACGACCGGGACAAGGCGCAGGCCAAGGGATCCAAGGACATCTTCGTCAACATCCTCACCGACACCGGGCTGGTGCAGCGCTTTATCACCGACTGGGCCGGGCCGTCGGCGCTGATCAAGTCGATCGGGCTGCGACTGGGGGTGCCGTGGTACGCGTACGACACGATCACCTTCTCCGGTGAGGTGACCGCGGTCGAGAACGGGTTGATCACAGTGAAAGTGTTTGGCCGCAACAGCCTTGGCGACCATGTCATCGCAACGGCCACATTCACGATCGGGGACGTCTAATGTCCCTCGCAAGCGGGAGGGGCCCCCTGTCGGGTAAGGCGGCCATCGTCGGTATCGGTGCGACCGACTTCTCGAAGAACTCCGGTCGAAGCGAGCTGCGACTGGCCGCCGAAGCGGTGCTCGCCGCTCTCGATGACGCGGGCCTGAGCCCTGCCGACGTCGACGGGCTGACCACCTTCACGATGGACACCAACAACGAGACCGCGGTAGCGCGGGCGGTCGGCATCGGGGACCTGAAGTTCTTTGCCCAGACGGGATACGGCGGGGGTGCCGCGTGCGGGACCGTGTTGCACGCGGCGATGGCCGTCGCCACCGGTGTGGCCGACGTCGTGGTGGCGTACCGGGCATTCAACGAGCGGTCGGGTATGCGGTTCGGCCAGGTGCAGACTCGCTTAGCGGGAAGTGCTGGCGTGCAAGCTGATTCGACGGCGGCCGACAATTCCTTCTCATATCCGCACGGGCTGTCGACGCCGGCCGCGCAGGTCGCGATGATCGCTCAGCGTTACATGCACTGGTCCGGGGCGACCAGCCGTGACTTCGGCGCCATCTCGGTGGCCGACCGCAGGCACGCCGCCAAGAACCCCAAGGCTTACTTCTACGAGAAGCCGATCACCATTGAGGAACACCAGAATTCGCGGTGGATTGCCGAGCCGCTGCGGCTGCTGGACTGCTGCCAGGAGACCGACGGCGCGGTCGCGATCGTGGTGACGTCGGTGGAGCGGGCGAAAGATCTCAAACAACGCCCCGCGGTGATCGAGGCGGCGTCGCAAGGCTCCAGCCCCGACCAGTACACGATGGTCAGCTACTACCGGCCGGAACTGGGTCTGCCCGAGATGGGTGTGGTGGGCCAACAGTTGTGGCAGCAGTCAGGCCTCTCGCCGGCCGACATCCAAACCGCGGTGATTTACGACCACTTCACGCCGTTCACCCTGATTCAGTTGGAGGAGTTGGGTTTCTGCGGCAAGGGTGAGGCCAAGGAGTTCATCGCCGACGGTGCTGTCGAGATCGGCGGACGGCTGCCCATCAACACCCACGGCGGCCAACTCGGCGAGGCCTACATCCACGGCATGAACGGCATCGCGGAGGGTGTGCGGCAACTGCGGGGTACCTCGGTGAACCCGGTGCCCGACGTCGAGCACGTGCTCGTCACCGCAGGAACCGGCGTGCCCACCTCCGGACTGATCCTCGGCTAGCTTGCCTTTTTGCGCCCCGCCCGTCGAGCGCGCGGCTAGCCGCGCGTTCGACGCTGAACGCGAAGCTGGCCGCGCGCTCGTCGACTGAAGTGACGTAGGCAGTACGGCATGCGACGCTGCCCCGATGGGTGAGCCGTTCGTCGGCACTGAGGCAATCGCCCTCGGTACTTTGACCAAGAGCCAGTTGAATAGGCGTTATCGGCGACTATTCCGAGACGTCTACGTCGATCCCGACACTGAAGTCACGTCTGTCCTGCGGGCGAAGGCCGGGTGGCTGTGGAGCGGACGGCGCGCAGTGGTGGCGGGTTTCTCTGCGGCAGCGCTGCACGGCAGCAAATGGGTCGACGACCACAAAGTGGTGGAGTTGATTCACATCCATCGCCACCCGGTGCCGGGAATCCAGATGCACGGCGACGTCGTCGATGCGGACGAAGCCGAGGTGATCGACGGCGTCGCGGTGACATCGCCCGCGAGGACAGCTCTCGACCTTGGGTGTTGGTACCCGACCACGACTGCTGTGGCTGGTATCGACGCATTGGCGAGAGCAGCTGAGGTCAAGGCGGCGGATGTCGAGTTGCTCGCTAAGAGGTATCCGGGACGCCGCGGAATCGTGCAAGCACGGAAGGCGGCGGCCCTTTTTGACGCGGGCTCGCAGTCACCCAGGGAGTCGTGGCTTCGTATTGTCTTGATTCAGGCCGGCTTGCCGCGACCACATACGCAGATTCCGGTGCTCGACGAATGTGGCAACTTCGCCGCCTATCTCGATATGGGCTGGGAGGACGTCAAGGTCGCAGTCGAATACGACGGCGAACAACATCGGAATGATCGATGGCAGTACACGCGAGACATCCGCCGATTGGAAGCTCTGGAGCGCCTCGGCTGGATCGTGGTCCGCGTGGTGGCGGGAGATCGTCCGCCCGCCATCGTTCGCCGGGTTCGCGCGGCTCGTGCGCGCCGAACGTACAGCTAGCCGCGCGTTCGAGCACGAGAGTGCGGCTAGCCGCGCGTTCGACGAACAAGCGTCTACGCGGGGACGAGCTCGACGCCGCTGAGCACCACCGCGTTGTCACGCGACGGCGCAACGACGCTGGCCAGGAAGCGGTTGTCGTCCTTCCAGATGCCGACCCTGAGCGTTTCGCCGGGGAATGCCACACCGGCAAAGCGCGCGCCGTAAGCGGCCACGGCCTTCGCGTCGCCGTCCAGCAGCGCGTCGGTGATGGCCTTACACGTCATGCCGTAGGTGCACAACCCATGCAGGATCGGCTGGGAAAATCCTGCAGCAGCGGCGAATTCGGGATCAGAGTGCAGTGGATTGCGGTCGCCGCAGAGCCGGTACAGCAATGCCTGCTGGGGCAGGATCGGCACGTCGACCTCGAGGTCGGGAGCCCGATCGGGCGCTCCGTCCGACGACCCACCCCCTGAAGGCCCACGCTCGCCACCGAATCCGCCTTCACCGCGGGCGAAGATCGAGCGGCGCTGCGTCCACAGCACGGTGCCATCCGGCGCCGACGCCGTCGTCTCGCTCCAGATCACCGCGGCCTTGCCCTTGTCCCAGATATCGGTGAACCGGGTGACGGCCGTGGCGGAACCCGACGCCGGCAGCGGCCCGGGTACTTCGATCCGCTCGCTGGCGTGCAGCACCTTGCTCAGCTCGATGTCGATGCCCGGGAACTGCACCGTCGGAGGCTTGGTCATGTGAAAGGAGGCCGCGACGTTGCCGAACGTCGGCAGCACCTGCGGGGTGTCGTCGATCAGATAGCGCAGCTCGCGTGCGTCCATGGGGTCGGCGCCCGCGCCCAGCCCAAGGTGATAGAGCTGGATATCGCTACTGGTCCAAGAGAATTCGATGGGCTCTAGCTCGGCAGCCAGCGCGACGTCTACATCGATTGGCATGTCAGTTCCTTCCGCCCTGATCGGCGATGTGCAGCGCGGCGAGGTACCCGAAGGTCATCGCCGGCCCAATGGTGCCGCCCGGACCCGGATAGGTGTGCCCCATCACGGGTGCACTGACGTTGCCCGCGGCGTACAGGCCGTCGATGATGCTGCCATCGTCGCGCAGTGCGCGGCCATGGACATCGGTGCGGATGCCACCTTTGGTCCCCAGGTCGCCGGGCACCATCTTGGCGGCGTAATACGGCGCGTGGGTCAGTTCGCCGAGGTTCGGGTTGGGCTTGTTGGTGGGGTCGCCGTAGTACCGGTCGTAGGCGCTCTCGCCGCGGCGGAAGTCTTCGTCGACACCCGATCGGGCGAAGCCGTTGAACCGTGCCACGGTTTCGGTGAACTCGGCGACCGGAAGACCCGCCGCCTCGGCCAACTCCTCGAGCGTATCGGCCTTGATGATGACGCCGGACTCCATCCACTTGCGCGGAATGCGTTGTCCTGGTTGCAGTCCCGCGAAGATGTAGCGGTCTCGGTACTGCTGGTCGAACACCAGCCAAGCGGGAATGTTCTCGCCCGGCCCGGGCCCCTGGCCGTGTTCCCCGCCGTACATGTGGTGGCAAGCTTCGACGTAGGGCATCGATTCGTTCATGAACCGCTTGCCGGACATGTTGACGATGATCGAGCCGGGCGAGTTGCGCTCCGATAAGGCGAACCACGGTGCGCCCACCAGCGGCACCGTGGGGCCCCACCATGCGTCCTCCATGATGTCCAGTGCGGCGCCCAGCTTTTCGCCCGCGATGATGCCGTCACCGGTGTTGGCCTTCGCGCCGACGGTCCATTCGCTGGTGATCGGTGCGCGCTGGTATTTCACCCGCATCTGCTCGTTGTGCTCGAAACCGCCACTGGCCAGGATCACTCCGCGCCGTGCCCGGATCAGGTGCGGCTCGGCGGATTCCGATGCACCGGTGTCGCGGACGTAGACCCCGCGCACGACGCCGTCTTCGACGTACAGGTCGGTGAGCGCGGTGTTCAGCTGGACCGGAACGCCGGCCCGCTGCAGCCCGATCCGCAAGGGCGCGATCAGGGCCCGCCCCATGCCGACGAGGTTCTTGCCGGTGGTCTTGGCCCACATCGTGCGGGCGCCGACCTTCAGGCTGCGCAGCACTCCCCGCGGGTGCCGCTTCAGCATGTTCAGTCGCACGTAGTCCTGTTGCATCACAACCACATTGAGCGGCACTTTGCCGTACGCCGGCTCCAGCCCGCCCTCGTCAGGACCGAGCTTGCGCGCATTGAACGGCTTGGGCTCGATCGAGCGCCCCTCCGCGCGGCCGCCGGGCGCTTCGGGGTAGTAGTCGGAATACCGGGGCACCCAGCACATCTTGAGCGGCGTATGCCGAAGCACGAAGGACAGCATCTCGGGGCCGCGCTCGAGGTAGGTGTCGATGCGCTCCGGCTCGACGACCGTGCCGACGATGCCGTGTAGGTAGGTGCGGGCAGCCTCGGGCGTGTCCTTCACGCCGGCGCGCTTGAGCACCTCGTTGTTCGGAATCCAGACGCCGCCGCCTGAGCGTGCGGTGGAGCCGCCGAAGTGTGGAGCCTTCTCGATGACTACTGTCGAAAGGCCTCGGTGCGCGGCGGCGAGGGCGGCCACCATCCCGGCGGCGCCGCTTCCGACCACGACGACGTCGTACTCCTGCGCTGTCATGTAGAACACGTTATAGAATTGCCCGGGCTGGCCGCTACCGGCCCGGTCAAACGGACGAGGGGACTTCGGTAAATGCTCAGTGTTGCGATCCGCGACGAGCTGGCAGCCGACCTGGCGCAAGCCGAACGTAGCCGTGAGCCGATCGCGCCGTTAACCTCCGCGCACCCCGACATCGACGTCGTCGACGCGTACGAGATCCAGCTGATCAACATCCGGCAGCGGGTCGCCGAGGGTGCCCGGGTGCTGGGCCACAAGGTCGGCCTGTCCAGCAAGGCGATGCAGCAGATGATGGGGGTCGACGAGCCGGACTACGGGCACCTGCTGGACGAGATGGAGGTGTTCGAGGACACCCCCGTCAAGGCGGACAAGTACCTGTACCCGCGGGTGGAGGTCGAAGTCGGCTTCATCTTGTCCGCCGACCTGCCGGGCGCCGAGTGCACCGAAGACGACGTGCTGGCGGCCACCGAAGCCCTGGTGCCCTCCATCGAGTTGATCGACACCAGGATCACCGACTGGAAGATCGCGTTGTGCGACACCATCGCCGACAACGCCTCGTCCGCCGGTTACGTGCTGGGTAGGGCCAGGGTTTCGCCGGCCGACATCGATGTGAAGGCCATCGACGCGGTGCTGACCCGCAACGGCGAAGTGATCGCCGAGGGCCGCAGCGACGCCGTGCTGGGCAATCCGGTGACGGCCGTGGCCTGGCTGGCCCGCAAGGTCGAGAGCTTCGGGGTCAGGCTGCGCAAGGGCGACGTGGTGCTTCCCGGTTCGTGCACGAGGGCGATCGATGCGCGTCCCGGTGACGACTTCGTCGCCGATTTCGCGGGGCTGGGTTCAGTTCATTTGTCGTTTGAATAGGCTCGGATTAGTTTTGAATCAGTTGATTTAACGCTTCGAAAAAGGAGCATCATGCCGTCGAAGGCAAGCGTCGCAATTGTCGGATCGGGAAACATCAGCACCGACCTGCTGTACAAGCTACTGCGCTCGGACTGGCTGGAACCGCGCTGGATGGTGGGGATCGACCCGGAGAGCGAAGGCCTCGCGCGGGCCCGCAAGCTGGGCTTGGAGACCACCCACGAGGGAGTCGACTGGCTGCTGGCTCAGTCCGAGAAACCCGACCTGGTGTTCGAGGCCACCAGCGCCTACGTGCACCGGGACGCGGCGCCGAAATACGAGGCCGCCGGGATCCGGGCCATCGACCTGACGCCGGCCGCGGTGGGCCCGGCGGTCATTCCGCCGGCGAACCTGCGCCAGCATCTGGACGCGCCGAACGTCAACATGATCACCTGCGGGGGGCAGGCGACGATTCCGATCGTCTACGCCGTGTCGCGCACGGTCGAGGTGCCTTACGCCGAGATCGTCGCATCGGTGTCGTCCTCGTCCGCGGGACCGGGCACCAGGGCCAACATCGACGAGTTCACCAAGACGACCAGCAAGGGCGTCGAGACCATCGGTGGGGCCGCGCGCGGCAAGGCGATCATCATCTTGAACCCGGCCGATCCGCCGATGATCATGCGCGACACCATCTTCTGTGCGATCCCCGAGGACGCCGACCGCGATGCGATCGCCAAATCCATCCACGACGTGGTCGCCGAGGTACAGACTTACGTCCCCGGCTACCGGCTGCTCAACGAGCCGCAATTCGACGACCCGTCGATCAACTCGGGCGAGCAGGCCCTGGTCACGACGTTCGTCGAGGTCGAGGGCGCCGGAGATTACTTGCCGCCCTATGCGGGCAACCTCGACATCATGACGGCGGCGGCCACCAAGGTCGGCGAGGAGATCGCCAAGAAGACGCTCGCGGTAACCGGAGGTGCGCGATGACCACCGACATTTTCTTCAACCCGATCTGGGACGTCCGTATGACGGACACGTCGCTACGTGACGGCTCACACCACAAACGCCACCAATTCACCAAGGACGAGGTCGGTTCGATCGTCGCGGCGCTGGACGCGGCCGGCGTGCCGGTAATCGAGGTGACCCACGGCGACGGCCTGGGCGGCTCGTCCTTCAACTACGGCTTCTCCAAGACTCCCGAGCAGGAGTTGATCAAGCTCGCCGCGGAGACGGCGAAAGAGGCCAAGATCGCGTTCTTGATGCTGCCCGGCGTCGGCACCAAGGAGGACATCAAGGAGGCGCAGGACAACGGCGGGTCGATCTGCCGGATCGCCACTCATTGCACCGAGGCCGACGTCTCGATTCAGCACTTCGGTCTGGCCCGCGAGCTCGGTCTGGAGACCGTTGGGTTCTTGATGATGGCCCACACCATTGCGCCGGAGAAACTCGCCGCCCAGGCCCGCATCATGGCAGACGCCGGCTGTCAGTGCGTCTACGTCGTCGACTCCGCCGGCGCCCTGGTGCTCGACGGCGTGGCCGACCGGGTATCGGCCCTGGTCGCCGAGCTCGGCGACGACGCCCAGGTGGGCTTCCACGGGCACGAGAACCTCGGGCTCGGGGTGGCCAATTCAGTCGAGGCGGTACGCGCGGGCGCCAAGCAGATCGACGGCAGCGTGCGGCGCTTCGGCGCGGGCGCGGGTAATGCTCCGGTCGAGGCCTTGATCGGCGTCTTCGACAAGATCGGCGTGAAGACCGGCATCGACTTCTTCGACATCGCCGACGCCGCCGAGGACGTGGTGCGCCCGGCCATGCCGGCCGAATGCCTGCTCGATCGCAACGCGCTGATCATGGGGTACTCCGGGGTCTACTCGAGCTTCCTCAAGCACGCTGTCCGGCAAGGCGAGCGCTACGGCGTCCCGGCGCACGAGCTGTTGCACCGGGCCGGCCAGCGCAAGCTGATAGGCGGCCAGGAAGACCAGCTGATCGACATCGCGCTGGAGATCAAGCGCGAGCAAGAAAGCGCGGTAACGCGCTGACCCCGCTGTTGTAACGCACCGGCTTCGCTTTGCTGCGGCACAGCCCGGGCACAGCCGACGCCGGTAACCTGACCGGCATGAGCACATCCAACACACTCCGCGGCCGCGGACTGTACGGCCTGCTCGCCGGGGGGCTACTCACTGCTACCGCCGCGACGGTGATCGCGCTGCCCCTGGCGGCCACAGCCAACGCGGATCCTCCCTGTAATCAGACCGTCGGCCAGTCCATCGACGCGTACCTGACGCGGCATCCCGACGTCAAAGCGCAGCTGTCCGCCAAGTCTCAGGCGGAGGGCGGCGGCCCCAACGTCATGGACTACCTGAGTCGGCATCCGGATGTGCGGCAGCATCTGATCGACCTGTCCCAGCAGTGCACCTCTTAGCGATCGGGCCTCGTCGGCAAACGTAAGCGGCGACGCGCGAGAATGTTCGCCATTGACGAAAAAGTAGAACACGTTCTAGCGTCTAGGCGTGTCCACCCATTCCTTTACGGATCCCCTCACCTCCGCGATCGCCGAGGCCGAGAAACTGGTCGCCGCCGCACCGCATATCGAGACGGAAGCCGATCTGCTCGAAGGACTGCAGTATCTGGCCGGCTGTATATCGGGCTGCACACACCTGGCCTTCGACTACGACCGCGATCACCCGTTCCTGCAGTCGGGCACCGGGCCGTTCACCAAGATGGGCCTGGACAACCCGGACACGCTGTACTTCGGTACCCGCGTGCACGCCGACCACGATTACGTGGTGACGGGCCGGCGTGGAACCACCACTGACTTGAGCTTCCAGCTGTTGGGCGGGGAGTACACCGACGACAACGTGCCGGCCAGCCAGGCCGCGTTCGACGACCGTGAGCTCGACATCGCGGCCGACGGCAGCTTCGAGTGGCGGGTACGGCCGACCCGCCCCGGCCAGTTGGTGATACGCGAGGTGTACGGCGACTGGTCGGCCCAGCGTGGCACGCTGGCGATTTCCCGGCTGGACACCGCCGGTACCGCGCCGCCGCCGCTGAGTCGTGACCTCATCGAAAAGCGTTACGCCACAGCAGGAAAGCAGCTGGTGCAGCGGGTCAAGACCTGGCTGCAGTTCCCGCAGTGGTTCTACCTGAATCTGCCGGTCAACACCATGGTGGCGCCGCGGCTGACCCCGGGGGGGCTGGCGACCCAGTACTCCTCGGTGGGGCACTACGAGCTGAATCCCGACCAGGCGCTGGTGATCACCATTCCGGTCAGCGACGCGCCCTACCTGGGCTTCCAGCTCGGCAGCCTGTGGTATATCTCACTGGACTACATCAACCACCAGACCTCACTGAATAACACTCAGGCACAGGCAGATCCGGATGGCAAGGTCCGCATCGTCGTCGCGGACGGGAATCCGGGCGTCACCAACTGGGTCGAGACCCTCGGTCACCGACGCGGGTATCTGCAGTTCCGCTGGCAGCGGGTGTCTCGCGAACTGACCGAGGCCGACGGGCCCACGGTCGAGCTGGTCGACCTCGATGCGGTGGCGCAGGCGCTACCCTACTTCGAGCACAACAAGATTTCCGAGGACGACTGGCGTGCACGAATCACGCTGCGCCATCAACAAATTCAGGCAAGGATGCTGGGATGACGAAGTTGCTCGACGGCAAGGTAGTGGTGATCAGTGGTGTCGGCCCGGGTCTGGGCACCACGTTGGCGCACCGATGCACGCGAGAGGGCGCCGATCTGGTGCTCGCGGCCCGCACTCCAGAACGCCTGGACGACGTCGCCAAGCAGATCGCAGACGTCGGCGGCCGCGCGGCGACGGTGCGTACCGACATCACCGACGACGACCAGGTCAACAACCTCGTCGACGCCACGCTCGAGGCCTACGGCAAGGTCGACGTGCTGATCAACAACGCGTTCCGGGTGCCGTCGATGAAGCCGTTGGCCGGGACCACCTTTCAGCACATCCGCGATGCGATCGAGCTCAGCGCGCTCGGCGCGCTGCGGCTCATCCAGGGCTTCACGCCGGCGCTGGCGGCATCGAAGGGCTCGGTCGTCAACGTCAACTCGATGGTGATCCGGCACTCGCAGGCGAAGTACGGTGCCTACAAGATGGCCAAGTCCGCGTTGCTTTCCATGTCGCAGTCGCTGGCCACCGAGCTGGGCGATCAAGGTATTCGGGTCAATTCCGTTGCACCCGGTTATATCTGGGGCGACACGTTGCAGGCCTACTTCAATCATCAGGCCGGCAAGTACGGCACCACGGCCGAGCAGATCTACGAGGCCACCGCGGCCAACTCCGATCTGAAGCGGCTGCCGACCGAGGACGAGGTGGCGTCGGCGATTCTGTTCATGGCCAGCGACCTGTCCAGCGGTATCACCGGGCAGACCCTGGACGTCAACTGCGGTGAGTACCACACCTAATGACCGTCACCGACGATGCAGAGCGAAGCGATGAGGAGGAGGTGGCGCATCCGTGACACAGCGCACCGATGTGGGCACCGTCGACGATTTGCACGCGTCGGCGACCAAACTGGTTGGGCTCGACGACTTCGGCGTCGACAACGACAACTACCGCGAAGCGCTCGGTGTGCTGCTGGATTCTTACCAGCGTGACGCGGGCCTAACCGCGTTGGGCAGCAAGATGAATCGGTTCTTCCTGCGCGGCGCGCTGGTGGCGAGGCTGTTCTCCGAATCCGCGTGGAAGCAGTACCCCCAGCACGCCGATGTTGCCATCGAGCAACCGATCTTCGTCACCGGGCTGCCGCGCACCGGCACCACGATCTTGCACCGGTTGCTGGGAGCCGACCCGGTACATCAAGGTCTGCACTTGTGGCTGGCCGAGTTCCCCCAGCCGCGCCCGCCGCGCGACACCTGGGAATCCAACCCGTGGTATAGCACGCTGGACGCGCAGTTCAATCAGCATCACCAAGAGAACCCGGAGTACACCGGCCTGCATTTCATGGCCGCCTATGAGCTGGAGGAATGCTGGCAGCTGCTGCGCCAGTCGCTGCATTCGGTGTCCTACGAGACGCTCTCGCACCTGCCGACTTACTCGCGGTGGTTGTCGCAACAGGACTGGACGCCGTCGTATCAGCGGCACCGCCGCAACCTTCAGTTGATCGGCCTCAATGACGCCGAAAAGCGTTGGGTGCTCAAGAATCCCAGTCATCTGTTTGCGCTGGACGCATTGCTGGAGACCTATCCCGACGCGCTGGTGATCCAGACCCACCGGCCCGTGGAGACGATCCTGGCTTCGATGTGCTCGTTGGCGCAGCACACCGCCGAGGGCTGGTCGACGACCTTTACCGGCACCCAGATCGGTGCCGACGCGATGGAGACCTGGTCGCGCGGGCTCGAGCGGTTCAACACCGTGCGCGCCAAACACGATCCGGCCCAGTTCTGCGACGTCGATTACCACGACTTGATCGCCGATCCGCTCGGAACGGTCACAGGCGTGTACCGGCACTTCGGTCTGGCGCTGACCGACGAGGCCCGAAAGGCGATGGAGGACAGCCACGCCGAGAGTCAGACCGGCGCCCGGGCACCGAAGCACAAGTACTCGCTGGCCGACTACGGGCTCACCGCGGAAGAGGTCAAGGAGCGGTTCGCCGGACTGTAAACCGTCGCGAGACGGCAACTGGCAACACATTTCGCGCGTGGCACCGTTGGTAGTTACAGTCGCGCGGCGAGGGTGAACCGGCCTAGTCCTCGTCGGGTTCCTGCTCCAGGTAACCTTCGGCCACCGCATGCTCGATGCTGTCGGACAGCCGCGGGCAAGACCTGGTTCGGGCGGTGTCACCGCCGGACTCACGCACTTCGGCAAAGTGGGCGCACCGCTGCGATGCCTCGGCATTCCATTGCACCGCAGTATGTCCCGGGCCCAGTCGTCGCACGTTCACCGTGACATGGCAGAAGCGGCAATCCACCGGCTGCAGACCCGACGTGAGATAGCGCTCGCGGTCGGCGCGACTGGCCTCGCGGACCGCGGCCGCGCGTTGTGGGTCGTTCGCGAAATCCCTAGACTTCGACCAGGATCCAGACCCGCCATTGCGGGCCGGTTTGTCTTCGTGGTCGTGGCCGTCACCATGGAGCAACAGCATCGACCGGGCGAGCCGATCGACGTCGGGGACCGCCGGCTGGTCGTCAGACATGTCGTCAGTGCTGTTCGGCTGGAACTTCTTCGGCCGCAGGGGCTTCGGCGTCCTGTGCCTTGAGGTTCTCGGCCACCTCGACGTTCCAGTGTTCAATGGCGCGAGTGGTGTCCACCTCGATCTCGAAGCGCTCCACCATCTCCGGCTCGACATCGGCGGCGTCGACGTAGAACTGCTGATACCAGCGACGCAGCTGGTAGACGGCGCCGTCCTCCTCGACCAGCAGCGGGTTGTCGATCCTGGTCTTGTGCTTCCAGATTTCGACGTCCTGCAGGAAGCCCTTACTGACACCCTCGGTGAAAACCCGGGAAAGCTTCTCGGTCATCTTTTCGTCCATGCCCTTGGGCTTCTCGACGATGACGCCCCACTGCAGGACGAACGAGTTCTGGGTCACCGGGTAATGGCAGTTGATCAGAATCGACTCGGCCTTGAAGCCGCCGTAGCTGTTGTGCAGCCAGTTGATCATGAACGACGGCCCGAAGTAGGACGCCTCGGAGTCCAGGTGTGCCTCGCCGTAGGAGGTCCCCAGATCGTTGACGTCGGGCCGGCCCACGTTGTGCAGGTACTGCGAGGCGACGTGGCCCTCGAAAACATTCTTGAAGTACGTCGGCAACCCGAAATGGATGTAGAAGAAGTGCGCCATATCGGTGACGTTGTCGATGATGTCGCGGCAGTTGGACCCCTCGATGAGAATCCGGTTCCACCGCCATTCGGTCCACTCGTCACTGTGAGCCTCCGGGATGTCCGGAATGCGCACGGCCGGGTCGGGCGGGTTGTTCTCGTGGTCGTGCCACACGAACAGCAGGCCGCCGCGCACATCGGTCGTCCAGGACCGGGTGCGCGCCGTCTTGGGTGTGCGCTTGGCGTAGGGCACCAGCTTGCAGCGTCCGTCGCCGCCCCAGCGCCAGTCGTGGAACGGGCAGGCAACTTCGTCGCCCTTGAGGGTGCCCTCGGACAGATCACCGCCCATGTGCCGGCAGTAGCCATCGAGCACCTTGATGTCGCCGTGGGAGTCGGCGAAAACCACCAGCTTGGTGCCGAACGCCTGAACCGAGTGCGGCTTGCCGTCCCGGAAGTCCTCCGCGACGCCCAGGCAGTGCCAGCCCCGGGCGTATCTGGTCGGCAACGCACCGGGATCGATTTCCCGGATGCCGACCGCTTTAGTGTCGGTAGTCACCTGGCACCTCCTACGTGCTAGCCCTCTAACTAGAACACGTTACAGTTTTTTGACACGCGTGCGCAACGACAGCGTGTCTAGCTGGGTCTTCCATGGGGCCTTCATGCCTGGGGTATATCTAGACGATGCCACTGTTTGCTTTCGAGGGTCGGGCGCCACGGATCGATCCGACAGCTTTCGTGGCGCCGACCGCGACCCTGATCGGCGACGTCACGGTCGAGGCCGGGGCGTCGGTTTGGTTCAACGCCGTCCTACGCGGCGACTACGGGCCGATCGTCGTGCGGGAAGGCGCCAATGTTCAGGATGGATCGGTGCTGCACGCGCCACCGGGCATCCCCGTCGATATCGGACCGGGCGCGACGGTGGCCCACATGTGTGTCATCCACGGGGTTCACGTCGGTTCTGAGGCACTGATCGCCAACCACGCCACCGTTCTGGACGGCGCCGTGATCGGTGCGCGCAGCCTGGTTGCCGCGCATTCTTTGGTGACAGCGGGCAGTCAGATTCCGGCCGGGGTGCTCGTCGTCGGAGCCCCGGCGCAGATCAAGGGCCCGATCGCCGGAACCGGCGCCGAGATGTGGATCAACCTGAACCCGCAGGCCTATCGCGATCTGGCGCAGCGCCACCTCGCCGGGCTGGAGCCGCTCTAGACCGACCGGGTCAATGTGCGAGCTCTGTCGGCTGGTATCCCGCCGCCAGCTTCAGCACCCGGTCGTGGAAGTCGACCACGAACACGTCGTCCTGAGGTCCCACCGCTATCCCATAGGGCGCGAAGAGATCGCCGAAAGGCAGCAAGGACACGGTGTTCGAGCCCGCCGTCAGCCTGAGCACCCGATTGTTGTTCAAGTCGGTGACGTAGACGCTGTTGCTCCGATCGACCGCCACGCTGTTCGGAAAGTTCAGGCCGGTGAACGGGAGGATGACCGGGGTGGTCGTGCCCGCGGCCAGCTGCTGGACCCGATTGTTGCCGGCGTCGGCGACGTAGATGCCGTCGCTGCTGTCCACCGCCAGATCGTACGGCTGGTTGAGCTCGGTGAACGGCACCGGAACCTGAACGGTGGTGCCGACCGGCAGTTCGAGTACCTGGTTGTTTTTGAAGTCGGCGACGTAGACATCGCCGACGCTGTCTGCGGTCACGCCATGGGGCTCTGTCAGGCCCGTGAACGGGAGCTCGATTTGGGTCTTGGCGCCGGCGGCAAGTTCGAGCACCCGCCTGTTTTTCTGGTCGACGACATAGAGATTGCCCTTGGTGTCCGTGGCCAGACCCGCCGGACGGTTCAGGCCGGTGAAGGGTAACTCGATCGGGGTAGTGGAACCGGCTTGCAGCTCGAGCACGCGGTTGCCGCCCGAGTCGGCGACGTAGACATTGCCGGCTCGGTCCACTTCCACGCCTTCGGGATCCGCGAGGGTGAACGGCAGCACGACAGGGCCGGCAGCGGGTGACGGAGAGCTTGACGTCACGGTCTGCGTGGACGCCGCCTTGCCGGACGATGTCCGCCCGAACGCGAAGTATCCGGCCAGGCCGAGGATCGTGATGATGACGACGGCCGCGGCACCCGCAATCGCCAGAGTGGGCCGGGATCGCGGCGGCTGTGGCGGATTGGCCTTTGCCGGCGTTTCGAATTCCCAATCGTCGTCCATGGGCCGCCTCTCTCAATCACCACGGTGATCGCGACACCAGGACACTACCGCGCAGGACCGGCCGTATCGCAAGTTCAGCGAAATGCTCGCCCAGTCGAAATCTCGGTCAATTCCCAAGGGCTGTCGATTGGTATCCCGCAGGCAGTTTGAGCACCCGGTTGTGGAAGTCGATGACGTAGAGACGTCACCTCGACCGCCCACGGCCACCTCGAACGGGGCGACCAGATTTGGCCTTTGCGGGCGCTTCGATATCCCAGTCGTCATCCATGGGCAGCCTCCCTCAACCCCCGCGGTGACCGCGACCCTATCGCGCGCAGTTGCGCCCGCACAGGAAGCTCCAGGTGAATTCCGGGAAGCAGGTTTGCGGACGATCAAACTTTGCGGGTATTGGCGGCTGCGCGGTCCATCTCCCAATACGCGCGCAGGGCAACCAGTTCGCCGTCGTCGTTGGCCTTGTAGGTGAACACGCCTTCGGCTGTCGTCTGGTAGTCGCCCGTGGTGATGAGGATGTGGCCGACGTTGGCTTCCTCGTTGCCGCACTGGTAGGTATCGCGGAAGAAGAACTCGATCTTGGTCGTCGGGGCGATGGCCTGGTCCCAGAACGCCGAGATCGCGTCACGGCCCCGGTGTCCTTTGCCCTCGGGGTCGAAGGCCGACGGTCCAATGGGGTCCTCGACGATGGCGTCCTCGGTGAACACCGCCAGCCAGGCCTCTTTGTCCCTGGCCAGGACCGCTTCGCGCGAGCGACGGCCGGCCTCGTGGGCCGGATGCGTGGTCTTCTCCGCGGCGTGGCTCACGCGGTCACTTTTTCGGGCTTGTCGGCACTGACCACCCACATCGAGTAGTACTGCGAACCGCCACCGTAGGCGTGTCCCAAAGCTTTTCGGGCGTTGGGAACCTGATGGTCGCCGCCCTTGCCCATCACCTGGATGGCCGACTCGGCAAAGCGAATCAGGCCCGACGCGCCGATCGGGTTCGACGAGAGCACGCCGCCGGACGGGTTCACCGGAAGCTTTCCGCCTATCGCAGTCTCGCCGGATTCGGTGAGCTTCCAGCCCTCACCCTCGGGCGCAAACCCCAAGCTCTCCAACCACATTGGCTCGAACCAGGAAAACGGCACGTAGATCTCCGCGACGTCGATCTCGTCGATCGGGCTGGTGATGCCGGCGCCTTTCCACAACGCGGCGGCCGCGTCGCGGCTTGCCTGCGGGCTGACCTGGTCGCGGCCCGAGAACTGCAGAGGCTCGGTGCGCAGCGCGGTGGCATGGATCCAGGCCACCGGTTGTCCTTGCGCCACACGGGCTTCGGCGATCTCTTCATTGCCGATGACGACCGCGGCCGCACCGTCGGAGGACGGGCAGGTCTCGTCGTAGCGGATCGGGTCCCACAGCATCGGGGACTCCATCACCTTTTCGACGGTGATGTCGGGCTGGTGTAGATGCGCCAGCGGGTTGCGCGCCCCGTTGAGCCGGTCCTTGACCGCAACGATGGCACCGATGTTGAGCGGTGCGCCGGAGCGGCGGATGTATGACCGAACGTGCGGGGCAAAATACCCGCCCGCGCCCGCGCCCACCGGCTTGATGAACGGGATCGGAATCGACAACGCCCACATGGCATTCGACTCTGACTGCTTCTCCCAGGCCATCGCCAGCACGCGCCGATACTTTCCCGACTGCACCAGGCTGGCGGCCACCACGGCGGTGGATCCGCCGACCGAACCCGCGGTGTGGACCCGGATGAGCGGCTTGCCGGTGGCGCCCATGGCGTCGGCCATGAACAGCTCCGGCATCATGACGCCCTCGAAGAAGTCCGGCGCCTTGCCGACTACGACCGCGTCGATGTCGTCGAACGTCGAGCCGGAGTCCTCCAGCGCCCGGTCGATCGCCTCGCGTACCAGGCCGTTCATCGAAACGTCCTTGCGCTTGGCTACATACTTGGTCTGTCCGGTGCCCAGTACCGCGGCGAGGTGCGCGCCTGCGCCGGCCATCAGTTCTTTCCTTCCATGACCGCGACGAGATTCTGTTGCAGTGCAGGTCCGCTGGTGGCGTGGGCCAGCACCCGCTGCGCAGAGCCGTCCCAGATGTGTTGTGCGGCAAATCCGATGCGCTCCAGGCCGGCAACGAACATGGGGTTGGCCGACAGCGCGCCGCCGGACGGATTGACTTTCGTCTTCCCCGGGATCCGGATGGCTTCGGCCAGGATCAGGTGCTGGTGGGTGAAGGGCGCGTGGATTTCGGCGACGTCGAGGTTGGCGGTGGTGCCGCCGGTGGCCGCCTTGGTCGCTGCTTTCGTCGACGGTGATTCGGTGAGGTCGCGGGCGCCGAGCACCGGGGTTTCGATGCGGTGCTCGATTCCGGTTATCCAGGCCGGGTTTTCGCGCAATTCGCGGGCTCGGTCGTCGGCGGCGAGCACGATGGCGGCCGCGCCGTCGGTGATCGGTGCGATGTCGTGCCGTCGCAGTGGGTCGGCGAAGAAGGGCCGCTCGAGCAGTTCCTCGACCTGGACTGGTGGTTCCACCTGGTCGGTCCGGCGGGCGTTGGCGAACGAGTCGAACGCCACCCGGGCCATTTGTATTTCGGTCCACTTGCCGGAATCGAGCCCGATGCGGGCCTGTAATCCGGCCAGCGACACCGAGTCCGGCCACAGCGGCGCGACCGTGTAGGGATCGGTCTGCCGAGACAGGATCTGGCGCAGGACGCCGGCCGAGGACTTTCCGAAGCCGTACACCAGCGCGGTGTCGACCTCGCCGGTCAGGATCTTGATGTAGGCCTCGTAAAGGGCCCAGGCCGCGTCCATCTCGACGTGCGACTCGTTGATCGGCGGAACCGCGCCGATCGAGTCGATAGCCGAGATAAACGAAAAGGCCCGTCCAGCAAGATAATCGGAGGATCCCGAACACCAGAATCCGATGTCAGTCCTGGCGATGCCCAGTTCCTCGTAGAGCTGGGCGAAGCACGGTATCAACATCTCGACACCGTTGGTGGTGCCGTCGGTGCGGCGGACATGCGGGGCGTGGGCAAAGCCGACGACCGCAACATTGCGTTCGCTCATGTGCAGTTGGGCCCCTTACAGGTGGTGCTTGTAGGTGTTGTACTCGGCGTCCGGCTCGCCGGTGGGCCGGAAGTACTCGATGTTGTCGATGCCAAATCCCCACTCCTCGCGGGGCTTCCACACCGCTTCCACCCGCATGCCCATCCGCACCTCGTGCGCGTCGATGTCGGCGACCAAGTGCAGGAAGGGAATGTCGGCCCCGTCGAGCAGCACGTAGGCCGCCACATAAGGCGGCTTGATGCGCTGACCCTGGAACGGGATGTTGATGATCGCGAACGTGGTTACCGTACCTTTGTCCGGCAGCTCGACGAATTCAGTGGTCGGGCGGCCGGTAGCCGGATCCGCGCCGTGCGGCGGGAAGTACACCTTTCCATTCTCCCCGGTGCGTGCCCCCAGCAGCTTGCCCTCGGCGATGGCGCGCAAGTACGCGCTCTCCTCGTGCGAGGCGGTGTGCTGAATCGTCAGCGAGACGGGCGTGACGATCATCGTGACCGGGTCCCGTCCGTCGGCGGCTCCCTCGGGTTCGGCCGGCTCTTCTTGGTCACCCAGCTTGAAGTACGCGATATCGGTGATGGCGCCCAAGGTTTCGTCGGCCCAGTGCACGTGCACCCGGGTGCCGGTCTTGATCTTGCCCGGTTCGCCGGCGTCGACGGCATGGATCATCGGGGTGTCGGCGCCGTCCAGCGTGATCAGCGCCCAGGCGAACGGACGGTCCAGCGGCTGGTCCTCTAGTGGCTCGGGTTGCCAGGTCCAGGATGCCACGGTGCCGACGGACGACACCGGTACCATTTCGCCCAGTGGTTCGTAGGTGACCGGGTCGTACTCCGCCGGTGGCACATGCACCCGGCCATCCGATCCGCGCACCCCGAGAACGCGGCGCTCACGCAGTGCGGTGAAGAACTTGCCTAGCGTGGGACCGACTGAACGGGTGTAGTCGAAGGAGAGGGTTAACGGCGCGGAGAGAGGCGGCTCGGAGTGATCGATAGTGGTCGGGCCGCTCGAAGTGGCTGTCACGCCATCGAGTAGAACAGGTTCTAAGAACCGTTTCAATATCGGGTCCGGTTCGGCAGGGAAAGGCAGAGAGATGAAGCTGGGTTTGCAGCTGGGTTATTGGGGCGCTCACCCGCCGGACAACGCCGGCGAACTCGTTGCCGAGGCCGAGGCCGCCGGGTTCGACGCCGTGTTCACCGCCGAGGCGTGGGGTTCCGACGCCTACACGCCGCTGGCCTGGTGGGGTTCGTCGACGCAGCGGGTGCGGCTGGGCACGTCGGTCGTTCAGCTTTCGGCGCGGACCCCGACGGCGTGCGCGATGGCCGCACTCACTATCGACCACCTCAGCGGTGGCCGGCACATCCTGGGGCTCGGGGTGTCCGGGCCGCAGGTGGTGGAGGGCTGGTACGGCCAGTCGTTTCCCAAGCCGCTGGCGCGTACCCGCGAATACATCGACATCATCCGGCAGGTGTGGGCCCGCGAAGCGCCGGTGACCAGCGACGGCCCCCACTACCCGCTGCCGCGGACCGGCGAGGGCACCACGGGCCTGGGCAAGCCGCTCAAGCCCATCACCCACCCGCTGCGCGCCGACATCCCGATCATGCTGGGCGCCGAGGGGCCGAAGAACGTTGCGCTGGCCGCGGAGATCTGCGACGGTTGGCTGCCTATCTTCTACACGCCGCGGATGGCCGACATGTACAACGGATGGCTCGACGAGGGCTTTGCCCGGCCCGGCGCCCGGCGCACCCGCGAGGACTTCGAGATCTGCGCGACCGCGCAGATCGTCGTCACCGAGGACCGAGCCTCCGCGCACGCCGCGATCAAGCCCCACCTGGCGCTGTACATGGGCGGCATGGGTGCCGAAGACACCAACTTCCACGCCGACGTCTATCGCCGGATGGGTTACGAGCAGGTGGTCGAGGACGTGACCAAGCTGTTCCGCAGCAACCAGAAGGACAAGGCCGCCGAGATCATCCCGGACGAACTCGTCGACGACGCGATGATCGTCGGCGACATCGACTACGTCCGTAAGCAGATCAAGGCGTGGGAAGCCGCCGGTGTCACGATGATGGTGGTGTCCGGTCGTACTCCGCAGCAGGTCCGGGACCTCGCCGCGCTGATCTAGGGCGGGGCTTGCCCCGTCAATAGAACGGGTTCTAGATTGACCGGATGACAGCCTCGCAGCACACGATCGCCGGCACGGTGATCACGATGCCGGTGCAAATCCATCAGGCAAAGCAGCACATGGCGATGTTCTCGGTGGACGCCGACGCGGCGCAGCATCTGATCGACTACAGCGGCCTGCAGGTCTGCCGCTACCTGCCCGGGCGGGCGGTCGTGGTGCTGATGTTGATGCACTACATCGACGGAGACCTGGGCCAGTACTACGAGTTCGGCACGAGCGTGATGGTCAACCCGCCCGGGTCGGCCGCGAGCGGGCCACGGGCCTTGGGGTCGGCCGGCGCCTTCATCCACCACCTGCCCGTCGATCAGGAGTTCACGCTCGAGGCTGGAACGAAGATCTGGGGTTACCCGAAAGTCATGGCGGACTTCGCCATTCGAGAGGGCCGTCAGTTCGGGTTCGACTGCGTGATAGATGGGCAACTCGTGATCGGCATGGATTTCCGTCCCGGGCTGCCGATTCGGCTGACCCCGCGCCAGCAGGCGCAGCGCAGCTACTCGCACCGCGACGGGATCACCCGCGAGACGGCCTTCGAGCACACGCTGGACGGTGTGCGGACCCGGCTCGGTGGGGTGCGCGTCCGGTTGGGCGATCATCCTTACGCGAAAGAGTTAGCGTCGCTTGGTCTTCCGAAGCGCGCGATGTTGTCCAGCTCTGCTGACCAGGTACGAATGACATTCGGCGATGCCCAGGAGATCTCATGACGGTGACTTCAGCGACCAAACCCGATGTCGACCTGACCGACGGGACCTTCTACGCCGGTGACTCCCGGTCGATTTACAAGTGGATGCGCGAGCACGAACCCGTCTTCCGCGACCGCAACGGGCTGGCCGCGGCGTCGACGTATCAATCCGTCATCGAGGCCGAGCGTAATCCCGAGGTGTTCTCCAACGCCGGTGGCATCCGGCCCGACCAGCCGGGCGTCGAGATGATGATCGAGATGGACGATCCGCAACATCTGTTGCGCCGCAAGCTCGTCAACTACGGGTTCACCCGCAAGCGGGTGAAGAATCTCGAGGCCTCGATCACCTCGTTGTGCGACACGCTGATCGACGCGGTATGCGAGCGCGGCGAGTGTGACTTCGTCTGGGACCTCGCCGCGCCCCTGCCGATGGCGGTCATCGGCGACATGCTCGGGGTCCGTCCCGAGGAACGCGAAATGTTCCTCAAGTGGTCCGACGATCTGGTCAGTTCCTTGAGCAGCACTGCGGCCGAAGCGGATGTCCAGGTCACCATGGACGCCTTCGCCGCCTACAGCGGATACATGATGGGGATGATCGAGGCCCGCAAGGCCGAACCGACCGACGACCTGGTCAGTGTTCTCGTGCACGCGGAGGTCGAAGGATCGCGCCTGGAGGACCATCAGATCGTCACCGAGGTGCTGCTGCTATTGATCGGCGGCGACGAGACCACCCGCCACACGCTGTCGGGCGGGACCAGGCAGCTTCTATTGCACCCGGATCAGCACCGGCGTCTAGCAGCCGATCTGTCGTTGCTGCCCAACGCGATTGAAGAGATGCTGCGTTGGACCGCGCCCGTGAAGAACATGGCCCGCACGATCACCGCCGACACCGAGTTCCACGGCACGCAACTGCACAAGGACGAAAAGATCATCCTGCTGTTCGAGTCGGCGAACTTCGACGAGAAGGTCTTCGAGGAACCGGAGCGCTTCAACATCGAGCGTTACCCGAACAACCACCTCGCGTTCGGATTCGGCACGCACTTCTGTCTGGGCAACCAGCTGGCCCGCCTCGAGCTGTCGATCATGCAGAGTCGCCTGCTGGAGCGCCTGCCTGACATGCGGCTGGCGTCTCCCGATGCGCCGCTGCCGTTGCGGCCGGCGAACTTCGTTTCCGGCTTGGAGAAGATGCCGGTCGCGTTCACCCCGAGCGCGCCGCTCGGCTGAGGCCCTTAACCCGTTCGCGCCTCGTTTCGCCTCGTTTCGCCGAACGTGAACTCACTGCGAAAAATCAGGTGAAATCTCGCAGTGAGTTCACGTTCGGCGCGACCAAGCCGCTGCCACCCGGCGCAGAATGCCGCCCGGCACGTCCTCGGCAGTGACCCGCACGACGATCCAGCCGAGTTCGGTCAGCGCGTCGAAGCGCGCGATGTCCCGGTTGAATTGCCTTCGGTCGGTCCGATGATGGTCGCCTTCGTACTCGACAGCGACTTTGATGTTCTCCCAACCCATATCGAGCACGGCAACAAGTTCGCCATATACGCCGTATACCGTGATCTGGGTCTGAGGTCGCGCATAACCGGCGTTGACCAGCAATAGCCGCAGCCACGTTTCGCGGGGCGACTCCGCGCCGGCGTCGATCAGCTCCAAAGCCCGTCTGCTGCGTCTGATGTTGCGGTGCCCCTTGTAGCGGTTCGCGATGGCTTCGGCATCGGTGATGTTCAGTCGTGTGGCTCTTGCCAGCGCGTCGATGGCGGCGACCGCATTGCCGATCGGATTGCGGCAGGCAAGGTCGAAAGCTGTACGAGCCGGCGTCGTTGCCGGCACGCCGCCGATCAGGGTGATCTCGTCGTCTGCAACGTGATCCGACCAGGTGCGAATCCCTGCCGGAGGCCGGCGGTGCTGATAAAGCAGCTGGGCCGGTGCCCTGTCGTCGACCCACTTTGCGCCATACAACGCGGCGGCAGAATGCCCCGCGACGATGCCGCGTCGCCGAGACCACAACCACGCGGCGCGAGCACGTGCCGCGGCGCTGAGGTTCGTTCCGGATGGGACATAGACGTCGGGATGGACCGCCACGCATCGGCTTCGCAGCCGGTAAGCCGTCAGCGCGCCCGACTTGATGGCCTCACTGCCGAGGAAGGGTTCTCCCACCGATGCAGTGTGGCGCGGTGGTCTGACAACTACGCCGAGCGTGACATGACTGCGAAAAATCGGTCGAAATCTCGCAGTGAGTTCACGTTGGGCGCGAAGGGGGGACGCGTCCGCGGCCGCGCGGGCGGCCCGCCGCGGCGTTCCGCTCGCGGGCGAGCGTCAGCGATTTTGGAAGTTGGGCTTGCGCTTCTCGGCGAACGCCCGTGGGCCTTCCTTGGCGTCGTCGGACAGGAAGACCTTGATGCCGATCTGGGTGTCGATCTTGAAGGCGTCGTTCTCGTGCATGCCCTCGGTCTCGCGGATCGCCCGCAGAATCGCCTGCACAGCCAGCGGGCCGTTGTTCTCGATGAGCTCGGCGATCTCGAGCGCCTTGGTCAGCGCCTGCCCGTCGGGAACCAGGTGCCCGATCAGGCCGATCTCCTTGGCCTCGGCGGCGGTGATGTGCCGGCCGGTCAGCAGCAGGTCGCAGGCCACGGTGTAGGGGATCTGGCGCACCAGCCGGACGGCCGAGCCGCCCATCGGGTACAGGCTCCACTTCGCCTCGGAGATGCCGAACTTGGCGCTCTCGCCGGCGATGCGGATGTCGGTGCCCTGCAGGATCTCGGTGCCGCCGGCGATCGCGGGGCCTTCGACGGCCGCGATGAGGGGTTTGGTCAGCCGACGGCCCTTGAGCAGGGCATCGATGCGTGACGGGTCGTAGCTGCCATCTTTGAACGAATCGCCCGGCGGCTTCTTGGTTGCTGACTTGAGGTCCATGCCGGCGCAGAAGTAGCCACCGGCCCCGGTCAGGATGCAGCACCGGATGTCGTCGTCGTTGTCGACGCGGTCCCAGGCCTGCACCATGATTTCCATCATTTCCGTGCTCAGCGCGTTGCGGGCGTGCGGCCGGTTCAGGGTGACGATGAGCGTGTGACCGCGCTGCTCAACCAGCGCGTCCGGTCCGGATTCCACGTTTGCTGGCGCTTGGCCATTATCAGGAGCCACGGCTACCGCCCTTTCCTCGTCATCGAGCACGAACTTGTCAAGAAATGTAACACGTTCTAATTTGGTGGCCGTGGCCCTGAATATTGCCGATCTTGCCGAGCACGCCATCGACGCCGTGCCTGACCGTGTAGCCCTCATCTGCGGCGATCAACAGCTGACCTACGCGGAGCTGGAGGAGAAGGCCAACCGCCTGGCGCACTATCTGATCGAACAGGGCGTGCAGAAGGACGACAAGGTCGGACTTTACTGCCGCAACCGCATTGAAATCGTCATCGCGATGCTCGGCATCATTAAGGCCGGCGCCATCCTGGTGAACGTCAACTTCCGCTACGTCGAGGGTGAACTGCGCTACCTGTTCGACAATTCCGACATGGTGGCGCTGGTCCACGAGCGGCAATACTCGGACCGGGTTGCCAACGTCCTGCCGGACACTCCGAACGTCAAGACGATCCTGGTGGTCGAGGACGGCTCGGACGACGACTTCAAACGGTACGGCGGTGTCGAGTTCTATTCCGCGATCGCTGACAGCTCGCCCGAGCGTGACTTCGGCGAGCGCAGCGCCGACGACATCTACCTGCTCTACACCGGCGGCACCACCGGGTTCCCGAAGGGCGTGATGTGGCGGCACGAGGACATCTACCGCGTCCTGTTCGGTGGAACCGACTTCGCGACAGGCGAATTCATCTCCGACGAGTACGACCTGGCCAGGGCCGCCGCGGCCAACCCGCCGATGGTCCGCCATCCGATTCCGCCGATGATCCACGGCGCCACCCAGTCGGCCACCTGGATGTCGATCTTCTCGGGCCAAACTACGGTTCTCGCACCGGAATTCAACGCCGACGAAGTTTGGCGCACGATTCACGACCACAAGGTGAACCTGCTGTTCTTCACCGGTGACGCGATGGCGCGACCGTTGCTGGACGCGCTGCTGGCACACCAGGACAAGGGCAACGAGTACGACCTGTCGTCGCTGTTCCTGCTCGCCTCCACCGCGGCGCTGTTCTCGCCGAGCATCAAGGAGAAGTTGCTCGAGCTGCTGCCCAACCGGGTCATCACCGACTCGATCGGCTCTTCGGAGACCGGGTTCGGGGGCACCAGCATCGTCGCCAAGGACGCACCGCACAGCGGCGGCCCGCGCGTGACGATCGACCATCGGACCGTCGTGCTCGACGAGGACGGCAACGAGGTGAAACCGGGCTCCGGTGTGCGCGGCTTCATCGCCAAGAAGGGCAACATTCCCGTCGGCTATTACAAGGACGAGAAGAAGACCGCCGAGACGTTCAAGACCATCAACGGCGTCCGCTACGCCATCCCCGGTGACTTCGCGACGGTCGAGGAGGACGGCACCGTGACGATGTTGGGTCGCGGCTCGGTCTCGATCAACAGCGGCGGCGAGAAAATCTATCCCGAGGAGGTCGAGGCCGCACTGAAGGGGCACCCCGACGTGTTCGACGCCTTGGTGGTCGGTGTGCCGGATGCCCGCTACGGGCAACACGTCGCCGCCGTCGTGCAGGCGCGGCCCGGGACGCGGCCGGCACTGTCGGAGCTGGATGCCTTCGTGCGCTCCGAAATCGCGGGATACAAAGTCCCGCGCAGCCTTTGGCTGGTCGACGAGGTGAAGCGCTCGCCTGCCGGGAAACCGGACTACCGCTGGGCCAAGGAGCAGACCGAGGCGCGGCCCGCCGACGACGTGCACGCGGCTCACGCCACTGCGTGACCCATTTCGTCAAACGCAATCAGGCCGCACCTGGCGGCTTCTTCGCGTGGGAAGCCGCCGGTCTGAAATGGCTTTCGAGTGTCGACGGCGGCGTGCGGTGCGCGCAGGTCGTCTCGTTTGACGCCACGAGTCTGACCCTGCGCCGGCTCGACTCGGTGCGTCCGAGCCCGGACGCGGCCCGCGAGCTCGGGCGTCGCCTGGCGATTACGCACGACGCGGGAGCCCCGTCCTTCGGCGCCGGGCCCGACGGCTGGGACGGGCCGGGATACTTCGGACCGTTGTCGCAGCCGTTACCGATGTCGCTGCGCCGGCATCGGCGCTGGGGCGGCTTCTACGCCGAGGAGCGGTTGGCCCCAATGCTGGAGCTCGCGGCGGCGCAGCTCGACGCGCCGGCCCGAACCGCGATCGACGCCGTGATGGCGCGTTGCGACGCGGGCGATTTCGACGACGGCGACCGGCCGGCGCGGCTGCATGGCGATCTGTGGAGCGGCAACGTGATGTGGACGCCCGGCGGCGTGGTGCTGATCGACCCGGCCGCGCACGCCGGCCACCGCGAGACGGACCTGGCGATGCTCGCGCTGTTCGGCTGCCCGCACTACGACGCCATCGTTGCGGGCTACCAGCGGGTGCGACCGCTCCAACCCGGCTGGCGCGACCGCATCGGGCTGCACCAGCTCTTTCCGCTACTGGCGCATGTCGTGCTGTTCGGTGGCGGGTACGCCGCGCAGACCCATGCCGCCGCCCGCGCCGCGCTGGCCGTCTGACGGGCCGTGGCTAATGTTGAATTGCGATGACGATCGATGTGTGGATGCAGCACCCGACTGCCCGGTTCCTGCGCAGCGACATGCTGGCATCCCTGCGGCGCTGGACCGGCGGGTCCATACCCGATACTGACATCCCGATCGAGGTCACGATCGCGGCGATGGATGCGGCCGACGTCGGCTTCGGCCTGCTCAGCGCCTGGAGCGGACCCAACGGCCAGGACCTTGTTTCCAATGACGAGGTCGCCGAGTGGACCCGGTTGCACCCGAACCGGTTTGCCGGTCTGGCGACCGTCGACCTCGATCGCCCGATGCGGGCGGTCCGTGAGCTGCGGCGCCGGGTCGCCGAGGGATTCGTCGGCCTGCGGCTAGTGCCCTGGCTGTGGAACGCGCCGCCCACCGATCGTCGTTACTATCCGCTTTTCGCCGAATGCGTCGAGGCCGCCGTTCCGTTCTGCACTCAGGTCGGCCACACCGGCCCGCTGCGGCCCTCGGAGACCGGTCGCCCGATTCCCTACATCGATCAGGTGGCCCTGGATTTTCCCGAGCTGGTCATCGTGTGTGGACACGTCGGCTACCCATGGACCGAGGAGATGGTGGCCGTCGCGCGCAAACACGAGAACGTCTATATCGACACTTCCGCCTACACCGTCCGGCGGCTTCCGGAGGAACTGATTCGGTTCATGAAAACCGGTACCGGACAACGCAAAGTCTTGTTCGGCACCAACTACCCGATGATCACTCACGCGCACACGTTGGCCGGGCTCGACGAACTCGGTCTGGGCGACGAGGCTCGTCACGACTTTCTGCACGGCAACGCCGAACGCGTATTCAAACTGGAGGCAAACACACGGCGCTCCGGTCCGTAACCGCATCGCCGGCATCAGCTGCGGACGGATCGGCGTCTGCCGGGTTTTGTGCGTGCGGAGGGTCGGGCAGCCGCATCGCCGGCGAGCACCGAGTGAAGGATAGTGGCCAGATAGGTGCGTTCGAGTTCGCCCACGGGCAGCGTGTCCCGTTCCACCAGGCTCTGCGCCAGGCTGCCCTCGTGAATCGCAACCAATAGCCGGGCCAACATGTCGAGATCGACATCGTCCCGGCGTCCTGATCTCTCCAGTAGCAGCGCAAGGAGTTGGACGAGCTCCTTGCGGAGTCTTCGGTCATGGTCCGCGAGCGCTCGGGCAGCTACGGGATTGCGGATCGCATGCAGCGTGTACTCCATGGACAGCAAAAACCAGCCCGGTTCCTCTCCGTGGCCCTCCGACATCGCCGCAACCAGCGCCGCGATGGGGTCCTCGGAGCGAAGGGCTTCGCTGACGATGTTCTTGAGCCGCTCAACGACGTCCTGGCTGTGCTGATCGAACAGCGCGAGGAACAGTGCGTCCTTGCTGTCGAAGTTCGAGTAGAAAGCGCCCGTTGTCAGTCCCGCGCGCCCGCTGATCTCTCCGATCGTCGAGCCGTGAAAACCGCGCTCTGCGAACACATCTCGGGCCGCGCTTAGCAAGGCCGCCGTGGTCTTCGGCCGCCGCTTGGTCGGCCCTCGTGGCATCGGTAAAGGATATCATCGGTTATCGGATAGGCATACGTATCTTATTTGTGTACCGTTGCATAACGTATGCGATATTGATTCCTATCGGATAGACCTTTTGATCCGATTGAGTCTTCTTGGAGAGGAAGGCGATGCCCACCCCACCGTGTACTGCGGTCGATCTGGCGCGTCAGGTCCGGGCCGGTCAGCTCGATCCCGTCGACGTGACCGCGGCCGCCCTCGATCGTATTGCCGCTGATTCCCGCGCCGCCGCGGCGTTTCGCCACGTCAGGCGGGAGGAGGCGCTCAGCGAGGCAGCGCACCTCGCCCGTCGCCCCGATCGGGGGGCACTACCTCTTGCCGGAGTGCCGGTGGCGATCAAGGAAGTGACGGCCGTGCGAGGCGAATACCCCGCGTGGTCCATGACGGACGGTCGGCGATTCGATTCTGACAGCGACATCGTCGAGCGTCTCCGAGCGGCGGGGGCGGTGATCATCGGAACGACTCGAACGCCGCAATCGTGTTTGTGGCCGATGACTGACGACCAAGACGCAATCGTCGCGAACCCATGGGCATCCACCTACACCGCGGGCGGATCATCAGGTGGTAGCGCGACGGCTGTCGCCGCTGGCTTGGTTCCCCTCGCCCACGGCACCGACGCATTCGGGTCGGTGCGCTCACCGGCCGCCATATGCGGAATAGTCGGATTCACACCAGGTTTCGGAACTGTTCCGGCCGCGGACCGGGATCAATGGTCGGGCCTCTACACCCACGGCCCGCTGGCCACCACCGTTTCCGATGCGGCCCTCATGCTTTCGGTGCTAGCGGAGAAACCCGAACTCGCCACCGTCGACGCAGTCGGCACGCTGCGCATCGCCCTGTCCCTACGACCACCGGGATTCGCGCTGCCGATCCCGAAGGAATATCGCGCCGCCGCTGCGCACGCCGGGCATCTACTCCGAGAGTCTGGCCATCGCGTCGTGGCGCAGTCACCGCGCTACGGAAACATCGCTCCGGCGATGCTGGTCCGTTGGCTTGCCGGTCCCGGGCCCGGCGCCCCGGTTCCGGCCCGGCCCGAACCACGCACTCGGCGACACCAACAGGCCGCAGCCCTCGTACGGTCTGCGGGCCTGATCAGAGAGCGGCCGCAACGCAAGTGGACTGCGCGAGCGCGGGCATTCTTCGATCGTCACGACGTGTTGATAACTCCCATGCTCGCAACGCTTCCGCCCCTGTCGAGACGTTGGAGCGAAAGAGCATGGCTTCCCAATGTCGTGGCGGCGACTCGATTGACCCCTTTTCTGGCCCCCTGGGACTTCGCGGGCTTTCCAGCCATGTCGGTACCGGTTGGACGGATGCCGACCGAGCTACCGATCGGTGTGCAACTCGTGGCTCCGCCCGGCCGGGAGTCATTGCTGTTGGCGGTGGCGGCCCAGCTCGAAAGTCTCAATCCGTGGCCGCGCACCGCGCCTGATCCGTCGCCCCGCGGATCGCGGGCTTCGAACTGATCGCTCGTGGGCATGCATGCAGCGGCACCACCCGCAGGAAGCAGACGTAAAGTCCGTTTCGGCACCAACCAGCCGATAACAACCTCGATGCGCGTCTTGGCCAGGTTGGACGTTGGGCGCGGTTACTTTCGGACAGGAGGACAAAGGTGAACGGCGCTCAGGCTTTGATCAACACCCTGGTCGACGGCGGGGTCGACGTGTGCTTCGCCAATCCCGGAACCTCCGAGATGCACTTCGTCGCCGCCCTGGATACCGTTCCGAAAATGCGTGGTGTGCTGGCCCTTTTCGAAGGCGTCGCCACCGGCGCAGCCGACGGATACGCACGCATCGCCGACCGGCCGGCGGCGGTGCTGTTGCATCTGGGCCCTGGATTGGGCAACGGCCTGGCAAACCTGCACAACGCGCGGCGGGCCCACGTGCCGATGGTGGTTGTCGTCGGTGATCACGCCACCTATCACAAAAAGTACGATGCCCCACTGGAATCCGATATCGACGCGCTTGCGGGCAGCGTCTCGGGGTGGGTGCGCCGCACGGGTTCCGCCGCCGACGTCGCGTTCGACGCCGCCGAGGCAATCGCCGCGAGCCGCGCGGGCTCGCAGATCTCGACGCTGATCCTGCCCGCCGACGCGTCCTGGTCGGACGGCGCCCAGCCCGCCGCGTCGGCGCCCGCGGGGCCGGCAGGCGCCGACCCGCTGCTGGTGCCCGAGGTGGCCGAGGTGCTGCGTTCGGGAGAACCGACCGTGATCATGGTGGGCGGCGACGCCACCCGCGCCCCCGCGTTGGCCGCGGCGGCGCGCATCGCGCAGGCAACCGGCGCCCGCGTGATCTGCGAGACCTTCCCGGCGCGCCTGGAGCGCGGTGCCGGCGTCCCCGCCGTCGAGCGCTTGGCGTACTTCGCCGAGGCCGCCACGGCCCAACTGGACGGCGCCAAGCATCTGGTGTTGGCCGGCGCCAAATCGCCGGTGTCCTTCTTCGCCTACCCGAACATGCCCAGCGACCTGGTCCCGGCCGGCTGCGAGGTGCACGTGCTCGCCGAGTACGGCGGTGCGGCCGAGGCGTTGGTCGCATTGGCCGACGAGGTCGCGGCCGGCACGTCCGCCCCGGTGGCCGACGCGTCGCGCCCGCAGCTCCCGACCGGCGCCCTGACCTCCGCGTCTGCCGCCGACGTGATCGGCGCGCTGCTGCCCGAACGGGCGATCGTCGTCGACGAGTCGAACACCTCGGGCCTGCTGCTGGCGCAGGCCACGGCCGGGGCGCCGGCGCATGACTGGCTGACGCTGACCGGCGGGGCGATCGGCTATGGCATACCCACCGCGGTGGGTGCAGCGGTGGCCGCCCCGGACCGTCCGGTGCTCTGCCTGGAATCCGACGGGTCGGCGATGTACACGATTTCGGGGCTGTGGACCCAGGCGCGCGAGAACCTCAACGTCACCACCGTGTTGTACGACAACAGCGCCTACGACATCCTGCGCATCGAGCTGCAACGTGTCGGCGCCGGTTCGGCGCCAGGTCCCAAGGCACTGGACCTGCTTGATTTATCCCGTCCCACAATGGATTTCGTCAAGATCGCAGAAGGTATGGGGGTGCCGGCCCGGAGGGTGCGCACCGCCGAGGAATTCGCCGAGGCGCTGCGCGAGGCCTTGGCCGAACCCGGACCGCATTTGATCGACGCGGTGGTGCCGTCGATCACGGGTTAGACATCAGCGGGTTCGACGGTCGAGAAGTCGCCGCATCGGCGGTGTTCGGTCAATAACGGGCCAGCACGGGAAGCCGGCTGACGAGCCAGTCCATCACCGTGTTGACGACCTCGACTCCGGCCTCGAAGCCGCCGTCGTGGACTTCGGCCGCCAACGCCACACCCCATTGCCCCGAAGGCGTGGACAAGATCCCGAATTGGCGGACCAGGTACTCGCCGTTCACGCCGGGGCCCCAACCTCCTTTTGCCGCAGAGCCATTGGCGGCCAGACCCCAGCGGTGATCGGGAGTGAGGTCGCCCATCAGCTCGATCACATCCCCCGCATCGGGGATCAGCGGCAACTCCGCGGCGAACCGCGCTTGCCGCTGCAAGGTCCACTCCGTCTGGCCGAAGGCGGTGAAACCGCGGCGAAGCCGCCGTGATTCGACGACGGTGGCGGTGTCGCCGCCTTCGGCGACGACGCCCTGTACCTGCCGCGCCGCGTCCACCGGCTCACCCAGCAGTGACCACAATTGTTCGGATGCGCGGTTGTCGGATTCGGTGATGGCCTTGACGGCGAGCTCGCGGGCGTTGAGCCAATCCCTGCGCAAGGCCGCGATCGCCAGGGGCACTTTGATGGTCGACCACGCGACGCCGGACCACCACCTGCCCAGCGAATAAGTCCGGTCCGGACGGGCGATCGCGACACCAATGTTGGCCGGCACCACATCGGAAAGCTGCTCAAAGCTCGCTTCCAGCGCGAGCTCTAGGGGCCGGGACGTCATCGGATTATCGGGGCATCGGCCATACCCGATCATCGCAGTCGACGCCTTCGGCTGCCAACTGGCGCTTGAGCACCTTGAATGTCACCGTCCGCGGCAGCTCCGCGCTGATCCTGACGTACGACGGCCATTGTTTGGGACCCAGGTCGGGCTGCTCGGCCAGGAAGGCCCGGAATTTTTCGGCATCGAACTCACTACCCGGCGTCATCACCAACGCGGCCATCACTTGGTCGCCCACCACAGGATCGGGGATCGCATACACGGCTACCTCGGCCGCGTCGGGGTATCGCAGCAATACCCGCTCGATCGGGGCGGCGCCGAGGTTCTCGCCGTCGACCCGCATCCAATCACCCAGCCGCCCAGCAAAGTACGCGTAGCCGGCCTCGTCGCGGTAGGCGAGGTCGCCGCTGTGGTAGACCCCACCGGCCATTCGCTCGGCCTCGGCGGCCGCGTCGTTGTAATAACCCTCGAAACGGCCGGGGCCAGCGGTGTTCACCAGCTCGCCGACCACTCCCACTCCGCAGGGCCTACCGGTGTCGGGATCGACGATCTCCAGTCCTTCGGTCAGCGGCCCCAATGCGCCCGGCGGCGTATCGGGGGTGCGGGCGATCGCGACCCCGCCTTCGGTCGACCCGAACCCGTCCTGGACGGCGCAGCCGAATCTGCGGCCGAACCGTTCGATGTCGGCGGGAACCCCCTCGTTGCCATACACCGCGCGGAGCGGGTTGTCCGCGTCGTCGGCTTGTTCCGGCGTGGCCAGCACATAGGACAGCGGTTTGCCCACATAATTGGCGTAGGTGGCGCCGTACCGGCGCACATCCGGCAAGAAACCAGACGCAGAGAACCTACGCCGCAACGCCATTGAGCCCTGACATGCCGCCGCCACCGCCCAGCCGACCAGAACCGCGTTGGAGTGGAACAACGGCATCGACACGTAGCAGACATCGTCGCGGCCGAGGTCGAACCGCTGTGCCATCGTCGTTCCGGCGATCGCGACCTTGCCGTGGCTGCACTTCACCGCCTTCGGCTCGCCGCTGGTGCCCGATGTAAAGATCAGCATGAAGAGGTCTTCGGCCTTCGCGGACTGGAAACTCAACTCGGCATTGCGATGGTCGTCGACTTCGGCGGCCCACTGTGCGGAATCCACGTTCAGATGGTCGATATCATCCAGTGTGGCAGCAGATTTCGAGTCGGCCAGCACCAATTGGCAGTCGGCCCGGCTGATGTCGCGGGCCAGCGCCTCGCCGCGACGCACCGGGTTGAGTCCGACCGGCACAATCCCCGACATTCCCGCCGCGGCCAGCATCGCGGAGAAGAACGGCGTGTTTTCCAGCAGGACGCCGACGTGCGGCGGCCGGTTCGGATCGAGGCGCTCGCGCAGCGTCGCCGAAATCGCGGCAGCATGTCGCAGGTGATCGCGCCAGCTGGTGAATGACTCCTCGAAGTAGACGCCTCGGTCGTCGATGTCGGTCAGTGGCGCCAACAGTTTGGTGACCGTGGGGTCAGCGGGAATCACGAGCTAGGCAGGGGTTTCCGCCAGCTCACGACCGATCCGGCGCAGTTGCCCGGTGGCGC
Organism: Mycobacterium sp. Aquia_216; assembly: GCF_026723865.1. Taxonomy (NCBI): domain Bacteria; kingdom Bacillati; phylum Actinomycetota; class Actinomycetes; order Mycobacteriales; family Mycobacteriaceae; genus Mycobacterium; species Mycobacterium sp. Aquia_216. The sequence continues at coordinate 5,808,069 of NZ_CP113529.1, read as the reverse complement.
CGCCCAATGCGAACTCCGCCTCCTTGGCTGCCAGGAAGTAGCGGTGCGCGGGGTGATCGGTGTCGACGCCGACGCCGCCATGCACGTGCACGATGGTGTGCGCGACCCGGTGCCCGGCGTCAGCGGCCCAGAAGGCGGCGCTGGCCACGTCGATCTCGGCGGGGATGTCTTCCGAGACCTTCCACGCCGCTTGGGTGAGCGTCAACCGCAGCCCCTTGACGTCGATGTAGCCGTCGGCCAGCCGTTGCGACACCGCTTGGAAGCTGCCGATCGGGCGGTCGAATTGCTCACGCTCGCGGGCGTATTCGGCAGTCATCTGCAAGCCGCGATCGAGCACCCCGAGTTGATACGCGGTGCGGCCCAAGGTTCCGAGCGTGCCGAGCCAGGCAGCGACTTCGTTTCCGCCGACGCGCCGGGCGTCGTGAACAGCGACGCTGTCCAGCGCCAGGTGTCCGATACTGGTCTTCCCGGTGGTCGCCAGCGTGGTCACGGTGACGCCAGCGTCTTCGGCGCTCACCAGGAAAACGGCGGTGCCGGAATCAGTTTCAGCAGGAACCAGGAAGGCATCCGCTATCGGGCCGAAGCCGATTTGCGTGCGGGTTCCGGTCAGCTGATAGCCATCACCGGACCGGATTGCCCGTACCGGCCCCTCGCCCATCTCACCGTCGGAAGCGACTGCCAAGATCTTCTCGCCCTTGATGGCGGGTACGCCCCAGGCCTGCTGTAGTTCCTCGGAGCCGAATCGCGCCAGCACTCCGGCGCCCAGCATCACCGATTCCAGATACGGCACGGCGGCCAGCTGGCGGCCCAGCGCAACCAGGATCGCGACCTGCTCGAGCGCGCCGAAACCGTCGCCACCCAGCGCGGACGCCGAGGCGCTGGTGAGGATGTCGGCCTCGATCAGCTTCTGCCACAGGACCCGGTCGAACCGTTGCTCGAGCCCGTCGAGTTCTCGTTGATGCTCCGGCGTGCACACCGAGTCCACGATGGTGTCGACCAAGCCGCCGAGGTCGTGCGCCGCTTCGGTTGTCGTGAAATCCATAGGGTGTCGTCCTTTGCAGAGTAGAGAGCTGCTCAGCGGTTGCGGGGCAGGCCGAGGGCGACCATGCCGATGATGTCGCGCTGCACTTCGTTGGTGCCGCCGCCGAAGGTCAGGATCAAGCAGGCCCGGTGCATCCGTTCGACGCGGCCACGCAGCAGCGCGCCCGGCGAATCCTGACGCACTGTCGCCGCGGTACCGAGCACCTCCATCAACAGCCGGTAGGCCTCGGTGGCCAGCTCGGTGCCGTACACCTTCGCCGCCGACGCGTCCGCCGGCCCCAAGTCATGACCTTCCGCCGACGCCAGTTCCCAGTTGATCAGCTTGAGGACCTCGACCTTGGCGTGCACCCGGGCCAGGTTCAGCTGCACCCACTCCGAGTCGATCAGCCGGGCTCCACCGACGTCCTTGGTGTTTTGCGCCCATTCGCGAACCTCACGCAGGGCCAGGAAGATCGGTTGCGCGGACACCAAGGCGACCCGCTCGTGGTTGAGCTGGTTGGTCACCAGCTTCCAGCCGCCGTTCTCCTCACCGATCAGGTTGGTCACCGGGACGCGCACGTCGGAGTAATAGGTGGCGCTCGTGTCCACACCGGCCATGGTGTGCACGGGCGTCCAGGAGAAACCCTCCGCGGTCGTCGGCACGGCCAGCATCGAAATGCCGCGGTGCTTCTTGGCCTCCGGATTGGTGCGAACCGCCAGCCAGACCCAGTCCGCGTAGGCGATCAGGCTGGTCCACATCTTCTGGCCGTTGATGACGTAGTCGTCGCCGTCGCGCACCGCGGTGGTGCGCAGATTGGCCAGGTCGGTGCCGGCGCCGGGCTCGGAGTAGCCGATCGAGAAGTGCAGGTCACCGGCGGCGATCTTGGGCAGGAAGAACTTCTTCTGCTCGTCGGTGCCGAAAGCCATGATGGTCGGGGCCACGCTGTTGATCGTCAGGAACGGCACCGGCACGCCGGCGACCGCGGCCTCGTCGGTGAAGATCAGCGAGTCCATCGGCGAGCGGTCCTGGCCGCCATATTCCTTGGGCCAGTTCAGGGTGAGCCACCCGTCTTTGCCCATCTGCGCGACGGTGTCGCGATACGCGTTGCCCGTCCCGACTTCACCCTGCGTCGAGTGCAGCGCCTCACGGCGCTCCGGCGTCATGAGCGCGGTGAAGTACGACCGCAGCTCGCGACGCAGCTCCTCCTGTTCGGGGGTGTAACTGATGCGCATTCCAGCCGTCCTTTGGGTAAACGTGACAAGCGGCTATTCGACCAACGGCTACCCGTTTCGTCTTCGGAGGTTGTAACACGTTCTAGTCTTGGAATCCAGCGACCGTTTCCTCAGATGCACCCGAGCCCTATGGTGGAGCTACATTCTGAAGGGACATAGGGCGAGACCCAGGCCAGCTTCAAGGAGGATGCCGTGCGGGTGATCGTGGATCGTGACCGGTGCGAAGGGAACGCGGTGTGCTTGGGAATCGCACCAGATATCTTCGACCTGGACGATGAGGACTACGCCGTCGTGAAGACCGATCCGATTCCGTCCGACCAAGAAGATCTGGCCGAGCAGTCGATTGCCGAGTGCCCGCGCGCGGCCCTGCTGCGCGAAGACTAGCGGCGAGCGACCCCGAAACTAGAGGTATTCATAAATTGACTAGCAGCACGAACGCGACCGATCTATCCGGAAGGGTCGCGGTGGTGACCGGTGCGGCCGCGGGACTTGGGCGCGCCGAAGCGCTCGGTCTGGCCCGCCTCGGCGCCACCGTGGTCGTCAACGACATCGCCACCGCGCTGGATGCCTCGGACGTCATCGACGAGATCAGCGCCGCAGGCTCCAAGGCCGTCGCGGTGACCGGTGACATCAGCCAGCGCTCGACGGCCGACGAACTGGTGTCTTGCGCCGACGGGCTGGGCGGGCTCGACATCGTCGTCAACAACGCCGGCATCACCCGTGACCGGATGCTGTTCAACATGTCCGACGAGGAATGGGACCAGGTCATCGCCGTGCATTTGCGAGGGCATTTCTTGCTCACCCGCAACGCCGCGACCTATTGGCGCAGCAGGGCCAAAGACGCCGGGGGATCGATCTTCGGGCGGATCGTCAACACTTCGTCGGAGGCGGGCCTCGTCGGCCCGGTGGGCCAGGCCAACTACGGCGCCGCCAAGGCCGGCATCATCTCGCTCACCCTGACCGCGGCGCGGGCGCTGGGTCGCTACGGCGTTTGTGCCAACGCGATCTGCCCCCGCGCGCGCACCGCGATGACGGCCGACGTGTTCGGCAGTGCAGCAGATATAGAGGAAGGCGGCGTCGACCCGCTGTCCCCCGATCATGTGGTGAACCTGGTGCAGTTCCTGTCGTCGCCGGCGGCGGCGGAGGTCAACGGCCAGGTGTTCATTGTCTACGGACCTCAAGTGACATTGGTCTCAGCTCCGACCGCGGAACACAGGTTCACCGCGGACGGCGCCGCTTGGGCGCCGGCTCAGCTGAGCAGCACATTGCAGGACTACTTTGCTGGTCGAGATCCAGAACGCAACTTTTCCGCGACCGCGTTAATGGAGCAATAGCAACGTAATACCGCTTCCCGGGGGCGCAATCAGCTAGTAGAACGTGTGTCAGATTGGCAATACCACGACGGCGCTGACCAGGACAAATTAACGCTTTAGACAGAGATAACCTGTTCATTGACACTGTGAACTTCTTCTGAGTTAATATGATCCGGCTCACACGGGGCCGGGTGCGAACATGGACAACGCAACGGCGGCACACAGGCTTCGCCGTGGGCAGCAAAAGGGGGGGTGCCGAGTTTGATCGAACAACTTTCGGTTCCGGCCCGTGCTGTTGGCGGGTTTTTCGAAATGATGATCGATACAGCCCGTGCTTCTTTCCGGCGACCGTTTCAAGGACGCGAGTTCCTGGATCAGACGTGGATGATCGCGCGCGTGTCATTGGTCCCGACGTTGTTGGTGTCGATTCCATTCACCGTCCTGGTGGCATTCACCCTCAATATCTTGCTGCGTGAAATCGGCGCGGCCGATTTGTCCGGCGCTGGAACGGCATTCGGCACCATCACCCAGCTGGGTCCGGTGGTGACCGTGCTGGTCGTCGCGGGGGCGGGTGCCACCGCGATCTGCGCCGACCTGGGCGCGCGCACCATCCGCGAAGAAATCGACGCGATGCGGGTGCTCGGCATCGACCCGATCCACCGGCTGGTGGTACCCCGCGTTCTGGCTTCTACCGTTGTCGCACTGTTGCTTAACGGGTTGGTGTGCGCCATCGGTTTGTCCGGCGGGTACGCGTTCTCCGTGTTTCTGCAGGGCGTGAACCCGGGTGCATTCATCAACGGGCTGACCGTACTAACCGGCCTGCGCGAGTTGGTGCTTGCCGAGGTCAAGGCGCTGCTGTTCGGCGTCATGGCCGGACTGGTCGGGTGCTACCGCGGCCTCACCGTCAAGGGTGGGCCGAAGGGCGTCGGCAACGCGGTCAACGAGACCGTCGTCTACGCGTTCATCTGCCTGTTCGTCATCAACGTGGTGATGACCGCCATCGGCGTGCGGTTCTCGACGAAGTGAGGCCGCGATGAGTTACGACCTCACTTACCGGTTCCGCAATATCGCGGCGAGACTCCAGGGCCCGGTTGACGATTTCGGCGAGCAGGCCCTGTTCTACGGCCAAACCGTGCGGTATGTCCCCAACGCGCTGACCCGCTACCGCAAGGAGACGATCCGCCTCATTGCCGAGATGACGCTGGGCGCCGGGGCACTCGTGATGATCGGGGGGACGGTCGGCGTCGCGGCATTCCTTACGCTGGCCTCCGGTGGGGTCATTGCCGTGCAGGGTTATTCCTCACTGGGCAACATTGGTATCGAGGCGCTGACCGGCTTCCTGTCGGCGTTCCTGAACGTGCGCGTTGTCGCTCCGGTGATCGCCGGCATCGCGCTGGCAGCGACGATCGGTGCCGGTGCCACTGCCCAGTTGGGTGCCATGCGGGTATCCGAGGAAATCGACGCGGTGGAATGCATGGCGGTGCACTCGGTGTCCTACCTGGTGTCGACTCGGCTGGTCGCCGGCCTGGTTGCGATCATTCCGTTGTATTCGCTGTCGGTTCTCGCCGCGTTTTTCGCGGCCCGATTCACCACGGTTTTCATCAACGGTCAGTCGGCAGGTCTCTACGACCACTACTTCAATACCTTCCTCATCCCGTCGGACCTGCTTTGGTCGTTCCTGCAGGCCATCGTGATGTCCATCGCGGTGATGCTGGTCCATACCTATTACGGCTACAACACCACCGGTGGGCCGGTTGGCGTGGGCATCGCGGTCGGTCAGGCGGTGCGGACCTCGCTGATCGTCGTGGTCGTCATTACTTTGTTCATCTCGCTGGCGGTCTACGGCGCATCCGGTAACTTCAACCTCTCTGGGTAAGGGGATCGCTTAAAACATATGGCAGAGGGCGGAGCGCGACGTACAAATGTCCGGCTGGCAGCGGCGCTGCTGGCCAGTTTGTTGGTGGCGTTTACCGTGCTGACTTACCTTTCGTACACAGCGGCTTTCACCTCCACCGACACGGTTACCGTCGCGGCACCGCGGGCCGGGCTGGTGATGGACAAGGGCGCCAAGGTCAAGTACCGCGGCATCCAGATCGGCAAGGTCACCGACATCACCTACAGCAGCGATCAGGCGCGCCTGACGTTGGCCATCAACAGCGATGCCATGAGCTACATCCCCTCCAACGCGGCGGTGCATATCGCGGGCAACACCATCTTCGGCGCCAAGTCGGTGGAATTCCTTGCGCCCCAGAAGCCATCGCCGACATCGCTGCGTCCGGATGCGCACGTTGAGGCCTCGGCGGTGCAGTTGGAAGTCAACACCTTGTTTCAATCGCTGATGGAGCTGCTGCACAAGGTCGACCCGGTCGAATTGAACGGGACGTTGAGTGCGCTGGCCGAAGGTTTGCGGGGTCATGGCGACGACCTGGGCGCCCTGTTCTCCGGCTTGAATACGCTGACAAGACAAGCGAATCCGAAGCTGCCTGCCCTGCAGGAGGATTTCCGCAAGACGGCGGTTGTCACCAACATCTACGCTGACGCCGCCCCGGACCTGAATACGATTTTCGACAACCTCCCCGCCATCGACAAGACGGTCGTCGACCAGCAGAAGAATCTCAATGACACCTTGTTGGCCACAATTGGCCTGTCCAACAACGCTTATGAGACGTTGGCGCCGGCCGAACAAGATCTGATCGCCGCCCTCAACAGGTTGCGGGCCCCACTCAAGGTGGCCTCCGACTACTCACCCGAATTTGGGTGCCTGTTCGCGGGTATCGACCGCGGCCTCAAGGAGTTCGGACCGATTCTCGGTGTTCGCAAAGCCGGCCTGTTCACGTCGTCGAGCTTCATCCTGGGTGCACCGGCGTACACGTATCCGGAGTCCCTGCCGCAGGTCAACGCTTCCGGAGGTCCGAACTGCCGAGGATTGCCCGACATCCCGAACAAGCAGAACGGCGGGTCCTGGTACCGTGCGCCGTTCCTGGTCACCGATAACGCCAATATCCCGTACGAGCCGTTCACCGAACTGCAGTTCGACGCACCGTCGACGCTACAGTTCCTGTTCCACGGCTCTTTCGCGGAACGGGACGACTTCTGATGGCGAGTTCGGAGATGCCGTCGCACCGGTCGATGGTGATCAAGGTCAGCCTCTTCGCGGTGGCGATGCTGCTGGTGGCTGCGAGCCTGGTGGTGGTCTTCGGTGACTTCCGGTTCGGTCCCGAAAGTACCTACCACGCAACCTTTATCGACGCGTCTCGGTTGAAATCCGGCCAGAAGGTCCGCATCTCCGGGGTGCCGGTCGGTTCGGTGTCCGACATCAAACTCAACTCCGACAACAGCGTCGACGTGGCGTTCGTCGTCGACAGTCGCTACACGCTGTACTCGTCGACCCGCGCGGTGATCCGGTACGAAAACCTGGTTGGTGACCGGTTCCTGGAAATCACCTCGGGGCCGGGGGAGCTGCGCAAGCTGGCTCCGGGCGCGACGATCAACGCCCAACACACCCAGCCTGCGCTGGATCTGGATGCGCTGCTGGGTGGACTGCGGCCGGTGCTCAAGGGCTTGGATGCCGACAAGGTCAACACGATCAGCAGCGCCATCATCGAGTTGTTGCAGGGCCAGGGTGGAGCGTTGTCGAACGTGCTGGCCGACACCAGCGCTTTCTCGACGGCGCTGGGTCAGCGTGACCAGCTGATCGGTGACGCGATCACCAACCTCAATACGGTGTTGGGAACCATCGATCAAAAAAGTGCGCAATTCTCGGCCAGCGTCGACCAGTTGCAGCAATTGATCAGCGGACTGGCCAAGAACAAGGACACGATCGCGGGAGCCATTCCGCCCCTGGCGTCGACAACTACGGACCTCACTGAGCTGCTGAAGAATTCACGCCGGCCGCTACAGGGCGTCCTCGAGAACACCCGGCCCCTGGCCACCGAAATCGACAACCGCAAGGCCGAGGTGGACAACGACGTCGAACAACTCGGCGAGGATTATCTGCGTCTGGCCGCACTCGGTGCCTACGGGTCGTTCTTCAACATCTACTTCTGCTCGGTGACGATCAAGATCAACGGACCGGCCGGCGGCGACATCCTCTTGCCCCTCGGCGGCCAGGTGGATCCCAGCCAAGGGAGGTGCGCTTTTGTCAAGTAATCCAAAGCACGAACGCGACCCGCTGCGCACCGGGGTATTCGGCGTGGTGTTGGTGATCTGTGTCGTGTTGATCGCCTTCGGCTACTCCAGTTTGCCGTTCTACCCACAGGGAAAGACGTACGACGCTTACTTCACCGACGCCGGCGGCATCTCGCCCGGCAACGCCGTCTACGTGTCGGGCTTCAAGGTCGGCAAGGTGCAGTCGGTCGGTCTGGCCGGCGACAGCGCCAAGGTGACCTTTTCCGTCGACCGGCACGTCACGGTCGGTGACCAATCACTGGCCGCGATCCGCACCGACACCATCCTCGGTGAGCGCTCCATTGCGGTGACTCCGGCGGGTCACGGCAAGGCGACCACCATTCCCCTGAGCCGGACGACGACGCCGTACACGCTGGCCGGCGCGCTCGAAGATTTGGGTCAAAACGCGAACAACCTGAACAAACCGCAGTTCGAACAAGCCTTGAACGTCCTCACCGACACCCTGCACGATGCCACCCCTGAGCTACGCGGCGCGCTGGACGGAGTGGCATCGCTGTCGCGCACCCTGAACCGCCGTGACGAAGCTCTGCAAGGCCTGCTGGCCCATGCGAAATCGGTGACGGGCGTGCTGTCGCAGCGAGCCGATCAGGTCAACAAGTTGGTCGACGACGGTAACCAGTTGTTCGCCGCGCTCGACGAGCGACGCGCCGCGCTGGCCCAATTGATCGGGGGCATAAGCGATGTCTCGACCCAGATCTCCGGCTTCGTCGCCGACAACCGCAAGGAATTCGGCCCCGCACTGAGCAAGCTCAATGACGTGCTGAGCAATCTCAATGAGCGCCGCGACTACATCACCGAGGCCCTCAAGCGGCTGCCAACCTATGCGACCGAACTCGGCGAGGTTGTCGGGTCAGGACCCGGATTCAACGTCAACGTGTACGGCGTTATCCCGGCGCCGCTGCTGGCTGCGATGTTCGACGTCTTCTATCAGCCGGGCAAGCTGCCGGCCAGCCTCGCCGACTACCTGCGCGGGTTGATCCAGGAACGCTGGGTCATCAGGCCGAAGTCACCATGATGCGGAACCTTGATGATTAAGCGGACTTTCGGCGGCCGGGGGCTGCGCAACATTACCCTCATCGCGCTGGTCGCGGTGCTGATCGGCGGGGTGTACGCACTGTCTTCGGCCAACGGCGGTGGCCGAAAAGTCGTCGGCTACTTCACCTCCGCGGTCGGGCTGTACCCCGGAGATCAGGTCCGCATCCTTGGGGTCCCGGTAGGCACGATCGACTCGATCGAACCGCGACCTTCCGACGTCAAGATCACCATGTCGGTCTCCGACGAAGTGAAGATCCCGAAGGATGCCAAGGCGGTCATCATGTCGCCAAACCTGGTGTCGGCCCGCTTCATTCAGCTCACTCCGACATACAGCGGCGGAGCGGTGCTGCCGGATGGCGGCAGCATCGACCTGACCCGCACCGCGGTGCCGGTGGAATGGGACGAGGTCAAGGAGGCGCTGACTCAACTGGCTGTCTCGCTGGGTCCGACGGCCGGATCGATGCAGGGGCCGTTGGGCGCGGCCATCAACCAGGCCGCGGACACGTTCGACGGCAAGGGTGAGTCGTTCCACAACGCGTTGCGTGAACTCTCGCAAATCGCCGGGCGACTGGGGGATTCACGCGGCGACATCTTCGGTACGGTCAAGAACTTGCAGGTTCTGGTCAACGCATTGTCGGCGAGCAACGAACAGATCGTGCAGTTCGCCGGGAACGTCGCTTCGGTATCGCAGGTGCTCGCCGACAGCTCACGCCATCTCGACGGGACGCTCGGCACTCTCAATAAGGCGCTCTCGGACATCCGCGGATTCCTGCACGAAAACAACTCGACGTTGGTCGATACCGTCAACCAGCTCAACGACTTCGCCAAGACGTTGAGCGACCAGAGCGACAACATCGAGCAGGTGCTGCACGTCGCGGGCCCCGGTATCGCAAACTTCTACAACATCTATGACCCGGCGCAGGGCACGCTGAACGGCTTGTTGTCGATACCTGAATTCGCCAACCCGGTGCAATTTATCTGTGGCGGTTCCTTCGAAACCGCCGCCGGGCCGAGAGCACCTGACTATTACCGCCGCGCCGAACTCTGCCGTGAGCGGCTGGGGCCGGTGCTGCGCCGGCTGGCGGTCAATTATCCGCCGGTTATGTTCCACCCGCTCAACACGATCACGGCGTACAAGGGCCAGATCATCTACGACACTCCTGCCACCGAGGCCAAGGCGCAGACGCCGATTCCGCAGCTGACGTGGATACCCGCGCAAGGGGCTCCGCGGGCTCCCACCCAGAATCCGGCGGATCTGCAAGCCCTGCTGGTGCCGACCGCCCCCCAGGCCGGTCCGCAGCCGGGGCCCCCGGCGGGAAACCCCGCGCCTGCCCCAGGCCCCGCCCCCGGGTCCGCGTTCGGCCCGCTGCCGGGTCCCGCGCCGGTCCAGGGGCCTTCGGCCGGGCTGCAGAACGGCCAGGGGGCAGGCGGATGAGGCGAATCATGTTGCGCGGCAGTGCTTTGGCGGCGGGCAGCGTGCTGCTCGCTGGTTGTCAGTTCGGCGGCCTGAACTCCCTATCGATGCCCGGTACCGCCGGGCATGGCAGTGGTGCCTACACGATCACCGTCGAAATGCCCGACGTGGCGACGTTGCCGCAGAACTCACCGGTCATGGTCGACGATGTCACGGTCGGCAGTGTCTCTGGTATTTCGGCTGAGCAACGGTCTGACGGATCCTTCTATGCCGCAGTGAAATTGGCGCTGGAGAAAAGTGTGGTGTTGCCGGCCAATGCGATCGCGACGGTCGCCCAGACGTCATTGCTGGGTTCGTTGCACATCGATTTGGCCGCCCCGAAGGATAAGCCGGCGACCGGCAGGCTGGTGAACGGGTCGAAGATCGCCGAGGCCAACACGGGCCGGTTTCCCACCACCGAAGAAGTGTTTTCCGCCCTCGGTGTAGTGGTCAACAAGGGCAATATCGGTGCGCTGGGCGAGATCACCGATGAGACCTACCAGGCCTTCGCGGGCCGGCAAAGCCAGTTCGTCGACCTGATCCCCCGATTGTCTGAGCTGACTGCGGGACTCAATCGACAGATCGGCGACATCATCAACGCGGCCGAAGGCTTGAACCGATTCTCCGCGACGCTGGCGCGCGACAAGGACAACCTGGCCCGGGCGCTGGACACGCTGCCTGAAGCGCTGCGCGTACTCAACAAGAATCGGGACCACATCGTTGACGCGTTCGCCGCGCTGAAGAAGCTCGCGACGGTGACCTCGAACGTGTTGTCAAAAACCAAGGTGGACTTCGCCGAAGACCTCAAGGCCCTGTATTCGGTCGTGAAAGCCCTCAACGACAACCGGAAGAATTTGGTCACCTCGCTGCAGATATTGTTGACGTTCCCCTTCCCCAACTACGGCATCAAACAGGCCGTGCGTGGCGACTACCTCAACGTGTTCACCACCTTCGACCTCACCTTGCGCCGGATCGGTGAGACATTCTTCACCACCTCGTATGCACTTGATCCCAACATGATGCACATGGGTGAGATTCTCAACGCGCCCGACTTCTTGACCGGCGAACTGGCCAACCTGTCTGGACAGGCGGCCGATCCGTTCAAGATTCCGCCCGGTACGGCGTCCGGACAATAAGGGGCGGCGCAGATGATAGACAGACTGACCAAAATTCAGCTCGCCATATTCGCGGTGATCACCGCCATCACGCTGATCATCATGTCGATTTACTACCTGCGGCTGCCGGCTACGTTCGGCATCGGGACCTACGCAGTGACAGCCGACTTCGTCGCCGGAGGCGGTCTGTACAAGAACGGCAACGTCACCTACCGTGGCGTCGCGGTCGGCCGAGTCGAGTCAGTGACCTTGAATTCCAGCGGCGTTACCGCCGGAATGCGACTCAACAGCGGCACACCCATCCCGTCGAACGTCACCGCCACCGTCAAGAGTGTGTCGGCCGTCGGTGAGCAGTACATCGACCTGGTGCCGCCAAGTCATCCGGCATCGGCCAAGTTGCACAACGGATCTCGGATCGATCGGGCGAACACCCGGATCGGTCAAGATGTCGCCGACTTGCTGAAGCGGGCGGAGACGCTGGTCAACAGCCTCGGCGACACCCGGTTGAAGGAACTGCTACACGAGACGTTCATCGCCGCCAACGGCTCCGGACCCGAGCTGGCCCGGTTGATCGAGTCGGCCCGGTTGCTGGTCGACGAGGCCAACACCAACTATCCGCAAGTCGCACAGCTGATCGACCAGGCGGGTCCGTTCCTGGAATCCCAGATTCGTGCCGGCGCTGATATCAAGTCGCTGTCAGATGGGCTGGCGCGGTTCACCTCTGAGGTGCACCAGGCCGACCCGCAGCTTCGCTCGACGTTGGCGAACGCCCCCGGCGCGGCGGACGAGGCCAGTACCGCGTTCTCCGGTATCCGCCCCTCTTTCCCGGCGCTGGCCGCCAGCCTGGCGAACCTGGGCCGGGTCGGCGTGATCTACCACAAGTCGATCGAACAACTGCTGGTGGTTCTGCCGGCCTTGTTCGCCGCGATCATCACGATGGCGGGTGGTCCTCCTCTCGACGAGGGCGGCAAGCTGGACTTCAAGCTCGACCTCAACGACCCGCCGCCGTGTGCGGTAGGTTTCCTGCCGCCGCCGTTGATGCGGACACCTGCCGATGAGACGGTGCGTGAGCTCCCGAGGGACATGTACTGCAAGGTCGCTCAGAACGATCCCAGTACCGTGCGCGGCGCCCGGAACTATCCGTGCCAGGAATTCCCCGGCAAACGGGCACCGACGATTGAGCTGTGTCGTGACCCGAAAGGCTATGTGCCGGTTGGTCGCAATCCCTGGCGCGGGCCGCCGGTTCCGTACAACACGCCGGAAACAAATGGCCTGAACACGCTGCCGCCCAACAAGTTTCCGTATATCCCACCGGGCGCTGATCCTGATCCGGGTGTACCCATCGCGGGGCCGCCCCCACCCGGCGTAGTGCCCGGTCCCGGGCCGGTGCCGCGTCAGCCGGCGTTCGACCCGCCGCCACCCAACGACAGCGGGCCGCCGCCGGGCAACCCGTCGTGGATGCCGCCAGGAGTCCCGCCGGTGCCGCCGCAGATCCCGTATCCGAAGTGGCTGCCGCCACCGCCGGCCGGCCCGCAACCGCAGGCCAGCGGCCCGGCCTACACCACCTACGACCAAACCACCGGAGCCTTCAGGGACCCGGCAGGCGGCACTGGTATTTTCGCGTCCGGCGCGAACGGCGCTTCCAGCGCCGAGAATTGGGTGGACCTCATGCTTGATCCAAGGCCGATGTAGTGGCTTCTCCCGTTGATGAGGAGCGATCCTCGACGCAACGCGTTCGCCGGCGGGCATCGCGTCCGGCGGGCCCGGCGAAGGGTGCGTCGGGCGCGGCAACTACCGTCCAGGCCGACGTCCCAACCGAGCAGAAGCACCCGGCCAAGCGCGTCAAAACCCCCAAGGCCGTCAAGCCCCCGCCACGGCGGCAGCCGCACCGCGTCCTGGTCAGATGGATCTCGGCAGCCGCCGCGCTGTTGGCATTGGGCGGCCTGGCCGCTTGCCTGGCCATCCTGGTCGTCCAGCATCGGCACGCCCAAGCGGCGCAAGCCCGTGATCAGCGCTTCGTCGACACCGCCACGCAGACTGTGGTCAACATGTTCAGCTACAAGCAGGACAACATCGACGAGAGCGTGAACCGGTTCTACAACGGCACCAGCGGCCCGCTGCGCGGAATGCTGGGCGCCAACAACAACATCGAGAACCTCAAAGGCCTGTTCCGCTCCACCAACGCGACATCGGAAACCGTCATCAACGGCGCCGCTCTCGAGGCCATCGATTCAGTCACCGACAACGCGTCGGTTCTGGTGTCGGTGCGCGTCACCGTGGCCGACATCGACGGAGTCCACAAGCCATCCATGCCGTATCGGCTGCGGGTCATCGTGCATGAGGACGAGCGGGGGCAGATGACCGGATACGACCTGAAGTATCCGGACGGGGGCAACTGATGCGGTGGCGCCGGTGGTCGCTGGCGGTCGCGGGTTGGCTGTTGGTCGCCGGCATCGTCGGGTTGTCCGCTGCCGCCGGCTGGTTCTATTGGGACCGGGTGCAGTCTCGTGGCGAGCAGACGGCCCGGGCGCTGTTGCCTCAGTTGGCTGCCAAGGAGATTCCCGAGGTCTTCGCCTACGACTATCAGACCGTCGAACGTAGCCTCGCCGCGGCGTATCCGCTGCTGACCCCTGACTACCGCCAGGAGTTTCAGAAAAGCGCCAATGCGCAGATCATCCCGGAGGCGAAGAAGCGCGAGGTGGTCGTCCAGGCAAACGTGGTCGGCGTCGGGGTCATGTCCGCGAAGCGCGAGTCGGCGTCGGTGATGGTTTACCTGAACCGTACGGTGACGGACAAGACGCGGCAGCCGCTCTATGACGGCAGCCGATTACGGGTGGACTTCAAGCGGATCGGCGACAAATGGCTGATCGCTTACATCACGCCGATCTAGTCGCAGACCGAAGCCCTTCTAGAAGCACATTGCAAGGTCGTTGCATTGCAACGGATACCGCTGGATGGGACTGGGCGGAGGCCCGTTGAGTACCAGCGAGAACGGTTGCTTGCTCATCGCCGGTTCGAGGCCACATACGGCACCGTGCAAACTGGTGTGCGTGCCGGTGAGCGACCCGTCGTCGAATGCGTAGGTGTCCGTCGACGGCCCGGTGCCGCCGCCCGGGCAGGAAAGGCCGTCGGCCACATCTACTTTGAAGGTCCAACGTTGGCTCACCAGTCGGGCGCGCCCGCTGTAGTTCTGCAGCTTGTCTTGCCGGGTGATCCGTTGGTTGGTCGAGCTCACTATGTTGAGCGCACAAAAATCCGCCTGAATATCCGGGTTGGAATAGTCCTTGTAGTAGCGGCTTCCGTTTACTTGATCGCACAGCGTCGTGACGGTCCAGGTCACCCCCGAGACACCGGCCTCGTTGTAGGTGTAGGTGCCGTCCGGCGGCGGTCCGACCGCAAGCGCCGGCTCGCCAGACTCCAGCGCGATTCCGATTGCCACTGCTGAGAAGACGCCGGCTCCAGCGGCCAGCGCGCGACGGATTTTCACTGTGCCCTCCCTTCGGGCCTTCCCTGCACGCTGCATTGAGTATCACAGCGCTTTGATGGCAACACCATGGGTCTGCCGCCGCTAATTCGCGCCCGGCGGATGCGCCTCGGCGAGGGCATCGAGGAACGACCGTGCCCAGCGGTCCACGTTATGAGCAAGAACCTGGCGTCGCAAGGATCGCATCCGGCGGCGCCCTTCGTCAGCCGACTGGTTGAGCGCTGCCTCGATCGCGTCCTTGACGCCCTCGAGGTCGTGTGGGTTCACCAGGTAGGCCTGCCGTAGTTCGGTTGCGGCGCCGGTGAATTCGGATAGAACGAGTGCACCGCCGAGATCACTGCGGCAGGCGACGTACTCCTTGGCCACCAGGTTCATCCCGTCCCGCAGCGGGGTGACCAGCATGACGTCGCTGGCCACGAAGAACGCGATGAGCTCGTCGCGGGCAACCGCGCGATGGATGTAATGCACCACCGGGTGGCCGACTTCGGCGTATTCGCCGTTGATGTGGCCGACTTCGCGTTCGATGTCGTTGCGCAGAATCTGGTAGCTCTCCACGCGTTCGCGGCTCGGTGTGGCCAGCTGGATCAGCACCGTGTCGTCGCGTTTGATGCGCCCTTCGGCGAGCAGTTCCGAAAAGGCTTTCAGCCGAACGTCGATGCCCTTCGTGTAGTCGAGGCGGTCGACGCCGAGCAGGATCTTGCGTGGGTTGCCCAACTCCGCACGGATTTCTTTCGCGTGGCGCCGGATGTCGCGATGCCGTGCCGTCTGGTCGAGAGCGCCCGAGTCGATGGAGATGGGAAAGGCACCCACCCGAACCCTGCGATCCGTCAGCTCGACCTCACCGAACCGCGACCGCACGCCGACGGCTCCACGGGAGGTGTTGGCGCCCACCAGTTGCCGGGACAGGAACAGGAAATTCTGTGCGCCGCCGACCAGATGAAACCCGACCAGGTCGGCACCGAGCAAGCCCTCGATGATCTCGGTGCGCCACGGCAGCTGCATGAACAGCTCGACCGGGGGGAACGGGATGTGCAGGAAGAAGCCGATGGTCAGGTCGGGCCGCAGGGTGCGCAGCATTGTCGGGACCAACTGCAATTGGTAGTCCTGGACCCATACCGTCGCGCCGCGGGCGGCCGCGCGGGAGGTGGCTTCGGCGAAGCGCTGGTTGACCTCGACGTAGCGATCCCACCATTCGCGGTGGTAGATCGGCTTGACGATGACGTCGTGATACAGCGGCCACAGCGTGGCGTTCGAGAAACCCTCGTAGTACTGGGCGACGTCGTCGGCGGACAGGCGCACCGGGAAAAGCTGCAGGTCATCTTGAGCGATGGGCTCGTCGTCGACGTCGATCTCGTCGTCGACTTGCCCGGATACCAAGCCCGGCCAGCCGACCCAGGCCCCGCTGCGGCGGCGAAGCAACGGCTCCAAGGCCGTGACCAATCCCCCCGGGCTGCGTTTCCAGGTCGTGGTGCCGTCGGGCAGCCGTTCCAAGTCAACCGGCAGGCGATTGGCGACCACCACAAAGTCGGCATTCCCGAAGTCTGCGGTCTTCGAGCTCTGGCTGCCCCGGGGAGCCATTTAAGCGTCGAGTTTCGCCGGTCCAATACCGAGCATGGACAAGAAAACGCGGCACTCGTCGGCGTCGTTCGCGTAGGCGGCGACGACGCGCCTGGCCTGGTTGGCGGTGCTGTCGGCCAGCGGCTCGACATCGCCGATTTCGCCAGGGTCAGATTTTGTAGGCATGGGACAACTCTATGCGACTCCGATATTCGCCCGCAGCTGTCCGGGGCGGTGCGGGGTCGTCTCGACCGCGAAACGCGGTTTACCCCGGTCGCTCACCTGGCCGAAACCTTTGCGCAGCCGTTTGTTCACGCAAATAAGTTGGATTGTTAACAATCCGAATTCTTCTCAGCTGAGATTCGGTCGTCGGCGTTGCGCCTGGTGGCCAAGCAAAGTCCCGGATTTAAATCAGAAGATACGCATTCAGCAGATTCCGGGAGGCGATTTCGCGCGGTGTCCCGGCGAACGTTCGCGGTGGCCCCGGCGCCGGGTGTCCGGGGAGGTTCGGGCGGGCCGCACACGACGGTCGAGTAAGGCCCCGAGGTGGGCCAACGCGCTCCCCGGTTAGGGTTGCGACGTGGAAAGACGCGGCTGTGCGGTGGTCTGGCTGGTCGCTTCGCGGTAACCGCTGTGCGTCTTACCTGTCTGTCTACTGACTGATGTCCAGTTGTTCAAAGGCAAACCAGGATGCCATCGCGACAAAGGCATTATTCTAAGCCGCAGCGCACCACATATTGGCGTTGCGCTGACGTCGATGACTTCGGGAGAAGAACAATGGCTCTCACGCCGGCCGATGTTCACAATGTGGCGTTCTCCAGGGCGCGCATTGGTAAGCGTGGCTACAGCGAGCAGGAAGTCGATCTGTTCATCGACCTGGTCGAGCAAGAGCTGACTCGCCACATCGAGGAAGACGCCGAGTTGCGCCACCGCAACGCCGAGCTGCGCAACCGCGACGGGGGGCTCAAGAAGCGGGAAGCCGAGCTCGCCCAGCGGGAAGCCATTCTGCACGAGCACGAGGCCGAAGTCCGCAGGCACGAAGTCGAAATTCGCAAGCACGAAGACCAGATCCGCCACCAGGAGAGCCAGCTCGCCCACCGGGGAACGCCGCTTCCCCAGCAGGTCGCCCAGCTTCGCTATCGGGAAGCCCAGGTTGCGCAGCGTGAGGCCCAGTTCGCCCAGCACGAGGCTGAAGTCGCGCAGCATGAAGCCCAGCTCGCTCAGCGGGAGTCCGAGCTGCGCCGTCGGGAAGCCGATCTCAACCAGTGGGAGTCCGATCTTCGCCAGCACGAAGCCGAGCTAGAGCAGCAGGAATCCCAGCTAGCCGAGCGGGAGTCGGAGCTCGAACAGCAGGAGGCCGAACTGCACCACCTGCTGGAGCAGCCGCACGCGGTCGCCTCCGGCGCGGAGGCCGCACCCGGGCAGGTGGCGCGCCAGCAGTTGAGGGCCGTGCCGCGGCCGGCCGCGGTCAACGGGTCCGCGCACCTCGAGGAGACGCGGGCTGTCGCCGCGGTCCATGGGCGACATGACATGGAGCGGATGGCGATTCGGGCAGTCACCGACACGCTCGGCAATACGTTGACCGAAACCGTCCACGAGCGGACCCGCCGGAGCGAGGCCACCGCGGCCGTCGCCTCCGAAGGCTCCTCCGAACTCGATCGATTGAAGCAAGAGAACGCGGAACTTGCCCGCTCGCTGGGCCTGCTCAAATCCGCCGCCGCGCTGCTCGCCGCCGCACTCGACCAGCCGTAATTCAGCCGGCACAACCCAACTCGGCTTCGCTTACACACTCGCCGTAATGTGTAAACAAGGCGGATTCAACGACGAACGAGGTGGGCGGAATGACAGTGTCCGAGCAAGCCGACGCTGCGGCGGGCAACGCCAGCGCCAACGAGCTGGTGGCCTATGAAACCCTCGATGAGGGCCGCATCGCGCGGATTTGGCTTAACCGCCCCGACGCCCACAACGCGCAGAGTCGCGGGCTGCTGGTTGCGCTCGACGAAGCATTCGGTCGTGCCGAGGCCGACGACACCGTTCGCGTGGTGATCCTGGCGGCGCGCGGCAAGAACTTCTCCGCCGGCCACGACCTGGGCTCCGAGCAGGCCCTGGCGGAGCGTGCACCCGGACCGGGGCAGCATCCGAGTTTCCGCTCGCGGGGCGCGACGCTCGAGCCGATCATGGAGAAGCTGTATCACCAGGAGTGGCACTACTTCTTCGAAAACACTTGTCGCTGGCGTGATCTGCGCAAGATCACGATCGCCCAGGTGCAGGGTAACGCGATCTCGGCCGGCCTGATGTTGATCTGGGCCTGCGATCTGATCGTCGCGGCCGACAACGCGAAGTTCAGCGACGTGGTCGCGGTCCGGCTGGGGATGCCGGGTGTCGAATACTACGCTCACCCTTGGGAATTCGGGCCACGCAAGGCCAAAGAGCTTTTGTTGACCGGTGATTCGGTGGACGCTGACGAGGCGTACCGGCTGGGCATGGTGTCCAAGGTTTTCCCGCTCGACGAATTAGAGCAAAAGACACTGGAATTCGCGCGGCGCATCGCCGAGCGACCGACCATGGCGTCGCTGCTGATCAAGGATTCGGTCAACGCCGCCTCCGACGCGATGGGTTACACCGAGGCGCTTCGGCACGCGTTCCACGTTCATCTGTTGGGGCATGCGCACTGGGCGGCGTTCAACGAGAACAGGTGGCCGGTCGGCCAGCCGCCGCATGTCGAGGACTGGCGCAACGCGAAGCCGACCAAGGTGGCTCGCCGCGATACGCCGTAGCACCGGCCGCTCGATCGCCCGCTTCCGAGCAAGGCCAATTCGGCGGGGGCAGCGATGATCGTGGCGGGGGTCACATGGTTCTATAGCTAGAACCTGTTCCAGTTTGAGAGGGCCTCGCGTGCAGCTATCTTTCGAAGACCGGACGTATTTGATCACCGGTGGCGGCAGTGGAATCGGCAAGGGCGTGGCCGCGGGGCTGGTTGTGGCCGGGGCCTCGGTCATGATCGTCGGGCGCAACGCCGACCGCCTGGCGGGCGCCGTCGAGGAGGTCCGGGCGCTCGCCGACAGCGCCGGTAACGGCGGCGCGATCCGCTACGAGCCCGCCGACGTCACCAATGAGGACGAGGTCACCCGTGCTGTCGACGCCGCAACGGCGTGGCACGGCAAGCTGGATGGTGCGGTGCACTGCGCGGGCGGCTCGCTGACCGTCGGACCGATCACCCACACCGACTCGGAGGCGTGGCGAAACACCGTCGACCTCAACATCAACGGCACCATGTACGTGCTCAAGCACGTCGGGCGTGAACTGGTGCGCGGCGGTGGCGGCTCGTTCGTGGGGATCTCCTCGATCGCGGCCAGCAACACGCACCGCTGGTTCGGGCCCTACGGCGTCACCAAATCGGCCATCGATCACATGATGATGCTGGCCGCCGACGAACTCGGGCCGTCGTGGGTGCGGGTCAACAGCGTCCGACCGGGGCTGATTCGCACCGATCTTGTTGATGCAAGCGTCATTCAGTCGCCGGAGATCAGCGCCGACTACGCTCTCTGCACCCCGCTGCCGCGTGTGGGTGAGGTCGAGGACGTCGCCAACCTGGCCATGTTCCTGCTCAGTGACGCGGCGCAGTGGATTACCGGGCAGTGCATCAACGTCGACGGCGGTCACATCCTGCGCCGGGGCCCGGACTACTCATCCATGATGGTGCAGATGTTCGGCGCCGACGCGCTGCGCGGAGTGGTCGCCAAACCATGAAAAGACTTGACGGCCAGCGGATCCTGGTGACGGGCGGCGCTTCGGGGATCGGCCGGGCGACCGCGTTGCGGTTGCTGGGCGAAGGCGCCAGCGTGGTGGCCGCCGATATCTCGGCCGATGGTCTGAGCGCCACCCAGGCCCGTGCCGAGGAGGAAGCGACGGCGCAGCGGCTCACCACGACGCCGATCGACGTCGGCAGCGAGGATTCGGTGATCGACGGTGTCAGTTCGGCCGTCGAGAAGCTCGGTGGCCTGGATTCGCTGGTCAACGCGGCCGGGATTTTGCGTGCCTGGCATACCCACCAAACCAGCCTCGACCAGTGGAATCAGATCATCAACGTCAACCTGACCGGTACTTTTCTGGTAGTACGGGAAGCGCTGCCGGCGCTGCTGGCGAATCCGCGCAGCGCGATCGTGAACTTCAGCTCGACGTCGGCGTCGTTTGCCCACCCGTACATGGCCGCCTACGCCGCGAGCAAGGGTGGAATCCAGGCGTTCACCCACTCCTTGGCGCTGGAATATGCCAAGGACGGTCTGCGCGCGGCGTGCGTCGCACCGGGCAGCATCAAGTCCGGGATCACCGATGCCACCGGCGGATACATCCCGAAAGACGCGGACTGGTCGCTGTTTCCGCGGCTGATGCCGATCCTGCCCACCACAACGGAATCCAGCGGGGCGGGGATGGCCGAACCCAATGCGGTCGCCGGTGTGATCGCCATGCTGGTGTCCGACGACGGCGCCTGGATCACCGGCACCGAAATTCGGATGGACGGCGGCACGCACGCCTGAGACGTGCCTGGCCGCTAGTTAACGCACGGCACCCCGCCGCCGTCGATCGGCTTGCCCTGATCGGGTGTCGGGTCGGTGCTGGTGCCGTAGCCGGAACCCGGATAACTGCTGCTCTTGCTCGACGTCGTCGTGCTGGACGACGACGAGGAGGAATCGTCGATGGATTCGTCCAGCGTCGGCATCGCGTAGTTGTTATCGACGGTCACGCGGATGTGTCCGGGCTGCATGCTGGAATCAGGCTGGTTTGGCGTGTCCATGCCGAGCAGGCCAGCGATGTTGCGGGCGTCGGTTTCGGCGCCCACGCCGTACTGGATGGTGCTGGTGCTCGGGTCGCCGGAGTCGCGGTCACGCGCCTGAACCGAGGTGTAGCCATACTTTTTCAGCGCGCGAGACACCTGGCTGGCAAGGCCGCTCATGCTGCCGGCGTTGACCACGTCGACGGCAGTGGACGGATTCGGTTTGGCGGCCGTCGTCGGCGACGAGCTTGTCGAGGAGTCGACGCCGATCGCCGACGCCACCTCGGCCTTGATCGCGGCCGGGTCGATGATGTTGACGTCTTGGCCGTTGATGTTGTCGTAGCGGACCACCGGCAGCGTCCGGAATTCGACCTGATTTGCCGTCGCGCTGCCGGCGATCTCACCCATTCGGCGGAACATGTCCTCGTTCCAGCCGGCCGACAGCACGACGTCTTTGCGAGCCACCGCCATCAGGCTCTTCATCTTGTCCAGATTGGTGAAGGTGCCCGAATCCTGTAGCTCCCGCATGACCGACGAAATGAAGGCTTGTTGGCGATGGGTGCGGTCCAGGTCGCCGTTGTCGAGGCCGTGACGTTGCCGGACGAAGGCCAGCGCCTCCGAGGCGTCCAGGCGCTGCGGCCCGGCGGGGAAATCGGCGCCGGAATAGGAGTCGTAGACGGCGTGATTGAGGCACACGTTGACCCCGCCCAGGCTCTGCGCGAGATCGTAAAAGCCGGCCAGATTGACCTCGGCGAAGTAGTCGATCGGTACCCCGGTCAGGCTGCGCACCGCGCGCAAGGTCGCGGCCCGGGCGGCTTCGCGGCCTTTTGTCTCGAGTTCTTTTTGGCTGCTCACGCCCTGGTTGACGAGCTTTTGGGCGACGTATTGCTTGGTCAGCCCGTACGCCTCCTTGATCTTGATGTGGTTGTATCCCGGCACGCCGGTGAACGGCACCCAGTCGTCGCGGGGGATTGAGAAGGCGACCACTTTGTTGTCCGCCCCGACGTGCACGAGTATCAGCGTGTTGGTGTTGTACCCGCCGTCATCGGAGTCGCCCGCGTGCAGCTGCTTCAGAATCGAATTGGGAAGGTCGTTGCCCTCCTGGTCTTTTCGTGAGTCCAGGCCGATCAGCAGGATGTTCATGTTGTCGCCACTGGATCGCGGATCATCGGGGCTCAGGGCTTGCGAGACGGTGATGCCGCCCAGCGCGCCGTGCGCCACGTAGTAGCCCGCCCCGGTCATCAGCACCGCGGCCGTGGACACCAGGGTCATGAACGCCCGCGTCACCCCTCGGCGGAGCGGCGACGGTGGGCGAACCGCTCGATGACGGCGATGCGCGCCGCCGGAGCGTGCCATCAGAAACCTCGACCCTTCAGTCGCGCACCACTCGACACCGCCTCGGCGGTTTGCGGTGATGACGCGAAAAGCATGCGGTCAAGTATGCGGTAGCTTGCTGTGAAGCCCCCCAGCACGCCGACCCGGGATACGTCACGGTGGCCCTCCTCACCCTCGGGAATCGCCCGAATCGCCGACCGCAATCTTTCCGCTACCAGCATGTTTTGGCCAAATGGCGCCGAGTTCGGGGTCCGGAAGCGTCGCGGGCAGGTCTCAGGAGGAGAACATGGCCGACGAGATCGATCCCGATTCGTCACCGGGCGGAGACAATGCCGATCAGCGGGCGCCTGAGCACGGCTTACGGTAGGTATGGCAGACGATCGCACCAGGTCTGCGGACGGTAATTCCGCTCCCCTTGTTGGCGGCCGTGGTGGTCGTCGGGCTTTATAACCGGGTACGGCCGACGCGCGACGATTGGTCACATCTGCCGGCCCGACTTGTTTGCCAGGCGCAGTCGACGCCCAACCCGCCGCCGGGGTCACCGTGGCCTGGTTCGGTGTCACCCATCCCCGGGCCAACGTCTTGTGGATTGCGGTGCACTTCGCCCAATCCCTACCTCCGTCGCCCAGCGACCAAGTGATTTACAGTCTCGCCGACGACGGCACGCCGTTCGCCGTGCTGAACCAACAGCCGGGCAGCGGCGACTCGGCGCTCCGCAACACCCGAAGCGCCGGCGCCGACACCCGGACGGACCCGCAGACGGACGGCACCTGACATCGTCGAGATGACGGTGAATCCAACGAAATTCGGGATCGAGAAAGACTCCGTGAATCCATCTCGGCGGGGCGCGCCGCCCAGCGAGCCGGTGACTTAGGCATTGCAAATCTGCCACGGTTAACGAAAGCTGTTGCGGCCGAACAATTAGCGCACCTTTTCGAGATCTTCACCCGATTGGTAGAAGAGCCGAATATTCGAACCGCTGACGATTTCTGCGAGGTATATGCCGAGCGGTTCAACCTCGTAGTAATAGTGAACGTAGCCTTGCTTATCCAATGTCGTGGCACAGGTGAGGCCCGGGGCGCCGCATCGTTGCTTGGTTGGCAGCGCGAGTACAGCGATTGCCAGCATGACGATGATCGCGACCAAGACTGGAACTTTGTTCACGATGTGCCTCGTTTGCACGGAATACGTCACGCGATGGAGTGTAAGCGCAACGTCGAGTAATCCCGGGGAAGTAGGGTCTCACAGCTATGACGCGTGCAACCTCCGACAACCCGCGGCCGTCGCGCACTCGGGTCGAGGTGCTCGGCAACGTCGGGCCCAACTGGTTTGCGTCGGTAATGGGAACGGGAATCGTTGCTATCGGCGGGGCCACCTTGCCGTTGCACGTGGTGGGGTTGCGCGCTTTTGCGGGAGTGGTGTGGGTGATCGCCGCCGTGCTGTTGGCGGTCCTGATCGTACTGGTTGGCGGTCACTGGCTACTCCACCCGACGGTGGCGCGCGGGCATGCACGCAATCCACAGATGGCCCATTTCTACGGGGCCGCGCCGATGGCGCTGATGACCGTCGGCGGCGGAGCCATAGTGGTTGGCAGGGATCTGATCGGCGAGCGTATTGCCGTCGACCTGGACTGGGTGCTGTGGACCGCGGGGACCCTCGGCGGGGTGTTCACCGCGGTCACCATTCCGTTTCTGATGTTCACCCAGCACGACGTCGAACCCGACGCGGCCTTCGGCGGCTGGCTGATGCCCGTCGTTCCGCCGATGGTGACCGCGGCGACGGGGGCGCTGCTGCTGCCGCACATCGCCGCGGGCTCCGGCCGTCAGACCATGCTTTACGGCTGCTATGCGATGTTCGGGTTGTCGTTGCTGGCCTCGTTGAACATCGTCGCGATGATCTGGAGCCGACTGGTGCTGTACGGCACCTCGGGCACCGCACGGGTGCCGACGCTGTGGATCGTGTTGGGTCCGCTTGGCCAATCGATCACGGCCGCAGGACTTCTCGGGACGGCAGCGTTGCACGGGTCCATCGACCATGACGTGGCCGAGGACATGAATGCGTTCGCCATTCTGTACGGAGTTCCGGTGTGGGGCTTCGCCGTGTTGTGGATCGCGCTGGCCGCCGCGCTCACCGTGCGTACGTTGCGACATGGGATGCCGTTCGCCTTGACGTGGTGGAGCCTGACGTTCCCGGTCGGCACCTTCGTGACCGGCACTTCGCAACTTGCCGTCCACACCCACCTGCCCGCTTTCAGGGTGGCCGCGGCCATCGCCTACGCCGGCCTGCTGTTCACCTGGTTATTGGTGGCCGTCCGCACCACGCGGGGCAGCCTGGGAGGCAGTCTGCTCAACCTGCCGCCCAGCAGCGCACCGATCAAGGCCAGCAAGGGGCACGTATCCTGAGCATTCCGGACCTTCCGTCAGGTTCGCCAGCGTCTTGTTGGCGATGAAACTTCTTGCGGTGGAGCTGTTTTCGGGGCGGGTGAGCAAGCGATGAAGACCGCCACGGCCAACGGGTCTGCCCGCTCGCCGAATTTGCCGAGGCGAACGGCGGCACGGCGAAAGCGCGCCGTTTTGATACACCGTCCCGGCGGGTAGACAACGTTGAACCGATCAGGGGTGTGAAAACTCGGCGCAATGCCGGACCGGCTCACGCCGGCACCGCGTTCGCGACTGGCTCGACAGATCGGCCCGATCGTCACGCGTCGACACACGACGCGGCTCGCCACTAAATGGAGGTACGCATGCGCGCAGAAGAAGGCGACGAAACCGTCAACGATTACGCCAAAGAAGGAAAGCAAACCCACGACCGGATCAAGGAAGCCCAGCGAGCCGGAAGCCCCTTGGGCCGAGTCGTTGGACGGATCACCAAGTTCTTTCGGGGCGAAGATGATTCCCCAGGTGGCAACCACTGATCGAGGTCGTCCTACGATCTTCTGATGACGACGGCTCCTGAACAGTTCTCCACGTCAGGGAGGGGCGGCGTTCGCATTGTCGCCGACCGCCAGGGCGATCCACTTTCGCGGGCCGTGGTGTTCTTGCACGGCGGCGGGCAGACCCGACGTTCGTGGGGGCGGGCGGCTGCCGCGGTCGCCGGACGCGGCTGGCAAGCGGTCACGATCGATTTGCGGGGCCACGGCGAATCCGACTGGTCCAGCGAAGGCGACTATCGCGTGGTCAGCTTTGCCAGCGATGTCCTGGAGGTGCTGCGCGGCCTGCCGGAGAAACCGGTGCTGGTGGGCGCCTCTCTGGGTGGATTCACCTCGATGCTCCTGGCGGGCGAGCTTTCGCCCGGCATCGCCAGTGCCGTCGTTCTCGTCGACATCGTGCCCAACATGGAGCAATCGGGCGCGGATCGAATTCACAACTTCATGTCGGACCGGGTGGAGTCGGGGTTCGCCTCACTCGAAGAGGTCGCCGACGCGATCGCCGAATACAATCCCCACCGGCCCCGGCCAACCGATCTGGAAGGCCTGACCACCAACCTGCGCCGTCGCGGGGATCGTTGGTACTGGCATTGGGATCCCCAATTCATCAGCGGCACTGCGGCTTTCCCGCCATTCGAAGTCACCGACGCCGATCGCATGCACACTGCCGTCGAGGCGATCCTGCGCAGCGGTGTGCCCATGCTGCTGATTCGGGGCCAAATGAGCGACCTGGTCAGCCAGCAGCGTGCCGAGGAATTTCTTGCGCGCTTTCCGCAGGTCGAGTTCGCCGACGTCCGCGGCGCGGGCCACATGGTCGCCGGCGACCGCAACGACGTCTTCGCGGGAGCAGTTCTGGATTTCCTCTCCCGCCATGTCGACGCGGGATAGCGGCGCGGTCCCTGAGCAGCCGGTTCGGCCATTGCGGCTCGCCCGTCGACGTCCGCGATATTGCCCCGGCGGGGCGGTCGTGTGCGGCATTGCGCGCGGCATCGATCGACGTGATCGGTCGCGTCCGCGATCGGCTTATCACGACGACGAGGTTGACGCCCACAGCGGATTCGTCGTTCCGGTAAAGGATTTCATCGACTGGGCGCTCACGTATCACTCGACGCGAACGCGGCATCGGCACTACCTGCTCCGGCCGTAGCGACTCCTACACCCGTCCACTCAGGGACCGCGCGGGCCGGCGCGAACACCTGGGAGCGGTCCGCCGTCGCTCTGACCAGCCACAAGTTCAATGCGGGCTGGTAGCATCCTCGCCCGACAAGAGGAGAGCGGCGTGGTGATAGCGCGGTTGCGGGGGTTGGGGCTGTTCGTTGCCATGACGATGGCAGCGACCGTGTTCGCGAATACGGCTGCGGCAGAGGCGCCGCCCGTGCCGGGCGTGCAGGTCGAAGATGAAAGCAGCAGGTGCACAGCGGGTTTCGTGGCCCAGGGTGACGATGGCAGCTACTACATGCTGACCAGTGGACATTGCGACGCGCACGACGGTTCGGTATGGACCTACGGCGAGGGCACCCCGCTGGGCCCGATCACCGTCAGCGAGAAAGAAGGCGACAAGCGCGACGCCGCCATCATCCGCCTCAACCCCGCCGTCGGTGTGCCGTCCGGTGGCATTGGCGGCATGCCGGTGCGAGATGTGTTGGGCAGCAGCCAAATCAAGCTGGGTACCCCGTTCTGCAAGCTGGGGGCGGTCACGGGGGAGACGTGCGGCACGATCACCGAGATAGACGGCGATGTGGTCGAAGCCAGCGTGTTCAGTCTGGGCGGCGACAGCGGTAGTCCCGGCTACGTGAAGAACGGCGACGGGACCGTGAGTGCCGTCGGCATCTTGATGTCCTCGCCCGACGGTGACGACAACAACACCTACTTCACGCTCGTGCAGCCGTTGTTGGGCAAGTGGGGAATCCGCCTTCTGCCCTGACGGGCGCCGAACTCCCGGCCAGGGAAGTTACGGTTTCACCGCGCTTGCTACGGGGTACAAGCCGCTCCGATGTCTTGCGTACGCACCTGTGCGGCCCGGTAGGGTCCCTAGGTGTCGACGGAAACGAACGCGAAGGTAGCGGCACCAGCAACACGAAGGAGTGGGCGGTGAAACGTGGGATCGTGATCGGCGCGGCCGGCGTGGCCATGGTGGTCGCAAGCTGTGTCGGCTGTTCGAGCAACAAGTCCAACACCGGCGCATCGGGCACGGCGACAGCGCCGGCCGGCCCGCAGGTCATCGTGGACGGCCAGAAGCAGAACGTCACTGGCCAGGTCACGTGCACGCCGGCCGGTGACAACATCAACATCGGCATCGGTGATGCCGCCGCCGGCGTTGGAGCGGTGATCAGCAACGCCAACCCACCCATCGTCCATGCGGTCGGGCTGGGCAACGTCAACGGCGTCGCGCTCGGTTTCTCCGACGCCGCGCCGAATCAGGCCAGTAACGCCGGAGCCGCCGTGGACGGCAAGACCTACGCCATCAAGGGCACGGCGACCGGGACGGACATGACCAACCCGGAGCAGCCGCAGACGGTAACCAAGCCATTCGAGATGGACCTGACCTGCCCGTAACGCGGGCCAACCAGACGTCGTCGGGGCCCAAGCCTCAGAGGGGACGCAGCTATGTCGTCTAAGAAGCGTGTCAGCGCGATGGCGCTCGCGGCGGGGCTCAGCATCTCCGCGTTGAACCCGGGATTCGCGAGCGCCTTCCCGCTCGACCCACCGCCGCCCTGCCCGGGCGGCAACTGCCACAGCGGCCCCGGCGGGCCTGGCGGCGGACCGCACAGCCCGCAGGCGCCGGAGACCACTGCCGCGCCGGCCACCACGGCTCCCCCCGCAACCACTGCCGCGCCGCGGACGACGCCCGCGCCGCAGACCACCGCGCAGCCGAGCCCGCAGACCACCGCGCCGAGCGCGCCGACGACCACCGCGCCGGCCAGCCAAACCACGACCCCGCCGGCCACGCGTACGACGACGCCGGCCGAACAAACCACGACGCCGCCGAGCGCAGGCACCACAACGCCGGCCGAACAAACCACCACGCCGCCGAGCGCAAAAACCACGACGCCGGCGGGCAGCCAAACTACGTCGCCGTCCGGACAGCGGCCCACCCGGACCGTGGTGGCACCGAGCACCCAACCGCCGCACCAGCCCTACGCACCGCGCGGCACCTACCTGACGGCGACCGCCGACATCGGCGGTCCCACGGATGCGGATGTCGGCTTCAGCATCGTCGGCCACGGCGCACCGCCGCCGCCGCCGCCGCGGGGCTGGGGCTGGAACGACGGGCCGCCCCCGGGGCACCCGCCGCCACACTGGCAGGGCCCGCCGCCTCCGGGTGGCTGGAACGGGCCGCCGCCTCCGGGCGGCTGGAACCGCCCATGGGCCGGGCCCCCGCGTGACGTGGCATATGCCCGCGCCGACTTCGGACCGTTCGCCTACAACACCTTCACTGTCGTTCCGGTCTTCAACTGGCAGTTCGGCGGTTGGGGTTATTGGTTCTTCGGTGTGTGGGTCCCGCTGTACTGACGGCCACAGAGACATCGCTTAGTTGGAAAGACGATTCGTCAGGGTCAGCCGCGATGGCGGGCTGGCCACCATCGAGTTGATCAACTCCAAACCGCTCAACATCTTGGGCAGCGGGGCCATCGAGGAACTGACGCAGGCCTTCCGCGCGATTAGCCACGAGAGCGACGCCAGGGTCGTGGTGCTGCGCGGAGCGGGGGAGAAGGCATTCATCGGCGGCGCCGACATCAACGAGATGGTCGCGCTGGATCGGTCCACCGGCGAGATTTTCATCCGCCGGCTGGCCGGCTTATGCGAATCGATTCGCGAATGTCCGGTTCCTGTCATCGCCCGTCTCGCGGGTTGGTGCCTCGGCGGCGGACTGGAAGTCGCAATCTGCTGCGATCTGCGAATCGCGGAGTCAGGGGCCAGATTTGGCATGCCGGAAGTGGCCGTCGGCATCCCATCGGTAATTCATTCGGCGTTGTTGCCCGCACTGATCGGGGCCTCGCACTCGGCCTGGCTATTGCTGACCGGCGAAACGATCGACGCCCGGACGGCTGCCGGCTGGGGCCTCGTTCACGAGGTTGTCGCCACCGACCAACTGGACCATCGCATCGCCGAGCTCACGACGAAACTCGGTGGATTCGGCACGAATGCGGTTCGACAACAAAAGCGCCTTCTCAACAAATGGTTCGACATGACCGTTCATGGGGCGATCGAAGACAGCGTCGAGCAATTCGGTTTGGCGTTCCTCACTGGGGAGCCGCAACAGCACATGCGGGCGTTCCTCGCCCGCAGGCGCGACCAGCGCTAGTCCCGGCGTCCACCGACCCGTATGCGCTCGGCCGGGGTTGTTGCGGCCCCTGCCCGAGAAAACTAAGGTAAGCCTAAGCTTATGGAGACGGCGAGTCTCGCGCGCGACGAACAACGGGAGCAATCATGACTTCTCAGCCGGAATTCTCGCTGGTTGTCGGGTACGGCAGTGACATGGGCAATGCCGAAGACGCCGCCATGTCATTCGCCGAGGCGGCCGAGGAAGCCCTCGGTGTCAGTGCTGCCGCGATCGAACTCAACCAGGTCGAACCGTCCGACCTGCAATCGGCGACTCACTTCGTTGTCGTGTGTTCGACGTGGGGTGAGGGCGAGTTTCCGGACAACGCCTCCTTGTTCTGGGAGGCGATCAGCGCAGACGGTGCCGAACGGCTCGAACATCTGAGGTTCGCGGTGCTTGCCCTCGGCGACACTGGCTACGAACAGTTCTGCAATGCCGGGCGGCTCCTGGACGAGCGCCTGGAAGCCCTCGGCGGCATCCGGCTGGCCGAGCGAGTCGACGTCGACGGCGTCTATGCGCAAGCGGCCGAGGCGTGGACAAACGATCTCGTCAAGCTGCTGTCCGCCGACCACACCGATCCCGCCCCCGCAGTCGTCGTCAGCGTGCCGGAACCGCGCCCATCCGACAACGCCGAGCAGTCCCGCCGGGATCGCAGCCATGCGCTTTTCGAGGCACGCATAGCGGTCAACCGACTGCTCACCACGACGGCCTCCGACAAGGAGGTCCGTCACTACGAGGTGGAGCTTTTTGGCTCCGGGATCACTTACAACACAGGCGATTCCATCGCGGTGCATGCCAGCAACGATCCGATCCTCGTCGACGCGCTCCTGGGCGAGCTCGGCGTGGGCGCCGACTACGCGGTGACCGGCTATGACGAGCGACTCGGTGCGTTGCTCGCCGATCGCCTCGAGATCCGGACGCCGTCGCGGGCACTGCAAACCTTGGTCGCCTCTCGTACGAAGGACGCGGCGGCGGCGAGCGCGCTGGGCGCCGATGTCGTTGCCGCCCCGGGCTCGTGGTTGTACGGCAAAGATGTGCTCGATCTGATCAGGCTGGGCGACCTGACTGTCGATGAAGTCGTCGACACCCTGCGTCCCCTGCAGTCTCGTGACTATTCGATCGCGTCGAGCCCGCTGGTGCACCCCGACCATGTGCACCTGACGGTGGCGACAGTGCGCTACACGGTCGGCGATCGCCGGCATGGCGGCGTGGCCTCGACATTCCTCGCGGACCGCGGTGAGACGGTGCGAGTACAGCTGCGGCCCAACCATTCCTTCCGGCTGCCGGCGGCGGACGCGCCGATCATCATGATCGGCCCGGGGACCGGCATCGCGCCGTTCCGGGGCTTCCTGCAGGAACGGCAGGCGGCCGGCGCGTCTGGTCGCTCGTGGCTGTTCTTCGGGGACCGACGGCGCGGCTGCGATTTCCTCTACGGCGACGAACTCGACGCCTTCGTCCGATCCGGTACGCTCACCCGACTCGACTGCGCGTTCTCCCGAGACGGGGCGGCGGGCGACTCGAAACAGTACGTGCAGCACCGCATGTGGGAGAACTCGGCGGAGATCTTCAGCTGGCTGCAGGACGGCGCATACGTGTACGTGTGCGGCGACGCCGAGCGAATGGCCAAGGATGTCGACGTGGCACTGCGTGGCATCGTGGCCCGCTGTGGCGGGATGGACGACGCCGCCGCACACGCATATGTCAACGAGCTCATGAAGAACCACCGCTATCTGCGCGATGTCTACTGATCAGTTGTCGCTGAGCGCCTGAATGCGTGCGGCCAGCACCTCGGTCCACTCGGCGAGGTAGTGATCGTCGGGGACGCGCGCCTCGGATTGGTGGAAGAGGTTGGTGGCGAAGCGCGCCCCCAGAACGCCGTTGACGCCGAGTGCCGCGGAAACCTTGGCCTGTTGTTGGCTCATCCCGGGCGCCCAGACCATAATCCATTCCGCCAGTTCGCTATTGAGCGTATCGACCAGGGCGGCATAGGCGGTGTCAAGGCGAGCGGAACGGCCCGCGGAGGTGCGCGCGGCGATCTGCAGCAGTTCGATCTCTTCGTCGACGACCGAGAGCAAGTACCTGCCCAGGACGGTCAGCTCGGCGTGCATGTCACCGAGGCCCGCGAAGAGAGCGCGGATGTCGTGCATCGCGTGGCGGCGGTCCAGCTGGCGATCGATGCCTGCGTTGAGGAGCTCTTCCTTGGATTTGAAGTGGTGATAGAGGGCGCCCGAGCCGGGTGCCAATCCGGCGGCGGCTTCGATCTGGGAGACGCTGGTCGCGTCGAATCCCTTCGCACTGAACAGCCGCATTGCCTCGCTTACTAGCCGTTCCCGTGTTGATGCGGGCGTCGTCATTGACCCCTCCAAAGTGATCACTTACCGTGTACAAGGTACCACTTTACTAGGCAGGGTAGGGTAAGGGCCACATGCCGCATCAGGACAGCCCGCTACCGCAGGGTCGGATCCGCCGCACCATGCCGTTGGTGGGCTTCACCGCGCGAGCCGCCGGGGGCCGGCTCGTCGCAGGATTACGCCGACGAGCGGGCGAGGACGATGCCGTCGAACGCTTTCACGAACGCACTGCCGAGCGCTACACCGAACTACTCGGGCACTCCAAGGGCGTGCTGATGAAGCTCGGTCAGAGCATGTCAATGATCGACACGCGAGCGTTGGGCACGGGCGGGTTCTGGCCCTATCAGAAAGCCATGAGCCGGCTGCAGGCCGACGCTCCGCCGATGCATCCGGAGTTGGTTCGGGAAGTCCTCGACGCCGAGCTCGGTTCCGCCGTCGGCCAGTTTGCTGAGTTCAGTGACGAGCCGATAGCCGCCGCGTCGATCGGTCAAGTGCACCACGGGGTCCTGCGCGACGGTCGCGAGGTTGCTGTCAAGGTCCAGTATCCCGGTGTAGCCCAGGCGATCCGCGATGATCTGGCCAATACCGAGTTGTTGGCAACGTTTTTTCGGTTCATGACGTCGGCGCTGGGAATTAATCCGGATTTTCGGTCGGTGGCGCGCGAGGCGGCAGCACGGATCTCCGAAGAGGTGGACTATCGGCACGAGGCGGCCACCATCGGGAGGTTCGCCGAACTCTATCGAGGCCATCCGTTCATCCGAGTTCCCAGCGTGATTCCCGAAGCATCCAGCGACCGCGTCTTGACGATGAGCTACCTCGACGGAATGGACTGGCCGCAAGCGCAACGAGCCGATCAGGATCTGAAGAACGTCTGGGCCGAGGCCATCGTGCGCTTCAGTCAGGGCAGCTTCCGGCACGCGAATCTGTTGCACGCCGATCCTCATCCCGGCAACTACCGGTTCAACGCCGATGGCACCGTCGGCTTTTTGGACTACGGCTGCGTGAAGGTCCTGCCGGAACTGCAGCGCTGGCGACTGGTCGCCATGAATCGTGCCGTCATCGAGCGCCGCAAACAGGACTACCGCGACCTGATGGTGCAGGCCGGCTTCCTCGCCGCCGACTCCGACCTGACCGCTGACGAGCTGTATGAGTGGCAGTCGGAGATGCTCCACGAGTCCATCGCGGCACCCCAGCCGGCCACCTACACTCCCGAGACGACCGCACGCACGATTCACGGATTATTCGGCGTTAGTGACGCCGACCATCCGATGGCCCGCATGAAGGCGCCCGAGGACTTTGTGTTCGCCGGGCGCCTCCTGCTCGCCCTCTGCAGCGTCGTCGTCGGGCTATCGGCTACCGCGCCGGCGCGGGCCATCATCGACGACATGGACGGTGTCATCGAGCCGATCACTGAATTGGGCAAGCTGCATCACGCGTGGGTCCGGGAGCGCGGTCTCCCGTCGGCTTTGGACCACCATGACCGCGCCTGACGTCCGGGCCCAGTTGCCGTGGGATGCGGCCGACCCCTTTT
This sequence comes from Mycobacterium sp. Aquia_216, assembly GCF_026723865.1. NCBI lineage: Bacteria > Bacillati > Actinomycetota > Actinomycetes > Mycobacteriales > Mycobacteriaceae > Mycobacterium > Mycobacterium sp. Aquia_216. Next base: position 5,774,430 of record NZ_CP113529.1, on the reverse strand, counting down.
CCTACTACGAGCGCCGACGCCATGAAGGCGACGTGGTCTGGGATCACGCTACGGGGGCTTGGCTGGTGCTCGGCTATCACGCCGTGCAACACGTTCTCGGCGGATCCAACTGGACGAGTAGCCCGTTGGCGAACCCCATCACTCGGGATGTGTTTGGGGCTGTGGATCCAGATATCTTGCGCAGCAATATCTTATTCACCGATGGCGTCGATCATCAGCGGCTGCGTGATTCGGTTCGCGACGTCTTCACCCGCTCTTTCATCGCTGGTCTGCACGAGGGTATCGAAGCGATCGCGACGGAAACGATCGACCGCATATCCACCGCGGGCGAGTTCGACTTCATGACCGAAATCGCATCACCGCTACCGATCGCTGTCGTCGCAGCCTGGATGGGCCTCGATGTAGACACGGCACGATTGTTCGGTGACGAATCGCCGGCGATCAGCGAGATGCTCAGTGGTGTCGCAGACATCAGCGCTATCAACGCCGGAACAGAGGCCTTCGCGGCACTGGTCGCCGAGCTTCTCCCGCTGGCGGCCGACCGCCGCACCCACCGCCGCGACGACCTGCTCGGATTCATCGCCGCCGACCGCAACCTCGAACTCGAAGATGTCGTCACCACTGCGGTGATCATCGCCGTCGCGGGACATGAAACGACCGCAAACCTGTTGGGTGCAGCCATGATCCGTCTCTTGAAGCCCGGCCCCAGAGGTGTCCGGCCCATCGACATCATCGACACGGTCGACGATCGACTTGTCAGCGAGCTGCTGCGCCTCGACGGACCCGTACAGGCGGTGGGGCGCACCGCCACGTGCGACCACATCGTCGGCGGCGTTGCAGTCCATGCGGGCGAGCCGGCCCTGGCCGTCATCGGCGCCGCCAACCGCGATCCGGAGGTCTTCCCCTGGCCCAGACGACTTCAGATAGACCGCGCCGGACCTGCGCCGCTGACATTCGGCTACGGCTCACACTACTGTCTGGGCGCCGCGCTCGCCCGGCTCGAGATCGCCGTGGCACTGCGCCACATCCTGGCGCGCCGCCCGGTGCTTCGTGGCGATCCCAGTTGGCGGGACACACCGGCTATCCGCGGACCGTCGCACCTGACCATCCTCTTCGAGGGCGACTAAAAGCCGGCTAGCTCAACCGCTTTGGAGCTCAGGGCGGGCGCTGTAAATCAATGTTCTTGAGGCGCAGAATAATCAAGGCATACGGTGGTGCCGTCGGGTCGAGCGTTGATGGTGCAGTGGTCTGCCAAGGCGTGCATCAACATGATGCCGCGGGACGCGCGCGGGTCGTGGGGCTGTCGCGGCGAACGCCGATGCCATGCTCCCCGATCGCTGACGCAGACGCTGATGATCTGTGCGGCTGGGTCATAAGCGGCCTGAAGGCTCATGGTGCCGACTTCCGCGGCGCGGTAGGCGTGTTCAACGCAATTGGCAAGCGCTTCGTACACGCCGAGAATGATGTCCTCGCTGACCTCCGGTGCCGCCTGTGGCAACTCCCGCAGCCAGCTTCGCAGCGAGCGGCGCAGCTCGCCCGCGGTGGCGGGGTCGGCTGTACCCGCGCAACTCAGTTGCACTGGGACCGCCGGTGAAAGCTCCACACACATAACTTTCGCATACCCCGTTGGCCGGAGAAAAAACCAGGGTGGCATATCGCTTCAGCCACAGAACAATAGCCGCGGTGAGACCTGCCAGTGACCACAACGCTAGCCACGTCGTGGGAGCCGCACAATCTGGACGAAGAAGCTGTCGATCTGTCGGATCGCGGCCATGTACTGGTCGAGGTCGACGGGCTTGGTGACGTAGGCGTTGGCGTGCAGGTTATAGCTGCTCAGAACGTCCTCCTGCTCCGACGACGTGGTTAGTACCACGACGGGAATGTCTTGCAGGTCGGGGTCCGATTTGACGGTTTGTAAGACCTGGCGGCCGTTGAACTTGGGCAGATTGAGATCTAGCAAGATGAGATCGGGCCGCGGTGCGTTGCTGAATTGGCCACGGCGATAAAGGAAATCCAGTCCTTCGGCACCGTCATGGGCCACGTGGAGCTTGTTGGCGATCTTGTGGTGCTCGAACGCTTCTCGGGTGATCAGTTCATCGCCGGGGTCGTCCTCGACGAGCAGCACGTCTATCGGATGGGGCGATGTCATCGGTGGTTTCCACCTTCCGGGAGGGGCAGCGCTCAAGAGCGCCTTGAAAGATGGTGTACCCCTACGTAACAGGCGCTAACCCGGATGTGACGTGTGGCCATAGGCCGTTAACCTATTGGCCGGCAACATCATCCATCGGCCGACCATCACCATGTCCCACATCGCGGTGGGCCAGGCTGGTGGCGAGCGCCTTGTTGCCCTGGACGGTCCCGACGATGTCCACGGCGTCATTGACCGTGAAATGTGAAGTGGCGGTGAAGGGTTTGCTACCAGTGCCGGTGATCACGGTCGTGTCGGGGGTGAGCAAGTACGTCTGGGTATATCCGCTGGCGCTGCGCGCGGTTACCGAGTCCGCCGATACTGCGATCAGGATTCCCTCCTGACTCACTGACTGCGGCGAAGGTGCCGGCGGTGTGGCAGCGATCACATGGTCGGGCGCCGTTGGGTTTTCGGTGGTAGGGCCAGCAATCGCCAGTGCCGTGAAGCTCGCGGCACACAAGAGGGAGAGGGGAGCAACGCCACACACCACCGATCGGTGTCGCAGCCGCGATCCGGTCATTCGGTGCTTGGCGCCCACGATCAATCCTTCTTTCGCGGTACGGCGCCGACAGTGCCCGACGCCTCACGATTCAGATCCGCTGAATGGGAGTTACCCGACGCGCCCTGCGGGTAAACCCGCGCCGTTGTCGCGCCGGCGGTCGGGAGGCGGGTCAGCTCGCGTTGAGCGTCGGACAATCCTCGTAACGGGCCCGACTGCCCACCTGATTCCGAGGTCAGATGAGGCCCACACCGTTGAAAATGGTGTCGACCAAGTTCTCGACGTACGAGTCGGAAAGTTCGATGTCCTGATAGGGAACGAGCAGCCGATGATAGATCGGCCCGTAGAGCGCGTCGAGAATGAGATCGGGGTCGAGTCCGTCCCGGATTTCCTGGCTCCGGATGCCTTGGCTGATAATGGACCGAGCGACGGCCCGCCTCGGCTCCACCCAGCGCGTCACGACGGCATTTCGCAACTCGTCATCGATCTGTGCCCGTCCGATCAAGACGCGCAATGTGCTGCCGTACGGACCCCGATACAGCTGGGCCAGTGATTTCATTGAAACGGTTAGACTTTCGCGCGCGGTGGGAAGTTCTACGATCGGTGCGGCGCGGTCGACTTCGGCCAGAAATGCGTCCATCACCACGGTTGAGATATTCGGCCAACGCCGATAGATCGTCGTCTTGGCGATCCCGGTGCGCTCGGCCAGCAGTTCCACCGTCAACGCGTCGAACCCAACCTCCGTGCCGATCTTGAGGGCGGCACGCAAAATCAATGCCGTCGTTTCGACTCCCCGCTTCGGTGCGCGGCGCTGATCGCCAGTCGGCTCCGATCGCAACTCCGGCCCTCCTTCCGAGGTAGGTCCACCATTCAACACGATTCATCCGAGTGAGCTTGACGGACAACGCTACGCTACGTAGCGTTGTTTTCGCGCCTGTAGTCAGTCCCGAGGAGTTGCCGTGAGCGTCGATCATCTGAATGAGATCTTGCAAGGCAAGGTCGCCATCGTGACCGGAGCGGCGAGTGGGATCGGTCTGGCAATCACTCGACGGTTGAACGAATATGGCGTCGCGGTGGTAGCCGAGGATATCGACCCCGCCGTTGACGACCTGTTCGCCGGCGTCGACACCGTGGCCCCGTTAGTCGGCGACGTTGCGGCGGAGCAAACGGCGAAAGACGCGGTAGGCCTGGCCCATAACCGCTTTGGCAAGCTCGATATTCTCGTCAACAACGCCGGCACGATCATCAACAAACCCGTCGTCGAGACAACGCTCGAGGACTGGAATCACATCATCGGAACCAACGCCACCGGAGCCTTCCTGCACACTCGCGAAGCGATGCGCGCGATGATTCCCCATCAGAGTGGCTCCATCGTCAACATCGGTTCCTACGCTTGCTTTCAGACGTTCAAGACGATCTCCGCCTACGCCGCCTCCAAAGGTGCACTCGCACAGTTGACTCGAACTGCGGCCTTGGAGGGCATCGACAATGGAATCCGGGTCAACGCGCTCGGGGTCGGCGATGTGGTGACGAACATCCTCGGTGATCCGGACGATCTGGTGGAGCACGGAAAGGGCGCACCCATCAACCGGGCGGCCGACCCCGCTGAGATCGCGCACATCGCGGCCTTCCTGGCATCAGACCTCGCGAGCTATGCGGTCGGCGCGGTCTGGATGGTCGACGGCGGCATGAGCGTTGCCATCCCAAATTGATCCGGGGATCAATTTCCGGGCCGTGTCCAAGGCTTGAGCCCGGGGGCAAAAGCATGGGTGACCTGCGGGAGCGCCACCGTGCATGGGTGTCGCCGGCCGTCGCGGTTGACCGGGACTTGCGACGCTCGCAAACTGGTTGATATGCGCGACCGCGAGACGATCGACTCAGAATTGCGGCGCATCGCGGTCTGGCGTCAATCGCTGCGCCAGCAAGGCCGTGAACCGTCATCCCGAGAGGTCGACGAACTGCTCGACGAGCTGCTCGCCCACAGCTCGGGGGCGTCTCACCCCGACCCAGCGTCACCCGAAAGCGCGTTGTTTGTTCCCGACACCTGGTTGCGGAACAACACAACCCGCACCAAGCCGCGCCGACGTGTTAAGGGTGTGCTGCGCCGCTGGGGCCTCCTCGCGGCATTGCCGCTATCCCTGGTCGCCGTCGTCGCCGCGGTGGTGGTGATGTTGGCGGTCCACCAACGGGATTCGACGGCGGCGCAGCCGGAAGCGCAGCCGGAAGCGCAGCCGACGGAAACTCCGCCGTCGGCGGCACCGCCCAAGCCGTTGGCGCCGGCAGCACCCGCTCCGCGGGTCGACATTGCCGACGCGGCATTTGTCGGCGCGTTGAAGCACGAAGGCGTGCCGGTTCCCAGCCAGGAATACGTGACGGCCCAAGGGCACGCCGTCTGCGACTTCCTGGCGCAGCAACACACGTTCGCCGATGCGGTCGGCTTCGTGCAGCGATCGTCGGTATGGGACGCCAACCAAAGTACCGACGTCACCGCCGGTGCCATCGTTGCGTACTGCCCGCAGTCTCAACCTTCCGTGGCAGACCAGATGCAGCCGGCCTATCAGAACACTCTTTCTGACCTGCAGGCCATCGAAGGAAAACTGCAAGGCATCCAAGACGATCTGCACGGCATCCAGGGTGGACTGGAAGGCCTCCCAGGCCACCCGTAATCCGGGTCGTCGCCATCATCGCTGACCTTGGCAGATCCACCCGTTCTTAGTACACGGAGCGCGACCCAATCTGGCCCGATGGTCGGGATCGCCACCCTGAATGGAAGCGGTTCGACAATGCCACGCGCGATGTCCGCTAGGGGGATCTCTGTGTCCGTGCCGTTCGCCCGCGCGTTAGTGTCCAACTGACATCTCGCCTAGTGGCTTTGGACTTTTGCAGCATCCCTCGGCCATGGCGGCAATCGGCTTCAGTCCCTGATCGGCAGAAGCGACTGGGACTTCACCGGTCCGCGTGGAACGTGCATCGCCAAGTTGCGGATTCCGGCACCCTGGCGAGAACCGTCACGCGACGCGGCACGGAGACCTCCAGGTCATCGGCTCTCAAATCCGGCAAGACAAATCTCATAAGATCACCGAGTTTCTGCATCGTCGACGCTGAGCGGCTTTGCCTGATGAGGAACGCCGATGAGAAGAAGTTCACCAGTACGTCGGGGAGCCTCGACGAGCATCGGGAAGACGACGGCTCGCTTGGGTAGTCGGACATGCTTTCGGTCTTTCATTACGGCTGAGACGACCTGTGTGGCAACGGTTTCGCGCGGTACGTCGACGAGGAGCTGCATCCGGTAGAAGCGGGCGAAGGAATTGGCTGTCGGCGCGTAATTCTCGGCACGGGCCTGCATGTCGGTGGGGATCGGTCCGAGCTCTACCAGTGTTGTGCGGATCGGCAATCCACGAAGCTCGGCTCGCAGGGCCGCGGTGAACTGGGTAAGAGCCGCTTTCGACGCTGAGTAGGTCGCGAGCCCTGGAAGGGCCACGCAGCCCGCGAGCGAAGAGACGTTGATAATGTGGCCGTCCCCGCGGCGAAGCATTCGGGGGATGGCTTGCCGGCACAATTCGGCTGGGGTGACGTAGTTGACCTCAGTTACCCGTCGCAGGTCATCGCCGGACGCGTCAGTGAAACCACCGATGGTGTCGACGCCCGCGTTGTTGACGAGAACGTCGACCGGCCCGATTTCGTGCTCAACGCGTTGAATGAGGGTGGCGACTTGAAGTGGATCCGATAGGTCGGCAACGTGGGCAGAACCCCCGAGCTCGGCGGCCAGTGCCCGCAGGGCGCTCTCGGTCCGCGCGACGAGCGCCACTGTTGCCCCGGCACCGACGAAGGCACGGGCAAGACTTTCGCCGATGCCTCGCGACGCCCCAGTGATGAGCACTCGCTTCCCTTTGAGCTCCATATCATCTCCTCTTATCTGTTGCGGTGTCAGGCTGAATCCGCGGCCACGCTCCCGCCGTAATCTCGTTCTTCGTGGCCGGCGGCCGGAAACTGGTTACGGGCAGTTCAGCAGTCGTCACCGTGCGCTCCGTAGGTTCGCGGTGATCAACTCGGCCAATTCATCGAAGGCTGCAGGAGCGGTGCCAGGTAGCCGTGGCACGGTCGCCCGAACCCGATCGAGGATCGCCTCAGCTGATACGTCGGCGCGTTTCGTCAGGTCCGGCAGGTTGACCCCCTGCAGAACACCGTCGCGTTTGACGACTTTCCCGTCGACCAACACAGTGCGGACGTCGTCGGAACACGTCTGGAACACGAGAGTGCCGGCAGGATCGATCTGCGGGTGCTGGTTGATCGCCGATCCGCCGATCACGATCAAGTCGGCGCGTTTGCCGACCGTGATGCTGCCGATGCGGTCCTGAAGACGCAACGCTTCGGCCGCGTTGATCGTCGTCCATTCCAAGGCCTGGTATGCCGATGTCAACACCTGCCGTGGATCGGCTCCGGCTAGATTCGTCGGCTCGGCGTCGGCCCAGCGCTTGAACGCCAGTGCGAGCCGCAGCTGGACGAACAGATCGCCGGAATTCAGCGACGTAATGTCGGTGGACAGCGTTGGCTTGATGCCCCGTTGTTCGGCCGCCCGAAACGCGAGCCGACCCATGCCCATGTTCAGCTCGCTCTCCGGTGAGATCGAGATCTTGGCTCGGTGCCGGGCCAGGATGTCCCATTCCAGCTCGGTTAAGGCGTTGCAGTGCACGTGCACCTGGTCCGGGCTGAGCAGGCCCGCCGCATCCAGTTCGGCGATCCCGCTGGGAAGTGACCAAATGTTGCCGGTGTGGGTGACGGTCAACGCATCGTGGGCACGGGCCGCCTGAATTTCGGCCCGCGTGCGGTGCAGGGGAATCAATCCGACCTCGGTCAACGCCACCCCGAGACTGAGCAGACCGTCACTGCCGTGAAAATAGCGAGCCGCGATCCGCTCAAAGTCCTTGATGCGGTCGCCGTGGTCGGCGAAGAACTGCGGCGTTTGGGGGCTGGAGTCGAAAAAACCGTAGGCGAAGACGCCTCGAATGCCGGCGTCTTGAAGACCCGCAACCGCCGCGTCGCTGTGGTCGGGGCTGTTATTGCAGTGGGAAAAATCAAGAATGGTGGTGACGCCGGCGTTGAGAGCCTCCAGGGCGCCCAACCGGTTGCCCAGGTAGACATCCTCAGCGGTGTACGCCGGCGCCACGGCCAGCCGGATTCCGAAGAAATAGTCGCCCAGCGTCCAATCCGAACACAACGCCCGCATCTGCGATTGCCAGGTATGCCGGTGGGTGTCGATCAATCCCGGTGCGACGATATGGCCCCGGGCGTCAATGACCTCAGCGTCCACGGTCGGCAATGAAGGCGCCACCGCCGTGATTTCGCCGTCTTCGACGAGGACGTCGCCTATCGGAATTGTGCCCAGCGCCGCGTCCATGGTGAGGAGATGGCCGCCGCGCACGACGATGCGGTGTTCCGACATGACTCGCCTCCCGCGGAAGTGTGGTTGTCGTCATGACCAGTCCAGCACCACGCCTACCGGGCGATCATCAGTCAAAAAAGTTGTAATCACCGAGCACACGAACCAGCTCGCCACACCTACTCACGGAGTTGCAGTCAACTGGTTGGGCCTCTGCCGAACCCGTCGCCGACGCGCCGACGCGTACCGAGGCCGACGAGTACAAAGGATGTCGAGACACCATTGGTTCCAGAACGGGCGGAGCGAGCGACGAGTACATGGGTCGGATGAGCATTCGTGCCTTGCGGTTCGCGTTGACGTTGGCTGAGGAACTCCACTTCGGGCGTGCCGCGCAGCGCCACTACATCGCAGCTCAGCCGTTCGGGCGCGTCATCCGAGAGTTAGAAGCAAGCGTCGGTTTTCAGATCTTCGCCCGGACCAGCCGGCGAGTCGTCGTTACCCAGCGCGGCAGCGAGTTTCTCGCACAGGCCCAGCGCGTTGTGGAAGCCTTCGACACGCTGACTTGCCGTGTGCGGGCCGACCCGTCCGCGGACCGTTTGTCGTTTGGGGTACTGGGATTCGGTCTCGGCGACCTGTGGGGCTACCTGCGAGAGGCGCTCTTTGCGGCGCATCCGGGATTGGAAGTCGGCTTCACCGACGTCACCTTCGCCGAGCAGTACGAGGTGGTGCGGTCTGGGCGGGCCGACGTGGGATTCGTCATGGCCGTGGGACCAATCGATGGCATAGATCTGCTACCGGTAATGGTGTCGGAGCGCGTGGCAATCGTTCCGCGGCAGTCCTCGCTCGCCGACGCACACCGATTGTCCGCGGGTGACGTCGCTGAAGAACTGTTCGTCGATGTCGACTTGGGCACCTCCGGGATGGAGCGATGGCTCGGCGACGCCTGGGTGGACCGGAGGTCTGGGGATCGGGTGCGTTATCCCGCGGCGCTGACGGCCGCGGTTGCATTAACCAACCGCATCACGGTGCACTCGGCTCCTGCGGCCGACTACTTCCCGCATCCGCGAGTGGCATTCGTGCCCATGGACGGCCCCAAGTGCCAAATTGCCATCGCCGTTCGGTCGGATGACCATCGACCCCCAATCGAGGTAATCCGCCACATCACCCCCATCCTGAGCGTCTCGGCGACGTCGTTGCGATCCCGGTGATCGGCCGATCCAAGAGTGACCGCGAACGCGCGTCATGCCGAGTGCGGCGAGCTGTTCCACGTCGTCGCTACGGTGGGCCGTATCCGCGCAGGTAGGCCGGTTTTGAGTGGAGCCCCCTGTCAGGATTGAACTGTTCTGGCGACCCAGCGAGAGAGGTTGAAAACCGCTCCTAGCAGCAAAAGCTCATTACTAGAAGTCGCTGCAGATGTCTGTAACTGCAGGGGAATTGTGGGCATTTTGTGGGCAAAAGGCGGGTCCCGTCGGTCCGCCCCTAACCAGTTGCGTCCGGAGGTGGCTCGACGTCCACTTCTGCGACTTGGACGCCGACGGATACCCACCGTTGGCGGACTTCGGGGAGCTTATCGCCGGGAGCGGAAAGCAATAAGCCGAAGGCCGCCGGCGGGTTGAGTTCGTCACGATAGTGATTACGGTAAAACGCCATTTTGTTGGCGAACCAGGAGAAAACTTCGGGCTCTTCGACCAGCAGGAGATGGGAATGAGTCACCTCGGTTAGATATGCGCGAGCAGGTGGCTTCTCAAGAGCTTTATTAGTCAGGTTGTCCAGATCCCTCATGAAGTCATCAAAGGCCGCGTAATTGTGGCCGAACCAGGGCGGAAAATCCCAGACCTTTGCGAAGGTGTCGAAGAGGGCATCCAGCGTTTTTACGTGTACACCGTCAACCGTGCGAAATTCGACTTCGGCCGGGGGTAACAGTGGCGACGGCGTCTCGTGACGTATAGCGACGCAGGGCCCGCCATCAATCGCCTGCAGTAAGAATTTGTCTAGTTTCACGGAGCCTGCCATCGTTATCGCATCCTGTGGAATGTTCCGTAATGATCATTGGTATACCAAGCCGATCCGTCACTGCCAGTAATGATGCGTTCCTCATCGCGGCCCTGGCCCGGCACTTTGGGATTAACGTCCCACTCCTGGTACGTAATGGGTTTGCCCGATGCATCAGTGACCGGCAGAAGTGGGGGTCGACCAGGGGGCGGCGTGTTCTCAAAAGCGCTTCCACCCTTCGTGCCTGGGGCGTTGGCTGACCCAGGCCATTTTCCCGCGTCGACCTGTTGCAGCACATCCCGAGCATTTTTGGGTATTAGCGGCTGCGCGCCACCACCTGCGCCCAAGTCGCCTTTTCCGCCGATGGGGCCACCGCCGCCCCCGCCGCCTTGGACGGTTCCGGTTTTCGGATCGTACTGCGGTGGTGCAGGCGTGACTGGCTCGAAGGGCCCGTGCGCGGGTTGGTCAGTGTAGGGGTCCCACTCCTTGTCCAGCTTGAAACCGGCGTCGAGCGCCCGAGCCACGGGTGGCGCTTGCGGTTCGGCGAAAGTGACTCTGTTTAGAGGTGCGCTGGCGGTGGTGATTTTGGCGGCGATTGCTTGGTCGTGGGCGATCAGCTGTGCGGCGCGATCTTGGATGCTGGCGACGTAGACTTGGGCTTGGGCTTGGGCTTGGGCCTGAGCCGCCACGCCGCCCCGCGGCGGCGTTACCGAAAGGTCTTCGCCCACAACGTATCCGGCGCTGCTGGCTTCCTCGACCGCATCGAGCACGCTGCGTTTGGCGGAATCGAGAGTGTCCGCTCCCCGGCGTGCGATCGCGGCGGATTCGTGCAGCACGTCGGCGAGCCCTCGTACCTGTACCAGGTCAGCGAAGGCTCTTCCTTGGGCCGCCTCGGCGGCGACGCCCTCCCACACCGTCCCGCCCGGCGACACGGTAGCTCGATGAATCGAGCTAAATGAAGACTCCCAATGCTCGGCAGTAGCTGTCCAGTCCCTGGCTGCGTTTTCTAGATGCGTGACGTCCCAGGCTCGGATCTCCGAGAGCGACGGCACCCCGACACTACCGGCCCCCGGCACTGGTTACAGCTGGGATAGCGAGGCACTGATGGCGGCGACTTGCTGCGCACCAGCAGCGTCAGTCATCGCGAACTGGGTGCCCGCCACGGCAGATTTGACTGCGCTTGTCTGCGCACGTTGGGCTAACACAGTGATGGTTGCATCCACGGCAGTATGAGCAGCACCGACGGCGGCAGATGTCGCTTGGATTGGTAGCTCAGCACTGGGCAGCGGAGTCGCCGCCACCAACTCCGCCGACACCATCTCGCAGTGCGCCGCCAGTACCTGTAGCCCCGCATCACTGACCCGAAGAACAACGGCCACGTCACCGAGCTTAAGCCGCCACGACGCGCTGGTCACTTCACCGCACGGATCACGATCAAACTCGGCAAACACCTGTCCGGCCGGTGGCCCGGGTGCCGACCGAGCACGGACAAAATGTGGGCAAGAGCGTCGCGGCCGCGCTAGCGTTCGATGCAAAAAGCGCCTCTACCAGCGGATATTCCGCGGTAAGTATAGAGCCCCCTGTCAGGATTGAACTGACGACCGCTCGCTTACAAGGCGAGTGCTCTACCACTGAGCTAAGGAGGCCGGGTAAATCGGCTGCCAGCTTAACGGGTCAAGAGTCGCTCTCGATGATGCGCTGTGAGGGCACCGGGCGTGACGACGTGCGGCTCCTGGGTCGCCGGCCCGGCAGCGGGATGCGCTCGGCGATGCTGCTCAGCGGGTTGACGACCATCGTGAGCGCGGTGACGGCGTCCTGCAGGGTGGAGATCGCGGGCTCGAGCGCCTCCATGCCCGGCGTCAACCGGGCCAACGTGTCGGCGACGTCGGCGAGTTGGTCGAGCGGACCATGTTTGGCGGTGAGCTTGTCGATCAGACCGCCCTCGGAAAGCAGCCGGTCGGCCAAGCCATCCTCGGACAGCACCCGTTCGATCAACCCGTCCTCGGCCAGCAGCTGATCGGCCAGCCCGCCGGCCTGCAGCGCCCGGTGTAGGCCGCCGCCCTCCGCGGTCAACCGATCGACCAACCCGTCCTCGGACATCAGCAGGTCGACCACCCCGCCGGGACGCAGGAGGCGGTCGAGCGGCCCGTCGGGCGCCATCGCGCGTCCCAGCGGTGCATCCTCGTCCATCATTCGGGCCAGCCGATTGGCCCGGGTGATGGCGTCGTCGAGCCCCAGCATGGACGTCATGGCGTTGGTCCCGCGTGTTCCGCTTTCCCCGAGCGATCGCTTCGCCACCCCAACCGCCGCGCTGGCGAGGGTCAGGCTCGCTTCCGCGGCGGCAAGGCCGACTCGCGCCGGCGCTGTCGCGACGGAAACCATGCTCTTGGCCAGATCCATGGTCCGAGTCTATGCACGGCGCGCCCCAAAACACGGGGGTCCGGTCCAAGCTGATGCGATGATTCCTGGCAGACTACTAGCAGACTATGCGCACCCAGTTCACAGGAACTGCACAATGATTGCGAAGGCAACGTTCAACCAAGGAACGGAACTGACAAGATGACTGCGGCAACCCAAGGCGAAATCAAACCGGAAGCGCGTGTCCTCGTCGTTGACGACGAGGTCAACATCGTCGAACTGCTCTCGGTGAGTTTGAAGTTTCAGGGATTCGAGGTCTCAACCGCGACCAACGGCGCCCAAGCGCTGGATCGCGCGCGCGAAGCGCGGCCCGACGCGGTGATCCTCGACGTGATGATGCCCGGGATGGATGGCTTCGGGGTGCTGCGCCGGCTGCGTGCTGACGGCATCGATGCACCGGCATTGTTCCTGACGGCCCGCGACTCCTTGCAGGACAAGATCGCGGGCCTGACGCTGGGCGGCGACGACTATGTGACCAAGCCGTTCAGCCTGGAGGAGGTCGTCGCCCGGCTGCGGGTCATCTTGCGGCGCGCCGGCAAGGGCAGCGCGGAAACGCACAACGCCCGGCTGACCTTCGCGGACATCGAGCTGGACGAAGAGACTCACGAAGTATGGAAGGCCGGCCAACCGGTGTCCCTGTCGCCCACCGAATTCACGCTGCTGCGTTACTTCGTCATCAACGCGGGGACGGTGCTGAGCAAGCCGAAAATCCTCGACCACGTCTGGCGTTACGACTTCGGCGGCGACGTCAATGTCGTCGAGTCCTATGTGTCGTATCTGCGCCGCAAGATCGATACCGGGGAGAAGCGGCTGCTGCACACCTTGCGCGGGGTTGGCTATGTTCTTCGGGAACCGCGCTGAGCGCGCGCTGGGCCAGTCGACGAAAGTAGCAGTTGGTGGCGAATAAGAAGGAAACGGCCACACACGTTCGGCGTGGATTGCCTCTGCGGGTAGGCCTGGTCGCGGCCACCCTGGTTTTGGTGGCTTGCGGTCTGGCCGCCTCGGGCGTCATGGTCACGTCGATCCTGCGGCACAGTCTGGTCAGCCGGATCGACCAGACGCTGCTCGAGGCATCGCGCGGCTGGGCGCTGGCACCGCGGCGGCAGTTGACGGCGTCGTCTTACGAAGGCCCGGACCCGGGCCGGCCTCCGTCGAAGTACTACGTGCGCGGTGTGGGCACCGACGGCAAACCGTTCACGGCCATCAATGACCGCAACGCCGAACCGGCATTGCCGCCTGACAACGACGTGGGCCCCAATCCGACGACGCTGTCGTCGGTCAATGGCTCGGATATCCAGTGGCGAGCGGTGTCGGTGCGCGGACGCAACGGCCTGACCACCGTCGCGATCGATCTGTCCGATGTCCAGCACACGGTGCGCTCCCTGGTCTGGTTGCAGTTCGGCATCGGGGTGGCGGTGCTGGTGGTGGTCGGCATCGCCGGCTTCGCGGTGGTGCACCGCAGCCTACGGCCGCTGATCGAGGTTGAACAAACCGCCGCCGCGATCGCCGCGGGGCAACTGGATCGTCGTGTACCAGAACGTGATCCCCGAACCGAGGTGGGCCGACTTTCGTTGGCGCTCAACGGAATGCTTACCCAGATCCAGCAAGCGGTGGCTTCCTCGGTGTCCTCGGCCGAGACGGCCCGGGGCTCGGAAGACCGGATGCGCCGGTTCATCACCGATGCCAGTCACGAACTGCGCACCCCGCTCACCACCATTCGCGGGTTCGCGGAACTGTACCGCCAGGGCGCGGCGCGTGACGTGGCCATGCTGCTCTCGCGCATCGAAAGCGAAGCCAGCCGGATGGGCCTATTGGTCGACGACCTTTTACTCCTGGCGCGGCTCGACGTGCAACGCCCCCTGGAACACCATCGTGTGGACCTGCTGGCGCTGGCCAGCGATGCCGTGCACGACGGGCGGGCGATCGACCCCAAGCGCACCATCAGCATGGAAATCCTCGACGGCCCCGGCACTCCCGAGGTGCTTGGCGACGAGCCCCGGATCCGCCAGGTGCTGAGCAACCTCGTCGCGAACGCGTTGCAGCACACCCCGGCAACCGCGGACGTCACGGTGCGGGTGGGTACCGACGGTGACGATGCCGTGATCGAAGTCGCCGACAAGGGCCCCGGCATGAGCCAGGAGGACGCGACGCGGGTGTTCGAGCGCTTCTATCGCACGGACTCGTCCCGGGCCCGGGCGAGCGGCGGTACCGGACTGGGATTGTCCATCGTCGACTCGTTGGTGCAGGCGCACGGGGGCAAGGTGACCGTGCGAACCGCGCCCGGGGAGGGGTGCTGCTTCCGCGTGACCCTGCCACGTGTCAGCGACGTACCCGCCCAGGTCGGCTGACGTCTACGCCAGTTGCTCCAGGGCCGCCTTGATCCTGGCCTGTGCTTGATCGAGCGATTCCGGCGACGGGTTGCGGTCGACGTTGGCGAAGCCGAAGTCGCTCAGGCTGCGCGTCGGAAACACGTGGACGTGCAAGTGCGGCACTTCCAGCCCGGCGATGATCATCCCCGAACGCTCGGTCCGGAACGCCTTGGACACGGCCCTGCCGATCAGCTGGCTCACCGACATCACGCGGGCGAAGGCCGCATTGTCGACGTCTTGCCAGTTGTCGATCTCGGCGCGCGGCACCACCAGCGTGTGTCCTTGCGTCATCGGCTCGATCGTCAGGAACGCGACGACGTCGTCGTCCTCGTAAACGAATCGGCCGGGTAGTTCGCGGTTGATGATCTTGGTGAAGATCGACGCCATGGTCCCAGCATAGATTCGGCGATCGGACGACCCCGAGTCAGTCCTCCTGGCCGAACTCCATCACGTCGAGGTTCCAGTACCCGCGCATGTTGGTGATCAGCCCCGCGTCGTTGACCTTGTAGGTGAACACGCCGCGCACCTTGCTCGTCATGCCGCCCTCAAACTTGCTCTGTAGCACCAGAATATGAGCGATCTCGTCGGGTGAGCTCGACGGGAAGGTCTCCTCGCACGTGATGGTGAGCTGGTTCTGGGCGATGTTGTTGTCGAAGAACTCGCCGACGGCGGCCTTGCCACGCACGCCGGTGCCGTCGGGGTTGGTGACGGACTTGCCGATCGGGTCCTCGATGACCACATCGTCGGTCATCAGCGCCAGCCAGCCGTCCCGGTCTTTGCCTTGCGCGCAGCGCCACGACGACTGCGACGCGGTCAGTGCCGGGGATTGGGCGGTTTGGGTCATGATCCGAGCCCCTCTTGTCGGCTTACCGGTCGGCGTCGGTGTAGCGGATGACGCCGCGAATGTTCTTGCCGTCCAGCATGTCCTGGTAGCCGTCGTTGATCTGCTCCAGCCGGTACTGGCGGGTGATCATGTCGTCCAGGTTGAGCTTGCCGGCCTTGTACATCGACAGCAGCTGCGGGATGTCGTACTGCGGGTTGCCGCCACCGAAGATGGTGCCCTGCAGATTCTTCTGCATCAGGGTCAACATCGCCAGGTTCAGGTTCACATTGGTGTCCAGCAGGCTGCCGATGGCGGTCAGCACGCAGGTGCCGCCCTTTTGGGTGATGTTGAGATAGTTGTCGATGTCGGCACCGTGCAGCTCACCGACGGTGACGACGACCTTGTGGGCCATCAGACCGTAGGTCACCTCGGCTATGCCCGCCATCGCGGCAAAGATGTCGGGATAGACGTGGGTCGCGCCGAACTTCAGCGCCTGATCGCGCTTCCACTCCACCGGGTCGATCGCGAAGACGTAGCGCGCGCCCGCGTTCACGGCACCCTGCAGCGCGGCCATGCCGACGCCGCCGACGCCGACGATGGCGACGTCTTCGCCCGGGCGGACGTTGGCGGTGCGGACCGACGAACCGTAACCAGTGGTGACACCGCAACCGACCAGGGCGGCGACCTCGAACGGCACCGAGGGGTCGATCTTCACCACCGAGCTGCGGTGCACGACCATGTAGGGCGAGAACGTCCCCAGCAACGTCATGGGGAATACGTTCTGGCCGCGGGCCTGGATGCGGAACGTGCCATCGGAGACCGCGGCACCGCCCAGCAGGCCCGCCCCGAGGTCACAGAGGTTGCGCAGGCCGGCCTGACAGGTCGGGCATTGCCCGCAGGACGGGATGAACGACAGCACCACGTGGTCGCCCGGGGCGATGTCCTCCACACCGGGCCCAACCTCGGTGACGATGCCCGCACCCTCGTGTCCGCCGAGCACCGGGAACCCTGCCATCGGGATGCCACCGGTGACTAGATGGTGATCCGAATGGCACATCCCGGCCGCTTCCATCTGGATCTTGACCTCGTGCGCTTGCGGGTCGCCGATCTCGATATCCTCGATGGACCACTGCTGGTTGAACTCCCAGATCAGTGCGCCTTTTGTCTTCATGAAGGACCTCCACTAACATGCCCTGACCCGAGTGTCGGGGAAAGGGACCGGCCGCGGCCGGATGGCAATTAGAACGTGTTCTTATTCGCAAACCATTATGACGTGCATCACCGGGCTGTAAACACGCGGGGGACCACCAACCGGTCGGGAGATCACCAGATCGGTGCGGGTGCTTGCCCCAGCGGGTAATAGCCCGGCAGCTTCTCGCCCGCGATGCTGCGCTCGATTCGCTTCTGCATTCCGGCGGACAGATCGCCGGACTCGATGAGCTTCGCGAACATCTTCGCGACATGTCCGAAGTCGAAGAAGTCACGCTGCCACTCGATCAGCCCTTCGTCGTTAAGCCGGAACCAGCTGCCGCCGATTCCGTAGATCTCGTCCTGGGTGCCGTCGGTCTTGTTGACGATCTGCTTCCAGAAGCCGACGATCTCGCCCTGCTTCTCGTCGATGAGCACTTTCTGGTACTCGTAGACCCAGTTCTCCAGGCCCTCCATCTCCAGGCCCAGTGCGACATCGCGGATCTCGTCGACGCCGACGCACATCACGTCTTCCTTGGGGCCGATGTTCCAGCCGTAGGTGGCGTCTTTGGCGTAGAAGTCGGCGAGCGGCTTCCAGTCACCGGCCTTTTCGCAGTCCTTGTTGGCCTGCAGCCAGCGGTCGACCCATGCCTCGAGATCCTCTCGCGAGTGTGACGCTTGAGAAGTCATAAGTCAGTCTCCCTTCTCTTTGATGAATAGTGCTTGGGTTGGGCACATATCGACCGCGCGCTGGACTTCATCGCGGGCGTCTTCGGGCAAGTCGGGGTCGAGGATCTCGACCTTGCCCCGCTTGGGCACCCGGAAGTAGTCGGGCGCCTCCAGTTCGCACATGGCGTGGCCCTGACACAAGTCCAGATCGACTTCGATCCGAAAACCCATGACCGGTCAGGCTTTCCGCTTGCGGTAGCGCGCCTTCGCCGGCCTGGCGAGCTGGACGACCATCTTCGAGTGGTCGTTGTGATAGCTGTCGGCCGGTTGAGCCATCTCGAACTCGTACTCGCGCAACAGAACCGAGAAGATGGCTTTGATCTGCATCTGTGCGAACGCGGCACCGACGCAGCGGTGCCGGCCCGCGCCGAATGGGATCCAGGTCCACCGGTTGACGACGTCGGCCTGCTCGGGCTTGTTGTAACGGTCGGGATTGAAGGCGTCCGGGTCGGGGAAGTCCTCCGGAATCCGGTTCGAGATCGCGGGGGATGCCGCAACGAAGTCACCGTCGTGGATCGGGAAGCCCTGCACCTCGAACTCGCCCTTGGCGACTCGCATCAGGATGATCAGCGGCGGATGCAGCCGCAGGGTCTCCTTGACCACGTTGTCGAGCTTCGGGATCTGGCGCAGCGCATGGAAACTCACCTCCTGGCCGTCGGCGTACAGCTCCTCGAGCTCGGCCAGCACCTCGGCGTACACGTCTGGGTGACGGATCAGCTCGATCAGCGTCCACGCCGAGGTCCCGGAACTGGTGTGGTGCCCGGCGAACATCAGCGAGATGAACATCCCGGTGACCTCGTCAGCGGAGAATCGTGGGCTGCCCGCCTCGTCCTTGATCGACACCAGCACGTCGAGCATGTCGCGGTCGGTCTTGTCCTTCGGCGGATTGGCCAGCCGCTGATTCATGATCTCCTGAACCAGCGCAACAAGTTTCACACGCGCTTCGTCGCGGCGCCGGAAGCTCTCGATCGGGAGATAGGGGTCGACGTAGCAGAGCGGATCGGTGCCACGCTCCAGTTCGTGGTAGTACTCCGCGAAGCGGTGATCGAGCTGCTCGCGGAACTTCAGGCCGATCAGGCAGGCGGTCGAGGTGTAGATGGTCAGCTCGGCGAAGAAGTCGAGCAGTTCGATCTCGCCCTCGTCGCCCCAGTTGGCGATCATCTTCTTTACTTCGCCCTCGATGGTGGCCGCGTGCCCCTTCATCTGCTCGCCGCGCAGTGCCGAGTTGTGCAGCATCTCCTTGCGCCGCTCCGGGCTGGCATCGAACACCACGCCCTTGCCGAAGATCGGCGTCATGAACGGGTAGGCCTCGGCCTGATCGAGATCCTCGTCGGCGGAGCGGAAGAAGAACTCGTTGGCTTCGGCGCCCGACAGGAAGATGACGTGCTTGTCCACCAGCTGGAACCAGCCGACGTCGCCGCACTCCGCACGGATGCGCTTCATCAAACCAATTGGGTCGGTGCGGAATTCTTCGAGATGGCCGTGCTCTTCTTCGCCACCGGAAACCCGGGGCACGATGGCTGTGGTCATTTGCTCACTCCTCACCGGCGCTCGTGTCTCGCGCCGTATCGTCGTTTCGCGAAGTCATGTGCTCACTTCTCACCGGCGCGCGTACCTCGCGCCGCATCGTCGTTTCGCGAAGTCATGACGGCATCCCCTCTTCGCCGAGTGCGAGCTTTTGGCGATCTTTGTTGTCGGCCAACGGGGCTTCGGGCTGAAGCTCCATGTTCGCGATGAAGCCACCGCGTGGCGTCTCGGCGACGAACGCGATGGCTCGTCCCAGGTCCGACGCGCGCAGGAAGTAGTCGTGGCGGGCCTGGCCCCACTTGGCCCAGTCGTCCAGCGCGGGACCGATCTTGTCGGCCGGCAGGCTCCAGCCCATCGCTGTCTTGGTGGGGCCGGGATGCACGATCGAGGCCCGCACGCCGGTGCCCTCCAGTTCCATCTGGAAGTTGGTTACCATCGCGACCAGCGCAGCCTTGGCCGCCCCGTAGGCGCCCATGTGTGGTCGCTGCCGAAGTGCGACATCGGAACCCACGAAGATGAGGTCGCCACGCTGCCGCTCGAGCATGCCCGGCAGCACCGCGGCGGCCAGCCGGTTGGCGCCGACGAGGTGGATCTGTAGCTGCGAGTCGAATTCGTCGGTGGTGATCTCGGCGAGCTTGCCGAAGTAGGTGTCGCCCGCGCCGGCCACCAGCACCTCGATGTCGCCGAGTGCGTTGACCGACTGTGCGACAAAGGATTTCACCGAGTTAGGGTCGGTGACGTCTAGATGGAATCCGATCGCTTCACCGCCGTCGGCGTTGATCTTGCCGACGATGTCGTCGAGCTTCTCGACCCGGCGGGCACCCAGCGCGACCGGGAAGCCGTGCGCCGCGAGTTCGATGGCGGTGGCCTCTCCGATGCCGGAGGAGGCGCCGGCCACGATTGCCGGTCGACGTTCGGGCAGGGGGGCGAAGCGAGGCATCAGCGGGTCTCCACGGCGATGGGTAGGTGAGCGAATCCGCGGACATTGCTGGAGTGGACGCGGACGGCGTTGGCCTCGTCGACCTGATACCCGCGGATTCGCTTGAACAATTCGGTGAGCGCGACCCGGGCTTCCATCCGGGCCAGGTGCGCGCCCAGGCAGAAGTGCGCGCCGCTACCGAAACTCATGAGCTTGGAACCGATATCGCGGCCGATCAAGTAGTCGTCCGGGTTGTCGAACACCCGCTCGTCGCGATGGGCAGAACCAGGCAGCAGCAGGAGTACATCCCCGTCGGGGATCGTGGTGTCGTAGAGCGTCAGGCCCCCCGCCACGGTGCGGGCGAGGATCTGGCTCGACGTGTCGTAGCGCAGTGTCTCCTCGACCCACAGCGGGACCAGTTCGGCGTCGTCGTAGACCGGTGCCAGCTGATCGGGGTTCTTGTGCCCCCAAAACGCGGCATTGGCAAGCAATTTGGTGGTGGTCTCGTTGCCGGCGATCACCATCAGGAACATGAAGCCGAGCACTTCGTCGTCGGTGAGCCGGTCGCCGTCGATCTCGGCCTCCAGCAGCGCGGTGGTCAGATCGTCGGTCGGCTTCGTGCGCCGCTCGGCCACCATCTGCTGGTAGTAGACGATCAAGTTGATGGACGCCTCGACGGCCTCGGGTGGCACGTCGGTGACGCCCTCGTCGCGGTGCATCACGCCATCGGCCCAGGCCCGGACCTGGACACGATCCGCCTCCGGTACGCCCATCAGCTCGGAGATCACGTCCATGGGCAGCTTGCCCGCGAACTCGTCGACGTAATCGACGAGCTCGCCGGATGCGGCCGCCTCCAGCATCGTGTCGAGGTGCTTGACCGCGATCTCGGTGACCCGCGGTTCGAGTTCGCGGATGCGGCGCGGCGTGAAGCCCTTCGACACCAGGGTGCGCAGCCGCAGGTGGCCTGGATCGTCCATCGCCAGGAAGCTCATCGTCTTGCTGGCGTGCGGGCCGCGCGATGCCGGGTCCAGCGAGACGCCGAACTTGTTGGAAAGCGTTGTGCTGTTGCGGAATCCCTGCAGCACATCCTGATGCCGGGATAGTGCCCAGAACTTCAGTTCCTCATTGCGATACAGCGGTGCTTCGTCGCGCAGCCGCTGGTAGTAGGGATACGGATCTTCGTGGAAGTCATAGTTGTAAGGATCGAGGACCAGTTCGTGGTCTCCAACATGGACGGTCATTCGGTTCTTGTCTCCTGGCTTGTCTCCCCGGTGCCGGCCAGCAGGAGGCTGACAACATATGTGAGCCGGTCGGCGATTTCGTGGTAGGTGAACTGGCCGCTGGCTGCCTGAACCAGCGCGCCGAAGAACGTCATCTCGAGTGCGGACACCGTGCGGGGGTCGGCGCCGGGCCCGATGGCCGTCGCGATGCGGCGGTGAATCTCGGCACCGATCCGGTCACGCGCGGCGCCCACCGTGGGATCGGCGCCCCCGCCCAGCAACGCCGTCGTGCATGCGGCGCCGACTTCGGGCTCGTCGGCGACGACCAGCGCGAGATGGCGCAACACCTTGTCCACCCGCGTGAGCATCGGCTCGTTGACATCGGTGAAGTAGGGGACCTGCTGCACCAGGTCTAGGTACACCTCGGCGATCAAGTGGTTTTTCGACGAGAAGTAGGTGTAAGCCGTGGCCGGGGCGACCTTGGCGCGGGCCGCGACGGCACGCACCGTCAGGTCGGCATACGACTTCTCGCGCAGGGTTTCGATGCCGGCGGCGAGCACCTTGCGGAAGGTCTCTTCTTGGCGGCGATTGCGCGGCGCCTGACCGGTTGGCTGCTCGGCCTGGGCTGTGACCGTAACCAGGGCATCGCTGGACACATGTCCAAGCTATCGGACAGAGGGGATGCGAAGCAAGCCCGACCGGTAAATATACTGCTTAATAAGCATTTATTCCGTCTTCTGCGGCCGCCTTCGGGATCGGCCCTTGCACCGTGGATGGCCCGACAGCTATGGTGCGATGGGACATTATCGGACAACTGTCCATTCGGATGGGTGGTTGCGGTTTGCCCGTGGATTTGCCACACAGAGACGGGAGCGGGAGATGGCCTTGTTGGCCGACGGCGTGAGTGAACTCTTCATCGACGGCAAAAAGTCGGCCGGCAACGCCGGGACCTTCACGACCATCAACCCGGCGACCGAGGAAGTGCTGGGAGTCGCGGCTGACGCCGACGCGGATGACATGAGCCGTGCGATCGACGCCGCGCGACGTGCCTTCGACGACACGGATTGGTCGCGCAACACCGAGTTGCGGGTGCGGTGTGTGCGTCAACTGCGTGAGGCGATGCAGCAGCACCTCGAGGAGCTACGCGACTTGACCATCGCCGAAGTCGGCGCACCGCGGATGCTCACCGCGATCGCACAGCTCGAGGTCCCGGTCAACGACCTGGCGTTCGCGGCCGATACCGCCGAATCATACGAGTACAGCCAGGATCTCGGCGAGGCGAAGCCGATGGGTATCCCCACCCGACGTACCATCGCGCGTGAGGCCGTCGGCGTTGTCGGCGCCATCACCCCGTGGAATTTTCCCCACCAGATCAACCTCGCCAAGATCGGGCCCGCGCTGGCCGCCGGGAACACCGTCGTCCTGAAGCCCGCTCCCGATACGCCCTGGTGTGCCGCGGTGCTGGGAGAACTCATCGCCGAGCACACCGACTTTCCGCCCGGTGTGGTCAACATCGTGACGTCCAGCGACCACAGCGTGGGCGCGATGTTGTCCAAAGACCCTCGGGTGGACATGGTTTCGTTTACTGGGTCGACGGCGACCGGTCGCGCCGTGATGGCCGACGGCGCCGCGACCATCAAGAAGGTTTTCCTCGAGCTGGGGGGCAAGTCGGCCTTCATCGTGCTCGACGACGCCAACTTGGCCGGCGCGGTGGGTGTGGCGGGTTTCTCGGTCTGCATGCACGCCGGGCAGGGATGCGCGATCACCACCCGGCTGGTAGTGCCGCGGGCTAAGTATGACGAAGCAGTCTCCATCGCGGCCGCGACGATGGGGGGTATCAAGGCCGGCGACCCGACCGACCCCGGAACAATTTGCGGGCCAGTGATTTCGGCGCGCCAGCGTGACCGGATACAGGGCTACCTCGACTCGGCGATCGCCGAGGGCGGCACGTTCGCGACAGGCGGAGGCCGGCCGGCCGACCGCGAAGTCGGCTTCTTCATCGAACCCACCGTGATCGCGGGCTTGGGCAACGACGCCCGCTGCGCGCAGGAGGAGATCTTCGGCCCGGTCCTCACGGTGATTCCGCACGACGGCGACGACGACGCGGTGCGCATCGCCAACGACTCGGCATACGGTCTGTCCGGCACCGTGTTCGGCACCGACCCGGATCGGGCGGCGAGGGCAGCTGCGCGCGTGCGCGCCGGCACCATCAATGTCAATGGCGGCGTGTGGTATTCGGCCGACGCGCCGTTTGGCGGATACAAGCAATCCGGGAACGGTCGCGAGATGGGCCTGGCCGGTTTCGAGGAGTACTTGGAGACCAAGACCATTGCGACAGCGGTCTAAGTAAAGGAGCTTGAGACACATGCGGTTTGAAAACAAGGTCGCCATCGTCACCGGATCCGGTGGCGGTATCGGTCAGGCCTATGTCGAGGCGCTGGCCCGTGAGGGCGCGGCGGTCGTGGTGGCTGACATCAACCTGCAGGGCGCTGAGAAGGTGGCCGACGGGATCAAGGGTGAAGGCGGAACCGCGCTGGCTCTGCCGGTCGACGTCTCCGATCCGGAGTCGGCCAAAGCGATGGCCGACCGTACGCTGGCCGAGTTCGGCGGTATCGACTACCTGGTCAACAACGCCGCGATCTTCGGCGGAATGAAGCTCGACTTTCTGATTACTGTCGACCCCGAGTACTACAAGAAGTTCATGAGCGTGAACCTCGACGGCGCGCTGTGGTGCACCCGCGCGGTGTACAAGAAGATGGCCAAGCGGGGTGGCGGGGCGATCATCAACCAGTCGTCCACGGCAGCCTGGCTGTACTCGAACTTCTACGGGCTGGCCAAGGTTGGCATCAACGGCCTCACTCAGCAGCTGGCCACCGAGCTCGGGGGCCAGAACATCCGGATCAACGCGATCGCCCCGGGCCCCATCGACACCGAGGCCAATCGAAGCACCACCCCGCAGGAGATGGTCGCCGACATTGTCAAGGGAATTCCGTTGTCGCGAATGGGACAGCCTGAGGATCTTGTCGGCATGTGCCTGTTCCTGCTGTCGGATGAGGCGTCCTGGATCACCGGGCAGATTTTCAATGTCGATGGCGGACAGATCTTCCGGTCATGAGCGACGAATTGCGCCTCGGCTACATCGGGCTGGGCAACATGGGCGCCCCGATGGCCACAAAGATGACCGAATGGCCGGGTGGGATAACGGTTTACGACATCCGGACCGAGGCGATGACGCCGCTGGTCGAAAAGGGTGCCGGCATTGCCGACAGTGTGGCCGATATCGCCGCCGCCGACATCGTCCACATCACCGTGCTCAACGATGCCCAGGTGCGTGAGGTCGTCGGCGAGTTGGCCGCCCATGCCAAGCCCGGCACCGTCATCGCGATCCACTCCACGATCAGCGACACCACCGCTGTCGAGCTCGCAGCCGAACTCAAGCCGCATGGCATCCATGTCGTCGACGCGCCGGTCAGTGGTGGGGCCGCCGCGGCGGCGAAGGGCGAGCTTGCCACCATGGTGGGCGCCGAGCGTGAGGTGTACGAGCGGATCAAGCCGGCTTTCAAACACTGGGCGTCGGTTGTGATCCACGCCGGTGAGCCGGGCGCCGGAACACGAATGAAGCTGGCGCGCAACATGTTGACGTTCACGTCGTACGCGGCGGCGTGTGAAGCCATGAAACTCGCCGAGGCGGCAGGTCTGGATCTGCAGGCGCTGGGCCGGGTGGTGCGTCACACCGACGCGCTGACCAGCGGGCCGGGGGCGATCATGGTGCGTGAGGACATGAAAGACCTCGAGCCGGGCAACTTCCTGTACGAGCCCTTCCTGCACACCCGCGGGCTCGGCGAGAAGGACCTGAGCCTGGCGCTCGCCTTGGGCGAGGCGGTATCGGTTGACCTGCCGCTGGCCCAGATCGCCTACGAGCGGCTGGCCGCCGGCCTCGGGGTACCGCATACAGAGAAAGAGTCGTAATGGACGAATTGCGCCGCAAGGGCCTCGACAAAATGAACGAGGTGTACGGCTGGGAGATGCCCAACATCGAGGGCGACGCGTACTTCGACCTGACCGTCGACCACCTGTTCGGCGACATCTGGAACCGGCCGGGGTTGTCGATGCGCGACAAGCGCATCATGACGTTGACGGCGGTGACCGCGGTCGGAAGCCGCGACCTGGCCGAGATCCAGATCAACGCGGCCCTGCTCAACGGGGAACTCTCCGAGGACGAGCTCAAGGAGATGGCCGTCTTCCTCACCCACTATCTCGGCTTCCCACTGGGCTCCGCGCTCAATGGGGCGGTCTCAGCCGTCGTGGCAAAGCGCAAGAAAGCCGCCGCGAAGGGTGCCGCTGAGGACAAGAAGGGCAACGTGGATGCCGCGTTGAAGATGCACTCGGGTAGCGACTAAGCCACCAAAAAGTCGGCGACCACCGCGGCCATCGCATCGATCGCATCGCGGGTGATGACTTCGAATCCGTGGGTGCTCAGGGTGGGCAGACACAGCAGCCCGGCGCGCGGCGTCAGGCCGCTGGCTTTGGCGTGGGACGCATCTGTCTCGAAGGCACCCAGCACCGCGGCTTGGGGTGTCAGGCCCCGGTTGGTCGCGGTCTGCA
The DNA here is from genome assembly GCF_026723865.1 of Mycobacterium sp. Aquia_216. Classification (NCBI taxonomy): domain Bacteria; kingdom Bacillati; phylum Actinomycetota; class Actinomycetes; order Mycobacteriales; family Mycobacteriaceae; genus Mycobacterium; species Mycobacterium sp. Aquia_216. Next base: position 5,748,573 of record NZ_CP113529.1, on the reverse strand, counting down.
TCAGCCGGTCGGCGACGTCCTTGTCGTAGACGCACAGCGCGTCGCTATAGCCCACGATCGGACCGCCGGTGACGGTAGTCGCGTACTCCTGCTCGGTGGGTCCGACCTCCAGCGCCAGCGTGAGTGTGCCCGGCAGCGTGGCACTGGCATAGGAGCCACCCACCCCGCCGATTTCCTCGTTGGTGGTGAACACCAGGTAGACATCCTCGGCGGGCCGTTGCCCACTGCCGCGCAGCAGGCGAGCGGCGCGCAGCAGGGCTGTCACTGCCGCGCGATCGTCGAGGAAGTAGGAGCCGACGTAGTCGTCACCAATGTCGACCAGCGTCCTCTTGCTGCGGTCGACGCAAATCCGTGTGCCCGCATGGACTCCGGCGGCGGAAAGCTGTTCTGGGCTGCGGCCGGTGAAGACGTAGACGTGCTGCCAGTCCAGCGCTCGATCGCCCTGGTCGGGCTTGGTCTCCCAGATCCGCGGACTCTCCTTGGTGGTGTGCTCGGAGCCCAGGGTGAGTACCCCGGTGAAGGTCTCGTTGTCCCCGAGCACGGCGACCGGGCCGAGCCCGAAGTTGCCGGGATACATCACCCCTAGCTGAGTGACGTGCAACGAGCCGTCGGGTTCGATTCGCTTGACCAGCATGGAGAGCTCATCCATATGCGCCATGACGCGCGTCCCGGTTCCCGGCCCCTCCGTCGGGGTCCAACGGTGCCGGCTCCGCGCGGCGTCGGCACCGGAATCGGCTGCGGCGCCGACAAACCCGATCAGGTTGCCGGCATCGTCGGTCCACATGTCGTCGACGACGGGTTGCAGTTCGCGCGCGCATACAGCACGCACCGCGTCCTCTTGACCGCAGGGCCCGTAGGTCCACAGCAGTTCTTGCAGGAGGTCGTCGCCGGAGTCGCTGTCGCCGTCCGCCATCAGGCCCCTTTCGTCACTGGCTGCCTCACCAGCGTTAGCACACAATGGTTGTGGGCAGCGGCCATGGGCGTCCTCAGTAGGGTTTGCCACCTTCGGGCATCACGTATTCCGAGGTCGGCCCGAAGACACCGTTGATCGTGGTTCCGCCCTGGATCATGCCCGAAGCCATCTCCAGCATGGTCTGGGGGAAGCCAAGACTCGGTTTGGTCAGCTTGTCGAGCCGGGCCATTTCGTCGGCGCTGAGGTTGACGTCGACGGCGCGAACATTGTCATCGAGCTGCGAGAGTCGGCGCGCCCCAATGATGATCGACGAGACGGCGGACTGTGCATGCACCCATGCCAGTGCCACGCTGGCAACATTCGTGTCGTGCGCTTTGGCGATGACCTCGAGTTCGTCGATGACCGCGTAGGTTTTCTCGGTGAGGAAGCTGTCGACGAGGGCGCCCCGATCGGCGTTGTGCTGACCGGCATTTCGCCGGGTGTACTTGCCGCTAAGCACGCCGCTTTTCAGCGGCGACCACGGCGTGATGCCGAGGCCGAATTCGCTGGCCATCGGAACCAGCTCCCGTTCGACGGTGCGTTCGAGCAGCGAGTACTCGATCTGCAGGCCGACGAATGCGGACCAGCCGCGGAAGCGGGCGATCAGGTTGGCCTCGACGATCTTCCACGCCGGGGTATCCGAAACTCCGATGTAGCGAACCTTGCCGGCCGCAACGAGGTCGTCGAGTGCCGCCATCGTCTCCTCGATGGGGGTGTTGGTGTCCCACATGTGCAGCCAGTACAAGTCGATGTAGTCGGTTTGCAGGCGTCGCAGCGAGTTTTCGCAGGCGTTGATCAGCGATTTGCGGCCCGAGCCGCCGCCGTTGGGATCACCGGGATAGAGGTTGCCGCTGAACTTGGTCGCGATCACCAGGCGATCGCGGCGATCCGCGTGGCGGCCCACGTGGTCGCCGATGATCTTCTCCGAATGACTCCGGGTGTAGAAGTTCGCGGTATCGATGAAGTTGCCGCCGAGTTCGGTGTAGCGATCGATGATCTGTTGGGACTCTTCCACGCTGGTACCCCAGCCGAGGTCTTCGCCGAACGTCATCGCCCCCAGGCACAGGGGGCTGACGCGCAAGCCAGACCGTCCGAGTGTCACGTATTGATCCAGAGGCATGCTGGCCGCTTCCTGGTAGATTGCTCGAACATGAGGTTGTTCATTTCTAAACTAGTTCACGCCTGAACGGCCTGGCAAGTCGATGTCTGCGGTGGATGCGGCCAAGATCTGGTCACTGAACTATCGGCTGCTGCTTTCGGTCATCTCGTGCGCCGAGGCGGAGATCTGCGCGCTGGGGCTCGAGTCCAAGGAACTGCTCCTGCTCGCCGAGATCGACGAACATCCCTACCCGGCCGAACTGGCCGCGACGTTGAGCATGCCTAAGGCGACGGTGACGCTTTACCTGAAACGGCTTGAGGCCGCTGGATTCGCGCGCCGCGAGATCGACCCGTCCGATTTGCGGCGCCATCGTCTCGAGCTCACCGCAGCCGGGCGCCAAGTCGCCAGGAACGGCCTGGCGCTGCTGTCCGACGAGTTCAACAAGCGGCTGGGACGCCTGAGTGCAGCGCAGCAAAAGGACCTCAAAAGGCTGCTCGAGAAAATCGTCTGATGATGTCAAGCTGACCGGAGCAACGGATTCGGGTGATTGCGGTAAAAGTCGATATGCGCTCGCGCCGCGGCGTTCCAAGTCATCGTCTGAGCGAGGCGACGCCCAGGTCTGGAGTCGTAGGACGCTTGGATGGCGGTGTTCAACGCGGCGGCCATGCCGACGACGTCACGCGCGTAGCTGATCGTCGTTCCGAAAACCTCACGCAATACCGGCAAGTCGCGCGCGACCACTGGTCGTCCCGCGGCCAGTGCTTCTAGTGCCGCTAGGCCGAACCCCTCCTTCGTGGAAGGGAAACAGAATGCCTCGCATCCGGCCACCAGGCTCGGCAGTAACACGTCGTCGATGGCACCAAGGATGACTGGCTTGACGTTGAGCTCGGTGCAGCGCAGGTCGAACGCGGCGCGGTAGTCGCGGTAGTCGAACAGTGTTTCACCACCCGCGACGACCAGTGCGAGGTCGGGATTCTCCTTGCGCGCAAGGTGATATGCACCAACCAAGTCGATGGTTCCTTTACGCGGTTCGATACCGCCCACCGTGAGCACATACCGTCCCAGGCGGTCACGCCACCGCGCACGCGCTGCCGTTGCTGCCGCGTCGTCGGATGCGGCGTCGATAAACCGCTGCGCCTGAACGCCGTTCGGGATAACGGTGGGCCGGAAGCCCCACTTCGAGGCGACCTCGTCGGCGACGGCGGCAGAGACACAAATCCGGGCGTAGGGGTTGGTGATGGCTTGCTCGTGACATGCGGCCAGGACAGGAGTGGTGAATTCGTCGAGGTGGTGAATGGTGCGGACGCAGTTGTCGACGGCGTTGGCGCTGATGCAGTCCTGCGCGTGCACGATGTCGTAGTCGCCGGGCGTGAATGCATTGCGCAGCAAGTCGATCGAACGCATGACGCGGTCGGTGATGGTGTCGCCGGGATAGTCGACGAAGTCCACCAGGCGCACGTTTACGGCCGGGTCCACGCGGCGAAAGAAGCCATGATCGTTGGCGCGGGCCAACGACCATACGGTCACCGCAACCCCGAGATCGGCGAGTGCTTCGGCGAGGCTCAGCGTGTGCACCACACCGCCCCGAGGCTTGGTCGAGTAGGTCAGCAACGCAACGCGCAGTGTCACCGCGGCGTGGCCTTTGTCCGGTAACTATCGGGCCGCAGCTCGGCCAGGTGGTTCAAAACCTTGCGCGCGCGGGCGATTTCGCTATCGACATCGATTTCCACCCTGGCAAGCCCGCCTGTGGAGCGGGTTGTCGCCAAGATCTCACCACCGGGACCCACCACCTTCGCCTGACCCAAGAAGCGGAGGTTCCCCATGATCCCCGTCTGGTTGGACGACACGAGCACTACCTGGTTTTCGGCGGCGCGGGCACAGTCATACAGGTCGAATAGCCGGGATTGCCGGTCGGCCGGCAAGCGGGAAGCGCGGTCGGTGATGCTGGCCGGCCAGGCCGACAGTGCCGCGATGATCTGGGCCCCGTCGGCTGTCAACGCGCGGGCGGCTTCGGGGAACGTCTTGTCGTAGTCGATGAGCATCCCGATCCTCCCGACCGGCGTCTCAAAGGTGGAGAACGTGTCACCGGCCAGGTAGGTCAGTGATTCACCGGCCGGTTGGTGCACTTTGCGGTAGGTGCCGAGAACGCCGTCGCCTGAGACGCACACGGCGGCGTTGTAGCGGCCGCCTTGTGGGGCCGCCTCGGCGTACCCGACACAGACCGTCATGGGGCCGGCGGCGGTGGCGACCGCCGCGATCTCGGGCCCGTCGGTGTGCAGCGCCGGCGGCGGATCGTTGAGGTCGGGCGCCCGAAAATCACCGATGTATCCGCCAAGGCAGGCGTCGGGAAACACCAGTAGGTCTACCCCGTCCTGCGCGGCGGCTGCGATGATCCCGAGGACCTTGTCCAGGCATCGCTGCAGATCCCGGCCGAAATGAGCGGCGACAGCGGCGACGTTAACCAATGTCAACGCGCCCTCCTCAAGCCGGTCCAAGACGGGTGACGGGGGAGTCCAGCGCCGTGGTCACAACACCGTCCGGCCACCGCAACCTCACTCCCGGTGTCGCGGTTAGCGAACCACACTCGGCGCTGACTACGCCATGGGGTAGATCTGGCGCCGGCTGTGCGACGCCGGCGGTGAGCATCGCGAATCCCGGGAAGCAGGTGAGCCAAGCCCCCATGTCGGCGCCGGCGGGCCGCGGAACCGCGGCCACCTCGAGTTCGGCTCCGGATCGGCCGGCCTCTGCCATCATCCCCAGCGTTCCGACCACGCCAGCCATGCTGACATCTTTGGCGGCGCTGGGACGCATCGACGCGACGGTGTGGGTCATCGCGACGAGATCGCCGCTGCTGCGCACGCTCGTCGAATCCCACTGACTCCCGTGGAACCCCGGGCGCCACCGACCGCAGGTATCGACGGTCAGCCGGATCCGGTCCCCGTGCTTTGCGCCTCCGGCGGGGATCGGGATTGGGGCACGTCCCAGCGCGGTGACCGCCAGGGCCGGTGGAACACCAAGTTGGGTGTGGCCGCCCAGCACCGGGACCTGCCACGCCGCCGAGGCGGCCGACAATCCGGCGATCACCCGATCGAGCAGGCCCCGGGTCGGTGCACCCACCGCGTCCAGGAGACCCACCGGCGTCGCCCCCATCGCGGTGAGGTCGTTCACGTTGGCCAGGACCGAACACCACCCCGCCCATTCCGGGTCGCGTTCAACCATCGCCGGAATAATGGCATCGCATGCGGCGATCAGATCGGTGCCGGGGATCGGCGTTCCGTCGTCGCCGATGAAACCGGGCGGGCCCAGCCCGCCGGGCATGGCGCGCAGCGGCTCAAGTGCGGGCCCGAGGAAAGATTTGGTTGCCGTCGCGATTCGCTGGATTGGGTTGAGGGGCCAGCGAATCCATGCATGAGGACGTCGCGCGACGGTGCATTCACCCAGCGTCCGCCATCCGAGCCCGGTGAACAGCGGCGCGTAGCGCTGCTGCACGGTGGCCTCGAACCGCAGCACGCCGGCCGATTCGGCGTAGGCGCATGCGGCGCGCACCAGCGCCGACCCCAGACCCGCGACCCGTGCGACCGGATCCGTCACCAACCTGGAGCCGGTCCACCAGCCGAGATCGACCGCCGTGGCCGGCGCCAGGCGCACGCCGCCCAGGACCTGGCCGGTCGGCGTTGTCGCCACCAGCACGACGGCACGGGAATCGTCGTCGACGTCGTCGCGGTCCGTTCCGGCGAAAAGACCTTGGTCGCTGACAAACGCGCGGTGGCGCAGCCGCCGGTAGGCGTCGAACTCATGCGCGGCCTCGGCGGGATGGATCAGAAAGGGCGCGGATGGTCCCGGTGCGCCGGTCAAAATCGAGGAGTCGACGGACGCAGGTTGGGCGCTGGTGATGAACGGAATCATCAGGCACCGAAGTTCTGCAGCACGCTGCAGGCACCGCAGGCCGCGCACCCGGCTCGCTGGGCGGCACCGGACATGCCGGCCCGGCGCAGCCGTGCGGCGACTTCGCTGGTCACTTGCGCGACGACCGCCGCGTCGGGAGCCCGAGCACTATCGACGTCCACGGCCAGCGATCCGGGCTGAGGCCGGAACGGGACGACGAACGGATAAACCCCCATGCCGATCAGTTCCGATGCTCCGGCGACTAGTTCGTCGGGCCTTTCTCCCAGTCCCACCAGCAGGTAGGTCGAGACCTGGTTGCGGCCGAACACCCGGACAGCTTCACGCCAGGCAGCGCGATAGGCATCGAGTGGCACGGCGGCTTTGCCGGGCATCCATCGCCGGCGGACCTCGTCGTCGAGGGATTCGACGTGAATGCCGATGGCGCCGGCGCCGGCGTCTCGAAGTTCGGTGATTACTGCCAGGTCGGCGGGAGGTTCGCATTGCACCTGGATCGGCAGGCTGGGCACGGCGTCTTTGACCGCGCGCACACAGCGGGCCAGGTGCCGGGCTCCGCGGTCGGCGCCGGCCGACGTGCCGGTGGTCATGACCATTTGGGTGATCCCGTCGAGTCGGACTGCTGCCTCGGCGACCTCGGCAAGTTGGGCCGGACGTTTCACGGCCGTCGTTGCGCCGGAGCGCAGCGATTCCTCGATGGTGCAGAACCGACACCGCCGATCGGGCGCATAGCGGACGCAGGTCTGCACGACGGTGGTGGCCAGCACGTTGCGCCCGTGCAACCGGGCGAGTTTTTCGTACGGCACACCGTCGGCGGTGGCCAAATCGTAGAAGCGAGGCCGATCGATGATCTCGACGTCCAGTCCAGCGTCCTGGCTGTCCAACAGCATTCGTGTTCCGTCGAACACGTATGGGCTGCTGGGGTTCAGTGGAACGGCGGCGTTGAGTCCGTCGATGACCAAGTGGCCATCGGCGCTTGGGCCGGCGCCTGCCGTACGGCTCACGGGAACCTGGCCGCGGAAGCCACGCAATGCAAGATCGACTCTGATAGACGTGGCCATCGATGGTGCTCCTAGATGTTCGTTGTGCGGCGTCTTGCGACGTCACTGACCTACTGCGAGCCGCCGCACGGACTCGTGATAGCTGCTGATGATCGTGACGGCGATGTGCTGGGCATCGCGGTCGATGCCCAGGAACCGGCCCGAGCCCCAGGTATGCATCCAGGGCAGCCCAACGAAACTCAGACCAGGCACGTTTGTAATGCCGCGCGTTTGCATCGGGCGCCCGCCGCCGTCGAATGCGCTGGCTTGGATCCATCGATAGTCGGGGCGGTAGCCGATGGCCCACACGATGCTGGTGACACCCTCTGCCGCCAAATCCAGTGCCGTTGGATCGGACTCGGGACGCCACACCGGCGTGTAACGCGAGGGCGGCGGCGCATCGATGCCTTCGCGGTCGATGTAGCCGTCGATATCCGCGCAGATGGAGTTGTACACCGAGTCGGCCTGGTCGAGTGCTCTGGTCAGCGTGGGTTCGAAGCGCAGGCTCGAATCTTTTCCGTCGCTTAGCAATCCGTAGAGTTTCATTCCCTCGGCGGCGAACTGGCGCAGATCGATGTCACGGCCGCCGTCACGGCCGGTGACATAGTGGTTTGTCTTTTCGATCGCGGCCGTTCCTCCCGGATACTGTTGTGCGGGCTTCTCATAAAGTCCCATGTCGGCCAGCCACGACATGCAGTCGCGCCCCCGATAGAAACGGGCCACCCTGGGTGCGCTCCCCACAGCCAGGTGGACCTGACGCCCGGCCAAGTGCAGATCTTCGGCGATCTGAGCACCAGATTGCCCGGTGCCGACCACCAGGACCGCACCGGCGGGAAGCTGGTCGGTGTTGCGGTACCGCTCAGAGTGAATTTGGGCGATCGTCGGATCCAGTGAGCCCGCGAACGGCGGGACAACCGGCAACGGGTAGCCGCCAGTTGCGATGACGGCATGCTCGCAGGTCAATGTTTGAGCACCGTGCGTGGTTTGCATGGTCAGCTCGAAGCCGCCCTCGGGACGGTTGGTCAGTCGGGTCACTCGCGTGTGCGGGCGCACTGGGGGTGTGAATCTTTCCAGCCAGCCGGCCAACCACCCCACGACCTCGTCGCGAGTCATGAACCCGTCCGGGTCGGGTCCCTCATAGACATACCCGGGCAATTTGCAGTGCCAGTTCGGTGTCACGAGCGTGAAGTTGTCCCAACGGTTGTCGGCCCAGGCGTGGACCGGTGTTTTTGCCTCCAGGACGACGTGCTCGATACCGGCGCGGCTCAGGTACCAGCTCACGGACAGGCCGGCCTGACCCGCGCCGATGATGGCGACAGGGGTGTGCTCTGGCGTTGTCATGATTGCTCCAGTTCGGGACGCATCGCGGTGATCTCGATCAGCGCATCGAGCGGGAATCGGTTGGCGGCGAGGGTGATCCGCTCCCTGGTATCGACGGCAGACGTGCACGCGAATCCGTACTTGGCGCGCACCCGCGCACCGGCATCGGCTAACGCGCGACGCGATCGGTCCAAGAACTCGGCAACGGTGTAGTTGGCGCCGGTCTGCAGGTAGTCGTGCATCACCAGGCTGGGTGAGTAGCAGCATTGAGTGCTGCCGTCGGGCCAGCGCACCTCGAAGGTCATTTCAGGCACGAGCCAGCTCCCGCCATTTCGCCGGCCGCGATGTCTCGGTGTCGGTGAGGGATCCGTAAACGTCGGGCCTGCGGTCGCGCAGGTGGAACATCCCGGCCCGCATGGTGCGGAAGGTCGCATCCAAGTCCACCTCGGCTACAGCCATGCCGCTACCGAGAAGCGTTGTGGCCATGATATTTCCGCCTGGGTCGACAATCTTTGCGTTGCCGACGTAGCGGAGCGACCCGAAGGTGCCACTCTGGTTGGAGGCCATCCAAAACACTTGGTTGTCCAGGGCTCGGGCCATATCGAACAGGTTGAACCGGTAGGTCCAGCGGTCATCCTGGAGGTTCTCGGCGGGCGCGGTCCGCGCGGCCGGCCATGCTGACAGGCTGGCGATGATCTGCGCACCGTCAAGCGCCATGACGCGGGCGGCTTCGGGAAAAGCCTTGTCGTAGCAGATCTGCAGCCCCACCCGACCGACCGGTGTGTCGTAGACGTCGTAGCGAGAGCCGGCGGAGTACGACATGCTCTCTCCGAGTGGTTGATGCACCTTGCGGTAGACGCCGTATACATTGCCGCCGTCGAGCACAGCGGCGGTGTTGTAGCGGGTTTCACCGTCGTCGTCCAGCTCGCAGAAGCCGATCGCCACAACCAGGTGACCGAGCATCTCCTGGACGCGGGCGATTTCAGGTCCGTCAATCCGGATGGCGGGGGGCAACGAGCGATTCGTCGTTCGCACCGTGTCGCCGTGGTCGCCGAGCGAAGGCAGGTATCCGCCGATGGCGGCCTCCGGTAGCGCCATGAAGTCGACGCGTTTCTCCTGGGCTTGTCGCACAAGGGAGGCGATCAGCGCATAGTTCTGTTCGAGGTCACGGGTGAAGTTGGCCGAGACGGCGGCAAGAGTTGTCATCTATGAATCCTGTTGTGTGGCATCTATTCTGGACCTTAGACCATGTATGCGGAATTGATGATGGCGCCTTTGCGGGAGTAGTAGATCAGCGCGTCCTGAACGTCAAGCGGGTGAGCTGGGATAACCCCCTCGATGAGGTCCTCTTCGCGGCCGCCGTGTAAGCCGAGCCCGAAACGGCAGCAGAACACGGTTCCGCCCTCGGCGATGAATGTCGCCAGCGCCTCGTTGATGTTCTGCTGGCCGGGGAAGGCGGCGTCACCGACTTTCGGAAAGCCGCGTGTAGCAAGGCAATTGATGGATCCCGGCCCGTAGAAATAGAGCACGGATTCAAAGCCTTGACGAAGTGCACGAGTAGCCTGCAGCACCGCGACGAACGACGCCGAAGATTCGTGAGCGATGCCATGGATCAAAGTGAAGTAACTCTCCCCGTTCTCAGCCTTGTAGTCGGGGAAGATCTTCGTAGCGCCGTAAACACTCGAGCCCCTGGGCGCCGACGGATGAGGGATCTCTGCCAGTGACGCTTTGATGTTTGCAGCGATGGATTCTTCAAAAGGCATGGAGTACCCCAGATTTCGATTGGTATCAGGTTGGCGACAATGCCACGGTTTCGGCAATTACCGATGTGCCCATTACAGGCGCCGTCCATTACTGAATGGTTATCGACAGACTACGGTCGTGTATTGCATACATCACTTACGTAATATGAACGAAACATATGCGCCTGGCTGCCGGTGGCGATCGCCTAAGCGTGACCCCTGACACACACCTGGCGGTAGGCATACCGTAAGGGCCCGGCTAGTGTGACGTGTCGTGCGCGTCCTGGTGATCGGCTCCGGTGCCCGTGAACATGCCCTGCTGCTGGCTCTGAGTAGAGATCCGCAGGTCACGGGGCTCGCCATTGCCCCCGGCAACGCCGGCACCGCCCGGCTGGCCGAGCAACACGACGTCGACATCACCTCCGGCGAGGGTGTGGTCGCCCTGGCTCGCGAGGTGCGGGCCGATCTGGTCGTCATCGGCCCCGAGGTTCCGTTGGTGCTCGGGGTGGCCGACGCGGTGCGCGCCGCCGGCATCGTCTGCTTCGGGCCCGGCAAGGACGCGGCGCGCATCGAGGGATCGAAAGCATTCGCCAAAGAGGTGATGGCCGCCGCCGGGGTACGGACGGCTTCCAGCGAAATCGTAGACAATCCAGCACATTTGGATGCAGCCCTGGATCGCTTCGGCCCCCCCGCAGGCGACCCGGCATGGGTGGTCAAGGACGACTCCCTGGCGGCCGGCAAAGGTGTGGTGGTGACACCGGACCGCGACGCCGCGCGGGCGCACGCCGCAGGGCTGCTCGAGGCCGGGCATCCGGTGCTGCTGGAGTCATTCCTGGACGGCCCCGAAGTATCCCTGTTCTGCGTCGTCGACGGCGCGACGGTGGTGCCGCTGCTGCCCGCCCAGGACTTCAAGAGGGTCGGTGAAGGCGACTCCGGTCCCAACACCGGCGGGATGGGCGCGTATGCGCCGCTGCCGTGGCTCCCCGGCGACGTATACCGGGAGGTGCTCACCGCGATTGTCGAACCCGTTGCGGCCGAGATGGTTCGGCGTGGCAGCCCGTTCTCTGGCTTGCTCTATGTCGGCCTCGCCATTAGCGAGAAAGGGCCAGCGGTAGTCGAATTCAATTGCCGTTTCGGTGATCCGGAGACCCAGGCCGTGCTGGCCCTGCTGGATTCACCGCTCGGGCAGCTGCTCTACGCCGCCGGAAGCGGTGCGCTGGCGGACTTCGGTGAGTTGCGCTGGCGGGACGGCGCCGCCGTCACGGTGGTGCTGGCCGCCGAAAACTATCCGGGACGGCCGCGGCTCGGTGACGTCGTCCTCGGATCCGAAGCCGACGGTGTGCTGCACGCCGGCACGGCGCGGCGCGGCGACGGCGCGATCGTCTCGTCCGGGGGACGGGTGCTGTCGGTGGTCGGCACCGGCGCCGACCTGTCCGCCGCGCGTGAGCACGCCTACGACATTCTGCGCTCAATTCGCTTGCCGGGCAGTCATTTCCGAGGCGACATCGGATTGTTGGCGCAGGAGGGCAAGATTCACATCTAGAAGGCCACCGCCTGGCCGTCGCGACGCGGATCGCTGGCCGCGAGGTAGCCGTCGTCGAGGCGCCAGATTGCCTGGCAGCTGCCGAATGCGTTGTAGTCGTCCACCGTGAGCAGCTCGTGCCCGCGCTGCCGCAGCCCTTCGAGCGTCGACGGCGGATAACCCGGCTCGCAGCTGACCTGCATGCCCTGCACCCAGCGGAACCGCGGCCCATCGCAGGCCGCCTGCGGGTTTTGGCCATGGTCGGCGATGCGGATCAATACCTGCACGTGGCCCTGGGGTTGCATCGGACCGCCCATCACCCCGAAGCTCATCACCGGCGCCCCGTCCTTGGTGACGAAGCCGGGGATGATCGTCTGGTAGGGCCGCTTATTCGGTCCGACCTGATTCGGATGTCCCTGAGCAACAACGAAGCCCGCTCCGCGGTTTTGCAGTGAGATGCCCGTGCCGGGCACCACCACGCCGGAGCCGAACCCCATGTAATTCGACTGGATCATCGACACCATCACCCCCGTTGCGTCGGCAGCGGTGAGGTAGACGGTGCCTCCTTTCGGGGTTCCCGCCGACGCGGGCTTCGCCCGATCCTCGTCGATCAGCCCGGCCCGCTGCTTCAGATACTCGGTGTTCAACAGGTCCTCGGGGCGCACCGGCATGTGGTCGATGTCGCAGACATAGGCCTGCGCGTCGGCGAAAGCCAGCTTCAGCGCTTCGATCTGCAGGTGCACGCTGGCAGCGGAGTCGACTGGCAGTGCGGACATGTCGAACTGCTGGAGGATCCCGAGCGCGATCAGTGCCACAATGCCCTGACCGTTTGGCGGGATCTCGTGGACGGTGTAGCCGCGGTAGGTTCCGCTGATCGTGCCCACCCAGTCGGCGCGGTGAGCGGCGAGGTCACTGGCCCGCATCGCGCCGCCGTTCGCCGTCGAATGCGCGTCGAGTTGGGCCGCCAGGTCACCGCGATAGAACGCTTCCCCGCTGGTTGCCGCGATCTTTTCGAGCGTGGCCGCGTGCTCCGGGAACCGGAACCGCTCCCCGGGTTTCGGGGCTCGCCCGTCGGGCAGAAACGCTTCGGCGAACCCCGGCTGAGACTTGAACAGCGGCACCTGCGCATCCCATTGCTGCGCAATCGTCGGAGACACCGGAAAGCCGTTGCGGCCGTACGAGATCGCCGGTTCGAAGAGGCGCTCGAACGGGAGTTTGCCGAACTTGGCGTGCAACTCGGCCCAGGCCGACACCGCGCCCGGGACGGTCACCGAATTCCAGCCCAACGCAGGAACACCGTTGCCGCCGAAGTACTCTGGCGTCCACGCCGCCGGTGAACGGCCGGACGCGTTCAGTCCGTGTAACTGCCTGCCGTCCCAGACGATCGCGAAGGCATCCGAGCCGATGCCGTTGGACACGGGCTCCACGATTGTCAGCGTGATGGCGGTGGCGATGGCCGCGTCGGCGGCGCTGCCGCCCTCGGCGAGCATCCGCAGACCCGCTTGGGCGGCGAGCGGCTGCGATGTGGACACCACGTTCGGCCCCAGAATGGGCGTTCGTGGCCAGGCGTAAGGGAAGTTCCAGTCGAACGGTGCACTCACGTCCGCGAGCGTAGCGCCGCGGCGAATACGCGCCCAGTTTTTCGCCGTGGCGCTACGCTCGCGGACGAAGGTGCCTTATGCCGTCAGCAGCGGTGCCATCCACGTCAGCTCGGCCGGGAGCTGCGAGCTCCAGAACGCGGGGTTGTGCCCCCCGGGCGAGAAACCACCCGCGGGCGGGTTGGGCAGCTGAGCGATGAATTGCTTGGTCGCGTCGTAGAACGGATCGCTGTCGCCGCAATCGATCCGGATCGGGATGGAGGCCAGAGCGGGCATTCCGAACACCGAATTGGCAGCGAAGTCGTCGGGACCGTCGAAAGCGCCGGGTGCTGCCGCCCCGGACGACATCCACAGCGCCGGGCTCACCGCGCAGATCGCCGCGGTACGTGCGGGTCCGAGGCGGCCGCCGAGCAGCAATGCTCCATAGCCGCCCATCGACCAGCCCAGGAACGCGACCCGCGAGGTGTCCAGCCGCTGGCCGTCCAGCATCGGAATCAGCTCGTTCAGCACCATCGCACCGGAGTCGTCGCCAGAGGACCGCTTGTGCCAATAGCCGCCGCCGCCGTCGACCGCGACGACGGCGAAGGGCGGTAGCCCCGCATTGACGGCCTGAGCCAGACCCTGCTCGACACCACCGGCCATCACGGTGGCCGCGTCGCTGCCCTTGCCGTGCAGCGCGATCACCGGTCGCAGCGCCTTGGTCTGCCCCGGCGGCCGGGCGATCGCCCAGTTGGTCGATATTCCGCCGCGTGCCGCCGACACGAACGAACCGGTCGTCATCGTCGGCGCCGGGTCTGCCGGCGCAGCCGGCTCCAGCGGTGCGGTGGGCTGCGGCGCCAGTGGAACCTGCGTGCTGGCCCTCGACACCGGCATGCTGCGAGATGTTCTGGCGTGTAACAGGTTGTCGAGCGCAAAAGCGCCCGTCGCACCTACCGCCGCACTGGCACCGAGACTGAGCACGGCGCGACGGCTCAAGTCGGGCATGCGGGCCATCATGCCATGTTGGTTCGGCGGGCCGTTTAGCGGAAATGGCAATGCAGTACCACTTTGACTGGCACGATGGCTACTCGTGACTGCAGCAGTTACTCCGAAAGGGGAACGTCGACGGTATGCGCTGGTGAGCGCTGCCGCCGAGCTGCTGGCCGAGGGCGGGTTCGAAGCGGTGCGGCATCGGGCGGTCGCGCAGCGGGCCGGCCTGCCGCTGGCATCCACCACTTATTACTTCTCGTCCCTGGACGACTTGATCGCGCGTGCGGTCGAACACATCGCGATGATCGAGGTAGCTCAGTTGCGGGCCCGGGTCAACGCGCTGTCACGCCGGCGCCGCGGGCCCGAGACGACCGCCGAGGTACTGGTTGACCTGCTGGTGGGCGATCTGTCCGATCAGACACTCGTGGAGCAGCTGATCTCGCGCTACGAGCGAAATATCGCCTGCACCCGCCTGACCGCGTTGCGCGAAACCATGCGCCGCAGCCTGCGACAGCGTGCCGATGCCGTCGCCGAGGCGATCGACCGATCCGGCCGAGCGGTGCGTATCGAGCTGATCTGCACACTGATCTGCGCGGTTGACGGTTCGGTGGTGTCCGCGCTGGTCGAGGGCCGCGACCCCCGGACCGCGGCAATGGGCACCGTGATCGACATCATCGACGTGCTCGCACCCATCGACGAACGACCGGTGCGCATCTGACCCGTCACTGCCGCGTCAGCTCGGCAGGCAGCGACGGCGTCACGATGTACCCAGTGGCGCAGTCCCCGTAAATCGTGATGCGAGTCGGGCAGCGCTGGGCGTACAGCGCCACGTAGGCGCAGACCACGGCGTCGATCGGGTCTTCGGCGCGACGCAGTTCACTCTTGCGCTGCGCCGTCGTCACCTGGGAGCGCAGTGCAACCCAGTCGTCGTGATCGGCGACGCGCAACGGCACGTCGGTGTCGGCGAGGCGCTCGACGCCGTCCATCAGCAGCAGTAGCTCCGATTTGAGCCGATCGAGGGTACGGCCGGGCTTGGCCTTGTATTTCAGGGTTCGCTCCAGCCGGAACAAGGCAACGGTCGCCGCGTGGGGGTAGACCTCGATCGCGCGGCGCAGCATCGGCGACCGTGGATTCATGTCCAGGCCCAGCGCCTCGGCCAGCCGCGCCCCGCGCGGACCGTTGGCGAACTCGGGTTTGCCGGTGTTGGCGGGATGTGCGCCGGCTTCGAACCTGCGAAAGTCGCGGTTGAGCGCCGTCTCGGCCGGGCGCTGGCCTGTGCGGTTGTTGACTACCAGCGGCGCGTCGAATCCGACGACACAATTCCCGTGCACGTAAGGGCGCAATGCCGTCAGGATTTCGTCGTCGGCGCGGACCGCGCCGGCGCTCACCAGGCAACCGCCGGAATCGACGACGGCGACACCGGTCGGATTGCGGGTACCCCACGCCAGGTCGACACCCGCGAAGTACATCGGCCACATTGTGCCGCGAAACTGTAACTACTGATTTCGCTACTGGCGGAAATGCGTTGCCGGTCGCAGTCTCGCGGTCGATAAGCTGACCAAGTGAGCATTCCGAATGTGCTGGCCGCCCGGTACGCCAGCGCCGAGATGGTCGCGATCTGGTCGCCGGAGGCCAAGGTCGTCGCGGAGCGGCGGCTCTGGCTGGCCGTGTTGCGGGCGCAGACGGAACTGGGTGTTCCGCTACCCCAGGAAGCGATCGCCGACTACGAGCGAGTGCTCGAGGACGTCGACTTGGCTTCGATCGCGGAACGCGAACGGGTGCTGCGGCATGACGTCAAGGCGCGGATCGAGGAATTCAACGCCCTGGCCGGACACGAACACGTGCACAAGGGGATGACCAGTCGCGACCTGACCGAGAACGTCGAACAGCTGCAGATCCGACGGTCGCTGGAACTGGTCTTCTCCCATGGTGTCGCGGTGGTCGCGCGGCTTGCCGAGCGGGCGGTGACGTATCGCGACTTGGTGATGGCCGGACGCAGCCACAACGTCGCCGCGCAGGCCACCACGTTGGGCAAGCGGTTCGCCTCCGCGGCCCAGGAGACGCTGATCGCGTTGACCAGGCTGCGCGAGTTGATGGACCGCTACCCACTGCGCGGCGTCAAGGGCCCGATGGGCACCTCGCAGGACATGCTCGACCTGTTGGACGGGGACACGGCCAAGCTGACCGAACTCGAGCGGCGCGTCGCTGAATTTCTCGGTTTCGCAACAGTTTTGACCAGCGTTGGGCAGGTGTATCCGCGTTCGCTGGACCACGACGTGCTCTCCGCGCTGGTGCAACTGGGTGCCGGCCCGGCGTCGATGGCTCACACCATCCGGCTGATGGCGGGGCACGAACTCGTGACGGAAGGGTTCGCGGAGGGCCAGGTTGGTTCCTCGGCGATGCCGCACAAGATGAACACCCGCAGCTGCGAACGGGTCAACGGGCTGCAGGTGGTGCTGCGCGGCTACGCCTCGATGGCCGCCGAGCTGGCTGGCGCGCAGTGGAACGAGGGCGACGTGTTCTGCTCGGTGGTACGCCGGGTTGCTTTGCCGGACAGCTTCTTTGCCATCGACGGTCAGATCGAGACGTTCTTGACTGTGCTCGACGAGTTCGGCGCCTACCCGGCCGCGATCGAGCGGGAGCTGGACCGCTATCTGCCCTTCCTGGCCACCACCAAGGTGTTGATCGCGGCCGTGCGGGCCGGCATGGGTCGCGAGGCTGCGCATCACGTGATCCGCGAACACGCCGTGGCAACGGCGTTGGCGATGCGCGAACGCGGCGCCGAGCCCGACCTGCTGGATCGGTTGGCCGCTGACGAGCGACTGCCGCTGGACCGTGCGGCGCTGGACGCCGCGCTGGCCGACAAGAAGGCATTCACCGGTGCCGCCGGTGATCAGGTCGATGAGGTTGCCGCGATGGTGGACACGCTGGTGGGCCGCTACCCGGACGCGGCCAAATACGCTCCGGGCGCGATCCTGTGACTCATGCCGCCGCGCTCCCGGGGATCGACTTGACCGATCTGGACAACTTCGCCAACGGTTTTCCGCACGAGTTGTTCGCCGTGCACCGCCGCGAGGCGCCGGTCTATTGGCACGAGCCGACTGATAACACCCCCGACGGGGAGGGCTTTTGGTCTGTCGCTACCTATGCGGAAACCCTTGCGGTGCTCAAGGATCCGGAAACGTACTCATCGGTGACCGGCGGCACACGGCCCTTCGGCGGGACGCTGTTGCAGGACCTGGCCATTGCGGGCCAGGTACTCAACATGATGGACGACCCGAGGCATTCCCAGATTCGGCGACTGGTCAGCTCCGGGCTGACGCCGCGGATGATCGCTCTGGTCGAAGACGACCTGCGGGCGCGGACACGACGGCTGCTGGACGACGTGGTGCCGGGCGAGCCGTTCGACTTCCTCGTCGACATCGCCGCCGAACTGCCGATGCAGATGATCTGCATCTTGCTGGGAGTGCCTGAATCCGAACGACATTGGTTATTCGAGGCCATCGAGCCGCAGTTCGACTTCGGCGGCTCGCGCAAGGCGTCGCTTTCCCAGCTCCCGGCCTCCGAAAGAGACGCTGCGGGCGGCTCGCGGATGTACAGCTACGGCCAGGAGCTGATCGCCTCGAAACGTGCCAACCCGACCGACGACATGTTGTCGGTCGTCACCAACGCCGCCCTCGACGACGTCGACGCGCCGGCCTTGTCGGACCTCGAGCTGTACCTGTTCTTCAGCCTACTGTTCAGTGCCGGCGCGGAGACGACTCGCAACGCCGTTGCGGGCGGCCTGCTGTCGCTGGCCGAGCACCCGGACCAATTACGGGCGCTGCGTGCAGATTTCGGTATGCTGCCGACAGCTGTCGAGGAGATGGTGCGGTGGAGTTCGCCGTCGCCGTCCAAGCGGCGTACCGCCACCCGCGATGTCGTCCTCGGTGGGCAGTCGATCGAAGCCGGCCAGAAGGTGCAGATCTGGGAGGGCTCGGCTAACCGCGATGCCGAAGTGTTCGACCGCGCAGACGAGTTCGACATTGGCCGAAAACCGAATCCGCACTTGGGCTTCGGCCAAGGCGTGCACTACTGCCTGGGAGCCAATCTGGCGCGCCTGGAGCTGCGTGTTCTCTACGAGGAACTGCTGTCTCGCTTCGGCGCCGTACGGGTGGTGCGGCCCGTCGAATGGACGCGAAGCAACCGGCATACCGGCATCCGGCACTTGGTCGTGGAACTACACGCGGCACAGTGACGTTCCGGCTCACCGACGGATCGTGATCCCCGCCGAGCGCAGTTCGAGGGCGGCCAGCGCGCGGATCGTGAAGGGATCCTCGTGACGCCAGCCACCGACCGGATCCGCACTGATGGCCGCTAGTTTCCCCGGCGAACGGTTGCTCAGTGCCCGCAGCGCCAGCAGCTGTTCGCCGGCCGGGGTGGCGGCCAGGGCAGTCACGATCAATTTGCGCCGGAAGAACCGCAGCCGCAGGTAGAGCCATGGCATCGCCGCGACGAGGATCGGGGGAGCGACCACGGCCAATGCGAGCAGCACCGCGAGCCAGCCGGCCGTGGTGTCCAGCTCGTGCAGGGCACCGGCGACGTCGAGCGCGGCCTGGCTAGCCGAGTTGAGCGGCTTGCTGACAGCATCGCCGACGACCGGAATGTGTTGTGCGCCATGACCCGCTGAGGCCAGGTTGCCCGCGATGCTGTGCGTGCCGTCCTCGACTTGACGGCCGGCGTCGGCGATCGTCGAGATGGCGTCGTAGACGGCGGTGCCGACGACCAGCCAGATCCCCGTCCACACGACGATGACGGCATCGCTGAACAGTTGAGCCAGCAACCGGCCAGGCGTGGTGGCGTAGGGCAGAAAGCGCGATCTCATAACCCCGATCCCAGCACAGCTCCCGGCCCGGGGTGGGGTTCCCGATAGGCTGGCCCGATGCGCCCTGCACTGACCGACTACCAGCATTTGGCCAGCGGCAAGGTCCGTGAGCTGTATCGCGTCGACGAAGAGCACCTGTTGCTGGTCGCCAGCGACCGGATCTCGGCGTACGACTTTGTCTTGGACAGCACGATCCCGGACAAAGGCCGCATCCTGACCGCGATGAGCGTCTTCTTCTTCGGCCTCGTCGATGCCCCCAACCACCTGGCCGGCCCGCCCGATGACCCACGTATCCCCGACGAGGTGCTGGGCCGCGCGTTGGTGGTGCGCCAGCTGGAGATGGTCCCGGTGGAATGTGTGGCCCGCGGATATCTGACCGGCTCGGGGTTGCTGGACTATCAGGCCACCGGCAAGGTCTGCGGCATCACGCTGCCGCCGGGCCTGGTCGAGGCCAGCAAGTTCACCCAGCCGCTGTTCACCCCGGCGACCAAAGCCGCATTGGGAGACCACGACGAGAACATCGCCTTCAGCCGGGTCATCGAGCTGGTGGGAGCGATACGCGCCAACCAGCTGCGCGACCGCACCCTGCAGATCTATGTCCAGGCCGCCGATCATGCCTTGACGAGGGGAATCATCATCGCCGACACCAAGTTCGAATTCGGCACCGACCGCGACGGCAACCTGCTGCTGGCCGACGAAATCTTCACCCCGGACTCCTCGCGGTACTGGCCGGCCGAGGATTACCGCGCCGGGGTGGTTCAGACCAGTTTCGACAAGCAGTTTGTCCGCAATTGGCTCACCAGCCCCGAGTCGGGCTGGGACCGTCACGGCTCGCAACCCCCGCCGCCGCTGCCTGCTGACATCATCAGTGCCACTCGTGACCGTTACATCAATGCCTACGAACGGATTTCCGGCTTGAGTTTCCACGACTGGATCGGCCCGGCGGCATGACGGACTCCGGTACCGCCCCTGTCGCGAAGCGGGTGGAGACCACGCGCGAGCACCACGGCGATGTGTTCGTCGATCCTTACGAGTGGCTGCGCGAAAAGTCGAATCCCGAAGTCATTGCTTACCTCGAGGCCGAGAACGACTACGTCGACCGGTCGCTCGCCCACCTGGAGCCGCTGCGGCAAAAGATTTTCGACGAGATCAAGGCACGCACCAAGGAAACCGATCTGTCGGTGCCGACCAGGCAGGGTGATTGGTGGTACTACTCACGAACTTTCGAGGGAAAGCAGTATCGCGTCCAGTGTCGTTGCCCGGTCGCAGATCCCGACGACTGGGACCCGCCGGCTCTGGACGAGAACACCGAAATACCGGGCGAGCAGATTCTGCTCGATTCGAATGAAGAGGCCGACGGGCACGACTTCTTTGCCCTGGGCGCCGCCCTGGTCAGCTTGGATGCCAATCTGCTCGCTTACTCCGTCGACATCATCGGCGACGAACGGTACACGCTGCGGTTCAAGGACTTACGCACCGGCGAGAAGTACACCGACGAAATCGCCGACATCGCGGGTGGAGTGACGTGGGCGGCCGACAACCGCACCGTGTACTACCTGACCCTGGACGACGCCCACCGTCCGGACAAGGTATGGCGGTATCGGCTCGGTTCTTCGGAGCCGTCGGAATTGGTGTATCACGAAGCCGACGAACGGTTTTGGGTCGGTGCGGGCCTGAGCAGAAGTGAGGCGTACGTCTTTATCGCCTCGGGCTCGTCCATCACCTCCGAGGTTCGCTACGCCGACGCCGCGAACCCACAAGCCGAGTTCACCGTTGTGCTGCCTCGCCGTGAAGGTGTCGAGTACTCGGTGGAGCACGCGGTGGTCGGGGGACAGGATCGCTTCCTGATCCTGCACAACGACGGCGCGGTGAATTTCACTCTCACCGAAGCGCCGGTCAGCGATCCCGCGCAGCAACGCACCCTGATTCCACACCGCGACGACGTCCGGCTCGAAGCTGTGGACGCATTTGCCGGTCATCTGGTGATCAGCTACCGGCGTGCAGCATTGCCACGAATTCAGTTGTGGCCCATCGGCTCCGACGCTGACTACGGAGAGCCCGAGGAGATCGCCTTCGATTCGGAGTTGATGTCGTCGGGCCTGGGGGCCAACCCGAACTGGCGTTCGCCCAAGCTGCGGGTCAGGGCGGGGTCCCTCGTCACGCCGCTGCGGGTGTACGACATCGACCTGGGCACCGGAGAGCGCACTTTGTTGCGTGAACAACCCGTGCTCGGTGACTATCGTCCAACCGATTACGTCGAGCGGCGCGACTGGGCGCCCGCCGCCGACGGCACCCGAATCCCGGTGTCGATCGTGCATCGGGCCGGCCTCGAATTTCCGGCGCCGACGCTCATCTACGGCTACGGTGCCTACGAGATATGCACGGATCCGGCATTTTCCATTGCGCGGTTATCGTTGCTGGACCGCGGCATGGTGTTCGTCATCGCTCATGTCCGCGGCGGCGGAGAAATGGGCCGGTTGTGGTACGAGCACGGCAAACTACTGGAGAAGAAAAACACCTTTACCGACTTCGTCGCGGCGGCACAGCATTTGGTGGACTCGGGGGTGACGCGCCCGCGAGAGCTCGTGGCGTTGGGCGGCAGCGCAGGCGGGCTGCTGATGGGTGCGGTGGCCAACCTGGCTCCGGATCTGTTCGCGGGAATTCTTGCTCAGGTCCCGTTCGTCGACCCGCTGACCACCATCCTGGATCCCTCGCTGCCGTTGACCGTCACCGAGTGGGACGAATGGGGAAACCCCTTGAGCGACAGCGAAGTCTACGCATACATGAAGTCGTACTCGCCCTACGAGAACGTCGAGACCAAGACGTATCCCGCGATCCTGGCGATGACGTCGTTGAACGACACCAGGGTGTACTACGTGGAGCCGGCCAAGTGGGTGGCCGCACTACGGCACGCTAACGTCGACGGGAACCCGGTGCTGCTCAAGACGGAGATGGCGGCGGGCCACGGCGGCGTCAGTGGTCGCTACCGGGGATGGCAGGAAACCGCATTCCAATATGCCTGGCTGCTAGCCGCTGCCGACGGCAACCGTTACGGCGGCGGCCAGGAAAGCGATCTCGGTGACGGTCCGCAGGGGTAGCCGCGTGGTCATCGACTTGGGCGGATCGGGCATCCGCGCCGCGTAGACGTTGGCCGGGAACATGGCCAGCATCAGCACCAGCAGGCACACGGCCGCGGCCAGCCGGGTGGCGGGAAGTAGCAGCCCCGCGGCGCCCAGGAGTTCCAGCACACCGGTGACGGTGACGAGCAGGCCCGGCGCGGGCAGCCGGGGCGGGACGATCGCGATGAGGTCGCGACGCAGCGGCGGCGCGAAGTGCGCGATGCCGGTCAGGGCGAACATGGCGGCCAGTCCGATGGCCAACGCCTCGGTCCAGCTGGTGAGGTAGCCGACGCCGAGCCAGCCGGCGACCCGGGCGATGACGGTGCCCAACAGCAGAGTGATCAGTGGAGCCATCCCATTTCCAATCTAGGCAGTGACAAGATAGATGTCTCAAAGCTAGCTCGTATCTAGTCACTGTCAAGTTAGCCCGCTATGCTTGCTGCCATGGGCCGTCCGAACTACCACCACGGTGATCTGCGCGCGGTGATCCTGGGCGAAGCCGCGCGCCTGGTGGCCGAACGCGGCGCGGACCAGGTGTCCTTGCGCCAGCTGGCCCGAGGCGCGGGTGTGTCCCACGCCGCGCCTGCCCACCACTTCGTCGATCGTCGCGGCCTGTTCACCGCACTGGCCGCACAGGGCTTTGAGCTGCTGGCGCGGGCGCTGAAGGGCGCTCGCGGCCACTTCGCCGACGCGGCCCTGGCCTATGTGCGGTTCGCCCTCGAACATCCCGGCCACTATCAGGTGATGTTCAACAGGTCGTTGCTGGACGCTGCGGACACCGCGCTGGCCGCCGCGCAAGCCGCGGCCGGCGCCGAGCTGGCGCGCGGCGTGGCGACGCTGCGCGATGCCAACGCGCAAGCCGACCCCGAGGGCGCGCAGTTGGCGGCATGGTCACTGGTGCATGGGTTTTCGACGCTGTGGCTCAACGACGCGGTCAACGCTCAGGTCAAATCGGTCGACCCGATGCTAACCGTGACGCGGATCGCGACAATGCTTTTCGAGGGGTAAACCGGGTCAGTCAGCCGGCGCGGCGGCGGGCTCCGGATCTACCTCCGGCTCCGGCCGCTTCATCGGAAGAAATGCTGCCGGGACGATCGTCAGCACCAGCAAGGCGACGGCGACCACGAACACCGCCGTGTAGGCGTGTGACAGGCCGAGCGACACGCTGTTCGCGAAGTCGGGGCCAAGGTCTTTCCATGCGGAGGCCGAGGCCTCCACCGGCAGACGTTGCCCAGTGGCCTCCTGCTGCGCTGCGACCAGCCTGTTCGCCGCGACCAGGGTCTCGTTGTGATTGAACAACTGGGTCAGGATCACGCCCAACAGCGCTGCCCCGATCGATCCACTCACCTGCTGGTTCACGGTCACCAGCGTGGTGCCGCGCGCGACCTGATGCGGGGCCAGCGCCTGCAGCACCGCCGCAGACAGCGGCGTCGTCGTGCAGCCGACGCCCAGGCCCATGACCGCAAGTCCGATCAACAGCGTCGGGTTGAAGGGCGCCTGCGTGGCGACTCCGTAGGTGAAGATGCCCAGACCTGCCGCCATCACCGGCAGGCCGATCATCACGATCTTGCCGGGTCCGTGTTTGTCCATGAATATCCCGGCGAGCGGCATCGTGATGACCGCACCGAGACCGACCGGCACCAGAAGCAAGCCGGACTGCATCGGCGTCTTGTGCATGACGAGTTGGAAATAGCTCGGCACCAGCAGGCCGAGGCCGACGAAGGGGGCGCCGAACACCAGCAGGGCCATATTGGCCTGGGCTACCACGCGATTCTGGAAAAGTCGCAGGTCGATGAGCGGGTGTTCGGTGCGAAAGGAGTGGAAGACGAATGCGCTGACCAACAGCAGCCCGGTGAGGGTCGGTGCCCACACGCGGTAATCGCTTATCGTGCCGGCCGCCGGGATGTACGACACCCCGCAGAGGAAAAGCGTGACGCCGGGGGGCAGCAGCAGCACGCTGACGATGTCGAGGGCTTCCGCCGGGGCGGGGCGGTCTTTGGGAAAGGTGACTGCCGCCAGGATGAGCGAGATCAGCCCGATCGGCAGATTGATCAGGAAGATCCACTCCCAGCCGTAGGAGCCCACCAGCCAGCCGCCCAGGACTGGCCCACCGATCGGACCGAGCAGGATCGGAATTCCCCCGATCGCCATCAGTCGGCCAACCCGATGCGGTCCTGCCTCATGCGCCAGGATCACGAAGCTCAGCGGCATCAACATTCCGCCGCCGATACCTTGTATCACCCGAAATATGATGAGCAGCATGATGTTTGGTGAAATCGCGCAGAGTAGCGAGCCCACCATGAAGAACAGAACCGACCCGATGAAGAGCCGCTTGGTACCGAACCTGTCGGCCGCCCACCCGGTTATCGGGATCACGGTTGCAAACGCGAGCATGTAGCCGGCGACCGTCCAGGAGACGACGGCTTGGGTGGTCTTGAACTGGGTGACGAAGGTGCCCTGGGCGACCGCGACGACGTTGCTGTCCAGCACTGCCATCACGGCGGCCAGCCCGCACACGAAGACGACGCGCAGCAGCTTGGCGTCGACCTTGTCGGGATACTCACGATCGCCCGCGGCTGCGCGCCTGGTGGAAATGAGGGGGACCGCGACTTTGGGAGCTGCGGGGCGCGCTCCTTCCACGGCGTCGCTGAGCATGCATCCGAGCATATCGAGACGGTTGCGCGATTTGGTCGCTTTGCCGGTATTCACGAGCTGTAAGGGGAGCCTGAGCGGCTGCAATATGTCCTTGCCACTTGCGTAGCCGTCATTTTCTAGACACCTGCGAACGGGAAATCTACGCGTGCCGAATCAACGCGCAAGATCATTTCTACGAAACCGCGTGCAGCCGGCATCGGCGCTGCTCAAATGATTATTCGGCGGCTGTTTGGCTGGCGGGTCTTTTCGGCAGAAATGACGCCGGGATGATCGTAAATGCCACCAATACCGCTGCGACCACGAATACAGATGTATAGGCGTGCGAAAGGTCGTGCAGCAGATTAGCGGAAAAATCGGGGGCGAGTGACTGGTGTGGTATTTGTGACGGATCAACCGGAACGCCGCTGATTGCGGCCTGCTGCTGTAACGCGGCAAGTTTGTTCGCCGCGGCGATGTCTTGGCTCCGGTCGAATTGGTCGGTCAGGATCATCGCCATCAGCGCGGTTCCCATCGAGCCGCCCACCTGATGGCTGACGCTCATCAGCGTGGTGCCGCGGGCAATCTGGTGCGGTGCCAACGCCTGCACCGATGCCACCGAGAGCGGCATCATCGTGCAGCCCATCCCCAGGCCCATGACCGCCAGCGCGATCAGCAGCGTGGGCAGATACTCGGCGTGCCTGGCGACACCGAACGCGAACGTGCCCAGGCCGGCGATGATCAGTGCGATACCGCCCAGCACGAACTTGCCCGGTCCCTGTCTGTCCACGAGCGGACCCGCCAGTCGCATGGTGAGCATGGCGCCGAGTCCCTGCGGGATCAGGTGCACCCCGGCTTGCATCGGCGTCTGGTGCAGCACCTGCTGGAAATAACTGGGCAGCAGCAGGCCGGCGCCGAAGAAGGCGCCGGCGAACAGCAGCATCGTCACATTGGCCCGGGTGAGAACCGGGTTCTGAAACAAATGCAGGTCGATGAGCGGGTGATCGGCGCGGCGCAACGCGTGCACGACGAACGCCGCGATCAAGGCCAGGCCGACGGCCGCGGGTATCAAGACGCGACGATCGGCGATCGTTCCGCAACGCGGGATCGAGGACACCGCGAACAAAAACGTCGCCAACCCGGGCGAGAGCAGCAGCCCGCCAACCACGTCGAACGTTTCCGACCGCGCGGGGTGATCTCGCGGGAACACGATCCCCGCGAGGACGAAGGTGACCAACCCGATCGGCAAGTTGATCAGGAAGATCCACTTCCAACTGGATGTGTCGATCAGCCAACCGCCCAGGATTGGCCCGGCGATCGGGGCAAGCAGCATCGGGATGCTCAGAATAGACATCAGCCGACCGAGGCGTCCGGGGCCCGCTTCGCGCGTCATGATCATGAATCCCAGCGGCATCAACATGCCGCCGCTGATGCCCTGCACTACGCGAAATACGATGAGCTGCAAGATCGTTGACGCCAACGCGCATAGCAACGAACCCAGTACGAACGCCACTACCGAGCCCATGAAGAGCCGTTTGGTGCCGAACCGGTCGGCTGCCCAACCGGTCAGGGGGATCACGGTCGCTAATCCGAGGGTGTAGCCGGTCATTGTCCACGCGACGATGGCCTGGGTGGACCCGAATTCGGAGATGAAGGTGCGTTGCGCGACCGTGACGACGGTGACATCCAGGATCGCCATGATCGTGGCCAGCAGACACACGCCGGAAATCCGCAACAGCGGGGCATCCAGTTTGTCGGGGTAAACACGTTCCTCGGCACTCGACAGCCCGGCGGCGGTGCTGGGCAGCGGGGCGTCGCCCGCTGCGGAACGGGCCTTCTCCATGGCGTTGCTTAGCATATCGAACCGATTTCGCATCCAGACGCTGGTTGGCGTGTCCCACCCAGGGCGTGGCGGCACGGCCGTCCTCCCGGCGGTGCGCCGAGCCCGCACCACGGTCCGGCAAGTGGCCCAACTCCGTTGCGCGAACGCCGCATCGGAGCGGAGAGTGACATCTGGCGTACGCGTTGATATATGCCTGGCGTCTGCGTGTCCTTCACCATCCCGAAACCTGCGCTCGTCAAAATGCGGTTGTGTCTGGAAAACTGATCGTCTCCGTCTCAGGGATAGGCGAGCGCACCCTGGACGACGTCGAGGCGTTCTGCGCGCAAATGGATTCCCGCAAGGTGCCGGTTTCGTTGCTGGTGGCTCCGCGTCTGTCCGGCGACTACCGGCTTGACCACGATCCACGCACGGTCGAGTGGCTGACTGCCCGGCGCGCCGGCGGCGACGCCATCGTGCTGCACGGCTACGACGACGCTGCCACCAAGAAGCGGCGTGGCGAGTTCGCCATCCTGCGGGCCCACGAGGCCAACCTTCGGCTGATGGCCGCCGACCGGGTGCTCGAACATCTCGGGCTGCGCACCCGGCTCTTCGCCGCACCGGGTTGGACCGTCTCGCCAGGCGTCGTTAAGGCCTTGCCCGGCAACGGATTTCGACTGCTAGCTGATTTGCACGGGATTACCGACCTGGTCCGTCACACCACCGTTCGCAGCCGGGTACTCGGCATCGGCGAGGGATTCCTTACCGAACCGTGGTGGTGCCGCATGGTGGTGCTGTCCTCCGAACGGATCGCTCGTCGCGGTGGGATCGTGCGGGTGGCGGTCGCGGCTCGCCAGTTGCGTAAGCCGGGGCCGTTGCAGACGATGCTGGATGCCGTCGACCTCGCCTCGATGCACGGGTGCACGCCAACGGTCTACCGGTGGCGACCCGACAGAGCCATTCTGGACGCGGCCTGACCAAGCCATCTGATTAATCGCTTGGTCCGGGCACTACCCTGGTCCGACATGAGCGATTCTTCGGCGGGCTTCGCCGCTGACGCGATTATTGTCGGGGCGGGACTGTCCGGTCTGGTGGCCGCCTGTGAATTGGTGGACCGCGGGCTGCGGGTGCTCATTCTCGATCAGGAGAACAGCGCCAACGTCGGTGGTCAGGCCTTCTGGTCGTTCGGCGGTCTGTTCTTCGTCGACAGCCCCGAGCAGCGTCGTCTGGGTATCCGGGACAGCCACGAACTGGCGTTACAGGACTGGTTGGGCACGGCTGCTTTCGATCGCGAAGAGGACTACTGGCCGCGGAAGTGGGCGCACGCCTATGTGGATTTTGCGGCCGGCGAGAAGCGCAGCTGGCTGCGCGAGCGGGGTCTGAAAATCTTTCCGTTGGTGGGCTGGGCCGAACGCGGCGGATACAACGCGCAGGGGCACGGCAACTCGGTTCCCCGGTTCCACATCACCTGGGGCACCGGTCCCGCCCTGGTCGACATCTTCGCGCGTCAGCTGCTGGATCGGTCGAGTGTTCGCTTCGCCCATCGTCACCAAGTCGATGAGTTGATCCTGGAGGGCGGGGCAGGCGGCGCGGTTACCGGCGTTCGGGGCACCGTACTGGAGCCGTCGACCGTAGCGCGAGGTGTGCCTTCCTCGCGAAAGGCCGTGGGGGCATTCGAATTTCGTGCATCCGCAGTCATCGTGACCAGCGGTGGGATCGGCGGCAACCACGATCTGGTCCGCAAGAACTGGCCACAGCGGATGGGCCGGGTGCCCGAGCAGATGCTGAGCGGGGTGCCGGCCCACGTGGACGGCAGGATGATCGGCATCTCCGCGCAGGCCGGGGCCCGCGTGATCAATCCCGATCGGATGTGGCATTACACCGAGGGCATCACCAACTACGACCCGATCTGGCCGCTGCACGGTATCCGGATCATCCCAGGCCCGTCGTCGCTATGGCTGGACGCGGCCGGGAACCGGTTGCCGGTTCCGCTGTATCCCGGGTTCGACACGCTCGGCACGTTGGAATACATCACTAAATCCGGGTACGACTACACCTGGTTTATCTTGAACACCAAGATCATTGAGAAGGAATTCGCCCTTTCTGGGCAGGAGCAGAACCCCGACCTGACCGGTCAGAGCGTCCGCGAGCTGCTGCGTAACCGGGCCAGCTCCGGCCCGCCCGGACCCGTCCGGGCATTCATCGATCGCGGCGTGGACTTCGTCAGCGCAGATTCGTTGCGCGAGTTGATAACCGGGATGAACAAGCTACCCGATGTGGTCCCGCTGGACTACGCGACGGTGGAGTCCGAGGTCACCGCCCGCGATCGCGAGGTGGTCAACAAGTTCAGCAAAGACGGCCAGATCACCGCGATCCGCGGCGCCCGCGGATATCTCGGTGACCGGCTGGGTCGGGTGGTGCCGCCGCACCGGCTGACCGATCCGAAGGCCGGACCGTTGATCGCGGTCAAACTGCACATTCTAACCCGAAAGACGTTGGGCGGCATCGAGACTGACTTGGATGGGCGGGTTCTCAAGGACGGCGGCACCCCGCTTACCGGACTGTATGCTGCCGGCGAAGTGGCCGGGTTCGGCGGTGGCGGCATGCACGGTTACCGGGCCTTGGAGGGCACGTTCCTGGGCGGATGCATTTTCTCCGGCCGGGCCGCCGGTCGCGGCGCCGCCGGCGACATCACCTAGTGCGGGTGGTACGCCCTAGAAGGTGACGGCGCTTTCCTCGGGCAATACCTGGAAGTCCGTACTGGTCATCTCGGTGAGCCGGCCGTAGTAGATACCCCTCGCCTCGGGTGCGACGACGCCTTGGTGGATGGGTACCGCCCGTGCCGGGGACACCGCGCGCAGGTAGTCGACGGCCTCGGAGATCCTCATCCACGGCGCCGCCGCCGGCGTCGCCAATACATCCACCGGCTCGTCGGGCACGAACAACGCGTCACCGGGGTGCATCAACCGGGCGCGGTGCTCGCCGTCGCCCACCAGATACGAAAGGTTCTCTATCACAGGGATTTCCGGGTGAATTACCGCGTGCTTCCCGCCGAGCGCCCGAATCGTCAGTTCACCGATCGTCAGCTCGTCGCCGGCGTGAACCGTCTGGAAGGGTGCGTCGAGCTGTGCCGCGGTTTGTGAGTCGGTGTAGAGCGCGGCATCGGGGTTGGCCTCGATCAGCGCGGGCAGTCGCGCCGGGTCGACATGATCTGGGTGCTGGTGGGTGATCAGGATGGCGGTCAGCCCGGTGATTCCTTCGAAACCATGCGCGAAGGTACCGGGATCAAAGAGCACGCTAGTGTTATCGAACTCGGCAAGTAGGCAGGAATGGCCGAAATGCGTCAGTTGCATGCCTACGATTGTGCCCTGACGGGGGTGGTCGTGTGCGGGTAGTTGTCGCGACGATACTGGTCGCCGGTGGCCTGGTCGCCGCTCTTGTCTTCGTGGTTCCCGCACCCGCCGAACCGGAGACCTGTCCGCCTGTCTGCGACCAGATCCCCGCCACCGCCTGGATGCAGCAGCGCGCCGTGCCGCTGAACACGACGTACAACTGGCCGGCGCTGGCAGGTTCGGCCGGGCAAGTCACGGGGGCCGGGGCGGGGCCGCGCTTCCGGTTCGAGGAGTTGTGCGGCGCGCAACCGCTGGCGCAGGATCCACGCGCTTCGGCGGTGGCGGCTCGCGCGACGGTGGTCCACCCGGACGGCCAATGGCAGCTGCAGGCCCAGATCCTGCACTGGCGCGGCGACACGGCCCGCGGCGGGGCGATCGCCTCATCGGTGTTCGGCAATGCCGTCGCGGTGCTGCGGGGTTGCCAGCTGGGTGCGCCGCTGCAATCGCCGTCGATTACCACTGACGAACCGAACCGGTTGGCCGGGGTGATCAGCGGGCCGGTGATCATGCACATCTACCTGGTCGCACACGTCGCGAGCAGCACGATCAGCGAGCTGACGCTGTGGTCTTCGGCGCCGCCTCAGGTGCCCTGGCCCTCGATGGCAGACAACCAAGTGCTGGATTCGATGACGGCGCCGCTGTGCGAGGCCTATATCGCCTCCTGCCCGTGAGCCGCGCTGGGCACCGGCCGCCGGTAGAGTTGGCGCCGATCGAAATGCGACAGGAGGAACGCCAGTGGCGCGGGTGATCGTTAACGTGATGCCCAAAGCGGAGATTCTCGACCCGCAGGGTCAGGCGATTGTCGGCGCACTGGGCCGACTCGGACATCCCGGAATCTCAGATGTCCGCCAGGGCAAGAGGTTTGAGCTCGAAGTCGACGACAGCGTCGACGATTCCGTGCTTGCCGAGATCGCCGAATCGCTGTTGGCCAACACCGTGATCGAAGACTGGACGATCAGCCGGGAAGTGCTGTGACTGCGCGGATCGGCGTGATCACCTTTCCCGGGACTCTTGACGACGTGGACGCTGCCCGCGCGGTGCGCCGCGTCGGCGCGGAGGCGGTGAGCCTGTGGCACGCCGACGCCGACCTCAAGGCGGTCGACGCGGTCGTGGTGCCGGGCGGGTTCTCCTACGGCGACTATCTGCGCGCCGGCGCGATCGCCCGATTCGCCCCCGTGATGTCCGAGGTGGTGTACGCGGCGGGTCGCGGCATGCCGGTGTTGGGGATTTGCAACGGTTTTCAGGTGCTCTGCGAGACCAGGCTGCTGCCCGGCGTTCTAACCCGGAACGCGGGTCTGCACTTCATCTGCCGCGACGTGTGGCTTCGGGTGGCGTCGAACTCGACGGCGTGGACGTCGCGCTTCGAGCCCGACGCCGACCTGCTGGTTCCACTGAAGTCGGGCGAGGGCCGCTATGTGGCGCCGGAGAATGTGCTCGACGAACTCGAGGGCGAGGGGCGCGTGGTGTTTCGATACCACGACAACGTCAACGGCTCGCTGCGCGGCATCGCGGGTATCAGCTCGGCCAACGGCCGCGTCGTCGGGCTGATGCCACACCCCGAGCACGCGATCGAAGCGTTGACGGGCCCCTCCGACGACGGGTTGGGCTTGTTCTATTCAGCGCTGGACGCCGTTCTCGCCGCCTGAATTCCGCGCGGAAATGCCTGCGGCGCTGCGTAGTTCAGCGAACGCGTCGGTCATCGCGTCGGTCGCTTCATGCGGGTCTTTGAACGTCCGGTCGTCGGTCAGCACCGCGATCCCGAGCCCGTCGGCGTAACTCCATACGGTGATATTGACCGGTGCGCCCGGTGAGAGGACCCCGGTGGAGTAGATCTCGGTCACGGTGGCGCCGCCGAAATGTCCGCGCTCGCGCGGTCCTATCACGCTGGAGACCGCCACGTTCATCAGCTTGTTCGGCACGTCGTAGCGGCCCAGCCAGCGGAACACGGTCGGGGCGAATGCCGTCGGCAGATAGGCCATCAGCCGCCCGTAGAGTTCCGGGCCCATGATTTCGTGGTCTTCTTTGGCGATCCGGGTCGCGAGCGAAACCAGTCGTGCCCGTTCGGCGGGATCGGCGACGTGGACCGGCAGCGAAATCATCAGGCCGCTGATCTCGTTGCCGGTGACGCGATCGGGCTTGTCGGTGGCGGTGGGCACCGACGCGATGATGGGGCGGCCGGCCCGGCCGTCGTAGCTCAACAACAGCGTGCGCAATCCGCCGGTGGCTATGGCCAGCACCATGTCATTGACGGTGATGTCCAGCGCCTTGGCCGTCACTTTGACCTCGGCCAAGGGCAGGGTCGCGCTGGCGAACCGCCGCTGCGGGGACACCACGTGGTTGAGGAAGCTCGACGGTGCGTCGAAAGCGTCGGCCAGATCCGGGTTATCCCCGCGCTCTTTGGCGCGGCGCCGCACCCGGCTCACTCCCACCGCAGCGTCTTTGACCAGCCCGGGCAGCTCGACGATTTGCCGGACATGGTCTCTCGCGGCGGCGCGCAGGAGTTCAGCTTTCGGCGTCTCGCTGTAGAGCAACATGGCGTCCATGCCATTGAGTCGTTTCACACGCCACCTCGCCCCGTCGACGCGACTTGACAGCAACTATGCCGTAGTGGTTCGGAGTTTGCTACGGGCCGGCGCCCGCAATTCGTTCCGGGTGATCTCTTCGCCGCCCGGCGGGCTCCAGCTGCGATAGGAGACATCGCCTCTTTCGTACGAGGAGACACGTCATTGTGGGGGTCTCTCCGCGGGCGCACGATCGAGGGATCCGGCAGACGGTTCAGGGGGCGCCGTCGAATGCCGTTGCGAGACGGCGAGTTCTCGGCAATCTGGGGAGGGATCGAATGATTCAAGGAGCTTCTAGCCTGCAGGGCCGCGTCGCGCTCGTCACCGGGGCGGCGCGCGGGCAGGGACGCGCTCACGCGATCCGGCTTGCCAACGAAGGCGCCGACATCATCGCCATCGACGTCTGCGCCCCCGTTTCCAGCACCGTCCGGTATCCGGCCGCCACTTCCGACGAATTGGTGGAAACGGCTCGGGCGGTGGAAGATTCAGGACGCAAAGCGCTCGTTCGCGAAGTCGATATCCGCAATCTGGCGGATCTGCAGCAGTTGGTTGCCGATGCCGTCGACCAATTCGGCAGGCTCGATATCGTCGTCGCCAATGCGGGGGTATTGAGCTTCGGCCGGTTGTGGGAGATGTCCGAAGAGCATTGGGACACCGTCGTCGACGTCAATCTGAGTGGCACCTGGCGCACCGTGCGCGCCGCGGTGCCCGCGATGATCAAGCTGGGCAACGGTGGTTCGATCATTGTCATCAGCTCGACCACCGGACTGAAAGCCACACCCGGCAATGGGCACTATTCGGCGTCCAAACATGGTCTGGTCGGGCTCACGAATGCCTTGGCGGTGGAATTGGGCGAGTACGGCATCCGGGTGAATTCCGTCCACCCGTACGCGGTGAGCACGCCAATGGGAAGCTCTGAGGAGATGCTGACGTTTCTCGCCGATCATCCTTCCTACTTGCACAGCCTCCCCCCGATGCCGTTTCGTGCCATTGGTGCTCCCGAAGAGTTCATGAAGCCCGAGGACATCGCGGACGTCGTTGCCTGGCTTGCCGGAGACGGGTCGGCGAACATGTCGGGCAGTCAGGTCGTGGTGGATCGCGGTTATCTGAAGTACTAGACGTTGCGGGCGATCATTGGTCAGCCCAGAATGGGGAACCGTCGCTGGCGGGCCAGACGTTTGAGGGCGGCGTCCATCACCGAACGTACGTGGGCGTCCACCTCGTCGACGTCCGGGTCCTTGCCGAACTGGGCGATGATGTCGATCGGCTCGAGCACCTCGGTCACGATCTTGGCCGGCAGCGGCAGGTTCGGCGGGAAGATGACGCTCAGCCCGAACGGGAAGCCGAAGCTGACCGGCAGAATGTCCATGCGGGCTTTGGTGATTCCCAGTTTGCGAGCCAGCCAGTTGCCGCGGGTCAGGAACAGCTGGGTCTCTTGGCCACCGATCGAGACGGCAGGCACGATCGGCACCCCGGCTTCGAGCGCGGCCCGCGCATAGCCGGTGCGGCCGTTGAAATCGATGGTGTTCGCGCTCAACGTGGGCCGGTAGGAGTCGTAGTCACCGCCCGGGAAAACCAGCACGACTGCGCCCGAATGCAGTGCAGTGGAAGCATTTTCGGGACTGGCCTCGATGACCCCCACCCGACGCAGCCAGCTGTCCAGCGGTCCCATGAATACCCCGTAGTGGGCGAGGGTGTACACCGGCCGGTCGTAGCCGAACTTGTCGTAGAAGGCTGACGAGAAAATCAGGACGTCGGGCGTGAAGATACCGCCGGAGTGGTTGGACACCACCAAGGCCCCACCGGCCGGGGGAACGTTGTCCAGATTCCGCACTTCGGCCCGAAACCACCGGTTGACCAGCGGGCCGACTGTGTTCTTGACCTGTTCGGTAAACGCCGGATCCCATTTTGCGGTTTCCTGATTCTCGGTGTCAGCGTTGCCCATCGCGATTCCCCCGCGGTTGTGTTCGGCGTCAGTGGTTGCCAGCGCGAGGCCGTTCTCCCAGGGCGCACGGCGTATGGCATAGCGTACTCTCGGTTTAGGAGAATATCATATCCGTTTGCTGTGGACCCCCACGCATCGGGCGAAATGACCGAAGTTGTTCTGGTTGCCGGTGGTTTCGGGCTGGTCGGCTCTCCGATCGGGCGCCACTTGCTCAAACGCCGTGGCGGCTACCGGGATTCGCCCGGCGGCTATGCGGACGCATGGCGCGCGATCCACGCCGAGTTCGGCGAGCCCGGGTCGGACACAATTGACCGCTCAGCCGGCGTCCCGCAGTAGCGGCTGCGCCGGCGTCGGGCACTCGGCGACCGCGGCCAGCTTGGCGAAAAACACAATCGCCGCGGCAATGGTGTGGTCGACGTACATGGCGAAGTCGTCGAAGCCGATGGGCTCCCGGATCTTGCGGGAGTTCCGCGCAAGAACACCGACCCGCTGTGGGTCGGAGGATTGGTGCACAGTCACGACGACGTCGCGGTTGAGCTGATTCCAGCTGTCGGCAAGCTCGGCCAAGTCAGCGCTATCGGAGGCGGGAAAGAAACAGCCGGGGGTGACTTGAATGGTGAACTCGTCGCCGTGCCAACGAGAGATCCCGAGGTGGACATGTAGCCGTCGCGGACGGGTGTTGGCGACGTAGAAGAATTCGCCGTCGTGCTGGCCCCGGAAATACCGGCTGCCGCGAGTGCACAGGTAACGTTCGATCAGGTCTGCGGACAACGCTTCAGTCGTCATGAAATCTATTGTGAGGCCGGCGCCTTTGCTGATCCTTTAAGCGAGGCGATGCGCCGGCATAGAATCTGTTGAGAATTCGCTGAGTTTGTAACGATCCGGTCACCCGATGGGAAGCCATCGACCCTCGAAGACAGTGCCCCGCACCGAAATTCGGTTGAGC
The DNA here is from genome assembly GCF_026723865.1 of Mycobacterium sp. Aquia_216. Lineage (NCBI taxonomy): Bacteria > Bacillati > Actinomycetota > Actinomycetes > Mycobacteriales > Mycobacteriaceae > Mycobacterium > Mycobacterium sp. Aquia_216. Next base: position 5,713,154 of record NZ_CP113529.1, on the reverse strand, counting down.
CGTTGCGGGGCTGACGACGTAGGGGTTCGCACCCAAAACGGTGACGTTGGCAAGTTTGCCGACCGCGATGCCGTCCGCTCGCGTTCCATCCGCATGAATGCACCACCTCGATCGTGATGGCGCGCAAGGCATGATGACCATGACGGGTTGCCGGAGCAGACGACCTGCCCAGTGGGGTGGGCCGATTATCGGTGCATCACGCCGGGCTTCGCGAAGGGGGCGATGGTCGGCGTGGTGACCGGCAGGTCGCCGAGGGCGTCGTCGACGGCTTTGAGAACGTCGTCGGGCAGTTTGACACCCGCGGCAGCTGCGTTGGCGTGGACCTGTTCGGGGCGCGACGCCCCGGTGATCGCCGAAGCGAGCTCGCTGCGGCGCAGCACCCATGCCAGGGCCAGTGTTGGCATGCTGAGGCCGGCGCCTTCGGCGATCGGTATGAGTCGCTGGACCGCCTCGATTGCGGCAGCCACGTCGAACAGGACGCCCATGCTTTCACCCATCTCGTCGTGGGCGCGCCGACTATCGGCAGGGGGCGGCTGGCCGGGTAGGTATTTGCCGGTGAGCAGACCCTGAGCCAGCGGCGACCACACGATCTGGGAAATGTTGTTGGCCGCGCACAGCTCAAACACCTCAACCTCAGGGGCTTGCCACAGCATGGAGTATTGCGGCTGGGAAGACACGAAAAAGTCGGGCCCGACGATGTCGATCGCCGCTTGGATCTGCTCCGTGGTCCACTCGCTGAAGCCGAGGTAGCGGGCCTTGCCCTGCTGCACGACCTTCTGGAACGCCTCGAGGGTCTCCTCGATCGGCACGGTCGGGTCGAAGCGGTGGGCCTGGTAGAGGTCGACGTAGTCGGTCTGCAGCCGGGTCAGTGAGGCGTCGATCTGCTTGGCGATCTGCGCGCCCGACAGGCCTTTGTCAGTGTCCGACATTTCGAAGAACACCTTGGTCGCCAGGATGTAGGAGTCACGGGGGTGCTTGGCGAGGATCTCGCCCCAGGCGGTCTCGGCTGCGCCTCGGCCGTACGCATTAGCGGTGTCGAAGAAATTGATGCCCGCGTCGAACGCGGCTTCGGTGCAGGCGCGGGTCTGCTCCTCGGCTACACCGCCGGAATAGGTCAGCCAGGAGCCGAGGGAGATCTCCGAGACCTCGAGATCTGAGCTGCCGAGTTTGCGGAACCGCATGGTTTGTCCCTATCTGTCGTCTTGTCGGTCGAAAAGCAAAGAGCAAAAGGCCGACTGGTCGATTGTCCGAATCGGCCGCGAATTCGGCGAACCCGGATGCCTTCGGCAATTTGCCTGCAGCGGGCTATGTTCGGGGTAGCCACGAGGAGTCGTGCCAAGTGTCGTCAACACCATCGGCGTCTACGATCAGCGAACTTCGCTGCAAGACAGCCTCTGTACACCCCTCTCCCTGTACGGCAAAGCCGTCAAATACACTTGTCCGGAGGCGATTTCGTTACTCAGATCCATCGGACATACACGAGGGTACCCGTCGCAGCCTTGGGGTCGTACGGGCCACCGCGGTGGCGATCCGTTGCGGGCGGCCGCCTGGGAGCTGATTCGTTCCGGCGGGATCTCACGGGGGTTTCTGCCCGGCAGGCCTGGCCGTAAATCGCTAAAACGCGCCGCTTTATCTTCCCTCGCGACGCCTCGTCGGGGATATACGAGCCGGCCAATGCATGTCGACCTTCGAGCGCGGATAGGTGGTACGTCCGGGCAGCGCCCAAATCATCGATCGGTTGTCGCGCTCAGCTCATAGCGCCTTTATGGCAACGCGCGCACGGGGACGTTCTACCAGCAGGCGAGATGCTGCATGCTCGCCCAGTACTCATCCGGGTCGATTCGCACGGTCAGCAAGTCAGGGCCGAGCGCGCACCAGCGAGTTGTTGAAACGCGGCAATCCCGTCAAACGCGTGCGCGGGTCGTCCCGGGGCAGCAGGGACGCCGTTCCCGGATGCCGGCGTCCGGCTCAGTCATTGGACCGGGCGCACGCGCGCGGGCAGGTCACCGCGAAGGCCAGCCTCGATGCGCTCGTCGGTCAAGCGTTCGGGTTACTCTGGAATCGAATGTTTTTCGCGCACCGGCCACTCGATGAGTACGCTGCCGACGACGTTACGGCCGTCCTCGCGGCGAAACTCGGTGCGGAGCAGGAGGGGTGATCGTGGGGTTCCACGTGGAACGATTCGACCATATCGTCATCAATTGCCATGATGTTGAGGCCACCGCGCAGTGGTATGAGCGTGTGCTCGGCATGAGGCGGGAAAAGTTCGGGCCGTCGCAGCGAAGCGCGCTGTGCTTCGGAAATCAGAAGATCAACCTTCGACCCGTCGGCGCGCTCGCCGCAGATCCCGACTGGGTCACCGGGGCCGTGGAAGCGGCGGGTTCCGAAGACCTGTGCTTCATCACCGAGTCGACTCCCGACGAGGTGCGTGCCCACCTCGAAGCGTGCGGCGTCGAGATCACCGCGGGGCCGGTGACCAAGACCGGTGCGCTGGGAGCGATGACCTCGCACTACTGCCGCGACATCGACGGCAACCTGGTCGAAATCGCGGTCTACTGACCGCTTTCGAGCGGATACAGCGCGGGCAGGTTGACCACGATGGCTTCCTGACTACTGCGCGCGATCACCACCTCGGCAATCGTGGTCGGGTCGGGGTTCTCTTCCCGGTGCGGCAGATATGGCGGGATGAAAACGTAATCGCCGGGTGCAGCCGTGATCCGCACCTCGTCCACGCCGTCGTGAAACACGAACTCCGGGTGGCCGCTTCGGACATAGATCGCGGTCTCCGACTCGCCGTGATGATGGTTCGACGAGACGGTTTCGGGTAACGCGTGGGTCTCGCCCATCCACAGCTTCTCGGCGCCGACCGACTGACCGGACAGCGCCGCGAACCGTCGCAGTCCTTCCGATTGCGCGGTGTCGGAGCTGATGTCCGATGCCTTGATGTGGTGCACCTTGCTGCGCGTCACCCGCTGTTCGGTGTCGTCGAAATCAGGGTGAAACCCGTCCGCGGTAGCCATTCGCGCTCCTATCGCAACTATCGGTCATCCGAATCCCGGTAGGCCTCAAGGAGTCTCAGCCACAGCTCACTGACGGTCGGGAAGCACGGGACCGCGTGCCACAACCGAGCGACTGGAACCTGGCCGGCCACGGCGATGGTGGCCGAGTGCAACATCTCGGTGGCACCCGATCCGACCAAAGTCACACCGAGCAGATAGCGCTGATCCTCCTCGACCACCATACGCGCTCGGCCGCTGTAGCCGTCGGCGTACAGCTTGGCTCCCATAACGACATCACCGATTTCGATGTCCACAGTGCGCACCCGATGACCGGTCTGCACGGCCTGCTCCGCGGTCAGTCCGACCGCGGCCGCTTCCGGATCGGTGAAGAACGCCTGGGGGACGGCGTGATGGTCGGCGGTGGTCGCATGCGCACCCCAGGGCGTGGTGTCCAGCGGCGTTCCGGCGGCTCGAGCCCCGATCGCGGCGCCGGCGATGCGTCCCTGGTACTTGCCTTGATGAGTCAACAGGGCGCGATGGTTGACGTCGCCGGCCGCATACAGCCATCCGTCCTCGACGGCCGTCACCCGGCAGGTGTCGTCGACGTCGAGCCAGCTACCCGGGGTCAGTCCCACCGTGTCCAAGCCGATGTCGTCAGTCAGCGGCGCGCGTCCCGTCGCGAAGAGTATTTCGTCGACCTGCAATTCGTTGCCGTCATCCAGTTCGACGGTCACCGGTCCCTCCGGGTCGCGACGACGAAGTGCCCGCACCGAAACACCCAAGCGCACGTCAACACCCGCGTCGGCGAGCCCCCGGCCGATGAGTTCGCCCACAAAGGGCTCCATCCGCGGCAGCAGGCCGGGCCCACGCGCCAGCAGCGTCACCGCGGAACCCAGACCCTGCCAGGCCGTGGCCATTTCGACGCCGACACCGCCGGCGCCGACAACCGCGAGGCGACCCGGGACGTGGCTGCTGTCGGTTGCCTGACGATTGGTCCACGGTCGTGCTTCGGCGATGCCGGGCACATCGGGCAGCGCAGCCCGGGTCCCGGTGCACACAACCACGGCGTGCCGGGCACCGAGTGTGACCTCGTCACCGCTTGCTGTCGAGACGGTGACTCGCCGGGCACCGTCCAACCGCCCGTGCCCACGCACCAGCGTTGCGCCGATTCCGGCCACCCAGTCAGCCTGACCGGAGTCATCCCAGTTACTCACGTAGCGGTTGCGACGGCCAAATACACCGGCGGGGTCGATCGACCCAGTGACAGCCTCGCGCGCGCCATCTACGCGACGGGCATCGGACAGGGCAAGCACCGGACGCAGCAATGCCTTGCTGGGCACACAGGCCCAGTACGAACACTCGCCCCCGACCAGCTCGCGCTCGACCACCGCGACGCGCAGATCCGCGGCCCGGGCGCGTTCAGCGGCATTTTGCCCAATCGGCCCCGCGCCGAGTACCACCACGTCGAAATCGTTGCTGGATACCATAGTTCGAAATCTTCTCGCTTTCGTTTGGCTTGTCGCTCCGCTCGGGCAATCAGTTCAACGCGGCCCAGCGGTCAGGAGCTCGGCGAGTTGCTGCAGATCGTTGACCACGAGGGTGGGTTGCGGCAGTCCCTCAACCCGTAATGGGCGGTTGCCCGGTCGCGTGACGAGAGCGGAGCTGAAGCCAACATTGTTGGCGCCGAGGAGATCCCAGACGTGGGCGGCCACCATCATGCAATCGGCAGGCTCCACGCCGAGCGCTTCACACGCATATCGATACACCAATGGTGCCGGTTTGAAGGCGCGACACGATTCCACGCTGAGCTGCTGCTCGAAAAAACCGGCGAGTCCCGCGTTGTCCAGCGGTGTCCGTACTCCGGGCCGGTGCGGCGAGTTCGTCAGCGTGACCAAACGAAATCCATTGTCGTGCAGTGCCGTGAGTGCTGCTTCGACGTCGGGATGTGCCGGCATAGTACGCATCTGCTCTTGCAGACGACGTGCGTCGCGATCGGTGATATCCACCCGGTAACTGTCGGCCAGCATATGCAATACACCCTGACCGAGCGTGAAGAAGTCCGCATAGCAGTCGGCCAGCGTGGCCGTCATCGAGTACATGACGAGCTGCCCGAACCATTCGCGAAGCACCCGCTCGTCGCCGAACAACTCCCCGAAAAGCGGTGCGATGGATTCGATGTCGATCAACGTCTCGTTAACGTCGAAAACAAGTACCGAAGGCCTCGTCATGGCTGGCACTCAACCTCCCTTGGCGTCCGGAATATCGGGGCGCAGATATCCGATCGGACACGAGCAGATCAGCACCATCGCTGGGACCGGCCACCCAATGGCGATCAGCGCGGCCATGCCCACCCCATCGTTGTTCCCTTTCCGCAACGAAACTGGTTGTCAGAGCATGTGTTAGCGGTCCGGCTCAGTCTACGACGACGACCATTTTGCCGCCGGCTTCGCCGGCCTCCATGACCCGGTGTGCTTCGCGGATCTCGTCGAACGAGAAGACACGCGACGGCGTTGCGTCGAGCTTGCCCTCGGCCACCTGCCGCGCGATGTCCTGCAGAGGTACGTCGGACAGCGGGAAGCCCGGAGTCCCAAACACAAAGCTGCCCAAGAAGTTCAAATTCACTCCACTGGCCATGCGCAACAGCGGGTTGAAATCTCCGATCGGGTCGAGGCCACCCAGCCACCCGGCCAGGCAGGCGGTGCCGCCGCGGCGCAGCATATCCAGGGAGTCGAGAATGGTGCTATTGCCCACCAGATCGAGCACGGCGTCGATCTCCTTGGACTCCGCGATGTGGGCGGCCAGGTCGTGCCGTTCCAACTCGACGCGTGCAGCGCCCAGTTCTTCGAGCATCGAAAAACGCTTGGGGCTGCGCGCGGTCGCGATGACGCGCGCACCGGCAGCGACCGCCATCTTGAGAGCAGCCTGGCCGAACGACGATGTCGCGCCGCGGAGCACCAGCGTTTGTCCGGCTTTCAGCTCGAGGTTGCGGAAGAGACACGTCCAGGCCACCGCATAGGTCTCCGGCAGTGCTGCCAATTGCGACCAGGGCAGCTCGGACTCGATGAGGGCGACGTTCGCAGCTCGTACCCGCGTGTATTGGGCATAGCTGCCGTTGATCGTTCGCCCCAGGCCGCCCATCAGGGCGGCGACCTTCGCGCCGACGGGAAACTCGCCGCCTGGACACGAATCGACGACGCCGACGCATTCGATGCCACTGACCTCGGCGGCTTCGGCCCATTCCCCCCGGCGCATGTGCAGCTCGGCGTGGTTGATCCCGAATCCCTTCACCTGGATCACCACTTCGCCGTCCTTGGGCAGCGGCTTGGGGATCTCGGTGTAGACCAAGCTGTCCAGGCCGCCGAACCCCTCCAGGATGATGGCGCGCATGCTTTCCCCGCCGGGTTGTTCACGTACCACGGCCGGCGCGGTGGGCAGCGTATTGGTGGTGCTAGTGGCGGTATCCATCGAACTGGCCTCCCCAGCAGGTTCGCGAATGACTCGCATTTCGCAATGTGGCCCGGTGTCCGCTTCGACATAATGGGCTAACTGACCCATTATTATGGGCGGAAGAACCCAAAAATGTCCAGAGCGCGGTCAGGATTGACGTCGTTGCCGAGACGGTCTGGAATGCCGCTTGCCGGGTTCGGGGGCGGTCGCGAAGGAGCGCACATAGTCGACGGCGGCATTGACGGCGACCCGCAACGGCTCGGCGTCGCCGGTGGCGTGCGTGATCATCGCACCGCCCTGGTGCGCGATGACCAGCGACGCGGCCAGGTGCCGCGGGTCTGCATCGGCGCGCAGATCGCCGCGCCGGCGCATCGCCTCAAGGCCGGTGTGAAAAAGCTCGAGCCATTGGTCGTAGCCCTGCGCGAGGTCGTCGCGGACTTCGTCGTCGGCCTCGATCAGTTCACCGGCCAGCGAGCCGTAGACGCATCCGCCGAGCCGATACACGGTATCGATGTCGGCGACGCAGGCGTCGGCCCAGGCTCGCAGCGCCGCGACGCTGTCGAGCGCGCCGAGCCGTGGTTGGGTGTGGAACTCGATGACGTCATCGCGGCGCGCGGCGATGACCTCGCGAGTCAGGTCGCGTTTGTCGCGGAAGTAGTGCGAGATCTGCGATCCGCCCACTCCGGCGTTGCTCCGCACCTCGTCGATACTGGTGTTGGCCACCCCGCGCTCGAACATCAGCCGGGCGGCGACATCGATGATGCGGGCCCGCGTCGCCTGCCCCTTGCGGGTGAACCGTGGCTTGCCTTCTTCGGTCACGTTGCCGCCCTTGGCTTCGTGCGTCGGACGCGGGGACGCCGTGCGGGCCGCGGGGAACGTTCATCGGGATCGGCAGCGAACATTCGCAGGTAGTTGACCGCGAACCGGGTAGCGTCGGCGTGCGGCCATTCCGCCCGATAGGTAAAGGCGAGAGTGGCTCCGCCTTGGTGAGCGCTGATGATAGCCAGCGCCAGTCGTCGGGGATCGGCGCTCGCCATCAGGACTCCCGTGTCCTTCATCCGCTGAATCGCCGCCTCGATCAACTGCACCCACTGCCAGTAGCCGTCCGCCAGGGTGTCGCGGGTTGCGGAGTCGGACTTCGCCAGCTGCGCGGTCAGCGCGTGGTAGGTCGGTGTGCCCCCGGAGGTTCCGATGCGTCGGAGGTAGCGCATATTGAGATCGATCCACCGCTCGAAGTCTTCGAACGAGTCCAGGTCCCGCAGCGTGGGCTGCCGGTGGAAGTCCAGAACCACACCGATCTGGCGCCTGATCACCGCGCGAATCAGGGCGCTCTTGTCGACGAAATAGTGTGCGAGCTGAGAGCCGCTGACCGATGCGGCCTTGCGCACGTTCTCCATGTTCGAGGCCGAGAGACCTTCAGTGATGATCAGCTGGGCGGCAGCCTGCACAATCCTGTCGCGGGTGGCACGCCCCTTGGCGGTCAACCGTTGTTCGTCCTGAACATCGGGATGGGCCATCGCGTCAGGCTAACTCGCGAGCATCCCAAATTATGGGATCTACAGCCCATTGCTGACTGCGCGTCCACGAGCCCAGGTCAGGCGGGCACGCCATCCTCGAGGAAGTTGCGGATCAGTTGGGTGACTTCGTCGAGGGCGGACTCCAACAGGAAATGGCCGCCGTCGAGCAGATGAATCCGCGCGTCGGGCAGATCGTCGGCGAAGGCTTCGGCGCCGGCGGGGCCGAAGATCTGGTCACCGCGGCCCCACACCGCGAGCAGGGGAACCTGGGTGGCGCGAAAATACTCGTGCACTTGCGGGTACATCGGCGCGTTGGTGGCGTAGTCCCGGAACAGCTTCAGCTGCACGAGGTCGTTACCGGGCCGGCAGAGCAATCCGTAGTCGTGATGCCAGCACTCGGGGTCGACCAAGGTTTCGTCGGCCACGCCGGTGAGATACTGCCACCGGGTCGCGTCCAGGGTGAGGAATTGGCGTATCGGCGCCTCGGTCTCGGCGTTCGGCTGAGTTTGGTAGGCCCGCACGGGCTTCCAAAAGTCCGTCACGAAGCCGGCGTCGTAGCCGTTGCCATTCTGGCTGATGATCGCCGTAATCGCGGACGGGTCGCGTAGTGCCAAACGCCAGCCGATGGGGGCGCCGTAGTCCTGCACATACATTGCGTACCGATCGACTCGGAGGTCCCGCAGCAGGCCCGTGGTCAGGTCCGTCAGCGCGTCGAAGGTGTAGTCGAACCCCTCGACGCTGGGTGCGTCGGAAAGCCCGAACCCCAGGTGATCGGGGGCGATCACGTGGTAGCGGTCGGCGAGCGCCGGGATCAGGTGCCGGAACATGCGAGAGCTGGTCGGAAATCCGTGTAACAGGACCAGCGCCGGCGCCCCCTCGTTGCCGGCTTCCCGGAAGAACAGCCGATGACCGTCGACGGTGGCGTAACGATGGTGAACAGCCGGCATGAGATTCCTCCTGCGCCCTACCCATTTTGGGATACTCATCCCAGTATGCCTCAACACCGGCCGCGCGCAATAGTCCGGCAGGAGTTGACCGCTCGGGTACTCGGGGAATATTCTGGGCCAGCCATCCCAATCTGCTGCCACGCTGAGGAGTGCTTGTGGGTAACACAAAAGTCATCGGGCCCACAATGCTAGCCAAATACTTTGCACCGCTGATCAATCCGGGCGGCTCGTTCGTCTTGTTCTCCGGCGTGCACGCGTTCAAGCTCAACGTCGGGTACCTCGGGGTGGGCATCACCAATGGCGCCGTTGACTTTCTCGCCCGCTGGCTGGCCGTCGAGCTCGCACCGACGAGGGTCAACGCGATTTCGCCCGGAGTCATCGATACCGGAGCGTGGGACGCCCTGGGCGACAACGGGAAGCGCGATTACTTCACGCACATCGCGGCCGGTAACCCGGTGCGCCGAATCGGCACGCCGGACGACGTGGCCGCCGCGGTGTTATTCGCCATGAACAACACTTTCATGACCGGTATGACGCTGAAAGTCGACGGCGGCGGGCCACTGATTTAGGCTCTCTCGCAAGGCCAAAGGAGACGACAGTGGGCAGGCTTGTATCGGTGAATGTGGGCATGCCCAAGAACGTGCAATGGCGCGACAAGACGGTCTACACCGGGATATGGAAGACGCCGGTAGAAGGACCGATCATGGTGCGACGTCTCAACATCGACGGCGACGGCGACGGCGATCTCGGCGGCCACGGTGGCGAACAACGCGCGGTCATGGTCTATCAGACCGAATCGTATGAGTTCTGGAAGAACTACCTGAAACGCGGCGATCTGGTACCGGGTCACTTCGGGGAGAACTTCACCATCACGGGACTGTCCGACCACGAGGTGTGCATCGGTGACCGCTACCGCATCGGTGACGCTGAATTCGAGGTCACCCAGCCGCGGGTCACCTGCTTCCGGATCGGTTTGCGGCTCGACGAACCGGAGATGCCCAATCTGCTTGTCGCCCAGCACCGTCCGGGATTCTACTTTCGTGTCATCACCGAGGGCCACGTCCAGGCCGGTGACGACATCGTGCGGACCCGCCGGGGCCGACACGAGCTCAGTGTCGCCGACGTCGATGCGCTGTTGTATCTGCCCAACCGCAACACCGAAACGCTGCGCAAGGTCGTAGACGTACCGGCACTGAGCCCCGGCTGGCAGCAATCGTTCAATGACATGCTCGACTCGGGGGAGGAGCCGGCGCCGGCCATCGGAGTCGAACCGGGGTGGAACGGCTTTCGGCCGTTGCGGGTCACCGCAATACGCCGGGAGAGTCCGTCGGTGCTGTCGATCCGTCTTGCGGCCGACGACGGTGTCTCGTTGCCGCCGCCACTGCCGGGGCAATACCTGACGGTACGAATTCCCGGGGCCGGCGATCCGGTGCCGATACGTAGTTATTCGCTGTCCGGCGATCCCGCCGCAGGCGACTACCGCATCAGCGTCAAGCGCGAAGAATGCGGCCTGGCCAGTCGATGGTTGCATGCCCACATCGAACCGGGATCGGTCATCGAGGCTGCGGCCCCGCGTGGCGATTTCTATCTCGCCGATGACGATGGGCCGGTGGTGCTGGTGTCGGCGGGCATCGGCATCACTCCCGTCCTGGCGATGCTGCATGCGCTGGCGGCCGCGCAGAGTAGTCGCGACATTTGGTGGCTGCACACGAGCCGCAATCCCGAAAGTCAGGCGTTCGCGGTCGAAGTCACGACGCTGATCGAGTCGTTGCCACACGCCCGGCAACAGGTGTTCTACACCCAGACACAGGGGCGCCTGGATCAGCAGGCTGTCGCGGCGTTAGGGCTTCCCGCCGATGCCGCGGCATATCTTTGCGGCCCAACACAATTCATGACCGATATGCGTGATGCCTTGACCGCTGCCGGACTGGACACCGCGCGGGTCCACAGCGAATTGTTCGGCGCGCTACCGCCGATCAATCCCGGCATCGTCGGCGGGGCACTGCGGGTGCCGCCGCATGCACCGGCCGGACCGCCGGGGACCGGACCGTCAATTACCTTCGCGCGCAGCGGGCTTACCGCCAGCTGGTCTGCCGGCTGCGGCAGTCTCCTGGATTTCGCCGAAGCCTGCGACGTGCCGACCCGTTTTTCGTGCCGCAGCGGTGTCTGTCACCTGTGCGAGACCGGAGTCGTCGCCGGCACCACCAAGTATGTTCAGGCTCCGCTGGAGCCGCCCGGGCCGGGCACGGTGCTCATCTGTTCGGCGGCTCCCAACAGCGACCTGGTGCTGGATCTCTAAAAGCCTTGTCAGAATGCAATCGCGCGCCGACCGCTAAAGGTGGTCGACGGGAGAGGGCGGCATCCTCGAGCCTGTAATCCTGCGGGCCCTCACTCGCAGTTTGTCTGCGGATTTACAGGCTCGTAAGCACTCGTCTCTTGCGTTTCCTAGGTGCCCAGCGCGACAGATGCCTCGGCGGTGTAGCACAGGAACGTCAGGGTCTCTTGCAGATACAGCTGCACGGTGTCGGCGTCATGGCTGGTGTAGCCGATCGACACGTCGGTGCCCAGCTGCAGATCGAAGTCGCCGCCACGGGTGGTCAGCACGAATGCGCCGTCGATGGCCGGTGCCCAGATGATGTCGCCCGGTACCAGCCGGTCGATGTGCTCGAGGATCGGATAGCCACCGGCAGTGGTCTCGCTGACCTTGGTGTAGACGTCGGCGGAGAGCAGTACCGAGTATGGGCCGTCGACGCCGGCCAGCCGCAGTTCGCTGATCGCCTGGGTGATGATGTCCGGAATTTCGCTGGGGTCTGCGGGCAGCGTCAGCGGCTTGTTCGAGCTCGCGGAGCGGATGCCCTCAATCGACGCGGCGGAGTAGCCCTCGAAGATGGCGCGGTCTTCGATAAAGGCCAGTTTCTTGGCGGCCTCTTTCACCGGGTCCCAGTCGGAGTCCTGCGCGCCCCGTTCGACATTGTCGATCTCCACGCGCGAGAGCGTGAACGGAACACGCAGGCGGACAAGGGGTCTGCTCTCCCGCAGATGTGCCACCACGCCGTCGGTGGGCGCCTGGACGTCGACCAGACGCCCCGTGCTGACCGCGGCGGTGACCGGACCACCGGGCTCGCTGACGTCGACCACCCGGCGCCCGGCGATGTGCCGCTTGAAGGTCCGCGTCGCCTCCAATTCGATTTCAGTCCAGGCGACGTCGGTGACCGGCGCCAGATTGCGGTAGAGGTTGTTCGTCATTGGGTGGTTCCTTTCAGGCTGCCGATCGATAGTGAACCGTTATCGGGTGCGGGCGTGGGTGGCGGTGCCGTCTCCAACGGCGCGGGAAGCGGCGGTGGATCGTCGAGGAAGTCGACGGTGGGGGAGAAGAACAGCCCACCGGTCAGCGCGGTGGAGAAGTCAAGCACGCGATCGGTATTGCCGGGCGGATCGCCGAGAAACATGTTGCGCAGCATGCGCTCGGTGACCTCGGGCGTGCGCGAATAGCCGATGAAGTAGGTGCCGTACTCGCCCTTGCCCACCTCGCCGAACGGCATGTTGTGCCGCACGATCTTCAGCTCGTTGCCGTCCTCGTCTTCGATCACGTTGAGCGCGATGTGTGCGTCGGACGGCTTGACGTCGTCGTCCATCTCGATGTCTTCGAGCTTGGTACGGCCGAACACCAATTCCTGCTCGGTGACCGACAGCGAATCCCACGACTGCATGTCGTGTACGTACTTCTGGATGTGGACGTAGCAGGAGCCGGCGAAGTCGGGATCCTCGTCACCGATCGCGGTGGCGCTCACGGCGATTGGGCCGTCCGGATTTTCGGTGCCGTCGACAAAGCCGAGCAGATCGCGGTTGTCGAAGAAGCGAAAGCCGTGCACTTCGTCGATGACATTGACTGCACCGGCCATCGCCTTGAGGATGCGACCGGCCAGTTCGAAGCAGACGTCCAGGGACTCGGCCCGGATATGGAACAACAGATCGCCGGGGGTGGCCGGTGCGGTGTGTCGCGGTCCGGTCAGCTCGATGAACGGATGCAGTTCGGCGGGCCGCGGTCCGGCGAACAACCGATCCCAGGCGTCCGACCCGATCGAGGTGATCACCGACAGATGCTTGGTCGGGTCGCGAAAGCCAATGGCGCGCACCAGCCCCGAGATGTCGGGCAACGCGTCGTGCACGGCTGCTTCGCCGCCGTCGACGATGGTGGCCACCAAAAAAATCGCGGCAGGCGTCAACGGCGCGAGGATGTGTTGTGGCTGAACCGGAGGCACCCTGGTGACCTTAGCGTGGCGACGGCGAGCGCAGGAAGTGCGCGAGTGAGGAGTCGCGCAATTGGGCCCAGCGTGGCGACGGCGAGCGCAGGAAGTGCGCGAGTGAGGAGTCGCGCAATTGGGCCCAGCGTGGCGACGGCGAGCGCAGGAAGTGCGCGAGTGAGGAGTCGCGCAATTGGGCCCAGCGTGAACTGCGTGGTTGCGAACAGCCATGATGTTGAACATGTCGGCCAGCGCCGCAGGCCTCTGCGAATTCATCGACGCCTCTCCGTCCCCATTTCATGTGTGTGCCACAGTGGCCGGCCGGCTCCTCGCCGCCGGCTACACCGAACTCCGCGAAGCCGACCCGTGGCCCGGGCAGCCGGGGCGCTACTTCACCGTCCGCGCCGCCTCACTGATCGCGTGGAACACCGTGGGCCCCGACGGTCCATTCCGGATCGTCGGCGCGCACACCGACAGCCCCAACCTGCGGGTCAAGCAGCACCCCGACCGGGTGGTCACCGGGTGGCAGGTGGTGGCGCTGGAGCCGTACGGCGGGGCGTGGCTCAACTCGTGGCTGGACCGCGATCTGGGGATCAGCGGCCGGTTGTCGGTGCGTGACGGCTCCGGGCTGGACCATCGGCTCGTCCGGATCGACGAGCCGATCCTGCGGGTGCCGCAGCTGGCGATTCATCTGGCCGAGGACCGCAAGTCGGTAACCCTGGACCCGCAGCGACACGTCAACGCGGTTTGGGGTGCCGGCGACAAGGCGCGCGCATTCATGGCGTATGTCGCCGAGCAGGCCGGGGTGGCACCCGCCGACGTGCTGGCCGCTGACCTGATGACGCACGATCTGACGCCGTCGACGGTGCTCGGCGCTGACGCCGGCCTGCTGAGCGCGCCCCGGCTGGATAATCAGGCCAGTTGCTATGCGGGGCTGGAGGCGTTGCTGTCCTTGGAACCTGCCTCGGCGCCGCGCGGCTGCGTGCCGGTGTTGGTGCTGTTCGACCACGAGGAGGTCGGCTCGTCGTCGGACCACGGTGCGCAGTCCACTCTGCTGAGTACCGTTCTCGAGCGCATCGTGCTCGCGGCCGGCGGCAGCCGGGAAGACTTCCTGCGGCGGCTGCCGGCATCGCTGTTGGCCTCCGCGGATATGGCGCATGCCACCCATCCGAACTACCCGGAGCGCCACGAGCCGGGCCACTTGATCGCTATCAACGCGGGGCCGGTGCTCAAGGTGCACCCCAATCTGCGCTACGCGACCGACGGGCGTACGGCGGCGGCGTTCGCGTTGGCGTGCCGGCAGGCCGGGGTGGGGCTGCAGCGCTATGAGCATCGCGCCGACCTGCCGTGTGGTTCGACGATCGGACCGCTGGTCTCGGCGCAAACCGGCATCCCCACCGTCGACGTCGGCGCCGCCCAGCTTGCGATGCACTCCGCGCGCGAATTGATGGGTGCTCACGACGTCGCCGCCTATTCCGCTGCGCTGCAAGCGTTTTTGTCGCCGCAATAGTCTCCGCGGGTCGGTCAGGCATAGAGTCGACCGGTATGACGCTCAAAGTGGAGATGGTCACGTTCGACTGCGGCGATGCGGCGAAGCTGGCCAGCTGGTGGGCCGACCAGTTCGGGGGCACCACAGCAGAACTGATCCCGGGTGAACTCTTTGCGGTCATGCGACCGGACGGGCCCCGACTGGGTTTTCAGAATGTGCCCGATCCGACGCCGGGAAAGAATCGCGTGCATCTCGACTTTCATGCCAAGGACGTCGACGGCGAGGTGTCGCGGCTGACGGCAGCGGGAGCCACCGAAGTAGGACGCCACCAATTCAGCGGCAACTTTCGCTGGGTGGTGCTGGCCGACCCCGAAGGCAATGCGTTCTGCGTCGCGGGTCAATAACTCGATATCCCGTCCAGCAGCGCGTCAACGAGCCCGTCGAATCCGGCGCTGTCGCCGACTCGCGTGAGCGCGTGAAAGAGCAGCGTGCCGACCAATGCGTGCGCGACGGCATCGATGTCCGCGCCGGCGCGGAGTTCTCCGTCTGCGACGGCTCGGCGCAGTCGCGTCGTCAACCCCGCGAGCTGCGGGGCGCTCAATTGTTGATAGAGATCCTCGCCGTCGCCCGGGCGAGCGGCCGCCGCGGCGACAAGAGCTCGCACTAACGCGGCGTTGGTTGGCTCGGCTAGAAACTCGGCGTGCTCGCTCAGCCACGCCCGCAGATCGGCACGGATGATGCCGGTGTGCGCGACCGGAAACGACCCCGATCTTCCGTAGGCCTCCAACACCGCTTCGGCGACCAACGGTGCCTTTGACGACCAACGCCGGTACAGCGTCTTCTTGCCCACCCCCGCGCGGGCGGCGACGCTTTCCATCGACAATTCGGCGTAACTGCCGGTCGTCAGCAGCTCGCGGGTGGCGTCCAGAATCGCGTGATCTAACCGGCTGTCTCGCGGCCGGCCGACCCGTTCGTCGGTCACTGGCGGATGCGGGCCGGGTTCGGCTACCTTCATGGTGACCAGCTTAGGATACGATACGTGTCGTTTCTACGAAAGGACTCACCGGTGAGTGCTCCCTCGTTGTCAGTGCCGAAGACCTGGGACGAAATCACGCCCGAGTGGATGTCGGCGGCGCTGGCCATGGACTTTCCCGGTGTCGTGGTCGATACGGTCACCGTCGCGCTTCGCGACGACGGCACCAACCGGCGTGCCCGGCTGGGTGTCACCTACCAAGCCGGTGCGGGCCCGGGCACGGTCTTCGTCAAGGCTGCCGACCCCGCGCACAAAGTGCTGATTCGCCTGACCAGCGGGATGTTCCACGAGCCGCGACTTTTCACCTGCGGGGTGGATTTACCGCTGGAACACCCGGCCGTCTACACCGCGCTGATCGATGAGCCCGACTACGACTTCGTCTTGGTCATGGAGGATCTTCGGGCCAGGGGAGCCGATCCGCGCGACGGCACCCGGCCGATGACAGTCGAGCAGGTCGCCACCGGTGTGCGTGGCCTGGCCCGGATGCACGGCCGCTACTGGGGTGAACGCGTGCTGCGCGAGCCGGCCCTGGCATGGCTGGAGCCTTTTCTGCCATGGAAGGGCATGGAGGCGGCACCGCTGCCGGCCGCCCTCGAACGCCTTGGCGCCGACGCGCCCGCGGAAGTGCTGTCGCTGACCATCGACAAGCTCATCGATGCGATCTGGAAGCCGTACGTCGCGACGCTGACCACGTCGCCGCAGACCTTGCTGCACGGCGACCCACACATCGGCAACACCTACCTGCTGCCCAGCGGCGAGGTTGGTTTCCTGGACTGGCAGGTCGCCCGGCGGGGCAATTGGTCGCTGGACCTGGGCTACTTCCTGCAAGGCGCCCTGACCGTAGCGGATCGGCGTCGCAGCGAGCGCGACCTGCTCGCCGAATACCGAGACTCGCTGGGGTTGCCGGCCGACGAGCTGCCCAGCACCGAGGAGATCTGGTTGCGCTACCGCGCTTCCGTCGCCCACGGGCTGACCCTGTGGCTGGTCACCGCCAGTGCCGGTGAATGGCAGCGCACCGACGTCTCTGTCGCACTGGCGCAACGGTATTCGTTCGCGTATGCCGACCTTGACCCGGAATCGGCGCTGGCCGAGATCGCGGGCTAGGCGCGGCCACCGGCTTTGGGTAGCCGCCGGGGTGGGCCGTCACCCTAGACTGTCTGCGTGACTGCCTCCGGAACAGGCGCGCGAACCCACGTGGCGGATACCGTGGAACACGCGGCGACCACGCCCGACCAGCCGCAGCCCTTCGCTGAGTTGGGTCTCAAAGACGACGAGTACCAGCGGATTCGCGAGATTCTGGGCCGCAGACCCACCGACACCGAGCTGGCGATGTACTCGGTGATGTGGAGCGAGCACTGCTCGTACAAGTCGTCCAAGGTGCACCTGCGCTACTTCGGCGAGACCACGACCGACGAGATGCGCGCGGCCATGCTGGCCGGAATCGGGGAGAACGCGGGCGTCGTCGACATCGGCGACGGCTGGGCTGTGACCTTCAAGGTGGAGTCGCACAACCACCCGTCCTACGTCGAGCCCTACCAGGGCGCGGCCACCGGTGTGGGCGGCATCGTGCGCGACATCATGGCGATGGGCGCGCGACCCGTCGCCGTGATGGATCAGCTGCGGTTCGGGGCCGCCGATGCGCCCGACACCCGCCGCGTGCTCGACGGCGTGGTCCGCGGTATCGGTGGTTACGGTAACTCGCTGGGTCTGCCGAACATCGGCGGCGAGACCGTCTTCGACGCCTCGTATGCCGGCAATCCGTTGGTGAACGCGCTGTGCGTGGGGGTGTTGCGCAAGGAGGATCTCCACCTTGCCTTCGCGTCGGGAACCGGCAACAAGATCATCCTGTTCGGCGCCCGCACCGGCCTGGACGGGATCGGCGGGGTGTCCGTGCTGGCCTCGGAGACCTTTGGCGGCGACGAGGGCGGAGGCCCCGGCCGCAAGAAGCTGCCCTCGGTGCAGGTTGGCGACCCGTTCACCGAGAAGGTGCTCATCGAGTGCTGCCTGGAGCTGTACGCGGCTGGGTTGGTGATCGGCATCCAGGACCTCGGTGGTGCCGGATTATCCTGTGCGACTTCGGAACTCGCATCAGCCGGCGACGGCGGCATGCGCGTTGAACTGGAGACGGTCCCGTTGCGGGCGGCCAACATGACTCCCGCGGAGATTCTGTCCAGCGAGTCCCAGGAGCGAATGTGCGCGGTGGTCGCTCCCGAGAACGTCGAGGCTTTTCTGGCGGTGTGCCGCAAATGGGAGGTGCTCGCGACCGTCATCGGCGAGGTCACCGATGGTGACCGGCTGCGCATCACCTGGCATGGCGAAACGGTCGTCGACGTGCCGCCGCGCACCGTGGCCCATCAGGGTCCGGTGTACGAGCGCCCAGTGGCCCGTCCCGAATCGCAGGATGCCCTGAACGCCGACCGATCGAGCAGTCTGCCCCGGCCGGTCACCGGTGAACAGCTGCGTGCGACTTTGCTTGCGCTGCTGGGCAGCCCGCACCTGTGCAGCCGCGCATTCATCACCGAACAGTACGACCGCTACGTCCGCGGCAACACCGTGCTGGCCGAGCACGCCGACGGTGCAGTGCTGCGTATCGACGAGTCCACCGGACGCGGCATCGCGCTGTCGACGGACGCCTCGGGCCGCTACACGAAGTTGGATCCCTACACCGGAGCCCAGCTTGCGCTGGCCGAGGCCTACCGCAACGTCGCCGCCACGGGCGCTGTCCCGGTCGCGGTGACGAACTGCCTTAACTTCGGATCTCCCGAAGACCCGGGAGTGATGTGGCAGTTCGCCCAAGCGGTCCGGGGGCTCGCCGATGGCTGTGTGGCCCTGGGGATTCCGGTGACCGGAGGCAATGTCAGCTTCTACAACCAAACCGGATCGGCCGCGATCCTGCCCACTCCGGTGGTTGGCGTGCTGGGCGTGATCGACGATGTCGATCGGCGGATTCCGACCGCCGTGGGCACCGAACCGGGAGAATCCCTGCTACTACTCGGCGACACCCGCGACGAGTTCGAC
The DNA here is from genome assembly GCF_026723865.1 of Mycobacterium sp. Aquia_216. Taxonomy (NCBI): domain Bacteria; kingdom Bacillati; phylum Actinomycetota; class Actinomycetes; order Mycobacteriales; family Mycobacteriaceae; genus Mycobacterium; species Mycobacterium sp. Aquia_216. The sequence continues at coordinate 5,694,460 of NZ_CP113529.1, read as the reverse complement.
GGGTCCATCTGGGCTCAGGTGACCGGCGAGCATCTGGGTGGGCTGCCGCCCGCGGTCGACCTGCAAAGGGAGAAGCTGCTGGCTGAGGTGCTGAGCGCTGCATCACGCGACGGGCTGGTGACCGCGGCCCACGACCTGTCCGAGGGCGGGCTGGCCCAGGCCATCGTGGAATCTGCGCTGGCGGGTGAAACGGGTTGCCGCATAGTACTGCCCGAGGGTGGCGATCCGTTCGTGATGCTGTTCTCCGAGTCGGCCGGCCGGGTGCTCGTCGCGGTGCCGCGCACCGAGGAGAGCCGGTTTCGTTCCATGTGCGAGGCGCGCGGACTACCTGCCGTCCGTATCGGCGTCGTCGACCAGGGCTCGGACGTGGTGGAATTTCAAGGTCTCTTCACGGTGTCACTGGCCGAACTGCGCACCACATCCGAAGCAGTGCTGCCGCGATTCTTTGGCTGAGCGGCGGATCTGCGGATAACGCCTGGTGGATCCCCGCACAAGTGTGCGGGATTGCCCATCACCCCGGGTATACTTGTTTCGTTTGTGTTAACTGATCATGGAAGGGGTTGGCACCTCCGGTGCGCAGACTCAGGGCCGCGGAGCATTCGCGGCCGGACTACGTGCTTTTGCACATCAGCGATACGCACCTCATTTCGGGAGACGGCTCCCTTTATGGAGCGGTCGACGCCGACGGCCTGCTCGGCAAGCTGCTGGAGCAGCTCAGGCATTCCGGGCTGCGGCCCGACGCGATCATCTTCACCGGCGACCTGGCCGACAAGGGCGAACCCGAGGCCTACCGCAAGCTGCGCCGCGTGGTTGAACCGTTCGCCGCGGAGCTGGGTGCCGAACTCGTCTGGGTAATGGGCAACCACGATAACCGCGCGGAACTGCGCAGGCTGTTGCTGGACGAGGCGCCGTCGATGGCGCCGTTCGACCGTATCCGCATGGTCGACGGGTTGCGCATCATCACGTTGGATACGTCGGTCCCGGGACATCACTACGGTGAGATCAGTGACTCCCAATTGGATTGGCTCGCCGACGAATTGGCGACCCCGGCGCCCGACGGAACCATTCTGGCGTTGCATCATCCGCCGATTCCCAGCGTTTTGGACTTGGCCGTCACGGTCGAATTGCGTGACCAGGCGCCGCTTGGTCACGTCCTCAAGGGCACCGATGTGCGTGCCATTTTGGCCGGGCACCTGCACTATTCGACGAATGCGACCTTTGTCGGAATCCCCGTGTCGGTCGCCTCGGCCACGTGCTACACCCAAGACCTGACGGTCGAAGCCGGGGGCACCCGAGGTAGGGACGGCGCCCAGGGCTGCAACGTGGTGCACGTCTACCAAGACACCGTGGTGCACTCCGTGATTCCGCTCGGCAGCGGAAAAACCGTGGGCACCTTCGTTTCTCCCGCGGAGTCGCAACGCAAAATCGCCGAAGCCGGACTCTTCATCGAACCGTCTCGTCGGGATTCGCTGTTTACCCACCCTCCAATGGCGTTAACGTCATCGGCTCGGCAAAGCCCGGTTGATTGACGTCGGCCGCGACTTTCTCCCAAGGCGCGGGTATCGGGAAATAGCGTTCGAGGAACCCGGTGACGCGTTCGGTCCGCTCGTCCGGAGAGACTTCGGGGAAGCTGCTGTCGTTGAGGCAGAAGAAGTCATAGTCGCGCTTCTTTCGCAGCACGGGCAATAGCTCGAGACCGGCACGGGTGGTGGTGTTGACGTACAACACCTTGGCCTTCTCCTGCTGCACGGCACGTCCGGTCATCAGCGCGTAGTAGTGGTAGAACGAGTTGGTCACCGAGATATCGGTGCTGGAACGGAATTGACTGGCCTGAGTGCGCGCGAAGTCGTCCGGGAACTCCTGCTCCATCTGCTGCAGCACGCTCTTGCGCAACGGAACCGCGGTGTGTTCGAGATGGCGAGTGATGACCTGTCCGAATCGCTCCAGGATCAGCTGCCGGTTGACTCGGGCCGCATTCTCGAACCCGCTGCGCGAGGGGTCGTTGCCGCCCAGCCCGATGCGCGTCTTCGCCTCGATGAACCTCGTGATGCCGCCCGGGGAAAAGAACATGCTGGCCTTGAGCGGTCGACCGAAAAACATGTCATCGTTGGAATACAGGAAATGCTCACTGAGATCCGCGATGTTGTGCAGTTGGCTTTCCACCGCGTGCGAGCTGTAGGTGGGCAAGGCCGTCGGGTCCGAGAAATGCTCCTCCGCGCGAACGATGGTGATTTTCGGATGCTCGGCCAGCCATGCCGGCACGGATGAATCCGTTGCGATGAAGATCCGGCGCACCCACGGCGCAAACATGTTCACCGACCGTAGGGCGTACTTCAACTCATCGATCTGCCGAATGCGCGCTTCGGCATCGTCGCCTTCGCCCGCGACGTACCGCGACATCTGGGCCGCGCGCCGGGCGCGAAACTGCGGATCAGTGCCTTCGACCCAAGAGAACACCATGTCGATATCGAATGTCACGTCGCTTGCGTGCGGAGTGAACATTCCCGCGATGGTCTGCCATTTGTATCCGTAGAGCTTGACGGTCGCTGGCTTTATTTCACTGTGCGGCAACACTTTGCGGGTCAACGAATTCTCCACGGGACACCGGATCACGGTATCCTCGTAGACCCAGAACTGAAGTTCGACGCCGAACGCCGGCCCGTAGCGTAGTCCGCCGGGCGCGATTCGCCGCCGATATAGCCGCACCATGCGCGGATCGATCAACGGGGACAGCCGTCCGTTGGCGACCAGGACCGGAGAAAGACCCTTCTCGTCGATGGTCTTGGCGTATACGGGTTCGCCGGCAGCCGCCGTCGCGAGCGCACGCTCAACCGCGGGGCGTAGCTCTATATTGATCGCGAGGATCGGCCGGTCTTTGTGGTTGCGGATCAGCAGGAAAGGAATATCGGCCCGGTTCAACGCCTTTCGAATGAACACCAGATCCTCGATCTGTGCCTCATGTGGGGTCAGGCTGGACTCCAGACGGGCAATCTTGCCGCCCCGGCTGACGACAATGGGGTCGAGGGTGCGCCGGATGGCCATCGGGATACACCGCCTTCCGTCTTACGGAGTCTCAGCGAAACCAGCGGGTTTCGCACATCGAGCATCGAGCGAGGGGCGACGGCGGCCGGCTGACGTGCGATTATCTCTATAGGGTGCCGTTAAGTTGACAACTCTTGCAAGGCAGCCGATTTAGAGACTTTCCAGACACGTGCCGGAAACCTTGCCGTTGCATCAGTGTCACAAGAGTTCAGCTGTCAGCTACCCCGAGAATACGCGGTCCTGCTGGTCGGGGACGACGACGCCGTCGGGTCGCAGTAGCGGCGCCTGGTCGCCGTTGGGCTGGTCGAACCCCTGGGTCGCGCACGGGTAGGGCGGGCTCGCTGTCAGTGGATTGATGAACATCGGGTTGACCAGCCAACGGCCGTCGAGATTGGCGTAGGCCCGGCACATCAACTCGATCTGGTTGCGATTGATCACCAGGCGGAGCGCGGTCGCATCCGCGACGAACGTTACGTCGCCATCGGAGTCGCCGGCCCCGAACACCTGGCGCCGCTGCCCGGGCAGCTGGTCGAAGGCCGCCGTTCCCTGGACGCCGAAGACTTGCTCGTTGATCCGGCAGCGTTTGCCCTCGTTGAAGGGAATCGATGGCTCCCCGCCGCAGGACGTCAATCGCGTAGTGAGGACGTCACCGTTGTGCTCGGTGCGGGTGCCCATCACGTGGTCGGCCGAGATTCCCAATTCGGCGGCCCACACTCGCACCGCCGGCTCGGGTGAAGCGGAGATGATTCGCACGTCAAATCCGTTGGCCTGCAGGGCGGTGACCAAGTCTCGCATCTGCGCGTAGTAGCGAATCCACCCGTTTCGGCGGCCGCTGCCCACCAGCTGTTCGGCGCCCTCGGGTGCGTCCAGGTTCTCCCGCCGAGCCGCTTCGGCGAATCCGCCGACGTCGGCTTCGGTCCAGCCGGCGAGAAGTTGTGCCGCCCAAGCGGCGGCGGGAGCGATGCGCCGATGGTTGTAGCCGTCGAATGCCGCCGCGCCCGTTCGTATCTGGCGATCGCTGTATACCGAAATCAGTTCGTCGGCGCACCCGCCGTTGGATCCCGTCGGCAATGGTTGGCCCGGGGGCGCCAGCGCGCCACACGCGGCGGCCAGGGCCGCGGCGGCCGGTGGGGTGAGGTATTGGCTTGTCGTGCTCCAATTTCCGGCGGCAGGTTGACGAACCTTGGAGTTGCGCACCATCCAGAAGAAGGTCGCGTCGCCGATGTCGTTCTTCACCATGGTGCCATCCCAGTCGAACAACGCCAGCGGCGCCGCGTCGGCCTCGGGTGCCAGCTTGCCGCAGGTGCCCAGCTTGCCGATCATCGCGTTGATCCGGTCCCTGTTGTCGCCATACCATCCGGGATCGGCGGCCAGCGTGTGACAGCCGTTGTCCGACGGGTCACCCTCGGTATGGTCGCCGGAGTCGCCGCAGCCCGAGACCGACAGCGTCGCGGCGGTGATCGCGAACGCCGCGAGTCGACGGGCGACGGCTGCCACCCGGTGGGCAGCCAAGCACGCGAATGTCATTGTCTCTCTTCAGGGGTTGATGGTGTTGTCACCTAGTTGGCGTCCCCAGACATACTCCACGGCCACCGGTGAGCCGACCTCAAAGTGGTTGTACGGGGCCACGCTCGCACCGGTGTCCATGACGAGATAGGGAGCAGGCCAGAGTTCGCGGGTAATCGACTGCCAGCATCCCGGTCGCCCGCCGGGTCCGCCCCTGGCGTTGGTCCGAGGCAGGTTCTCCGGATAGATGTACGGGTTAGGCGCTCCGGCGATCGAACCGGAGGAGTGGGCCCCCAGCGCGTAGCCGTTATCGCCCAGGGCGTTGTGAATCTTCGGTGCCACTTCGTTGAAGTTGCGGATGGTGCAAAAGATTTCGGGGCTGTACTCGTCCAGCAGCTGGGCGGAGGGAACGAGATCGGCCGCTCCCCGCGCCAGATACGGCCCACTGCGTCCGAAAACGTCCACACCGCTGGTTCCCAATCCCGCCGCCGCCAGCAATGCCGCATCCAGATCACCAAGCTGACGGTTCAGCGTCCGCGCCGTCGTCACCGCGTGGTCGAGGGCGGCCCAGAGGTCCGGAGCGGCGTCGGCGTACGTCTCACTCAGCGCCGCCAACCGCGCAATGTCCAAGCGCGCCATGGGCAGCTGCGGGTTCAGGTCGTCGAGGATCGCGTTGCCGCTGATCAGCGAGGTGCCGAATTTCTCGCCCAGCCCGGCCAGCGCCTGCGCCGCCGCGGACAGCGTCAAGTTCACCTTGACCGGATCGACCTGCTCGGTGATCGACATCAGCGTCTCGAACACGGTATTGAACTCTGTCGTCACCGATGTCGCGTTGATCACTGTGGACGGTGTAATCGATTGTGGTGCAGGGATTTTCGGAGATCTCAGGGCTACGTACTTGTTGCCGAACACGGTCGACGCCTTCACTTCGGCGGCCACGTTCGCGGGAATCATGTTGACGTACTTGGGAGTCACGTCCAGCAGTACTTTGGCGGCGGGCTTGCCGTCCCGGCTGAACTCGGAGATGCCGGACACCCGGCCGATCTCGACGCCGTTGTAGGTGACCTTGGAACCGGGATCCATCACCAGGCCCGCTCGGGGGGCCACCATGGTCAACTTCGTCTTCGATGTGAAGTCGCCGCGGAACTGCGAATACAGGACCATCCCGATGAGCCCCATGACCACTATCGTCACGAGGCCGACGGTCTTGTAAGGGGGCGGCGGCCGCGAACGACGACGCTCCATGATTCTGAGACCCTAAGGTATGGCCGCCCGCGATAGTGCCGATCCGGCCAAGACGCGTCAGGTCCTGGCGGCCGTCGCGGCCTGGTTACGCGACGAAACCCGTCCCGCACCGGATCGCGCCACACTGGCGACGGCGGTTCGCCTCACCGCGCGCACGCTGGCCGCAATGGCGCCCGGTGCCAGCGTCGAGGTCCGGATCCCCCCATTCGTCGCCGTGCAGTGTGTGGCCGGGCCGAAACACACCCGTGGCACACCTCCCAATGTCGTGGAGACCGATCCGAGGACGTGGCTGCTCCTGGCCGCCGGAATGTTCACGCTCGCCGACGCCAAGGCCGCCGGATCGCTGACGTTATCGGGCGCCCGAGCGGGTGAAATCGACCACTGGTTACCGTTGTTCGATGTGGGCTGAATATAACCCTGAACTGCAGGTTCAGGCTGACACGCCGATAATTTCGGCGCTCAACACGCCCAACGGATTCGTGCGGGGGGCTTACGTGCCCGTAAACTCCGTTACGTCACCCCTCTCTCTAGGGAGCCGCCCACCGTGACCGTCCAGGAATCCGAGCAGGACCTGAACTCGCCCCGCGAAGAGTGCGGTGTATTCGGGGTCTGGGCCCCGGGCGAGGAAGTCGCCAAACTCACCTACTACGGCCTGTACGCGCTGCAGCATCGCGGTCAGGAAGCCGCTGGTATCGCCGTCGCCGATGGATCTCAGGTGCTGGTCTTCAAAGACCTCGGCCTGGTCAGCCAGGTGTTCGACGAGCAGACGCTGGCGGCCATGCAGGGCCACGTCGCGATCGGGCACTGCCGTTACTCGACCACGGGCGACACCACCTGGGAAAACGCCCAGCCGGTGTTCCGCAATACCGCCGCCGGCACGGGCGTCGCCCTGGGACACAACGGGAACCTGGTCAACACCGCCGAGCTCGCCGCACGCGCGCGTGACGCGGGGCTGATTGCCAAGCGTTGCCCGGCGCCGGCGACGACGGACTCCGACATCCTGGGCGCGCTGCTCGCCCACGGCGCGGCCGACTCCACCCTGGAACAGGCGGCACTGGAACTGCTGCCGACCGTTCGCGGGGCCTTCTGCCTCACCTTCATGGACGAGAACACGCTGTACGCGTGCCGCGATCCCCACGGGGTGCGCCCGCTTTCGCTCGGACGCCTGGACCGCGGCTGGGTGGTGGCCTCCGAGACGGCCGCGCTCGACATCGTCGGTGCCTCGTTCGTCCGCGACATCGAACCGGGCGAGCTGCTGGCGATCGACGCGGACGGGGTGCGATCCACACGTTTCGCCAACCCCACCCCCAAGGGCTGCGTCTTCGAATACGTCTACTTGGCCCGGCCGGACAGCACCATCGGCGGTCGATCGGTGCACGGCGCCCGGGTGGAGATCGGCCGCCGGCTGGCCCGCGAACGCCCGGTGGACGCCGACCTGGTGATCGGCGTGCCGGAATCGGGGACCCCCGCCGCGGTGGGATACGCGCAGGAGTCCGGTGTTCCGTACGGGCAGGGTCTGATGAAGAACGCCTACGTCGGGCGAACATTCATTCAGCCGTCCCAGACCATCCGTCAGCTGGGTATCCGGTTGAAGCTCAACCCGCTCAAAGAGGTGATCCGCGGCAAGCGGCTCATCGTCGTCGACGACTCGATCGTGCGGGGTAACACCCAGCGTGCATTGTTGCGGATGCTGCGCGAGGCCGGCGCCGTCGAGGTGCACGTGCGAATCGCCTCGCCACCGGTGAAGTGGCCGTGCTTCTACGGCATCGACTTCCCGTCGCCGGCCGAGTTGATCGCCAACGCCGTCGAGGACGAGGACGAGATGCTCGAGGCGGTGCGGCATGCGATCGGCGCCGACACGCTGGGCTACATCTCGCTGCGCGGCATGGTTGCGGCGACCGAGCAGCCGGCCTCACGGCTTTGCTCCGCCTGCTTCGACGGCAAGTATCCGATCGAGCTGCCCAGTGAAACCGCGTTGGGCAAGAACGTGATCGAGCACATGCTCGCCAACGCGGCGCGCGGCGCGGAGCTCGGCGATCGTGTGGCCGACGAGATTCCCGTCAACCACTAGACGGCATTCATTCCGGATACTTCAAAGAGGTTTGATCCCGGCGTGCGGCGCCTACCGGTAGCCTTTATCGCGATGACCGATCCCGGAAAAAGCCCCGGAGAAGAACCGGGCAGTCAGGGCATTACCTACGCGTCGGCCGGGGTGGACATTGAAGCCGGTGACCGCGCGGTGGATCTGTTCAAGCCTCTGGCGGCAAAAGCCACCAGAGCCGAGGTGCGTGGCGGGCTGGGTGGATTCGCCGGATTGTTCGCGTTGCGTGGCGACTACCGCGAGCCGGTGCTCGCGGCCTCCACCGACGGCGTCGGCACCAAGTTGGCGGTTGCGCAGGCGATGGACAAGCACGACACCGTCGGCCTCGACCTGGTGGCGATGGTCGTCGACGACCTCGTTGTTTGTGGCGCCGAGCCGCTGTTCCTACAGGACTACATCGCGGTCGGCCGCGCCGTGCCCGAGCGACTCAGCGCGATCGTCGGCGGCATCGCCGAGGGATGCGTGCGGGCCGGGTGTGCGCTGCTGGGCGGCGAGACCGCCGAACACCCCGGGCTGATGGAGCCTGACCACTACGACATATCGGCCACCGGGATCGGCGTGGTCGAAGCCGACGACGTGCTGGGGCCCGATCGCGTCAAACCCGGCGACGTCATCATCGCGTTGGGGTCGTCCGGCCTGCACTCCAACGGATACTCGCTGGCCCGCACGGTCCTGCTCGAGATTGACCGGATGAACCTGGCCGGTTACGTCGAGGAGTTCGGCCGCACGCTGGGCGAAGAGTTACTCGAGCCCACTCTGATCTACGCCAAAGACTGCCTGGCACTGGCCGCCGAAACCCATGTCCGCACCTTCTGCCACGTCACGGGTGGCGGACTGGCGGGCAACTTGCAGCGCGTGATCCCGCACGGGTTGACCGCCGAGGTGGATCGCGGCACCTGGACGCCCGCGCCGGTATTCGCGATGATCGCCCAGCGCGGTCGGGTCAGCCGCGAGGAGATGGAAAAGACCTTCAACATGGGCGTGGGCATGATCGCCGTCGTCGCACCCGAGGACACCGACCGCGCCCTGGCGATATTGACCGCACGGCATCTGGACTGCTGGGTGTTGGGGACCGTCTGCAAGGGTGGCAAAGACGGCCCACGCGCAAAACTGGTTGGGCAGCACCCGAGATTTTAAGGGTCTGCGCCTAACTAGAACTTGCTCCGTGCCGATGCACGCGGCATCGGCACGGAGCAAGTTCTAGCGGCGCCAATCGTCCTCACGATCCCACGACTCGTCGGCGCCGTCCAGCTCGCCGGCTGCGTCCGCATCGGTCCCTGACAGCTCGGCCTGTAGCCGCTGAAAGTCAGTCTGCGGAGAGCTGTATTTAAGTTCTCGAGCAACCTTGGTCTGCTTTGCCTTAGCCCGGCCGCGGCCCATGGGGGGACCCCCTCGCGCAATAACGGAGCGGCCTAACAAGTAGGCGGCTCCGATCTCTGGTGTCGTTTATTGTCCTGCCGACAGTTTACCGTGCCTCGCCGATGAGCGTCGGTGCCCCCTGCCCGCCGTGTTGGACTTCGACGGACATTATCTCGCACCGCCGCGCAACCGCTCGACAGCCAGACGCCCCGCGCCGATCTGCTCGTCGGGCGGCAGGGAATCGGCGTCGATAACCGCCGCGACCGAGCTCTCCGCGCCGGTCGTCAGTTGCGTCTCGGCCGGTAGCCCACGCTTGAGCAATGCCAGCGCAATCGGTCCCAGATCCACGTGCTCGACGACGGTTCCCAAGCGTCCGACCGACCGCCCACCCGCAAGCACCGCGTCCCCCGTGGACGGCCGCTCCACCGAGCCGTCCAGATGCAACAGCGCCAGCATCCGGGGCGGTTTGCCCAGGTTGTGGACCCGGGCGACGGTTTCTTGCCCGCGATAGCAACCTTTGTCCAGGTGGACCGCTCCGATTCCGGGACCACCGATCCAGCGCACCTCGTGCGGAATCGTGCGTTCGTCGGTGTCGAGGCCGAGGCGCGGGCGCACCGCCGCGACCCGGTGGGCTTCGTAGGCCCAGATCCCGGCCGGCCGCACGCCGGCCCGGGTGAAACGGCTTCGCCAGTCGGCGGCAGTGCCGCCTGGCACTAACAGTTCGAGTTCGATCTGGCCGGCGGCCGGCGCCGGCATCCGCCGCGCGAAGCCACCGCCCGCGAGCGGAAATGCGACCAGTTCGTCGGGCAGGGCGTCCAGGCCAACCACGTCGAGTACCGCCGGGTCGGCGAGCCGCGGCCCGATCAGCGACAACACCGCGATGTCGGCGGCCGCCGGCGTGACATCCGACCAGAACACCATCTTGGTCAGGTAGCCCAGCAACGGCTCACCGCGCCACGGTTCGGTGTCGAGGTAGGTGATGCCGCCGAGCTCGGTCTGCATCCAGTGGTCCTCGACCCGGCCCTGTCCGTCCAAGCTGAGATTCTGCGTGCTGGCCCCGTCGCGAAGTCCGCTGACGTGCTGGGTTGAGATGTTGTGCAGCCAGGTCTGCCGGTCCGTGCCGGTCAGGGTCAGGACCGCGCGATGCGAGCGGTCCACGAGCACCGCATCGGTTTCGGCCGCGCGCTGCTCGCTCAGCGGATCGCCGTAGTGCCAGATCGCGCCGGCGTCGGGTCCGGAATCAGGTGCGGGAACTGGATTCACACTTCAACTCTACGGATCTGGGTGCGCGCGGCTGCGTCGCTCACACCGACGGCTAGGCTCTTTCGGCATGGCAGGGCAGACGGGTGTGATCGTCACCCTTGACGGCGAGATGCATCCGCCCGACTCTCCGCTGTTGCACGCCGACGATCTGGCGGCGGTCCGTGGCGACGGCGCCTTCGAGACCCTCTTGGTCCGCGACGGCGGCGCCTGTCTGGTCGGGCCGCATCTGCAGCGGCTGACCCAGTCGGCCAAGTTGATGGACTTGCCCGAGCCGGACCTTCCGCTTTGGCGGCGCGCGATCGACGTGGCCACCCGGGAGTGGGTCGCCAACTCGTCTGACGAAGGCGCGTTGCGGTTGATCTATACCCGGGGTCGCGAGGGTGGTTCGGCTCCCACCGCGTATGTGATGGTCAACGCCGTTCCGGACCGGGTGGCCGCGGTTCGCCGCGACGGACTTGCGGCGCTCACGCTGGATCGGGGACTACCCGCCACCGGTGCCGACGCGATGCCGTGGCTGCTGGCCGGTGCGAAAACCCTGTCGTACGCGGTGAATATGGCCGCCTTGCGCCACGCCGCCCAGCAGGGCGCCGGTGATGTCATCTTCGTCAGCTCAGACGGCTACATCCTGGAAGGTCCACGGTCGACGGTGGTGATCGCCACCGATTCCGAAGCGGGCTCGAACAGTCACCTCTGCCTGTTGACGCCGCCACCCTGGTATCCGATTCTTCGCGGCACGACGCAGCAGGCCCTGTTCGAGGTGGCGCGCAGCAAAGGCTACGACTGCGACTACCGTGCGCTACGCGTCGCGGACTTGCATGCCGCCCAAGGGATCTGGTTGGTCTCCAGCATGACCCTGGCCGCCCGCGTGCACACGCTCGACGGACGCCGACTACTTCGATCGCCGATGACCGATGATTTCGCTCAGCTGGTCGACGCGGCGATCGTCAGCGATCGCTGAGCGCTGAATTGTGTTGTCGGCTCGCGTAACGGCGGGTACGGTCGGCCGTACACAGGAAGGGAGGTGGTCCGCGAAATTGATAGCTTCATGGACATGTGAGGTGGCTACGCGCTAGCTGCATGGCTCGGAAGAGCTAGCGATCAACGCGCGCTGGCGAATTCCCCGTAGCCACCCGGCCCCCGAGCTTCCCGGTCTGTCCAACCGGGAGCATTGCTCGGGGGCCGCTCCATGTCATGGCCGTTACTGGATGCTCTTCGCGGCGATCTGCTCGGCGATCTTGCCCGCCTGGCCGGGTACCGCATCCGGACCGCACACCAGGACGTCGATCACCTTTGCGCCGTCGGCGTGCAGCACGTGGTGGCAGATTTTGCCGCCGTCGGATCGGCTGCGCTGTTGCGCGATCTTCGGCACGGTGCCACCGACTTCCGCGAATGCCCAGTCAAAGCTGTGGCCGTTGAGGCTCTCCGCCACCGTTTTTCCGGCACAGGACTTCCACTTGTCTGCCGACGCCCGGACGAAAGCGCTGGCCTTGTCGGGCGAGGCGAATTCCGCGACGGTCTCGATGATCCGGTGCGGCGGATCCTGTCCGGCCGTGTGCACGATCAGGCCGCTCACCGCGTCGAAGCCGCTGGCGTCCTGGTATGCCGCCGCGACGGCGGGCTCGTAGGTGCCGGCGCACTCGGGGTCGGACAGCGTCCACTTCGGATTGCGCAGCTGGCCGATTTTGTCGCCGGCCACCACGTTCGGGTCGCCGACGATCGTGCCGACTTCGGGCGCGCCGACCAGGTAGGAATCCAGCTTCGCCGAGTTGGGAGACGAATTCCCGGCGGCCGGCGCTGAATTCGAGTTGGCCGCGTTCGGAGCCGACTTGGTCTTGCCGCCCTGCGTAGTCACCACCACGACGATTGCGATCGCGGCGATGACTGCCACCGCGGCACCGCCGATCAGGATCAGCCGCTTGTTCGACCCGCCGCCGGTGGGCGCACCGCCGGTTACCGCGGTCGGGACGGTGACCGCGGTCGAGCCGCTGGGTTGTGTTGCGGTGGTCGACCCCGCGGCCGGAGCCTGAACCTTGGCGGCCGGGCCTCCCGGCGAACCGTCCTTGGCCTCGATTTCGGACAGCACGTTGTCGATTTCGCTCCGGGTGCGGTAGGTGACGTCGTGTCGCAGGCGCAGCATGCGCAGAAGTTGCGCGATGTCGCCGCGGGCACTGGGATCGTCGCCGTCCTCGTCGAACCCGGACCGCAGCTCGACCAACAGCTGGAGCTGCTGCTGCGGGCTGAGCTCTTTCTCGGCGAGGGTGTTCCCCAGCCGCGTGATGTAGCCGAACGGCACCGGGGGCTCTTCGGGCAGCGGGTCGGGCAAAGGCACCGGCTTGCTGCGCAGCGCGTGCACTGCGGTGACCAATTGGATGCCGGCGTCGACCGTGGGCTCCCGATAGTCGATGATCTGCAATGCGGCAAGGGGATTCACCCGCATGCTGTCGACGTCGCCGATCCGAACGGGCAGGATGGGCCGGCCGAGGGCCTGGGCGTAGCGCAACTCCGCCTGACTCGGCTTGGATTGCAGCCAGTTACTCGACAGCGCGACGATGAACACTTCACACTCGCGGATTTGCTCGAGGATTTTGGCCCACCACGAGTCGCCACCACCGAGCTCTTGGTCGAACCACACCTGGTTCTGCCCGCGCCGAAGCGCGGTGGTCAGGGCGTCGACCGTCGTCCGATCTTGGCTCGAGTAGCTGATGAACAGCGCCATCGCAATCTCCTAAAGTGAAGCGGAGCGAACGAACTGCTGCGCGCCCCGTACGCACATGCGCCGATACCGTATCAGTGTTGGGGCCCTTCACGATGCGCAAATTTTCAGCGCAATTGTGGGGTCCGCAATGCGTGAGCGGTTACCTGTCGCCGTCGTCGTGAACGTGGGCTTCTTCGGGCGGCTGATATTCGGCGTAGCGCCGCGCGAACTCGGCGCCGGGCACCGGCCACTGTTCACCGCTGGCTCCCCGCACCACCCAGTCGCCCTCGGCGGCGTTGGTAGGCCCCTCCAGGGTGTTGATGGTCTCGCCCGGGTTGGCCGGACGAGCCTGAACTAGTCCCTTGCGCTGCCAGAGCCCGTCGCCCACCGGCTCGTAGGTGTCTTGAAAGATGTCGTCGCGCACCGACCAGACTTTTCCGTCCTCGTGGATCGCCCAGTCGCCGGCGTCGCCGCGCATCGTGTGTCCCGAATCCGACGTCCACGTCCATGGCGCGCTGCGTTGCTCGGCGGTGACAGTTCCCACCCGGGTGAACGACTGCCACAGTGGACGCGACCGAAAGCCTAGCTGGCGCAGGCTCCACAGCGTGCCCGCCAGACTCCGCACCGCGGCGTTGAGCAGCTCCGGGTCGCTTTCCACCTCCGACCAGTCGACGAGCTTGTTGTGGATCTTGCGCGAGTCGTCGCGCGGCGAGCCGTATTTCCAGCCGTTGCGCCGGTAGTAGCGGCACCAGTCCTCGTGTTCCGCCTGCGCCATGCGCAGGGAGGAACCGTGGTCGAAACCCATCAGCGCAAGCTGTTCCAGCGGCGTCAATCCCGCCATTTCGCTGCCGGACAGCTGGGCCGGTGGGCTGCCCCACGTATTCCAGGTGTGTCCCGCGATCTGTTCCACCATCCACAACGCGTTGCGGACCTGGCGCCGGTTGGATCCCCGGTAGAACTCGTCGAGCTCGGCCCACGGCACGGAAGCCGCGCCACGCGGCCAACTCGGGTCGATCGTCGAGACGTAGCGTTCGTGGATCAGCCGTGCCGCACGCTCCCAGGCGTCCCGAACCTGACCCTCTTGGGTGTCGAGCACCAGCGAATAGGACTGCAGCCGGCCGACGACCTGAATGGAGTCGTCGTTGATGCTGGTGTTGAGGTCCGAGGCGTGGATGGGCATGTCGGGGAAGCGGGCGGCCAGCCGAGCGGCGGTTGTCCCGGCGTGGGCGTCGACGAAGATCACCGCGCTGGTCACGGGATCGACCTCACCGATCAGCCGCAACATGGTCGGGATCGACGGTGCCTCCGCGACCGCGTCGATCGCCGGCCCCTCCGACACGAATCCCGCTTGCTGACGGTAGAACTCGTGATCGCGCAGGTACTCCTCGGCGTCCCTGTCTACGAGGGTCAGTGCGGGCAACGCCACCGTGCCGGGCGGTGTGTAGAAGTCGCGTTCCAGCGCACGCTGGGTCAGGTCCGCGCACAGTGCCAGCGTCAATTGTGAGGTGCCACAAACAAATACGCGCTTTGTGTGCCCGGTCGCGATCACGCTGTCGAGGAGCCGGCCGGCGGTCACCTCGTATTTGCCGACCACGTCGGCCGCCCAGCGGGTATCCGATCCGCCGAACTGCTGGGCGCGCCACGCCTGGGCCAGCCAGGGATCGTCCATGCGCACGATGAGGGGCAGCCGCTGCTTGTGGGCGATTTCGGCGAGCCGGCGACTGATCAGGTCCAGCCACATCAGGTTGACCGCGGGGTCCGGTGCCATCAGGTAGAGCCGAGACAGGCGGCGCCACAGCCGAAGTGACACCAGGGTCGACGGGGTGTTGAAATCCACCAGCACCACCCGGGCGCCCTGCCTGCG
This sequence comes from Mycobacterium sp. Aquia_216, assembly GCF_026723865.1. Classification (NCBI taxonomy): domain Bacteria; kingdom Bacillati; phylum Actinomycetota; class Actinomycetes; order Mycobacteriales; family Mycobacteriaceae; genus Mycobacterium; species Mycobacterium sp. Aquia_216. Next base: position 5,679,385 of record NZ_CP113529.1, on the reverse strand, counting down.
GGCCCGCTGCACGCGGTCGTCGCTGGCGCCGGTGATGACGACCAGCGTGCCGCGTTTGTCCAAGGTGCGCGCAACGGCGCTGATCATCGACTGGGTGTCACCGTCGATACCGACGACGGCCGTGACGGAATCGGCCCAATTGGCCCGCAGCCGGTCCACCTGGGTCCGGAAGACCCCGATCACGGCGCCGCCCAGTCCGGTGAAGATCGCCGACAGCGCGGCGATACGGGCCAGTTCCAGGCCCACCGGTGTCGGGTTCGGGCAGGTGCGCCCGCTCACGGAGAAGTCCCCGGTGCCGCCCTTGACCAGACTGGCCGTCGCCATCAGGGGAGTGAAGAGGGCCGGATGGTTGGCGTCGTGACATCCCCAGTAGGAGCTGAGTCCCAAAATCGCCGTCATTGGGACGAGGCCCGCAATCAGGGTGAACGAAACACCCACCACGCGGTGGCTGCCCGAACGGAAATTCAGCACGGATGCCCAGATCAGCACGACGACAACGACCGCCAGCGTCGGCATCGATCCCGGCCGGCCGAACCACCCCAGCCAGGGCGGAAACGAGTCGTCGATGGAGGGCCGCAGATCCAGTAGGGCTAGATAGAGGACGAGGAGCAGACCGAGCGCGGTGACGGCCCAACGCAAGATGGGCGAGGGTGCCCTCGTGGGACGCATCCGCCGATCTCCCTTCGCGCGGCGGCTCGGACGTCGAACAGTACACGCAAAAGATCGGCCGAAGGCAATGGTTTGGTGCGAGCGCCGAATTACTCGCGAGTTGCCCCGAGTCTTCAAGGCGGGCAACGGTAGCGGGCCGTTATCCGACGAATCGCGACAGCCGCGCCGACAGGTGCGGGACCAGCCCGCCGTCGGCGTCCACTCGCTCTTCGACGTAGGCCAGGTCGCCGCCTTCGACGATGCCGTAGAGACGCTTGGCGCCGCCAACCAGAACGCCCGACCGGCTGCGGGCCAGCGCATCGGTCGCCAGCTCCCACGACGACTGGTTGCGTGGGCGCCCGTAGAACAGCTCGACGTAGCCGGACGAGTGGGCGAGCAACAGCTCGATGGCCTGGGACTCGCTCGGGTCATCGGGATCGACGACGAAACGCCAATAACCGGTCTCGCGCAGGCCGGGTTCCCGGTAGTTGCCATCGCTGTCGAGTCGCCAGGACCTGGCTTCCCAATTCAGGTAATCGCCGCCGTCATGGGAGACCACGATCTGCTGGCCGAATCGGTAATCCCCGTCGGGTCCGCGGCCCTCGCCCTCACCGCGCCACACGCCGACCAGCGGCAGCAGGGCCAGCAGCGCGTCGTTGAGGTTGGCGCCTTCGCGCAGGTTGGCCGTGTCGACCGGGACCGGCAGATCGTCGAAGGCCGGGATATTGCGGGCCGCGGTCACCTTCGCGCGTTCGGCGGCGGCAGCGATCGCGCCGTCGCCGAAACCTGCAGAACCGGCCGGTCCGTCAGGGTCCTCGTCGTGAGTCACGACTCGTCGGTGATTAGTCGGTAGAGGGTGTACAAGGCAAACCAGGAAATGACCACGGTTGCCGCGACCAGCATGATCTCGAAGAACAGCACCACGCCCGCGAGTCTATTCGCCTCGCGCCGTCAATCGCGCTTCCGGGGACCCTGGTCACGACGTCAGCGGTCAAGCGATCTTGATGTCCACCTCGTGGATACCGGCGCCCGACGGCGCCACGACGGCGTCGCCGTTGCCGGCCTTGGACAGGGCACGCAGCGTCCAGGATCCCGGTGCGGCGAAGAACCGGAAGTCACCGGTGGCCGACGCGACGACCTCGGCGGTGAACTCGTCCGAGGAGTCCAGCAGGCGGACGAACGCGCCACCGACGGCTTGGCCGTCGCGGTCCACGACGCGGCCGGTGATGACCGTTTCCTTCTCCAGGTCGACGCTGGCGGGCAACGTCTGTCCTTGCCTAGGTGCAGAGCACATATCAGCTTCCCAACTCGATCGGGGCGCCCACCAGGGAGCCGTATTCTGTCCAACTGCCGTCGTAGTTCTTGACGTTCTTATGCCCGAGTAATTCCTGCAGAACGAACCAGGTGTGCGACGAACGCTCTCCGATTCGGCAGTACGCGATCGTCTCCTTCGTGCCGTCCAGACCGGCGTCGGCGTACAGCTTGGCCAACTCCTCGTCGGACTTGAAGGTGCCATCCTCATTGGCGGCCCGGCTCCATGGCACGTTTATCGCCCCCGGAATGTGCCCGGGTCGCTGGCTTTGTTCCTGCGGCAGGTGCGCGGGCGCCAGGATCTTGCCGGAGAACTCGTCGGGGGAGCGCACGTCGACGAGGTTCTTGGCGTTGATGGCCGCGATGACCTCGTCCCGGAACGCCCGGATCGTGTTGTCCGGAGGCTCCGCGCTGTACGAGGTGGCCGGCCTGCTGACGGTGTCGGTGGTCAGCGGGCGTCCGTCGAGCTCCCACTTCTTGCGGCCGCCGTCGAGCAGCTTGACGTCGCTGTGGCCGTACAACTTGAAGTACCAGTAGGCATAGGCGGCGAACCAGTTGTTGTTGCCGCCGTAGAGGACCACGGTGTCGTCGTTGGAGATGCCACGTTCGGACAGCAGTTTGGAGAACTGCTGGGCGTCGACGAAGTCGCGCTTCACCTGGTCCTGCAGGTCGGTGCGCCAATCAAGCCTGACCGCGCCGGCAATGTGGCCACCGTCGTACGCGCTGGTGTCCTCGTCGACCTCGACGAATACGACGTTCGCGGCGTCGAGATTTTTCTCAGCCCACTCGGCGGAGACCAGGACGTCGGAGCGTGCCATGGCGGGGATCCTTTCGATTACTTGCGATGAACTTGGGTTACGCCGGACCGGCGGTCGGTCGTAAGCGAACCACGAGGGGATAAAGCTGGCAGCCCAGGCAGATGCCGAAGGCTGCGTTCAGGAACGCCGCCACCAGGGCGAACGCCGTCGCGATGACGCCCACCAAGGGTGCGCCGACGGCGAATGCGGCGGTACCGACGATCGCGAAGATCAGGCCGACCAATTGGGCGAATTTCAGGGGTGGCACCGGTTCGCGCTCTTTGACCGGGCCCAGCCGCGGGGCCACGAGCGTGGCGAACACCCGGCCATAGGGATGCCGGCGCGGGCCGCCGAGAGCACCGATCGCGAAGACCACGGCCTGCAGACCCAGGATGATCGCGGCCGCCAGCGGGCTCAATGCCGAGACGATCAGTGTCACGACCAGGACCGCGGTGGTGACCCAGGCGGCGAATCTGGGTCCACGAACGTCGACACGGTCGGTCTGGGCGCTGGGACTACTGCTTGACACGAAAGACTCCTATTTGCCTGTTGCGTGGAAACGGTGGAGACATGCCACGGCGGGGTTCCGGGCTGCTCCGAGTGCTGCGCGGGCGGGCGCGGCTACTCAGCAGCTACAGCAACAGCAACAACAACAACCCGCGATGCGGCACAGATCGACTGCGCGACGCTTGGTGAGCATGAGCTCCATGCGGGATGACACGTCGGTCAGCTTACCCAATGACATCGCGATCAAGCCAACAGCGGTTCGAGCGCTGACCGCAGGTCGGCGGCCTTGGGGACACCCGATGCCCGGTAACGCTGTCGCCCGTCGACATCGAAAATCAGGGTGGTCGGTAGCGACATAACCGAAAACTGGCGTGCGGCGGCCGGGTTGGCGTCGATGTCGACTTCGACATGTGCCACATCGCCCATGCTGTCGCACACCTGGTCGACCACCCGGCGTAGCCGATCGCAGGGTCCGCACCACGGTGCGCTGAAATGCACGACGGTCGGGCCGGTAGCCGACAAGCCCAGGTCGGCGGTGTCGGCGCCGGCACTTTCGCTCGGGTCTGAAGCTACTTCTTTGAGGCTTCCGGAGCGACGGGTCACCAACCAGCCGACGACGGCTGCTAGGGCTAGAGCCGCCACGATCGCGACGACAACGGTGGTCATCTGCGCCGCTCCTTCCCATTGCTTCGCGCTGCTTCGTCCGCGGCGCGGGTCATGACTCGTTAAACCCTTCGAGGGTCACGGTTACTCCCGTGGTGATGCCCTCGATGATGACGTCCGAGCCGCGTGCCCCGACGGTGCGCGGCGCCACGCCGAACGGGAGGCGTTGATTGGGCAGCCTGGCGGTGAAGCTGTGCAGCACGGCGTCGCGCTTGTCGTCCGGAACGGTTTGGTTGGCGGTATCCGGTCCGGTAAGGAAGCCGGTTGGGGTGAACACGAGTGTCGCGGGGTCGTCGGGCGCGATCGAAAGGTCCATCGAGACGCTCACCCGGTGGTCGAAGCCGGACGATTTCGGCGTGCCGCTGAAGACCAGGCCGTGGTTGCCGGAAATCCCCGATTCGGTGGTACCGCCGGTGGCGTCGTTGGTCTCGGAGGGTGGGGCCTCAACCATCAGGTCGCCCATGCCCAGGTATCGGCCCAGGTGCGTCGAGTCGATGATGATACGGCTCTCCAGCTTGCCCACCGGCAGCTTCGCATCGGGTCTGATCAGCCACGACGCGTAAGTCAGGTCTATCGAATGCATCGTGGCTTCGAGGGTGGCCTTGCCGATGGGTACGCGGTCGATGCCGTTAGCCTTGATCTCCAGCTCGTTGTAGTGGCCGTGCATCGCCTCCGGGATGAAGGGGAAGGCCAGTATCGCCACGAAGGGGTCGGACCCCAGATTTGCCGCCTTGCGCACGTTGCGCGAGAGCTGATACTCGGCGTAGATGCTGGTGCCGTAGTCCACGCCGACGGCACCGCCGACGATCACCGCCACGGTGGACACCACGGCGATCACACTGATCAGCACCCTGCGCATCCGCATATTGTGGCGCAGTTCACCGCGGCGTGCGGCGGCGGATTCCGGTCCGGATCACCTCGTGGCCGGGCTCACATACCTGGCAAGGGCACGCACAAAGACCAGGTAGCACGTTATCGTTACATGGCCTGGCCACTAACGCCACGTGGCTTTGTGAACCTGGGAGATGCCTTTCCCACGAGCTGAAGGGGCTTGTTGGAGCTTTTACTACTCACCTCGGAGCTGCATCCGGACCCGGTCCTGCCGTCGTTGTCGTTGCTCCCGCACACCGTGCGCACAGCGCCGCCCGAGCCTTCCTCACTACTGGAGGCTGGGACCGCGGACGCGGTGCTGGTCGACGCGCGCACCGATCTGTCGGCGGCGCGCGGGCTTTGCCGTTTGTTGAGCACCGCGGGCCGGTCGGTTCCGGTCGTGGCGGTCGTGGCCGAGGGTGGCCTGGTCGCGGTCAGCGCCGACTGGGGGTTGGACGAGATTTTGCTGCCCGGCACGGGGCCCGCTGAGGTTGACGCCCGGATACGGCTGGTGGTGGGCCGCCGTGGCGGGCTGGCCGACCAGGAAAGCGCAGGCAAGGTCAGCCTCGGCGAGCTGGTGATCGATGAAGGCACTTACACCGCGCGGCTGCGGGGCCGCCCGCTTGACCTCACCTACAAAGAATTTGAGCTGCTGAAGTATCTGGCGCAGCACGCCGGCCGGGTATTCACCCGCGCCCAGCTGCTGCACGAGGTGTGGGGATACGACTTTTTCGGTGGCACCCGAACGGTCGATGTGCACGTACGGCGGTTGCGGGCCAAACTCGGCCCCGAGTACGAGGCTCTGATCGGAACGGTACGCAACGTGGGTTACAAGGCCGTTCGACCGGCGCGCGGACGAGCGCCGATCGCCCCACCCGACGAAGCCGAAAACGACGAACCCGATGCAGAGAATCTGCACGACCCGCTGGCCGACCCGCTCCGCAGTCAGTGACCCGGCCGGACTGGCGCTCCGCACTGACCGCCGACGAGCAGCACGGGGTGCGCGAACTGGTCGCGGCGGCAACCGAATTCGATGGGGTAGCACCCGTCGGCGAACAGGTTCTTCGGGAACTCGGGCACGACCGCACCGATCATCTGCTGGTGGTCAGCGCCACTGAGGAGACCGCCAACACGGTCGAGGGCTACCTCAATCTCAGTCCGCCACGTGACGGCGGGGATCCGATGGCCGAACTGGTGGTGCATCCGCGGGCCCGCCGGCGCGGTATCGGCACGGCGATGGCACGTGCGGCGATCGCCAAAACTGGCGGCAGCAACCGCTTTTGGGCGCACGGCACGCTGGAGCCGGCCCGGGCCACCGCGTCCGGGCTAGGTCTGGTCGCGGTGCGGGAGCTCGTCCAGATGAGACGTTCGCTTCGTGAGATCCCCGACCCGGTAACCCCGCCGCCCGGAGTGCGGGTGCGCACCTACGCGGGCGCCGGCGACGACGCCGAGCTGTTGCGGGTCAACAATGCCGCGTTCGCCGACCATCCCGAACAGGGCGGGTGGACCGCGGTCGACCTGGCGGAGCGGCGCGGCGAACCGTGGTTTGACCCGGCGGGTTTGTTCTTGGCGTTCGGCGACGACGAGAGCGGCGACGCGGGCCGGCTTCTGGGATTCCACTGGACCAAAGTGCACCTGGATCAACCGCGTCTGGGGGAGGTGTACGTCGTCGGCGTCGATCCGTCCGCGCAGGGCCGCGGGCTGGGGCAGATGTTGACGGCCGTCGGCGTCGAGTCGCTGGCCCGCCGCCTTGGTGGACCAGCAAAACCGGGTGGCCCCGCACGGGAAGTCACCGTGCTGCTCTACGTCGAGTCAGACAACGTCGCCGCGGTCCGGACCTACCAGCGCCAGGGATTCACCACCTACAGCGTCGACACCGCGTACGCACCGGCGCCGAGCGTGGGCTGAGGCGAAAGCGCAGGCAGAGGTGGCGTGCCAGTTGATAATTCACCGCACGTTCACCCCTTGGGCACTCTTGTGGACGGGGCCTGCGCGCATAGTTTCGAGCGGCGGCCGCATGCGTCGAAACTGCGTCAGGAAGCGAGATCGGTGAGGCTCGACAACATGGGCAGGACGCTGGCGGCAGCGGTGTTGGCGGTCACGATAACCAGTGCGGGCCTGACAGCCTGCGGCAGCGACGACAATCACCGTGACCCGGCGTCGGGAGCGAGCTCGGGACAGGCTGGCACGATGATCTGCACCGGCAAAGGCGAACTGACCGCGGAAGGTTCGACCGCTCAACAGAACGCGATGGCGGTGTTCAGCCACGTCTGGGGCCAGTACTGCCCGCGCAAGTCCGTGTCGTACAACCCGACGGGGTCAGGTGCGGGCCGCGAGCAATTCATCGCGGGCCACGTCGACTTCGCCGGATCGGACTCCCCGCTGATCGCCGACCAGATCCTGCCCGCCACCAAACGCTGCAACGGGAACCCCGCATGGGACCTGCCACTGGTGTTCGGTCCGGTCGCACTGGTCTACAACCTGCCCGAGGCCAAGACGCTGACCGTCAACAGCGATGTGCTGGCAAAAATTTTGACGGGCAGGATCACCGTCTGGAATGACCCGATTCTGGCGGCGTTGAATCCCGGTATCGCGATGCCCGACACCAAGATCACCCCGATTTACCGGGTGGACTCTTCGGGTACCACCGATAACTTGCAGAAGTTTCTGACGACCACCGCACCGGAGAGCTGGTCCAGGGGAGTCGGCACCGAATTCCAGGGCGGCGTCGGCGAAGGCGCGGCGAAGTCGTCCGGTGTCATCCAGGCGGTGCGCTCCACGCGCGGCGCCATCGGATATGTGGAAAAGGGCTTCGCCGACCAGGCACGCCTGCCCTACGCCCAACTCGCCACGGCCAGTGGCGTGGTCTCTCTCACCAGTGAGACGGCCGGCAACGCCGTCAACACGGTCACCTTCGCCTCTGCCGGCAACGACCTGGTGCTGAACCTGAATTCGATGTACGGCGGCCAGCAGTCGGATGCCTACCCGTTGGTGCTGGCCACCTACGAGATCGTCTGTTCGAACGGCTACGACGCGGAGACCGCCGAGGCAATCAAGTCCTTCCTGACCGTGGCCGCGAACACCGGTCAGACCAACCTCTCGTCGGCCGGCTACATCCCGTTGACCGATAAGGTCAAGGGGCGACTGATCGCCGCGATCAATGCGATGCAGTAGCACTCGGGTCCAGGAGTGACACCAGAAACAGCAGTGACGGATTCACGATGACTACGCCAGATCCAGCCCAGGCGGGTTCGGGTGCGGTCGTTGCCGCGTCCTTTCCGTCGGCGCCGGTCGTACCCCTTAGCCCATGGAAGGGGACTCCATCCCGCTTCGGGGACCGGATATTTCGCAAGTTCGCCGAAGCTTGCGGGGTCCTGATCTCCGTCGTGGTCATCGCGATCGGCGGGTTCTTGCTGTTGCGTGCGATACCGGCGTTCAAGCGCAACCAAGAGGACTTCTTCACCTACCGCGGCAACTGGGTCACCACCAATACCTCGGCGATGCACTTCGGCATCCTCGACCTGCTCCAGGTGACGGTGTTCATCTCGGTGTTCGCCTTGATTCTGGCCATGCCCGTCGCTCTGGGGGTCGCCATCTTCCTCACTCAATACGCGCCGCGGCGGCTCGCCGGGCCGCTCGCCTACACGGTCGATCTGCTGGCGGCGGTTCCCTCAATCATCTACGGCGTGTGGGGTCTGTATGTACTGGCTCCGCAGTTGCGGCCCGTCGCGACGTGGCTGAATCAGTCTGTGGGCTGGTGCTTCTTGTTCGCCGACGGTAGTGCGTCGGCGGCCGGCGGCGGCACCATCTTCACCGGCGGGATCGTGCTGGCGGTGATGATCCTGCCGTTCATCACCGCGGTCACTCGCGAAGTCTTCGTGCAGACGCCGGGCGACCAGATTGAGGCGGCACTGGCGCTCGGTGCCACTCGCTGGGAGGTGGTCAAGACGACGGTGTTGCCGTTCGGGCGGACCGGCTATGTCAGCGGCGGGATGCTCGGTCTGGGCCGAGCCCTGGGTGAGACGGTCGCGTTGCTGATTATCTTGCGCGGCACTCAAAAGGCGTTCGGCTGGTCGCTATTCGACGGCGGTGCGACCTTTGCGACCAAGATCGCGGCCACCGCATGGGAATTCGATGACCGGTACAAAGCCGGCGCGTATATCGCTGCGGGACTGGTACTTTTCGTGCTGACGTTTGTGGTCGATGCCTTAGCTCGCGGCGCTGTCGCCGGGACCAGAAAGGCTAGGCGATGAGCTCGATCTTCGACCGGCCCCTCAAGGCACGCACGCTGTCCGGACTCGGTCGCCGCCGCCGGGTCGCGAACATCGTTGCGAGCGTGTTGGTCTCGCTGTCGATGCTGATTGCGCTGGCCCCATTGCTGTGGGTGTTGTTCTCGGTCGTCGCCAAGGGATTCAAGGCGATAGCGTCCGCTTCATGGTGGACGCATTCACAAGCGGGCACGACGCCTTTTCTGGCCGGGGGCGGCGCGTACCACGCGATGGTTGGAACCCTGTTGCAGGGATTGGTGTCCGCCGCGATCTCCGTGCCGATCGGTGTCATGCTCGCGATCTATTTGGTCGAGTACGGGGGCGGTACCCGACTTGGCCGGTTGGCGACCTTCATGGTGGACATCCTGTCCGGGGTGCCCTCAATTGTTGCGGCATTGTTCATCTACGCGCTATGTGTGTCCACGCTGGGCTTTCCCCGTTCGGGCTTCGCGGTGGCGCTGGCGTTGGTGCTGTTGATGCTGCCGGTGATTGAGCGGACGACCGAGGAGATGTTGCGGATCGTTCCGATTGATCTGCGTGAGGCCAGCTATGCGTTGGGGGTGCCAAAGTGGAAAACCATTGTCAGGGTGGTGATTCCGACAGGGTTGTCGGGCATCATCACCGGGATCATGTTGGCGTTGGCCAGGGTCATGGGCGAAACGGCTCCACTGCTGATCCTGGTCGGTTATTCGCAAGCCATGAACTTCGATATCTTCAAGGGGTTCATGGGGACGCTGCCTGGCATGATGTTCAACCAGACGGTGGCGGGTGCCGGCGTGAACCCGCTTCCCACAGATCGACTGTGGGGGGCGGGCTTGACGCTGATCTTGATGATCGCCGTTGTCAATGTCGGAGCCAGGGTGGTCTCGATGATGTTTGCGCCCAAGAAGTCCTAGGGAGGAGTGCTGGGTGGCAAAGCGTTTGGACTTGAAGGACGTCAACATCTACTACGGGTCGTTTCAGGCCGTCGCCGATGTGACGCTGTCGATTCTCCCCCGGAGTGTGACGGCGTTCATCGGCGCGTCCGGCTGCGGCAAGACCACCGTGCTGCGGGCGCTGAACCGGATGCACGAGGTCATCCCCGGTGCGCGGGTCGAGGGCACCGTGTTGCTCGACGACGAGAACATCTATGCCCCGGGTATCGACCCTGTCGGGGTGCGGCGAGCGATCGGCATGGTGTTCCAACGGCCAAACCCGTTTCCCGCCATGTCTATTCGTGACAACGTGGTCGCGGGCCTGAAGCTGCAAGGGGTGCGCAATCGTAGGCTGCTCGACGACGTCGCCGAACACTCGCTGCGCGGCGCCAACCTGTGGGATGAGGTCAAGAATCGGCTGAACCGACCCGGTGGCGGCTTATCCGGCGGGCAGCAGCAGCGGCTGTGCATCGCGCGCGCCATCGCCGTGCAACCCGATGTGTTGCTGATGGACGAGCCGTGCTCCGCGCTGGATCCCATCTCGACGATGGCGATCGAAGAACTGATCAGTGAGCTCAAGCAGGAATACACGATCGTCATCGTCACGCACAACATGCAGCAGGCCGCCCGCGTCAGCGATCACACGGCGTTTTTCAACCTGGAAGCGACGGGAAAGCCGGGCCGGCTCATCGAGATCGACGACACCGAGAAGATCTTTTCCAATCCCTCGCAGAAGGCCACCGAGGATTACATCTCCGGTCGCTTCGGCTGAGGGCTTACTGCGTCGTCGCCGCCGTTTCGTCTTCGGGCAGTCTGCCGGTGGCCTGGAAGATGACGCGCCTGGCGACCTCGACCGCGTGATCGGCGAAACGTTCGTAGAAACGGCCCAGCAACGTCACGTCGACGGCCGCCGCCACGCCGTGCTTCCATTCCCGGTCCATCAGCACCGAGAACAGGTGCCGGTGCAGATCGTCCATCGCGTCGTCTTCTTCGCGGATCCGGGCGGCTTTCTCCGGGTCACGGGACAACACCACCTCTTGTGCACTGTTACCCAATTCGACTGCGACTCTGCCCATTTCGGCGAAATACCCGTTGACCTCTTCGGGCAATGTGTGCTGAGGATGGCGCCGGCGGGCGATTTTGGCGACGTGCAGCGCCAGCGCGCCCATCCGGTCGATGTCGGCCACCATCTGGATGGCGCTCACGATGGACCGCAGGTCGCCCGCCACCGGTGCCTGCAGCGCCAGCAACACGAAGGCGCTCTCCTCGGCGAGAGCACTCAGATTCGCGATCTCTTCGTGGCCGGAGATCACCTGTTCGGCGAGGACGAGGTCGGCCTGCAGGAGTGCCTGAGTTGCCTTCTCCATGGCTACCCCCGCCAGCCCGCACATCTCGCCAAGGCGCTCGGATAAATCCGAGAGTTGCTCATGGTAGGCGGTCCGCATGCCGCCAAGCCTACTTACTCGGCGTCGGAATCGGCGATCTACTGAGGCGAAATGCGGTTATTCACAGGTGGTGTCGGCGGCGTTCGTCACCGCGAGGTCGTCCGGCAGTTTGGTCGGCGTGCTGCCCGGGTTGCGGTCGATCTGCACACTGAGTGAGGAGCCACTGGGCGCGGGAGCGGTAACCGACTTGAAATCCGGGCCGAGCACTACCTGAACGACCTGCCCGTAGCCGGAAACCCGCGCAACCTTTGAATTGGCGAACGCCGATGCCACCGTCGCCGCCGCTTGCTCGTTGCCGGCCGAGAAGAACACCGTCGTGGCATTCACCGAACTCGGATAGTCGTCGGGTGACATGACGTTGAACCCGTTCCGCTTGAGCTGGCTGGTGGCGGTAGCGGCAAGCCCGCTCTCTGCCGTCGCATTGGAGACCCGCACGGTGACCTCGTCAGGCGAGGTCGTCGTCACTTGCTCGCGTCGCGCCTCGGGCGCCGCGCTAGGCGGCGGTGCCTTCTTGGTGGTCGGTGCGCTGGTCGGCCCCGAGGTTGGTGTGGTCCCCAGGTTCTGCGCGTTCTGGTCGTTCTCCTCGGGCAGCGGATCGTCGTCGATGATCGCGTTGAAAAGTGCCTTCATGTCCGCGGTCCGCGGCGGTTCGTCGCCGTTCTGGTCCGTCACACCGGTGGGCACGGTGACGAAGGTAAAGTGCCCGGCCGCCATGCCCTGCAGCGATCGGCCCAGCTGAACAAGGTCTTTGGTCTGGACATTGTCCACGCGGCTGTTGCTGATGAACATGTTGACGACGTTGTTGAGCTTGTTGAGGTCGGTCAGCGTGTCCTCGGAGATCAGTGAGCGCAGCAGCGATGACAAGAACAACTGCTGGCGTTTGATGCGGCCGTAGTCGCCGTTGAACTCCGTCGTGACCTGACGGGCCCGCACGTAGTTCAGCGCCGTCGGGCCATCGATGAGCTGGCGTCCCGAATGCTCGAGGACGGTACCGAGCTCGTAGTCGTGCAGCGGGGTTTTGCTGCACACCTCGACACCGCCGAGTGCCTCGACCATCTTGGCGAACCCGGAGAAGTCGACGGCGATGAACCGGTTGATGCTCAGACCGGACAGTTTCTGGATTTCCTTCACCAGACATTTCGGGCCGCCGAAGGAGAACGCCGAGTTCAGTTTGGTCTCGGTGTAGACCATCTTCGATCCCCACGTCTTCGTCTTGTCGTCGTAGAGGGGTCCGTACTTTCCGGTATCGGGGTTCCACGCTTCGCACTGCATCGGGGTGATCGCCAAGTCGCGGGGGAACGAGACCGCCACCACGCGTTTGCGGTTGGCCGGGATGTTGACCAGCATCACGGTGTCCGACCGGGCGCCGCCGGCGTCCTCGGTGTCGCCCGCACCCATGTCGGCGTTCGCGCCGGAGCGGGAGTCCGTGCCGACGATCAGGAAGTCTTCATCGCCGTACTGCCCACCGGGGTCGACGATATCGCCGGAGTTCGGGTCGAGCGCGTTGATGACGTTGAGCCGGTGGTTCTTCGACGCGCTCCACTGGTACGCGCCCCCGGTCAGGGCCAGCGCCACCGCGGCGCACAGGGCGGCCATCGAGCGACCGGCCATCAACATCGGCCTGCGGCGCTTCGGTGCCCGGTTCGTGGGAGCTTTCGCTCGGCGGATGCGTTTCGGCTTGGCCGGGTGCGACTCGGTCGGCTCCTCGGCTGTGAGGTCGGGCTCGGAGTCGTCGCCGTGCGGGTAGTTCGGGAGCCCGAGGTCGGGAACCTCCGAGACGACGTCGAGCGAGTAGGCCGGGATATCGATGACCTGGGTGTCCCCTAAGTCGATGGGCATCTCCGGATCGGGCTCGCCAGATTCCTCGTCGAGGGCGGCGCGGCGGTGACGGGTGCCGGTGGAACTGGCCCCGACTTTGGCAAGCAGGTCGGCGACGCTGAGCGCACCGGAGGCGTGGCTCCCGCCTTTTGCGGCGCCGCGTGCAGACGGCTCGACGGTCTCACTGGGCGCGTCCGCGGCCGGCTCGGCGGGCGGCTCGATCTGCCATCGGTGGACGCTGTCGTCGGCGGGTGGTTCGGCGAATCGCTCCCACGGCGCGGCACTCAGTGCGACGGACGAGGTCGGGGTGGCCGGTCGGTGGTCGCGGGGGCCGCGGCGATGGCCAAGAGTGGCGTCTACCTCGCCGTCACTCATGCTTACTCGCCTCCGAAGCTCTGATGCCGCCGTCAGTGATGTCCGTGCGCCAACTCACCGCAGCGCCGCGCTAACAGTGCTGCAACTTCGCTACCCGTTGGGTCGCGCCGTATTCCGTAGCCCCTGTGCAGCGGGTTAAACCAACCGCCGCCCAAGCGCAATTCAGCAAGGTCCACATCGTACTGACTTATCGTCCCGGACGCGATTTCGAGCGGGGTTCGGCTCAGCCGCCGGAGTGCATGACATCGGCTCCCGCCGGCACCGTGCAGTCATCGGGGTCGCGCAGCCAGCCTTCGGGCAGCGACACCCGGGCGGCCGAGCCCTGCCGGCCGCGCGGTCCCGTCGCCGCTTCCGGAAAGGGGACGGTGCCGTCCAGCCGGTCCAGCAGAGCGTCGAGTTCGTCGCGCGTCTTGACCAAGGCCAGCGCTCGCCGCAAGTCAGATCCGGCCGGGAAGCCGTGCAGATACCAGGCGACGTGCTTGCGAATGTCGCGCATGCCCTTGTCCTCGCCGAAATGCGCGGTGAGCAATTCGCCGTGCCGTCGCACGATGTCGGCGACCTCGCCGAGCGTCGGCGGAGTGGGGGCCCGGCCGCCGGTGAATGCGGCCGACAGTTCGGCGAACAGCCACGGCCGCCCCAGGCAACCGCGGCCGATGACGACACCGTCGCACCCCGTGCTGGCCATCATGGTCAGCGCATCGCTGGCGTCGTAGATATCGCCGTTGCCCAGCACCGGAATCGTCTGCACCTGCTGCTTGAGTAGCGCGATCTGCTCCCAATCGGCGGTGCCGGAGTAACGCTGCGCTGCCGTGCGAGCATGCAATGCCACCGCGGCCGCGCCTTCGGCCTCGGCGATGCGGCCGGCGTCCAGGTGCGTGTGGTGCTCGTCGTCAATGCCAATGCGAAACTTCACCGTCACCGGTATGTCGGTACCGTCGGTCGCGCGTACCGCCGCCGCCACGATCTGGCCGAACAGCCTCCGCTTGAACGGCAGCGCCGCGCCGCCGCCGCGCTTGGTGACCTTGGGCACCGGGCAGCCGAAGTTCATGTCGATGTGGTCGGCCAGGCCCTCGTCGGCGATCATCTTCGCCGCCGCGTAGGTGGTGGCGGGGTCGACGGTGTAAAGCTGCAGCGAGCGCGGCGATTCGTCCGGGGAGAACGTCGTCATGTGCATCGTGACCGGATGGCGCTCGACGAGGGCACGCGCGGTCACCATCTCGCAGACGTAGAGTCCGCTGACCGTGCCGACCTTGGACTGCTCTAGTTCACGGCACAGCGTCCGGAATGCAACATTGGTCACGCCCGCCATCGGGGCCAGCACCACCGGGCTGGCGAGCGCGATCGGGCCGATGCGCAAGGCCGGACTACCGGCGGCTCATCACGAGCTTGCCGGCGGTTTGGTGCAGCTCGTTGGCGGTCGTCTTCTTGCCCGTACGCAGTTCCCGGTCGAGCTGGCGCTGCTTGGACACCTCGAACTTGTCGCAGGCCTGTTCGAGTTCCTTGATCAGCAGGGCAAGGTCGTCGCGAAGCGCGGCTGCTTCACCCGTGAAGTCTTCGCGTTCGAAGATGCGCCATTTCTTCAGCACCGGCATCACGACCTCCTCGAGGTGGATGCGCGGGTCGTAGACGCCCCCGACGGCGATGAACACGGCCTTGCGCCGGAACTCCGGCACCTGGTAGCCCGGCATCTGGAAGTTACGCAGGATCTTGTGCAGCGACTTCATCGCCTGGTTGGGATTAACCTCGAACCCGGCCTCGCTGACGTCGCGGTAGAAGATCATGTGCAGGTTCTCGTCAGCCGAGATCTTGCCCAGCAGCTGGTCGGCGATCGGCTCGTTGCAGGCTTTGCCCGTGTTGCGGTGCGAAATCCGGGTCGCCAGTTCCTGGAACGTGACATAGATGACCGAATCGAACAAGCTATCGGCGAACAGGTCGGCTCGGACTTGGTGGTTCTGGCCCGGGCTGAAGCCGCGGTTGACCACCTCGATGCGCAGCTTCTCCAGCTCGACGGGGTCGACCGCGCGGGTCACCACGAGGTAGTCCCGCAGCGCGATGCCGTGCCGGTTCTCTTCGGCGGTCCAGCGGTTGACCCACGTGCCCCAGGGCCCGTCGAGGCCGAAGTTCATCGCGATCTCGCGGTGATAGGAGGGCAGATTGTCTTCCGTCATCAGGTTCTGCACCATCGCCACCTGGGCGAGGTCGGAGAGTTTGCTCTGCTCGGGGTGCCACTCCTGTCCACCGAGCGCGTAGAAGTTCTTCCCGTCCGACCACGGGATGTAGTCGTGCGGGTTCCAAGCCTTATGCATGCTCAGGTGCCGGTTCAGGTACTTCTCGACGACCGGCTCGAGTTCGTGTAGCAGTTGCATCTGGGTCAGATCGCCTGACATGACACCCCCAGTTATCTGTGTCTAGTGGTTGCAGTCAATATATCTGTGTCGATCAGTTGCATCAAGTTCCGACAGGGCGCGGCAAGTCACAAATTGATCCCATTGCTGCGCATGCTCGGGGCCGGACGAACGGGCCGCTACGGAGATACCCCGTCGGACGGCGGTACATACGGGGCCGCCGTGTTGAAAAGCATGTTCACGCAGTAGTCGATGAATTGCTTGCGGGTGGCCCCGAGTTGCCTGTTCAGATACGCGGTGAACAGACTCGTCAAACCGCCGACCAGGCTGGTGGCGATCATCTTCTGCAGCACCGGATCGCCGATGCTGGACAGCTTGCGCTGCAGCAGATCGATGAAGCTGGGCATCCACTCCGCGCCCGACTGGGTCAGGATCGGCTCGACGGCCGGAGCCAGGAGCAGCACCCGCCCGCGCACCGGGTCGTCGACCATCAGCTCGACGAACTGCTCGACGGCCTCGCGAGGGGTGTCCGCCGAGGTGAGGGTCGTCATGGCCCGCGCGCAGACGTCGTCGTACACAGCGCGCACGAATTCGTCGCGGTCGGAGAAGCTCTCATAGAAGTATCGTTCGGTCAGCGCGGCCTTGCGGCACACGGCGCGAACGGTCAGTGCGGGCCCGCGCTCGCTGCCCAGTAACTGCACGCCGGCGGCGATGAGGTTGTCGCGGCGGAGGGCGTGACGACTTTCCAGGGGGACCCCTGACCAACGGCCCCGTCGTTGACCGGACTGCACATCGCTCCTAAGCTTAAAATTGACAACGTACGTAGTCAGAATTTCGGCTAGCTACAGGAAACCCAATAGTGACCAAAGATACGTCCGCAGCCTGCCCACTGACCAGCGCCGAAGCTGGTAGCGACACAACCACCGTCGACGATATGGCAATTTCTGGTGTTGAGCCCGGCGCTGTCGCCAGCGGGTGTCCGGTGTCCCCGTCGGGATATGCGGCGCCGCCGATCCCGCTCGGTCCCGATTCCCTGACGTGGCGGTACTTCGGGGATTGGCGCGGCATGTTGCAGGGGCCGTGGGCGGGATCCATGCAGAACATGCACCCGCAACTGGGCGCGGCGGTCATCGATCACTCGACGTTCTTCCGGGAACGCTGGCCGCGCCTGCTGCGGTCGTTGTATCCGATCGGCGGAGTCGTCTTCGACGGCGACCGTGCCTCAGTCACCGGCAGCGAGGTGCGCGACTATCACGTCGACATCAAGGGTGTTGACGAGCAGGGCCGTCGCTACCACGCGCTGAACCCCGATGTCTTCTACTGGGCGCATGCCACCTTCTTCGTCGGGACTATTCATGTGGCCGAACGGTTTTGCGGTGGGTTGACCGAGGCGCAGAAGCGCCAGCTGTTCGACGAACATGTCGACTGGTACCGGATGTACGGCATGAGCATGCGGCCGGTGCCCGCGTCCTGGGAGGAATTTCAGGTCTATTGGGAACACATGTGCCGCAACGTGTTAGAGGACAACGAGGCCGCACGTGCCGTGCTGGATCTGACCGACCTGCCCAAACCGCCATTTGCCCGAATGGCTCCGGACTGGTTGTGGGCGGCTCAGCGCAAGCTGCTGGCGCCGTTCTTCGTCTGGTTCACCGTCGGTCTCTACGATCCACCGGTGCGCCGGCTGATGGGCTACCGGTGGTCGCGACGCGACGAATGGCTGCACCGGCGCCTGGGCGACCTCATTCGTCTCGTTTTCACTTGTGTGCCAACACGATTCCGTAAACACCCGAGGGCCAGGGCCGGTTTGGATCGTGCGGCCGGGCGGATCGCGGCCAACGCGCCGCTCGTGCACACACCCGCGCGCAACCTGCCGCCGCTAGATGAGCGCGATAACCCAATGCATTACTGTCCCAAGGTCTCCTGACGACTCAGCGGCTCGGAGGCTGGGACGACCGTAGATTTGCGGTCGCCACCGTTGCGTTCGTTCCACAACCGGTAGACCTCGACGGCGCTGTCCCGAGGCTGGTACCGCATCGGCAGGCGCCGTTGGTCCCAGTCCTTCGAGAATTCGTCGTAAAACGTTGAGACCTCGAAGTATTTGCGGTCATCGAGGTAGTACTGCTCATAAGATTCGCGGGTGATCAAGAAGATGACTTCTTTGGGGGAGCAGTAGTACAGCGAGCCCAGGCACATCGGACACGGGTGGGCCATCACGTAAATCGTCGCGCCGACCAGGTGCTCGGTGCCCAGCTTCATGCACGCCTCTCGGATCGCCAGGATCTCGGCGTGCGCGGTCGGGTCGTTGGTCTGGGCGACCTTGTTGGCGCTCTCGGCAAGTACCTCGCCGTCTTTGACGATCACCGTCGCAAATGGTCGGCCGCCTTCAGCGACGTTGTGGCGGGCCAGGTCAATTGTCCGCTGGGCAAAGTCGGTCACGGATCGAGAGTAGTCCCGGTGAGCCCCGCCGCCGGGGCTGTGGTACTAACTAGCTTGCCTATATGTGTTGGGAATTCGGACCGAGGGAGCACCATGGCGCGCACCGATCGTGATCGCTGGGACCTCGCGACAAGCGTCGGGGCCACGGCAACCATGGTCGCCGCCCAGCGGGCGCTCTCCAGCGCCGAGAAGTTGATCGACGACCCCTTCGCCGCGCCGTTGGTGCGCGCGGTCGGAATTGATGTGTACGTCCGGTTGGTCAACGGCGAGATTCCGGTCGGTGGCGAAGCCGGGTTCGATCCATTGCGGATGGCGCAGGGAATGGCCTGTCGCACAAGGTTTTACGACCAGTTCTTCCTTTCGGGCGCGCAGAGCGGTGTCGCTCAGGCGGTGATTCTCGCCTCGGGTCTGGATGCACGCGCCTACCGCTTACCGTGGCCGGCGGGCACCGTCGTCTACGAGGTCGACATGCCCGACGTGATCGAGTTCAAGACCGCGACCCTGGGCGATCTCGGTGCAAAGCCGATCGCCGAGCGGCGCACCGTGGCCGTCGATCTGCGCGACGACTGGGCCAGTGCGCTACAGGCCGCGGGGTTCGACCCGAAGGCCCCCTCGGCGTGGAGCGCCGAGGGGTTGGTGGTGTACCTGCCCGACGAGGCGCAGGACGCGCTGTTCGACAGCGTCACCGCGCTCAGTGCCCCCGGCAGCCGGCTGGCCTTCGAATTCGTGCCTGACACAGCGATTTTCGCCGACCCCCGCTGGCGCGCACACCACGACCGGATGAGAGAACTCGGGTTCGAAGTCGATTTCAACGAGCTCGTCTATCACGGCGAGCGCAGCCATCTCGTCGACCACCTCAAGCAGCGCGGCTGGAGCGTGTCGTCGCACACCGTCAAGGAACTGCACGCGGCCAACGGTTTTCACTATCCTGATGACGACGTCGCGCAGGCCTTCGCCGATGTCACCTATAGCAGTGCGGTGCTCAGGGGCTAAGGCCGAACACAGGTGTCAGCCGAGTAAGTCATCCCTTAGCCGGCTGCTGAGCATTTCCTGGAACACCGCACGAGCCGGCTCGTAGAGGTTGTGAAAAGTCGCGCGGACGGCATCCCGGTTGTATTCGGGGATCGAGGAGACCGGGGTCCAGAAGCTGTCGATGTCCAGCTGGAAAAACGGCCCGGGCTGCGCCGGGATGGTCCGGCGCAGGTAGTAGTTGGGATCGAGGGCCTGGCCCAGGCCAGGCCCGTAGCGCACGATCAGCGATTTGCCCGGTTGCGGTTCGCGGTAGACCGCCGCGCCCTGCCATTCGGTCAAGGCCAGCCCGCCGGGCGCGATGCGTTGCGGCCCGAGCAGGGGCTCGGCGATCCATTCGGCCCAGTCAATGCGGCCGTCGGCGCCCAGCGGGACGCGGATCTCGAGGAGGTAGCGCAGACCGATACGTTCCACCCCGACGATCGACGACACCTGTGCACGCGCCTCGACGACGCGCATCGCGACGTCGGACAACGCCTCGAAGGTGGAGTAGGCGGTGGATTCGATGATGATCGCCTGGGTTTTGATCGAGGCCCCCAGCGTGCCGTTCCGGTTGACGTAACGCACGAAATTCTCGGCCGTTGGTGCCGGACCACCCCCGGGGCCCACCCCCCACGCGACGTCCTGAGCTTGGCGTTCGATCGGCAGCTCGTCGGCGAGCAGGCGTTTGAGTTCTCGGCTCGACGATTCGGTGAGGGAATCCGTTGCGGGGTGACGGATTTCCATCGTCACCAGGGCTACGGGTGCGTTTTGCCAGGCCGGATCGACGCTCACCTCGCGAAGCATAGCCAAGTAGTTTGGCGGCCACACGACGACCATGCCCGCGTGATGGCCGGCTGATTCGCGAAGGTCGTAGCCGGTTTTGTGCCCCCACTAGGACTCGAACCTAGGACCTGCGGATTAAAAGTCCGTAGCTCTACCAACTGAGCTATAGGGGCGGTGACGATTCAGGATACTTGGGCTCCAAATCCACATCGCATGCCGCTCGTTTGAGGATTGTGCCTGCGGTGACCTAAGCTAGCGTGGCTCCCAACGGTAGTTGCGTTGCGGGTACCCCGGAGTGATTCGGTTCTGGCCCCCATCGTCTAGTGGCCTAGGACGCCGCCCTTTCACGGCGGTAGCACGGGTTCGAATCCCGTTGGGGGTACGCGCAACGGCGGCAACGTCGGGGCGAGCAGTACATGCAGGAAAGCAAGGCCCTGTGGCGCAGTTGGTTAGCGCGCCGCCCTGTCACGGCGGAGGTCGCGGGTTCGAGTCCCGTCAGGGTCGCCAGCACGGCGAGGCACACGCTGCCTTCCGGCTTCCCGGCCAGGTAGCTCAGTCGGTATGAGCGTCCGCCTGAAAAGCGGAAGGTCGCCGGTTCGATCCCGGCCCTGGCCACCATCATTGAGCTGCACGGACGCGGTGACAGCACTCTATTGACGGTTGGTCTTGTCCGGTTCCTGTCCGTTCGCCTTGTTATTGGCGACGTCGTGGAGCCGGTCGAGGTTCGTTGCGACGTGGTCGAGTTCGTCTGAGTAGAGGTCGCTGTAGATATTCGCGGTGACAGTTGGCGTGGAGTGCCCCATGGTCTTCTGGACGTAGCGAAGGTCAGCCCCGGAAGCCCGTGCGAGGCTCGCATAGGTATGGCGTAGGTCGTGGATGGTCAGAGGCGCCAGCTTGGTTTTCTTCAGGGCTTCGTTCCAGTGGGTGTGCCGGCGCCAGTTGTTTGATCTGAGGAAGCCGCCGTTTGGCGAGGTGATCGCTTGTTGCCCGGCTGCGCGGTTCTCGATTCGTGGCTTGAGCGCGTCAATGACGATTTGCGGGAGCGGGACGGTTCGGACGGCAGCCCGAGTCTTCGGCGGTCCGACGATGATCCGTCCCTCAACTTCCGGGGCAGCCTGTCGGACGTAGAGCCGGCGAGCCTTCAAGTCGATGTCGCCGACGCGCAGACCGACGAGTTCGGACCAACGCAGCCCGGTGAAGGCCAGGATCGTGACGATGTCGCCGTGGTCGCCGCACGCCGATGCCAGCGCGGCGACTTCGGTGGTCGTGAGGTAGCGGTGCCGTTCTCGGGCCGGCATCCGCCCGGCCGATACGCCTTGAGC
Organism: Mycobacterium sp. Aquia_216; assembly: GCF_026723865.1. Classification (NCBI taxonomy): domain Bacteria; kingdom Bacillati; phylum Actinomycetota; class Actinomycetes; order Mycobacteriales; family Mycobacteriaceae; genus Mycobacterium; species Mycobacterium sp. Aquia_216. Next base: position 5,657,872 of record NZ_CP113529.1, on the reverse strand, counting down.
CGGGTTGGTGTGGATTCGGCCGTCCTCGCGCGCCATGTCGAAAATCGACCGGAGGAGCCGGAGCGTGGCGATTTTGGCCCATGGTCCGACTGTCAGGGTATCGATGAACTGTTGTACGTCCTTGCGGCTGATCTCGTCGACGGGGACATGGCCGAAGCGCGGGCTGATGCGGAGTTCCCAATGCTGGGTGTAGCCGCTCCACGTCTTCGGTGAAACGGCCGGGCGTTTCGATGCGCTGTATTGGGTCCAGATGGTGGAGAGGCTGGTACGGCCAAGTCGAGGGTCGAAGCGCCTGGTACCGATCGCCGCTTCGCCGTCCCGGTCGGCTTTGAAAGCCCGCGCTTCTCGCAAGGAGGCGAACGTCGATGAGGTTTCAACCCATCCCGACGGGGAGGCTGGATCCCGCACTAGGTAGCGCACTTGATAGCGCGGTTGGCCTGCTGAATTGATTCGCTTTCGAATGCCGCGCGGTACTGATCCGGCCACTTAGCGGCGCACCTGCTTGAGCCATGTGCGGACTTCCGCTGCGTCCCAACGTCTTACGCGATCGGATATCATGTAGCACGGCGGCCCCATGTCTTCGCCGCGTTCGCGCAACGCGCCCCATCGGCTAACGGTCGCAGCCGAAACGCCGAGCAGTTCGGCGACCTGCTCCGCTGTCAGAAGCTCTGGAAAGGTCGCTATCGCGGTGCCGGTGGGGCCGATGCCGAGAGTTGCCATGCCGATCTCCTCAGTTCCCTGCGGGATCAGTCGGCCTTAGGCGCGCGAACCCGTATTCTTCTGCAACAGAACGGATTAACGAATCAGGCCAGTAGTCGGCGCGTACCCGCATCGTTGATCCGTCTTCGGCGATGACGTATCCGGTCCCAGGTTTGTTGGGGTCGATCCGGTGTGCGGGCGCGGCATCGGCGAGGCCATCGCCCAGAACCATCGCGACCTCGTCGCGTGAGCGCAGCCGAAGTGCAACAGTTTGGGTGAATAGTCCGCGCATGGGCAGGATCTCCTTGCGTGGGTCCTGCATGAAGGCGGCGACGACGATTCCAACAGCTCTGCCCTTTGTCAGAATGCGTGAAAGCGAGGCCGCAACTTGCTTCTTGATGGCGGCGTCTGTCATGTAGGCGGTCAGGCCGGCCAATTCGTCGATAAGCAGAACGACGAGCGGCTCGGCCGTGCTGGGTACGTGCGAACGCGCTCGGCCGGCCATCCTGCATCCGCGGCTGTCTAGCAGCTCCTCCAACTTGGTCAGCAGCCTGGCGGCCTCGGCCTCGGTCGTCGCGACTTTGGTGAATAGTGCGGAGCCGACTGACACTTCGATCCCGTACTTGAGGTCTACCGCGAAAAGCTGCACAGTCCCTGACCTCACGGCCGGAGCCAATCCGCCTGCGATGCCCCAGAAAATGGAACCCTTTCCCGCGCCCGAGCACCCGACGGTCAGGGTGTGCAAGCCAGCGACGTGGAGAATCCAGGCCGACCCGTTCTCGCGCCTGCCGATCGCAACGGCGTTTGCCGCGGCACTGGTCGGCTGTCTAGCAGTTTCGATGTTCGATAGCTGTTGCCGCATAACGAATTCCATCCGGACCGTGCCGGGCGCGACGACCGTCGAGCGGGCGGAATGCGCCCCGACGGCATCACGGATTGCGGGCACCGAATTCTCCAGGTCATCCACCGTTTGGCCGGTCCGTGTACGGACGGACACTCGCAGGCAGTCGTCGGACATGCTCACCCCGAGAAGGCGAGGATGAGTCCAGATGGTCCTCGTCTTGCTCCCGCCCTGTGAGTCCGTGCGTGTGACGCGCTCAGAAGTGGACAACCCGCAGGCCTTGGCAACTCGCGGCCAGGAGATCAACGCCCATAGCAGCCATCGGGTCCGCCATGCGGGGGTTGCAACATAGCGCCCAAATGTGGCGGGCGAACGCAGTTTCCAAACGACGAGCGAAACGGTGACCGCGCCGATCACCGCGATGAGCCACATGGCACCGACCGCCAGCAGGTGCGTGAGGTCAAAGAAGTCGATGCCGCCGTCAGGATCTGGAATCGAATACGGATCGCTAGGTACTACGGGGTCGTACGGACTCATGCTGACACCCGGTCTCCCGCTGATGACCCCGCCTTGCCGGTGTCCGCAGTCATACCCGAGGCCCGAAATGACCACGCGATGCGGCCGGATTCACTCGAACGGTCTACGTACGGCAATACGCAGAGTTCCTCGAAAATCACTGGGGTGAAGGGCATTCCGGCAGTGTTCGGCGGGCACACAGGCTGCTTGGGTGTTGCGAACTTGACGGTGAGCGTTCGGGCTCGCTTGCTAGCTGCCGGGTCACCGTCGAGGACTTCGACCTGCCACAAGGGAGCGCCCGAGTCTCGATCAGTCGCTTGAACCTTGTTGTCCTTCGTCGATCGCTCGTAATCGATTACCGCCGTAACGTCGGATACCACGAACGCTCGGTGTGGGAAAACTTGCTGGTGGGACACCTTGAGCCACTTCGGCACGGACATTTTGTCTACCTTTCGTAGGGACTGCTCTAGATAAGCTGATTGTCACATAGTCGTCTAGAGGAGTGCCACGGCCGACGAACATTTTTTCCGAGATTCTGTGCCTAGCGCGCCGCGAACTCGTATTCCAGCACGTAAGCGGCCGCCACCTTCACGGTGTCGCAGACCTCAACGACCGCGTCGTTGGCGTCATAAGCAGTTCGCAGCACCGTCAGTACTGGAATACCTGGTTCAAGCTCCAGTTGCCGCCGTTCTTCTGGGGTGGGCATCCGAGCTGCAACTTCCTCGGTGAAGCGGGCCAGTACATGACCGTTTTCTTCAAGGCGGGCGTAGATGCCACCGGGTCCGGAATCGATCTGCTCGATCTGCGTGCCTTCAGCGAACGCCGCTGGGATGTATGAAACTGCCGTCTCAACAGGTCGGCCGTCGGCCAGGTAACGCCTCGATCGCACGACCACGTCATCATCGGCTGATATTCGGAGCCGCTCAGCTACAAGCGAATTCGGCCTTGCGAGGCTCACGACAATATTGTCGACTTGTGGCGAGTACCCGGATATCTCGGCCTCCACGGTAAACGCCGCCTTGCCTTCGGCGCGATGCTGTCGGGCGAATCGATCTGATGCCAGTCTGCGGATGGGAGGCGTCGGGCGGACAAACACTCCCCGGCCGTGTTGTGAGATGACCAATCCTTCGGTACGCAACTCCTGCATGGCCTGTCGTACAGTCATGCGCGCTACACCGAAATGCTCGATCAGCTCGGTCTCGGACGGTAGCCGCTCCCCGGGAGCGAGTCGACGGGAATTGATTGCCTCACGCAACATGCCCGCGATCTGCCGATATGGTGGCTTGTCATCCGCGCGGTCAATTCGCCTCAGTTGCAGCACCCGCTGACCTTCCGTTACATGTCTAGACGACTAGTCTAGGAAGCTAGTCAACTCGTGTCACACATGCCGGCACCAATCAGGGAAGAGCCAACGATGGCAAGTACGCCCAAACACTCGGTCAGTGTCGCCGGCATCGTTGTACGGGATGACGACCGCGTTCTGGTGATCAGGCGAGATGACACCGGCGATTGGGAAGCGCCGGGCGGAGTGCTCGAACTGGGCGAGTCCTTCGAGGACGGTGTTCGGCGGGAAGTCTTCGAGGAAACGGGATTGACGGTCACGGTGGAACGCCTCACCGGCGTGTACAAGAACCTGACCCACGGGATTGTCGCTCTGGTCTACCGTTGCCGTCCCGCCGCCGGCAACACTCAGCCCACGGCCGAGGCGCGCGAAGTCCGTTGGATGACAAGGGACGAAGTTGGGTCAACCATGCATCCCGCGTTCGCCGTGCGCGTTCTCGATGCCTTCGAACAGCAAGCGCGTTCGCGAGCCCACGACGGAGTCAATCTCTTACCGCGCAAGAGGTCCCGATCTCATTGAGCTGACCCGTGGCCACACGCAAGGCAGATTTCGTCTTTCGCCGAGTTTTAGAGGTGCAGTCAGCATTCGGCACATATGATCTGGACGCTCGAGCAGCCATCCTTCTTGTGGAGGTGTCAGTGCCCGCACCTACGGAACCTAAGCTCACCGATGCGTGGGACTCCGCCCGCCACGGCAACGGCGGCTGGCCGCAGTTTTTATCGGGTATCGAAGTTGCGGGACTTCGCGGCTGGAATGGCGAGCTAGTCGAATTTCGCTACCCCGTGGTCGCTATTGCGGGGGTTAATGGAGCGGGAAAGAGCACAATACTCAAAGCTGCTGCCGCTGCATATCAGGCTCCGTCAAATGGTACCGCTGCCACGTACTATCCAGACGACTTCTTCCCAAAGACACCCTGGGAAGACGTTGCAGGGGTTTCTCTTGCCTACAACATTCGACTCGGCGATCAGTCCAAGACGGTCTTGGTGAGAAAGCTGACGCGCAGATGGAGGGGCGTGTCAAAACGCGAGCGGCGTTCGACGTACTTTCTGGACATCTCGCGAATTCAACCCGCGAACACCCAGATAGGTTACGGACGCACTGCACAGGAAGTGATCAGCCGCGGTACCGCCGAGCCGTTGACGGATGAGCAGCTTAAACAGCTGAGCCGAACACTCGGACGTACATACGAAACAGCCCGGATCGAGCGCAAGGCCAACAAACAAGTTGGCGTGCTGTCCCAGAACGGGGTCGAGTACTCAAACTTCCACCAAGGTGCGGGCGAGGATTCCATCTTGGACCTCATCGCTCTCATCTCCGCGGTTCCGAATCACTCGCTGATCATCATCGACGAAGTTGAGGCGTCGCTTCATCCTCAGGCTCAACGTGTGTTGATAACTGAGTTCTTAGACCTCGCTCACAGCAAGAAACTTCAGATCCTCGTGTCAACGCATTCACCGTTCATTCTCGAACAGCTACCTGCTGTGGCTCGCATGTTCATCGCCGTCGATCGCGACTCTACGAGAAAGGTGCTTTACGGAGTTAGTAGCGACTTTGCGTTGAACCTGATGGACAACGAGCGCCATGACGAACTTGACATCTACTGCGAGGACCAGGAGTCCGAGTACCTGATCGAGCGGATATTGGCGCTCGGGGCAGCAGACCCAAATCTGCTGAGGCGACTGCGTATCACGGCCGTCGGTCCTGCCTCCACGGTCATATCCCTATCGACTATCGCATCCGCCGACAAGCTTCCCCGCCCAAGTATCTGCGTAGTCGATGGCGACCAACCAGAAGGCGACGGGTACATGGTCCTCCCCGGCGAAAAGGCCCCGGAACGAGAATTGCTCGGCGCCCTGACCGACCTGCAGTGGGCAGTCGTCGCAGAACGACTCGGCCGCCCGGCGGGCGAAGTGCTCGATGCCAAAGACTCAGCGATGCAGATCGGCAACCACCACGCGTGGATCGGCGAAATGGCTCGGCTAATGGGCGGAACTATGAGGAAGTCCAAGGTCTGGGAGGCGATCGCAGACGTATGGGTTCGTGACGTGCTGGGAGACGAGCGAGCCATCGAATGGTGCGAACCTATAGTGGCGACCCTCCGGACGGCTACTTCGTAGACTCTGCCGCCCTGCGGGTTTCTCTTGATGGCATCGCGAGGCGTCAATACTCAGTCGTAAAGAGCTAGCTGCTCGAATCCCACGAATGCGATGCGAGTGGGATCGTCCAGTGGGTGAACCCGAACACTGAGATTAATGTTGGGTTCGTCGTCGATAGCAATCACGTCGATGATGCCCTCAGGCAGATCTTGCGGAACGCCGGCGTCATTGACCGGAGTGTCCGATAACACCCGCAGTCGCTTGCCCCGGAGACCGGTTGTGTCATAGGGAAACTGATGAAAGGTAGCTTCGTCGCCACGGTACTGCGCCGTGGCTTCATTATCTCGCAAGAAGCCTTCCGTCGTGCGGGGTCGTCGAATGGTCGAGTAAGCCGATGTCCGTTGGCGGTCACGCCGTACGTCCCAACTGGGTTGGCTTTTTCGGGAGACCACAAGCCGTCAATCGTTGTGAACCACTCATATCCCAGTCCGCATGTGCGTGATCGTCTGACTTCCGGAGCGGACGAGTAAAGGGCTCCTTCGTCGTCGCTACGCGATGGCTAGCCACCCTTGACACGCCCCCTCGTCAGCGCAGTTTCGCTCGTTATGCGGGAGGGGGTAGGGGTGGAAGTGAACTACCGTTGCTTCGATGTAGCACGATGCGACAGATGTCTCGGGGGGTATTCGTCAGACTACGATCCGTTTTTTGCAGCTTGGGATTGCCCGCGTCTAGGTCTGACAGGCCCCGGCGCCGCGCTCTAGACGTTCGTTCGACGAACTGTATCCGCGTTGAATTCTTTGGTGCCTCCGAAGTAGTGCCAGTTGATGCCGGCACCGGTGTGGTCAAACCAGTTCAGTGCCAAAGCTTTCCGCGCAAGTTCTTCGAGAGTGTTTGCGATCACTTCTTCGTTCTCGTCGATGATCTTGTCCCCGTGCAGTTTCCAGCCGTGGTCAAAGGCGATCAACCGGGCGATCTCGGTATGGCTGCGTCCAACGAATGTTGTTACACCGGCTTGAATTTCGGCACCGCCAGTCACGTACCGTGTCACGATTACTCCTTGCTTCTCGGTGCACTACTACTGTGCCCGTCGCTGGGCCCAGTGATCATGCGGTTGCTTTTATCGTCCTAGCCCACCGATGCTTGCGCAACGGTTGACCCAAGAATTGCTGTGCCCCGGTTTGGTGCCAGCGGCAGGCGCGATACGGACGCGGATGTCAGCGGTATTCCATCCAATCGCTCGACAGCGGTGTCGTGCGAGCGACATGGTCACGGTGCAGGCGTCATAGGTCTGATTTCGTAGGCTCGCCGATGTGCTGTCACAGGACCACACAGTCAGCGCGTGAAATCCGAGGAGCGCCTCTTATGTGAGTTTGGTGCGTCTTGAGCGACCCCTGCGCCGGTCACGTAGAGCAATCCAGGCACGCCGCATGGCAGCTACCTCACGGCGATCAAACCCGAGGAGATCGATCAATACTTCTTCGTCGACGAGGTTTAATGCGTCTTCCATCCGGCGCTCGCGTAGTAGCTCGTCAACCTTCTGGTGGAGCGTCGCGGGCACGAGCGCCGGGTCGGGGACTGGCAGGTGTTCGCACTCGCTCGGCTCCAACTCAAGGATCCCACCGCCGTAACTTCGCCCTAAGACCTCCGAGAACGCGAAGGTGGCTGAGTTGAATGCGCCTGCGGCTAGACGCTCGATTTCCACGCCTTCTGCCACGCGGACGCGGTGTACGGTATCCGTGCTCGTCGCTCCCGCCAGGTTAGCGATCAGGCGCGGGTGTGTACTTATCTGCCGCAGCATGAATCCGTCAGGCACCCAGGTCGATGGAACTTCCCACCAGGTCCGCCGGATGCGGCATTTGTAGCCGTCTGGGACGCCGTCGGACTCGCCCTCTGCGAGGTATGCGGCCAGCATCTTGTTGCGACGCAAATCAATTCCGGATGGTAATGAAAGGAGCCTAGTGGGTGCAGCTGCACGATTTGGCGCCTCGAGGTCTTGGCTGGTGAAACTCAGAGCGGGTGCCTGCACACTCCTCGATAGGAGCGGCATAGTCATCCGCATAAGCCCACGCTGGCCGGCTTCGGCGGAGGTCAAGCAGAAGAACGCGTTTCGGCCCGTTACTACTCCGACGTCAACTTCCGCATACCGGCTCAGGGGGTGCAGACGGCCGCCTTCACGAACGCGGCGGATCAAACGAATAGCGTCACTACCTAGGTAGTACTTTGTCCATTTCTCTGATTCATGGAGGCGGGCTCGGGCCGCAGTCTTGGTAGCTCCGTCAAAGCCGTTCAAGTTGTCGGCATTCGGCAGCTCAACGGTCCGGATCTCGGCAGGGCCGGTGCCACGGACGGCGAGCAGTAGCACAACCTCTTGCAAAATGCCCGGGAAGACAAGCTGTTTGAACGACACGAGGGTGATTGAGGCGCATTCGTCAACTAGGTATGACCGCAGTGCCGCCGCATACCCGACTTGGAGGAGCTCAGCTGGCAACACTAGACCAATGCGGCCTCCGGGACGCACCGCAAGGACAGATGCAACAACGAACGGGACCCACGCATTGGTCAGGCGGGTTGGACACATTCCCTGCGCCCGCATCAGCGCAAGCGCCGGTTCCCTTGCCGTCGATTCCCATGAGCCAAAACGGATGTAAGGCGGGTTACCTGCCACCGCATCGAAGGTGCCGTGGCGGCGCGGCTGAAACCAAGAGAAGAAGTCGCCGACGACAACGGGAACACCTGTCTCAGCCGTCGCCTTCTTGGCTTCGCGCGCGACGAGTTCAACTGCCGTGATTTTTCGAGCGTTGGCCACCGTGACCAGGTGGCGCAAGATCGCGCCGTCTCCGCACGAAGGTTCGAGAACATGACTGCCGTCCGCGCCAACCCAGCCGGCGATGAAGCGAGCAATCGGATCGGGGGTGTAGTAGCCACCTCGCAATTTGTCGCCCTCGGGAGCAGCTTTCGCCGCGAACTTCGCCATAGCGACCATCCTCACCCGTAGGTCCGACAACAGCGGTTACCGATGCGGTCGGCGCGCCGCGAAAGCAAGACTCAAACAGCACCTACGGTCGGAGTATGCCGTACCAGCGCCCATCGAAGGAGGAAGCCCGGGCTAGATTGGCTCAGTTTGTCGCTGACTACCAACGGCAATCAGCTGACCTTCAGGCGGTCAACTCTCGCTACACGGAAGCCGAGGCCCGGGGTCAGTTCATCGACCGATTCCTCCGCATCTTTGGATGGGATGTTCATAACGACGTCGGGTTGCCACAAGTTCGGCGTGAGGTCGTCCTCGAACGGGGAAGCGAAAGCGACATAGGCGGTCGACCGGACTACCGGCTTCGACGTCACGGACAGGACCGTCTGCCTATCGAGGCCAAAAAGCCGTCCGTCACCCTCGCCACCGGTGTGGATGCCGCACGACAGGCCCGCTCATACGGTTGGTCCCTCGGACTACCGGCTGCCGTCCTAACCAATGTCGCCGAAACGGTTATATATGACACCACGGTCGAGCCCCGTGTTGGGGACAGCCCTGATGTCGCGGTAATACCGGGCGGCAGGATCAAGCTGTCGGAGTACGTCGACCGCTTCGATCACCTGTGGTTACACCTTTCGTTTGAGTCCGTCACCAGCGACGACTACTACGGCCTGTATTCCTACGCTGAACCTCCGCGGGGAACCTCTACTTTCGACCGGTCCTTCCTCGCTCAGTTCCGCAGCTGGAGACTTGTCCTCGCGTCGGATGTCGCGTCTTGCAACCCCGACCTGCTGGCCAGCGAGATAGGTCGCCGGACTCAGCGATTGCTTAATGCGCTTCTATTTCTCCGAGTATGTGAAGACCGCAACATCGGGCAATACGAAGCGCTTCTCACCTCGGCTCAGTCGGACACATTGCTCGACGTGTTTCGGTCGGCAGACCGGACCTTTAATGCAGGGCTATTCGACGTTTTGACCACCACCAAATACACCAGTGGAGCGCTCACGTCGGTCATCCGCGAGATGTATTGGCCGAGAAGCAAATTCGCATTTGGCGTGTTGCGGCCTGACATCCTCGCCGCAGTCTACGAACAATACCTAGCCGAGCGGGTCGAGCTGGATGAGCTACGAAGAGTGTCCCTTGCGCAGAAGCCAGAGTTGACCCACGCAGGAGGTATCGTCCCAACGCCCGCTTGGGTTGTACAGCATCTAGTAGCCGGAGGCTTAAGCGATCTGCTCGTACCGCAGCAACCGGTCCCGGCAGGCCTTCGTATACTCGATCTCACTCTAGGGTCCGGGTCGTTTTTGATTGAGACGTTTGAGTGCCTCGTCGATGCAGAAGTCGCAGTAGGAAATAACGTAGCCCTCGCTGAGCGCGCGGCACTCGTCAAGGACCACCTTTTCGGCGTCGACATCGACGGCGCAGCAGTCGAGGTTACTAAGCTCAGCCTCTTGCTGGCGGTCCTTGGCGATGAGGTGATCGACTTAGACCGTGGCCGCGATCTGCTCCCTGATCTGTCGAAAAATTTGCTCGTCGGTAACGCGCTGATCGAATCAGACTTTGACGACCTGGTTCCGAGCGCCGCTGTCATCCCAGAGCGCCGGGCCGCAGTCGCGCCACTCGACCTGACGTCCGCGTTCAGTCACGTGTTGCAAAACGGCGGGTTCAACCTGATCGTCGGCAATCCTCCGTATGTCCGGATTCAGACGCTTTCGGAGTTCATGCCGGACCAACTGACGTACTTCCAGGACGCGCGAAGCGGTTACGAGAGCGCACTATCGCACAACTTCGACGTCTACCAGCTCGTCGTCGAGCGAGCATTCAAATTCCTTGCTGCCGATGGGCACCTCGCCTACATCCTGCCCAACCGGTTCACCAACCTTGTGCCGGCCGGAACGATGCGCCGGTTGCTCGGACCACGATTGCTCCGGCTGGTCCACTTCGGCGAGGAGCAAGTCTTCGAAGGGCGAACTACCTATACCGCGTTGATCTTCGTCGGACCGCCGTCCAGCGATCCGGCACAGCTAGAGCTCGTCCACGATCTCAAGGCCTGGCGGGATTCAGGCGGCGCTGATCTAGCGCAGATCGACAGAGCCTCGTTGGGCACCGAAGTATGGCCGATCATGAACGAGGCGCGCGCCAACGTCTTCCGAAAAATGGAAGACTCTGCGATTGCTCGGCTCTGCGATGACGACTGGGTGGACGTATTTGTTGGGGTTCAAACGTCTTGCGACAAGGTCTTCTTCATAAAGCCATTAACCGGATCAACTAACGACACTGTCAAATTTCGAGACGCCGGGACCGGGGAACTCAGATACATCGAACGAGGAATTCTGCGAAAAGCCGTTCAGGATAGACGATTTCAGGCTTACGGGCGGAACCCCGAACCCGACGCTCTAGCTATTTTCCCGTACGATCTCACGCCGCCACCGCCGGGTCGAAAGCGCGGTACGGCAACGCTTTACTCAGCCGAGAGGATGGCGTCCGATTTTCCGATGGCGCTGGACTACCTCACCGCGAAGCATGCGGATCTCGCTGCGCGGGACGTATCGCCGGATCCGGGAGACCGGTTTTGGGCATACGGTCGCTCGCAATCATTGACCAAACTTGACGAACCTAAGCTGATCTTGCGGGTCCTGTCGTTAACGCCGCAGTACGTGTTGGACGACGAAGGCCTCGTTGCTCCGGGAGGAGGCGATGGTGGGCCTTATTACTTTCTACGCCCAATGGCCAACTGTCCGTACTCAATTCGGGTGATCCAGGCTGTTCTGTCCCATCCTGCTGTCGACGCATATATCGCATCGCGCGGCCGGGCGTATCGGGGTTCGTATCTCGTTCATAGAAAAGAGTTCTTAAAGAACGTCCCGATTCCGCTGCTCTCAGACCCGGCCCAGCAGCAAATCGAAAGCGACATTGCAGAGATGCAAAAAATCAAAGAACGGCTGCGCACTGAAGAAGACACAGCGATAAGTACCACGCTGACTGGCAGACATGAGGTGCTCCGACAGAAGGTCAACGATGCCGTTGCTGCAGGCTACGGGTTGACCGCGCAAGACTTGCGTGCCGTTGCCGACGATTAGGGCGCTTTTGTAAAAGGGCTGAACGACGCGAATCGACTAGCCAGCGGGAACGCGATGAGGCGCTATCGCGTTCGGCCCCATCGTTGGTACTGGTGTTCGCAAACCGCCGCCAGGTTTGTCAGCCAGGGACGCGGGTGCCGATTCTCCTGTTCGTCATACCGCGATTGCTGGATCTGGTGTCCAGGTGATCCGCTTAACGCCTTTCTCCGTATCGTGCGTTGATGCATCAAGCTCGATCGTTAAGAGTTCGTCGCCTTCGAACGAGGGGCTCAGCTCAAGGGAGAGATACTCGAAAAGCTCCCGCTCATGGACGGCGATGATGACCTGCCGCTGGTGTCGCTTCGCGAGAACGCGCATAAGACCGGCGAACTGAGTGATGTGTACCTCATCCATTGACTGAACTGGGTCATCGAAGACTAGACATGGCACAAGGGGTTCGACCGCGAGGTGCAACGCGATGAACAGTGACAGTGCAGCGGTGTTCAGGTTTCCCGCACTGAGCATCATCTGGGGCGACCCGCCAATGCTTCCGGACGTGTGGACAGTCTGCAACTTCACTTCGAGCGCAGCCTTGGATGAGGTCGGGATTCCGAACGTGGGAACGAAGTGCTCGCGTGGAGCTAGTCGCGTGAACACACTGCGCCACACGTGATTCAGTGACTCAGTGAACACACGGTGCACGATCTCTGCGCGCGCCTCAGATGCCGCGCGATGCACCTCCTTTGCTACCGTCTGCCGCCTCCTTGCCTCTTTCACTCGTGAGTCCCATAAGGACTTTCGTTCTGCGGCTTTCGCAACTGCGTCTTTCAAGTCCTCGACACGCTTTGCGCAGTCGCCCATCTGCTTTAGTCTCTCACCGGCAGCGGCATATGCCAGCGCCAATGCCTTGGCTCGTGCGACCCGTTCGTCTGTAATCTCTGCCAATTTCCGCCATTCGTCGTACAGAGACTGATCGGGCCGTGGTTCAGGAACATTTAGTTGACGGGCGATATTCTCAAGTTCCGCTCTTACGATGTGCGCGTCATGGGCGACGGATTCCAGTTCACCGAGCATCGCCTCCGCGTCCCGGAGTGTCGACTGCAGTTCGATCAGATTGTCGATTATTGGCTGGAGCTCCTGAAGCCGCTTGTGAAGGCTCGCAAGTGCAGTTCGCCGAGAACGAACTGCCCCGAGTTGTTCTTCTGTCAATAGCTGCCTTTGGAGTCGCTCCAAAGTCTGTTCAGCGTCCTGCAACGAAGCCGATGTGCCGGCCCGTTGTTCGCGGAGTTGTCGAAGCTGAGCCCCTTGATTCGTGAGTTCTGCGATCTTGCGGTCGATATGGGCGGTGAGGTGGGTCGACGACACCTCGCCGAAGGCCCGGTCACATACCGGACAGACGTCGTCAGAAGCGTGCTCGCGTAGGCTCGCGAGACCCTCAGCCAGTGAGCCGGCTTGTTCCTGAGCATTAGTGAGTCGATCTTGGAGCGTGCGCAGCGAAGCTCGATGTTCTGCGAGTTGGATCTCCAAGCGTTTCGTCTCGCCGACGAGCTCATTTTGGCGAGCAATGCGGCGGTCGATGTTCTGCAGTTCATCACCTATCACTGCCAATACGTCATCCGATGGCCGAATTCCCAGCTCGGCCGCGTCGGCTTGCCAGGCATCGATTGTCGATCCGTGCTGGCCACGCCACTGCTGGTATGCCATCGACGCGTTTGCAACAGCAACATGTGCTTCTTCCAAGCGCACAGTCGAGGGCCTGGTCGACAATCCCTCAATCCGTCCGCCGAGCGCGGTTATCGCTTCACGCAGAGCTGCGGCCGCCGACTCCTCATCCGTTGCGCGGCTCGTCTGCAGCAGCTCGGCCACTTCCTGGCTCAGTTCCACGTCGCTGACGCTGGGCGGAGAGTAGCCCAAAGCCATTGTTGCTTCTGCAAGGCGTTCCTTCGAACTCGTTAGCTCGTCTCTTGCAGTCCTGAGTTTCTCGGTGGCATCTGCCAATTCGCTCTGAGCTCTCTCCGCCTGTATGTCCGCGTTCGCGAGAGGTTCGGATAGCCGCTTCAGTCGACGAAGATCGCCCGCGTCGCTCAACCCTGAGCGAAGAGCATCGAGCTGCTCCAGACCCAGCAGTTCGTTGACGAATCTGGCGAGGGCTGATTCCTCTTTTCCCTCACGGTACTGATAGAGATCGAGCAGTTGGCCTAGAGATACTTGATCCAGGTAGCAACGTTCGGCATAGAACTGTGCAGTATCCGCACCTAGCGCGGGAGCACCTTCAATTCGGCTGCCGCCTACAGTCATTCGTCCAGGTACTCGGCCTCCGCTGAGGAGGTCGGAGACCGTTACGGTGAGCGTCGCGAATTCGCGGCCGTGAAACGGTAGGTGCGCCGTATAGCGTGGGTCATGTCGGCGCATGCTTCGGATCTCGCCAGTAAGCGCGAGTTCAAGTGCCGAGAGCACGCTGGTCTTGCCGGCACCGTTGTGACCGTGCAGCAATACGATCGGTGCATCGAGCGGAAAAACTCGGGTGCCCTCAATCCGTCGGAAGTCGGAAATGGAGATGCTGCGGAGCGGTCTATCGTTCACGAATCGCTCCCCTCGCCCGATGCACCCTCTACGGCGTCGTCGATATATGTGCGTAACCATTCTCGCACTTCATCGGGACCGACTCGGGCTGCGTCAATGAACTTCTGGTGCTCGTCGGACAAGGCTGCGCCCAAATGGCCCGCCACTACAGCGAGTGGCGGTTTTGCCAGGGACTGCTCCGTCGGAAGCGTTAGCGGCAGCAATACGGCGACCGCACTGCGGATCTCGTCGGGTCGAGGAGCATCGCTTTCGATAATTAGGACACGGGAGTGCTGTTCAAGGCTGACCATCGTCCGTGCATCAACCGCCGCCTGGCCCAGAAGGACGAGGGTCACGGGACGTCTGGACTCAACTTGATCGAGCGTGCGGCTAAGAGCAGATAAAAGCCGCACGAGCCGGTCCTTGGAGGCGTCGTTGGCGGCCAAGACCACCAGATCGTGCGATACGCCCGTGCCCTTGACAGCAGCATCGAAGGCGAAACTCGATCCGGCGACTACGAGGGGCTTGGGCAGACGTTCGAAGCCTTCGTCCTCAAGTACTCGGAGCACACTTTCGACACCCGACGCGTTCACAGGGCAGTCCCTAATGCGAAGTCTTCGAACAGTTCATCAGCAGAACTGACAGAGGCGCAGACGGTCTCGAGGTCTACCTCACGGGCACCGCTCTTACCGCTGCGGCCGTAGCGGGGTCGTGGTGAGCGAGTTGTCGGGTTATGGATAGCTTCTGCCTGAGCGATTACCACTTCAGGATCGGCCATATCAACAATTCCGTTGAGTTCAAGCTCCGACAACACCCGTGCACTGTGGATAACGAACACTTTCGATATGCGTCCCCCCTTTCGCACCTGCACAACACCATCGTGAGGCCTTGTCGCGCTGCCGGGTTCGAGCGTCCAATCCCCGTTAAGAAATCCGCGACCGAGTAGGGCGAATGCGAGAGCGAAGCGTCCAAGAGCTGCGCTTGGGAAGTCGGGGTTTCCTACGGATTCCGTCAACGGAGCAACGGAAACCGCCGGGTATGGAGCGGGATCAGGAATGCTGCCTTTTCTGAATACCCACAGTGCAAGCGTCACCCCCGATATTAAGGCTTCCACAAAAACTCGGGGATCGGGGTCTGCCTTCTCGGCCGCTGCATCTCGGATGCCGCGAATGTGTTTTTGAATTCCCTCGAAGTCGGCGTCTGGCAGATCGAGTTCAGGTATGTGCTGAGTCAGCGCGCTGAGTTTGTCGGCCAGCGTAAACAGCACCAGGCCGAGCAGAGCCGGCTTAGCATAGGCCCCGAGCAAAGCCGACGACTCGATCGCCTGGCTATTCGGGGAGTAACTATCGCCGTACGTCACTTTCAACACGTGCTTGTGATGATAGTGAAGCGTTTGCTCGGCGAGGACGACCGCCGGCGGGTCGGTGGGCCAGCTTCGGGCCAGGTTCTGGATCGCCGCATTCAAGACTGTGTGGATGTTGGCGTCTTGTGCCGAGAGCCCGACGATGAAGGCTGGCCTTGAGGCGAACAGGTGTTCCAGGTGATTCTTCATCATCTGGTTTTGCGATCTTGTGGTCCAGCCAGATATTTGCGACTTTCTCGCGATCAGAAGGCTGCGGTAAACGGCAGGGTCATGCGCTGCCATCACCGCGCACCCGTGGAACTTCACTAGTTCTGCGCGGCGACTGGGCGCGCGGAAGTCGGCTGCTGTCACGATCACGTTAAGCGCCCCGTCGCCTCCGCCCTCGAGACGATCCATAGCCGCCTCGACGAGGCCATCCCAATTGGTGGTCGGCGCGGATCGCACTACGCCTTCCATCATCAAGATTGCGACGCATAAGTGTTCAACGTCTGGCGCTAGACCTGGGTCCCCGTAGGTCGCGGGCACGTCGAGCCCGGTCCAGACAAGGAAGTCACCAGGCTCACCCCTGACCTGTACATCGAGGACATCCGAGTATCGGTCAATGAGGCGGTCGACGATGTCAGGGAGATTCGGCCATGTGCCAACCGGCGCCGTCAAGTCGATTGAGGCGCGAGTTGAGCCTGCCACTCCCGCAACCTCGAGGACGTCTTCAAGAGCTTTCCTAAAGCGGCAGTTCGGATCGGCTGCATTGCTGCTTGTTTGAAGGAACACCAACATTCGCTCAAGCAACTTCGGCACACCAGGCACAACATCACGCGAAATTCCGGAGCCAAGCCATAACGAGTACTCACCACGAGCAAACGCGGACGCCACGTGAGCAAACTCGTCTTCGAAGCACTCAAGGACTTGTATAACAGTCCTCCGTGGCATTGGCGTCACAGCTCCGAAGCCTCGATCATCGTGAGACAGAGAGTAGCGGCTCTGGCCGAGCAGAACGAAGTGAATCTGCACGATCAGTAGCAAGGCCTTCAAGCGGTAGATAGGGCCGCTGCGAGCTGCGCCGCGAACGTAGGGCCATCGTTCACCAGCACGTATCCTCCGGCAAGTCCCCCTTGGTTACACAGGAGCCGTCGTCGTCGGATTTTGCGGTGCCGTACTTTCCCGGTCTGGCTGTCTACCCGTTGGACTACGCGGTCGGCCGTCCGAGGCGTGACCTCGATAGGAAACGAACTTGTACTCCCGCCGTAGATAGCTCGTGACCGCGACCAGCGCCGAATGATCCTGCGGGCCGAGACATAGGAATCCTGAGCGATCTCCACGACCTTTGAGGCTCGGCGGACCCCGTAGACGCCCCAGAATCGCCCTGGGCCGCGGCCGGGTTTGCGCCAAGCATCCGGGACAATGTGCTGATATTCCTTGTCGCCGTGCTGGTTCGGTGAGGAATGTTTGGTGAAATAGATCGCCAGACGTTTTGGGTCGCAGGCGCGCAATCCGTTCCTGATGTCGATGGCGGTGCCGGCAAGCAAGTGTTTTGTGCGTTGTTCCGGGTCCGGGTGGTCGACGATGTCCGTCCATTCTTGGGATAGCCAGTCGCGGAATGTACGGCCCGATCGACCGAGAGCATTTGGGGGAGCCATCCACAGGTGAATGTGTGGCGCGCCTCGGCGTTGAAATTCGAGCTTCCAGATGTAGCGTGCAGGCTCACCCCATTCACGCTGAAACCGTTTGCGCCACAGAACCATATGTCGTTTCACACTGGCGCCGTCTGGCGCAACGGATTGCCATTCGCCTGGGTAGGTCAGGGTCACCATCGCTGGCACACGACCGCATTCCACCAACGGCGTGTAGTCGAGTTCGGCAAAGGTGCGGCACATCGCGGCACGCGACCTGCGCGACCATTCGGTGATCGCACGCCCAGGCGGACTAGGCGTATCACGGCCGGACTTAATGCGGTCCGCCTCAGTCGCAACGTCGAGTCGGTGGTGATTGACCGCCCGCTCCGATGCCTTCTCCGCGCGAGCGGGACTGCTCCAGCCGAGGCGGACCACGCCAGGCCCCACCGTGATCCGGAATCGCCCGGACTCCGGTTCCATGCCGAGCCGGTCTCGTCCGTACGCCCAGGGTTCAGCAGGCTCAAACAGTGCCGCTGCCGAGGCAACCAAATCGGGGCTCGGGAACCGCAGCCCCAGCGCATCCGCGGCCGACAGGTCCGCACCAACTCCGTCATCGACGGTGTCGCGGACACTTTTGGCACATATAACAAGCCCGTTGGTCCCTGCCGGAACACGGCCTACGCCGCTCCCGCCGTCCGACCGATCGCTACCGCTCTCGCGCCCCGCGGCCTTGATGGCCTCGGGCACTCGCGGTCTACCGGCATCCGCGGCTCCACCCGTGTTCCGGTTGGCCGTCCGGGTTGTGTCTGGCTGAAGAGTCGGTCGCTCCTCTGTCGTCTTCGTTGGACGCGCGGTCGACCCCTCGATGCTGGGCATGGGGTACCTACTCCCCGGGAGCCCGAGGCGCGCATCACTGAGTGATGGGCGATCAAGGGTTCCCTTTAGGGAGTGCTGTCACTGTGTCCGGTTTGTGTCCGATCGTCGGACGGGCGGCCTGCGTCAGACGCGCTCAGCGCGCCGCATTTGACGTATGAACGTCGTTAAAACGCAGGCCAGCGGCCATTGCGTCCGCCTGAAAAGCGGAAGGTCGCCGGTTCGATCCCGGCCCTGGCCACCACTTTAAATGTTTTGTTTTCTCCCTTCGGCGTACCCGGACTTCCTCCCAATTACCGCATAGCGAATGACGCTGCGGGACAACGGTACTGAGTGGGTCGTCGAGTTCTCTTCGTGCTCGCGTCGACGGACACCCCCCGCTGCCGGCAGCGGCAGGGCTGATCAACCTGCATCGGCGGAGTGCTCCACGATGCTGTACAGTTCTGAACTACCCAATTATGGAACTCAAGTTCCGTCGGCGGGTGCAGTCCGGCATATCGACCTCGATACGTGTGCCGACAACTCAGGTGTGGTGTCTCGCGGCGCTCGGCGGTGGCCGTAAGAGGAGGGGATGCGGGTGTATCGACTGTTCAAGAGGGTGTGGATACCGCTACTTCTTGTCGTCGTTGTCGTACTCGGCTCCTATGTCGTGATTCGCGTTCGCGACAGTTTCGGTGCCAACACCGCTGTCGCGCGAGGCGATGTGAATGCCGAGACGAAGCCTTTCAATCCGAAGCACATCACCTACGAGGTCACGGCACCGCTGGGCGGCAGCGTCAGCGTCAACTACCTCGATGAAAATGGGCAACCCCACCTTGTCGAAAACGCCCCGCTGCCGTGGTCGTACACGATCGTGACGACCCTGCCCTCGATGTCGGCCAACATCGTCGCCCAAGGTGACACCGGCATGCGCCAAATTCGATGCCGGGTCATCGTCGACGGCCAAGTCCGCGACGACCGCAGCCTCGACGAATACCAACCCTTCATCTACTGCTTGGTGAAATCTGTATGAGTAACGAGCCTGGCTCTCGCTCCCGCGTCGCCCGTCTGCTCCGCGTCCTGGCGGTGCCGATCATCCTGTTTTGGCTTCTCGTCGCGCTCGGCACCACACTGTTCACCCCCGACCTCGGTGAGGTAGCGGGGAAGCACTCGGTGCCCATGACTCCGAGGGACGCCGAAGCGTTCAAAGACATGATGAACATCGGCCACAAGTTCCAGGAGTTCGACACCGACTCCTCGGCGATGGTCGTGTTGGAGGGCGACGACAAGCTCGGCGACAGCGCGCACATTTTCTACAACCAGATCGTCGAGAAGCTCAAGGCCAGCAAGCATGTCCAGTTCCTCCAGGATTTCTGGAGCGACCCGCTGACCGCCGCCGGCTCCCAGAGCCCGGACGGCAAGGCCGCCTACGTGCAGGTCTTCCTCGACGGCGCCCAGGGCACCACTCCCGCCCACGCGTCGGTTGCCGAGGTCCGCAAGATCGTCAAGAGCGTGCCGCCGCCGCCGGGCGTCAAGGCCTACGTGGCCGGCAACACCGCGCTCAATACCGACACGCTGATCGCCGCGCACAACAGCATGGACTTGATGACGCTGGTCACGATCGGCGTGATCTTCGTGATGCTGCTGATCATCTACCGCTCGCTCAAGAACGCGATCCTGGCGTTGATATTGGTGCGCTTCGAGCTCTATGCCGCAGAGGGCATCGTGGCGACCGCCGGCAATCTGGACATCATCGGCCTGACCCCGTACGCGGTCAGCATGGTCACGATGCTGACTATCGCCACGGGAACCGACTATTTCATCTTCCTGTTGGGCCGCTATCACGAAGCCCGATCCCGCGGCGAAGACAAAGAGCAGGCGTACTACAGCGCCTACAACGGCGTGGTGCACGTCATCCTGGGGTCGGGTCTGACGATCGTCGGCGCCTGCCTGTGCTTGACCGCGACCAAGCTTCCGTACTTCCAGACGATGGGCATCCCGTGCGCGATCGCGTTGGTGGTGACGATGCTGGCGGGCCTGACGCTGGCTCCCGCGTTGCTCGCGGTCGCGTCCAAGTTCGGTTTCTTCGATCCGAAACGTCAAGTGTCGGAACGGGGTTGGCGCAAAGTCGGCACCATGGTGACGAGGTGGCCGGTCCCCATCATCGTCGTGACGTCGTTTATCGCGGTGATCGGTTTCATCAGTCTGACGACCTATGTGCCGACCTACAACGACAAGAAGTTCACCCCGCCCGACATCGCGGCCAACGTTGCGCAGACAGCGGCCGAGCGGCATTTCACCCCCGCGCGCATGAACCCGGAATTGCTGATGGTCGAGGCCGATCATGATCTGCGCGATCCGGCGGACATGTTGATCATCGACAGAATCGCCAAGAGCGTCTTCCATGAACGCGGCATCGGGCGCGTGCAAACCATCACCCGGCCGCTGGGCGCGCCGATCGAGCACAGTTCGATCCCGTTCGTGATCGCCATGAACAGCTCCAGCACCCTGCAGACCGCGAAATTCATGAACGACAGCATGGCGTCGATGCTCGAGCAGGCCGACGAAATGGGCCGAACGATCGCCGTCATGCAGCACATGTATGGCGTCATGCAGCAGATCACCGACACCACCCACGAGATGACCCGCGATATGCACGTGTTGCAGACGGATATCGAGGGAGTGCGGCAGCACATCGCCGACTTCGAAGACACCTGGCGACCGATTCGCTCCTATTTCTATTGGGAGAAGCACTGTTTCGACATCCCGGTCTGCTGGTCGTTGCGATCGATTTTCGACACGCTCGACGACATCGACCTGATGGCCGACGACATCGGGAAAACAACCAAGGACATCGACAAGCTCGACATGTTGATGCCGCAGATGCTCGCCGACTTCCCGAAGACCATCGAGTCGATGCAAAGAATGCGCAATTACATGCTGTCCACCCACAGCTCGATGGCGGGCATTCAGCAACACATGCAAGAGAACGCCGAAGGCTCGACGATGATGGGCAACTACTTCGACGAAGCCAAGAACGACGACAGCTTCTATTTGCCGCCGGAAGTCTTCAAAAACCCCGACTTCAAGCGCGGACTGAAGATGTTCGTCTCGCCCGACGGTAAGGCGGTCCGGTTCATCATCACCCACCAGGGCGACCCCGCCTCGGTGGAGGGAATCCAGCACGTCCAGGGCGTCAAGCAGGCTGTCGCCGACGCGATCAAGGGAACTCCGCTGGAGTCGGCGAAGGTGTCGTTGGCCGGCACCGCCTCGATGTACAGCGACATGCAGGACGGCGTGAAGATCGACCTGACGATCGCCGGCATCGCGACACTGATCCTGATCTTTTCGATCATGCTGCTGATCACCCGTAGCTTGGTGGCATCCCTGGTGATCGTCGGCACGGTACTGGCGTCGCTGGGCACCGCCTGCGGTCTGTCGGTGCTGCTCTGGCAGGACATCCTCGGGATCGGCTTGCAATGGATCGTGCTCCCCTTGACGGTCATCATCCTGCTGGCCGTCGGGTCCGACTACAACCTGCTGCTGGTCTCCCGACTGAAGGAGGAAATCCCGGCCGGCCTCAACACCGGCATCATCCGGGGCATGGGCGCATCGGGCCGGGTGGTCACCGCGGCCGGCCTGATCTTCGCGGCGACCATGGCGTCGATGATCGTCAGCGACCTGGTGGTGATCGGGCAATTCGGCACAGCTATCGGGATGGGCCTACTCGTCGACACGTTTATCGTGCGGGCCTTCATGACGCCGGCGATTGCCGCCGCTCTGGGCCGCTGGTTCTGGTGGCCGTTGGACACCTTCAAGATGAGGAAGAAGGCCGAAGAGTCCGAGACTGATACCGCGCCCGTCCGGCAACTGACAACGGTCTAGTGCTCTCGGTGGCTAAAGGCGACATTCAGGCAGGTATCGGGCATATGAGTGAGATGGAATCGAAGCTTCGCCAACGCACGGTTGGCCGGCTGGACCGATCTCGTGACCCCGCGATCCTCAACGCCGCTCTTGCCGCGCTGACCGAGAACGGGTACGACGCCACGAATATGGACGACATCGCCGCGCGCGCCGGCGTCGGCAAGGCGGCGATTTACCGGCGGTGGTCTTCGAAAGCAGCATTGATTACCGACGTTCTCGTCTACTGGCGACCCGATCTGCGCACCGACGACGCCCCCGACACCGGGAGTTTGACCGGCGACATCGAAGCCTTGATCGACCGCGCCGTAAGCCATGACAACGGGTTGATCACTAACGATCTACTGCTCCGCGTCGCGCTGGAAGCTACTCGCGATCCCCAGCTCGCTACGGCCATCGACGATTTGATGCTGTTGCGGGGCGGACGTCAGATCACGATAATTCTGGCCCGCGCCGTAGCCCGCGGTGAAATCGCCGCCGACCGCGACTGGTCCCTGGTCGCCAACGTACTCACGGCAATGAGCCTGCTGCGAGTACTGAACGGGCAAACCGTCGACGCGAAATTCCTGCGACAAGTCACCGAAACACTGGTTCTTCCAGCAATATCCAGCTAGACGGCAGTGAGCTCTACCTCGGCGGGAAGCCGCCGGTGGCCACCGGTCCCCAGCGGCGCGGCGCGATGCGGATCAGACACTTGCCTTGGTCCACCATAGCCTGGCGGTATTCCGCCCAGTCCGGGTGCTCACCGGCGATCACCCGGTAGTAGTCGACGAGCAGGTCCACCGCCGCGGGCAAGCCGATGACCTCGGCCTCGCCATCGACTTGCACGTAGGCGCCGTTGAAATCGTCGGAGAGGATGACCACGCTCGCCGACGGATTGCGGCGGATATTCACGCATTTGGCGCGTTGTGGATAGGTCGCGATCACAATGCGGCCTTCTTCGTCGACACCACCGGTCACCGGCGAACTGTGCAACGACCCGTCCGAGCGGAAAGTCGTCAACAGCATCTTGTGTCGCGGCCGGATGAAGTCGAGCAGTTCGGGAAGACTGACCGCGTCCGCGGTCGCCACTTTAGGAGCCATGAATCCATGCTAGCGATCCGCGGAACGGACCTACGGCGTGCTTGAACACGTTGCCGCACAACGCATCCTTGTAGTCGGCGCGATGTCGACTAGATCGCCGTGATGATTTCCGATGTGTAGAAGTCGATCGGTGTCTGCGAGTGCGGTGACGGGCGGTCAACGAATACCCAGACGCCCGTCGAATTGGCGGCAATTGCGTTTTGCAGCGTCACCGCGCCCGCGCCGCTGCCGTCGGTGTCGATACCGCCGGCGGTGACCCCGGCATCTCCGGCTCCGCAGCCGGCAGAAGTCCTGGGTGACTGAATCAGTCTGACGTTGTAGTGGGTTTGCGGCTCGGCGGCGATTAATTGCACCTGCGCGACGACGTTGTTGGACGCCGCCTTGCTGATGACGGTGTGGCCGCTGCCCTTACCGAATGTCGGCACATTCACCGCCCAGGTGAAGTCGCACGCCCGAAACTTTGGAGTCAACGGCACGGGGGTACCCGCGGAACTGGCGTCTGCCGTCGCAACGCCCGTCGCGCTCCAGAATATTGCCGTCCCAAGGATATTCGCACCGATGAAAAACAGCGCGGTGATTTTTCGCATTTATTTCCTGCCGCATCATTTATACATAGATCAACTTGGCAACGTACCAAAGATAATGAAAGAACCTGGCTATGAAGGCGCCGACAGTTAGGCAAATCACATGCACAGGTATTGTGCAGTCCAGCTCACACATCGATATTCGGGAAAACCATTTGCCGGGTCATTAGTCCACGGCGACAAAGCGTTTCACCAGTAATTGCCTTGCCGCGGTCGATTCGCTGGCGGCGATCTCAGGTGTCGCGAGGTTTCAGCAGCGCGTGGCTGACCGCGTCCCGCAGCCATTCTTCGGCCTTGGCGTAGCTCCACCCGTTGTCGTCGACGAGGGTGAAAAACCCGGCGTAGCCGAGGTAGAACCACAGGACGTCAAGCGCCGCATCGGCACTCATGTCGCCGCGCAAGGCATTCAGCTCTGCGAGGCGGCGCGCGGCGACACCGTGCCCGGCCCGGTAACGGGCGGTGGCGAGCGCGAGACCCTCGGCCGCGGTCGCCTCGTGCGGGGCTGCGGCGATGACGACGCGCATGATGTCGCCGTAGTCTTCTCGCATCCCACGCACAGTCGCCGTCGTGTACCGCAGGATCTCCCCGGGGTCGTCGAGGCTCTCGATGCGTTCGACGGCCACAGCGACCACGGGTGCTGCCGACCATACGTCGATCAGTGTGCGCAGCAGACCCTGCTTGCCGCCGTTGACGGCGTACACGGTAGCGGGTGAAACCCTTGCCTCGGACGCGATTTCGTTGACGGTGGTCGCGAAGTAACCCTTGTCGCGGAACAGGCGGCGCGCGGCGTCGACCGCGGCTTGTCGGGTTGCCTGCGCGTACTCCGCCCGTCGGCCGGTGATCCGGCTCGGCGTCGCCGCGGCATCGTGATCGGTCACGTCCCACCCACCCCTCATTGGAGTTGCACTCCAGTGAGCGTAGCACTACTCTGGCAAATCAGAGCATGGCTCTGATCGTTTGAGTGGAGCTCTAATCCGTGAGCCGGCTGAGCAAAGGAATAATCATGTCCACATGCCCGTCGACCGCTTCGGCGGCCGCCGTCGCAGCAGAACTCGATCGCCGGCTCCCCGCCGGGCGCATTCTGGCCGGTCGTGCCTACGAACAGAGCTGCCGAGTCTGGAACGGCGCCATCGATCGCGCACCGGCGTTGATCGTGCGTCCACACACCCGGGCCGAGGTCCAGGCCGCGGTGGTTGCGGCACGTGAACACGATCTGCCGTTGTCGGTACGGGGCGGCGGGCACGATTGGGCGGGTCGGGCGCTACGTCACGGCGGCCTGGTCATCGACCTGTCCGCCATGACGCACGTGATCGTGGACCCGCAGCACCGGGTCGCCACCGTGCAGGGGGGTGCCACCGCCGGCGGTGTGATCGGTGCGGCGCACGCTCACGGCCTGACCGCGGCCGCGGGCACCGTTGGCGGGGTCGGCATGACCGGGTTGACCCTGGGCGGTGGTTATGGGCCGTTGCTGGGGCGTTACGGCCTGGCGCTGGACAACGTGCTCGGCGTCGAGGTGGTGATCGCCAACGGCCGTTTGGTCACGGCCACGGTTTCAGAGGAACCCGAGCTGTATTGGGCGCTGCGCGGTGGCGGCGGCAATTTCGGCGTCGTCACCGCGCTGAGCGTGCAGTTGCACCCAGTGTCCACTGTTCTCGGGGGGCTCATCGCATATCCCTGGTCCGACGCCGACCGGGTGTGGGAGCAACTGGACGGAATTCTCGTCGACGCACCGGACGAGCTTACGGTGCAGACCGGAATGCTGCCCGGCCCTGACGGGAGCCCGACGGTGTTTCTCTCGCCGGTCTGGTGTGGCGACTTGTCGGACGGTCAACGGGTCCTCGAGTCACTGCAAGCGCTGAGCACGCCGCTGATGGCGCAGGTCGCGCCGGCCAGTTACGTCGAGTTGCTGCGCCAATTCGACGCGTTCGTCGTCGACGGACGTCATTGCGCCGCCCGGTCCCGCAACGTCACCCGCTTCACACCCGAAGTCGTCGCCGCTTTGGTTGAGGCGGGCCTGCGTCAACCATCAAGAAACTCAATGATCTCCGTGCACCACTTTCACGGCGCTGCCACTCGGGTTCCCGTCGCGGACACCGCGTTCGGCCTGCGCGCGCCGCACCGCATGATCGAGATCGTGGCGGCGTGGGAGCCCGAGGAAGACCCAACCGCGCACATTGGCTGGGCGGATCGCGTCGATGCCGATTTGGCACCGCACGCCCTTCCCGGCGGCTACCCCAACATGCTGGGGCCGGGCGCACGCGAGCAGATCGCGCACGCATACGGAAGCAATGCCGAGCGCCTGTGTGCCGCCAAGCGGCACTTCGACCCCGACGGCGTATTCTCGGCCGTCGGCTTACCGGGTTAATCGACGAACAGCCCGGACAATGGCTGGATGCATCGTGTGCGGCTGGTCCTCTCGTTGGCGGTAGCCGTCGCGGTGTCGCGGGCCGCTGTCGCGCAGGCGAGTCCCGATGTCCCGCCGGTCAGCGACGCGGCGCACGCGGCCGGGTTCATCGACGTGCGCAGTGTCGTTCCCGACGCCATCATCGACCTGCGCTACGCGACGACGAACAACTTCACCGGCACGCAGTTGTATCCCTCCGACGCGCGATGCCTGGTCCACCAATCCATGTCGCAGGGCCTCGCGAGTGCCGCGTCCGCGCTGCGCCCGCAGGGGCACTTGCTGGTGTTCTGGGATTGCTATCGGCCCCATGACGTTCAGGTGAGGATGTTCAGCGTCGTCCCCAATCCGGCGTGGGTGGCACGGCCGGGTCCCTATGCGCACAGCCACGAATCGGGGCGTTCGGTGGACGTGACATTCACCAGCGTGGAACCACAGTGCCCGCCCGAACGTCACGCGGGCGGCCTTTGCCTGGCCGACATGGGCACCGGCTTCGACGATTTCTCGCCGCGCGCAACGGCATTCGCAACTCAGGGGGTCAGTGCCGACGCGCAGGCGCACCGGGCCCTGCTGCGGGACGCGATGAAGTACGGCGGATTGTCTCCGTACTCCGGGGAGTGGTGGCACTTCGACGGACCCGGCGCCGGCGTCGGCCGTCCGATTCTCAATGTCCCGGTCGATTAACTAATCCATATAGTGAGATGTTGGTTTCATAATGTGGCTGGCCGTCGGTAGGCTCGGCGACATGAACGACGAACGCCGAGCCAGCTACACGCACGGACATCACGAGTCGGTGCTGCGCAGTCATCAGCGGCGCACCGCGGAAGACTCCGCGGGCTACCTGCTGTCGTACCTGAAGCCGGGACTGTCGCTGCTTGACGTCGGATGTGGTCCCGGAACGATCACCGCCGACCTCGCCGCCAGGGTTGCGCCCGGATCGGTCACGGCCATCGACCAATTCGCCGATGTCCTCGACCAGGCCCGCGCGGAGGCGCAGCGGCGCGAGCTGTCCAATGTCTCGTTCGCCACCGCCGACGTGGATCGGCTCGAGATTCCCGACGGCACATTCGATGTCGTGCACGCCCACCAGGTGCTGCAGCACGTCGCGGACCCGGTGTGGGCGCTGCGCGAGATGCGCAGGGTGTGCGTCCCCGGCGGAATCGTGGCGGCTCGCGACGCCGACTACACCGGATTCGTCTGGTTCCCACGCCTTGCGGCACTCGACTTTTGGCGCGATGTCTACCAACAGGCCGCCCGCGCCAATGGCGGCGAGCCCGACGCCGGCCGGCAGTTGTTGTCGTGGGCGCTGGAAGCGGGCTTCGACGACGTCACACCCACGGGAAGCCTGTGGTGCTATGCCACTCCCGAGACCCGCGAATGGTGGGGCGGAATGTGGGCCGACCGAATCCTGCATTCCGGCATCGCCCGCGACATTCTGCGGTTTGGCCTGGCAACTACGGCACAGCTCGAGGAGATTTCCGCGGCATGGCGATCGTGGGCCGCGGCCCCGGACGGTTGGCTAGCGATTCCGCACGGCGAAATCATCTGCCGCGCATAGCAGTTCATGCTCCGGCGAGCAGTCAGGAACCGCCGCGTCGACCACCCGCTGCTCGCCCTCCTCGCGGCGCACGTCGCCGACGACGGCGAGCGCCTTGCCGCCGGCGGCCTCGACCTCGGCGGCAGCGGTATGCACCGTTCCCGGTGTTTGGCCTGGTCAACCGTGTGGTATTGGCATTCTCTTTTTTTGCAAGTACGTTATTCACCGATGGATAATACGGCCCACACTCCGTCCGGTATCCCGCTGCGGCCCGTCTACGGGCCCGCGGATGTCGGCGCGGAGCCACCGCAGCCGGGTGAGTTCCCCTTCACCCGGGGTAACTTCGCGTCCGGCTACCGCGGCAAGCTCTGGACGTTTCGGCAGTACTCCGGATTCGGCACTGCCGAGGAATCCAATCGCCGTTATCGTTACCTGCTCGATCAAGGCGGCACCGGGCTGTCGGTGGCGCTCGACCTGCCCACCCAGTGCGGATACGACTCCGACGACCCTGAATTCGGCGAGGAGGTCGGCCGGGTCGGCGTCGCGGTGGACACCCTGGCCGACTTCGAGATCTTGTTCGACGGCATTCCGTTGGACAAGCTCAGCACGAGCATGACGATCAACGGAACGGCGGCGATCCTGCTGGCGTTCTACGTCGCGGCCGCCGAGAAAAAGGGGATACCCCGGGCGAAGCTCACCGGGACCATCCAAAACGACATCCTCAAGGAGTACGCCTCGCGCGGTACCTGGATCTGGCCGCCGGAGCCGTCGCTGCGGTTGATCGCCGACACCATCGAGTTCTGCGCGGCGGAGGTGCCGAAGTTCAACGCGATTTCGGTGGCCGGGGCGCATTTCCGCGATGCCGGGGCCAACGCGGTGCAGGAGATGGCGTTTACCCTGGCCGACGGTGTCACGTATTGCGACACCGTGGTGGAACGTGGCCGGATGACGATCGACCAGTTCGCGCCGCAGATCTCGTTCTTCTTCTACACCCACGGGGACTTCTTCGAGGAGATCGCCAAATACCGTGCGGGGCGGCGGCGTTGGGCGACCATCGTGCGGGAGCGCTACGGGGCGACAACGGCCAAGGCGGCGATGTTCCGCTTCGGTTGCGTCTGTGGTGGCGCGTCGCTGTACGCGCCGCAGGCCCACAACAACATCGTCCGGGTGGCCTACGAGGCGATGGCCGCCGTGCTGGGTGGTGTGCAGTCGATGTTCACCGCGGCCTGGGACGAGCCGTTCGCGCTGCCCACCGAGGAAACCACGACACTGGCGCTGCGCACCCAGCAGATCCTGGCGCATGAAACGGGCGTGGCCAGCGTCGCCGACCCGCTGGGCGGCTCCTACTTCGTCGAGGCGCTGACCGATGCCACCGAGGAACGCATCATCGAGATCATGTCCGACCTCGAGCGGCACGGCGGAATGGTGCACGCCATCGAGGACGGTTACCTGCAAGGCCTGATCGCCGACGAAGCCTTCAACATGCATCAGGACGTCGAGGCGGGCACCCGTCCGGTCGTCGGCGTGAACCGGTTCGTGACCGAGGAACCGGATCACGACGTCGTCACCTACGAGCTCGACGCCGAGGGACGGGACCTGCAGCTCAAGCGGCTCTCCAAGGTCAAGGCCGAAAGAGATTCAACGGCAGTCGAATCGAGTCTGACGGCATTGTCGCGTGCCGCCGAGGGAACCGACAATCTGATGCACATGCTCATTGACTGTGCCAACGCGTATTGCACGGTCGGCGAAATGGTCTCCGCGCTCAAAGTGGTGTGGGGCGAATTCCAGCAACCGGTGGTGTTCTAGATGACGGTGAGAATTCTGGTCGCGAAACCCGGCCTCGACGGGCATGATCGCGGCGCCAAGATCGTTGCCCGTACCTTGCGCGACGCGGGCTTCGAGGTCATCTACACGGGCATCCGCCAGCGCATCGAAGACATCGCGTCGATCGCGGTCCAGGAAGACGTCGCCGTGGTGGGCCTGAGCATCCTGTCCGGTGCGCATCTGGCGCTCACCGCCCGCACCGTCGAAGCGCTGCGCGGCGCCGACGCCGCGGACATCGCCGTCGTCGTCGGCGGGACGATCCCGCACGCCGACGTGCCCAAACTGCTATCCGCCGGTGCCGCTGCGGTATTCCCTACCGGGACACCGCTCGACACGCTGGTCCGCGAGATCCGCGCACTGACCGGCACGGCGGACATTGAACCGAAGGAACCCGCTGTGGAGGAATCGTGCGCGTCGGAGTAATGATCGGTGCCGAGCGGGGCGATATGGCCCGCAAGGTCGCCAAGTTGGCTTCCGATATCGAATGGGCCGAATCCGCGGGATTGGACACCGCGTGGATGCCGCAGGTGCCCAACGACTTCGACTGCCTGACCATGGTGTCGTTGATGGCCGCGCACACCTCACGCATCGAGCTGGGCACCGCGGTCGTACCGCTGCAGGCTCAGCATCCGATTGCTCTTGCCCGTCAAGCACTCTCGACGCACGCGGTAGCCGGTGGGCGGTTGGCGCTGGGTATCGGGCCGTCGCACCACTGGATCATTCGGGACATGCTCGGGTTGCCGTACGAGAAGCCGGCCGCCTACACCCGCGACTACTTGCAGGTCCTCAACGCCGCTGTTGCCGGCCCGGGACCGGTTGACGTCGAGAATGATTCGTTCACGGTGCACAATCCGACGGCGATCGGCGCCGATACCCCGATGCCGGTGCTCGTCGCGGCCCTGGGGCCGGTGATGCTCCAGTTGGCGGGTGAGCTGGCCGACGGCACGGTGTTGTGGATGGCCGACGAGCGAGCGATCGGCGATCACATCGCCCCGAAGATCACCAAGGCCGCCGCAGATGCCGGGCGCCCGGCACCGCGGATCGTCGCGGGTATCCCGGTATGCCTTTGCGCACCTGCCCAAGTCGACGAGGCCAAAGGGCGCGCCAACCGCATCCTGGGCGAGGCCGAGGTGTCGCCGAACTACCAGCGCCTGCTCGACCGCGGTGACGCCCGCGATGTCGGCGACCTGTGCGCGGCCGGCGACGAGAAGGCGATCCTGTCGCGCATGCGCCTATTCGCCGACGCAGGGGTCACCGACCTATCGGTGCGCCTGCTGCCGATCGGTGACAACCGCGACGAGCTCATCGCGTCCAAGCAGCGCACCCGGGAGATGATCGCGGCTCTCGCAACGGAACTGCGGTGACTTCCGCCGGTCCGCTCGACGGAATACGCATTCTGGAAGTCGGGACCATGCTCGCCGGCCCGTATGCCACCATGCTGCTCGCCGACCTCGGTGCCGAGGTCACCAAGATCGAACCCCGCGGCGGTGAAATCTCGCGCGGTGTCGGCCCCACCTATTTCGCCAGCCTGAACCGAAACAAGTCCAGCATCTGCTTGGACCTGAATTCCGATGCGGGCCGGCAACACCTGGGTGAACTGGTGTCGGAATCCCACGCGCTTCTGGTGAATCTGAAACCGTCGGCCATCCGTCGGCTGGGCCTCACCTATGACCAGTTGCGACGGCACAACGAACGGATCGTCTGCGTCGCGATCACCGGATTCGGCCTGCACGGCGGCGACGATCCGGCCTTCGACTACGTAGTTCAGGCGGGATTCGGTATCGCCGCACTCACCGGCGATCCGGATGGCCCACCGACGCTGCCGGGTTACTCGTCAGCCGACAATTCCACCGGAATGGCTGCAGCGCTTGGTCTTTTGGCCATGATCGTCTCCGGCACCGGTGGGCAAGTCGATGTTTCGCTGCGCGACGTCATGCTGTCGCAACTGAACTACCATGCGTCGGCCTACCTCAACAACGGCGTCGAGCCGCAGCGCCGTCCGAATGGCGCGCACTCGTACTATGTGCCGGCCCAGCTCTTTCCGACGGCTGACGGATACTTGGCCTTGTTCATCACCCACGACGGATTCTGGAAGTCCTTTGCCGCCGAGGCGGGTATCGGCGGCTTCGATACCATGGCCGAACGGGTGGCCCGCCGCGACGAGGTGCTCGCCGTCGTCACCGCGATGCTGGCGACCGACAGCGCCGCGAGCTGGGAGTGCCGGCTGCGCCCCCTGGGAGTGCCCGCCGCGGCGGTGCGCACGCTGCCCGAAGCCCTCAGAGCGACCCCGGAAGTGGTTGTCACGGCGGGAGAATTCCGCCTCGTCGGCAGTCCGATCCACGTCTCCGGGTATCAGCCCGACTATCGGCCGCCACCTCAACTCCCCGAGGTATAGCGACTGGCCCAACGTGCGGCCAGCCGCGCGTTCGAACCCGAGCGTGAAGCTGGTCGCACGTTCGAGGCCCTACCGCGCGACGGCAGCTTGCTTCTCCTCGTAGCGCCGTGCCCATTCGGCGCGCGGCCGGATAGCTACGTCTACGTCAATCGCTTTGGCGCGCAGAGTTTTAACGTTCGCGTGCTCGCGGGGGGTGCGGGCGAACGGATCCCAGCCGAAGAACCGGCAGGCGTTGGCCCAGGTGATCTTGTTGATGTCCGAGTCGTCGGCTCCGGCGGCGTTGAGCTCGGCCAGCACCTGCTCGGGCGCATCGGGCCAGAAGCAGTCCGAGTGCGGATAATCGCACTCCCAGGCGATGATGTCGATGCCGATTTCGTGACGCAGCTTCAACGAAGTCTTGTCGGTGACGTAGCAGGCCAGCGAGTGTTCGCGGAACACGTCGCTGGGCAGCTTGTCGCCGAAGTCGCGGCGCAGCCACTTCTGGTTGGTGTAGTGGCGGTCGCTGCGGTCGAGGTAGAACGGGATCCAGCCGATGCCCCCCTCGGAGAAGGCGAATTTCAGGTCGGGGTAGTTGCGCATCGCGGGGCCCCACAGCAGATCCTGCGCGCACATCGCCGAAACCTGGGTGGCCAGAATGATCATGTTGTCGATCGGCGCGTTGGGGGCCATGCTGATCGCCCCGAATCCGGTGCCGATGTGCAGACACATCACCACGTTCTGCTCGGACAGCGTGCCGAACACCGGACCCCAGTAATCCTCGTCGTGATAGCTCGGAAGTCCTTCCAGGTGAGGCAGTTCCGGCATCGTCACTGCGCGGCAGCCCTTGGCGGCGACACGGCGGATCTCGGCGCACATTCCCTCCGGGGTCCACGTCGGGAGGATTGCGATCGGGATGAAGCGGTCCGGGTAGGACCCGGCCCATTCGTCGATGTGCCAGTCGTTGTACGCCGACACCATCACCAGGGTGACGTCTTCGCGCGTCATGTTGAGGTGGCGGGCCGAGAATCCGGTGAACGTCGGGAAGCACATCGACGCGAGGATGCCGTTGCGGTTCATGTCCCGCACGCGTTCGTGTACGTCGTAGACACCGGGACGCATTTCGGCGAAACCAGCTGGATCGCGGCCCCATTCCTCCGCGGGCCACGACACCACGGCGTTCAGTCCGCTCACGCCCTGCGGCCTGCCCTGGTACATCCATTGGTCCACGCCCTTGTCGTCCACCACGACGATCGGGGCCTCGGCCTTGTACTTGGCGGGCACGTGGCGAAGAAACATGTCCGGCGGCTCGACCACGTGGTCGTCAATGCTCACCAGGATCAGGTCATCGGCATCCATCGGGCTTTCCTCTCTCATTAAGCGGTGCAGCCGAATTCGGCTAGCCGTCGCGCTCGGTGGTCGTCGCCAGCAGGCGCGGGATCGGCGCGGGATCCAGCAGCAGCGCATCGGACATGGTTAATTGGCCGGCGTTGGCGATCATGTTGTCCAGGATGGCCTGCAGGTCGTCACCCTCGATCTCGTAGATGGCGACATAGGGGCCGTCACCGTTTACCGGACGCAGCCGCCGCGCGGAGACGAATCCGTCGAGAGCCACGAGTTCGCGCAGATGCACCTCGTCGTACCAGGTGTTGTACTCCTGCTCGCGTTCGGGCGAACTGGGTCGACTCTCAACGAGGATGATGCCCTTGGCCATCGCTGTCACCTCTCTGTGACTACTCGTAGCGCACGGTGACCGAATCCGTATCGGGTACGCCCTGGCACGTCAAAATGTAGCCGTCGGCCACTTCGTCGTCGTCGAGTGCGTCGTTGATCCGCATGGTCGCGTGGCCGTGCTCGAGCCGGGCCATGCACGTGCCGCAGTTGCCGGCCTCACAGTTGAACGGGGGATCCAGGCCGGCCCGCCGTGCGCTTTCCAGGAGTGTCTCGCCCGCAACCAGCGACACCGTCGCCTTCTTGCGTTCCAGGTAGATCGTCACCGTGCCGGGCTCGGCACCATTCGATGTGGGATCTGCCACCCTTGGAGTCTCCTCGGTCGTCGCCGTGAGCGCCGCACGCTGAAACGCACCGTGGCCGCCCCACCCGTACTTGCGTTCTTCAGTATAGAGAATACTATTCTCGCTAAGCGATAGCATCTTCTCTAGTGCACCGATGTCGGGTCAGCGTGGCCTGCGGGGAAGGACAGGACGTGACCGAGCCGGCCGCGCTCGTGTTCGAGGAACGGCACTTCAGCCTGCCCCAGCTCGACATGCTGGCCAACAGTTTGGCTGCGGCGCTGGCCAGAAACGGTGTCGCCGCGGGCCAGCGGGTAGCCGTCATGTCATCCAACCGGCCGGAGTTCGTCGCCGTCCTGCTGGGGATCTGGCGGTTGGGGGCTACGGCGGTACTCATCAGTCCCGCATGGAAGCACGACGAGGTCGACCACGCGCTGGCGCTGACCAATCCAAGCCATGCGGTCGGGGACCATCCGGTGCTGGCCGGGCTGATGCCGATGCTGCACCTGGATGAACCGGTCGCCCCCGCGGAGCCCATAGCGCTGGCGGGGCCACCGCGCGCCGACGCGGTGCTGGTTTTCAGTTCGGGCACCACCGGTTTACCGAAGGCCGTCCGGCACACCCACACCGCATTGGCCGACGCGGTCCGCCACTGGCGCGACGCGTTGCAACTCACCCGGCAGGATCGAATACAGGTCGCCACACCACCGTCGCACATCCTTGGTCTGCTCAACATCATCACCGCGCTGCGTACCGGCGCCTGGCTGCGGCTGCATCCCCGTTTCGATGTCGACCGGATACTGCATCACATCGAAAAAGACCGCATCACAATCGAAATGGCGGTGGCGCCCATCGCTCTGGCCATCGCCTCGCACCCAAGGCTCGAGTCATACGACTTGTCGTCACTGCGCTTCATCATGTGGGGCGCAACACCGGTCAGTGCCGGCGTCGCCGAGACCGTCACGCGGCGCACCGGCGTGGGATGGCTTCCGGCCTACGGAACCACTGAACTACCTGTCATCGCGTGCAATCCGCTCGACGGTGCCCGGCTCGACACGGTCGGGCGCCCGGTGCCGGGGGT
The DNA here is from genome assembly GCF_026723865.1 of Mycobacterium sp. Aquia_216. NCBI lineage: Bacteria > Bacillati > Actinomycetota > Actinomycetes > Mycobacteriales > Mycobacteriaceae > Mycobacterium > Mycobacterium sp. Aquia_216. The sequence continues at coordinate 5,623,147 of NZ_CP113529.1, read as the reverse complement.
GCAGTTGCGGATCGTCTCGCTGCAGACCGGACAGCCGGTCGGTCCGGGCGCGGTCGGTGAGATCCAGGCGCGGTCGACTACATTGATGGCCGGTTACCTGCCGGCCGAGGCGACCGGCGAGGCGATCTGCGACGGTTGGTATCGCACCGGAGACGTCGGCTGGCTCGACACCGACCGTTGGCTGCGGATCACCGACCGCCTCAAAGAGATGATCAAGGTGCGCGGATTTCAAGTCGCACCCGCCGAAATCGAGACGGTGCTGCACGGTCATCCCGCCGTCAAAGACTGTGCGGTGTTCGGGGTTCCGGACGGGCTCAACGGCGAGGCCGTCGTTGCCGCGGTCGCCACTCATGCTCCCGGAGACACGGAGGCGGTCGCCGCCGACCTCACCGCCCGGGTGGACGAGAAACTGGCGTCCTACAAACATCTGAGCCGCATCGTCTTCGTGCCTGATATTCCTCGCCTACCGTCGGGCAAGGTGCTGCGCCGAGTGCTGAAGGAGCGCTATGGATGTACGTCTGACACCTGAACAGCAACAGCTACGGGATGCCGCCGCGAAGCTGGCCGATGATCTGGGGCCGACGACGGTAGCCGACCTCGCCGACGACAGCCGAATCGCGCGGCTGGACAAGCAGATCGCAGCGACGGGCTGGAGGTCACTGCGCGCCGATGGAGCCTCCGGGGTCGAAGTCGCCATTGTCGCTGAGGAATTCGGGCGCCGGTTGGTCGACACCCCGTTTCTCGGCCCGGTGTTGGCCGATGACCTGGCACACCGTATCGGTGTCGAGGCCGGCGCGGCCACCCCGACCACGGTGGCGCTCGCTGACCGCGCGATCGACGCGCGCGGTGCCCGGCGCGCTTTGTCGCTGTCCGCCAATACGGTGCTGGCCGCAGACCTCGGCGCCGTGCGCGACGGTGCCGACTTGACCAGAGCCGAAGCCGAATTGGGAGGCTCAGCAGAGACGCTCGGCGAGCTAGCGGACGACACTTCGGCCCGGTGGTACGCGCTCGCGTTGGTTGCCACGTGCGCGGACCTGGTCGGAATCGCCCGGGGTGCGCAGGCCGTCGCCTGCGACTACGCGAAGATTCGCGAACAGTACGGTAAGCAGATCGGCTCGTATCAAGCCGTCGCCCACCTGTTGGCCGAAAGCCTTGCCGTGATTGAAGGCTCGGTGAGCGTGCTGCGCCACGCCGCCTGGGGCGTCGACGAACTCGCGCCGGCGCGCGCCATCCGGGCTGCCCAGATCGCGAAGATCTACTGCGCGCGTGCCACCAGAACCGTGTGCGAGACCGCGGTTCAGGTACACGGCGGGATCGGCAACACCTGGGAGTGCATCGCACACGTCTACCTGCGCCGCGCCCTGACATCGACAGAGCTGTGGCCCGTCGCGCTGAAGGAGATCGATCTTGGACTTTCGTGACTCACCCGACGAGGCGGCTTTCCGCGAGCGACTGCGTACGTGGCTTTCGGCGCATGCCAAGGAATTCTCCGGCTCGGGCGACGAGTATTGGGCGCGGATGGCCGACTGGCATCGCGCCCTGTACGAGAACGGCTTTTTCGGACTGTCCTGGCCACGCGATTGGGGCGGGCAGGACCTGGCGCCGGTGTACGACGTCATCGTCGACGAGGAGCTGGTGCGCGCCGGCGCCCCGCCCCGTCCCAGCGTCGGCTACCTGGTCTACGGCATCGGCGCGCACGGCAGTGATGAACTGCGCAAGCGCTTCCTGCCCGGCATAATCAACGGCACCGAGCGCTGGTGCCAGGGCTTCAGTGAACCGGACGCGGGCTCGGATCTAGCGTCGCTGACCACCACCGCCACCCGGGACGGCGATAACTACGTCGTGCACGGGCACAAGATCTGGACCAGCTACTCCGACGTGGCCGACTGGTGTCTACTGCTGGCCCGCACCGATCCCGACGCCAAGCGACACCGGGGTCTGTCGGCGTTCGTGATCGCGATGAAACAGACTGGCGTGCAACAACGTCCATTGCAGATGATGAACGGGGTCAGCAACGAATTCGGCCAGGTGTTCTTCGACGGCGCCACGGTGCCGGCGGACCGGATGGTCGGCGCTCCCGGCGACGGCTGGGCGGTGGCGATGACCGTCGTCGGACACGAACGCGAGCCTTCCACTCTCGGCTATGCCGCGCGATACGGCAAGCTCGTCCGACAACTGTTGGCGCACTGGGTTGATCGCGAAGGCCCGGTTCCTGAAGAGTTGGCGTGGGCGGCGGTTCAGTCGGATATGCTGACGCATCACGTGCGGCGGCGGTTGTCCGAGCAGCTGGATGGCGTGTCGCACGGGTCGGAAGGTTCGCTGGACAAGCTGCTGATGACCTGGGTCGAACAATCCGTGGGGCACGCCGCACTGGCGGTCGCCGGGACCCGCGACCCAGATCTGCTCAGCGCCTACCTGTACAGCCGCGCACAGAGCGTCATGGGCGGGACATCACAGATACAGAAGAACATCATCGCTTCACGAATCTTGGGATTGGGAGTCTGACGTGTACGACATGCCTGCTGAAATCGATGTCCGCGTCGACGGTGCGCTGCGGATCATCACCCTGAACCGGCCGGATTCGCTGAACTCGGTCAACGATGATCTGCACTCCGGGCTGGCGCGGCTGTGGCAGCGATTGACGGATGACCCCACCGCCCGTGCGGCGGTGATAACCGGTGCGGGCCGGGCATTTTCGGCCGGCGGCGATTTCGGTTATCTCGAAGAACTCTCGAACGACGCCGACCTGCGGGCCAAGACCATTCGAGATGGACGCGAGATCGTACTGGGCATGGCACGGTGCCGAATTCCGGTGGTAGCGGCCGTGAATGGCCCGGCCGTCGGTCTGGGTTGCAGCCTGGTCGCGCTGAGTGACATTGTCTACATCGCCGAAGACGCGTACCTCGCCGATCCACATGTGCAGGTGGGATTGGTCGCCGCCGATGGTGGACCGCTGACCTGGCCGCTGCACATCAGCCTGCTCTTGGCCAAGGAATACGCATTGACCGGCACCCGGATCAAAGCCCAACGCGCCGTTGAACTCGGACTGGCCAATCACGTGGCAGCCGACCCCGTAGCGGAGGCAATCGCTTGCGCCAAAAAGATTTTGGAGCTGCCCCAACAGGCCGTCGAGAGCACCAAGCGGGTGCTCAACATCCATCTGGAGCGTGCGGTGCTCGCCAGCCTGGACTACGCCTTGTCGGCCGAAAGCCAGTCATTCCTCACCGAGGACTTCCGAGCGAACGTCGCCAAGTTCAACGCCGCCAAAAACTGAGCCGCATTTCGCGGCTCAGTTCCTGGACGGGGTGTGACTAACTCTTCGCTGCGGCCTTCTCGCGAGCCTCGGCGGTCTTCTCAGCCCCACGCGCGGTCTCGGCCTGTGCCTCTTTCTTGGCCACGTCGCGTTGTGCCTGCGCCTTGTCCTGCTGAGCGCGGCCTTCCTTGCGGAGACTTTCGTTGTTGATCAGGATGCCGACGATCTCTTTGGTCTTCCCGATCGCGTCCTCGATGACGCCCTTGATGCCTTCCACGAGTCCACTGTCGCGGTCGCTCATGATGGAGCTCCCTCCGTAGTCATGTTGTCGGTCTAGTGACCCGTACCCCACGAGGCGGGTCCAGCAACGCTTTAACCCGTGTCGCTGGTGTGGTGTCGGTCACCCCGACCGTCTGCCAGCACCGTAGCGACCGATGCGGCCGGTCCTGACGACGGGCGGTCGGCGTGTCGGGCATGCGTGTCGCGGCCAGCCATCCGCATCGCCGGACGGGAGGCGTTAGGCCGGGCTTACTGGGATTCGGGTCGTTCAGCCGTCGTCGTGGTGCCGCAAGAAATCTCGCAGCACATCGTCGAACCGGTCTGGCTCCTCAATGAACGGCATGTGCGAGCTCGACTCGAACAACTCGAAGCGCGAGCCCTTGATGCGCTGGTGCATCTCTCGCATGTGCTCGGGGGCGCACTCGTCATGGCGGCCCGCGACGACGAGGGTCGGCAGCGCGATCTCGGTCAACCGGTCGAACACGTCCCAGTCGCGAATGGTCCCGATGATGTGAAAGTCGCTGGGGCCGAACATTGTTTCGAAGATCTCGGTTCCCATGCGCGCGAATGCGTCCTGGAGTTCAGCAGGCCAGGGGTGAACACGGCAGAGATACGTCTCGTTCCAGATACGGACGGCGTCCTGGTATTCGGGCGAGTGTGTCGTGCCGGCGGCTTGATGACGGTCGATGGCGGATTGAGTGGCCGGGTCCAAGTCGCCTTTGAGCCGGGCCACCATGCCCGAAAACGCGGGTATGGACGCGATGCTGTTCGAGATGGTCAGGCTGACCGCGGTCGACGGGACGTCGAGAATGTACTGCTGCGCCAGCATTCCGCCCCACGAATTACCGAAGAGATGGAAGCGGTCCAGGTCGAGCGCTTGGATGACGGCATCCATTTCGGCGATCGAGCGCTGCACCGTCCATAGTTTCGTGTCTGACGGGCGTTCGGAGTTTCCACAGCCAAGCTGATCCCAGTACACAACCTCACGTTCGTCGGCCAGGCGTTCCAGCGAAAGCAAGTAGTTGTGCGGGACGCCGGGCCCGCCGTGCACGGCCAGGAGGGGAAGGCCCGGGCCGCCGCCGACGCGCTTGAACCACACATTTCCGCCCGGGACCGCGATGGTCCCCTCCGACTGAGTCATCGCACGCGATGCTAGTCGCCGGCCCGGGCGACAGCCCTCGCTGCAACTCATGTTTTCTGTTTAAGCGAAAAATATTCGCGTAAATGCGTGGTTGTTCTCGCAGTCCCGCGCCTGTGCTGGCTGAATTGGAGAACACCTGTGCAACGCGTGGCGGTCAGCGTGCGCTCGGGTTCCGCGACGGTCATCGAGGTCCCGGCTCCATAATGTGTCCATGACCATCGCCGACCTAATTACCGGAGCGCGCAACGGGTCTCCACGCGCGGTGGGTCGGCTGCTCAGCCTGGTCGAGGGGGAGCAGCGCGACGAGGTGCTGGCCAGCATCGGCCCGGCAACCGCGCTGACGGTTCGTGTTGTCGGTATCACCGGCCCGCCGGGCGCGGGGAAGTCGACCACGGTCGCGGCCCTCGTCGGTGCCTACCGGGAGCGTGGCAGCCGGGTGGCCGTGCTGGCGGTGGACCCGTCGTCGCCGTTCAGTGGTGGCGCCCTGCTGGGTGACCGGATTCGAATGGCCGCGCATATCAACGACTCTGAGGTATTGATCCGCTCGGTGGCCAGCCGTGGTCATCTCGGCGGTCTGGCTGCCGCGGTTCCGGCGGCCATCCGACTGCTGGGTGCTATCGGTTACGACATGGTGCTGCTGGAAACCGTGGGTGTGGGGCAATCCGAGATCGAGATTGCCGCCGTCGCCGACCCCACTGTCGTCATCCTCAACCCCGGGGCGGGCGACGCGGTCCAGGCCGCCAAAGCCGGCGTGCTGGAAATTGCCGACATCGTGGTGGTCAACAAGGCCGACCGGGATGGTGCCGAACAGACCGTGCGGGATCTGCGGGCCGAGACGGAGGCCCCCATCGTCAGCCTGATCGCCGCTCGGGGCGAGGGCGTCGCGGACCTCGTCGCCGCCATCGACGACCATCACCGCACCGACAGCCGGGAGCGTCGGCTGGCTCGCGCCCGTGCGCAGATCCTTTCCCTGGCACAGACCCAGCTGCGGACCCAGCCGGATCTCGACGGGCTCGCCCGGGCGGTGGTCGATGGGCAGGACGACCCGTATTCGGCGGCCGCGCGGCTGCTGTTACGCGCAGGTCAGCGCCGGGATTGATCGTCGCTTGTCCCCCAATCGGGGGAACGGGCATTCATCCGGATTGCAGCCCGATCGGCGGAGGTTTGCCCAGCTGAACCGGCCTAACTTAGCTCTTGTATCCACGACGAGTTAGGAGAGACCGGAACATGACTCGCACACCTGAACTGTCTGCGGCGCGGTTGCGCGACGAGCTGGAGTTGTACCGGCAAATGTGGGTCTTGCGCCTGCTCGACATGGCAGTGGAGGAGTTGCGCATCGACGGTCTGCTCAACCAGCCGGTACGGGCCGCGTTCGGCCAGGAGGCAGTGGCTATCGGTACCGCCGCGGCGCTTCGTCCGGGCGACCTGATGACCACCGGCATCGTCCATCTGCAGCATGCCCAGCAGATCGGGTGCGCGTTGCCGCTCGGCCCGGCCATCGCCGCGCTGATCGGCCCCAACTTCGACAGCGACGAGGAACTCGGAGCTTCTGTTCGTGGTTTGTCTTCCCTCTCAGACTCTTTGCGGCAGTCACCGCTGCTGGCGGTGGGACACGCCTACGGCAAGCAACTGATCGACGACGGCAGGGTCACGATATGTGTCATGGAGACTCGTGACGCGAAATCCGCGGACTTCACCGAGGCCGCTCACATCGCCATGTCTTGGCAGCTTCCGGTGGTGTTCGTCGTCGAGAACGCACGTCGCGACATTCACGCGGGCGACAGCCACGGGATGCCGGTGCTGCGTGTTGACGGCAACGACGTTGCGGCGGTTCGCGATTCGGTTGCTGAAGCGGTGCGACGAGCGGGCGCCGGCGCGGGCCCCGTTGTGGTTCAGGCGGTCACCGAACGCGCGAACGGTGTCTCCTCGGTGGATCCCCTGGTCCTGGCCCGGCAGCGGCTTATCGGCGCCGGTATCAGCGCCGGCCACCTCTACGAGTTGGAGCGCCGGGCTCGCCACCTGGTCGCCGAGGCAGAGGCCCACGCGAAGGCAATGTTGTGCGAAGAACCGCCGGCGCCGATTCGGGAGCCGGAAGTGTGGCCGGCCGCTAGTTGAGCAGACCTTGCCGCATGGCCTCGTGGACGGCGGCCGCGCGGTCGCTGACCCCGAGCTTCTCGTATAGGCGCTGCACATGCGTTTTGACCGTGGACGGCGCCACGAACAGCTCGGCGGCGATCGCGGGGATGCTCTGACCGCGAGCAATCCGATTGAGCACCTCGCGCTCTCGAGCGGACAGGACAGGCGCACTCGGTTCTGCGCGCTGCCGAATCTGTGCGGCAAGACCTCCGGCAAGCGAGGGTGCCACCACGTCGCGTCCACTCGCGCAATCGAGCACGGCTTTGACGATCTCGGTGCGCGTCGAGTCTTTGAGCAGAAAGCCGGCGGCACCCTGCTGCAATGCTTGATACACGATCGCCGACTCGTCGTGAGCCGACAACAGCAGCACGCGGGTCGGCAAGTCGTTGCCGCGCACCGCCGCGGCCACTTGCGCGCCGTCCATGCCAGGCATCCTGAAGTCGAGCAACGCGACGTCGGGCCGGTGCTCCTTGATCAGTTCCAGTGCCTGCGTACCGTCATCCGCTTCGCCGACGACGTGCACCTCACCGCTCAACGCGAGCGCGCGCACTACCCCTTCACGGAACAGCGGGTGGTCATCGCCGACGACGACGCGGACCTTCTCGGGCGTTGCTCCGCCGGTCATGGCGGACAGTGTAGCGGTTTGCCGCACCAGCGCAGATTGCCACGACGGAGAACCTGATGCCGGTTTTGCCATTTAGCCTCCGGGCAGCGAGCACCGATGAATATTGTGTTCGCGTGGCGGATACCAGCGATGCGGAACTGCATCGAGTTCGCAGGGTTCACCAGCTGCGCTCGTATCGCATTGCGTCGGTGGTTCGGATTGGTGTGGTGGGACTGATGGTCGCCGCCATGATCATCGGTACGAACCGATCCGAGTGGCGGCAACAGGGTGTATTGATCGTCGCGTATGCGGTGGTCGCCCTGTGCGCCATGGCGCTGGCGTTTTCCCCGTTCCATCAAAGGATTGCCTTGGGCCGGCTGGAACCCGTTGCCTTCACCGTCGTCGATGTTGTCGCCTTGACGGTCTTTCAGTTGCTGTCCACCGACGGGATCTATCCGCTGCTGATCATGACCATGCTGCCCATCCTGCTAGGCCTCGACGTCTCGTCGCGACGCGCCGCGGTGGTGCTGATCTTCTCCATGGTGGGGTTCGCGATCGCGGTGCTGCAGGACCCGGAGATGCTTCGCTCGATCGGCTTGTTCGAGGCCACTTTCCGCTTCGTGCTGTACGGGTTCCTCTGCGCCACCGCGTACATGGCCGTCCGCATCGCGGACCGGCACACCCGCTCGGTGGCCGGCCTGAGCGTGCTGCGAGAGGAATTGCTCGCGCAGACGATGACCGCCCAGGACGTGCTGCAGCGCCGGATTTCGGAAACCATTCACGACGGACCACTGCAAGACATCCTGGCGGTGCGCCAGGAAATCGTCGAGCTGGAGACTGCGCTGCCCGGCGACGAGCGCGTCGAGCGTGCGCTGGCCGGTCTGCAAATCGCGTCACAGAGCCTGCGGCAGGCTACATTCGAGCTGCACCCCGCCGTCCTGGAGCAGGTTGGTCTGGGCGCTGCCGTGCAACAGTTGGCCTCCGATACGTCGCACCGTTCGGGGATCGAGATCTCTACCGACATCGATTACCCGAATCGCAACGAGATCGACCCGATCGTCTTCGGCGTGGTGCGCGAATTGGTATCCAATGTGGTGCAGCATTCGCAAGCCCGTCACGCATCGATCACGCTCGGAGTCACCGATCACCGGTGTGTGCTGCACGTCGTCGACGACGGTGTGGGATTCGACACCGAGACGATGGCACGCCGACTGGGGCAGGGCCACATCGGGCTGGCGTCGCACCGGGCCCGGGTGGACGCCGCCGGCGGAGTGTTCGTCTTCCTCGATACCCCGGTGGGAACTCACATTTGCGTGGAAGTGCCGCTGCGCCCGTGAGCCGGCACGGCCGCGGCTACTGCAGGTCGACAGACTTCCCGGTGGCGGCGGCGTAGCCCGCGCGGTAGCCGAAAACCATTGCCGGACCGATGGTTCCGCCAGCACCGCCGTAGGCCCGGCCGGTCGCGCCGGCCATCGTGTTGCCCGCGGCGAACAGGCCCGGTATCGGTTCCCCGTTAACGTGGAGCACGCGGCCGTCGTGGTCTGTGCGCGGACCGCCCTTGGTGCCCATCGCGCCGATGCTCACCGGCACCGCGTAATAGGGTGCGGTGTCGATCGGGCCCAGTGTCTTTCCGGCAGCCGTGGTGGCGGTGTCGTCGCCCCAATAGCCGTCGTACGCACTGGAGCCGCGGCCGAAGTCGGGATCGGCGTCCTGCGCGACATGGCGGTTCCAATCGTCGATCGTGTGGATCAGACCGTCGGCGTCGATGCCGGTCTTGGCGCCCAGTTCGCTCAGGTCCGCGGACTCGCAGAACCAGTCCGGAACCGGTTCCCCGGGAGCGATACCCAGGAATCCATAGCGCTGCAGGTGAACTGAGTCGAACACCATCCACCCGCGGTCATTGACATACCCACCTCGGGGATCCAGGTAGTGGAACGCGCCCGCCATCGAGTTGTAATCGCATGCCTCGTTGACGAATCGGTGCCCCGCTTGGTTGACGATGATGCTGCGCGGCCGAGTCCGCTCCAGTCGCACGCTGCGGCTGCGCTGCCGGCCGTCGATGGTGTCGCCGGGGATTTGCACGATCGGGACCCACCAGGCTTCGCCCATGTTAGCCAGATCCGCGCCGTGCGCCATCGCCATGCGCAGCCCGTCGCCGGTGTTGTTCGGCGGGGATACGGCGCCGTGCATCGGGCCGCGCAGGAAGGCCTGCACCAAACCCGGATCCCATTCGAAACCGCCGACACCCAACACGACTCCGCGGCGCGCACGCACCTGGACGGTCCGTCCGGGCAGCGCGATGCGCACCCCGACGATCTCACCGCCCTCGGCAATGAGTTCCTCGGCGCGGGCATTGGTCTGCGGAGTGATCCCGGCGTCGAGTAATCCCTTGAGCAGCCCCGCGATCAGCGCGGTGCCGGCGACGCACAGATCGCTGCCTTCGTCGATCGTCACGTGCAGGCGCGCCCGGGTCTCGGCATCGATACCGACGTTGGACCAGTCGGCCGGAAACGACGTGATCCGGTTGGCCCAGTCGCCGAGCTGGTTCAGGTCGAACGGCCCCGCACTCAGCGACCGACCCCCGGTCGGCTGTCCGCCCGGCAGCTCCGGGCGGTAGTCGGGGAAACCGGTGGCGACTTCGAAGCGCAGGCCGCTGTGTCCCTCCACGAATTCCAGCATCGTGGGGCCGGTCCGCACGAAAGTCTCGACCAGAGCGTCGTCCATGGTGCCGTGGGACTGCGCGCGCAGGTACCGCAGCGCATCGTCTTCGGTCAATTTGCCCTCGGGAGAACGGTTATGGGCGGGGATCCACACCACGCCACCCGACACCGCGGTGGTGCCGCCGACGGTCGGGGCCTTCTCGTACACCTCGACCGAGGCGCCGGCGGCCACCGCCGACAGTGCGGCGGTAAGCCCGGCGCCGCCGGTGCCGAGTACGACGACGTCGACTTCGGAATCCCACAACATCAACTGCTATCCCTTCAGCTCAGCAGCTCGGATAACTGCTTCGCGGCTTTGACGACCGCATCCCTGCCGCGCAGCACGACATCTTCGCGATGGGAGATGAGGTTGATACAGGTCGGCGGGGACGGTGCCGGGCGGTGGACCGCCACGGCCAGGCCGTAGGTGTTCGGTTCGATCTCTCCATAGGTGCTCACCCAGCCACGCTCGCGCGCTCGCGACACCAGGTCCCGTTCACCCGGGCGCGGGGGAAGGCTTGCGAGCAAGGCGATTCCGGCCGCGCCACGGTCCAGCGGATACCGGCTGCCCTCGTGGAAGGACAGTTGGTAGGCGACGTGGCTCGGCACGATCACCGCGACCGCCACCTGTTGGTCACCCTCGGCGACGAGCAGGGACACGGTGGTGCCCAGCTCGTCGGCCAGAGCACGCAGCGTAGGCAGACTCAATTGGCGCACATTGCGGTCGAACGACGCGCCGAGCACCGCGAGGCCGGCGGCCGGCCGGTAGCGCCCGTCTTCTCCCTTGGCTACCAAGCGGAATTGCGCCAGTGTCGACAGCAAGCGATACGCGATGGTCCGGTGCACCCCGACCTGGTCGGCGAGCTGCTGCACGGTCAGCCCGGTCGGAGAATCCGCGACCATTTGCAGCGCCGTGATTCCCCTGGCCAGCGTCTGCGAGCCGGTACCCGAACCCGTCACAGCCTTGACATACCTCCATGTGAGAGCGAAGCTCTAATATATAACGCACATTAGTGTGCGATATTCGCACACTCGATAAGTCTAAAACGAGAACCAGATTTCCACCAGTAGTGGGCAGAGAGGCGCCGTGGCCGAGTTCGAAAGCATCTGGAGCGATCTTCAGGGTGTCGCGTTTGAGCAGGGCTATCTCAACGCCGGGGGCGTCAAGACCCGCTATCTGCGCGCCGGCGACCCGGGCAAGCCGGTGCTGATGCTGCTGCACGGATCCGGTGGCCACGCCGAGGCTTACGTGCGCAATCTGGGCGCGCACGCCGAGCATTTCTGGACCTGGTCGATCGACATGCTGGGGCACGGGTACACCGACAAGCCGGGCCACCCGCTGGAAGTCAGCCATTATGTCGAGCATCTGATGGCCGTGCTGCGCACCATCGGTGTGGACCGTGCTTACCTCAGCGGCGAATCGCTCGGGGGCTGGGTGGCAGCCCGCACCGCGGTCGACCATCCGGATGTGGTTGAGCGACTTGTCCTTAACACCGCCGGTGGCTCTCAGGCCGATCCCGTGGTGATGCAGCGAATCATCACGCTGTCCATGGCGGCCGCCGAGAACCCGACCTGGGAAACGGTGCAAGCCCGCATCAAATGGCTGATGGCCGACAAGTCCAAGGATTACGACGACCTGGTCGCCAGCCGCCAGCGCGTATATCGCCAACAAGGATTCGTCTCCGCGATGAGCGACATCATGGCATTGCAGGACCCCGAGATTCGCGCCCGCAACATCCTCGGTCCGGATGAATACGGGTCGATCGTCGCACCGACGCTGGTGCTGTGGACCAGTGACGACCCCACCGCCGACGTAACCGAGGGGCGCCGCATGGCGTCGATGATCGCGGGCGCGCGGTTCGAGGTGATGCCCGGTTGTGGTCACTGGCCGCAATACGAGGACGCCAAGACCTTCAACCGCTTGCATCTCGACTTTCTGCTGGGGCGCTGATGGCAGCCGCCGGGCACCAGGCCGATGAGGTAGACGTCGACGTTGTCATCGTCGGCGCGGGCCCGGTCGGCCTGACGCTGGCTAATATCCTTGGCGCCCAAGGTGTCCGAACGCTGTTGGTCGACGAACGCGACAGCCTGATCGACTACCCCCGCGGGGTCGGCTTGGACGACGAGTCGCTGCGTACGTTTCAGTCGATCGGTCTGGTCGATCGCGTCCTGCCGCATACGGTTCCGAACCAGATCCTGCGCTTCGTCGACGGCAAGCGCCGGGTACTCGCCGAAATGGCGCCTCCCGACGCGCGTTTCGGGTGGCCGAAGCGCAACGGGTTCGTCCAACCTCTCGTCGACACCGAATTGCTGGTCGGTTTGGACAGATTCGACTGCGTCGAGGTTCGTTGGAGCCGGCCGATGACTACCTGTGCGGAAGTCGACGACGCGGTCACGGTTGAGCTTGGCGGCGACGGTGGCAGCACTACCGTGCGGGCGCGCTACGTCGTCGGCTGCGACGGCGGTCGCAGCATGACCCGCCGGATGATGGGTGTGTCGTTCGACGGGACGACATCGTCGACGCGCTGGCTGGTCGTCGACATCGCCAACGACCCGCTGGGCCACCCGAACAGTGAAGTCGGCGCCGATCCCGAACGTCCATATGCCTCGATTTCGATCGCGCACGGAATTCGGCGCTTCGAGTTCATGATTCACGCCGACGAGACCGACGAGCAGGCCGAGGACCCGGTGTTCCTCAAGCAGATGCTGGCGCGCATGGTGCCGCAGCCCGATCGGGTCGACGTGATCCGGCGCCGGGTGTACACCCACCACTCGCGAATCGCCGGTGCGTTCCGCAGCGGCCGGTTGCTGCTCGCCGGCGATGCGGCGCACCTGATGCCGGTGTGGCAGGGGCAGGGCTACAACAGCGGTATCCGGGATGCGGCCAACTTGGGTTGGAAGCTGGCGGCGGTGGTCAGCGGCCGGGCCGGCGATAAATTGCTGGATACCTACGACATGGAACGCCGCAAGCACGCGCGGGCCATGATCGACCTTTCCACGATGGTGGGTCGCGTCATCTCGCCGACCAACCGTCGCGTCGCTACGGCGCGCGATGTGCTGGTGCGGTCGGCGTCAATTGTGCCCACTCTCAAGCGGTATGTGCTGGAGATGCGATTCAAGCCGATGCCGCGCTACGAGTACGGGGCCGTCGTGCACTCGGTGAATCCCAAAGCGCCGCACGGGACCGAATCGCCGGTGGGCACGCTGTTCATCCAGCCCCGGGTGGACACCCGTACTCAGCAGGACGTGCTCTTGGACGATGTGCTGGGCCCCTGGTTCGGCGTGCTGTGCTGGAACAACAACCCGCGCAAGATTCTCGGTGATGCGGCCTTCGCGAAGTGGAAGGCGTTGGGCGCCCGCTTTGTTGCGCTGCGGCCGTCGACTCAGCTGCACTGGACCGGACACGACGATCCGGATGTCGTCGTCGTGGGCGATCGCACCGGCGGGCTCAAGTCCTGGTTCGACGTGCATCAGGAGTCGGTGGTGTTCCTGCGCCCCGATCGGTGCATCGCGGCTGCCTGCATCGCTCAACTCGCTCCCGAACTCAGCGCGTCGCTGCTTGATGCCCTCACGCTCGTCCCGGGAGGGGGTGATGTCGACAGTGGCAATGGCTCTGTGCTGTATGTCCCACAGCCCGCTCCTGAATCTTCCGGGGCCGTCGCGGGTCCTGCTTGACGACATCGAGGGTGCCATCGCGCAGGCCCGGGAATTCGTGCGCGATTACGATCCCGAGCTCGTCGTCATCTTTTCTCCGGATCACTACAACGGATTCTTCTACAAGGCGATGCCGTCGTTTTGTATCGGCTTGAATGCCAATGGAGTTGGCGACTACGGCACACACGCCGGTCCGCTCGACGTCCCCACCGGCCTGGCCTCACAATGCGCGGAGGCCGTGCTCGGCGCGGGCATCGACGTGGCGGTATCGGCCAGCATGGACGTGGATCACGGCACCGTGCAGCCGCTGGAGAAGCTCTTCGGGGACGCGTTGGCGTGTCCGGTGATACCGATCTTCATCAACGCGGTCGCGATGCCACTAGGACCGTTGCACCGGTGCCGGGCCTTGGGCGCCGCCGTCGGCACCTATCTGGCCACGGTGGACAAGCGGGTCCTGGTGATTGGATCCGGTGGACTCTCGCACAGTCCTCCGGTGCCAACGCTGGCGACCGCGCCTCCGGAGGTTCAAGAGCGCATTGTGCAGGGCCGGCCGATGACATCCGAGCAGCGACAAGCCAGGCAGGCCGCCGTCATCGAGGCGGCCAAGGCCTTCGCCGGTGGCGATAGCGAGCTGCAACCGCTCAACCCGGCGTGGGACCACCGCTTTTTGGAGATCATCGACGACGGCCGACTCACCGAGTTCGATCTTTGGTCGAATGCGTTCGTGCTCTACGAGGGCGGTAGCTCGGCGCACGAAGTCCGTACCTGGATAGCGGCTTTCGCCGCGCTGGAAACCGCGGGTCAGTATGAGACGAAGCTGCGCTATTACAAGCCGGCCGAAGAACTGATAGCCGGGTTCGCCATCAGGACGGCGACGCCGACATGACCGGTGCGCAGATGGACGGCTTCGATCACGTCGTCGACGTGCTGATCGTCGGATCCGGCGGTGGCGGCATGGCCGCCGCCCTGACCGCGCACGCCTGTGGACTCGACGCGTTGGTGGTCGAAAAGTCCTCCTACTTCGGTGGTTCCACCGCGTTGTCGGGCGGGGGCATCTGGGTGCCCGGGGCGCCCGCGCAACGCCGGGAGGGCTATTCGCCGGATCCCGAAGGTGTGGTCGAATACCTGCTCAAGATCACCGAGGGTCTGGTCAGCGAGGCGCGTATCCGGCAGTACGTCGACTCGGCACCAAAAATGCTGGAGTTCCTCGAGGGACTTTCCGGATGGTTCGAATTCGTCTGGAAGCCCGGCTATGCCGACTATTACCCGGAATTGCCCGGCGGCTCCGAACTCGGCAGCACCATCAATGTGCCGGCCATCGATCTACGGAAACTGGGCGTCGACGAGCAGAAGCTGCTCCAGCCGTTGGCGCTGGCCCCTCGGGGAATCTGGCTGGGTCCCAAGGACCTTCGGACCTTCTACCGCATCAGGCAGTCATGGGCCGGCAAGGGCGTGCTGCTGAAGCTGATTTGGCGGATGGTCAAGGCGAGGGCCTTCAACGAGCGGATGGCCGCGATTGGGCAGTCACTGGCCGCGCGGCTGCGGTTGGCGTTGCGAGAGAACGGTATTCCGCTGTGGTTGGACGCGCCGATGACCGAGTTGATCACCGGCGTCGACGGCTCGGTGACCGGCGCGGTCCTCGAGCGGGACGGCGCCACGCAGCGAATCGGTGCGCGCCGCGGGGTCATCCTGGCTTCCGGAGGCTTCGATCACGACCTTGCCCGGCGCAAGGAGCACCTACCGGTGGTCGACCAGGATTGGAGCTTCGGAAATCCCGCCGCAATGGGTGACGGTATCCGCGCGGGCGAAAGGGTAGGCGCCGCCACCGACCTGCTCGACGAGGCGTGGTGGTTTCCGGCGATCCAATGGCCGGATGGCCGAATGCAATTCATGCTGAACGAGCGGATGATGCCGGCACAATTCATCGTCAACGGCGAGGGTAAGCGCTTCATCAACGAGGCGGCGCCGTACATGGACTTCGGCCACGCCATGATCGACGGCCAGAAGTCCGGGGTCACCCATATCCCCTGCTGGCTGATCACCGATCACCGATCGTTTAATCGCTACGTCGTCGGCGGCCACCTGCCGATACCGAAACTTCCCGGCGCACCGGTGCCCACCGGCCGTAAGGTTCCGCAGGCTTGGCTGGAATCCGGCGTGGTCAAAGCGGCGACGAGTTGGGACGAGATGGCCACCAAGATCGGTGTTCCGGCAGCCGAACTTCGGTCGACCGCAGCTCGTTTCAACGAACTCGCGCGCAAGGGTCACGACGACGACTTCAACCGAGGGGACAGCGTTTACGACAACTACTACGGCGATCCGACCCTGCCCAACCCCAATCTGTATCCGCTGGGTGACCCGCCCTACTACGCGTTCCGCATCGTCCTCGGCGATCTCGGGACCTCGGGTGGTCTGCTGACCGACGAATACGCCCGAGTGCTGCGGTCCGACGGCACCACCGTGCCCGGGTTGTATGCGGTGGGTAACACCTCCGCACCGGTGATGGGCCGCAGCTATGCGGGCGCCGGGGCGACCATCGGTCCCGCCATGACCTTCGGCTTTGTCGCCGCGAAACACCTTGCCAGCCAGGCCTAGTCTCTTGAGGAGGTAACAATGAAAATTTCACTGTTCTACGAGTTCGCCCTACCGCGCCCGTGGGCACCGGACGACGAACATCTCATGTTGCAGGAATGCCTGGACGAGGTGGAGGCCGCCGACAAGGCGGGATTCTCCACCGTCTGGCTGACCGAGCACCACTTCCTCGAGGAGTACTGTCACTCCACCGCGCCGGAGATATTCCTGGCCGCGGCCAGCCAGCGGACCAAGAACATCCGGCTCGGGTTCGGCATCATGCACCTGCCGCCCCTGGTGAATCACCCGGCCCGGGTGGCCGAACGCATTGCCACGCTTGATCTTTTGTCCAACGGGCGTGTCGAGTTCGGCACCGGCGAATCCTCCTCCGTCGGTGAGCTGGGCGGGTTCAACATCGACCCCGCCGATAAGCGCGCGCAATGGGAAGAGGCGCTCGAGGTCTCGATCCGGTGCATGGTCGAGGAGCCCTTCTCCGGTTTCGAAGGCCGGCACGTGCAGATGCCGGCACGCAACGTGGTGCCCAAGCCGTTGCAGAAGCCGCATCCCCCCGTCTGGGTTGCCTGCACCCGGCCGGCGAGTGTGCAGATGGCGGCTCAAAAGGCGATCGGGGCTTTGAGTTTCGCCTACACCGGTCCCGGCCCGCTGACCGAGCGGGTCAACGGCTACTACAAGGAATTCGAGGAGAACGGTGTGCCCGTCACACCGCAGATCAATCCGAACATCCTGGCCATCGGCGGCGATCTGTCGATGATGGTCGCCAAGACCGACGACCAGGCTCTGCAACGCCTCGGGCAGGGCGGCGGATTCTTCTCGTTCGGCATCATGCATTACTACATGACCGGCGTGCACACCCCCGGGCGGACCGGAGTGTGGAATCGCTACCTCGAAGAGGTCGAAAAAGACCCGACGCTAGCCTATGGCCCCGGACGTGGCGCGATCGGCTCGCCGGCCACGGTGCGGGAGTTCCTGCGCGGCTACGAGGAGAGCGGCGTCGACGAGATCATTCTGCTGCTCAATCCGCGCAGCCACGAAGGCACGATGGAATCCATCGAGCTGATGGGCAAAGAGGTGCTGCCGGAGTTCATCGAGCGCGACCAGAAGGCGGTGGCCGAGAAGACCAAACGGCTCGAACCCGTCATCGAAAAGGTCGAAGCGCGGCGGCCCCGGTCGACCGCGCCGAAATTCGATGAAAACTACTCCTTCGGCGGCCTGCCCACCGGTCGTGGCGGTAAGTTCACTGCCAGCGAGATCCCCGAGGCCATGGCGGAGATCAACGAGGGCCGGGTCCAGGCGGCGCAGCGCGCCAGGGAGGAGCGCGGCAAGTGATTCTCCGAAGGCCGCTGGCTTAGGAAGAGCGTTGGGAGCAATCGACGGGTTGTGGCGATACGACGGCCGCCGCGCGGTGGTGACCGGATGTGCTTCGGGCATCGGCGAACACGTGGTCCGGCAGCTCACCGAACTCGGGGCCGAGGTGGTCGGTCTTGACAAGCGCCGACCGTCGCTCGGGGTCAACGAGTTTCATGAGCTCGACCTCGCTGACCCGGAATCGGTCGACGGCGCGATAGCGTCCATCGGCGGATCGGTCGACACGCTTTTCAACGTCGCCGGCGTCTCCTCCGGGATCGGCAACCCGACGCTGGTCGCCACGATCAACTTCCTGGGCCTGCGGCATGTCACCGAGGCGCTGGTGCCCAAGATGGCCGCGGGATCGTCCATCGTGAGCGTGTCCTCGCTCGCGGCGGCCTCGTTCCGGGAACACGTGGCAGCGGTGGCGCCGCTGCTGCACACCGAGACGATGCAAGAGGGCATCGACTGGTGCCGCGCGCATCCCGACGCATTGGGCAACGGCTACCAACTGTCCAAGGAAGCGATCATCTTCTACACCATGCGCAGCGCCACGCCGTTGGGCGCCAAGGGCATCCGGATCAACTGCTCCGGGCCCGGGGTCACCGAGACGCCGATCCTCGATCAGCTGCGCACGGCGTATGGGCAAGGTTTCCTGGACGACATCCCCAAGCCCCTCGGGCGCGTTTCCGACCCCGCCGAGCAAGCTGCGGTGTTGCTCTTCTTGAATAGTGGTGCAGCCAGCTACATCACCGGACAGATCATCTGGGTCGACGGCGGAAACGTGGGCGCGGCGATCGCTCGCGAAATCGAGGAAGGAGCCCCTCCATATGAGTCGAGCCGACATGACTGATTTTCGGCGGGCCGCGCGTGACGTCTCCAACTGGGGACGGTGGGGCGACGATGATGAGCTGGGTACCCTGAACTTCATCACCGCGGACAAGGTCGCCCAGGCCGCGAGCCTGGTCCGGCACGGCAAGGTGTTTGCGCTCGGCGTCGACTTCGGCGCCTCCGGCCCGCAGGGCGCCTTCGAGTTTCGGCATAACCCGGTGCACATCATGACCGTCGACGGCGGCGATGTGAACACGCTGGCCAAGTACGGGCCGAGCTGGCCGCGTAACCCGGTGGCCCATCAGCTGAGTAGCTACATGACGGCCGACAACCCGTTTCGTTTCAACGACGACATGATCATCATGCCGCTGCAGGCGGCCAGCCAGTGGGATGCGCTGTCCCACGTCTACTACGACGACCACCTGTACAACGGCTTCCCGGCGGATTCGGTGACCAGTTTGGGCGCTTATCACTGCGGCATCGACAAGGTCGACGTCAAGGGCATCACGTCGCGCGGGGTGCTGCTGGACCTGGTTCGCCATCGTGGGGCGGAGGTTTTCCTCGAAGCCGGAAACCCGATCTCACCGGAAGAACTCGACGATGTGGTTCGCGCCCAGGGCGTGACCATCGGGCGGGGCGACATTGTGCTGATCCGGACCGGTTGGTGGACAAGGTTTCTGATGACCGGAAACAAGACAGAAGGTTATTCCGGACTGGACTGGCGATGTGCCCAATGGCTGCATGATCACGAGATCGCGGCCGTGGCCGCAGACAACCTTCAGGTCGAAGACCTGGAATCCGGGGTCGACGGGATTACCTTCCCCCTGCATCTGCTCTGCCTGCGCGACATGGGAATGATCTTCGGCGAATATTGGGATCTCACCGCGCTGGCGCAGGACTGCGCCGCCGATGGCGTCTACGAGTTCCAGCTCGTCGCCCCGCCCCTGCGGGTGGTCGGCGCGGTCGGCTCCCCGGTCAACCCGATCGCGATCAAGTGACGGACTTTGCGCGCAAGACCATGCTGGTGGACGGCCTGACCACCGGTTACCTGGAGGCCGGCGAAGGCGATCCGGTGGTGCTTCTGCACGGCGGTGAGTTCGGTGCAAGTGCCGAACTTGGTTGGGAACGCAACATTTCCGCGCTGGCGGCGCACTACCGGGTGCTGGCTCCGGACATGCTGGGCTATGGAAATTCGGCGAAGGTCCTCGATTTCGTCGACGGCCGGGGGATGCGCATTCGGCATCTGGCCCGCTTCTGCGAGGTCCTCGGCATCGACTCGGCGCACTTCGCCGGCAATTCCATGGGGGCCATCAACCTGCTCAACGACGCCACGTCGGAGGCGCCGCGGTTGCCGGTCCGTAGCTTGATGATCATCTGCGGTGGTGGAGAGATCCAGCAGAACAAGCACTTTGAGGCGCTGCAGGAGTATGACGCGAGCCTGCCGGCCATGCGCCGTATCGTCGAAGCTCTGTTCCACGACCCCGGTTATCCGGCCGACGAGCAATACGTGGGCCGACGCTACGAGTCGAGCACCGCCCCCGGTGCATGGGAGGCGGTGGCCGCGGCCCGCTTCCGCCGACCCGGTTCAGCGCGGCCGACGACGCCGTCGACCACGCGAGCCTACGAACGCATCGGCGTACCGACGCTTGTCGTCGAAGGAGGAGAGGACAAGCTCCTACCTGCGGGCTGGGCCGCCGAGATCGCCAAGCAGATCGACGGCGCCCGCTCGGCAGTGGTCGCCAGCGCCGGTCACTGCCCGCAGATCGAGCAGTCGTCGACCGTCAACGAGCTGCTGCTGGAATTTCTCGGCGCCGGGCCTCAGAAGACGTAGTCCAGGATGGTCTGCATCCCGGCAACTTGATGGTAGTTGTTGTGACAGTGCATAACCCACCGCCCCGGATTGTCGGCGACCAAAACGGCGTTCAGCTTCTGCTTGGGGAGCACGATCACGGTGTCTTTGCGGGCGCCTGGGGTGCCGTCGGCTTTGATGACCTGGAATGTGTGTCCATGTAAGTGAATGGGGTGATACATCATCGTGGTGTTGTCGAACGTCAGGGTCGGCCGCTGCCCCTGACGTATTTGCAACGGATTGGTCTTGCTCCACGGCTCGCCGTTGATCATCCAGTTGTACTGCATCATATTGCCGCCCAAAACGACCGGAAGGTTGAGGTTGGGATCGGGTCGGCCCAAGTTGACCGGCGTTGCGGCGGTGAACATCTCGATGGTGCCCACTCGTTTGGTGAGTTCGGGCGGTTGGAACTGTGGATCGGGCGGGCTCCCCTTCCCGGTGGACAGCAGTGCTCGTGCCAGCGCGTTCTTCCCTTCGGCCAGTGCGACCAATGGGAAGACACCGTCGGCGGCCGTCACGATGACGTCGTAGCGTTCCGCCATACCGATCAGCAGGGCGTCGACTTGAGTGGGCACCACCGGGAAACCATCGGTGTGAGTGACTGTCATCGAATGTCCGGCCAGCGCGACGCGAAATGCGGTGTCGGCACCGGTGTTGATGAAACGGATCCGGATGCGCTGACCCGGCTTTGCCTCGAAGGTCGTGGGAGCCGCCGGAATTCGACCGTTGATCAGATAGTACGGGTAGGCGATGTCTCCGGCATCGCCGCCAAGAAGATCGCTCGTGCCGACGCGTCCGGCCGGTGCCGTCGGCGCAGCGGGGGTCGGGCTGGCCGAGGTGGTCCCGCTCGTCGGGGTCGTCGGGCTCGTCGATGTAGTCTCGCTCGTCGAGGTTGTCGGGCTCGTCGAGGTCGTCGGTGCCGGAGCCGGCATGCCGGACATCGGCGGCTTGCCCGGATTGGCCAGTTCCTCGTACCACTGTTGCGGGGACTTCCCGATTCCATCGGTCCAATCATCAAGGACGACAATCCATTCGGCGTCGTAACTATCCTCGGTCGGATCTTCGACGATCAACGGCAGATAAAGCCCGACGTCGTCTTGGAGGCCGACGTGTGGGTGGACCCAATAGGTGCCCGAATTCGGCACGGAGAACTTGTAGGTGAAGTCCTGGCCGGCGTCGATATTCGGGGTGGCGGGCTCCGCGCCGTCCATGTCGTTGCGCAACGCAATACCGTGCCAATGCGCCGATGTCGGCTCGCCGAGCCGGTTGGCGACGTTGACCACCAGCTCGTCGCCGACCCTGGCCCGGATCGCCGGCCCCGGGATGGTGCTGCCGAATGCCATCGTCCGGACTATCGGTCCACCCAGGTCGATCTGCGTCACCTGCGGGGTCAGACTGGCGGTCACGGTGCGCCCGCTGCGCGGCCGGGCCGCCTCCGCGGC
This sequence comes from Mycobacterium sp. Aquia_216, assembly GCF_026723865.1. Lineage (NCBI taxonomy): Bacteria > Bacillati > Actinomycetota > Actinomycetes > Mycobacteriales > Mycobacteriaceae > Mycobacterium > Mycobacterium sp. Aquia_216. Next base: position 5,601,323 of record NZ_CP113529.1, on the reverse strand, counting down.
GTTGATCGCGTCGGTCATCTGAGCCGCGGCGCTGGGCGCCGAGGGCGTGGCGTGGCCGCACCCCGCCAGGGTCAATCCGCCCGCGATGCCGGCCGCCATGAACCCGCGCCGCGAAAGCCGCGTCCCGTCGAAGGAAACCCCACTGGTGGGTAGCACCGGCATTAATCGCTCCTTGTCGTCGGTCGACACGTGCCTGGCGAGTTATACCGTGCTAGGGAGTTAGCCAGAACGCAACCACTGACCAAGAATTGTTGCCGGGTGTCAGACGCCGTGCGCCCGGGAAGCCGTCCAATCGCCGAAGGCGGTGGGGTAGATACGCACTTGCTCTCCGTCGATGGGAACGATGCTGCCCTCGTCCAGCAATGCACCGAAATAGCGTGCCTCGGGGTCGGTGATCACCTGGCGCGCATCGCCGGTTGCGGCAAACCAGATCCGAAGGAAGTCGTCCATGCCTCGCTTGTCAGGTCCGGCGATGTTGATCAGCCCGGCCGGGGCGCCGATTGCCGCGCGGGTGACGGCCGTGGCGACGTCCGCGGAAGCAATGGGCTCGAACGCTGCATGCGGTGCGCGAACCGTGTCGCCGTCGGCCAGCGAATCGGCAATGCCGCCAACAAATTCGAAGAACTGCGTGGCCCGCACGATGGTGTGTGGGGTTCCCGATTCCACGATCACCTTCTCTTGGGCGACCTTGGCTCGCATGTAGCCGCTGTCGGGTAACCGGTCGGCGCCCACGATCGAGAGCCCGACGTGGTGCTGTACGCCGGCCGCCCGCTCCGCCTCGAGGAGGTTGCGAGTGGAGGTGGTGAAAAACTCCATGACGTCGTCGTCGGCCCAGGACGGGGAGTTGGACACGTCCACCACCGTGTGGACACCGGCGACGGCCTCGGCGACACCTTCGCCAGTGACGGCGTTGAGACCCGAGCGCGGTGATGCCGGGACAGCTTCGTGGCCCTGCTCGGCCAGCATGGCGACGACCTGCGACCCGATGAGCCCGCTGCCGCCGACGACCAAAACCTTCATGAGTGTGCCTTTCACTCCCGATGAACTGCTCTAAGCATGGTGTTTGGGTGGGCCGGCCGGAACCCCCGAGGGCGAGCTGGGACGTCGACGTCGCAATCCGACGATCGCCCGTTCGCTCATGCGCCGAACATTAGCCAGCGGCACAGCACGCGATGCCAAAGTTTGCCGGTTGCCCGCAACGATCGCCGGCTTAAATCAACTGCTTGACTTAAAGCCGTCGGCGCCGATTAACTCTCCGTGTGGCTAACGAACTAGATGGCAAGGTCGCCATCGTCACGGGCGGGGCGTCGGGCATCGGTCGCGGCATCGTGGAGCGTTTCGTCGCCGAGGGCGCGCGGGTCGTGATCGCCGATGTCGAGGCCGACCGGGGCGCGGCCGTGGCCGCGGACCTGGGTGCCAACGCTTCGTTCGACAAGACGGACGTCTCCGATCCCGAACAGGTGGCGGAGCTGGTCACTGCCGCCGTCGAGAAGTTCGGCGGCCTGCACGTCATGGTCAACAACGCCGCAGTTTCGAGTCCCTTGCGCCGGTTCCTCGACGACGACCTAGCCGATTTCCACCGCGTGATGGGGGTCAACGTCCTCGGTGTCATGGCCGGTACCCGAGATGCTGCGCGGCACATGGCGGAAAGCGGCGGCGGATCGATCATCAACCTGACCTCGATCGGCGGGATCCAGGCCGGTGGCGGGGTGATGGTCTATCGCGCGTCGAAAGCCGCGGTCATCCAGTTCACCAAGTCTGCGGCAATTGAGCTGGCGCGCTACGAGATTCGGGTCAATGCCATCGCACCGGGGAGCATACCCACGCCGATCCTGGGTAAGTCGGCCGCCGGGATGGACCCGGAAGAGCTGGCGCAGTTCGAGGCGCGGATTCGTCAGGGAATGCGCGATGATCGGCCGCTCAAGCGCGAGGGCACGACCGACGACGTTGCCCAGGCGGCGCTGTACTTCGCGGGCGACCGGTCGCTCTATGTGACCGGGACCGTGCTGCCGGTGGACGGGGGGACTTCGGCCGGCAAGGTCATCCCGTCCAAAAAACGCGAGGGCTGACCGCGCGGTGGATGTGCCGTCAACGCATTTAAATCAAGCGCTTGACTTAAACAGATCCGCGAGGTTGACTAAACCAATGACCGCGGCAGGCCGAGCCGTTCGCACCGAGCGCGCCAGCTCCACCCAGGAGGCGATCCTGGTGGCCGCCGAACGGCTGTATGCCGAACACGGCGTGTTCGCGGTGTCGAACAGGCAGGTCAGTGAGGCGGCGGGGCAAGGCAACAATGCCGCGGTGGGCTACCACTTCGGCACCAAGGCCGACCTGGTGCGCGCCATCGAGGAGAAGCACCGCGGACCCGTCGAGGAGCTGCGCGAGCAAATGGTGGCCGACCTGCTCGCGTCGGGCGACAACGCCGAATTGCGGGACTGGGTGGCCTGTTTGGTGCGCCCGCTGACCGACCACCTGGCGGATCTCGGCAACCCCACTTGGTACGCGCGGTTTGCGGCACAGGCGATGACGGATCCGGCCTACTACAACATCGTCGTGAAGGGCGCGCTCAGTTCGCCGTCACTGGTCCAGGTGGTCGACGGCTTCAACCGCTGCCTGCCCGATCTACCGGCTGATGTGCACTTCGAACGCAACATCATGGCCCGAAACCTGTTGATGCACACCTGCGCCGATCGCGAACGTGCGCTCGCCGCGGGCGTCGCAATGGCCCAGCCCTCCTGGCGCGCAGCCGCATTCGGCCTCATCGACGCGATCGTGGGGCTGTGGCTGGCGCCGGTCACTCCGCACGAATGAAGAGCTTGCTGATGAAAGTGACTGTCGACCAGAACATTTGCGCATCCTCGGGCAACTGCGTGATGAACGCACCCGAGGTTTTCGACCAGCGAGACGAAGACGGTGTCGTCGTCCTGCTCAATGAGGAGCCATCCGCCGAGCAAACCGAAGCGGTACGCCAGGCCGCCGCGGCGTGCCCCGCTCAGGCCATCTATATCGAGGAATGAGATGTCAGACGCATTGACGAGTCGTACGGCGCAGGCCGTTTCCGAGATTCCCGATTACCCGATGGCTCGCAACGAGCGCTGCCCGTTCGCCCCGCCCCCGGACGTGATGGCGCTGGCCGAAGAGCGACCCTTGTCGCGGGTTCGCATCTGGGATGGCAGCACCCCATGGCTCATCACGGGTTATGAGCAAGTGCGCGAACTGTTCTCCGACTCGCGGGTCAGTGTCGACGACCGGGTGCCCGGTTTCCCGCACTGGAACGAAGGCATGTTGTCGACCGTGCACAAGCGGCCCCGGTCGGTGTTCACCGCCGACGGCGACGAGCACACCCGGTTCCGGCGGATGCTGTCCAAACCGTTCACCTTCCGGCGGGTGGAAGGCCTGCGGCCGACGATCCAGCAGATCACCGACGACCACATCGATACCATGCTAGCCGGGCCGAAGCCCGCGGATATCGTTGCCGCCATTGCGCTTCCGGTCCCGTCCCTGGTGATCAGCCAGATGCTCGGGGTGCCTTACGAGGACGCCGAGATGTTCCAAGAGCACGCCACGATGGGGCTGGCGCGGTACGCCACCGGCTCGGACACCGCCAAAGGCGCGATGAGCCTGCACAAGTACCTGGCTCAGTTGGTCGAGACCAAAATGGAAAACCCCGCCGAGGATGCGGTGTCCGACCTTGCCGAGCGCGTCAAGGCCGGTGAGCTCAGCGTCAAGGAGGCCGCGCAGCTCGGCACCGGATTGCTGATCGCCGGGCACGAGACGACCGCCAACATGATCGGGCTCGGAGTGCTTGCGCTGCTTGAGAATCCCGACCAGCTCGCCGTGGTCCGCGATACCGAAGAGCCCAAAATTCTCGCCAACGCGGTGGAGGAGCTGCTGCGCTACCTCAGCATCATCCAGAACGGCCAGCGCCGCGTGGCATTGGAAGACATCCACATCGCCGGAGAGACCATTCGCGCCGGCGAAGGCATCATCATCGACTTGGCCCCGGCCAACTGGGATCCCGACGCCTTCCCCGAGCCCGACCGGCTGTATGTGCACCGCGCGGGGGCCGACCGCAACGTCGCCTTCGGGTACGGCCGCCATCAGTGCGTGGGCCAGCAACTGGCGCGAGCGGAACTGCAAATCGTGTTCCAGACGCTGTTGCGCCGCATCCCGACCATGAAACTGGCCGTGCCGTTCGAAGAGATCCCGTTCAAACACGACCGGCTCGCCTACGGCGTCTACGAGCTTCCGGTTACCTGGTAAACGGAATCCATTGAGCAGCCCGATGATCACTTCTGAAATGCCGATCCAAATGGAGGGTCAATAATGTCAACGCCGACAACCACCGCTTCGCTCTATCCGCCCGGGGGCTACGGCGCTCCGAAGGATCGGCGCGGCCACGCCGCAGACAGCGATGTGGGCCTGCCGCAAGGGACCGTCGTCTTCTCGGCCGACAACCACATCTCGCTGGCCGACGACATTTTCTACGAGCGTTTCCCGGACGACTTGAAGGACAAGGCGCCACGCATTTGGTATGAGGACGGCGCCTATCAAGTCGGGCGCAAGGGGCAGTCGTTCCTACCGGGCGACTTCAGCGCCGTGCTGATGCAGTACGACGACCTGCCCGGCGCCGCGAGCACCAACATCGAGGCCCGGATCCAAGAGCTGCACGGCGACGGCGTCGAAAAGGAATTGGCCTTCCCCAATGCGATACTTGCACTGTTTCACTACCCGGACAAGCAACTTCGTGAACTTGCGTTCCGCATCTACAACGAGTACATCGCCGAGTTGCAAGAGCGTTCCAACGGACACTTCTACGGCGCGGGCCTGATCAACTGGTGGGAGCCGGCAGGCGCCAGAAAGACTTTGGCCGAATTGAAGTCGTTGGGCCTCAAGACCTTCCTGCTGCCGCTGAACCCGGGCAAGGATGACGACGGCAATGTGATCGATTACGGCAGCACCGCGATGAAACCGGTGTGGGATGAGATCGAAGCCGCCGGCCTTCCGATCACCCATCACATCGGCGAGACCCCGCCGAAAACCCCATGTCAGTTCAACAGCGTGGTGGTCGGCATGATGATCAACATCGACGGCTTCCGCGAGCAGTTCGCCAAGTATCTCTTCACCGGAATTCTCGACGATCATCCAGGGTTGCGGATCGGCTGGTTCGAAGGTGGGATTGCCTGGGTGCCTTGGGCTTTGCAAGACGCCGAGCACCTGATGGGGTCCTACCAACACATGTTCAACCGGCAGCTGGAGCATGACGTGCGCTACTACTGGGACACCCACATGAGCGCGTCGTTCATGGTCGACCCGCTGGGCTTGCAGCTGATCGACCAGATCGGGGTGGACAAGGTGATGTGGTCCAGCGACTATCCGCACAACGAAAGCACTTACGGCTATTCCGAGAAGTCGCTGAAGTCCGTCGTCGACGCCGTCGGCCCGGCGAACGCGAAGAAAATCGTCAGCGACAACATCACGAAGTTCTTGGATCTGCAGTGACGACGTTCGCGCAACTGGACACCAGCACCGGCAACGGACTGGTGATTCCCGAAACACCCGACCTGGCTCGCCTCCGCCGCGAGACGGGGACGCGGCTGCGGTCGGCCATGGCCGACCGTGGCGTCGACGCGATGATCCTGCTCGGCAACAATGCCGTGGTCTACGCGACCGGTGCCAGCTGGCCGCTCGGCGACGCCGGCCTGTCCTACGTCGAGCGACCGGTGGCCGTGGTGGTCGCCGGCGACGAATGGCCGCACCTGTTCCTGCCGTTCCGCGAAGGGGCCTCGCAGGAGTCCGACCTGCCCGCCGATCATTTGCACGGGCCGGTCTATCTCGAGTTCGAGGAAGGCGTAGCCAATTTCGCGCGGGCGATTGCCGGCCTGATTCCGCCCGGAGCGGTGATCGCGGTGGACGAGTGCACGGGCGCGATGTCTCGTAGTGCGAACCTGTTGTTCCGGGACGGCGCCCCCGTCGACGCCGCGGCCATCGTCAGTGCGGCCAAGTCGGTCAAGACCCCGGACGAATTGTCGTGTATGCGCACCGCGATCCGGATCACCGACGAAGCCATGGTCGAAGTCCAGAAGCGGCTGGCCCCCGGAATTCGTCAGATCGATTTGTCGGCAAGCTTTTTGCGCCGTGCCTTCGAGTTGGGCGCCACGGCCAGCATGCTAGAGCCGATCTGGCAGGTGATGCCGTCGAGCAAGGCCGAGGGCGTGTGGACCACGCACGGCGACCTGGCGCTGCCGCTACTGAGCACGGAGCGCGAGCTCGTCGAAGGTGACGTGCTATGGACCGACGTCAGCATCACCTACCAGGGTTACTGCTCCGACTTCGGGCGCACCTGGCTCGTCGGCCGGGACCCGTCGCCGCGCCAGCAGGCGCAGTTCGGAAAATGGTTCGAGATCATGAGCGCGGTGCTGGGTGTCGCCAAGGCCGGCGCTACCGCCGCGGATCTGGGGCGGGCCGCGATCAAGGCCAATGGCGGCACCAAGCCGTGGCTGCCGCACTTCTACCTGGGCCACGGCATCGGCGTCAACGCCGCCGAAATGCCGATGATAGGAACGGATCTCGGCCAGGAATTCGACGAGAATTTTGTTCTCAAGTCTGGGATGGTGCTGGTTCTGGAGCCCGTGGTGTGGGAAGACGGCACGGGCGGCTATCGCAGCGAAGAGGTGCTGGTGATTACCGAGGAAGGCTGGATTCGTTTGACCAACTACCCCTATGACCCCTATGGCAACTGAAGTCCTGCCCGACGAGCGCACGCTGCGCTCGGGGCGTCGCCAGCGGGCCCTAGAGCAGATGGCGGCACACGATCTCGACGTCCTGGTCCTAGGCCGACAAGCCAACGTTCGTTACGTCACCGGGGCGCCGCAACTGTGGGTCGCAGGCACCCGGCCGTTCGGTCCGGGCTGCGTGCTCGTTCGTGAGACCGGTGCGGTGTACCTGCTGAGCACGTGGGACGAGGGTATCCCCGACGACATCCCGCACGAGAACCTCTACGGCATCTCGTGGAATCCGATGAACACGATGTCGGCACTGCAGCGCATTCCGGGTGCGGCAACCGCCCGGCGGGTCGGAACCGATGCGCTCTCACCGGTTTTCGCTCAGCTCTTACCGACCGCGTTCCCCAACGCGCAGCTGGTCGACGGAGAGTTGGCGATGCGGGCCGCCCGCCGGATCAAGACGGCCGAGGAGATTGCCGCGTTGCGGGAGTCCATCGCGGTGGCCGAGTCGGCGCTGGCGGCGGCGGTCTCGGAATTACGGCCAGGGGTAAGCGAACAAGCGCTGGCCGGCGCCCTGTTGGAGGCCGCGGCGGCCGGCGGGGTGAGCACTCCGTCGAATCAAGATGTCGCATGGGTGACTTCGCGCGAGCACCCGTGGCGCCGGGCCGCCGGTAACGGTCGTATCCAGGACGGAGATCTGGTGGCGTTCTCCGCCGGAGTTCTGGCGGGTGGCTATGTCGGTGAGGTCGGACGGACCTGGCCGGCCGATAGAAGGCATGCGCCCAACGGCGCCGCGGCCCTGTACGGGCGCTGGGAGGGCCTGTGGGGCAGGCTGATCGCGGCGTGCCGTCCCGGCGCGGGAACGGGCGAACTGCTGGCCGCCTATCGGGCCACCGGGGAGCCCGAACCGCCGATGCCGGTGGCCCGTGGCCTGGGCATGGGGTTCGACCCGCCCGTCGTCTCCAAGCACCTGCCCTCGACCGCGGCGGGCGAACGGTTGGAGCCGGGGATGGTGCTCGCCGTGACGGGCTACGTATGGGAAGAAGGAGTCGGCGCGGTATTCGGGCGGGAAGCGGTCCTGATTACCGCCGACGGCCCCGAAGTGCTTACCGCGAGCACGTCCTGGCAGCCCTAGCCATGCCCGACGCCTCGGAGCCGGCAGCCGAAGAGATCATCCGGTACGACAAAGACGTCAAGACGCGGATCGCGACGATCACGTTCGACCGGCCGGTCTTCATGCAGAAGGTCTTCTTCGAAATCATGAAGCAGTTCCAGGGCGAGTACCTGGGCAGCATGCTCAGTGGCGTCTTCGAGTCGATGGGCGGCACTGTCCGTCCGGACGTCGGTGACGAGCTGATGCTCGATGACGCCGTGAGGCAGGGTCTGGGCGATGCGGTCAAAGACAACGACGGCAAGTTCCCCGCCGATTGGGCGCTGAGCAAGAAAGCCCGCAAAGCGAAGAGAAAGAAATAGTGGCGTCCGTCGAACCGCCACTGGCCGGTTATGCGGTGATCGATCTGTCCACCGGTATCGCGGGCGCCTACTGCACGAAGTTGCTCGCCGACGGCGGCGCCGACGTCGTCAAAGTCGAGGCACCCCAGGGAGATCCCCTGCGCGAGTGGTCGGCTTCCGGGACAGCCATTCCGGCCGGCGGTGACGGCGCCTTGTTCGGCTTCCTGTCCGGCGGGAAACACAGCGTGGTGGCCGATCCCACCGAGAACGCCGACACCGTATTGGTGAACCGCCTGCTGGCATCGGCGGACGCGGTGGTTTGGTCAGCCGGTTCGAAAATCGTTGAGCACTCGGACTTTACGCCACACGCCATCCTCGGCCGCCACCCGCATCTCACCGTCACCGCGATCACGCCGTTCGGGCTGGACGGCCCCTGGCGAGACCGTGCCGCGACCGAGTTCACACTGCAGGCGTGGTCGGGAGGAATCGTCGGGCTCGGCCGTGGCGAGCAGGAACGGGCGCCCGTCTTCGTCGGCGGACAAGTCGGCGAGTACCTGGCCGGAGCCTACGCCAGCGCGGCCACCCTGGCATCGCGATACCGCCGAATCGACGGCGGGGCAGGCGAACTGCTGGATTTGTCGATGCTCGAAACCCAGATCCTGTGTCTCACGTATTACCCGGTCACCTATTTCGAAGTGCTCGGCCGACCGTGGCGAGACGCTCGGCGGCCGACCATACCAGGAGTGGCTCAGGCAAAAGACGGACTGGTGGATCTCGGCTGCGGCACGGCGCAGCAGTGGTTCGACTTGTGTGCGATGGTGGGTCACCCGGAGTGGATCGACGAGGAGTCGCCGCTGTCGATCACCGAGCTGGCCAATGTCTACGCCGATGAGATCTTCGCGTGGATGGCCAGCACCCCGGTCGACGAAATCCGGGAACTGGCTACGGCATTCCGCATTCCGAACGCGCCCGTCGCCAACGGCGCGAACGTGGCATCGTTCGATCAGTTCGTGGCGCGCGGTTCGTTCGTGCGCAATCCGCGCGACGGCTTCCAGCAGCCGGGTCACCCGTATCGGATGCGCCCGGCGCAGTTGCGCGAGCCGCATCCGGCGCCGCGCCTGGGGGAGCACACCGAGCATTACCGCACCGCGCATCTGTCGCCGCGGCCCGAACCGATCGGTGCGGCAAAATCATTGCCGTTCAACGGGCTTCGGGTGTTGGATATGACGACATTCTGGGCGGGCCCCTGCTGCACCCACTTCCTGGCCATGCTCGGCGCCGAGGTCATCCACGTCGAATCCACCCGTCGTCCGGATGGCACCCGGCTCATCGCCGGTGTCCCGATCACGGAGGATCAGTGGTGGGAGAAGTCGCCGATCTTCGAGGCCTTGAACACCAACAAGAAGGGCCTGACCCTGGACCTGCAGAGTGTGCGTGGCCAGGAGCTGCTTCGCCAGCTGATCGCGACGTGCGACGTGGTCATCGAGAACTTCACGCCCAGGGTGCTGGATCGGATCGGCCTGGATTTCGCTGCTGTTCAATCGATTCGGCCGGATGCGGTGATGGTGCGGATGCCCGGCTTCGGCCTCGACGGGCCGTGGCGGGACAACCCGGCATTCGCCTACGTGATCGAGGCCGCGTCCGGCGTCAGTTGGCTCACCGGCTACCCGGACCGCACGCCGTACGATCCGTATTCGATCGGCGACCCCAACGCGGGCGTGCATGCGCTCAACGCGGTACTGCTGGCGCTCGAACACCGACGCCGCACGGGTGCGGGTGTGTTCGTCGAGGCAGCGATGGTCGATGCGGCGCTGAGCATTTCCGCCGAGCAGATCATCGAGTACTCGGCGTATGGCGCGCTGCTCGAGCGTGACGGCAACCGGGGACCGACGGCCGTGCCCCAGAATCTCTACCGCAGCGCCGACGTCGACGAGTTCGGCCGGCTCGACAGCTGGGTGGCCATCGCCGTGGCGACCGACGAGCAGTGGGAGAGACTGTGCCAGGCAATCGGGTCACCCTCCTGGACAACCGATCCCACGCTTTCGACCATGGCCGGCCGGCGCGAGAACGAGGATTCCATCGACGAGCACCTGGCTGCCTGGTGCGAGAACCGCAGTCGCAACGACATCGTGGCGACCCTCTGGAGCGCCGGCGTGCCGGTGGCAAAGGTGCTGCAGCCACATCGGCAGACCGAGCTGGAGCAGCTGGCGTTTCGCGGCTTCTTCGAAGAAGTCGAGCATCCGGTGAACGGGCGGGCACGGCTCAGCACCGTACCGATGAGGTTCTCCGGCGGTCCGGAGGCGTTTCACGCGAATCCCGCACCCACACTGGGACAGCACAACTTCGAGTTGCTGGCTGAGTTGGGCTTGACCCCCGCGGAGATCGCGGCCCTGGAAGCCAGCGGAGTCATCGGCGTAACACCCGCGATGCGGTCGAGCTAGTGTTTCCACCCTTCGGCCTGCTGGTCGTCGAAGGTGCGGTCGATGCGTTCGAACCTCCGCTTGACCGAGTTCCGGGCCGCCTCGTGCGGCAGGACGTAGAGCCGGTTGGCCATAATCGCGTCGGCGGTCAGTCGGGCCACGTCATCGACCGACACGCCTTGATCCTGTGTCGGAGGCAGCGTGCCAAACCCCTCCGTCAGGTCGGGTGTTGACGCCAGCCCGTAATCCGCGCCGCGAATTCGCTCGGAGTTCGAGACGAGCTTGGTTTCCACGACCATCGGGCAGAGCACCGAAACGCCGATGCCGTTGTCTTTGACCTCGCGGGCCAACGTTTCGGCCAGGCCGACAACGCCATATTTGGCAACGCCGTACGCCCCGAGGCCGGCATTGGGCACCAGTCCGGCGAAGGATGCCGTGAAGGCGATGTGGCCGCCCTTGCCCTGCTCGATCAGCTTGGGCACGAACGCCTCGACGGCGTGGATCGAGCCCCACAGATCGATATCGATCACCCAGCGCCAGTCTTCGTGCGTCATGGCCACGAGCGGACCCGCGACGACGATGCCGGCGTTGCTGAACACGATGTCGACCTGGCCGAGCAGGCGGAAGGATTCATCCGCGAGGTGAACCATCTCTTCGAGATGCCTTACGTCGCACGTCACGCCGTGGGCGTCGACTCCCTCGGCTTCGAGCCGCGCCACGGCCTGTTCGAGCGCGAACTTGTCGACGTCGGCCAGCACCACGCGGGCGCCGCGACGGGCGAACTCAGCGGCGGTGGCTAGTCCGATCCCACTGGCGCCGCCGGTGATTACTGCTCCGCGTCCTTCGAATCCGTCCATAGACCGCGAGCGTATTACCTCCCGAGTCGAAGGCCTGATCGCGGTCCGGTGTGAGAGGCCTCATATAGATAGGGTACTAACTATTAGCCTACTATCCATATATGGCCAGTCTGACCGCGCGAGAGATCGACCCGCTCGCCCTCGAGCACCAGGTGTGTTTTGCGCTCGCGACCACCAACAGGGCGGTCCTGGCGGTGTACCGACCCCTGCTGGAGCCGCTCGGCCTGACACATCCGCAATATCTGGTGATGCTGGCGCTATGGGATCACCTCAAGACCCCCGCGGCGGACCAGTCGCCACTGTCGGTCAAGCAGATCGCGGCGGCATTGCAGATGGATTCGGCCACGCTCTCGCCGATGCTCAAACGGTTGGCGGGACTTGGCCTGATTACTCGCGCCAAGAATGCCGCCGACGAGCGCACCACCGATGTCACGCTCACCAAACGCGGAATCGCGTTGCGCGAGCGCGCACTTGAGATCCCACCCGCCGTCGTCGCGCGTCTCGGTGTCGAGCTGGCTGAACTCGAGAACCTGCATCAGGTCCTCACCCGAATCAACGCGGCCGCCCTGGCAGCCGGCGCATTACAATCCTGACATCCACCCTGAGGAGCCACCATGACCGACGCGAAACCCAATCTCTGGCAGTACGTCGGCTATTCCTACGGACGGTGCTTGCCCGACTCGATGCGCAGCTGGGTGGCACGCGATCTGGCCGGCGAGGGAGCCATCCGCCGGCACATGATCAGATGGGCGATTCCGCCCTTCTTGGTCCTCGCTCCGTTTTGGCTGCTGCCCGCCTCACTGTATGTGCACCTGGAGATGACCGTGCCGCTCTACGCTTGGGCCTTGGTGGTAAACCTTGCCCTGAACAAAGTTTGGCGCCGGCACCGCTTGGCAGTCCATGGGCTCGACCCGAACCTTGTCGACGTGGTCAGCCGCCGGAAAAACGCCCGGATGCACGAGGACTACATCCGCCGTTATGGGCCGCGACCCGAATCGGCGGAGTGGCAGTCCAACAGCAGCCCCTTCTAGCGGCTACTTCAGGCAGCTGCCCGCATCGATGGGAAGCGTCACGCCGGTGACGTAGCGGGCCTCGTCGGAGGCGAAGAACAACACCGCGTTGCTGATGTCGATGGGATCCACCCACGGGATCGGTAGCGTGTGGAACAGCTGGCAGATCGGTGCCATGTCGTCGGGGCCCGGGTTTTCCAGGTCCGGCCGGAACATCTTGAAGGTTCCCTCGTTGTGCAGCATCGGTGTGCTCACGTGGGTTGGGTGCACGGAGTTGACCCGAATCATGTGCTGTCCCAACTCGACTCCGAAGGCGCGCATCAGTCCGACGACGCCGTGTTTGGCGGCGACGTAGTGACCGGTGTGCGGGTAAGCCTTCAGCCCGCCGACCGAGCTGGTCAGGATGATGGAGCCGCCGTTGCCACCGGCAATGATGTGTGGGACACCGGCTTTGACGGATTTCCACACCCCGCCGAGGTTGACGTCGATCATCTCCGTCCAGTCTTCTTCGCTGGTTTTGTCCAGCGTTTCACCGCCATTGCCGATCCCCGCGTTCGCGACGATGATGTCCAGCCGGCCCAGTTGCTCGACGCCGGTGTCCACGGCGGCCTTCAGCGCGTCGAAGTTACGCACGTCGACCTCGGCCGTGTAGATCCTGCGGTTGTGGCCCTTTACGAGGTCGGCGGTCTCGGCCAGATCCTCGGGCGTCGAGGCCGGGATCGCCGAGCCCTCAACTAGGCCCTCGCGGATGGGTTTACAGATGTCGACGGCGATGATGTCGGCGCCTTCTTGCGCCAGCCGCACCGCATGGCTGCGGCCCTGACCACGCGCCGCTCCGGTGACGAAAGCAACTTTGCCTTCAACACGTCCAGTCATCGCTACCTCAATTCGTTGATCGAACCGGCACGTCTCAGCGGAGTGGGTCTGTCATCACCCACCGAGGGTGTCAACGACGAATCCGTTTTGGCTATTTGTAATTCTAGATATTAGAGAATGAGATTCTCACCAGGCAAATCGCGTGCGCTATCTGGTCACGTCGGGGAAGGGCCGCGCGGGTGGGTGCTAGCCGACGAATCCGGCTGAGCAGAAGTCCCACACCTCGTCGGCAGTGATCGGGTGGATCGTCGCGTCGTCGGAGCCCCCGCTGGACTGCGCGATGAACATGACCGTCTGCATTGTCATGGCGGCTATCCGCTTCGGATTGAGTCCCTCGCGTAACTCGCCGGCATCGAAGGCCGATTCCATAAGCTCGGTCAGCAACGCCAGCAGCGGCGCATGGGCGATCTTGACCTCGGCCGGGTGCGTCACCAGCAACCGTGGTGCGAAGTCGGTGAACAGCGGGCGCCGGGCGGCGGGGTCTGGTCGCGAGGCCTCGTACAGCAGCTCGATGGCGACCTTGAGCCGCTCGAGCGGGTCGGAATGGCTTTCGGTAGCGGCCCGGATCTGGTCGGCCGACCGGCTCAGCGCATCTTCGAACAGCGCGAGCAGCAACTCGTGCTTGCCGTCAAACTGCAGATAGAAGCTCCGCAGGGACTGGCGGGAGCGGTCCACGACTTCCTGGACGGTGAAGTCCGTGCTGCCCTTTTCGATGATGATGGCCTGCGCCGCGTCGAGGAAGCGCTGAACGCGCTGCGCCGCACGCAGTTTCGCAGTCTTGATAGATCGCTCGACGGCACGCTGTTTCCAGGCCGGCTCTTCGCTCGGGTTGGTCACGGACGGCTCGGCCGATTGCCGCGAGGGGAGAACATGATTGGACTCTACCGGAGAACGCCGTGACATCGCTGCGCTCGACCCCCTCACGGACCATGTGTTGGAGATTGTAACTTCCTCGTCACGAGAATACTATTCTCCTACACGCGTGTATGGAAGCGGCATCGCAAGAGTAAACCGCTCTGTCGGTGGAAACCCGGATCTACCGACGCTCCACGCGCCAGCGAATCCCAGGGGAGTGCTGTGCAGCTGACCTTTGACAACGACGTCGAGGAGTTCCGTGCGGAATTCGCGGCTTTCCTCGACGCGAATCCTCTCGATGCGGCGGTGACGGGCGAGCGGCCGCAGTCGAGTTCGGACATCCCGGAGTGGGCCCGCCGCTGGCAACGGCTGTTGTTCGACAGCGGATGGCTGCTGCCCGGGAATCCTCCGGAGTTCGGCGGCCGCAACGCCACGCTGCTGCAGCAATACGTGTACCTCGAGGAGTTGTCGCGGCGGCGGATCTACCAAAGTTTCAATCCCCAGGGCGTGGGGATCATCGCGGCGTCGTTGCTCTCGTTTGGCACGCCGGAGCAGAAACAGCGCTGGGCGGTGCCAATTCTGCGCGCGGAGATGACTGCGTCGCTGGGGATGAGCGAGCCCGGCGCGGGTTCCGATCTCGCGTCGCTGAAGACGCGCGCGGTGCTCTCGTCCGATTCAGCAGGCGACCACTTCGTCGTCAACGGGCAGAAGGTGTGGACGTCGGGTGCCCATCACGCCGATGTTCTGTTGACGTTCGTGTGTACCGATCCGGACGCGCCGAAACACAAGGGCATCAGCGCTTTACTGATCCCGACCGACACCCCCGGGGTGGTCCGCCGTCCGTTCGCCTCGGTGATCGACATCGAAGACGTCGATTTCAACGAGGTCTTTTTCACCGACGCCCGGGTACCGGTCGAGAACTTAGTGGGGGAGCTGAACGCGGGTTGGCGAGTCGCGACCGGATCGCTCGGCCACGAACGCGCAATGCTGTGGCTGGACTACGCCGACATGCTGCACGCGCTGACCGTCGAGTCCAACCCGTCGGGAGCCGTGCAAAAGGATCGTTACGCGACGCTGGTGATGGATTACCACGCGATGCGACTGCTGGGGTCGGCGACGTTGGCCAAAGCCGCGCGCGGTGAAGAAGACATACCCGCCCAGTCCGTGCTCAAGCTGCTCGGTTCGGAGGCGATGCAACGTGCCTGCGAGGAAGCGCTCAACGCCAAGGCGGGCGAGGGACTGGTGCTGCGCGGCGTCACTGCGCCATTCGCTCCCCTCAACCTGGACAGCCACTATGGCAGCTGGTTCGACCGGTACACGCGCACCTTCGCCGCGACCATCGCCGGCGGCACTTCCGAAGTGCAGCGCAACATCGTCGCCGAGCGAGTCCTAGGGCTGCCCCGCGGTTAGCAGTTGTTGGTGGCGGGATTGTCCAAGCACCGCTGCAAACGCCCCGGGTCCTGGGAGTCCACCCAGGAGTAGTAGCCGATGGCGACGAGCCCGGCCACAATCGCAACCGCCCCTAACACCATGCCGGCTGTCGCGGCCCGGGGATTGGTCGCTTCGCCGCGACTGGCGCGGCGCCGGGCGATATCACCCGTCAGCAGCGCCGCGATGCCCAACGGCACCCCGATCAACAGCCAGCAGGTGGCGAGTGCCAACCCGCCCAGGACCACCGAGGCGGTGCCGGCCTGATTTCGAGGTTCCACGGGGTAGCGCATGTGCGCCCATTGTAGGCAGTACGCCTCCGCGCGCGACCCGCAGCTGCTAGAGCTGTACCAGCCGTGGTGCAGATCCGTTGGCCCGCAACGCCGCTCCCGCTTGGCCGGTCAATTCGCGGGTGCTGCCGAGCAGGCTGTCCAGGATCAGTGACCGTTTGATGTGGCAGTGCAGCTGGTGTTCGGCGGTGAAACCGATACCACCGAGGACCTGCTGGCAGTGGCGTGCCGTGGTCAGCGCGGCCTCGCCGGCCGCTGCTTTGGCCAGCAAGCTGGCCAGGTCGTCCGGATCGTCGGATGCGGTGGCGGCGGCGTGCAGGGTTGCCTCGGCCCCCTCGATCGCGACGAGCGTCTCGGCCAGTCGGTGCCGGATCGCCTGAAACGAGCTGATGTGGCGGCCGAACTGGACACGATCCAGAGCATGCTGGCGCGCCAGGGCAAGCATCGCGCGGCTGGCGCCGACCAGCCACCAGCCCAATGCCTGTCGCCCCGCGGCGAGCCCCGCTTGCGCAGCTGAATCACCTTCTGCGACAGGATGTATTGGTAACTCGTCGTCGATCGCCGAACCCGGAATGTCGTCGCGTCTCCAAACCACCCAGGAGCCTCCCGCGAACGGAAGCGGGGTGACTCCGCCCGGTGTTCTTCCGGCCGCGTGCAGCACCACGTCGTTCAGCACGGGCGCATGCGCACCGGTCTCGCCGAGAATTCGGAACACCAAAGGGATTGCAAAATACGGTATTTCGTCCAGCATGTCGTGCCAGCCGAGGTTGGTCAATGCGGCATCGAGCTTGGCGCCGGATGCCAGGGAAGGATCAGTCATCGCGGTGCGTACCGACTGGGCGAGCAGTTGCAGTTCCTCGGTGTCTGCTGCGTCTTTCGAAAGGTCCACGGCTCTACTCCTTGCCGAGGTCGAGCAGCCGGCGAGCGATGATGTTGCGCTGAATCTCGGCGGTGCCGCCGTAGATGGTCGATGCGCGCGAGTACAGGTACTCCGACCGCCACGGTGTGTCGTCGAGTTCGACGACGCCGGGCAGCAGGTCGCGGACCGTGTCGTAGAGGCGTTGCTCGGCGCCGGCCAGCAGCACCTTGTCGATGGAGGTGTCTGGGCCGAGGCGTGCTCCGTCGCGCAGCCGGTACTGGGTGGCGCGGGACCGGCAGCGCAGCGTGTGCAGCGCGAGATAGGCTGCGCCAAGCTCGAATTCGTCGTGGCCGTCCTGCTGACCGGCACCGGATACCTTCGCGATCAGCTCATCGAATCGGGAGTAGAGGTAGGCGATCCGCTGCCAGAAGCAGGTAGATCGTTCGTAGGGGAGCAGGTCCATCGCGAGCCGCCAGCCGTCGCCCGGTTGGCCAAGCATCCGGCTCGTCGGGATCACCACGTCGTCGTAGTACACCTCGCAGAACTCGTCGACGCCGTGCATCGTGCGCAACGGTCGGATCGTGATGCCGGGGGTGTCGAGGTCGACGAAGAACGCGGTGATGCCGTCATGACCGGGCGCGGTGCGGGTGAGCAGGACGCATCGGGTGGAGAATTGCGCGAAGCTCGTCCACACCTTCTGCCCGTTGACAATCCAGTTGTCGCCATCCTGCACCGCGCGGGTGGTCAGCGACGCCAGGTCGCTGCCGGATCCCGGCTCGGAAAAGCCTTGGCACCATTGCTCTTCGCCGCTCAGCAGCAGCGGTACCATTTCCGCGGCGAGTTCAGCGGGGGCGTAATCGATCATCGTGGGCGCGAGCACCTCGAGCATCGAATACGGTCCGGGCTCGGCGAGCCGGCGACCGACGACCTCTTCGCCGACGATTGCACGCAGCACCGCGGGCCCACCCAAGCCACCGACTTCGACCGGCCAGCCGTAACGCATCCACTCGGCGTCATAGAGGGCCCGGCTGACCCGCGCGAATTGCTGCATATGGCCCTGCAGCGAGTGGTCGGATCCGGGTGTTAAGTCGTTCTCGCCGAGCCACTTACGCAGGCCGGTGCGGAACTCCTCGACATTCACGGCGTGGGGCGGCCGATGGCGTGCGGGCGCCCGGAGTCGTGCACGCCGCTGCGGCGGATGAACGTCATGGCGCGCGTCTTGAGCCGCCATCCGTCGGCGGTCCGGTAGTAGGTGTCGCGGTAGTAGCCGATCCGCATGTCATGCGTGGAACCGTCGATGAAGCACAACGGCTGGGTGCCGCTCGCTGAATCGCCGTCGATATTCTCGACCAGGGCAGTTCCGGTGAGGAACAAGCCCTTCGGCGCGGCGGCCACCAATTCCGGGAACCGGTCCAACTTGTACGTGGCGCCGAACGCGCTATAGGTCCCGTCGGGGGTGAACACGCCGACGAGGCCGTCGATGTCTTCCTGAGTGATGGTGACCGCGTAGCGGGCGAGCAGCTGCTGAATCTCGACGAGATCGTCTGTTCTGGTTGGGCCGCTTTCAGATCGATCGGGTGTCGACATAGACCTTGCCGCCTTTCATGACAAAGCTGACGTTACGGGTAACGGTGATGTCTTCCAATGGGTTTCCCGGTACCGCGATGATATCGGCCAGTTGGCCAGGCGCGAGCCGACCCCTGTCGCTTGAGTTGATCAGCTCGGCCGCGGTCGTCGTGGCCGCCCGCAACACCGCCAACGGCGGCAGACCCCATTCCACCAGCGTGACAAGCTCATCGGCGTTGCGCCCGTGCGGAATTGCCGGGGCGTCGGTGCCGACCGCGATCTTCACACCCGCCTTGTAAGCGGCCAATATCGAGGTCCGGGACTTCGGGAACATCTCGGCCGCCTTGGCCCGAAGTTCGGGCGGAGCGTGCGAGACATCCATCCCCTCCGCTAGACGCCGAGTGCTCACCAGGAACGTGCCGTGCTCGACCATGGAGGCAATCGCCTCGTCATCGATCAGGAAGCCGTGCTCGATGCAATCGATGCCGGCGTCGACCGCGTGCCTTACCGCCTCGGCGCCGTGGGTGTGCGCGGCGACGCGCAGCCCGCGCCGGTGTGCCTCGTCGACGATCGCGCGCAATTCTTCATCCGAATAGTGCTGCGCGCCAGGCGGACCGGTCAGTGACATCACTCCGCCCGAGCAGCAGACCTTGATCAGCTCGGCGCCGTGTTTGATCTGGTAACGCACCGCCTTGCGGATCTCGTCGATCCCGTTTGCGATGCCTTCCTCGACCGTCAGCTCCAGCGTGTGCGGCGCGAACGCGGCGAACATTGTCGGATCCAGGTGCCCGCCGGTGGGCGTGATGGCGTGGCCGGCCGGCACTACCCGCGGTCCGTCGATCCAGCCGGCATCAATCGCCTTGCCCAGCGCGACATCCAGTAGGTAACCGCCGGTCTTGACGAATAGGCCGAGATTGCGCACGGTGGTGAACCCGGCGCGCAGGGTACGGCGGGCATTGCCGACCGCGCGCAGCACCCGCGTCGGCGGGTCATCCTGCACCTGGGACAGGCCGGGCGTTTCGCCGCGCCCGCCCATCAGGAGGTTGACCTCCATGTCCATCAGCCCGGGCAGCAGGATCGCCTCGCCGAGATCGATGACGGTGTCGTCTGGGCCCGTCGGGCCCGAGCCCCCGACGGCGACGATCCTGTCGTCCTCGATCTTGAGAATGCCCGGCCGAACGATCTCTCCGGCGTCGACGTCGAGCAGTCCGGCGGCCTTGAGCGTCAGCACCGGTTAAATCACCGGCTCCCGAAGGACTTCAACCCACGCCGCGCCGCTGTCGGGAACGCGCGGTTGTTTCCACGCCTCGACGGGGAAGGAGACCATGACCAGCGACTGCATGATGTGCATCAAGATCTTCGCGTCCTCGGGCAAGTCGTCCAGCGGGTACTTGTCGCAGTATGCGATGACATCGTTCAGCAACGGGAATGCGACGTCGTAGAACGCCTGCATCTCGGCCATCGTCGAGCCCAGCCGTTTGGCGTAGCGTTCGGGCTCGGTGGCCAGATCCCAATCCAAATAGGGCTCCAGGGCCGCGAACTCAGACGGTAGCGACATTGCGCTGGTACTCCTTCACGTAGTCAGCGGTTGTCTTGTGCAGGTGACGGATCAAGACCTCCTGGTCGCACAGCAGGAATTCCTTGACGGCGCGCGTGCCGATCATCGTCTGGGTCGCTTCGAGGGTGTTGGCGTCCTGCAGTGCGTACTCCTTGAACGTCACGGCAGCCAGTTCCTGGGCCAGGCGTTCCCGTGCGTTGCGAGGCGGGACGAAATACAGAGACGACTCGAAGATGTGTTTGTCGACCGCGGTCGGCCAGTAGTGGTAGGTCAGGTACCAGCCCGGCTCCCAGATCAGCAGCATGAAGTTCGGGTAAAAGAGCCACGAGTCGATGCCCCACTGCGGCACCCTCTTCACGTTGACACCCGGCGGCAGCTCGAGTTTCTCGATGATCTCCGGCTTGTCCCACGGACCGAACAGCCCGCTGCGCAGCACCTGGTCCATGGGCTTGACCATGGACATGTCCGGGGGCGGTGCCTGACCACCCCAGGTCGACTGCAGGTTGTGCGGGCCGGCCACCTCGTAGTGCAGCGCCTCGTAGCCGAACTTTTGGATTTTGGCGGCTTCTTCCTTGGTGTACTGCCCCTGGTGCAGGATCGGCGCGTGGTAGAACTCGACGAACGCGTCGATGAACAGCTTCCAGTTGCTGCCGACCTCGGCCCGGTAGGAGTAGGTCTCGGTCATCTCGCCGAAGGGGTAGCCCTCGATGCTCTTGGCCAGCGGCCCGAGGTAATCGGTCAGCGGCGCCGCGTTGTCGTCGAAGTTGATGAAAATGAAGCCTTCCCACACCTCGCAACGGACGGCCGCCAGGCCGTAGTTGCCCTTGTCGAGGTTGAAGAACTCTTCTTCCTGTTGAACGAAGGTCAGGTCGCCGTCGAGGTTGTAGCGCCAGGCGTGGTACTTGCAGGTGAACTGCCGGCAGGTGCCGGAAGTCTCCTCGTTGGGAAAGTCGTTCCACACCAACTTGTTTCCGCGGTGGCGGCAGACGTTGTGGTAGGCCTTGACGGTCCCGTCCTTGGTCTTGACGATGATCACCGATGTGCCCTTGCCGGCCGACGGTAGTTCTCTGGTGAAGTAGCTGCCGGTGCGGGGGAGGCGGTTGACGCGGCCGACATTGAGCCAGGTGCGCCGGAAGATCGCGTCGCGCTCGGCCTCGAAGAATGCCGGATCGATCGAGTCGGTGTAATCAACCGGCGCGGTTCCCAGTTCGGGATAATTTTCTGTCCAGCTGCCGGCGGCTGGCTTGGGGAAGTGAGCCACGGTTCTACCTCTCTGATCCGTCTAGTCGTGCTCGAGCTGTATGCCGAAAGTGTTGAAAGCCATGGCCAGCAAGGCGTAACAGCCGACCGTGAAAACGAAATCCATGCGCTGCTGGTCGTTGAGAGTTTCGCCGAGTGCTGCCCACGTTTCGTCGGACAGTTGCGATTTCTCGTCCAGCTCGTCGACCGCCGTAAGCACCACGCGGTCGAACGCGTCGGATGCCTCGCCTCGTTTGACCCCGTCGATCTGCTCGTCGGTGATCCCCGCGTCCTTGGCCATGCTGACGTGGTGAGACCACTCGTAGGCGCATTCGCGGCGATGCGCGATCCGCAGGATGGCGAGTTCGCGGATGCGGGTCGGCAGCGTGGATGACATCAACAGGTGGACGTTGAACCGGAGAAACGCTTTAGCCAGTGCCGGGTGGTGAGCGAAGGTGCTGAGCGCATTGTTGGTGTCCGCGCCGCGCATTGCCGAGAGTGCCTGGTGGGCAGCCTCGTCCCACTGATCCGCGGGCAGCGGCGCCAAGCGCATTGTGAGGGTCCTCTCGGTCAAAGAGAATCATATTCTCATTTCTAACCAACAGACTTGCATGATTCGCTCGGCGGGTCAATGCCAGCGGGTAATGATCCGCGGCGCACTGATCGGGGTGCCGTTCCGCGCCGGATTGTCGAATGTCGGCGCGCTCCTCATTCAGCCGCAGGTAACAAATTTTTGGTTTGGTCTTTGGTCGAGAGCCCGGGGCTGGCATTTCTGTGATCGCGTAGCCGCACGTGAGAGGGCCCTCCACACCGAGACGGGGTATACCGGAACGGTGTCCGCATCTGTCCGGCCAGCCCGGTGAATGTTGATTCTCACATGGCGAGAAGCTAGTTTTCAGAGGTAGCGGGGCGAGTCGACAGCCAACGTCCTGGAAGCCGATCGAGAGGGAAGCTCATGAACAAAGAAGACATGATGCTGATCAGTGTCGACGACCACACTGTCGAGCCGCCCGACATGTTCAAGAACAACCTGCCGAAGAAATACCAGGACGACGCGCCTCGACTGGTGCACAACGATGACGGCTCGGACATGTGGAAGTTCCGCGACACCGTCATCCCGAACGTGGCGTTGAACGCGGTCGCCGGCCGGCCCAAGGAGGAGTACGGAATCGAGCCGACGGGGCTCGACGAGATCCGGCCGGGTTGCTACAACGTCGACGAACGCGTCAAGGACATGAATGCCGGCGGGATACTCGCCTCGATCTGCTTCCCGTCGTTCCCGGGCTTTGCGGGGCGGCTGTTTGCCACCGACGACCATGACTTCTCGGTCGCGCTCGTGCAGGCCTATAACGACTGGCACATCGACGAATGGTGCGGCGCTTACCCGGCGCGGTTCATCCCGATGGCGATCCCGGTGATCTGGGATGCCGAGGCGTGCGCCGCGGAGGTGCGCCGGGTCTCCAAGAAGGGCGTGCACGCGCTGACCTTCACCGAGAACCCGGCCGCGATGGGCTACCCCAGTTTCCACGACGCGTACTGGAACCCGCTGTGGAAAGCCTTGTGCGACACCGACACCGTGATGAACGTGCACATCGGGTCCTCGGGCCGGCTAGCCATCACCGCTCCCGACGCCCCGATGGACGTGATGATCACACTGCAGCCGATGAACATCGTGCAGGCGGCCGCGGACCTGTTGTGGTCGCGCCCGATCAAGGAGTATCCGGATCTGAAGGTCGCGCTGTCGGAGGGCGGAACCGGCTGGATCCCCTACTTCCTGGAGCGGGCCGACCGTACCTACGAGATGCACTCGACCTGGACCCACCAGGACTTCAAGGGGAAGCTGCCCAGCGAGGTGTTCCGGGAACACTTCCTGACCTGCTTCATCAGCGACAAGGTCGGCGTGGCGTTGCGCAACATGATCGGCATCGACAACATCTGTTGGGAAGCCGACTACCCGCACAGCGATTCGATGTGGCCGGGCGCGCCCGAAGAACTCTGGGACGTCTTGAGCCTGAACAGCGTTCCGGACGACGAGATCAACAAGATGACCTACGAGAACGCGATGCGGTGGTACTCGTTCGACCCGTTCACCCACATCCCCCGGGAGCAGGCGACGGTCGGCGCCTTGCGAAAGGCCGCCGAGGGCCACGACGTGTCGATCCAGGCGCTCAGCCACCACAAGGACACTCGCTCGGGTTCGTCGTTCGCGGACTTTGCGGCCAGTGCGAAAGAGCTCACCGGCAACAAGGACTGAACCGCCACCGGACGAGTTCGCCCGCCGGTGCATGAACTGACCCGAAGGAGATCCAGCAGTGCCCGGCGGTGGAATGAATTTCGAGCTGACCGATGACCAGGAGCTGATCCGCAAATCGGTCGCCGAGCTGGCGCGCAAGTTCGACGACCAGTATTGGATGGAAAAAGACCAGGCGCACCAATTCCCGACCGAGTTTTACCAGGCGATCGCCGACGGCGGCTGGCTGGGCATGACGATCCCGACCGAGTACGGCGGCCATGGCCTCGGAATCACCGAAGCGACAATATTGCTCGAGGAGGTCGCCAAGTCCGGCGGCGCGATGAACGCGGCCAGCGCGATCCACTTGTCGATCTTCGGGATGCAACCGGTCGTGGTGCACGGCTCCGACGAGCTCAAGGCCCGGACCCTGCCCCCCGTCGCGACCGGAGAGGTGCACGTCTGCTTCGGGGTCACCGAACCCGGTGCCGGACTTGACACTTCGCGTATCACCACGTTCGCCAAGCGCGACGGAGATAAGTACGTCGTCAATGGTCGCAAGGTATGGATATCCAAAGCGATGGAGTCGGACAAGATCTTGCTGCTCACCCGCACCAAGAGCTACGACGAGGTGGCCAAGAAGACCGACGGGATGACGCTATTTTTGACCGACCTCGATCGCGCCCGCGTCGACATCCGTCCGATCCGCAAGATGGGCCGCAACGCCGTCAGCTCCAACGAGTTGTTCATCGACAATCTCGAAATCCCGGTTGAAGACCGAATTGGGGAGGAGGGCAAGGGATTTCAGTACATCCTCGACGGTCTGAATCCCGAACGGATGCTGATCGCGGCCGAGGCGCTCGGTATCGGCCGGGTGGCGCTCGAAAAAGCGGTCAAGTACGGCAATGAACGGGTGGTCTTCGGGCGGCCCATCGGCATGAACCAGGGCCTGCAGTTCCCGCTGGCCGACTCGCTGGCACGCCTGGACGCCGCGGAGCTGATGTTGCGCAAGGCCACCTGGCTGTACGACAACGGCAAACCCTGTGGCCGCGAAGCGAATACCGCCAAGTATCTCTGTGCCGATGCGGGCTTTACCGCCGCGGACCGGGCGCTGCAAACCCACGGCGGCATGGGATACGCCGAGGAGTACCACATCACGCGCTACTTCCGTGAAGCCCGGCTGATGAAGATCGCGCCGGTTAGCCAGGAGATGATCCTGAATTTCCTGGGAACCAACGTCCTGAAACTGCCTAGGAGCTATTGACGTCCACCGAAGAACCCGTGCTGCTATCCGAAGACGGCGATGGGGTGCGCACGCTGACCCTCAACCGCCCGCGCCGCAAAAACGCCATCAGCCCCGAGTTGTGGATTGCGTTGCGCGACGCGCTGCACGCCGCCGGCCGTGACCGCGGCGTGCGTGCGCTGGTGATCACCGGTGCCGGCGGGGCTTTTTGCTCCGGCGCCGACATCGGGATTCCGGACGACATTCATCCGAAATACAAGCTGCAGCGGCTGACCGACGTGGCACTGGCGTTGCACGAGCTTTCGGTACCGACGGTGGCCAAAGTGACGGGTGTCGCGGTCGGCGCCGGATGGAACCTGGCGCTGGGTTGCGATCTGGTGGTCGCGACGCCGGAATCGACGTTCTCCCAGATCTTTTCCAAGCGCGGTCTGTCGATCGACCTCGGCGGCTCCTGGCTGTTGCCGAAACTCGTTGGACTGCAACAGGCTAAGCGACTGGCTCTGCTGGCGGAGAGTATCGACGCCGCGGAGGCGTTTGCGCTGAACCTGGTCACCTGGGTGGTGTCCGCCGCGGAGATCGACGCCTTCGTCAACGACCTGGCACACCGGCTGGCGTCGGGTCCGCCGATCGCCCTGGCTCAAACCAAGGCACTGCTGAACGAGGGCGCCGACCGCACCCTGCGCGACGCGCTGGCCAACGAGGCGCGAGCGCAGATCGGTAACTTCGCGACCGCGGATGCGGCCGCCGCCTATGCCGCCTTCAGCGAGCGACGGGAACCGACGTTTACTGGTCGGTGGGCGTTATCGAAATCTGAGCAGGAATCGGAGTAGAGACATGCGGGAGACAGTCCGGGAGACAGTCATTGTCGAGGCGGTGCGCACGCCGGTCGGAAAACGCAACGGCGGGCTGTCGGGCATGCACGCCGCGGATCTGTCCGCAATCGTCCTCAACGAACTGCTGGACCGCGCCGGAGTGGCGCCGGACATCGTCGACGACGTGATCTGGGGATGCGTGTCCCAGGTCGGCGACCAGTCCAGCAACATCGGACGGTATGCGGTGTTGGCTGCCGGCTGGCCGGAGAGCATCCCCGGGACCACCGTCAACCGGGCCTGCGGGTCCAGCCAGCAGGCCCTCGACTTCGCGGTCCAGGCGGTGATGTCGGGTCAGCAAGACGTCGTCGTGGCCGGCGGCGTCGAGGTCATGAGCCGGGTTCCGCTGGGTTCCGCCAGAGCCAGCGGCATGCCCTACGGACCGAAAGTCCTGGCTCGCTACGACGACTTTTCCTTCAACCAGGGTCTGTCGGCGGAGATGATCGCCACGAAGTGGGGATTGTCCCGCACCCAGCTCGACGAATTCTCCGTCCAATCCCACGAACGGGCCGCTGCGGCCCAGGACAGCGGCGCGTTCACCAATCAGATGATTGCGGTCATCACCGACGACGAAACCATCGTCACCGCCGACGAGGGTGTGCGGCGGGGGAGCACGGTGGAGAAGTTGGGCGCACTCACGCCCGCCTTCGCCGAAGACGGCGTCATCCACGCGGGCAATTCCTCGCAGATCTCCGACGGTGCGGCCGCGCTGCTGGTGACGACTTCGGAACTGGCGGTCGAGCTGGGGCTGACCCCGATCGTGCGGTACCGCGCGGGAGCCGTTACCGGGGCGGATCCCGTGCTGATGCTCACCGGCCCCATTCCGGCCACCGAGAAGGTGCTGAACAAGGCCGGCGTCTCGCTGCCAGAAGTGGGCGCGTTCGAGGTGAACGAGGCCTTTGCACCCGTCCCGTTGGCGTGGATTGCCGAGACCGGCGCCGACCCGGCTCGGGTCAATCCACTCGGCGGCGCCATCGCGCTGGGACACCCGCTGGGCGCGTCCGGGGCGGTGCTGATGACGCGGTTGGTGCACCATATGCGCGATAACGGCATTCGCTACGGGCTGCAGACCATGTGCGAAGGCGGCGGCACGGCCAACGCCACCCTGCTCGAGTTGGTCGCGTAACGGCGACCGAAGAACTCGGTAAGAGTCCGCCTGAGACCCTTGTCACATGCCGCAAACCTACCTACTGTGTGTTCACTAGGTTGGTTTCAGCCTGCAATCGGTCAAAGGAGCCCGGGTGCCCGACGCACGCCGTTACGACACGCTTCTCGCCAAAGGCGAG
This sequence comes from Mycobacterium sp. Aquia_216, assembly GCF_026723865.1. NCBI lineage: Bacteria > Bacillati > Actinomycetota > Actinomycetes > Mycobacteriales > Mycobacteriaceae > Mycobacterium > Mycobacterium sp. Aquia_216. The sequence goes on along the minus strand of NZ_CP113529.1, from coordinate 5,574,560 downwards.
GACCGCAAGCAGCGGATCCTCACGGTCGCGCAGCGTCTTTTCACGCGCAACGGCTGGCGTAACACCACCTTGGCCCAGATCGCCGGCGAGGCCGGAGTCACCCCCGCGGGCCTGCTACATCACTTCTCATCCAAGGAACAGCTGCTGCACGCCGTCTTGGATGCGCGCGATCTGGATGACGATTCCCACGCCGACCGAGCCGGCGACCTGATGGCCCAGATCTCTGCGGTCGCCGATCGATTCCACCGGGCGCCCGAATTGCTCGGCACCTTCACGGTGCTGCTCGTCGAGAACATCCTCCCCGATGCGCCGCTGCACGACCGGATGCTGGCGCGACACCGCGAAGCGCTCGACATCGTCGCCGACCTCATCCGAAGAGGACAAGCCGATGGCCGATATCGCGCAGATCTAGACCCCACCATCAAGGCAGTGGAAATACTCGCCTTCGTCCACGGAATGGAAACCACATGGTTGCTCGATCCTTCGATACCGCTGACCGAGGTGTTCAAGCAGTACGCCGAGACGCTGGCACGGGACTTCGCGCCCTCAAGCAAGCCACCGAACACGACATGAGGTACCGGCTCGACGTCGTCGCCTCCAGCGTGGTCGACGTGGTGCGCTTCGCCGGCGGTTGGCTGTTCGATCGGTCGATGGCCGGATGGGACGTCACCGTACTTCTCACCGACCTGGCCGACCACCCCGACGTGCGCCCCCTGCAGATCCTCGGGGCCCGGACGCTGGACCTCGAGTGCGCGCTGGCGTCAGTCGACGATCGGCCCCGTCCGCAGGCCCTGGCAGCCGCGGCGGATCTGGTCGGTTGCGATTCGCGGGTGCGCCAAGGCGTCTTGCAGGCCCTCGATCACGGCGTCACCGAGGTCACGCTGTGGGGGGAAACCTGGCCCGCCGAACTCGATGGCAGCGTCGGTCTGGTGCAACACCGGCTCAGCATGGCCGCGCAGATGTTCAAGGGCAAGGCGCTGGCCGCCGCGGCGATGCCGGTGAGCGCCATCGATCACACCGAAAGGTTCCGCTGCGGGCTGTTGGCCTGCCCGTCGGTGGCTGCCGACCTGGTCCCGGCCGGCTAGCTCCGCACCGCCGGCGGGCCCGAATTCCGGGCTCTTTCGCCCGGGTCGCCGATCAGTTTCGTACCCGCTCAAAGGGCGCCCCGTCGTTGACGGCGATCACACCGTGTGGAAATCTAATACTCTTCTCTGAGAGGCTCATTCTCACTGCTGAGATTCGAACGGAGCAAGATGGCGAACGACTTCTCCAAGCTGGACTTCTTCCGTGGCACGGAGCTGATCGCTGACCCGTACCCCTACTACGAGTCGCTGCGGCAGCGGTGCCCCGTCGCCGAAGAAGAGCACCACGGCGTCACCATGGTGACGGGTTGGGAAGAAGCCTGCGCGGTGCTGAACGACGCCGAGACGTGGTCCTCCTGTACCTCGGTGACCGGTCCGTTTCCCGGCTTTCCGGTGCCGCTGGAAGGTGACGACATCACCGAGCTGATCGAGCAACACCGCGACGAACTGCCGTTCAGCGACCAGTTGCCCACGCTCGATCCGCCGACCCATACCAATCACCGCTCCCTGCTGATGCGGCTGATCACCCCGAAGCGCCTCAAAGAGAACGAGGACGCCATGTGGGCGCTCGCCGACCAGGCGCTCGACAAGTTCCTCGCACCGGGCAAGGGCGACTGGATCAAGGAATTTTCGGGTCCCTTCACGCTGCTGGTCATCGCCGACCTGCTCGGCGTGCCGATGGAAGATCGTGACAAGTTCGTCAAGGGCATCGCCGAGCACGCGGGCGGCGGCATCGGCGGCACCGGCAAGGAATCGCTGTCGCACAGTCCGCTGGAATTCCTCTACGGGCTTTTCTCCGACTACGTCCGGGATCGGCGCGCTGCGCCGCGCGACGACGTGCTGACCGGGCTGGCGACCGCCACCTTCCCCGACGGCACGATTCCCCCGGTCGAAGACGTGGCGCGGGTCGCGGCCAACGTCTTCTCCGCCGGACAGGAAACCACCGTGCGGCTGCTCGGCGCGTCGCTGCAGATAATCGGGGAGCGCCCCGACATCCAGGCGCAGTTGCGCAGGGACCGCAGCCTGATCCCCAACTTCATCGAAGAGTCGCTTCGCCACGAAAGTCCGGTCAAGGGGGACTTTCGCCTAAATCGCGTGCCCGTCAACGTCGGCGGGGTCGACCTGCCCGCGGGCACCACCGTGATGATTGTGCAAGCGGCGGCCAATCGGGACCCGCGCCGATTCGAGGATCCGGCCACCTTCGATCCGGCCCGCAAGAATGCCCGACAACACATCTCGTTCGGCCGCGGCATCCACAGCTGCCCGGGCGCGCCGCTGGCGCGGGCTGAAACCCGGGTGGCGATCGAGCGGCTGCTGGATCGCACGACCGACATCAGGATCAACGAGGACGTGCACGGGCCGGCGAATGACCGCCGCTACCAATATGTTCCGACATATATCCTGCGGGGCCTGACCGAATTGCATTTGGAGTTCACACTGGCATGAAGGTCTGGGTAGACGACCAACGCTGTCGCGGTCACGGGATGTGCCTTACGCTCTGCCCGGATGTGTTCAGCCTCACCGACGACGGCTACGCGGAGTCGATAAGCTCCGATGTCCCAACGGAATTGGAGGCGGCCACGCAGGAGGCCATCGAGTGCTGTCCGGAGCAGGCCATCAGCGAGGCCAAAGACGAGAACTGACTAGGTTCGCGGCGACGTAAGGAGATTCGGAATGGCTAAGGGATACGTGATCCTTACTGAGGCCATCAACGACCGCGAGGGCATGAAGGCTTACGGCAAGGCCGCCGGCTCGGCGATGAGTGGCGCCACCGTTCTTGCGGTGGACACGGCGCCGAAAGTCGTCGAGGGCAGCTGGCACGGCGACCAGACCGTCGTGCTCGAGTTCGAGTCCGTCGCCGCCGCCCACGCGTGGTACGAGTCCGAGGGCTACCAGAAGGCGGCGAAACTGCGCCAAGCGGCCGCCGACTGCAACGCGGTCATCCTCGCCGGATTCTGACCGCTAGTCTCCCACGATCGCTATTGCCTGCCGAGGGCATTGACGGACGGCCTCGCGCACGTCCGCCTCGTTCTCCGGGGTGACTTCTTCCTGGTGGACGGTCAGCATGTCGTCGTCACCGAGCTCGAAGATGTCGGGATTGATGCCCATGCAGACGCCGTTGCTCTCGCAGAGTCCCCAATCGACTTCGATCTTCCTCGTCATCGTGGCCTCCTTATCGAACTTATCGAAGCACTTTGACGGGCACGCTCTTCCAGCCCGCGACGTTTTGCATGTTCACCCGCTTGCATCCCGACCAGTCCACCTCGTAGCGCGGCATGAAGTCGACCAGCCGTTCCAGCGCGATCCTGCTTTCCAGCCGGGCCAGCGCCGCGCCGAGGCAGCTGTGGATTCCATACCCGAGGCCCAGATGCTGAGCCTCGGTCTGGTCGCGCTCGATGTCGAACGTGTCGGCGTCGGTGAAGGCCTCCGGATCGCGGTTGGCCGCGGCGCCGCAGAGAAACACCGGCTTGAAGGGCGGAATCACGCCACCGCTGACGTGTGCCTCCCTGAGGGTGTAGCGGACGTTGTATTGCACGGGCCCCTCGTAGCGCAGTAGTTCTTCCACCGCCCCGGGGATCTTGTCGCGGTCGTCCTGCAGCTTCTGCCACTGTTCGGGGTGACGGGCGAAGATGACCGCCGCGTTGCCGATCAGCTTGGTGACGGTCTCGGCGCCGGCGCCGCCCAAAAGGGTCGCGAAGCCGGTGATTTCGATGTCATCGAGTTGGCGGGTCTGGCCATCTTCGCCGGGGATCTCGGCAGCGATCAGCCTGCTGATCATGTCGTCCTGCGGATCCGCGCGCCGCTCCTGGATGAGGCCGAAGTAGTACATCGCCGTCTCGATGTTGGCCTGCATCCCGGCTTCGCTGACCTCGATCTGTCCGGGCTCGTGATGCAGGCTGGTGTCAATCCAGTGGCGCACCTGCTGGCGGTATTCTTCGGGCACCCCGGCCATCCGGGTGATGACCTCCACCGGGAACGGTCCGGAGAACTCCTGCACCACATCGAAGTTGTCGGCGTCGACGGCGCCCAGGTACTTGTCGATCACCTCGATGATCGTCTCGCGCTGCGACTGAATGGCCCGCGGGGTGAACGCCTTGTTGAGCAGGCTGCGCATGTGGCGGTGCTCCGGCGGGTCCATGAAGATGATCGACTTCTGCTCGGGTGATATACCGCGGCGCACCATCGCCAGGTCGCAGCCGCGCGCCGAGGAATACGTCTCGAAGTCCTTGAATGCCGCCGCCACGTCTTCATGACGGGTCAGGGCGTAGAAGTCCTCTTTCTCGTCGTAATACAACGGCGCGTCCTCGCGCATCCGTCGATATATCTCGAACGGGTTGTTGTAGTAATCCTCGGAGAACGGGTCGAAGATGAGCTTCGGCTTGGTCACTTACATGCTCCTCAGCGGCGAGGGTTAGGGCGGGCTGGAACCGTTACGATCGAATGCCTGACTGTAAAGGTAACGGTAGCGCTTTCACGGCGAACCGGAAAGAACCGAAGTGGCGTCATGTCAGACCTTTCCGCCGACATCGAGGACTTCGATCACGCCGTCCAGGGCGCCGAGGTCGTTGCCGAGGTCTTCGGCGACGCTGCGGACGACTGCCACGTCCTTGCCGACGAATTCCCCGGCCACCTCGATGAACCCCGCGATAGACCCGCGTGCGGCCACAATGTCCAGCACCCGGCTGCCGGCGCTGCCATGCGCCAATGCGTCTAGCACCGTCGACTCCGGAACGCCCAGGCGCTCGCCCAATCGGATTGACTCCGCGAGCAGCCCGATGTGACCGGCAAACAGCGCGTTGTTGACCAGCTTCACGATCTGGCCGGCGCCGCGGGGCCGACGTGCAGGACAGGATCGCCGTAGCAGCCCAATGTCGGCTGCAGTCGGGCTCGTGGTGGCGTGGATGACGAGCGTCGAACCCGACGGCATGGTGGTCGGCAGCGCGCGGTCCAGGCAGACCTCCATCGGCCGGCCCATCCGCCCGGCGCCGATGAACCCGACTTTCATCTCGGGTGATCCATCAGGGTCAGCGCGGCGTCGGCCGCATCCAGAACGGCTCCCCCACTGGCAGCGGCGGCCTCGGCCAAGTCGACGATCAGCCGGACGTCCTTCTGCAGCAACGTCCCCGCCAGGCCGGCCAGCCGGTCCAGCGTGCCTTCGCCGCCAATGACATTGAGCGCAAAGCTGCTTCCACTGCCCCGGGAGACGACTTCGGTGAGCCGGTCCGGGGCCACGCCGAGGGATTGTGCCAGCGAAAGGGCAGTGGCCGCGGTTCCCAGGTTGGCGGTGAACAGCAAGTTGTTGAGCAGCTTGGTGGTTTGTCCGGTGCCCAGTTCGCCGAGGTGGACGACGGGGTCGCCATAGGTTTCGAAGACCGGACGACAGCGCTCGACGGCGTCTGCTTCACCGCCGACCATCACTATCAGCCGGCCCGCTGCGGCGGCCGGACCGCCGCCGCTGACCGGAGCGTCGATTACCGAAACACCTTTGCTACTAGCCTTTTTCGCCAATGATTTGCAGGTGTCGGGGTGCACGGTGCTGTGCACGGCGATCACGCTGTCCGGCTTGACCCCCGCGAGCAGCCCGTCCTCACCGTCGCCGATTTCGTCGATGTCGGCCTCGCTGACAACGCACAGGCAGACCAGATCGCTGGCCGCGGCGAGTTCGGCCGGTGAGGGGGCGATTGCCGCCGAGGTGTCGGCGAAGGGCTCAACCGATGCGGGACGGCGCGCCCACAGCGTGGTGGCGAAGCCGCCTTCGATGATCCGCCGGGCCATGGGGGCGCCCTGACTGCCCAACCCGATGAATCCCACCCGCATCAACCGGCCTCCAAATCGGCATCGGCATCGGCGGAACGAGTAGCAAGGCACTCCTCGACAAATGCGAAGATCGTCGAGTGGTAGTCCGCGGCGGTGTGGCCGAGGCTGATGTTGTGCCCCGCCTCGAGTTGCCTGTGTAGGGTGAAGCTCGGTGCCGCGGAGAACATCGCAGTGATCTCTGCTACCGCCGAATCATCGGTCTGCCATACCTTTTCGTGCTCCGCGATACTGAAGTGCACTGGTACCCGCACGCCGGGGGCCAGCGTCGGGAAGGTGTGGCGGGCCCAGTCCGACACCATCTGGTCTTCGTAGGCGGGAGCTGTCGGGGAAACCGTGACCCCCGTGAGGATTCCGGGCGGATACAGCCGTTCCGGATGCCATAACAGTTCGCGCAGACCGGACGGTCGGCGTTCGCGCGTCGCCGTCTTCAGCATGTCGCGGGCGACAGGATGATAGTGGCGGCCGGTGCCGGCCAGCTCGATGCCGACCAGTTCATCGCCACGATCGTCGGCGGCCATCCGCATCGTCAGTTCGCACCCACCCGAATGGCCCATCACGAATAAACCTGCACCGCTTGGTCGTTCGTCGAGGATGCGGGCGACGGCGCCGTACGCCAGGTTGACGCGCTGCCCGCCGGAGACCATCGCCTCGGGATAGGGGGCCGAGCTGCCGTATCCGGGCCGGTCAAGCGCCACCACGGTGAATCCCGCTGCCGCGCCAGTACGTAACAACGAATATGACGGGTGGCCCGGGCAGTCGAAATAGACCGCGGTGGTGCCGCCGCCGTGAATGGCGACGATCACGGCCTTGGGGTCGGGGGCTTCGCAGACGATCGCCGACATCGGCACCCCGTCGACGATCACCAGTCGGGGACGCGGAGTCGGCTGGTTGCTCATGTGTCGGCCCGCAGCAAGAGCACGCCGCTGGGAGTGAGGCCGCCACTGCTGACCACGCCGACCCGGGCGTCGACGACCTGGCGGTCACCCGCCTCGCCGCGCAGCTGGCTGACGGCCTCGTAGAGCAGGCCCATGCCGTGGGTGCGGCCGTGCGAGAGCTGGCCGCCGTGCGTGTTGAGCGGCAGCTGGCCGTCACGGGCGATGTTCTTGCCGCCGTCCAGAAAGTCTTTGGCCTCACCGATTCCGCAGAAGCCCAGGGCCTCGATCCAGGACAGGCAGTTGAAGGTGAAGCCGTCGTATAACTCGGCGACGTCGACGTCGGCGGGTCGCAGCGAGGTACGGGTCCACAGGTGCGCCGCCTGGCCCAGCACCTGCGGCTCGTGGGTCAATGTGCTCTGGTCCCAGTCCAGCCGCTCGACGATCTGCGTGCCCACCGCCTCGACGAAGACTGGCGGCTTGGGCATATCGCGCGCGGCATCGGCGGCGGAGACGATGACCGCGATCGCAGCGTCACAGGGCACGTCGCAGTCGTACAGCCCGAAGGGGGTGGTGATGGGCCGCGCGCTCAGGTAGTCGTCCATCGTCATCGGGGAGCGGTAGATGGCGGTGGGGTTCAGCTCGGCATTGGCCCGCTGATTCAACGCGATCCAGCCCAGCGTCTCCTTGCTGGTGCCATACCGGTGAAAGTGACGCTGCGCGTTCATCGCCAAGGTGTGGGCCGCCGAGGTGGCACCGAACGGCATCTGCCAGCCGGACATCCTGCCCGCTGATCCTTGGGGAGGGGTGATCTTGCCTTGCTTCATCAGCTCGCCGTGGGTGGCCTCCCACAGGGTGCGGAAGCACAGCACGTGTCGCGCCAGCCCGCAGGCGATCGCAAGCATCGCGGAGATCACCGAGCCGCCGGGACCGAACGTCTCCATGGTGCCGTTGTGCCACGTCGGCCGGATTCCGAGCGCGGCCTCCAGCGCGGTGACACCGCCTTCTCCCATGCCGGCGACGTTGAGCGGGCCCGGATAGGTGGACAGGCCGTCGATGTCCGCGAAAGTCAGCCCGGCGTCGGCGACCGCCGCCTCGCACGCATCGATGGTCAGCGACAGCGGCGGCACCATCAATCGCCGCCCGATCTTCGAGATGCCGATTCCGGTGAGGGCGGATTTGTCCTCGAATTTCTCCGTGGTCAGCATGGGCCGTACGTGTTGGCCGAAGCGTTCCGGCGCGATTTCGTCGACCGGCAGCTGACCGGGCCCGGCATCGGCGATCGGCCGAAACAGCGGAAACCACACTTCCTCGACCTGTTCGAAGACGACCTCGACTTGTTGGCCGAGTTCGAGCGCGCTGGGATCGCAGCCCACGATGTTGGTGGTCAGCCGGACCCGGGGGTCTTCGGCGATGGCGACTTCCGCGATGACGTAGGGCGCCGGCAGCCCGGGCAGGCTGAACCGTTCGTTGATTGTGAAGCCGGCCAGTGTCGCTCTACCGGAGAGCTCCCGCACGCCGATGTCGCGCGAGCGGCAGCAGCGGCACACCGGCGCCGGCGGGTGGATCAGCGCCTCGCAGGCATTGCATTCCTGCAATCGCAGTGTGCCGTCGGCGCCCGAGGTCCAGAAGAATTCGTTCTCGGGCGTGACCAGGGGCAGTGGACGCCCCGGCGCTGCTGACACGTTACCTCCGCGAGTCGAACGGTCCCGGATGCAGCTTGGTAGGACCGTTATACGAATCGGAGAATTACGTTATCACTCGTCAGCAGGCACGATCTAGCCTGCCGCTAGCCACGGGCGCAGAATGTACCCGCTAGATCGGCACCCAGACGCCGCCCACATAAATGCCCCACTGGTGAAAGCCGGTGCTCCACATCGGGGCCTGCGGCGCCCAGTACGGCCATGGCGGCGGGTTCCCCGTCCATTGCGGTGGCGGCGGCACATCCTGCCCGGCGAACGACGGCGCGTAGGGCGCCGGGGGCACGTACCACGCTGGCGGCGCCGCGGGCCGTTTGCACTCGCCGGTCGCCTCGTTCCACGACATTTTGGGATCGCACTGCGCCGAGCTGACACCCGGCGTCGCGATCACCGCGACCGCCATCGCCACGAAGACGACCGCGAAGGCGGCCGTCAAACGACCAACAAACCACCTCATGGTGGGCCTTTCATTGGGTCATCCCGGCCTTGTTCGTTTCAGCTTATTCCGTTAAGACCGCCACGACCACGTGGCCGACGTCCGGGGGCGGCTTGCGTCGGAAGATGCTCCCCGAGAAAGCCGATGAACTCCACACGCAACGCTTCTATGTCTGCGTCGATCTCTGCATCAAAGGCGAGCTGCATGGACGCTTCGAGTCAGATTCGGGACACCTCAACGCGTGAAGCCCCATTCGGCTTCGTTCTCTTCGGTTTTGAGATCTTCGGCCGGATCGTCTGTGTCGGTCAGCGGCGGCTCGGCGGCACGGTATCGGCGCTCGCCGATCTCGGTGATGGCGTGCACCGGGCAGTCCAGCAGCGCCCGCATGACCGCGTCCCGATCCGGTTCCGCCACGGTGCCGTCCCCGATGAGGGCCGCGTATCCCCAATCGTCCAGCGAGAAGTATCGCGGCGCATGCTTGGCGCAGATGCCGAACCCGTCGCAAATGGTGCGGTCCAGGCGGATTTTCATGCTTGCCTCACCGCTTCAGCCTCGTACGGACGGTCGGCACGAAATGCGCCACTGGCGCAGTCCGGGCAGGTCCCGTCGAGATGCGCGGTGACTTCGGCCGGGAACTGATCGAGCAGGCTGGCGGCGATATTGGTGGCGGCATCCAGTGTCGCGCAGGCCCCGCGCCCGCGCAGCAGCACCGACCAGCGGCGCAACCGGTCGACATCTTCCTTCGTCGCGGCGCCGTCGCGCAGGGCCCCGGCCGCGGCCGCCATCGCGGCCGTCCCGTTGAAGCACGACCCGCACTGCCCGGCATTTTCGCGATCGAAGTAAGCGAGCACCGCCGCCGCGACCGCGACGGGACAATCGTCGGTGATCACTGAGACCGCACCGCAGCCGAGACCGCTGCCGAGGTGCCGCATCGTCTCGTGGTCCAGCGAGGTCTCCAGTACGGTGCGGTTCAGCAAGCCGGCGAAGTACCCGCCCATCAGCGCTCCCCGTACCTGATCAGGGGAAATCCCATGCAGTGCAAGTAATTCGGTGAAGGCAAGGCCGTGGGGGAGCTCGTAGAGCACCGGCGGCTTACCGCCACCGGTGATGGTGGCCAAAAAGGTGCCCGGCGACAGCGACGTGCCCTGCGCGCGGAATGCCGCCGAGCCGTGGCCCTGCACGTAAGGCAGATTGGCCAGCGTCTCGACATTGCTCACCAGCGTGGGCCGATCAGCGACGCCGGCTTCGAACGGGCGCGGCGGCTTGTCGGTCGGCTTGGCCGGCCCGCCGTTGATCACGCGAACCGCGGCGGTCTCCTCGCCGGCCACGTATCCGGGTGTCACCGTCAGCAGATGCACCGTGACACCGGCGAGGGTGTCGGGATCGAGTTCGCCGAGCGCGGTTTCGACGCTGTGTGCCGACTCCGGGTCGGACACATAGACGTAAGCGCGGTCGGCGGCCACGACCGCCGCGGCCAACCGCAGTCCGTCCAACACCAGGTGCGGGCGGTTGCGCAGCAGCCAGCGGTCCTTGATCGAAGCCGGTTCTCCCTCTTCGCCATTCGCGACGACGACGGGGCCACCGATGTCCGCGATCAGGCGCCCGTTGTCGCGCACCGTCCGCAGCTTCACCGCTAGCGGAAAGGCGGCTCCGCCGCGCCCGGCGAGTCCGCTGGATTCGACCTCGCTCAGCAAGGCCCCGGCGTCGGCGAGCGGGAGGTAGCCGCCGAGCCGTCGATAGGCCAGGAGGTCCTCGCGGGCTTGGCCGGCATGTTCACTCAGCAGCCGCGGTGTGCCCCCGGGAACGGTGGCGGTGGTGATGGTCGTGGACTGGGTGGTATTCAAAGCTGGCCTGCCGTCGTCTTAGTTAGGCTTGCGCACATGCGAACTGCCGTAGTGCGTGTCAACGTCGACCCGGAGAGCGTGCTCACGCCGGCACAACTACGCGATGGCATGGCGGGGCTCCTCGAACTCGCGGCCGAAGCCGGCGCCGGCGTGGTCGAGAACAACCTCGCGTCCATGCCGGTCAGCCGCCGGGAAGTTGAACTGCTCATCGCGTCCGAAGACGGCGACACAGCCAGAGAAACCGCAATCATGTTGTGCACCAAGGTATTCAGCATAACCCCGGCCCCGGGAGTGATCACCTTCGTCAGCCGGGGGACCGACGACGACGCGCACGGTGTGCTGTCCGCGTTTGGCCTCACCGGTGACATTGTGCGCACACCAGGCGACGACGGATTCGACATCATCCAGGTGACGCTGCGGGAGGCCGACCTCGAACGCGTTCCGGAAAGCCGAGTCCACACGGCGCTGGAGGCGTCGCTCAACTGCGAGGTCCACATCTGCACTCGGTAATGCACCGTTTCGCGCCGTCACGAGCCCAGGAATTCCAGGATCGCGGGTGCCGCTTGCACCCAGGTGTCGAACATGTTGAAGTGTTTCACCCGGCCCGCGGCGCGGTCCTCGGATGCCCGCTCCCAGGCGTCCTCGGGCCACGGCGGGTCGATGAGCTTGGATCCCTTGATCAGGCAGCTGACCTCGAGCGACGTTCGCTTGGGGTGATCCATGTCGTTCTCGCCGCCACGAATGATCAACGTGGGAACCCTTATCCGGTCGAACATTTCGTCCTCGACACCGGGAATCGTTTGACCGGGCTTGGAGACGAAGGCGTTGAGCCAGCGCAGCATGATCTTGAGGAAGTCGCCGGATTCGAAGTCGAGGAACCGCTGCTTGTTGGCGGGGTTCTCCGAGATCCGGTCGCGCCATTCGGCCACCTGCACCACGCCGTCCATGCCGGTACCGCGGACCGCGAGAATGCTCGGGATGATGTAGAAGGAGCCGAGCACGAAACTGCCGTAAATGCCGCCGACGATGTTCCACACCACCAGCTTGGTGACCATCTCGGGGTAGAGCATCGTGGTCAACATGGAATCCCTCGCCCCGCCCGATCCTCCGGCGAGGATGCAGCGCTCGAAGCCCAGCCCGGTCACCAGCTTGTGCAGTGTCTCGGCGCGCATGTGCGACTCGCTTTGTCCGTAGAACTGCACATCGGAGGACCCGCAGTTGGGCCGGTCCCACAGCAGCACGCGGTAGCCACCCGCGGCCAGACAGTCGGCCAGTGGACGCAGGCCGGGGATCTCCTTGCTGAACCGCCCGCCGGGCGTCAGTGCAATGAGATCGCCTGCGTCACCGAGGATTTCGTAGACGACATTTCCCCCGTTGATCTCGATAGCAGGCACGCGATTCTCCTGAAGTTAGGCTTGAACCAGAACGTCGTTGCCGACGACACGGACCGGATAGGTGCGGATGCTCCATTCCGGCTTGACCGCAGTGGTGCCGGTCGCCAGCTCGAAACCCCATTGGTGCCAAGGGCAATAGATGTATTCCAGGTCGCGAACCATGACCGCGTCGCCCGGCGCGGTCTCGTCGACGATCGTGCGTCCCCGGGCTCGCCCCGAACACAGCGGACCGCCCTGGTGGGGGCAGTAATTCGCGATGGCGTAGAAGGTGCCGTTGACGTTGTAGACGCCGACACCGTGGCGGCCGATCGGCACCAATTTGTGGGTACCCGGCGGAATTTCGTCTACGGTGGCGACAACATGCTCGCGGCCCTGGGCGAGACGTGGCTCGGGCCGTTTGGTTTCTTCGGCCAATTCAGAGCACCCGGGTCTGACCCTCGAGGACCGGGACGGTCTCGGGCAGGTGGTAGGTCGCGATGCCGTTTTTGTACATCACGGCGTCGCGGGCGTGCTTGGGCAGGTGCTTGACCAACCAGCGCGGGTCGTCGAACGTCCAGTGCGGGTAGTCCGACGAGAAGAGCAGGATCTTCTCGCACTCCATCCATTCCAGCGCGCGGGTCAGCTCGGTTTTGTCTTCGGGGTAGTCGAGTGGCTGGGTGGTGAATTTGATGTGGTCCTTGACGTACTCGGACGGCTTGCGCTTGATGTCCACCCAGGACTTGCGTGCCTCGTAGATCGCGTCCATGCGCCACATCAGCGGCAGGATCCAGGTGAAAGCGTGCTCGACGAACACGATCCGCAGCGTCGGGAACCGGTCGAAGACGCCGTCGAAGATCAGGCTCATCACCTGGTTGGCGGCCAATAGCGAGTAGGTGACCATGAAGTCATGGTTGTAGCTGGGGAATCCGACCGGGGGGATCGGTAGCTCGTCGAATTGGCTGCGCGACAGGTGGCAGCTCACGGTGATGTCGTGCTTGGTGGCGGCCGCCCAGATCGGATCGTATTTCGGGTGGCCCCAGGACGGCCGCGGCTCGGCCTTGATCAGAATCTGCGCCATGAAGGGGTGCCCGGCCCATTTTTCGATCTCGCGCGCGGACTCTGCCGGCTCCTCGATGGCGGCGCAAATTGAACCGCGCCACCGCTCGTGCCAGTTGTTGTGGCCGTCCAGCCAGTGATTGGCCTGCCATTCGTTCAACGCGGCCGACATCGCGTGCTGCGCTTCGGGGAGGCGGGCCGGGTAGGCGGCCGGCTCCAGGATCGCTATGTCGGAGCCCGCCTCCATGATCAGCTGGCGAAACGCCATGTCCGGGTCGCTGCAAGGGAATTCGCCGTTGGCGGGAAAGGCATCCACCCGCATCGCGTAGGAGTGCGCGTAGTCGGGCGCGTCGTAGTAGATTTGCTCGCCCACGGTGCGGGTGAGGAAATACTTACTGCGCCAGGGCTCGGGGATGTATGGGACCAGCTCGCCGCGCTTGGGTGCCGGGTGGACATCCGAGTCGACGCAACGGACGGCTATGCGCTCGGTAGCGGGAACCCGCTCCTGCGAATGGGTCAACGTCATCTGGGGTCTCCTCAGTCTGCCGTGTTACTTCTACTGTGCGCCCACCCCGGCGGGCATGTCTATGCCGTAGAGCTGCGCCGCATTACGCCAGCACAACTTCTCGCGTTGTTCGGCGGACAGCGCGCCGGGCAGCTTCTTGACATCGCCGCATTGCCAGTGCGGGTAGCTCGAGCCGAACATCACCATGTCGTCCTTGCCGGTGAAACCGAACCACTCGCCGGCGAACTCGGTGTCGCCGGGACCGTCGAGGCTGCCCTGCACGAAATAGACGTGGCCGGGCAGGTAATCGCTGGGGATCCGCGGTGCCCAGGGCGTCTGCTCGAGGTGCGGGCGGCCGAAGGTGTCCATCCGCCACATGAACGGCGTGATGAAGTCCGCGGCGCCGTCGCCCCAGACGAACTTGAGACCGGCGAAGCGCTCGAACACGCCCTCGGCGATCATGTTCATCAGGTGATACAGGTAGTTCAGTGCCATGAAGCTGACGTACTGCTCGTAGGTGCGGGTGTTCCCGTTCGGCGTCGGCGGAAAGGCAATGCCCGAGCCGACTTCGATGTGCGCGGCAACGGGTAAACCGGCGTCGGCCGCGGCTTCCCACAGCGGCCAGAACTGTGGTTTCCCGTAGACCTCGCGGGATTGCAGCGGGACGCCGATCTGAACCACACGCGGATGCCTACGCCATTTCTCGATTTCGCGGATTGCGCCGGTGATGTCGTCGGGGTTGACCCGGATGGTGCCGCGGAACCGCTCGCCGAACTGGCTGGACTCCAGCCAGTTCGACACCATCATCTCGTTGTGCGCGGCGTGCAGCGCGCTGCCCAGGTGCCGGTCCGGCATGATGCCGCGGCCCGCCGGGTGCAGCACCGCGATGTCGACGCCACGCTTCGAAAACAGTTCATTGGCAACGAATTCTGGATCCGAGCCGGGGTACTGGCGATCGGGTCCGTGGGTGTTGGGCGCGTACTCGCCGCCCGGGGCGCCGTACCAGTCCATCTCGTAGTCGGGGAAGCCGCGGCTCTTGAACGGTTCACGCAGGGTCTTGCGCAGCGCCTTGTTGGAGGGAAAGAAAATGTGCACGCTCGCGTCGATCACCGGTGTGCTCGTCCCATCAGCGTGTTCGATCACGACAGCCACCCTTCGGTTCCGGTAGCCGAGGTGAGCCAAACCCGGTCATAAGATAGATAATCTAACATTCTTTTCGGCTGTCGATCAATGGATTTCCGGTAAGCGTCTCGGTTAACGATTTCCCCTGGTAGTCGCTGGTATTGTCGCCATCGGAGCAATCGCCGTTCTTCAATCCGGATAATACCATTCTCAGTCGGCGCCGGGGTGTGGCTTCCGCGGTGGTGAGGTTGCTTCGGGAGGCCGGCCACCCGCCGCGTGCGCTACGACGCCGTTACAGTGTCGGCAAACGGTGTCACGCTGTCCGGCCGGACTCGACGCCACCGACGGTGACGCCGGCTGCTTTTTCGAACGGCTTGATGACCGCCGTGAAATCCGAGTCGGCGCCTTGGTCGAGTGCGGCAGCCTCCCAGAGCCGGCCGATGGTCGCGGCGACGTCGACCGGCACGCCGAGCGCCCTGGCTTCGTCGAGGTAGAGCCGCACGTCTTTGACCATCAAACCGGTGGCGAAGCCGTAGTCGAAGGTTCGGGGCAGTACCGCGCGCGGAAACTTGTCCCTGCTGGCGCTCGTTGCGCCCGAGCCCGCGTTGAGCACTTCGACCATCACGGCTGGGTCGAGACCTGCCTTGACGCCCATCACGACGACCTCTGATGTCGCGACCAAGACGTTGGCGGCGAGGATGTTGTTGGCGAGCTTCATCGTTTGCGCCGACCCGGGTTTCTCCCCGATGTAGAACGGGCGGCCGATCTTCTCGAGCACGGGACGTACGACGTCGAATTCGCTGCGCGGGCCGGACACCATCACGGCGAGCGACCCTTTTTCCGCTCCGCCGACACCGCCGCTGACCGGGCTATCGAACGCGACGATGCCCCGTTCGGCCAGGCGGTCATGGATCTGCACGGCGGTGCGGGTGCCGACGGTTGACAAGTCGAGATAGTGCTTGATCCGCGAACCCTCGATCACGCCCGTGACCCCGCTGGCGACCTCGAGCGACGCCGCCGGTGACGGGAGGCTGGCCAGCACCGTTTCCGCGTGGTCGGCGACCTCTTTCGCCGATGACGCGGCGCGGGCCCCAAGCGAGACGATGCGCTCGAGTGCGGTGCTGCGGGTGTCGAAGGCGATGACGTCGTGGCCTTCGCTCAGCAGGCGGCGCGTCATGGGAAAACCCATGTTTCCCAACCCGATGAACCCGATCTCGGTCACGACCGCTGGCCCTCGCCCGGGCTCTGGTCCAGTTCGGCGAACGCCTCGCGCGCGATGCGGAAGCTGTCGACCGCGGCCGGGACACCCGCGTAGATGGCCACCTGTAAGAAGACCTCGCAAATCTCCTCGCGCGTCACGCCGTTGGTCAGCGCGGCCTTGATGTGCGTCCGTAATTCGTTTGGCCGGTTGAGGATTGGTATCATCGCCAAGTTGAGCAGGCTGCGCGTCTTGCGAGGCAACCCGTCTCGGCCCCATACCCCGCCCCAGCAGTATTCGGTAACGAGATCTTGTAGGGGCTTGCTGAATTCGTCGGCCTCGGCGAGTGCCCGGTTGACGTACGCCTCGCCCAGCACCGCGGACCGAATCTCAAGTCCTCGCTGGTATGTTTCGCGATCCAATGGTCTTCTCCTTTACGACGAGCATTCGCTGCATCACAGCTCATGGCAGTCTTTCAAGGACACCGATTCGCCGTCGATCAACGACGCTGTGATGGTCACGGTGACCCCTTGACTTAGTGCGTCTTGCGGACGGTTATCTACACGTTAATGTATATTTCCGTGGTCACGACAACTCGGCGTGGACGCCCGACACAGGCCGAAGCCAGGAAGCTGCAACAAAAGCTGCGCACCGCGGCCGTCGCGACCTTCGTCAAGCATGGCTATGACGGCACCAGCATGGACGCGATCGCTAAAGCGGCCGGTATCACCCGGCGCACCCTCTACGCCCGCTATCCCGACAAGCGCGCGGTCTTCCTCGACGTCATTCCCTGGGCGCTCACCCATAGGACAGAGCGTGAGGCCACCCAGGAACTCGGTGACGCCGATCTGCGGACCGCCTTGGTCGCGGTCGGCCGGGCGGGCCTCGCGCGGGCGATCGATCCCGACATCGTCGGCCTGAAGCGGATCGCGATGAACGAGTCGTCGCGGTTTCCCGAATTCGCGGTAAGTGCGCACTCCATGACCTGGTCGCCACGCCACCGACAGGTGATGGACGTGCTCCGTCACCACCATGAGGCCGGAACCACCGAGGTGGATGATCTCGAGTCGGCCGCCGGTCATTTCATCGCGCTGGTCGAACATCTACCCGCGCGGCTGGCGGACTGCGGTATCTTTCGCAGTCCTGAGGAGGAGGAGAGCCACTTGCAACACGCCGTAGACCTTTTCCTGCGCGGCATACTGCGTCGCGACTGAGTCCTGCGGTGGCCCGGCCTGGTCTGGTGCTCGTGCACGGAGGCGCGCATGCCGCTGATTGCTGGGATCTCACGGTTGCCGAATTAGCCCGGCAGGCACCAGAATTGCGTGTTCTTGCGGTCGATCTGCCCGGCCGCGCCAGCAGGCCGGCGGATCTGACGACTGTCACAATCGCCGGCGGAGTGAACTCTGCGGTCGCTGATATCGACGACGCTGGGTTCGGCGACGTTGTGGTTGTCGGGCATTCGATGGGCGGGCTCACCGTGCCGGGCATTGTGGCGAAGCTCGGATCCGCGCGAGTGCGCGAGATGATCCTCTTGGCGGCGTTCGTGCCGCCGCAAGGCTCGTCGGTGGTGGATACGCTGCGCGGGCCTCTGGCTCCGTTGGCACGATCGGCGGGTCGGATTCCCAGGTCATCCCCGATGCCCAGAGCGCTAGCACGTTGGGCCTTCTGCAATGGCATGACACGCGAGCAGCGCGCGCTCACCCTGTCGCGCTTGTGCATGGAATCGCCGAACGCCATCTTCGAACCGGCCGACCGCATCGGCCTGCCCGACGAGGTGCCGCGGACGTGGATCATGACGCTGGACGATCGAGCCTTGTCGGTCCGTCAGCAACTCCGCGCGATCGAATCACTCGGTGGCGTCGACACGATGATTTGTGTCGACGCCTGCCATGACGTGATGTTCTCCCGCCCAAGCTGGCTCGCCACCACGTTGGCCGATCGGTGCCGGCCACATCGGTGAGCGCGCCGGGGCGGATCGCCTCGACCGTGCGAATCGGTGGGCCGCCGACAGCACGGCGTTCAACCGGATGCGTGGCTGGCCAGCCGCTATGCTTTCGTGGAAGGTCAACGGCCCCAAGTGGAATCGTCCTGCGTCGCGCCGGTGCAGCGGCTGAATGTGGACCGTGACGTGGCTCGGCCGTGGGCCCGGCACTTCCGCGGAAGTGCGCGACGAGCCGAAGCGGTGGGCGATTTCAAAGTGTGGGCCGGCATCGACGGTCGCGTCGTGCTGGCCGACCCGCTCGATGACAACACTCGCCGATACGCCATACGCCGAATTCGAGACTATTACTTCCAGAAGCGAGAATGGTATTCTCGCGAGGGCGGTGACGACAGGAGGCGGCCTCGATGCTGTTGGAGTTCGATGCTGATCAGCGACTGTGGCAGGACACGGTGCGTGACGCCGTCGCAAAGCAGTGCCCGCCGTCGCTGGTGCGAAGCGTTGCCGAAGATGGCGTTGACCCAAGCCCATTATGGAAGTCGTATGTCGATCAGGGCTGGACCGAGCTGAACGAACCGGACAGCGCTGTGGAGCTGGCCATCGTGCTCGAAGAGCTCGGCCGCGCAACCGATCCCACTCCGTTCCTGGCCACGATGAGTCAGTTCGCCCCGCTTGTCGCGGACCGGTTCGATCCACACCAGTCGGGCACCGCGGTCTACGGCGGGGTTACCGCGCACCGTGACGCCGAAGGCTGGGTGCTAGATGGTACGGCGCGCCACGTCCTCGACGGTGATCGCGCGGACCGGCTTGCGGTGGTGGCCGACGCCGGGGTGTTTCTCGTCGCGGCCCATCGGGTGCCGGCCCGGCGCTCGACGGTGTTCGACCCCGTGTTGCACGTCGCCGATCTGTCCTTCGCCGAGGTCCGGGTGCCCGACACCGATCGGCTGACCGTCGACGCGGAGCGCGCTCATCACCTTGCGCTGACCGGAATGGCCGTCACGATGGTCGGTGCCTGCCAACGCATCCTTGATTTGGTGCTCGAGCATGTTCGCAGCCGTCAGCAATTCGGCGCACCGATCGGCTCCTTCCAGGCCGTGCAGCACAAGGCTGCCGACATGCACGTCGCGGTCGAACGCGCTCGCGCGCTGGCCTACTTCGCCGCGCTGACGATCTCCGTCGACGATCCCCGCCGCCGGCTGGCAGCCGCAATGGCCAAGGCGTCGGCAGGGGAGTGCCAGTCGCTGGTGTTCAGGCACGGCTTGCAGTTGCACGGCGCGATGGGCTTCACATGGGAGAACGACCTGCAGTTCGCGCTGAAACGGGCCAAAGCGGGCGAGTTGATGCTCGGCGGCGCCGCCGAGCACCGGGCGCGGATCGCGGAGGAATACCGTGCAGCTGACTTTTGATTCCGACGTCGAGGAGTTTCGGGCGGAGTTCTCGGCCTTCCTGGACGAAAATCTGCCTCCCGCAAGCGAAACGCTCGAGCGGCCCCGGTCGGTCTCGCACATGCCGCAGTGGGCGCGCGACTGGCAGCGGTTGCTGTTCGACAACGGCTGGTTACTGCCCAGCCAGCCACCGGAATTCGGTGGCCGCAACGCGACGGTTGTTCAGCAGTTCGTGTACCTGGAGGAACTGAGTCGCCGCCGTATCTATCACAGCTTCAACCCGCAGGGCGTGAATATCGTTGGGGCCTCGCTATTGTCGTTTGGCAGCGATGAGCAAAAGCAGCGCTGGGCGGTGCCGATCCTGCGGGCCGAGATCACGGCATCACTGGGAATGAGCGAACCCAGTGCGGGCTCCGATCTGGCGTCGCTACGTACTCGCGCGGTACTCGACGGCGACCACTTCGTCGTCAACGGACAGAAAGTGTGGACCTCGGGAGCCCACGACGCCGATGTCTTGTTGACGTTCGTGCGCACCAATCCAGATGTGCCGAAGCACAAGGGAATCAGCGTGCTGATCATCCCCACCGACACCCCGGGCCTCGTGCGCCGGCCGTTTCCGTCGATCTGTGGCGCCGATGATCTGGATTTCAACGAGGTGTTCTTCACCGATGTGCGGGTGCCGGCGGAGAACCTGGTCGGTGAGGTTGACCAGGGCTGGCGGGTGGCCAATGGGTCTTTGGGCCACGAACGCACGATGATGTGGCTGGGCTTCGCCGATCGAATGGCCAACATGATCGCCGACTTTCGTCCCGGCAACGCGGTCGAGCGTGACCAGTACGCCAGCACGATCATGGACCGGCAGGCGCTGCGCCTGCTGGGTTCGGCAGCGCTGGCCCGCGCCGCCCGCGGCGAGGACGATGTGGCCGCGATCTCGGTGCTCAAGCTGCTCGGGTCCGAGGCAGAGTTGCGGGGGATGGAGCTTGCGCTGACGTCCGCGGGAGCCGACGGGCTCATTCACCCGGGTCTGACCGGGCCGTATGCGCACATGAACCTGGACCACTATTTCGCGAGCTGGTTCGAGCGTTATGCCCGAAGCTTTTCCGGCACCATCGCCGGCGGAACGTCGGAAATCCAGCGCAACATCATCGCGCAGCGCGTGCTCGGTTTACCGCGCGGTTAGCGATTTACTCGACGTCGTCTCCGAATTGCTTTTAATCGCAACGGCATTCAACGGTCTGCTAGACCGGGTCGAATTTGGTGATCAGCCAGTTGCCGTTGACTCGAGTCAAACTCACCAGCACGCTGCTGGAGGCCATCGCGGGATCGGGATTGTCCTTGCTCGTGGTGCTCTGGTCGACCAACACCAGCACGACGGCCGAATCCGGATGTAATTCCTGAACCGCGGCCCCCAACACCCGAGCGTTGGTTTTCAGCGACTTCTGTTTGGCTGCCGGAGCCACGATCTGCTCGGTGAACTGGTTGTAGTACGACAGGAAATCGCCGGAGAGGTGCGACTTGGCGGCGGCGAAGTCTTTGTCGAGTGAATCGGGCGAGTAAGACAGCAATGCGACCGTTCCGTCGGATGCCGAACTGACGACTGCGCTCGCAACACGGGCGTCCGTTTGTTTGTCGGGCCGGTACTGCTTGAAGTACAGCCACGCTGTCGCGCCACCGGAAATCAGCAGGAGCACAACCAAAATCACCGGCAGGGGTTTCACCTTGCGCCGCACCCGTGGCTCGCTACCCGCACCGCGTTCGGTTTTTTCGGAATAGTCGTCGCCGGCGTCGGCGCTCCGGTTGTCCTCACTCATGGAACGAACTCCACCTTGGACATCTTGTATTGCCCACCGTCGTCCGTGACGGTGACCTTGAGCCGCCAATTGCGTGGTTCGTCTTTGGCGCCCGCCGCGTTGGTGATCCGCGATGACGCCGCGACGAGTACCAACGCGGAATTCCCGTCCATGGATTGCACGGCCGCCGCATTCACGGTTCCCTGGGTGACCACTTTGGACTGCTCAACGACGGTCGCGAAATCTTTTGCGCGTTGCTTGAAATCGTCTCTGAACTGGCCGGTCGAGCTGTCGATCACCCGCTGGACGTCCTCCTTGGCCCTGTTGAAGTCCAAGGAAAACATGTTGACGATGCCTTGTCTGGCCCCCGCGACGAAGTTCGCGGTGCGCTGGTTGCGCTCGGTGGTTTCGTGACGTTGCCAGACCATGTATCCGCTGGCCCCGACGAAGGCACAGATCAGGATGATGACGGCCACTTTCCACGTCACGGACAACGATGGCAACCGCACGCGTCGGCGGGACCGGACTGATTCGGATTCCGATTCTGCGTCTTCGGGCGTTTCGTCGGAGACCTCTTCTTCGGTCTCGGTCTCGGGTTCGTCGGAGCCGGTCTCGGCGGCATCGGTTAGGTCGCTGTCGCTGTCGACGTCGGTGGTGTCGGTCGCCGCCTCGTCCGTGTCGATTGCGTCCTCAACGGCGTCGGGGGCTCTTTCGGTGGATTCGGCGGTCTCAGCCTCGGCCTCTGTCTCACCTTGCGCTTGCACTTCGCGCCGGAGTCGGGCGGCACGGGCGCGGGCACGCGCCGCGGCTGCCAGTGCTTCGGCTTCGGCGGCTTCCGCCTCGGCTTCCGCGATCAACGCCAAGGTGTCGGCTTTCGACGTGGCCGAATCTTGCGGCGGCTTCTTCGCCTCAGACATCGTGCTTACTCCCCGTCGCCCTCACGAGCGACTGACTCCCGTACGTCTCACGCGGCTACCATCGCACGAGCGAGAACGGGTAAGTATTGGTGCCCCCCGGCCCGCCACCGCAGCCCGTGCTGAATGTCGAGTCGACCTGACCCGCCAGCGTCACCGCATCCCACGAATAAACATCATGCGAGGGAAAGAACTGGACTACGCAGCGCACACCGTCGGGCACATCAACGGTCAGGGTGTAGCGGCCGTCGGCCAAGTGAGCGTCGCCCCGGTAGGGCGCCGCTTGCCCGTTGGGTTGCGGCGTCGCGAAGACGTTCAGGCATCCCGGCACTTTAGGAGTGCACGGGTTAAGGGACCAAATCCAGCTGTGGCCGGGATCCCGGTTTGTGTCCAGCCTGTAGTTGCCAACCAGCGTGTCCGCGTGGGCGGTCGGCGTGACAGCCAGCGCGGCCGTGGCAAACGCAAGGCACACTGCGAAACTCTTCACCGGAGCGTCTCCCATCTCTGCACACGCTTGCCTCAATATAAGGCGCGGTCGGGCTGAACAGGCCTACTCGGAAAGATTGGATCAGTCGACGGCCGGTTCGTCTAGGCCCGCTAGTCGATAACCGCGACTTCTTTGCGCTCGGTGATCGGCAAAGCGAGTTTCTGCTCGTCGCAGATGCGTTGCAGCTTGTCGAGGGTCTCGTCGAGGCCCGCGCCGACGGTGGGACCCGGCGTGAAAGTGGCCGGCAGCTTTCGCATGCCCTGGATGACGCCGATGCATTCGTAGTGCACCGCGCCATCGGGGTCGCAACGATAGTCCGGCATCCGGTCCAGCACCGCGGTCAGCATGGTCTTGAAGACAGTACGAGCGACATTCGATCCGACGCATCGATGCACACCGATACCAAAGCTGAAGTGCCGGTTGCCTTTACGGTCGAGGACAACTTTGTCCGGGTCGGCGAACACGGAGGGGTCGCGGTTGGCCATGGCCCACGAAATCCACAGCCGCTCACCCTCTTTGAACTTGTTTCCATTGAGTTCGACGTCGTCGGAGAAGGTCCTGCCGTCGCCCGCTGCAGGGGTGAAGTAGCGCAGGAACTCTTCGGTCGCCGGATCGAGCAGGGTGTCGCGGTTCTTGGACAGCAGCTCGCGCTCGTCAGGGTGTTCCGAGAGCCATTCCAGCGAGTGGGCCGTCAACGCCGTCGTGGTGTCGAAGCCGCCGCCGATGACCAAGCCGAGGTTGCCCAGAATTTCCAGATCCGGCGCCGGCTCGCCGTCAATTCGCAACTGCAGCAACCCATTGACGATACCCGGCCGTGGATTCTCGCGGATCTCGATCATGTTGTTGACCATGTCGAGGCCCATCTCCCGGTGCATCGCGGTCACCCGCTCGATGTCGGGGGAGTGCTCCGGCGTGTAGACGGCGGCGTGTACCGGTTCGCTGTACAAGTTCCATTTTTTCAGTGGGATGCCCAGCATCGCCAGCGTCAGGACCGCGGGCACGATGTTGGCCAGGTCGTCGACGAAGTCGATGCTGCCGCCTTCGATCTTCTCGTCGAGGCAGGCGCGCGTCACGTCCTGGATGAACGGTTCCCAACGCCTGACGGCGGCCGGCGACAGGTAGGGGTTCAGCACATTGCGGTAGGTGCGGTGCTCGGGGTCGTCCATCTCCAGGATTCCGCCGCGCACCATGCTGACGCGCCTTGCCTTCGGGATGGAGATGCCCCCGTAGCCACGGCGCTCGTTGTTGATGTCGTGGTCGTTGGAAACCGCGGGGCAGCGGGCTAGCTCGAAGACCTCGTTGCTCCCCGCCGCCACCCAATGCCCACCGTAGGTTTCGGTCCACGCCATCGGGCACTTGGCGTGCATCTCCTCGGTGATCTCCTTGAACCGGGAGCGGTACTCCGCAGCGTTGCGATCAAAGTGATACCGCGGCTTCTCGTGGTCGCCGCCAGTGACGGCATCGTCGACACTCAAGGTGCTGTCTCCCTTGGGGTTTCGTCTTCGATCATGATCGCTTGCTCCGGGCACGAATGCGCGGCCTCGCGCACCAGGCTTTCCTGGTCGGCCGGCACCACCTCGTTGACCGCCGACGAACTGCCGTCAATATCGCTGAGCTCGAACGAGTCCGGCGCAATCATCGCGCAGAGGGTGTGGCCCTGGCAGCGATCTGAATCGACCCAGACCTTCACGATGTCTCCTCCTGGGGCTGTGGTGCGTCGCTAGGTGTTTCGACCGCCGTTGACACCCAATATCTGACCGGTGATGTAGCCGGCTTCTTCAGATATCAGGAAGGCGCATGCGGCCGCGATGTCTTCGGGCTTGCCGATCCGGCGCACCGGGGTACGCGCAATGGTCTCGTCGATGTCGCCGAGGTATCCGTTCTTCTCGGCGGCGCGCAGCATCGGGGTATCGATAAAACCCGGGGGCACCGCATTGACGGTGATACCGCTGGGCCCGTACTCGAGCGCCAGCGACTTCGTGAGCCCGTTGACCGCGGATTTTGCCGCCACGTAATGACTCATATAAGGGGCACCAGAATGCGTGCTCGACGACGAGATGTTGACGATGCGCCCCCACCCGGCTTCGACCATGTCGGGCAACACCGCCTGAGTCATGTGGAAGACCCCGTGGAGGTTGACGTCGACCACGCGTTTCCAGTCCTCGAACGTGATGTTGCTGAACCGCTTGAACCCGTCCAGCCCCGCGGCGTTGACCAGAACCGTCACCGGCCCCAATCGGGCGCGGATTGCCGACAGCGCGGCATCGACCTGGGACCGATCCGTCACGTCGGCGGTAAAAGAGAAATCGGCATCCGACGGCCTGAGATCGATGGTCGCAACATCCAGACCGTCGGCGCGCAGCCGCTGCGCGACGGCCAGGCCGATTCCCGATCCACCACCGGTGACCACCGCGGTCTTCACGCCGGCACTCCTAACGCAACCGGAGCAGTCTCAGACACAAAGAATCTCCCTTACAATTATGAGAATCGTACTCTCACGCCGAAGTGGCGTGCAACATCCCCGGGAAATACCCCACAGCCTGGGCCGAGGGCGGTCAACCGGAAAAGTCCCCCCGATCGCGGGTCCGGTCAGCACCCTGTCTTATTCCTATGACTTTCTTGAATTCTCGAGACTCGAATGTAAGATTCGCCCGGGAAGAGAACGAAATTTTCGTGACTGTCACCACACAAGGAGCCAAATGCCAGCCCAGGTCACAGTGTCGGGCGCTGTGGATACGACCGGCTCAGCGGTGATGGGAGGCAACAAATGAGGCCGTTGGAGGGCATTCGCGTTCTGGAAGTCGCCATGTACGGGTTCGTCCCGTCGGCGGGCGCCGTGTTGGCCGAATGGGGCGCCGACGTCGTCAAAGTCGAGCATGCGGTGACGGGCGATCCGCAGCGTGGACTTCGGCAGACCGGCATGTTGCGCGTCGAAGGCGATCCGAACCCCAACATCGAGCACGCGAACCGCGGCAAGCGCAGTGTCGGACTCGACATGTCGGTTCCCGAAGGCAAGGAAGTGCTCTACGAATTGGCCCGCCGCTCGGACGTGTTCTTGACGAGCTTCCTGCCTGGTGCCCGGCAGAAGTTCGGTATCGACGTCGACGACATCCGGGCGGTGAACCCCTCGATCATCTATGCGCGGGGCAGTGCGCTGGGACCGCGCGGTGAAGAGGCGACCAAGGGGGGCTACGACATGACCGCCTTCTGGTGCCGGGCCGGAACAGCCGCCACCATCACTCCGATGGGAATGCCCGGCATGATCGCGCCACCGGGACCCGCCTACGGCGACACCATCTCCGGCACGAACTTGGCGGGAGGCATAGCGGCGGCGTTGCTCAAGCGCGAGCGCACCGGCGAACCCTCCGTGGTCGACGTGTCGCTGCTGGGCAGCGGACTGTGGTCGCTAGGCCACACCGTCGCGTTGACCAAGCACCTCAACCAACGACTGGAGGCGCCACCACCCGGCGTGCACGGCGCACCCAACAACCCGTTGGTGGGGCTGTACACAACATCGGATGGTCGCTACATCTCCTTCGTGATGATGCAACCGACGAAGTTCTGGGCGGACGTGTGCCGGCACGTCGACCTGCCGGAGCTGGTCGACGATCCGCGGTTCGCCACCATCGAGCAGATCACCGCCAATACAGCAGAAGCAGTTGAGATCTTGACCAAGGTGATCGCAACCCGCACGCTTGCCGAGTGGAGCGAACGCTTTGCCACGCTGGCCGGGCCGTGGGCGCCGGTTCAGGACACCTTGCAGGCAGCCGATGACTCGCAGATCCGGGCCAACGAATACGTTGTCCGGGCAGGCGAACTCGATCTGGTCGCCAACCCGGTCCAGTTCGACGTGACCGCACCGCAAACCGGGCCCGCACCCGGATTCGCGGAGCAAACCGACGAGATCCTGCTGGAATTGGGACTCGACTGGGACCGCATTATCGAGCTCAAGACGGCTGGCGCCGTCACGTAACACAGTCACGAAGAAGCGGAGCAGCCCTCAATTGCCGAAGCCGAATATCACGTTCATTCAGACCCGCCCGCCCTGTCCGGGTGCGGCGGCTACCAGCCATTCGATAACGGTTGCGCGATTTTTGCTCCACCTGGACGTGGCATGAGTCACAATGTCCGGACGCTTCTCTCGCGACAGAACGGAGGACCGGCGTGAGGTTGGTCGCCGTTGTCGTATTGGGTCGCGATGCCGCATGCCTGTTCGGTGAACGTTTCGCCAACGGCGGCACACACTTTCGGCAGCCGGTTCGCTCCACTTTACGACAGCCGTTCGGCAAAAACAAGACTGCCAGTCTCGTTACGGCGGGAAGGTCTGAGGCCCATGGCGGTTAAGGGCGGCGAGCGCTGGTCGGCGGGATTGCCTGCGCTGAAACTGAAATGGGACATCGCGGGGCCCATGCAGGCGGTCGGAGCCTTGTTCGCGATGTCGGCCGACGCGGTCAAGTTCGTGTTCGTCCGGCCATTCCAGTGGCGGGAGTTCTTGGAGCAGTCCTGGTTTGTCGCTCGGGTGGCCCTGGCTCCCACCTTGCTGGTAGCGATCCCGTTTACCGTCCTCGTCAGCTTCACGCTCAACATCCTCTTGCGCGAACTGGGCGCGGCGGATCTATCCGGTGCGGGTGCCGCATTCGGTGCAGTAACCCAGCTCGGCCCGTTGGTCACGGTTTTGATCGTGGCGGGCGCAGGTGCTACAGCAATGTGCGCGGATCTGGGGTCGCGAACCATTCGCGAGGAAATCGACGCGATGGAGGTGCTGGGCATCAACCCGGTGCAGCGGCTGGTCACACCGCGCATGTTGGCTTCTGGGTTGGTGGCGTTTTTGCTCAACAGCCTTGTGGTCATCATCGGAGTCGTTGGTGGCTACGTCTTTTCGGTATTCGTGCAAGACGTCAATCCCGGCGCGTTCGCCGCGGGTATCACCTTGCTCACCGGCGTGCCCGAGGTGATCATTTCGTGCGTCAAGGCAGCCCTTTTCGGCCTCATCGCCGGCTTGGTCGCCTGCTATCGGGGCCTGTCGATCACCGGTGGGGGCGCTAAGGCCGTTGGCAACGCGGTAAACGAAACCGTGGTCTATGCCTTCATGTCCCTGTTCGTCGTCAACGTCGTTGTCACCGCGATTGGCATCAAGATGACGGCGAAGTAGGGGCTGTCAATGGCGCTGAGGGCTGTATATCCGCGATTGAGCCGCCAATTCGAGAGGCCGGTTGCAGCGTTGGGCCGGATCGGCGACCATGCTCTGTTTTACGGTAGAGCGCTCGCCGGGATCCCGTTTGCAGCTACTCATCACAGGCGCGAAGTCATTCGACTGATTGCCGAGATCAGCATGGGCGCGGGCACTTTGGCGATGATTGGCGGGACCGTCGTGATCGTCGGCTTCCTGACGCTGGCGGCGGGCGGCACCCTGGCCATTCAGGGTTACACCTCGCTGGGCAATATCGGCATCGAGGCGCTGACGGGCTTTCTGGCCGCGTTCATCAACGTGCGTATCGCGGCACCGGTGGTCGCCGGGATCGGTCTGGCGGCCACCTTCGGCGCCGGGGTGACTGCTCAGCTGGGCGCCATGCGGATCAATGAAGAAGTCGATGCGTTAGAGGCCATGGCCATTCGGCCGGTTGCCTATTTGGTGAGCACCAGGATCCTGGCGGGAATGCTGGCCATCACGCCGTTGTACAGCATCGCCGTAATCCTGTCGTTCGTGGCCAGTGAGTTCACCACGACGTTCTTGCTCGGACAGTCGCAGGGTTTGTACCAACACTATTTCGACACGTTCCTGAACCCGATCGACTTGTTGTGGTCGTTCCTGCAGGCCGTCCTGATGGCGCTCACCATCCTGCTAATCCACACCTATTACGGGTATTTCGCCGCGGGCGGCCCGGCCGGTGTCGGCAACGCGACTGGTAACGCGGTGCGCACCTCGCTCATCGTCGTGGTGTCGGTGACGCTGCTGATCTCACTTTCTATTTACGGTTCCAACGGCAACTTCAACCTGTCCGGTTAGCAGAGGAGGTGGAAGGGCAGTGACGCAGAGTGCACCAGCGGGTCGCGGCGCGATCGCCGGCCGACCCCCGCGCGCCGGCCATGCCCGGCCGCCGGGCGGACGGAATTACCTGCCACCCCTGATCGGACTGATCACCGTCGTCGTCATTTGCTTGATTTTCGCGTTGGCGGTGGGTCTGTTTCAGGGATCCTTTACCGAAACCGTTCCGGTGACTGTGATTTCGCAACGAGCCGGCCTGGTCATGAACCCGGACGCCAAGGTCAAGATGCGCGGCGTGCAGGTGGGCAGGGTCGCTTCGATCGAATCGCTGCCCAACGGCCAAGCGGCCATTCACTTGGCGATGGACCCCTCGCAATTGCGCTTCATCCCCGGCAACGTGCTGGTCGACATCGCGTCATCGACGGTGTTCGGCGCGAAGTCCGTCCAGCTGGTAGAACCTGCCCAACCCTCGGCGCAGCGGCTACACGGTGGTCAGACCCTGCAGGGCCAGCACGTCATGGTTGAAATCAACACGGTGTTCCAGCAATTGGTGTCGGTTCTGGCCCAGATCGACCCGCCGAAGCTCAACGAGTCACTGGGTGCCCTGGCGCAAGCGTTCAGCGGGCGAGGTCCCAAGCTCGGCCAATCCCTGACCGACTTGGATTCATTTCTGGCCAGGCTGGAGCCGAGTCTTCCCGCATTCAGGCATGACCTCGCAGTCTTACCGGTGGTGGCCAACGCCTACGCCGACGCGGCACCGGACCTGGTGAAGACCGCGGCTAACGCGACCCGGATCAGCAAGACGATCGTCGATGAGCAGCGCAACCTGGATGCATTGCTGATCAGCGCGATCGGCTTGGCCGATATCGGCAACGACGTCTTGTCGGCGAATCGCCAACCACTGACGGATGTGATGCATCTGCTGGTGCCGACCACCGATCTGACCAACGAGTACCACGAAGCGCTTACCTGCAGTTTCGCCGGGCTTATACAGATTGGGCACGGTGCCCCACTGTCGGAGCCGAGCATCAACATATCGGCCAGCCTCACGTTGGGCGCCGAACGCTATCGGTATCCGACGAACCTGCCCAAGGTTGCGGCGACGGGCGGCCCCCAGTGCGTGGGTCTGCCGAAGCTGCCGTTCAACACGAACCCGCCGCAATTGATTACCGATATCGGCGCCAACCCGGTGGGGTACGGAAACCCGCAGGTGCTGCTCAACTCCGACCTCCTCAAGCAGTTGTTGTACGGGCCGATCGCCGGTCCCCCGCGCAACCCCGCTCAGATCGGACAACAGGGATGAGAACGCGCGCCACGCTGATCAAGTTCGCGGCCTTCGCGGTCGTGATGGCGATTCTTACCGCCTCCCTGTTCTTCATCTTCGGCCAGTACCGGACGGGTTCGACGACCGAGTATTCGGCCGTGTTCACCGACGTGTCGCGTCTCAAGCCGGGTCAGTCGGTGCGGGTCGCCGGGATCCGGGTGGGCACCGTCGATAGCGTTTCCTTGCAGCCGGACAAAAAAGTTGTGGTGAAGTTCGACGCCGACCGCAACGTCGTCCTCACCGAGGGCACCAGGGCGGCGGTCCGCTACCTCAACCTCGTGGGCGACCGCTACCTCGAACTGATCGACGGTCCGGGGGCAACCAGGCATCTGGCGGCCGGCGGTCAGATTCCCGTCAGCCGCACCGCACCGGCACTTGACCTCGATCTGCTGCTCGGTGGACTGAAACCCGTTACCCAGGGCCTGAATGCGCGCGATGTCAACGCGCTCACCTCCGGGTTGTTGCAGGTGTTCCAGGGTCAAGGCGGGACACTCGAGTCGCTGTTCACCAAGGCGACCTCGTTTTCAAATGCCTTGGCCGACAACGATCAAACCGTGCAGCAACTGATCGACAACCTCAACATCGTGGTCGGCACGGTTGCCAAGGACGGTAAACAGTTCTCCGGTGCCGTGGATCGCCTCGAGCAGCTGATCAGCGGGCTGTCGGAGGACCGCAACACCATCGGGTCTGCCATTGACGCCCTCGACAAGGGAACAGCGTCGCTGGCAGATCTGCTGGCCAGCGCGCGGCCGCCGCTGTCCGGCACCATAGCTCAGTTGAATCGGCTGGCGCCGATACTCGATGGCGACAAGGACCGCCTCGACGCCGCAATCGGGAAGGCGCCCAAGAACTACCGCAAGCTGGTCCGACTCGGCGTAGCCGGGGCCACCATCCCGTACTACCTCTGCCAGCTGGAGCTCCGCGGCACGGATCTTCAGGGCAGGACGGTGCACTCCAATATCTTTAGGTCAGATGCAGGAAGGTGCACAGAACCCTAATGCTCAAGTATCGCGGAGGCGGGCGGGTCAAGGCCGGACTCATCGGCGTCATCCTGGCGGTGATGGTCATCCTGGTGGGCCTATCGCCCGATCGGTTCGTTGCGTGGGCGACGATGGTCAGGTACCAGGCGCTGTTTTCGGAGGCCGGCGGCATTGCGGCCGGCAACCCCGTGATCGTGTCGGGGATGAAGGTCGGCACGGTGTCGGATGTGTCGCTGCGGCACGGCGATGCCCTGTTGACGTTCGCGATGAAGGGCGACGTCCTGCTCGGGTCGGAGACCACCGCGCACATTCGCACCGGTTCGCTGCTGGGTGAGCGGATGTTGACGTTGGAGTCCGCAGGCGGCGGCACGCTGCATCCGATGGCTCTCATCCCGGTCTCGCGGACGTCCTCGCCCTATTCGTTGACGGAAGCGGTCAGCGACCTTACGTCGGACACCGCTGGAACCAACACCACGGCGCTGAATCAGTCGTTGGACACGCTGTCGGCGACACTCGATCAGCTCGCACCCCAAATGGGGCCGGCGTTCGACGCACTCACGCGGTTGTCACGCACCCTCAACAGCCGTAACAAGAACCTGGGCGACTTGTTCAAGAGCGCCAGCGATGTCACCGGGGTTCTTTCCGAACGCAGCCAACAGGTCAACAAGCTCATCCTCAACTCCGATTCTCTGCTCCAAGTCCTGGTGGCGCGGCGACAAGAAATCGTGGACCTGCTGGCCAACACGTCGGTGGTGGCCAAGCAGCTAACGGCGTTGGTGCACGACAACGAAAGCACGTTGGCACCGACGCTGGAGAGGCTGAACAGGGTGACCGGCGTGCTGGAGAAGAACCGCGACAACATCGCCAAAGCGCTGCCGGGTCTCGCCAAATTCGAGATCACCGTCGGTGAGGGGATCGCCAGCATGTACGCCTACTCGGCGTTC
Source organism: Mycobacterium sp. Aquia_216 (assembly GCF_026723865.1). NCBI lineage: Bacteria > Bacillati > Actinomycetota > Actinomycetes > Mycobacteriales > Mycobacteriaceae > Mycobacterium > Mycobacterium sp. Aquia_216. The sequence continues at coordinate 5,542,805 of NZ_CP113529.1, read as the reverse complement.
GTCCCGAACTTCCTTGCCCCGCAACTCTTCCAGCCGTTGTTCGACTACCTCTGGGGATTCCGTACCTTCGACACTTCTCGCGGTCCCGGCTTCCCGTCGCCGGTACCTCGGTCGTTGACTCCCTGGCCGTACAACGCTGTTCCGGCATGCCCTGGCTGCACGTTGGGCGGCAGGGTCGGAGGATCGCAATGATCCCGCGCAAAAGGCTGGCGGCCGTAGCGGCGGTTGTCCTGGTCGTGCTGATCCTTGCCGGCGTGGCCGTGGTCGTCCGTAATACGGTCTTCGGCCCACGGACGATAACCGCCTACTTCACCACCACCACCGCGATCTACCCCAGCGACGAGGTGCGGGTGTCGGGCGTCAAAGTCGGCAACATCAAATCCATTCAGCCGCAAGGCACACAGGCCAAGATGACCCTCGAGGTCGACCGCGACGTGCCCATTCCGGCGGACGCGAAGGCGATTATCGTCGCCTCGAATCTGGTGTCTGCCCGCTACGTCCAGCTCTCACCGGCATATCGCGATAGTGGGCCGGTAATGCGCGATGGGGCAGTTATACCGGTCGAACGGACTGCGGTGCCGGTCGAGTGGGACGAGGTCAAAACCCAGTTGATGCGTCTGGCAACGGATCTGGGGCCCAAGAGTGGGGTATCGGGCACGTCCGTCGGTCGTTTCATCGACAGCGCCGCCAATGCTCTAGATGGTAACGGCGACAAGCTGCGGCAAACCCTCGGTCAACTGTCAGGGGTGGCCCGGATCCTCGCCAACGGTAGCGGCAACATCGTCGACATCATCAAGAACTTGCAGACCTTCGTCGGCGCGCTACGTGACAGCAACGTCCAGATCGTGCAGTTCAACGACCGGCTGGCCACGCTCACCAGCGTGGTGAACGACAGCAAATCCGATCTGGACGCGGCGCTTACGGATTTGTCGACGGCGGTCGGAGAGGTGCAGCGATTCATCGCCGGGACTCGCAATCAGACCAGCGAGCAAATTGCCAGGCTGGCCGACGTCACGCAGAACCTGGTCGATCACCACATGGCCCTGGAAAACATCCTGCACGGCGCGCCGAACGCTCTCGGCAACTTCTTCAACGATTACAACGCCGACACCGGAACGATCGTGGGAGGGTTCGGGCTGATGAACTTCGCGAATCCCACGTGGGGGGGTCAGCTTCTGCTGTCCATACCGGGCTGCGACCAAATCGGCGCCATCGAGAACGTTACCGCGGTCGAATCGGGCAAGCTGTGCGCCCTGTTCATGGGTCCCGGATTGCGATTGCTCAACTTCAATAACTCGCCACTTCCGATCAACTTTGCCCTGCAGAAGTCCGTCGACCCGTCCAAGATCCTCTACACCGAACCGCGCTTGGCGCCCGGCGGCGCGGGCCCGAAGCCCGGACCGGCCGAGATCCCGCCCGCGGTGTCGGCATATACCGGCCTGCCGGGTGATCCGGTGGGACCGCCGGGGTCGGTGCCCCTGGGCCCAATACCGGGAGCCGCGATGCCGCTCCCGCCCCCGCCGTCGACACCGATGCCGCCACCACCGCCACCGGCGTTCGGCGCGTCGGACATGCTGTTACCGGCCGATGGGCCACAACAATGATCGCCCGGATGGCGGCCCTGCGACCATGCGGGCGCTCGGCCCGAGGTGGGGGTGCCTCCCGCTGGCGGGGGAAAGCTGGGCCATCAGGCTTGGTTCGGCGGGTGGTCACCATCGGTTGTTGTGTGGTGTTGTCGGCGACGGGATGCGCATTCCATGGCCTGAATTCGCTACCGCTGCCGGGGGCGGTCGGCCGTGGGCCGGGGGCTAACGTCTACCACGTCGAGCTGCCGAATGTCGGGACGATGGAATCGAATTCGCCGGTGATGATCGACGATGTCGTGGTCGGCAGTGTCGGTGCGATGCGGGTGCAAGGTTGGCACGCCGACGTCGAGATCTCGGTCAAGCGCGATGTCGTCGTGCCGGCCAACGTGATAGCCACTGTCGGTCAGACCAGCCTGCTGGGCTCGATGCATGTGGAGCTCAATACGCCGCTGGGCCAGTCGGGAAGCGGGCGGCTGCAGCCGGGGGCGACCATCCCGCTGAGCCGGTCGACCGCCTACCCGTCGACGGAGCAGACGCTGTCGTCGCTGGGCGCGGTCGTCAACGGCGGGGGGCTGGGACAGATCGGGGAGATCGTCCATAATTTCTCGGCCGCCCTGTCGGGGCACGAGGGCGCGTTTCGTGATCTGATTACTCGCCTCGACACGTTCGTGGGAACTCTGGATGATCAGCGGGATAACCTCGTTGACTCGATTGAGGCGCTGAACCGGCTTGCGGCCACCTTCGCCGGTCAACGCGACGTCATCACCGAGGCGCTGCACAAGATTCCGCCCGCGCTTGATGTGTTGCTCAAGGAGCGCCCGCGCCTGACGGCCGCTCTGGAGCACCTTCGGGTGTTCAGCAATACCGCCACCCGGTTGGTCAACGACACCCAGGCCGACCTGGTCAAGAACCTCAAAAACCTGGAGCCGACCATCAAAGCGCTCGCCGACGTCGGACCGGAGCTGGGCGTGGCGATCGCGGCCGGGTTCGTGTTCCCGTTCACCCAGAACTTCGTCGACCGCGCGGTCCGAGGCGACTACTTCAATCTGCATGTCGATCTTGACATCTCGATTCCACGGCTCAAGAAGGGATTGCTGCTAGGAACCCACTGGGGGCAGCTGGACGAGCCCATACCGCCGCTGCCCGGGGAGCCGTATCGCATGAATTACACCCTCGATCCTCTGCATAACCCCGTGCGGCCGCCGTGGGTCGATCCCAATGCGCTTCCCCTGCCCGGGCCGCCGCCGGGTATCCCGCTTCCTGGCCCGCCACCGGGTGCGGTCCCGCTGCCTGGCCCGCCACCGGCACCGGTGCCTGACGCGGATCTTGGTCAAGCGCCGCCGGCAACCGCACCGACGGGAGGCGGTGGATAGATGCTGACGCGCTTCGTTCGGATCCAGTTGGCGATCTTCACGATCGTCGGGACCCTTGGCGTGATCGCGATGGTCCTCTTCTACATCCAAGCGCCGACCCTGCTGGGCATCGGCCGGATGACCGTGACGCTGGAGTTGCCGGCGACCGGCGGCCTGTACCAGTTTTCCAACGTGACTTACCGTGGGGTTCAGGTCGGCAAGGTCACTTCAGTGGGTTTGACGCCGACCGGCGCGAAAGCGACGCTGTCGCTTAACACTTCACCCAAGGTGCCTGCAGACCTGACGGCAGCGGTGCTCAGTGTCTCCGCGGTGGGTGAACAGTATGTGGACTTGCGGCCCAGAACCGATTCGCCGCCGTACCTGCACGACGGCTCGGTTATCGCCATGCGCGACACGACTATTCCGCAGGCGGTCGGACCGATGCTCGAGCAGGTCAACGCCTTGGTCGGCAGCATCCCGAAGTCCAAACTCGGCCAATTGCTCGACGAGACCTTCCAGGGCTTCAACGGCACCGGCTACGACCTGGGGTCGCTGCTCGATTCCTCAGAGACACTGTCCCGCGATTCCAACAGCGTCGTCGATCGCACCCGAGCCCTCACCGAAGACACTGGGCCGCTCTTGGATACCCAGGCACGCACCACCGATTCGATCAGGACGTGGGCACGTAGCTTCGCCGGGATCTCAGATGTGTTGGCGAACAACGATTCCCACTTCCGGACTATCCTCCAAAATGGTCCTGATGCTGCGAACGAGGCGTCCCGGCTTCTCGAACAAATAAAACCAACGCTGCCGGTGCTGCTCGCAAACCTGACTACCATCGGGCAGATCGGTATCACCTATCACCCGTCGATCGAGCAGCTGCTGGTGTTGCTGCCGTCCGCGGTCGCTATCGAGCAGGCCGCTCAGGGCGAAAACCATCCCGACGGTAAGGCCTGGGGCGACTTCGCACTCACGATCGACGATCCGCCTATTTGTACGGTCGGCTTCATGCCACCCAACACCTGGCGATCCCCGGACGACCTGAGCGACATCGATACACCGGACGGTTTGTATTGCAAACTCCCGCAGGATTCACCGCTCGCGGTCCGCGGTGCCCGCAACTATCCATGCATGGGTCACCCGGGTAAGCGCGCGCCTACCGTCGAAATCTGCAACAGCGACAAGCCGTTCATGCCGCTGGCGATGCGCCAGCACACTCTCGGTCCCTACCCGCTGGATCCGAACCTGCTTGCCCAGGGCGTCCCGCCCGATGACCGGATTACCGGCAACGACAGAATCTTCGGCCCGGTGGAGGGAACACCGCTGCCGCCGGGAGCGGTGCCGCGCGGCACACCCGCGGGGCCGCGGGGAGAAAATCCACCACCGGGCACGGTCGGAGCAGCTGTTCCCCCCGTGCCGTCGTCGGGACCGACGCTGGCACCCTTCTCGCGAATGTCGGCTGAGCTTCCGTCCATCGCACCACTCGACGTGCCGTTACCGGGCGAACTTCCCGCGCCACCGCCGCCACCGCCCGCCCCGGCAGCACAGGATCAGGCCGACGGTGGACAGCCCCAGGCTGCGCCAAGCTCGTTCGGAGCCAAGGCATCCAAGCCTGCGCCGTCGGTCGTGGTGGCACAGTACGATCCGCACACCGGTCGTTATGTCGGTCCGGACGGGAAGTTGTACGAGCAGTCGGATCTCGCGACCTCGAAGGCGCCGAAGACGTGGAAGGACATGCTTCCCACCTGAAGTCGCCCTTCGACCATGCCCGACATAGGGTGCCGCCCGCTTGCGGGGAAGGGAGCCTGACTCGACGACCGCCCGGTCAGCTCAGCTGGTCGAGGCGCAACGGCATTGCGATATCAAGCCACTGGTTTTGCCCGCAGGCGCCGCTTGGGCCGACCGTCTTGTCCTTGCCGGATAAGGTCCGCGACCCGACTTGGTATCCACCATTGTCGTTCACCGGGAAGAAATAGAACGTCTGCTGTCCGGGGAACGCGGTACCGTCTTCACACCGCTCCCAATTCGGCACCTCGCGTTTCACCTTCCACATCTCCCCATCATTCATGTACAGGGGCGCGGTCCATCCCTGGTCACTCGTCACCGTGCCGTGGCATTCCTGGAATGTGACGCACGTCGAGCTGATGGTCCATATCTGGTACACCGTCGGCTCGCCGAAGTATTGATCATTTCTCTGGGCCCAATCGCCAATAGACGTGGCGCGGAACGTCCCATTGATAGCCACTTCTTCCTTGGTTGTTGCGTGGGCTGGGGATGCCGTGCCCAAACCGCTGAATGCAGTGGCAGCCACCAGCGTTGCGGTGGTGAATGCTTTTACTGAACGCATCAGGTACTCCTCGAAGCGCATAATCCGACAGTGCCTCTGGCAGCTTTTCGCCATCGGTTGCGGCGTTCTCGAGCGATGACGTTACACCGCTTCGGCCGGCCAGGTAACGGTTAGAACAAGATTTGCCGCACTCATCCGACCGGCTCGAATTTCGCGATCAGCCAAGAACCATTGACCTTTGTCAGCGTGACCAGGACGGCGCTCCCCGTCTTCTCGGGTTCTTTCTTTTGCACGCTTGCCGTGGTCTGGTCGACGAAAACCAGCACGACGGCGGAATCGGGATGCAAATCCGAAACTGCCGCCCGAATCACCTTGGCGGTCGTCGTCAATTGCCCCTGCTGGGCCGTCGGCGCGACGACATTGTCGGTGAATTTGTTGTAGTAGGTCAGAAAGTCGCCGGTAAGATGCGATTTCGCGTTGTCGAAATCGCGATTTAAATGGTCGTAGGAATACGACAACACCGCCACAGCGCCATCGGACGCCGCCTGCACTGCCCGGTGCGCCGCCGCATCGTCGATTCGCTGATCCGGCCGGTACAGAACGAAGTACACACCGGCGGCGACTCCTACGGCGGCAACGACGAACGTTGTCGCGACTATCGACAGCCACCTTGCCCAACACCGGCGGGCCCAGTGCCGGATCGCTGCGAGCCGGCTCAAGCGTGCCGATGCCTCCCCGGCGGGTGGCCGCCCCTCCTGCTCGGCGGGCGGAATCTCCGTGCTGGCAATCGCCGTTTCCGTGTTGTCCAGCGACGAGCCATGCTCGACAGTCATTGCAGGAAATCAACTTTCGACATCTTGAGCTGGCCGCCGTCGCGGTCCATATTGACACTGAGCCGAAACAGGGCAGGTGGTGGTTTGACGTTATCTGGCCCAGTGGGAGCGGTTTTCGCCGCCACGAGCACGACTCCCGAATTGTCGCTCAACGACTCGACGGAAACGGCCTCCACGGTGACCTTGCTGCCGACCTTCGAGTCCTCGGCCTTCTTGACGATCAGGGTTGACAGCACTGACAGCGTGTTCTTTTGGTCGCCCGTAGAGGCATCGATCATGCGCTGGACGTCCTCCCTGGCATGATCGGGGTCAATCGACATCAGCGCCGTAATCCCTTGCCGGGCAGCAGCAGTGAACTCCGCGGCGAGCTGCCGATTATGCACCGCGGTGTGGTGCTGCCACACCATGTAACCGCTTGCGCCGAGGGAAGCGGAGGCGAGCACGGTGCCGACGCCGACAGTTATTAATTTCCGCCCTGGGCGGCGAAGCCACCGCGGACGCCCGGGACGACGGGGGAACCGTAGCCGTTTCCGGGTCGGCTTAACGGGGCGCTGCTCGACGTCTCGTGACCCGGTGTCGTTGTCCGCGTCCCCGGTTTCTGCCGCCTGGCGCAGCCGGGCGAGACGCGCCCGAGCCGCCTCGGCGTGGGCTTCGGCCTCGGCAACTTCGTCTTCTGTGCCCGGTTCCGCGACGGGCGCTAGCGCGCCGGAGTCGACGTGGGCGTCAGGGCCCTCCGAATCGTGCACGGAGAAGCAGCTTATCACTTCGGCCTGGGCTCAATGCCTTAGTCGGGCAGCTCCCTTCATGGGCTTTACATGCGGAAATGCATGCGCGTGAGGGGGCGGGTCGAAGTAGCGTTCGGGGTTCTCCGGCGCGGACGACCATTCTGCTCAGGCGATCTTCTCCAACTAGGAGAATTTTCTTTTCGGGTGTGGCAAAGTGATCGGGTGCGATCAATCGTGGCCCTATTTGCCGCGTTACTTGGCGCGGGTGTGCTGGCGGCGCCGCCATCTTTTGCCGGGCCGACCGTCTGCGACTACCCCGACTGCACACCGGGCATCATGCCGCATCAGGTCCTCGGAGCGCCGTGTGACAACACCACCTATTACGCCTTTGGTGTCGCGGACAATTATGTCTCCTTCGCCTCGCAGCCCGGACGGCTGATGTTCTGCGGTTCGCCGCGCAGATATCAGCCCCGATGGTTCCGGTCGCCGCCAATGGCAGGAGTCAAGGACGAAGGCGCCAACTGCCAGAATTACCAGAACTACGTCGCGCAATCGCCCGATGGCCTGTTCCTGATCTGTTTTGCCCACGACGGCATTATGAGCTGGGTCCGCGCCGACACGTAGTAAGGACGGCGTAGCCGTTTCGGAAATGGCCGCCCTTAGTCCGCGGCCACCTCGATCTCGGCCGGATGGATGAGTCGGCGGGTGATGCGCCGCAGTTGGCAACGCAGTGTTTCGTCGTCGATGCCGGCCACCAAGGGGTGCACCACTCCCACCGCAATGGCCCCCGACATCATCGCCGCCAGCACCTGGCTGTCGTCGCCGGCGTCGCCGACCAGCACTCGGTAGAGGCGACGCACGAATTGCTGGAACGGTTCTTGCTCGCCGAGCAACCGGACAATGACCGGGTCGAACTGCAGGGTGCTGGCCGCGCCGCGACGTTCGACGGCGATATCGATGACCCGGTCCAGCAGCAAATCGCGGGCCCGCGGCGGGTGGTCCTCGGCCTCGGCGGCGTCCAGGGCGTCTTCCAAACCCCCGAGTTCGCGTTCGGTCAGCGCGATGACGATCTGCTCTTTGGTATTGAACTGGTGATAGACCGCCGCCTTGGTGACCCCTACCGCGTCGGCGATCATCTGCAACGACGTCCCGCCAACACCGTGGTCCGCAATGAGTTTCAGCGCCGCATCCATGATGCGCGTCTGCGCTGCAGTGCGCCTGATGGAGCTGAACCGGGGTCCGGCCGGCGGGGAAACCACCCCCAGAGCGTAGCCGAGCGGCTATTGACGCTTGGATAGCCGTTCGGCTAGCTTCGCTGACGAGCCGAACCTGGTGAGCGGGTACGCGCCGGAAGGAGTCAGACAATGTCCGACGGCAGCGAGAACACGGAAAGCCCGCGGCGTTCGCGGCCGTCGGCGCGGGATACCGACGGTGAGGTGATCCTGCTGTGGACGCTGCCCGTCACGGTGATCCTCTGGATCGCCGCCTTCTTCCTGTTTCCGGGCTTCAATCCGCCGATGTCACCCTCGATGCCGGCGGAGCAGGTTGCCGCGTTCTATCGGGATCCGGCCCACATCCCGGAGATCCGATACAGCATGATCGTGTTCAACTGGTTCGGCGTGTGCCTGGTCCCGATCCTGGCTCTGATCGTGCTGCAGATCCGCCGGATGGCACATCGGACGCCGATCTTCTCCTACGCGATGCTGGGTTGTGTGGCCGGTGGCCCGACATTGTTTCTCGTCGCCAACGTCTGCTGGCTGCTGGCCGCCTATCGTCCCGAGCGCAGCCCGGCGCTGACTCAGCTGCTCAACGACTTCGGCTGGATGACTTTCACCATCCTGGTGCCTTTTCTGATTGGGCAAAGCGTAATCCTCGCCTTGGCAATCTATTTCGATGATCAGCCACGTCCGGTATTCAGCCGTTGGGTGGCCCACTTCAACCTTCTCGTGGCGGCGGCGCTGACGCCAGCAGCCTTTGTCGGCGTGTCATTGACCGGGCCGCTGGCGTGGGATGGCTTCCTGTCGTTCTGGGTCAAAAACGTTGCCATCGCCGTCTGGATCGTGGTGATGGGCGTGGTCTTGGGGCAGGCTGTTTATCGCGAGCGCGCCGAAAACCGCGGGCGTCCAGATGAATTGGCCAACGCATGAGTGCGGTGATCACTCCACCGACCTGCACGGCCACGCCCCCCTCTGGCCCACTGCCTCGACGGATCGCCTGGCACGTGCGCCACAACCCCAAGCGCGAACTCTGGCTGGCGTGGGCGGTACTCGTAGTCTTCTACAACCTATTCTTCCCGGTGTTCTTCATCGTGGCACAGGTCCAGCCCCCGCCGGAGCCCACCTGGGACCGCGCGACGCAGGTCCACTGGTTCCAGGAACGCCACCTGGGCATACCACTTGGTTTCGGCATCATCTTCGCCATCGGCGGCATGATCGCAACGAACAATGCCCTGATCGCGTATTCGATGCGGCGCATGTCGGTCAGCCGCGCGTTTGCTTATTCGTATCTGATCATCTACTCGCTCAGTGCGGTTCCCGGCATGATGCTGCTCAACATTGCGCTGATCGTCGGGACGCTGCGACCGGAGCGCGACCCCGAAGCGATTGGTTGGCTCTACGACTTCGCATTCTTGTCCTTCGACGGGACCATGGGAGTCTTCCTGATCGGCTCGCTGATCTGGATGGTTGCGATTCTGCTCGACAAAAATCGCGTATTCCCCAAGTGGTTCGGCTATCTCAACCTGTGCAACGCGCTCACCGAGGTGGTCGTGGCCCCCTGCTGGATCTTCCGGCGCGGCGTGTTCGCCTGGGATGGCGAAATCGCTTGGTGGCTGGACATGGTCGTATTCGCCGTCTACCAAGTCACTTTCATTGTCATGCTATTTCAGATGATCCGCCGCGAGGACTTCGGGACGGGACGGCTGCCGGACCTGCCGCGCAAAAAGGTGGCTGCGTAGTGACCGACCTGGCCGAGAAGCGCACACGCGCCGGGGCCGTGCCGGGCCAGCCCGACATGTGGGCGTTCGTATTGTTCGAGACCTTAGTATTCACAGGGTATTTCGGCTTCTACATGTTTGCCCGCGCTCGCAACGCCGAACTCTTCGTGAACTCCCAGGCACACCTGGACGTGCGCATCGGTGTTTTCAACACCCTCGTCTTACTACTGAGCTCGTGGTCGGTGGCGCGGTGTGTTCAGTCGTCGCGCGCCGGCGAGTACCGGGCGGCGCTGCGAGACGTGTTCATCACGGCCGCATTCGCCGCGGTGTTCCTCTTCTTCAAGGTTTTCGAGTGGGCCCGGCTGGTCGGCAGCGGAAACGGGTTGGACAGCAACGACTTCTTCACCTACTACTTCTTTCTGACCGGGATCCACTTCGTTCACCTGCTGATCGGCTTTGTCGTCCTCGGCGTCATCGTCTACCAACTCCGGAGTCCGGCGCGCCGGGAGCGCAAGTTCCAGGAAAACATTGAAACCTGCGCCACCTACTGGCACACCGTCGACTTCTTGTGGGTGCTCATCTTCGCGCTGCTGTACGTGGTGAGGTGAGCAGTGAAATTCAACAAGAGGCTACTCGTGGTGTGGGTGATCCTAGCGTCGCTCACCCTTGGTTACCTGGTGATCGACCACTCGGTCGACGGGTCGCTGAAATCCAGTGCGGTGGTGACATCGAGCGTCATCGTGATCGCGCTTATCAAGGTGCGCATCATCTTTCGTGAGTTCATGGAGGTGCGAAACGCCCCGGTCTTGCTGTGCCGGCTCACCGACGCCTGGGTGGTCATGATGGCCGTCGCAATGCTCGGCTGTTATTTCGTCGGACTGCAGATCCGTTAGTACTCGCCAAGGAGCGGTTCAGCCCACGGGCGCGACCGCGTCTGCGGTCGTGAACGACAGGTGTAGTTCGCTCAAGCCGCGCAGGATGTAAGTCGGCTCGTAGTTATACCGGCGATCGGCGGCCGGCCCGTGGTGGGCTTCGTTGATTTCGATGCCTGGCATCCGATCCAGGATGCGTTCGATGGAGACCCGTCCCTCCACTCGGGCCAGCGGTCCGCCCGGGCAGGAGTGCACACCGCGGGCAAAGGCCATGTGCTCGCGGACATTCTTGCGGCGGATGTCGAACTCGTGCGGGTTCTCGAACCGGCGCGGGTCGCGATTGGCCGCCCCCGGCAGCACCATCACAACGGTGCCCGGGGCGATATCGACCCCGCCTACGGAGGTGGCCTTGCGGGCCAGCCGGCAGTCGCTCTTGACGGGGCTGTCCATGCGCAGGGATTCCTCGATGAACCCGGGAATCAGGCTGCGGTCGTCGCGAAGCTCCTGTTGTATGTCGGGGCGGTCACCAATGACCTGGAGCGCGGCGCTGAGCAGTTTGGCCGTGGTCTCCTGTCCGGCGGCGAAAAGGAACGTGGCCGAGCGAGAGATTTCGATGACCTCTGGAGTGGATCCGTCTGGATATTTCGCCGTCGCGAGCGCGGTCAGTACGTCCTCGCGTGGATTGCTGCGACGGTCCTCGATGTAGGAACAGAATTTGTCGTCGAGCCACTCTAATGGGTTGATGCCGACCGATTCGTGGTCAAGTGCCCCGACCCGGGCGCCGGGACGGTCTGCTCCCAAGACGGAGCGGAACTCCTTGTGATCCTCCTCGGGAACGCCGAGCAGATCGGCGATCACCAAGGTGGCGAACGGCTTGGAGTACTCGGCGATGAACTCGCACTCGCCGGTGCCGAGGAACTCGTCGAGTTGGCGGTCGGCGAGGCGCCACATGAACTCCTCGTTGTGCTTGAGCCGGCTCGGCGTCAGCAGCCTGCTCAGCACCGATCGGGCCTTCGTATGGTCCGGCGGATCCATCGTGACCATGTGCTCGTTCATCGGAAACGAACCGCGGTGCTGATCGATCAGCGGGCTGATGTCGTCGCCTTCGGGTTCGAAAGGCAGCGGCGGGAACGGCCCGCCGAGCGCGACGATGTTGGAGAAGGTCTCCGGGTCCTTGTAGACCTCGGTGGCTTCCGCATAACCGGTGACGGCGACGACCCCGTAATGCGGCAGGCGCAGCACCGGATTCTGGCTGCGCAGATAGTCGAAGTAGGGGTGCGGATCTGGAACCAGAGACTGATCGGTGAAGAAGTCGATCGACTCGTAGCTGCTCATCGGATGTGCGTCTCCCTGGGCTGGGTTACCGGTGATGTGCGACGGCATCGGGTACCGTCGCCCGATTCGAAATCTGCTGAGCACCTGCTTAGCATGGCAGTAATGTCGTGGTCAAGGTCACAACGCCATGCCGCGCTACGATTCCCGTGGTCGGCAGGCGAGTGCGGCCAGGACGGAGTAGCGGCATGACATCGGCCCGCAGGATCGGCGCGCCGGACGCCAAGAACCGCGGCCTGCTGCTCGACGCGGCCGAACGATTGATGATCGAAGAGGGCTACGCGTCCGTCACGTCGCGCCGACTGGCGAACAAAGCGGGGCTGAAACCTCAACTGGTGCATTATTACTTTCGCACCATGGAGGAGTTGTTCCTCGAGGTCTTCCGCCGCCGCGGTGAAGAAGCGCTCGAGGTGCACGCGCAGCTGATGAAGTCGCCGCAGCCGCTGTGGGCCGTGTGGCGATTCGGCACGGATCCCGCATTTACGCGCATTTCCATGGAATTCATGGCCCTGGCTAATCACCGCAAGGAGATGCGGGCCGAAATCGCCTATTACGCCGAACGTTTCCGCGAAGAACAACGGCAAGCGGTGACGACCGCGCTGCAGAAGTACGGCGTGGACAGCGTGGAGATGCCGCCGGCGGTGATTACCGTGCTCATGTCCAGCCTGTCGCGATTCCTGGTGCTAGAGCAGGCGGTCGGCATTTCCAACGGTCACGCCGAAACCGTCGAATTAGTCGAAAGCTATCTGCGTCGCCTGGAAGGCGAGCCGCGGCCAGTTGCGGGCATACCGGAGGAGTGGGTGGTTCACCAGTTCCGCAGCGAGCAAAGCACGCCCTTGAGGCCATCCTTGGAAACGACGACAACTCCGTCCACCGCCAGAACGCAGTGAAGCCCGGGCGTGCCGGGCTCCGTGCCCGTGCTCGCCACGACCATCGCGTAATCGTCGGGGTTCGACATGTCCAGATCGAAACTCCACGGCTTGCCCGGCCCGAGATCGACATCGACGTGCGGTGTGAACGAATACGGGTTGTGGCTGTAATCGGCGAATTTTTCCGGCTGGTGGTCCAGGTAATAGATGTCGGTGTAGATCGGATTCTCCGCGGTGACCGCATACTTGACGTGATGCATGACCGGGTCGGCATGGGCACGTGGAGTATTCACAGTGAGACCGGCACCCACCAACAGCACTGCCAGGGTCAACGCCGACCCGGCTCCCGACATTCGGTACCCGCCTGTCATGTCGCTCCTCCGGTTGCCTGGCGCGCACTGCCTGTACGGTTCATCACCCGCTCTGCGGCCCGCCAATGTGCGTCGGCAACCCACAACCGTGCAAAGGATGCTATCGCCTCATCAGGTGAAACACCGCGGATTACGCGCTTTATCTCGGACGCCGGATGGCGAGCCAGCGACTTCGCGATCGATCGCCATCCGTCGGCGGGTGAGTCGAAGGAGGCGCGGGGCAACACCTTGTCCACCAAGCCGATCCGCTCGGCATCGCCTGCGGTCAAGCTCGTTCCGGTACCGGCCAGCAGGAGCGCCCTGCTTTTGCCGACGAGCTCGGCCAGTCGCTCGGCACCGCCCCAGGCCGGCATGATCTCCAGCTCTACCTGATTGAAAGCAATCTTGATGTCGTCGGCAGCCAACCGGATGTCTGCGGCCACAGCGATTTCGGCGCCGCCGCCGAAGGCGCTTCCGTTCAGTGCGGCAATGACGGGAGCGCGGAAGTTCGCCAGCTGATCGCAGACGGACCGCATCCGCTTCGCCATCGCCGCAGCGTCCTCTTCCGTCCGCAGCGAACTCAGCTCCTTGAGGTCGCCGCCTGACACGAACGCCCGATCGCCGGCACCCTTGATGACTAGGGCGCTGGCGCCCGCCGCCGCATCGAGCGCCTTTTCCAGCTGCTCCATGGTGTCGAGCGCGATGGCGTTGCGTGCGTGCGGGCGATTAATGGTCAGCACTGCCAAACCATCGTCGAACTCTAGGTCGAGCATGCGTTGGTCGCTCCTCGGACAAGGGGCCTCGATATTGGCATTCTCTTTTCGCGAGAATAGCATCGCTGCAGGCCCAAAAACCCGTCAGCGAGGATGGAGGTGATTCGGTGCCGAACCGAATCGTGGCCACCGTTGCGGCCCTCACCTTTGCCCTGCTCGCGGCATGCACGGCGCGACCACCAGCCCAAATCTCTAGCACCGCATCTGTGAACGTCGACGGCAGCGACGCGAGTTTCCACGTCGTGAAGTGCGGTCAGTCGCAGTGGACCCGGACGATCGATATCGGCGGCAGTTTCGCCGGGGCGAAGGTTGTCATCGACCAGGGAGCGCAGCCGGCGTCAGCCGAGTCGGTACAAATCCGGAACCTGGGAGGGTTCACCGGCATGTACTCCCGAGGAGGCAGCGGCGACGCCGATATGAGCATGAGCGGCGACAAGTTCACCGTCACCGGCACCGCCAGCGGCTACAAGACCGACAAACCCGGTGAACCGGCGACCGCCCAATTCAAAATCGTCGTGACGTGCTGACCAGGGGCACCCCGCCGCCAGCCGGGGCCTGTTGCAGGCTATTCTCTCGAGAGAATAGTATTCTCACAAAACGCGAAGGAGGATTCCATGGGTCAGTTGTCGCACCGGGAGGACGTCCCTTTTCCAATTTTTGACGCGGATAACCATCTCTACGAGCCGCCGGAGGCGCTGACCAAGTTCCTGCCCAAGGAGTACAAGGACTACGTCCAGTACGTGCAGATCAACGGGCGCACCAAGATTGCCATCCGCGGCCAGATCAGCAACTACATTCCCAACCCCACCTTCGAGGTCGTTGCCCGGCCGGGTGCCTGGGAGGAGTACTTCAAGTTCGGCAATCCGGACGGCAAGACCAAGCGCGAGCTGTTCGGTGAGCCGATGCGCGCGATCCCGGCGTTCTTCGAGCCCGGCCCACGGCTGGAGGAGATGAACAAGCTGGGCCTGGATCGCACCCTGATGTTCCCGACGTTGGCCAGTCTGCTCGAGGAGCGGCTGCGCGACGATCCGGTCGCCATCCATGTCTTGGTCCATGCGCTGAACGAGTGGCTCGATGAGGTCTGGGGCTTCAACTACCAGAACCGCATCTTCACCACCCCCGTCATCACCCTGCCGATCGTCGAGAAGGCGATCGAGGAGCTGGAGTGGGCGGTCAAGCGTGGTGCCCGTGCCATCCTGGTCCGCCCGGCTCCGGTCCCCGGATTCCGCGGCCCCCGGTCGTTCGCGGTGCCCGAATTCGACCCGTTCTGGGAGCGGGTCGTCGAGTACGACCTGCTGGTCGGCATGCACTCCAGCGACAGCGGCTACTCCCGGTACACCTCCGAGTGGGACGGCGCCGACCAGGAGATGCTGCCGTTCCAGACCAATGCGATGGGCATCCTCAACGAATGGCGACCGATCCAGGACTCGGTGGGGTCGTGGGTGATTCACGGCGCGCTCTACCGCCATCCCAAGCTGAAGGTCGCGATCGTCGAAGCCGGTTCGAAGTGGATGACCCCGCTGCTCGATGGCCTGGCCGAAGTCTTCCGGAAGGCCCCGGAAGCTTTCCCGAGCGACCCCGTCGAGATGGTCAAGAACCGCATCCACGTCAGCCCGTTCTTCGAGGACGGCATCGATGATCTGGTCAACCTCGTCGGTGTGGATCAGGTGCTGTACGGCTCGGACTGGCCGCACCCGGAAGGGTTGGCGGAGCCGACCTTCTATGTAAACGCGCTGTCGCACCTTTCGGTCGACGACCAGGCAAAGATCATGGGCGGCAACCTGTCTCGACTCATCACGGTGTGACAGGGCGGCAAAATTGGCAGACCATCCCCGAGATGGTCGTGAGCGCGGCGGACCGCTTCGGCGACGCGGAAGCGATTGTCGACGGTCCGCTGCGCTTGACATTCACCCAGCTTGTTGAGCAAATCCGTTGTGCTGCAGGGGCGTTCGATGCCTTAGGTATCGGCAAGGGTGAACGGGTCGCGGTTTGGGCGCCCAATTCGGCCGAGTGGGTCATCGCCGCGTTCGGGCTGCTGACCGCGGGCGGCGTGCTGGTGCCGGTTAATACGAGGTTCAAGACGGAAGAAGCGGGCGACATCATCGCCCGCAGTGGGGTGAAGGCCGTCCTGGTGCAGCAGGGCTTTCTGGACCAGGAGTACACCGCCCCCGCGGGGACGCCGGTCATCGACCTGAAGTCCGACTTCCTTTCCAGCGGTTCCCCGTTCGAGCGGGCGGTGAGCGGCGACGACATCTCGGACATCATCTTCACCTCGGGCACGACCGGGCGGCCGAAAGGCGCGATGATGAATCATCGTCAAACGCTGCGGATGTACGAGGAGTGGGCGACTCTCGCCGATCTGCGCGAGGGTGACCGTTACTTGCAGATCAACCCGTATTTCCACACGTTCGGCCTTAAGGCGGGACTCATCACTTCCTTTCTGCGCGGCGCGACGATGCTGCCGGTCGCGGTGTTCGATGTCGACACGGTGGTGGATCTCGTTGCGCGCGAAGGCATCACGATGCTTCCCGGGCCGCCGACGTTGTTCCATTCGCTGCTGACGGTGCGGGACAAGTCCAAGCTGTCGACATTGCGGGCCGGGGTGACCGGCGCCGCCGACATCCCGGTCGAGTTGGTCCGACGCATCCACGACGAACTGCCGTTCCAGACGCTGATGACCGGTTACGGCCTCACCGAGGCCGGCAACGTGACCCTGTCCCTGCCCGGCGATTCCTTCGAGGACGTCGCCACCACCGCGGGCGTGCCGTGTGAGGGCGTTGAGGTGCGCATCGCCGAGGACGGCGAGGTGCTCGTCCGCGGCTACGGCGTCATGCAGGGCTACCTGGACGACCCCGCGGCCACCGCTCAGGCGATCGACGCTGACGGCTGGCTGCACACCGGAGACTTGGGAAACTTCGCCGACGGGTCTGATGGTGGTGACCCTCCCCCGCAAGCGGGAGGTGCCCCCACGCACCCGGCTGCGGCTGGCTCGCGATCACCACGGAGGCGCCTGCGCATCGTTGGACGCAAGAAGGACATGTTCATCGTGGGTGGGTTCAACGCCTATCCGGCCGAGATCGAGGGGTTCCTCATGGAGCACCCGGCGGTGGCGCAGGCGGCGGTGATCGGAGCGCCCGACGACCGCCTGGGTCAGGTGGGCAAGGCTTTCGTCGTGGCGAAAACCGCGGTGTCCGAGCATGACTTGATCGGCTGGTGTCGAGACCGGATGGCCGGTTTCAAAGTCCCCAGATCCATCGAGTTTCGCGATACACTGCCGCTCAATGCCACGGGCAAAGTGATGAAGGACCGACTTCGTTGAACGACGGCGATATTCACTCGATGGTGATTGCGTCGGACTATCGCGTCCCAGATCCGACCAAGGTGTGGCCGCTACTCGAGCGCAACAAGGCGGCTCTTTCCGATATCGGCGCGCACCACGTTCTGGTCTACACGTCGACGCACGACTACGGCCGCGTACTGGTGATGATCGGTGTGCACAGTCGTGAGCCGATCGTGGAACTGCTGCGATCGCGGGTCTTCTTCGACTGGTTCGACGAGGCGGGTGTCGAGGACATTCCCGCGGTGTTCGCCGGGGAGATCATCGGCAGATTCATCCCGACGCTCCCCTCGACTCCCGCGGTGCCCGGGGTCGTGATGGCCGCCATCGCGTCGGTCGACGATGTGCCGGCACTGACGGCCGGCGTCGACTCGGCAATGGGCAGGTTTACCACGGCCGGCATCCGAAAAACGTGGGTATTCCAGGCCTTCGACGACGACCACGAAGTCTTGATCCTGCAGGAGTTCGCCGACGAGAACAGCGCGCGGCGGTGGATCGAGCATCCCGACGCCGCCGCCCAATGGATGTCCGGCGCGGGCGAGGGTCCATACCCGCCACTGTTCGTCGGCCAGTTCACCGACATCATGCGCATCGAGAGATAAGCGAGCACCGCGCGATGTTCGTGTGCTTGTGTAACGGGGTCACCAGCCACACGGTGACCGACGCGGTCCGGGCGGGGGCATCGACGACTAAGGCCGTTGCTCATGCTTGCGGGGCCGGCGCGGACTGCGGTCGTTGTCGCCGCACGATTCAGGCAATACTCAAATCGTCAAGGTCCGGCCTAGGGCGCGATTCAACGGCGCCTACTGCCATCCGGCGACATGGGTTGCACGAGTTCGACCAGTAGGGGCGGAATTTCCATGCGCGGCAAGACCACCTCGACGAGCACCATGCGGTCCTGGTGCTCGGCCGCCGCGGTCAGCGCATCGTCGAGGTCGCCGTAGGTTTGCGCCCGAAACGCAAGGTGATTGACCACGCCCAGCGCGCGGGGAATGTCGGTCCAACTCCAGCTGGCGATGTCGTTATAGGGAGCCGTCTCGCCGTGGATCGCCCGTTCGACCGTGTAGCCGTCGTTGTTGACCACCACGATGACCGGAGACAGTCCCTCGCGGAAGAAAGTGCCGAGCTCCTGCACGGTCAGTTGTGCGGCGCCGTCGCCGATCAGCAACACCGTCCTGCGGTCCGGATGTGCGACCCCCGCTCCCAACGCTGCGGGCAACGTGTAACCGATTGAGCCCCAAAGGGGTTGGCCGATAAACGTGACTCCCTTCGGTAGCCGGTGGTCGGCCATACCGTAAAAGGAGGTTCCCTGATCGGCGAGCACCACGTTTCCGGGCGTGAGCGCGCTGCACAGCCGGTCCCACACCATCTCCTGGGTCAGCGGCTGATCTCGGGCGGGCGCCTCGGCCCCGGCTTCGGGCCGTTCGTCCGTTGGCGCCGCCACCGGTGGCGAACTGATCCCGCGTTGCGCCAGGATCTCGGCCAGCGCCCCAAGCGCCGCGTCCATTTCCAGCGGCGCGAACACGCGGCCTGCCACGCTGCTCTGATACTGCGCGACGTCGATGGTCCGGGCCGCGTCGATGTGCTGACTGAAGAAGCCACTGACCATGTCGGTGAACACCACCCCCGCGGTGACCAGTACCGGTGCGTCTTCAATCGCGGCGCGTACCTGCGGCGCGCTGGCCGCACCCGCGTAGATCCCCAGGTAGTTGGGTGAGCTCTCGTCGAGCAGGCTCTTTCCCCACATCAGCGTGGCGTAGGGGACCACGTCGGCGGTCAGCAACGTCTCGAGCTCTTTGACCGCCTGCAGGCGGTGGACCAACAGGTCGGCCAGCACCGTCAACCGGTTGTCGCCGATGAGCTCACGCGCCGCGTCGACGAATAACGCCAGTGCCCGGGGGCTGGTACCGCCGGTGTAACGGGGCAGCGGGGCGCCGGGAGGTTCGGTGGGGAAGCGCGCCACATCGGTGGACAGCAGCAGGTAGCCCGGTCGCTTCTGCTCGCGCACCTCCGAGAGCACCCGGTCGATCTCCCGTCGCGCCGTGGCCGGCATGAGATTGGCTTGGGCACAAGTGATTTCGCGGCTGATGCGGAAGAAGTGCTCGAAGTCGCCATCGCCGAGCGAATGGTGCAGCGCCCGCCGGGTGCCTTGCGAGTCTTTGGACGGGCCGCCAACGATGTGCACCACGGGCACCTGCTCGGCGTAACTGCCGGCGACCGCGTTGGTTGCCGAGAGCTCGCCCACCCCGAATGTCGTTACCACAGCTGACATTCCGCGCAGCCGTCCATAGCCGTCGGCAGCGTAGCCGGCGTTCAACTCGTTGGCATTGCCCACCCACCGAATCCTCGGGTGCGCGACGATGTGATCGAGAAACTCCAGGTTGTAGTCGCCGGGAACGCCGAAGATCTCGGAGACGCCGAGCTCGGCGAGACGGTCCAACAAATAGTCACCGACGGTGTAGGCGGAATCCGCGGGGTCCGACCCCGCGTCGGGCGTGGTAGCTGTCACGAAGTCGACGGTACGCTCGGTCGAAACCGCTCCCGTCCGGACGCCGTTTCGCTATCGTGCGGGCCATGGCGATCACCGAAACCCGCGAAGTTGTTGTCGAGGCCAGCCCCGAAGAGATCCTCGACGTCATCGCCGATTTCGACTCGATGCCCGAATGGTCGCCGCCACACCAGAGCGTCGAAACTCTGCAGCGCGACGCCGACGGGCGGCCCACCAAGGTCAAGATGAAAGTCAAAGCCGCTGGCATCACCGATGAGCAGGTGATCGCTTACACGTGGAGCGACAACAAGGTGAGCTGGACACTGGTCAGCTCCGGTCAGCAGCGGTCCCAGGACGCGTCCTACACATTGACGCCCGACGGCGACGCCACCAAGGTCACCTTCAAGCTCAGCGTCGACCCGGTGGTGCCGCTGCCCGGGTTCCTGTTGAAGCGCGCCATCAAAGGCACGGTCGATAACGGGACCGAGGGTTTGCGCAAGCGGGTGCTGCAGGTGAAGAAGGGTAGGTAGTCGCCGTGACCGGCGGTGGGCCCTTGGCGGGGATCAAAGTCATCGAACTCGGCGGCATCGGACCCGGGCCGCATGCGGGCATGGTGCTCGCCGACCTGGGTGCCGACGTGGTGCGGGTCCGCCGCCCAGGCGGCGCGGCGATGCCGGCCGAAGACCGCGACCTGTTGCACCGCGGCAAGCGGATCGTCGACCTGGACGTCAAGACGCAGCCGGGCCTGCTGCTGGGGCTCGCTGCCAAGGCCGATGTGCTGCTGGACTGCTTCCGGCCCGGCACCTGCGAGCGCCTCGGCATCGGACCCGACGACTGTGCGGCGATCAACCCGCGGCTGATCTATGCCCGGATCACCGGCTGGGGGCAGGACGGACCGTTGGCGACGACCGCGGGCCACGACATCAACTACCTGTCGCAGACCGGCGCGCTGTCGGCGTTGGGCCACGCCGACCGGCCGCCGATGCCGCCGCTGAACCTGGTCGCCGATTTCGGCGGTGGTTCGATGCTGGTGCTGCTGGGTATCGCCGTCGCGTTGTACGAGCGGGAACGGTCGGGTCAGGGCCAGGTCGTCGACGCCGCGATGGTCGACGGAGTCAGTGTGCTCGCCCAAATGATGTGGACCATGAAGGGAATTGGCAGCCTGCGCGACAAGCGCGAATCGTTTCTGCTCGACGGCGGCGCCCCTTTCTACCGTTGCTATGAGACCTCCGATGGCAAGTACATGGCCGTCGGCGCCATCGAACCGCAGTTCTTCGCGGCATTGCTGAGCGGGCTCGGTCTGTCGCCCGACGAGGTGCCGGGCCAGCTCGAAATCGGTTCGTACCAGCAGATGTACGACGTCTTCGTGCGGCGGTTCGCCAGCCGGACGCGAGACGAGTGGACCCAGGTTTTCGCGGGCACCGACGCCTGCGTCACGCCGGTGCTGACCTGGAGTGAGGCGGCCGCCAACGACCACTTGACCGCGCGGTCCACGGTGATCACCGCCCACGGCGTCGAGCAGGCCGCACCCGCCCCGCGCTTTTCGCGAACACCGGCCGAGCCCGTCGGGCCGCCTCCGGCCGCCACCACGCCGATCGGCGAAATCAACTGGTAGCTAATAACTACTCCGAACACGTTCCGTGCATGGGGCGCGATTGCTAGGTTGATCTCAGTGGCTGTCAAGGCATCACGTGAATTCATAGTTGACGCGCCGCTCGACGTGGTCATGGGGGCGCTCGAGGACGTCAGTGTGCTGGAATCGTGGTCTCCGCTGCATAAGCGGATCGAAGTGATCGACCGCTATCCCGACGGCCGCGCGCATCATGTGAAAACCACCATTCGTATTCTCGGCCTCGTCGATAAAGAGGTCCTGGAATATCACTGGGGTCCCGACTGGGTGGTCTATGACGCCAAAGGCACGCACCAACAACATGGCCAGCACGTCGAGTACAACCTCAAGTCCGAGGGTGTCGACAAAACCCGGGTCCGGTTCGATATCACCGTCGAACCGGCCGGGCCCATTCCCGCATTCGTCGTCAAGCGCGCAATGCAAAACGTTCTCGACGCCTCCGTGGAGGGCCTGCGCGATCTGGTCATGCGCGGCGGTTCGGATAAGGCACCGTAATTCTGGGTCCACGAGGGCTCACGATTGCTAATTTGTAGGCAGTGGCCATACGTGCGTCGTCCGAAATCGTCATTGAGGCGCCCCCGGAAGTGATCATGGAGGCGCTCGCGGACATGGACGCCGTGCCCTCGTGGTCTCCGTTGCACAAACGGGTCGAAGTCGTCGACCGATATCCCGACGGCCTACCGCACCACGTGAAGATGACGATCAGGGTGAGCGGCATCGCCGACACCGAAATGGTCGAATACCACTGGGGGCCCGACTGGATGGTGTGGGACGCGCAGAAGACCGCCCAGCAACACGCTCAGCACGGCGAATACAACCTGCAACGTGAGGGCGACGACAAGACCAGGGTGCGATTCAGCCTCACGATCGAGCTCAGGGCGCCGCTGCCCGGATTCTGGGTGAAGTCGGCCGGCGGCAAAGTCCTCTACGCCGCGCTGGAGGGCCTGCGAAAGCGCGTGATGGGTAACGAGGACTCTACGTAGTCCCGCCGTTTTTGAGTGCGGACAGTCGCTTGATCGCCTCGTCGAGGGTGTCGTCGCGCTTGCAGAAGGCGAAGCGCACCAGGTGATTCCACAGCTCGGCATGCGGCGCCGCCGGATCGCAGAAAGCCGACATCGGAATGGCAGCCACGCCAACCTTTTCCGGTAATGCCGCGCAGAATGTCGTGCTGTCGTCGTACCCGAGTGGACGCGGGTCGGCGCAGAGGAAATAAGTACCGTAACTGTCGTGCACCCCGAAGCCGATGTCGGCCAGGCCCGCGGCCAGCCGATTCCGTCGGGCTTGCAGCGAGCTTCGCAGCTCGTCGACCCACGCGTCCTCGGTGTCCAGCGCCAGGGCCACCGCGGGCTGGAACGGCGCACCGCCGACGTAGCTCAGATACTGTTTGGCCGCGCGTATCCCCGCGATGAGTTCTGCTGGGCCGCAAGCCCATCCGATCTTCCAACCGGTGCAGTTGAACATCTTGGCCGCGCTGGAGACGGTGATGGTGCGTTCGGCCATACCGTCGAAACCCGCCAGCGGCAGGTGGCGATGGCCGTCGAACACCAGGTGCTCGTACACCTCATCGGTAATCACCAAAAGATCCGCTGCCACCGCGATCTCGGCGATGGCCCGCAGTTCGATCTCGGTCAGTACGGCGCCCGTGGGGTTGTGCGGCGAGTTGACGATGAGCGCCCGGGTCGCCGGCGTCACCGCCCGCCGCAGCGCTTCGACGTCCAGGGCGAAGCCGCGGCCGTCGGCGACCAGCGGAACCGCGACGCGCTGCGCGCCGGCCATCGCGACCACCGGCGAATAGGAATCGTAGAAAGGTTCGATCAGCAGCACCTCGGAGCCGGGTTCCACCAGGCCGAAGACCGCCGACGCGATGGCCTCGGTGGCGCCGACCGTCACCAACACCTCGGTGTCGGGGTCGTACTCGATGCCGAAATGCCGCTTGCGATGTGCCGCGACGGCGTGGCGCAGTGGCGCGATCCCGATGCCCGGCGGGTATTGGTTGGCGCCGTCGGCGATCGCGTCTTGTGCGGCCTTCAGCAGCGCCGGGGGCCCGTCCTCGTCCGGAAAGCCCTGACCGAGGTTCACCGCGCCGATCCGCACCGCCAGCGCCGACATTTCGGCGAACACCGTGGTCGCGTAGGGCCGCAGTCGCGACACCGTCATGGTCGTCGAGCTTAGGGCGCGCCCTCGCGCGCAGGTGCGGCTGGCCGACCTCGAACGTGCGGGGCGCGACGCCGAACGCGCGGCTGGCCGCACGTTCGGCAACCAGTGTGCGGCTGGCCGCTCGTTCGGCAACCGGGGGGGGGCCGGCGCCCTGAGCAGCTGATCGACCGCCCAACCAACAGGTTGGCCGGGAGGCCCTGTTAGGGTGCAGATAGACGGACCCGAAACCCCATTTGCGAACAGGAAGTCGACATGTCCGAAGAAGCCTTCATCTATGAGGCCATCCGCACACCACGCGGCAAGCAACGCAACGGATCGCTGAACGAGGTCAAGCCGGTAAACCTGGTCGTCGGCCTGGTCGACGAGCTCCGCAGGCGCAACCCCGACCTGGACGAGAACCTGATCAGCGACCTGATCCTCGGGGTCGTGTCGCCGGTCGGCGACCAGGGCGGTGACATCGCTCGCACCGCGGCGTTGGTAGCCGGGCTGCCGGAGACCACCGGCGGCGTGCAGCTCAACCGGTTCTGCGCCTCGGGCCTGGAAGCCGTCAACATCGCAGCGCAGAAGGTGCGTTCGGGTTGGGACGACCTGGTGCTGGCCGGCGGTGTCGAGTCGATGAGCCGGGTCCCGATGGGTTCAGACGGCGGCGCCTGGGCGACCGACCCGGAGACCAATTACCGGATCGGTTTCGTACCGCAGGGCATCGGCGCCGACCTGATCGCGACCATCGAGGGCTTCTCCCGCGAAGACGTCGACGCCTACGCGGCCCGGTCGCAGGAGAAGGCCGCCGAGGCCTGGTCGGGCGGTTACTTCGCCAAGTCGGTGGTGCCGGTGCGGGACCAGAACGGTCTCGTCATCCTCGACCACGATGAGCACATGCGGCCCGGGTCCACCGTGGAGAGCCTCGGCAAGCTGAAGACCGCCTTCGACGGCGTCGGCGAGATGGGCGGCTTCGACGACGTGGCGTTGCAGAAGTACCACTACGTCGAAAAGATCAACCACGTCCACACCGGCGGCAACAGCTCGGGCATCGTCGACGGCGCCGCGTTGGTGCTGGTTGGTTCGGAGGCCGCGGGCAAGTCGCAAGGCCTGACCCCGCGGGCGCGCATCGTGGCCACCGCGACCAGCGGCGCCGACCCGGTCATCATGCTCACCGGCCCCACCCCCGCCACCAAGAAGGTGTTGGACCGGGCCGGCCTGACGACCGACGACATCGACCTCTTCGAACTGAACGAGGCCTTCGCGTCGGTTGTGTTGAAGTTCCAGAAGGACCTCAACATCCCCGACGAGAAACTCAACGTCAACGGTGGCGCCATCGCGATGGGCCACCCGCTGGGCGCCACCGGCGCCATGATCACCGGAACCATGGTCGATGAGCTCGAGCGGCGCAACGCGCGTCGCGCGCTGATCACGCTGTGCATCGGCGGCGGCATGGGCGTCGCGACCATCATCGAGCGAGTCTGAGGAAAGAGCATGCCAGAGAACACCATTCAGTGGGACAAGGATGCCGACGGCATCGTCACCCTGACGCTTGACGACCCCACCGGGTCGGCCAACGTGATGAACGAGCACTACGCCGAGTCGATGCACAACGCAGTCGAACGCCTTGTGTCAGAGAAGGATTCGATCAGCGGCGTGGTCATCACCAGCGCGAAGAAGACCTTCTTCGCCGGCGGTGACCTGAAGGGCATGATCCACCTCGGTCCGGAGAATGCCGGTGAGGCCTTCGACACCGTCGAGTCCGTGAAGCGTGACCTGCGCGCCTTGGAGACGCTGGGCAAGCCGGTAGTGGCCGCCATCAACGGCGCCGCGCTGGGCGGCGGTCTGGAGATCGCGCTGGCGTGTCATCACCGCATTGCCGCGGACGTCAAGGGCCTTGTGGTCGGACTCCCCGAGGTGACGCTGGGCCTGCTGCCCGGCGGCGGCGGGGTGACCCGCACCGTGCGGATGTTCGGCATCCAGAACGCCTTCATGAACATCTTGTCGCAGGGTACCCGGTTCAAGCCCGCGCAAGCCAAGGAGAACGGCCTGATCGACGATCTCGTCGGTTCGGTCGAGGAGCTGGTACCCGCGGCCAAGGCGTGGATCAAGGCCAACCCGGACTCACACACCCAGCCGTGGGATGCCAAGGGCTACAAGATGCCTGGCGGCACCCCGTCCAGCCCGGCGCTCGCCGGCATCCTGCCGTCATTCCCGGCACTGCTGAAAAAGCAACTCAAGGGTGCGCCGATGCCCGCGCCGCGGGCCATCCTGGATGCCGCTGTCGAGGGTGCGCAAGTGGACTTCGACACGGCCAGCCGCATCGAGAGCCGCTACTTCACCCAGCTGGTCACCGGCCAGGTCGCCAAGAACATGATTCAGGCGTTCTTCTTCGACCTGCAGCACATCAACGGCGGTGGCTCGCGACCCGACGGCATCGAGCCGGTCAAGATCAACAAGATCGGCGTGCTCGGCGCCGGCATGATGGGCGCGGGCATCGCGTACGTCTCGGCCAAGGCCGGCTATGACGTGGTGCTCAAAGACGTCAGCATCGAAGCCGCGGAGAAGGGCAAGAACTACTCGGAAAAGCTTGAGGCCAAAGCACTTCAGCGTGGCAAGACCACCGAGGAGAAGAGCAAGGCGCTGCTGGACCGCATCACGCCGTCCGCCGACCCGGCCGACTTCAAGGGCGTCGACTTCGTGATCGAGGCGGTCTTCGAGAGCCAGGACCTCAAGCATCAGGTGTTCCAGGAGATCGAGGACATCGTCGAACCCAACGCGCTATTGGGGTCGAACACCTCGACGCTGCCGATCACCGGTCTGGCGACCGGCGTGAAGCGGCAGGAGGACTTCATCGGGATCCACTTCTTCTCGCCGGTCGACAAGATGCCGCTGGTCGAAATCATCAAGGGCGAGAAGACATCTGATGAGGCGCTGGCCCGGGTGTTCGACTACACGCTGGCCATCGGCAAGACCCCGATCGTCGTCAACGACAGCCGTGGCTTCTTCACCAGCCGCGTCATCGGCACCTTCGTGAACGAGGCGCTGGCAATGCTCGGTGAGGGCGTGGAGCCCGCCAGCATCGAGCACGCCGGTTCGCAGGCCGGCTACCCGGCGCCGCCGCTGCAGCTGTCCGACGAACTCAACCTGGAGTTGATGCACAAGATCGCCGTCGCCAGCCGCAAGGGTGTCGAGGACGCAGGTGGCACCTACGAGCCGCACCCGGCGGAGGCCGTCGTCGAGAAGATGATCGAGATCGGCCGGCCGTCGCGGTTGAAGGGCGCGGGCTTCTATGAGTACGTCGACGGCAAGCGCACCAGTCTGTGGCCGGGCCTGCGGGAGACGTTCAAATCCGGCTCCTCGCAGCCGCCGCTGCAGGACATGATCGACCGGATGCTGTTCGCCGAGGCGCTGGAAACCCAGAAGTGCCTTGATGAGGGCGTGCTGACGTCGACGGCGGACGCCAACATCGGATCGATCATGGGCATCGGGTTCCCGCCGTACACCGGTGGCAGCGCGCAGTTCATCGTCGGTTACTCCGGCGCGGGCGGCACGGGCAAGGAAGCCTTCGTGGCCCGGGCCCGTGAGCTGGCGGCTAAGTACGGCGACCGCTTCCTGCCGCCGGACTCACTCACTTAGTCACATCTGTCACTCGCGCCGCGGCGGGGAGGTGGGCAACTTTTTGCCCACCTCCGAGCGACAACGCAGCTCCAGCACGCGTTGGTGGATGCGGTACTCGGTGGAACGCGGGATATACGCCGGTCCGTATCGACCTCGCGCGAGCCGACGTACCCGGCCGTGCTCGATCTCCCAGCGCAGCGCGTCCGAGACGGCTTTGGATGGTCGCCCGTGGACGGAGAAACCGTGGTGGCGCAGCGCATCAATCAGCTCGGCGATGGTCGCAGGCCCGCACTGAGCCAGGTGCATGGTGAGCGCGTAACGGAGCTCGATTCCTCGAAGGGCTTGCTGATGCAGCGTCGAACCGTCGCACGCGGGTATGACAGCGAACCTGGTTGTCGCTGAGAGGCGGGCAAAAAGAGTGCACCGCCTCCGAGGGACTCCTGTGGTGGGTGTGACTTAGCTACCGCGCTGCGGCGATCCGGCGCTGATGCCGATCCCCAACAGGAAGCGGTCCCGACACCGGCTAGCTCCATCGCAGCTCGTTCCTTCCGCCGTGGCAGGCGTCTCTAATTCGCTGTCGCCGTTGACGTTAAACGACGGCGTACTCCTTGTACTCCATCGAGTCGTACAGACGGGCGCCGTTGGTGTTCATCTTGGCGATGGTTCGGGTGAGTCCGGCGGGGAGCGCCGAGACCAGCTGTGCGGCGCGGGTCAGCGCCCACACTCCGGCCCGCGAGCCCGGGACGATCGTCTTGGCGGCCGCGCGTGCAAAGGTGCGGCTGCGGCGTACCGCGCCGGCCATCGCCCGTTCGTAGGCCGCGAACGCGTGGGGGTAATCGCCACTGGCTTCTGCCAATTCGCCCGCCAGCACATAGGCGCCCAGCACCGCGATGCTGGTGCTGCCGCCGACCGCCGGCCCGGGGCAGTACCCGGCGTCGCCCACCAGTGCGACCCGTCCACGCGACCAGGCGTCCAACTGCAGCTGGATGATCGAATCGAAGTAGAACGTCGGTGCGCGGTCGAGCTCGGCCACCCAACCGTCCACCGTCGCATCCATCCCGGCAAATGTCGTCCGCAACAATTCCTTCTGCCGCAAGACATCTCGGTAGTGAATCTGCAGCTCTTCTTTGCTGCGGAACATGAACAACGCACGCGCATCATTCAGGGGTTGCGCGGTGTAGATGCCCGCCATCCGGCCAGCGCCCATGTGCACGACCATTTCTCCATTGCGGGCAAGCGATTTCGGCACCGACTCCACCGCCAGATAGCCGCCGAGGAACCTGGTGCGCCCGGCGTCCTCGCCGAAGACCAGGCGCCGCACGTTGGAGTGCAGACCGTCGGCGCCGATCACGATGTCGAATCGGCGTGGCGCGGCGTGCTTGAAGGTGACGTCGCCGTCGGCCGAGATGGCCGTGATCGAATCGCCGAACAGGTACTCGATGTCATCACGGCCGGCGCGGTAATAGACCTCGCTGAGGTCGTCGCGCATGATCTCGACGTGCCGGTCAGACGACGCCCCGAAGACCTTGGTGAGATCGACGTGCGCCGGTCGCTGGGTGCCCTGGCGATACATGGTCATCGCTGTCGTCCCCGTCGCGAGCGCCTCGATCTGTGGCAGCACGCCCATTTTGGCCGAGATTTCCATGGCCGGGCGGAACAGGTCGACGGCGTGGCCACCGGTCTTTCGCAATTGGGGTGCGCGCTCGACGACCGTGACATCGAAACCGTGGCGGGTCAGCCAGTACGCCAGCACCGGGCCCGAGATGCTCGCCCCCGAGATCAGAATCCGCATGTCGACCTCCTTGGACTTAGGTTACCCTAACATTGCCCGCGAATTGCTGGAGGGCTATTGCGATTTCCACTACCCGCATCGCGGCGACATGTTCGTGTTGACCGAATTGACGACGCTGGCCGACCTCGGCCTGATCGACAAGGTGCTGGCGTGGCGGATCGGCTGGGCAAGTTGGTGTTTGGCTCGCGACCAACGCTCGCACAGTCCACCCGTGCAGTGGTGTCGTTCGGCGGGTTGCAGGACTGCTGCTTACAGTTTCCGGACCCCGTATGAAGCGTTGCGCGCGACCTCGGTTGACGCCGCGCTGGCGGCACTGGGGGCGTGAGGGCAGGGCGAAACATGTTCGCGAAGATGCCGCCGGACGGCTGCGCATTGTCAGCCACGAAGTTTTCGTCGCCGTTGTCATCGACGGTGACGATGCGGGGCATGCATTCCATCCGCTATGAGGTTCCGGCTTGTACGGTCGACAGCTAGAGTGCCTAACTATGCGCTTTGGCTTCTTCATTCCGCAGGGCTGGCGAATGGATTTGGTAGGAATCGACCCCGCGAAACACTGGGCGGTGATGAAGGACCTGGCAGCCTACGCCGACGGCAGCGCCTGGGACTCGGTGTGGGTTTACGACCACTTCCATACCGTTCCGACGCCGAGCGCCGAAGCGACGCACGAAGCTTGGTCATTGATGTCGGCCTACGCAGCGACCACATCGCGGATCAAGCTCGGCCAGATGTGCACGGCAATGAGCTACCGCAATCCGGTCTACCTGGCGAAGGTGGCGGCAACCGCCGACATCATCTCCGGTGGCCGCATCCAGATGGGCATCGGCGGCGGCTGGTACGAACACGAGTGGCGCGCCTACGGTTACGGGTTCCCGTCGGCCGGGGTGCGATTGGGCCGGCTGGACGAAGGCGTGCAGATCATGCGGGACGCCTGGCGCGACGGCAAAGTCAGTCTCGACGGCAAGCACTACCAGGTCGACGGCGCGATCGTTGAACCGAAGCCATTGCAGGACAATGGTATTCCGCTATGGATTGCCGGCGGCGGCGAGAAGGTGACGTTACGCATCGCGGCGCAGTACGCGCAGTACACCAACTTCACGGCGGAGCCCGAGGCGTTTGCGCACAAGTCGGACGTGCTCGCCGGGCACTGCCGCGACCTGGGCACCGACTTTGATGCCATCGTGCGTTCGGCAAACTTCACCGCCATCGTCGGCGCGTCGGACGCCGACGTCAAAGACCGGCGGCAGCGGGTGCGTGACCGGCTGCTGAACTATGTGCCTGAGACGCTTGCGGATTCGATGACCAGCAGCCTTCCGGACTCGGCGACTGGAACGACGGAACAGGTGGTCGAGCGGCTGACCAGGATTCGCGACCTCGGCTGCGAGTACGCGATCGTGTACTTCCCGGAAGCCGCCTACGACCGCTCCGGCATCGAATTGTTCGAACGGGAAGTCATCCCCGCCCTGAGCTAGCGATGCTCAGACGTCGCTAGTGGTGTACCTCGTCTTTGAGGGCGGCGCGGCCAGCAACGGAGGCAACTGCGTCACCTTGCCTTCGCCGGCGCGAAACGCGCGGTAGGCCTCGTCGGCGTCCACCGTCTCCCACTCTTCGTAGATGATCCAGTGGGCTTCGTCTTCCTCATCGATCCAGACGTCGGTCCGGAGATTTCCCTCGAATGCCCGGGTGGTCTCCAGCGTCCGGCCCATCAGCTCGCGTCCCGCGCCGACCTCGTCGGGCTTGAACTTCAGTTCCAGTAGCACGATGACCGTCATCGTCGTCTCCTCGTATCGTCACTGTGTGCTGCTCGCCGCGAGCACACTGTTGAACCTACGGTCGACCCACTTGGCGAACTGCGGCGCCTCCGGAATCTGGTCGGCGGCCGCGAACAAGTCGGCGAGCCGTTGCTCGGCTGCTACCACCTTGTCGTCGAGGGGGACCGGTAGTCGTAGCAGGTGACTCTGGGCGAGTTCGGCGATCTTGAGGTCCAGGCCGACGGCTTTGGCGTACTTTTTCGCCCACTCCGACGGGTTCTCGCGCGCCCACTGCGCCGCCTTCTGGTAGCGGACCAGCAGGTCGGCCAGCGCGGCGTTGCGTTTTGGATCGGTCAGTGCCCGAATGGAGGCGCTGCCGAACTGGTAGCCGTTCTCGGCGATCCCGATATTGCGCACCTTCAGCGTGAGAGTGGCTTGCGACGTGTAGGGCTCCCAGATGACCCAGGCATCGCCCTGCCCGTTGGCGAACGCCGACAGCGCGTCGGCGGGTTGCAAGAAGACCAGTTTGACGTCTTTTGCCTTCAGCCCGACGTCGGCGAGATGCTCGAGCACGTTGGCATGCGCGGCGCTGCCCTTGGCCACCAGGATCGTCTTGCCCTTCAGGTCGGGAACCGAGGCGATCGAAGACCCCGCGCGCACCAAGATCTGCTCGCCGGTCTGGGCGCCGTCCCAGACCGAAACCACCCGGGTCTTGGAGTTGGCCGCGGCGCCGAAGACCGGTGGCGTATTGCCGGTGACCGCGAAATCGATCTTGCCCGCGGTCAGGGCCTCGATCTGTGGGGGGCCCGAGGTGAATGTCGAAAACGCGATCCGGTACGGCAAATTGTCGAGGGCGTTGGCCGCACGCAGTAGCGCTTCGGTGCCGCCCTTTTGGTCACCGACTTGCAGGGTCACCCCGGACAGCTCCGCCACCGGGACCGGGGCCGGCACTGCGATCACTTGCGGCCCCAAAGACCGCGACACGCATGCCGGCACGCCGACCGCGAGCACCAGCACGAGGGCGGCGCGAACCGCGATGCGGTGCGGGGCAATCAAAGCCGAACGCCGAGCTTGTCGAGAAGGTCGGCACGGTATTGGTCGTGCTGGGCGGTGCGCTCCGACGCGGCGGGACGCGGTGCTTCGATCTCGACGGAGTGGGCAACGCGGCCATCCTCGAGGACCAGTACCCGGTCGGCCAGGTCGATGGCCTCGTCGACGTCATGCGTGACCAGCAGCACGCCGAACCCGTGATGGCGCCACAAGTCGAGCAGCAACGCACGCATGGAAAGCCGGGTGAGTGCGTCCAGTGCCCCGAACGGCTCGTCGAGCAGCAGCAGCTGGGGCTCGGCCACGAGTGCTCGTGCCAGCGAAACACGTTGTGCCTGACCGCCGGACAGCGTCAGCGGCCATGCCGAGGCATGGTCGGTAAGCCCGATCTCGCTGAGCGCTCGTTCGGACCGCTCCCGCGCCGCGTCCTGCGAGAGGCTGGTGCGATTGAGGCCGTAGCGCACGTTGGTCAGCACGTCGCGCCACGGGAAGAGGCGCGGCTCCTGGAAGGCGACCGCCGGCGCACCGGCGACCTCGCGATCACCGGTGTGGTCGGGGGAGAGTCCCGCCAGCACCCGCAATACGGTCGACTTGCCGCACCCGCTGCGGCCCACCAGCGCGACGATTTCGTTGGTGCGGATCTCGAGGGAGATGCCGTGGAGAACCTGCCGGGAGCCATACCACTTGTCGATGTTGGTGAGCCTGCCGACGACGGCGGTTTGTCGTTCGGATGTCACTGTCATGTGCGGTACCTCAGGGCTCGATGTTCAAGCGCGCGGACGATGGCATCGGTCCCGATGCCCAGCAGTGCGTAGATGACCAGGCAGAAGATGATGATGTCGATGCGCAGGAAGTCGCGGGCATTGTTGATCAGGAATCCAATGCCTTTGTCCGCGTTGATCTGTTCGGCGACGATCAGCGTCAGCCACGCGATCGCCAGCGACTGCCGCAGCCCGACCAGCACCTGCGGTGCCGCACTGGGCAAGATAATGGTGCGCAGTCGCTGCCATAGCGAAAAGCCAAGAACGTCAGCGGTTTCCAGTAGTTTGGGATCGACCTGTTTGATCGCGGACACGGTATTGAGGTACAGCGGAAAACTGACACCAAGCGCGACCAGTAGGACCTTCGGCAGTTCGCCGATGCCGAACCACAGGATGAACAAGGGAATCAAGCCCAGGTGCGGTAGCGCGCGCACCATCTGTAGAGGCGGGTCGACGGTCGCCTCGAACCACCGCGACAACCCGACAACCACACCCAGGGCAACGCCGACCACGCCGCCGAGGAGAAGGCCCTCGACCACACGAAGCCCGGACACTTCCAGCGCTTCGACGAGCTTGCCGTTTCGGATCAGCTGTAGGCCGGCATCGAAGATCAGCTGTGGAGCCGGCAACACGTCCTGAGGGATCAAGCCGGTGGCGCTGAGAAGTTGCCACAGCCCCAACAGCACCAGGGGCGACGAGATGCGGATGATCGCCCAGCGGCGCTGCTTGCGGGGCCTCGCGGCCGCGAATGCCGGCGCAGATACGACGGCCGTCTCGGCGGGAGTGCTGACCATTGTTCGCAAAACCTTTGGGGGAGCGGGCGGGCGCTAACGGGTTACCAGCGGCATCGTCCGTGCCGAGGGTAGGTCGATCGGGCTCCCGGGATAAAGAGTTTGGCTCCGTGTGACGGGAACACGGCCTAAGCCGCCGACGTGGGCCGGCAACCAGGCTCCGGTACCGATGCCGGCAATGAGAATGCCGTTTCCACTTTTCGGAAGGCTGTTATACGGTTCAGTGAGCACAATTCTGTTCAACCGACGGAGGACCCCTCGATGCAGAAGGCACTCGCTCCCGAGATCTCAACCTGGCCTGACGAGAACCCGCAGCTGATCGGCAGTCGCTGCGGTGATTGCGGTGCCACCACCTTCCCGGTACAGCAGCGGTGCCCGCGATGCAGCGGCGGAGCGATGAGCGACGTGCTGTTGCCGCGCAGCGGAACACTGGTGGCCTGGACGACCCAGGGCTTCCCGCCCGGGGCCCCCTACGCCGGCCCGACCGGAAACGACTTCGTCCCCTTCGGCGTGGGCCTGGTCCAGCTCGGCTCGGGAGAAGACGCGGTGATCCGCGTCGAGGGGCGGCTCACCGAGAACGACCCGGCCAAGCTCCAGTTCGGCCAGGAGGTCGAGCTCACCATGCTGCCCCTTACCACCGACGCCGACGGCAACGAGATCATCACGTTCGCCTTCCAGCCGGTCTAGAAAGAAGGAGCCTGAGATGACTAACGACGTAGCCATCATCGGCGTCGGCCTGCACCCCTTCGGCAGGTTCGACAAGACCGCGATGCAGATGGGCGCCGAGGCCATCCAAACCGCGCTCACCGATGCCGGCGTGGGATGGAAAGACATCCAATTCGGTTTCGGGGGCAGCCACGAAGTGTCCAATCCGGACGCGGTGACCCGCTTGGTCGGGCTGACCGGCATCACCTTCACCAATGTCTTCAACGCCTGTGCCACCGCGGCCAGCGCCATTCAGCAAACCGCCGACACCATCCGGTTGGGCAAGTACGACATCGGCATCGCCATCGGCCTGGACAAGCACCCGCGCGGAGCGTTCACCGACGACCCCGCCAAGCTGGCGCTGCCGCAGTGGTACGCGCAGAACGGGCAGTTCGTCACCACCAAGTTCTTCGGGATGAAGGCCAACAAGTACCTGCACGACCACAACATCTCCCAGGAGACCCTGGCGCGGGTGGCCAACAAGAACTTCCGTAACGGCGCGCTGAACCCGAATGCCTTCCGCCGCAAGGAGATCTCCGTCGAGGAGATCCTCAACTCGACCGTCCTCAACTACCCGTTGACGCAGTACATGTTCTGCGCACCCGACGAGGGCGCCGCGGCCGTCATCATGTGCCGCGCCGACATCGCGCACAAGTACACCGACAAGCCGGTCTACGTGCGCGCCTGCGAGATCCGCACCCGCACGTTCGGTGCCTATGAGGTGCATGCCACCTTCGCGCCGCTCGACGAGGACGCCTCCCCGACGGTGTACGCGTCCAAGGCAGCCTACGAAGCCGCGGGCATCGGGCCCGAGGACGTCGACGTCGCCCAACTGCAGGACACCGACGCGGGCAACGAGGTCATCCACATGGCCGAGACCGGTCTATGCGCCGACGGTGAGCAGGAGAAGCTGCTGGCCGACGGCGCCACCGAGATCCACGGCTCGATGCCGGTGAACACCGACGGCGGCCTGATCGCCAACGGCGAGCCGATCGGTGCATCGGGGCTGCGGCAGGTGCACGAGCTGGTGCGTCAGCTGCGTGGCGAGGCCGGGGAGCGTCAGGTGCCCGGCAACCCGCGGGTCGGATTGGCACAGGTGTACGGTGCTCCCGGCACCGCGTCGGCGACGATCCTGTCGCTCTAGCCTGCCTGATTGCCCTAGATTGCCGGTCCCAGAAGGTCGTCCGCGTCGCGGATGATGTATCCATAGCCCTGCTCGGCCAGGAAGCGTTGCCGGTGCGCGGCGTATTCGGCGTCCAGGCTGTCACGGGCCACCACGGAATAGAAGATGGCGCCGCCACCGTCGGCCTTGGGCCGCAGTAGCCGGCCAAGCCGTTGAGCCTCCTCTTGACGCGAGCCGAACGTCCCCGAAACCTGCACCGCCACTGAGGCTTCGGGCAAGTCGATGGAGAAGTTGGCGACCTTGGACACCACCAGCGTCGATATTTCGCCGGTGCGGAAGGACTCGAACAACGCCTCGCGCTCCTTCGTCTTGGTGGAGCCCTGGATCACCGGCGCGTTCAGCTCGGCGCCGAGCTCGTCGAGCTGGTCGAGGTAGGCGCCGATCACCAGGGTCTGCTCTCCGGGGTGCTTCGCCAGAATCGACTTCACCACAGCGATTTTGGTGTGCACCGTCGAGCACAGCTTGTAACGCTCTTCGGGTTCGGCGGTGGCGTAGATCATTCGCTCGTTGTCGGTCATCGTGACCCGGACTTCGACACACTCCGCCGGCGCGATCCAGCCCTGCGCCTCGATGTCCTTCCACGGGGCGTCGTAGCGTTTCGGGCCGATCAGCGAGAACACGTCACCCTCGCGGCCGTCTTCGCGGATCAACGTTGCGGTCAGGCCGAGCCGTCGCTTGGACTGTAGGTCGGCGGTCATCCGGAAGACCGGCGCGGGTAACAGATGCACCTCGTCGTAGATGATCAGTCCCCAGTCGCGGCTGTCGAAGAGTTCCAGATGGCGGTATTCGCCCTTACTGCGGCGGGTGACCATCTGGTACGTCGAGATGGTGATGGGCCGGATTTCCTTGCGTTCGCCGGAGTATTCGCCGATTTCCTCTTCGGTCAGTGAGGTGCGCGCGATGAGCTCGCGTTTCCATTGCCGGGCAGCGACGATGTTGGTGACCAAGATCAGCGTCGTCGCACTGGCTTTCGCCATCGCGGCCGCGCCGACCAACGTCTTGCCCGCGCCACAGGGGAGAACCACCACCCCGGAGCCGCCCGCCCAGAAGGAGTCGGTGGCAAGCCGCTGGTAGTCGCGTAGTTCCCAGCCGTCGGGCTCCAGGCTGATCGGATGCGCCTCGCCGTCGACATAGCCGGCGAGATCCTCGGCGGGCCAACCGATCTTGAGCAGCATCTGCTTGACCCGGCCGCGCTCGCTGCCGTGGACGACCACGGTGTCGTCGTCGATCCGCGCGCCCAGCATCGGCGCGATCTTCTTGTTGCGCAGCACCTCTTCGAGCACCGCGCGGTCCAGGCTGACCAGAGTGAGGCCATGCACCGGGCTCTTGACCAGTTGCAGCCGGCCGTAGCGGGCCATGGTGTCGACGATGTCGACCAGCAACGGCTGCGGCACCGCGTAACGCGAGAAGCTGACCAGCGCGTCGACCACCTGCTCGGCGTCATGGCCGGCGGCGCGGGCGTTCCACAGCGCCAGCGGCGTGATGCGATAGGTGTGCACGTGTTCGGGTGCGCGTTCCAACTCTGCGAAGGGCGCGATGGCGGCGCGCGCCGCGTCAGCCTGCTCGTGTTCGACTTCGAGCAGCACCGTCTTGTCGGACTGCACGATCAATGGTCCGTCAGTCATGTCATCCATTATCGGTCGTCGGCCGACACCACCGACGTGATGCGGTGGATCGCGAAGTCCCGCAGCCGTCCCGACGCCGAATCAAACGCCACCAGCTGTCCGCCCCGAACGGCGATCGGCGACACCATCCGCTGGCTGGCCACGCCCGCGGCGTCGAGGTAGCCGATCAGCAGTGTGTCTTGCGACTTTGCCGCGTCAACCAGCAGCGACATCGCGACCGCCGGGTCGACACGGCTAGTGCCGAATGGCACCGTGGTCACCTTGCGCAGCACCGAGACCACCGCGTTCAGTGTCTCGCTGTTTTGCCGCTGCGCCGCGCGGTAGGGCCGCCGCTGCGCAGGCGTGGGCACCCGGGCCCGCCGCGGCCGGACGTCGACGATGGCTCCGGTGGAATCTTCGGCGGCCGGGGCGAAGCCCGCGGCCCGAAGCGCGGAGAGCAGCTCGGCGATCGGGGCGGGGGACACGGCCACCGTCGGGGCCAGCGCCCGCAGCTGCAGGTCCTCGCCTGCCGCTACGGCCTGGGCCAGCAGCGCCGGGTCTTCGCAACGCACGAACGATGCGGCCATGCCGATACGGAGTTGGCCGTGCCGACGTGCAACATCGTCGATGAGATACGTAAGTCCTTGTGGCACAGGAGTTTTAGAGTGATCGGCGAAAAACTTGTGCATCCAGTCGCGGGTTTTGCCGACATCGAGGGCGTGCCGGATCGACTGTTCGCTGATGCGGTACACCATCGCCGCGCCGGCAGATTCGACGTTGGCCACGGTTGCCAGTTCGTCGGCGAGATCGCGTTGCAGCGGTCCGGGCACCACGACGGTCAGATCGGCCTGCATCAAGAAGTGGTCGATTGGTTTGGGCAGCGCCCGCGCCATGGCGTCCACCGTGGCGGAGAAGTCGACGGTTTCCTCCAGCAACGCGCGGCCGGGAGTGCTGATCGCCCCGCGGCCCACCAGGCCCAAAGCGTGGCTTTCGGCCAGCAGATCGGCCACCGGCCCGGGTTGCAGGCGCCTGGTCCAGCGCGGACGCCGCCAGATCAGCGCCGCCGACGCCGTGGCCGCGTCGACTCCGGCGCCGACGGGCAGGTCGGCGAGGACGCCCAGCAGCAGCCTGCGATCCAGCGGCGCCGCCGTTGAGTAGAGCGAATCCGACAGGGCCGCATACGGTTTGCCGTCCGGGCCGCGGCCGCCGATCAGCGCAGGGCGGCCCGGGAGGTCGAGCCAAGCGCTGGCCAGCAGGTGCCAACGCTCGGCCGCGGACATCGCGGCGAAGCGGTCAGCGGCCACCGTCGGCGCCCAGTACAGGCCGTCACCGTTTTCCGGTTCGGGATCGGGCGTACCGCTGGCGATCAACCCCGCCGCCGCCGCGACCTCGAGAACCAGGCCCAAACGAGCCTCGTCCACGCCGGTGGCTTTGGCCAACCGCTTGACTTCCCGGACTCCAAGACCGCCGCTGCGCAGTTCGGAAACTGGTGTGCTGCCGAGGTTTTCCAGCAGCACGTCGAATTCGCGCAGTAGGTCGATCACGGCTCCCGCCGCCGCGGCGTCGACGTCGTCCGGTGTGGTGGTCGACACCACCGGGTCGGGTGCCGTCAGCTGCATCGGGCCGGGCTGCTCGCCGCGTAGCACCTGCGCGACGTGGCGGGGCAGGATCACCGTCTCGGCGTCGACTCGTCGCAGCAGACCCAATGCCAGCAGCTGCGGCACCGGCCGATCCGGCGGCGCGCCGGGCGCGGCGTCCCGGGTGCGCCCCATGGGAGATCCTTCGAGCAGCTTGGTCAGGACTTCCTGCTGTGCCTCGTTGAGCCCGTCGATCAGCTCCGAAATCTGTTCACCGGTGCGTGAAGCGTCCTCGAGCGTCACCTGTCCCGGATGCCAGGGCAACGCCATGCCGGTGTCGGCGGCCAACCGCGTCGCCGCATCTCCCCAGACCAGGGCGCGCCGCCGTAGGTCGTCGAGCGCGTCGATCACGTCGGCCTCGGGAGCGCGATCGCCGATGAGCGCCAGCAGCTTGGCGGTCGGCACCGCAGCGGTATCCGCATGCAGCACCAGCAGCGCGTCGAGTACCGCCAGCCGGAGGAAGTCGAGCTCGTCGGTGGCAGCCTTGACCGACTGTCGGGCCCCGGCGCGCGCGGCCAGGGCCGCGATGTTGCCGGGTGGCGGCTGGGCAAGGTCCGGCCGTAGTTCCAGCAGTTGGATCAGCCGCTCGTCGGGCAAGTCGGCCAGCCAGGACCCCAGCGGGATATCCGGGGTGTTGTCGGTCATCGCTGACCAGCGTAAAGCAGCTTGCGGATGCTCAGGCAACGGTGCGGGCGGTCCAACCCCGCCCCGCTGCTTGTGGGAAGAGCTCAGCAAGCCAACTAGCGTCACGCGCGCGGGCGCAACCTGTCAGAATGGACGGCGTGGCTGATATTGCTGAGGGCGAAGCGGGCAAAACCAGGTACGTCGACAACGGCTGGCCGACGACGGACCCAGACGACCACGCGGTGAGCGAGCTGGTAACCGATCGCACGGGTGCGCTATCGCCGTTTGGCGACGTGGTGTTCCCCGTCGAGTCCGACCACCTGCCCTACGTCCACCCGGTCACGGTCATCAACCGGTAGGTATCGCCGGGATGGCAGGGGTATCCCGCCCGGGCGCGCTGTCGCATCTCGACGAGCGAGGCGCGGCACACATGGTCGACGTCACCGAAAAGGGAGCCACCAAGCGCACCGCCGTCGCCGCGGGTACGTTACGGACCTCCGCGCAAGTGGTGGCGCTGATCTCCACCGGCGGGCTGCCCAAGGGTGATGCGTTGGCTACCGCGCGGGTGGCGGGCATTCTGGCGGCGAAGCGCACCAGCGACCTGATCCCGCTGTGCCACCAGCTCGCGCTCACCGGGGTCGACGTCGATTTGACCGTCGGTGAGGCGGATATCGAGATCGTCGCGACGGTGCGCAGCACCGACCGTACGGGTGTGGAGATGGAGGCGCTGACGGCCGTCAGCGTGGCCGCGCTTACGCTCTACGACATGATCAAGGCGGTTGACCCGGCGGCCCGTATCGATGACGTCCGAGTGCTCCGCAAAGACGGCGGCAAAGCCGGAAGCTGGGTGCGCTGATGGGCACTCGATTCGCACGCATCATCATCGCCTCCACTCGGGCCTCGGACGGTGTGTACACCGACGAATGCGGGCCGATCATCGCTGAATGGCTTGAGCAGCATGGGTTTTCGGCTGCGGATCCGGAAGTGGTCGCCGACGGGAACCCGGTTGGCGAGGCACTGCGGGGCGCGCTCGACGACGATGTCGACGTGATCCTGAGCTCGGGTGGCACCGGCATCTCGCCGACCGACACCACCCCGGATCAGACCGTCGCGGTGGTGGACTACCTGATTCCCGGCCTGGCCGACGCGATTCGCCACTCCGGGCTGCCGAAGGTGCCGACTTCCGTGCTGTCGCGCGGAGTGTGCGGTGTGGCCGGACGGACCTTGATCGTCAACCTGCCGGGTTCGCCCGGCGGTGTACGAGACGGGCTGGGGGTGCTTGCCGACGTGCTCGACCATGCCCTCGACCAGATCGCCGGCAAAGACCACGAGCGATGACGGTCGTCCTGCGCGCCGCGATGACGGAGC
Organism: Mycobacterium sp. Aquia_216; assembly: GCF_026723865.1. Classification (NCBI taxonomy): domain Bacteria; kingdom Bacillati; phylum Actinomycetota; class Actinomycetes; order Mycobacteriales; family Mycobacteriaceae; genus Mycobacterium; species Mycobacterium sp. Aquia_216. Next base: position 5,502,419 of record NZ_CP113529.1, on the reverse strand, counting down.
AGCAGATCTCGCTAGCCGAGCATGAAGAACTGGTAAGCCATCGGTCGGCCGGAGCAATCGTCGGCTTCGTCGGAATGATTCGCGACCACGACGAGGGGCGCCGGGTGGTGCGGCTGGAGTACTCGGCGCATCCGTCGGCCACGCAGGTGATGGCGGCCGTGGTGGCCGAGGTTGCCGAGGCCTCCGGCGGTGTGCGTGCGGTCGCCGCCAGCCACCGGACCGGCGCGCTGCACATCGGCGAGGTGGCACTGGTGGCCGCGGTCGCCGCCGATCACCGGCAGGAAGCGTTCGCCACCTGCGCCCTGCTGGTCGACACCATCAAGGCACGGCTACCGGTCTGGAAACACCAGTTCTTCGACGACGGAACCGACGAATGGGTGGGGTCGGCTTAGCGCCTCGGACTCAACGCCGCGTCAGTTGACGGGCGCGGGCTGCGCCAGCGAGTCCAGGGCGTCGTTTCCGTTGACGTCTTGGCCGCGGATCGCGTCCCACAGTTGCTGCGTGTAGCCGACCTTGCTGGCCTGCTGTGGTTCGCCGGGGGCGTCTGCGGGGGGCAGCGTGTCGGCGGGGGGCACGACGTCAGCGGGCGGCGGGGCGTCGGCGGGCGGCGCCGGCGGCAGAGCATCCGCGGGCGGCGGCGCGTCGACCGGCGGTGCCGGGGGCATGGCATCCGCGGGCGGCGCCGGCGGCAGCAGGTCTGCGGGCGGGGCGGGAGGCACATCCGCGGGGGGCGGAGCCGGTTGGTCGAAGGAGGCCAGCTGCACCGGCGCGGGCGGTTCAGCCGGCGGCGGGGGAGGCGGGGGAGGAGCGTCCGGCGGAGGAGCGTCGGCCGGCGGCGGGGCCAGTGGTCCCGGGTCGCCGTTGAGTCCCGGCACATCCAAGCCCGCGGGTGTCGGAAGCACCTCGCGCGGGGTGGGACCCGACAGCGGGCCTCCGCACACCGGCCACGCACCGCGACCCTGGGTCGCGAGCACGCGCTCGGCGACGGCGATCTGTTGTTCCCGGGTGGCTAGCTGAGCTGTCGGGGCGTATTCGCGGCCGCCGTGGGAGGCCCAGGTACCGGCGTTGAACTGAACGCCGCCGTAGTAACCGTTGCCGGTGTTGATTCCCCAGTTGCCGCCGGATTCGCAACGGGCTACCTGATCCCATTCGCCATCCGTGGCCGCGGCTGCTTGACCAGCCAGGGCGATGCTGCCGCCACCAAGTACCGCCCCGGTAAAGGCGATCTTGGCGACGCTGATGTTGGATGTCGTGGGCTTACGGTGACGTCCGCTCATGCGTGCGCGAAGTTTCCTCTCTACTGCACGCCTACGAGGTCAGCTGTCGGGTTCGGGTTGGAGAGGCCACCCGGCCGACGTCATTTCGCGAGAGCCGACGCCGGCTTCACCCCAAGGAGCCGCAAGCGACTCCAGTCCGATCACGGTGGACCGGTGGGTCCCCCGTCTCCATCCACGTACGGTGTCCCCCGCCCACTGGATGGAGCTCGGCGCGACGGGTAGGGGAGGAACGCCACCGGGTCTAGCTGGCGAACCTCCGGAGACGGTAGCCGGTTCTGTTGACCGCGTCACTTCTTACGAAACTCGGCGTTTCCCGCCCGGACATCTTCGAAAGCCGCAGGAACACCTAGGATTTGCGCAGGTCGTAGGGCCCGATATCGGGCCGTGTCCGCGCCGTTATCATTCCGTTACGTGAGCTATCTCACAAAATTAGCCGCCAGCGAAGGGGGGTAACACGTCGATCGTGTTACCCGAGCGCAACGCTTTGGTTTCGTCGCGAACCGCGATGCCGTCGCAGAGATAGGAGCATCGGTTCAACACGGTTGCGAGTCGGATACCCGAAGTGGCGAGTCTTTTAACCAATTCGGCCACCGTGGTGCCTGGAGGCAGGAGGACCGTTTCGGCTTCGGCTCCGGCGGCCGCGCGTGCGGCGGCGAAGTAGCGAATGGTCACCCGGATGCCGTCCGTGTCGACGGGGAGCTCAGCCACCGATCGCGCTCATCGGTCGGTCGGGCTGGGTGAAGTTCGGGTCGTTGATGCCGTGGCCGGCGGGTTTGGCCCACATGGCGGCGCGCCAAGCCGCCTCGATCGCGTCGTCGGTCGCACCGCCGCGCAGCAGGCCTCGCAGGTCGGTCTCGTCGGCGGAGAACAAGCAGCTGCGGATCTGGCCATCGGCCGTCAGTCGGGTGCGGTCGCAGGTGGCGCAGAACGCGTGCGACACCGAGGCGATCACACCGAACCTTGCGGCCGGCGTATCCGGGCCGGTGTCGACCAGCCACAGCTCGGCCGGCGCCGAACCGCGCGGTGCCGGGTCCGGGCGCAGCCGGAAGTGCGGGCGCAGCGCCGCCAGCACGTCGTCGGCCGTCAACGCCGCCTCGCGGCGCCACTGGTGGCCGGCGTCCAGCGGCATCTGCTCGATGATCCGCAACTGGTAGCCGTGTTCGAGGCAGAACCCCAGCAGCTCAACGACATCCTCGCGACCGGTGGCGGGATCCAGCACCGCGTTCACTTTGACCGGCGTCAGGCCGGCGGCCTTGGCGGCGGCCAGACCGGCCAGCACGTCGGCGAGCCGGTCCCGGCGCGTGATCGCCGCGAAGCGATCCCGGTTCACGGTGTCCAGCGAAATGTTGACCCGGTCGAGCCCCGCCGCGGCCAGCCCCTCGGCCCGTCGCGCCAGCCCGACCGCGTTGGTGGTCAGCGAGATCTCCGGACGAGGACGCAATCCGGCGGCCGTGGCGATCACCTCCTCGAGGTGGCGCGACAACAGCGGCTCACCGCCGGTGAACCGCACGCTGGTGACATCCAGCCGGGTCACGGCGATGTGCATCAGCCTGGCCAGCTCTTCGGGGCTCAGCAGCTGCGTGCCGGGCAGCCAATCCAGGCCTTCGGCCGGCATGCAGTAGCTACACCGCAGATTGCAGCGATCGGTCAGCGACACCCGCAGATCGGTGGCGGCCCTGCCGTACGTGTCGAGCAGCGGGCCATCCGTCGGCATTCCCCCGACGCGGGCGGCGCCGCCGTCGGGGACCGTGAGGCTCGGCACTGCCGGAACCCCCAGTGCGGTCAGCGTCATGCCGGCACCCGTGCGAATGGGGCCTGCGACCCGACCGGGACGATCTCCTTGCCCAGCGGCATCAGTGACACCGGGATCAGTTTGAGGTTGGCCACCGCCAGGGGAATCCCGATGATCGTGACCGCCATCGCTGCCGCACTCACCAGATGACCGATCGCCAACCAGATGCCGAACAGCAGCACCCAGATGACATTCCCGATCAGGGCGCCGGTACCGGCCGTCGGCTTGTCGATGATCGTCCGGCCGAATGGCCATAACGCGTAGGAAGCGATCCGCAGTGAGGCGAACCCGAACGGAATCGTAATGATGAGCAAGAAGCTAATCAGCGCCGCGGCCAGGTATCCGACGGCCATCCAGAGGCCGCCGAATACGAGCCAGATTATGTTCAGAACCAGGCGCATATCTCCTCCAGCAGTACTGCCAGCGTAGCGAGTCGCGAGGAATCGGGGGTGCTTGCCAGGCAATCACCCGAGTAGGATCTGAATCCGCATCGCGTCCTGCACAGGCGGGACGCTTCTTGTATCCATTCCTAGTTATTTCTTCAGACAAGCAGGTGAGACCAGTGCCGACCGGCAAGGTTAAGTGGTACGACGCCGAAAAAGGGTTCGGCTTCCTGTCGCAGGAAGACGGTGAGGACGTCTACGTCCGCTCGTCGGCGTTGCCCGCGGGTGTCGAGGGCCTCAAGGCAGGGCAGAAGGTGGAATTCGGCTTGGCTTCCGGCCGACGCGGACCGCAGGCGTTGAGTCTCAAGCTGATCGATCCACCGCCCACCCTGGCCAAGACGCGCCGCGAGACACCCGTCGAGCACAAACACAGCCCCGATGAACTGCACGGCATGGTCGAGGACATGATCACGCTGCTGGAGAGCACCGTGCAGCCCGAGTTGCGCAAGGGTCGGTACCCGGACCGCAAGGTGGCTCGTCGCGTCTCCGAAGTTGTCAAGGCGGTGGCCCGGGAGCTCGACGCCTAACTCCGCAGTCGAGCACGGAGTACTGCGTCCCAGTTTGGGTACTCACTCGTCGCGATAGTCGTGTAGCGAGGAGGCTGCGATGGCAGAGCAGGCGCAGGTCACCGAGGAACAGGCGAGAGCGCTCGCCGAAGAGTCCCGCGAAAGTGGTTGGGATAAACCATCCTTCGCCAAGGAGTTGTTCCTCGGTCATTTTCCGTTGGAGCTGATACACCCGTTCCCCAAACCGTCAGACGCCGACGAGGCACGTACCCGCGAGTTTCTCGCCCAGCTGCGGGAATTCCTGAGCACCGTCGACGGCAGTGTCATCGAGCGCGATGCGCAGATTCCCGATGAACACGTCAAGGGTTTGGCCGAATTGGGCTGTTTCGGCATGAAGATTCCGTCGGAATACGGCGGGCTGAACATGTCGCAAGTCGCCTACAACCGGGCATTGATGATGATTTCGTCCGTTCACCCCAGCCTCGGCGCGCTGCTCTCGGCGCACCAATCGATCGGAGTTCCAGAGCCGTTGAAGCTTGCCGGAACCGACGAGCAGAAGCGGAAGTTCCTGCCGCGGTGTGCCGCTGGCGCCATTTCGGCATTTCTGCTCACCGAGCCGGACGTGGGTTCCGATCCCGCCCGGCTGGCCTCGACGGCGACGCCGGTCGACGACGGGCGGGCCTACGAACTCGAGGGCGTGAAGTTGTGGACCACCAACGGCGTGGTCGCCGAACTGCTCGTGGTGATGGCCCGGGTGCCCAAGAGCGACGGGCACCGTGGCGGCATCAGCGCGTTCGTGGTCGAAGCGGATTCGCCCGGGATCACCGTGGAGCGGCGCAACACGTTCATGGGACTGCGCGGCATCGAGAACGGGGTGACGCGACTGCATGCTGTCCGGGTCCCCAGCGAGAACCTGATCGGCAGAGAAGGCGACGGCCTCAAGATCGCGCTGACCACGCTCAACGCCGGACGGCTGTCGATTCCCGCCAACGCCACGGGATCGTCCAAATGGGCGCTGAAGATCGCCCGCGAATGGTCCGGCGAGCGGGTGCAGTGGGGCAAGCCGTTGGCCAAACATGAAGCGGTGGCCAATAAGATCTCGTTCATCGCCGCCACCAACTACGCGCTCGACGCCGTGCTCGAACTCTCCGCCCAGATGGCCGATGAAGGCCGCAACGACATCCGCATCGAGGCGGCGCTGGCCAAGTTGTGGTCCAGCGAAATGGCCTGCACCATCGCCGATGACCTCGTGCAGATCCGCGGTGGCCGTGGGTATGAAACCGCGGAGTCTCTGGCCGCGCGTGGCGAGCGCGCGGTACCCGCCGAGCAGGCGCTGCGGGATCTGCGGATCAACCGCATCTTCGAAGGGTCGAGCGAAATCATGCGGCTGCTGATCGCCCGCGAAGCCGTCGATGCCCACCTGAGTGCCGCCGGTGACCTCGCGAAACCTGACACGGGGTTGCGGAAAAAGGCCGCCGCGGCGGTCGGCGCCAGCGGATTCTATGCAAAGTGGTTGCCACAGCTGGCTTTTGGTGAAGGGCAGCGGCCGCGGGCGTACAGCGAATTTGGTCCGCTGGCATCGCACCTGCGGTTCATCGAACGCTCCACCCGCAAGCTGGCCCGCAACACCTTCTACGGGATGGCGCGCTGGCAAGCCAAACTTGAGCAAAAGCAGGGATTCCTGGGGCGCGTCGTCGATGTCGGTGCCGAGCTGTTCGCGATGTCGGCGGCATGCGTGCGCGCCGAGGGGCAGCGTGCCGCGGATCCGGTACTGGGACAACAGGCTTACGAGCTGGCCGAAACGTTCTGTCAGCAGGCGACGTTGCGGGTCGAGGCTCTGTTCGACGCGTTGTGGACCAACACCGACAGCAGCGATGTGCAGCTCACCCACGAGGTGTTGGAGGGGCGGTACCGCTGGCTGGAGGACGGCATCGTCGACCAGTCGGAGGGCACCGGCCCCTGGATCGCGCACTGGGAAGCGGGCGAGTCGACAGAGGCCAACCTGGCTCGGCGGTTTCTGACGGTACCTGCGTCGGCGGGCGCGACCAGGTAGCAGAATCGTCGCCATGGCCGCCTACGTTGCCGGTGCCGGCGAATTCACCCGCGACACCAACTACATCACCACCCGGATCACCGCCGACGGACGCGACGGCTACGCCGTGGAGCCTGGGCGGTATCGACTCGTCGTTGCGCGCGCCTGCCCGTGGGCGAACCGCGCGATCATCGTCCGGCGCTTGCTGGGTCTGGAAGATGTTCTATCCATTGGCTTTTGCGGCCCCACGCACGACCAGCGCAGTTGGACGTTCGACCTCGACCCGGGTGGTATCGACCCGGTCCTGAAGATTCCGCGGCTGCAAGACGCCTACTTCAAGCGTTTTCCCGATTACCCCAAGGGGATCACCGTCCCGGCGATCGTCGACGTGCCGACCGGCGCCGTCGTCACCAATGATTTCGCCCAGATGACCCTGGACCTGTCGACCGAGTGGAGCGCCTACCACCGCGATGGTGCGCCCGAGCTATACCCCGAACGGCTGCGCGGCGAGATCGACGAGGTCAGCAAGAGGATCTACACCGAAATCAACAATGGGGTGTACCGATGTGGATTCGCCGGCTCGCAGGAGGCCTACGAGGCCGCCTATGACCGGCTGTTCGCGGCACTGGACTGGGTGAGCGATCGGCTGACCAATCAGCGATATCTGGTGGGCGACACCATCACCGAGGCCGACGTGCGACTGTTCACCACGCTGGCCCGCTTCGACCCGGTTTACCACGGGCACTTCAAGTGCAATCGAAGCAAGCTGAGTGAGATGCCGGTGTTATGGGCTTATGCGCGTGACCTGTTCCAGACGCCGGGCTTCGGTGACCCCGTCGACTTCGTACAGATCAAACAGCACTATTACATCGTGCACGCCGACATCAACCCGACCCGCATCGTGCCCAAGGGCCCGGATCTGACGAGCTGGCTTACCGAGCACGAACGGGAATCATTGGGGGGCAAGCCCTTCGGCAACGGCACGCCGCCCGGGCCGCCGGTCGATGGCGAGCAGGTGCCGGCCGGCCACGGCGCGTAGGCGCTCAGTGCGTCACCCGCACCGACCATTCCGCGTGCGGCACATCGTGCAGTTCACCTGATGGGTCGACCACCAAAGTCAGTAACTGCACGACGATTCCGGTCAGCCGCCCCCGTTGCGGGTCGGCCGAAGGGATCGTGACCGCGAACCGGGTGCCCGGGCGGAACATGGTGGTCGCGGTGTTGGCAGGATCCTCATACACCTGCAGTAGTCGCCACGGTGCCCGCGAGATCGCCTCGGGGACCGAAAGCTGCACGGGATAATGGTCGCTGACCCGCAGTTCGCCTTGAGCTTGCGGTTGCTGACAGTCGTTGAGGTTGAGCACATTGCAGTACAGGTAGGGTCCCACCCGGATCAACTGCCCATGCGAATACGCGCTGATCTCTGGCCGCTGTGGGCCGGGCTCGCGCACGAGCCACCATGTTCCTATCCCGCCGCCCACGGCCAGCAGCGCGACCACGACCGAGAGCAGCACGGCCACACCACGTTTCACTGGGGCGCCGCCGCAGTCATGCCGCTGTCGCGGCGTGTGCCTTCCTGCTCGACCATCACCGGGCGGTTACCTCCGAGACCCGGGATCAACGAGTTGCCGCGGAAGCTGACGACGGTCTGCGCCAGCCCCAGGATCAATATCGCGCTGACGGCGGTGAAGCCGACCCACAGCTCGGTGTAGACCATCACCCCCAGCGCGCCGCCCAGCACCCAGGCCAGCTGCAGCGTCGATTCCGAGCGGCCGAATCCCGACGCGCGGGATTCCTCGGGTAGGTCATCTTGCAGCGATGCGTCCAGCGATGCCTTCGCGATTGCACTGGCGCCGGAGGTGATCAGGGTGGCGATCGCGGCCGCCGCCAGGGTGCCGGCCACCGAGGCCGCCAACGCGACCGCGCACACCGCCACCGTGCAGCGCACCACCAGTACGGACGGTCTACCCAGTTTCAGCCGTGCGCTGGTGAAGTTGCCGGCGAAGTTGCCGAGGCCGGCCGCGGCGCCGATGATGCCCAGCATCGCGAGCTGGGCCCACCCAGTGGCCTGGTGCGACTTCGCGACGAACGCGGGATACAGAAACAGGAAGCCGACCATCACCTTGATCGTGCAATTGCCCCACAGGGAGGTAATGATGTTGCGGCCCAACGGCTGTCGAAGTGCCCCGCCAACTTTCTTGACTTCCTTATGCCAGGTACGCCGCAGCGGTTCGCTGTCCTGGCGATAGCTCAGGGTGGCGGGCACCTCACCCGCGGTCACCTCGACCCAGCGCGGGATCCGCATCGACAGCATCGCTCCGGCGATCGTGATCGCGACGACGACGAACAAGGCTCCGGGCAGCTTCAACAGGTGGGTGCCGGCGAACTCGAGGCCGCCCGCGATCGCACCGCCGGCGATGGTGCCGCCGAGCAGACCGAACATGGTCAGCCGGGCATTGACCCGCACCAGATCGATGGTGGGCGGCATGACCCGTGGTGTCACCGCGCTGCGCAGCACGCTGAACGACTTCGAGAACACCATCATCGCGAGCGCGCACGGATAGAGCACCCAGGACGGGAAGCTGCCGCTGGCACCGTCGTAGTTCATGATCAACAGCACTGCCAACGCGGTGCGCAGCGCGAACGACAGAGCCAGTGCGACGCGGCGGCCGTGCTGCAATCGGTCCAGCGCCGGACCGATGAGCGGTGCGATCACCGCGAACGGCGCGATGGTAATCAACAGGTACAGCGCAACTTTGGATTTGCTCTCCCCACTGGCCGCGGCAAAGAACAGCGTGTTCGCCAGCGCGACGGCCATCGCGGAGTCGACCGCGGAGTTCGCCACCACCGGCCACGTCAGCGCGGTAAGGCCGGACTTGTCGGCGCCGTCGGCGGTGGCCGCCCGCTGGACCATCCAGTACATCCGGGAACCCATCTCGCGGCTGCGCAACGCGGCGGCGCGGGTGACGGTGATCCGTTCGCCGGACGACGGTCGACGCGGCGGCGGGGTGTCGCGCTCCGGTTGTTTCTGCCGGCCCAGCGGTGGGAGATAGCGATTGGCGCTGGGCGGCGGCGGGGGGCGGCGGGTGCGTCGATAGTCCGCGTCGTCGGTGGGGTAATTGGCCATGCCAGGATGCTGATTCGTCGATCCAGTGCGGGTCCGGCGGCCCGGGTTGGGGGCCACACGGCCCGGATCGTCACGCCGCCGTCCAGACACGAATCAATTCTGTCTTATGCCGAGGGGCAACCGGGCGTGGCTCGCCAACCTAGTATTGGAGTCGCGATGCATGGAGAAGACAGTGTGACCGGACCCACCGAGGAATCTGCCGTGGCAACCGTGGCCGAGTGGCCCGAGGGGTTGGCGGCGGTGCTCAGCGGCGCGGTCGATCAGGCCAGGGCGGCCGTCGCGGAGTTCAGCGGACCCGAGGCGGTCGGGGATTACCTGGGTGTCAGTTACGAAGACTCGACCGCCGCCACCCACCGGTTCCTGGCTCATCTGCCCGGTTACACCGGGTGGCAGTGGGCCGCCGTCGTTGCTGCCTACCCCGGTGCCGACCAGGCCACGATCAGCGAGGTCGTGCTGGTCCCCGGGCCGACGTCGCTGCTGGCGCCCGACTGGCTGCCCTGGGACCAGCGGGTGCGACAGGGCGATTTGAGCCCCGGCGACCTGCTGCCGCCGGCGGCGAACGACGAGCGTCTGGTTCCCGGGTACACCTTGAGCGGCGACCCGGAAGTCGACGAGACCGCCGCCGAAGTCGGACTGGGCCGGCGCTGGGTGATGGGCCTGTGGGGCCGCGCCGAGGCCGCCGAACGGTGGCACACCGGGGACTACGGCCCCGACTCGGCGATGGCGCGGTCCACCAAGCGCGTATGCCGCGACTGTGGCTTCTTCCTGCCGCTGGCGGGATCGCTGGGCGCGATGTTCGGGGTATGCGGCAACGAACTGTCCGCCGACGGGCACATCGTCGACAAGCAGTACGGCTGCGGTGCCCATTCCGACACACCGGCCCCGGCCGGCAGCGGTTCGCCGATGTACGAGCCCTACGACGACGGTGTCCTCGACGTCACGGCGCCGCCGGAGCCGCCCGAGGAGCCGCCGACCGAAGCGTCCGGGGCGCCCGAAGAACCGCCTGCGGAGTCGGCAGACTCGGCGCAACTCGCGGCGGCACCCGAGGCCGTGGCGGAAACACCCGAGGCGCCGGCAGAGACGGCAGAGTCACCAGAGGACGCTCCGGAATCCCCGGAATCCCCGACGCACTCGCCCGACTAGCCCTTCGGGTCGAGGAAGGTTTCCAGACCCGTCTGCGCGCCACGCGCGCCACGGCGGGCTCCGGCGAGCTGCAGCAAGAAGATCGACGTACCGACCACCCCGGTTCCCAGCCCGGCCAGCGCGATCGGACGCCAACTCTCCAAGGCGGGGACAAGAAATGCGGCGGCCACGGCGATCAGCCAGCCGACGGCGCCGATCGTGATGAACGGCCACACCTGCAGCAGCGCGGGCGGCAGCGGTGGTGGCTCGGGACTCTGGCCAGGTTCGGCGCTCATCGCGATCAATCTAACCGAATGCGTCATGCGCCACCCTTCGACGTTTCTCAGCCCGAATTCTCGCGTTCCGATGTAACCTCGCGCCATGCCTGACAGCGATGCGCGGTTGGCGGCCGACCTGTCGTTGGCAGTTATGCGGCTCGCGCGCCAATTGCGGTTTCGGAATCCGTCCGCTCCGGTGTCGCTTTCTCAGCTGTCGGCATTGACGACTCTGGCCAATGAGGGCGCGATGACGCCCGGCGCCCTGGCGATTCGCGAACGTGTCCGGCCCCCGTCGATGACCAGGGTGATCGCATCGCTGGCCGACGAGGGTTTCGTGGACCGCGCCCCGCACCCCGTCGACGGCCGGCAGGTATTGGTGTCGGTCTCCGAGTCCGGAGCGGAATTGGTCAAAGTGGCGCGCCGGGCCCGCCAGGAGTGGCTGGCCGAGCGGCTCTCGACGATGGACAGCGACTCACGCGCCACCCTTCGCGAGGCGGCCGACCTGATGTTGGCGCTGGTCGACGAAAGCCCGTGAGCCCGAGCCTGGATGTCCAGGACGTCAGCGACCCCGACGACCCGCGGCTCGACGATTTCCGCGATCTGAACAGCATCGACCGGCGCCCCGATCTGCCCACCGGCAAAGGGCTGGTGATCGCCGAGGGCGTGCTGGTCGTGCAGCGCATGCTGATATCCCGGTTCACCCCGCACGCCCTGCTCGGCACCGAGCGCAGGCTCGAGGAGCTCCAAGGCGACCTGGCCGGCGCGACCGGCTTGACGGCGCCGTTCTACCGAACCTCCGCCGATGTCATGGCGCAGGTGGTCGGCTTCCACCTCAACCGCGGGGTGCTGGCCGCCGCGAGACGGGTGGCCGAGCCGGGCGTCGAGCAGCTCGTCGCGGGCGCGCGGACCATCGCCGTGCTCGAAGGTGTCAACGACCACGAGAACCTGGGCTCGATCTTCCGCAACGCGGCGGGGCTGGGCGTGGACGCGGTGGTGTTCGGCAGCGGCTGCGCCGACCCGCTCTACCGTCGTGCGGTTCGGGTGTCGATGGGGCATGCGCTGCTGGTGCCGTATGCCCGTTCCGCGAACTGGCCCGCCGATCTCGGGCTGCTGAAAGAAAGCGGATTCCGGCTGCTGGCGATGACCCCGGACGGCGAGGCGTGCGCGCTGGCCGAGGCGATGGCGGGCGCGCGCGACGCCCGGATCGCGGTGCTAGTGGGAGCCGAAGGGCCGGGGTTGACCCCGGCTACCCTGCGCCTCAGCGATATTCGGGTACGCATCCCGATGTCACGCGGCACGGACTCGCTCAACGTCGCGACTGCCGCAGCGTTGGCGTTCTACGAGCGGGTCGCCCGATGACGATGCGGGCCGCGACGCGGCCCGAGGAGAAGTCGGGCCATCGGGTTAGGCTCGGCAAGTGAGCGACAAACTCGGCCAGCGCACCCAGTCTGTGCCCTGGGCAACGGGTTTGACGGTAGCGGGGTTTGTCGCCGCGGTGACCGGCGCCGCGGTCGTGGTGCTGAGTCTCGGGCTGGTTCGGGTGCATTCACTGTTGGCCGTCGGGCTCAATGTGGTGGCCGCCGGCGGACTGGCGCCAACGCTGTGGGGGTGGCGGCGCACCCCGGTTCTGCGCTGGTTTGTGCTGGGCGCCGGAGTGGGTGTGACGGTCGCGTGGCTGACGCTGCTCGCCCTCACGCTGTCGTAGCTAGCGCTGTCCGCCCGAGCGCACGCCGAGCAGCACGTCCTCCCACGCCGGAATGACCGGCTTGCCCCGGCGGCTGTGCACCGGCGGCTCCGACGACGTGGCGGGTACCGGCTGCGTGGGCGCTGCCGCAGCGGGTTCGTCGAACTCGACGTGGGCCACGCGGGCAAGCGGGCGCAGCGGGCGCTCGAAGTCCGGGTCGATCAGCTCGCTCGCCCCATCGTCGATCGCGGTGACGGTTCCACCGTGGGCGCCGGGCATGAAGCAGAAGTGTGCCAGGTTGTCGGAGCGGCCGACCTTCCACGCCAGTTGCACGGTCCAGCGGTTGTCCTCGTTGCGCCACGCGTCCCAGCTGAGTCCGCTGGGGTCCAGGCCGCGCGCGACCATTGCGGTGCTCACCGTCTCCAGCAGGGTCATCACCGCGGGGCCGTCGGCGAGCATGGGATGTGCGGCCGTTGCCAGCTCCGCGGCGCGGAAACGCTCCAGCAACACCGGGTGAGCGAAGCGGCGGACCCGCGAAATGTCTGAGCCCGACGCCGCGGCCACCTGCTCGACGGACGCGCCGGCCCGGATCTTGGCCTGAATTTCCTTGGGGCTCAGCATGTTAGTGACCTCGATGTCGAGGTGCGGTTGCTCCGGCGGCGCCGCTTCCTTGCGCACCAGGTCCCGCAGTCGATCGTCGGCCGCCAGCTTGAATTGCTCCGCGGGGTCATCACTCTCGCACACGATGTATTTGCTGTCGGCGTCGAGCCCAACCACTTTGAGTTCCCGCATGGCTTCTCCTCGCAGGCTTTGTGCAGGTCAGCGACGACCCGTCACTGTGCCGCACTCTAGTCCAGCTAACGCCCACAACCTGTGCTGACACGCTGGGCGGTTTGCGCGCGGATGGCCGGCACGTCGGTATTGAATTTGTCCGCCTCCTCAGCGGCCCGTTGCGGGCCGCGTCGTCGCCGAACTAAAGCCGTTCGACAACCCAATCGACGCACTGCGTCAACGCGCTGACATCGTCGGGGTCGACCGCGGGGAACATGGCGATCCGCAACTGGTTGCGGCCGAGTTTGCGGTACGGCTCCGTGTCGACGATCCCGTTAGCCCGCAAAATCTTGGCCACCGCCGCGGCGTCGACGTCGTCGACGAAATCGATCGTGCCCACCACCTGGGAGCGCAGCGCCGGGTCGGTGACAAAGGGTGTGGTGTAGGGCCGCTCCTGCGCCCATGAATACAACCGCTGCGACGAGTCCGCTGTGCGCTTGACCGCCCAGTCCAGTCCGCCGTTGCCCAGCAGCCAGTCGAGCTGTTCGGCCATCAGCGCCAGGGTGCCGATCGCGGGCGTGTTGTACGTCTGATCCTTGAGGCTGTTCTCGATCGCGATCGGCAGCGACAGGAAGTCGGGAACCCAGCGACCGGACCCGGCGATCGCCTCGACCCGGGCTAGCGCGGCGGGGCTCAGGACGGCCAGCCACAGTCCGCCGTCGCTGGCGAAGTTTTTTTGCGGCGAGAAGTAGTAGGCATCGGTGTCGCTGATGTCGACCGGGAGCCCGCCGGCGCCGGATGTCGCGTCGATGACGACGAGCGCGTCGCCGGAACCGGCCGGGCGCCGGATCGGGACCGCGACACCGGTCGACGTCTCGTTGTGCGCCCATGCGATCACGTCGACCGACGGATCCGTTTGCGGCTCGGGTGCGCTGCCCGCGTCGGCCTTGACGATGATCGGGTCCCCGACGAACGGGTTGGCGGCGACCGCGGAGGCGAACTTCGAGCTGAACTCGCCATAGGTGAGGTGCAGCGAGCGCTTGTCGATCAGTCCGAACGCGGCCGAGTCCCAGAACGCGGTCGCGCCGCCGTTGCCCAAAATGACCTCGTACCCGTCCGGCACCGAGAAAAGCTCCGAGACCCCCTTACGCACCCGGCCCACCAAATTCTTGACCGGCGCCTGCCGGTGCGAGGTGCCGAACAGCGCGGCCGCGGTAGTGGTCAGCGCCTGCAATTGCTCGGGTCGGACCTTGGAGGGGCCGCACCCGAAGCGGCCGTCACGGGGTTTGAGGTCAGCGGGAATCTGGAGCTGGTCAGCCATGCGCACCAGGGTAGTGAGCCGACCCGAGGTGGTGATGGGGCGGGCCGTTTGTTCTGGTCCACCGGCGGCTACCTAACGCCTGGTGCGCTCGCGCGCCGGGCCCGTAGCGTGAGCCACGCCACACCAAGCCGCTGACCACTGGTCAGGCAACAGGTTCGCGAACGCTCTGGTCAATTCCCGGTACCTCCGGTACCGTATTTAGACATACGACGTCCGAATGTAAACCTCGTTGGGGAGGCTTGAATATGGCTAGGACGCGAATGGTCCGTCGCTGGCGCAAGAAGATGGAAGTGCGCGACGACGCCGAATACGTTGACATGCTCGCCACACTGTCTGAGGGGTCTGTGCGGCGGAACTTCAACCCGTACACCGATATCGATTGGGAGTCACCGGAGTTCGCCGTCACCGAGAACGATCCTCGGTGGATCCTTCCGGCGACGGACCCGCTCGGCCGCCACCCCTGGTACCAGGCCCAGTCCGAAGAGCGCCAGATCAAGATCGGCATGTGGCGCCAGGCGAACGTGGCCAAGGTGGGCCTGCACTTCGAGTCGATCCTGATCCGTGGCCTGATGAACTACACCTTCTGGGTGCCCAACGGCTCCCCGGAATATCGGTACTGCTTGCACGAATCGGTCGAAGAGTGCAACCACACCCTGATGTTTCAGGAGATGGTCAACCGGATCGGCGCGGATGTCCCCGGCATGCCGCGGATGCTGAAGTGGGTCTCGCCGTTGATTCCGCTGGCCGCCGGACCGTTGCCGATCGCGTTCTTCATCGGCGTGCTGGCCGGCGAGGAACCCATTGACCACACGCAGAAAAATGTGCTGCGCGAAGGCAAGTCGCTGCATCCGATCATGGAACGGGTGATGGCGATTCACGTGGCCGAGGAGGCGCGGCACATTTCGTTCGCGCACGAGTTCCTGCGGAAGCGGCTGCCGGATTTGACCAAAAGGCAGCGGTTCTGGACCGCGCTGTTCTTGCCGCTGACGATGAAGGTGTTGTGTCGGGCAATTGTGGTGCCGCCCAAATCCTTCTGGCGCGAGTTCGACATCCCGCGCGAGGTCAAGAAGGAACTGTTCTTCCGGTCGCCGGAATCGCGCAAGTGGCTCAGTGACATGTTTGGCGATGTGCGGATGTTGGCCTACGACACCGGCCTGATGGAAAACCGCTCGGCACGGCTGATGTGGCGGATCTGCAAGATCAACGGCAAGCCGTCGCGTTACCGCAGCGAGCCGCAGCGCCAGCACCTGACCGCTGTCCCGGCCGCATAGCCACTGCGAGTTCCTTTATGCCGCACGTTATTACCCAGTCATGCTGTAACGACGGGTCCTGTGTCTTCGCCTGTCCGGTGAATTGCATTCACCCGTCACCGGATGAGCCGGGATTCGCGACGACCGAGATGCTTTACATCGATCCGGTCGCCTGCGTGGACTGCGGCGCATGTGTGAGCGCCTGCCCGGTTGGAGCGATCGCACCCGACAACCGGCTGGAAGGCAAGCAGCTGCCGTTCGTCGAGATCAACGCCTCGTTCTACCCGGACCGCCCGGCCGACGTGAAGCTGCCGCCGACGTCGAAGCTGGCTCCGGTGATCCCGGCCGCCGCAGTGCAAGCTCGCCGTCAGCCGCTCACTGTCGCGATCGTCGGGTCCGGTCCGGCGGCGATGTATGCCGCCGACGAATTGCTCACCCAGCACGGGGTGCGGGTCAACGTCTTCGAGAAGTTGCCCACGCCTTACGGTTTGGTGCGCGCGGGGGTGGCGCCCGATCACCAGAACACGAAGAGGGTGACCCGGCTCTTCGATCGGGTCTCCCGCCATCGCCACTTCCGCTTCTATCTCAATGTCGAGGTCGGCAAGCACCTGAGCCATGCCGACTTGCTGGCTCACCACCACGCCGTGCTGTACGCGGTCGGCGCGCCCGACGATCGCCGGCTCGACATCGACGGCATGGGTCTACCGGGGACCGGCACCGCCACCGAGCTCGTCGCGTGGATCAATGGCCATCCTGATTTCACCGATCTGCCAGTCGATCTCAGCCACGAACGCGTGGTGATCGTCGGTAATGGCAACGTCGCCCTCGACGTCGCCCGCCTGCTCACAGCGGACCCGGAGGACCTGGCCCGTACCGACATCTCCGACCGCGCGCTCGAGGCCTTCCGCCACTCCGCGGTCCGCGAGGTCGTCATCGCCGCACGGCGCGGCCCCGCCCACTCCGCGTTCACATTGCCCGAATTGATCGGTCTCACAGGCGCATCCGATGTCGTGCTCGATGCCGGCGACCACGACCTGGTGGCACGCGATCTCGCGACCGCATCGGACACGTTGACCCGAAACAAACTGGAGATCTTGAGCAAGCTCGGCGACGCTTCGGTTCCGGGACTTCGCCCGCGCATCCGGCTGGCCTATCAGCTCACCCCCACGCGCGTGCTGGGTGAGCAGCGTGCCGCCGGCGTGGAGTTCTCGATCACCGGCACCGAAGACGTGCGCCGGATCGATGCTGGCCTGGTGCTGACATCGATTGGATACCGCGGCAAGCCGATTCGTGATCTCCCGTTCGACGAGCCGACGTCCCTGGTCCCGAACGAGGGTGGCCGTGTCGTCGATCCCAGATCCGGCCGGGCCGTGCCCGGTGCCTACGTCGCGGGGTGGATCAAGCGCGGCCCGACCGGATTCATCGGCACCAACAAGTCCTGCTCGTTCCAGACCGTCCAGGCCGTGGTCGGCGATTACAACGCCGGCACGCTGCCCGACCCGGTGACCAAGCCGGACGGGCTGGACCAGTTGGTGTACGCCCGACAGCCCGAAGTCGTCGACTCCGCGGGATGGGCCGCCATCGACGCCGCGGAGATCGCCCGTGGCATCGACGCCGGCCGGCCGCGAAACAAATTCACCGACATCGCCGACATGCTTGCGGCCGCGGCGACGGCGCCCCCGGCGCCGAAACGGCGGCTGCTCGCGCGGCTGCTCGGCTAGCTGCCCGACATCGCGGCCTGGATTTCGTCCATGCTGACCTCGCG
Organism: Mycobacterium sp. Aquia_216; assembly: GCF_026723865.1. Classification (NCBI taxonomy): domain Bacteria; kingdom Bacillati; phylum Actinomycetota; class Actinomycetes; order Mycobacteriales; family Mycobacteriaceae; genus Mycobacterium; species Mycobacterium sp. Aquia_216. The sequence goes on along the minus strand of NZ_CP113529.1, from coordinate 5,485,051 downwards.
CACCGGCTGCCCCAACGACCAGTGGTGGCCGAACGGGTCCGCGACCATGCCGTAGCGGTCGCCCCAGAACTGGTCCTCCACCGGGATGACGACGGTGGCGCCGGCGTCCAGCGCCCGCTGGAACTTGGCATCGACGTCGGTCACGGTGAGGTGGATCGTCACCGGGGTGCCGCCCAGGGACTTCGGGGTCATCGACTTGCCGCCGCACATCTCCGGGAAGTCGTCGTTGAGCATCACCAGGAAACCGTTGATGCGCACCGCGGCGTGCACCAATTTGCCATCCGGACGGGGCACGCGTCCTAGTTCCTCGGCTCCAAAAGCCTTGACGTAGAAGTCGATCGCCGCGGCCGCGTCGTCAACGACGAGGTGCGGGGCTACTGCGGGTTCGATGTTGATGGCCATTGCGGTCTCCTTGCTGTCGGTTTCGTGAGCCGGCCCCAGGCGGGGGCTGACTCACGGTTATTGACTGCGTCCGCGACACAAAATCATCGCGGCGAGACCCATCCAATCGGCGGGCACCGACAAAAACCCTAAGCGTGGGTGAGAACCCGATCCCAGCCCTCGACGGACTCGGGGCCGCGCGGGCTCGGGCCCACGTAGATGGCGGACGGGCGCACCAGCTTCCCGAGCCGCTTCTGCTCGAGGATGTGGGCACACCAGCCCGCGGTACGCCCACAGGTGAACATCGCCGGCATCATGTTGGCCGGCACCTGGGCGAAGTCGAGGATGACCGCGGCCCAGAACTCGACGTTGGTCTCGATGGCCCGGTCCGGACGCCGGTCGCGCAGCTCGGCCAGGGCGGCCTGCTCCAGCGCGACCGCGACCTGGTGGCGTGGCGCGCCGAGGCGCTCGGCGGTCGAGCGCAGTACTCGCGCCCGCGGGTCTTCCGCGCGGTAGACCCGGTGTCCGAATCCCATCAGCTTGTCGCCGCTGTCCAGGATCTTCTTGACCAGGCCACGTGCGTCGCCGGTGCGCTCGACCTCTTCGAGCATCGGCAGCACCCGCGCCGGCGCACCGCCGTGCAGCGGTCCGCTCATCGCCCCGATCGCCCCGGACAGCGACGCGGCCACGTCGGCGCCGGTGGACGCGATCACCCGCGCGGTGAAGGTTGAGGCGTTCATGCCGTGCTCGGCGGCCGACACCCAGTAGGCGTCGATGGCCTCGACGTGCTTCGGGTCGGGCTCGCCCTGCCAGCGAGTCATGAAACGCGCTGTGACCGTTTGGCATTCGTCGATGACCCGTTGCGGAACGGCCGGCTGGTAAATCCCGCGCGCGGACTGCGCGACGTAGGACAGTGCCATCACCGAGGCCCGGGCCAGCTGGTCGCGCGCGGTGGGTTCGTCGGTGTCGAGCAGCGGCTTGTATCCCCAGATCGGCGCCAACATCGCCAGGCCGGCCTGCACGTCGACGCGGACATCGCCGGTGTGGATCGGCAACGGGAACGGCTCGGCGGGCGGCAAACCGTGGCCGAACCTCCCGTCGACCAGCAGCGCCCAGACGTCACCGAATGTCACCTGCTGATTGACCAGATCTTGGATGTCGACGCCGCGGTAGCGCAGCGCGCCGCCGTCCTTATCGGGCTCGGCGATCTCGGTGGTGAAGGCGACGACGCCTTCGAGGCCGGGCACAAAGTCTTCCGGGACCACAGTCATAGGAAAATTCTTGCACCTCGGCTTTCGGTCGACGCTACCGGCCGGTAGCTACCGCCGGTAGCCTTGGCCCGGTGGCCGGACCAGATGAGGATCACCTGCAACGGATGCGCGTGGAGTACGGGTCAGCGGAGCGCGACGGCAGTGCGGACCTCGACGCTTCCTGGCTCGCCGACGGGTGGCTCCCGTTGCTGCGGACGTGGATTGAAGATGCCGAGCGTTTCGGGGTCTCCGAGCCCAACGCGATGGTGCTGGCGACCGTCGCGCACGGCAAGCCGGTGAGCCGCTCGGTGCTGTGCAAGAGCGTCGATGAGACAGGGATCACCTTTTTCTCCAACTACGACTCGGCCAAAGGGATCGAGCTAGCCCAGACGCCGTACGCGTCGGCCACCTTTCCCTGGTACCTGCTCGGTCGGCAGGTCCACGTCCGGGGTGCGGTGACCAAGGTCGATCCGCAGGCCACCGAGGACTACTGGTCCAAGCGGCCGCGCGGCTCGCAGCTGGGCGCCTGGGCGTCGCACCAGTCGCAGCCGATCGCGTCCCGGGCGGCACTGCTCGAACAGCTGGCGGACGTGACCGCTCGCTTCGCAGACTCGGAGAACGTCCCGGTACCGCCGAATTGGGGTGGGTACCTGATCGCGCCCGAGGTGGTCGAATTCTGGCAGGGCCGAGAAAACCGGCTGCATAACCGCATTCGGGTCGTCGGCGGTCAGGTCGAACGGTTGCAGCCCTGATCACAAACGGCGGGCGCCTGTGCGGCGCAACACCGCACGATAAGGCGGGGTTTACCTCACAGAAAGCCGTGTGGTCAGCAGAGGTGACCCCGGGCAGGCGCGTCGTCGCGATAACGACTACCTTCAGCTGTACGCACCTAGTCAGGCGCAGCCATACCAGCCAGAGCGCAAAGGGGTTCTCGTGGCCGACACCGACGACACCGCAACTCTGAAGTACCCAGGGGGCGAGATAGATCTGCAGATCGTCAGCGCCACCGAAGGAGCTGACGGTATTGCTCTCGGCCCGCTGTTGTCGAAGACCGGCTACACGACGTTCGACAACGGCTTCGTCAATACCTCCGCCTGCAAGAGTTCGATCACGTACATCGACGGCGACGCGGGCATCCTGCGCTACCGCGGTATCCCGATCGAGCAGCTCGCGGAGAAGTCGACCTTCATCGAGGTCTCGTACTTGCTGATCTACGGCGAGCTGCCGACCACCGACCAGCTCGCCGACTTCACCAACCGGATCCAGCTGCACACGATGCTGCACGAGGACCTGAAGCGGTTCTTCGACGGCTTCCCGCGCAACGCGCACCCGATGCCGGTGCTCTCCAGCGCTGTCAACGCGCTGTCCGCGTACTACCCCGACTCGCTTGACCCCACCGACAACGAGGACGTAGAGCTGTCCACGATCCGGCTGCTGGCCAAGCTGCCGACGATCGCCGCCTATGCCTACAAAAAGTCCGTCGGTCAGCCGTTCCTCTACCCGGACAACTCGTTGTCGCTGGTCGAGAACTTCCTGCGGATGACGTTCGGGCTGCCCGCCGAGCCCTACCAGGCCGACCCCGAGGTAGTGCGGGCGCTGGACCTGCTGCTCATCCTGCACGCCGACCACGAGCAGAACTGCTCGACGTCGACCGTTCGGCTGGTGGGGTCGTCGCAGGCCAACCTGTTCACCTCGATCTCCGGTGGCATCAACGCGCTGTGGGGGCCGCTACACGGCGGTGCCAACCAGGCCGTGCTCGAGATGCTCGAACAGATCCGCGAGAGCGGCGACGACGTCAGCGAGTTCGTCCGCAAGGTGAAAAACCGCGAAGAGGGCGTCAAGCTGATGGGCTTCGGCCACCGGGTCTACAAGAACTACGACCCGCGGGCCCGGATCGTCAAGGAGCAGGCCGACAAGATCCTGGCCAAGCTCGGCGGCGACCCGTTGCTGGACATCGCCAAGCAGCTCGAAGAGGCCGCGCTGACCGACGATTACTTCATCGAGCGCAAGCTGTACCCGAACGTCGACTTCTACACCGGGCTGATCTATCGGGCCCTCGGGTTCCCGGTCCGGATGTTCACCGTGCTGTTCGCGTTGGGCCGGCTTCCCGGCTGGATCGCGCATTGGCGCGAGATGCACGACGAGGGTGACAGCAAGATCGGCCGTCCACGCCAGATCTACACCGGCTACACCGAACGGGACTATGCGCCCATCGACGGCCGGTAGCCGGCCCTAGGCAAGCGAGCCAAGCACCGCCATCGCGGCGTTGTGGCCACCGATGCCCGACACGGCCCCGCCGCGACGAGCGCCGGAGCCGCACAACATGATTCGTGCGTGGGCAGTGGCCACGCCCCATTGGCGGGCCGGGCTGTCGAGCGCGTCCTCGTCGTCGGCGAACGGCCAGGACAGTGCGCCGTGAAAGATGTTGCCTGCCGTCATCGCCAGGGTGCGTTGTAAGTCCAGGGTGCTCGTCGTCTCAATGCATGGCCGACCCTGCGCGTCGCTCAGCAGTACGTCCTGAATCGGTTCGGCCAGAACGGAATTCAGCGATGCCAGCACCGACTCGGTCAGCTGGCCGCGGGAGACGGGGGAATCGCCTTCCAGCAACGAGTGGGGTGTGTGCAAGCCGAACACCGTCATGGTCTGAGCGCCCGAATCGCGCAGCCTGGCCGACAGGATGCTGGGGTCGGTCAGCGAATGGCAGTACGCCTCACAGGGCAGCGGATCCGGTAGCTCGCCGGCGTCGGCGCGTGCGTAGGCCGTATCCAGTTGACTCCACGTCTCGTTGACGTGAAACGTGCCGGCGAACGCCTGCGCGGGGGTGACGTCGTGGTCGCGCAACCGGGGCAGGCGCCGCAGCACCATGTTCACTTTCACCTGTGCTCCGGGGGCCGACGGCGCCGGTGGCTCACCGAGCAGCTCGGCCAATACCGCCGGTGTGACGCCGGCCAGAATGAACCGGCCCTGAACCCGGCGCTCTTGGCCGTCCTGGCGATAGTGCACCCGGCCGTCCGGTTCCACACCGTAAACTTCTGCGCCAGTGGTTATTTCGGTGCCATGGCGGTCGGCGGCGGCGGCCAGTGCCGCGGTCACCGAGCCCATCCCGCCGATCGGGACGTCCCAATCCCCGCCGAGTACGTGATACAGGAAGCAGATGTTCTGCCGCAGCGACGGATCGTCGAGGCGGGCGAAGGTGCCGATCAGCGCGTCGGTGGCGATCACCCCGCGGACCAGATCGTCGCGCACCGCGTCGGTGATGGCGCGCCCGATCGGTTCCTCGACGATCGCCCGCCACGTGGCGGCGGCCTCGGGATCGCCGCCGTCCAGCACGTGGCGGCGCGCTTGTGCACGGGTGCGCAGCGGTTCGGTCAGCGTCGGCCACAGCCGGTCGGTCACCAGGCGGCTGCGTCGGTAGAACTCGGCGAAACCGCGTGCGTCGTCGGCAGCGCCGACCGCGCGGAACGGATCGCTCCCGTCGTGCGACCCGATCAGCAGGCCGCTGCGCCCACCCGTCGCCGGTTGGGGCGTGTACGACGAAAATTGGCGCCGGGCCAACCGCACGTCGGCGCCCAGGTCCTCGACGATGCGTGGTGGCAGCAAGCTGACGAGGTAGGAGTATCGCGACAGCCGGACCTCGACGCCGTCGAAGGCCTGTGCCGAGATCGCGGCCCCACCGAGGTGGTCCAGCCGTTCCAGCAGCCGCACCCGAAGGCCGGCTCGGGCCAGGTAGCCGGCCGCCACCAGGCCGTTGTGGCCCCCGCCCACGACGACTACGTCATAATCCGGCGCGTCATCGAGGGACATGTCTAGCCCAGGTAGCCCTCGACCTGGTCGCCGGGACGCACCGCGGCTTCGCGCGGATCGCCGCCGGTTTCGCGCAGCGCGCGTCGCTGACGCAGCAGGTCCCAGCACTGGTCGAGTTCCACCTCGACCCGGCGGAGCCTGTCGTGCTCCTCGGATTCGCTGATGTCGTGGTGCTGAAGCTGTGCCCGCAGGTCTTTCTCCTCGGCAACAAGATTGCGAATGTGCGCCAGGGTTTCGCTATCGGTCGGTTTACTGCCCATCGCTCCAGTGTGCCCGACGCGACCGGTGTCGCAGAGCCGAGTCGGTAGGCTGCAATATTGCCCGCGGACGGAGGGTCGCGGGCAAGTGCACCGAGGAGGGGAAAAATCGTGGGCCTACGCGCGCGTGTCGGCCAACCGGCTGACTCGTGGCGGTCCCGGAGCTCCTCCCGTCGCTCGCTGGGCCTGCCCTGGCTGATCGGGGCGGTGCTTATTCCGCTACTGATAGCCGCAATCGGCTATGGCGTGTTCGCCCGGACGATGGCCGGCACGGCGCCGGTGGTCGCATCGTCGGGTAAGCCCGCAAAGGCGCCGTTGGCTCTGGCGCCGCTGTCAATTGCCCGCAGCGGCAACGACATAACCCTGACCGGTGATTTCCCCGACGATTCCGCGAAAGCCGTGCTGACGAAGGTGCTGAAAGGCGCGCTGCCTGCCGGCGTCAACATCGTCGACCAAATCCGGATCAACCCGACTGTCGACGCGCTCGATTTCTCCAACGCCGGACCGATTTTCAAGAACAGCGCGTCGATCACCGACTTCAATCTCGCGGTCAACGGGGACACGATCACCCTGACCGGGACGGCCGCGTCGCAGGATCAGAAGAACGCGATCGACCGGGAGGCCGCCCACACCTGGTCGAATCTGACTGTCGTTGACCAGCTTGCGGTCGACGGCTCGACCCCGCTGCCGGCACCGCCGGCACCCGCGGGCCAGTGCGGCGATCTGCAGGCGGCGATCAATACCGCTACCGGCGGCCCGATTACGTTCGGCAACGACGGATTCAGCCTGACCGCCGCCGACGATCAGATTCTGACCCAGGTGGCCGACAAGCTGAGGGCCTGCCCGAGTGCGCACGCGGCGATCAACGGCTACACCGACAATTCCGGCACCGAGTCCGTGAACGTTCCGCTGAGCAACAACCGCGCCCAAACGGTCGCTAATTTCCTTGTCGCCCATGGTGTTACCGGCGACCGTCTCACGGTTCGGGGTCTCGGTTCGATCGACCCGGTCGCCACCAACGACACCGCCGATGGTCGCGCGAAGAACCGCCGCGTCGAAATCGTGATCGGCTGAGAAGGGGCGGCATGGATTTCGTGATCCAGTGGTTGTGGTACCTGTTGGCCTTCGTGGCGGGATCGGCTGTTGCCTGGGTGATCGCCGTGCTGATAGGTGCGCGCCGATGAATCACATGCACTGGTGGCTGTTCGGTTTGTCGTTCGCGCTGGGGTTGGTGTTGACGCTGGTGCTCTTGGGCCGCCCCGTCAAACGCGAAGTACCGCACGACAATCCGCCGATACCCGATCCGCCGACCACCAGGATTGTGGCCGACCCGCCGACGACAAGGGTGGTGACAGAGCCCCCCACGACGATGATCCCCGCAGATATCGAGTCCCGGACAACGAAGATTCCGGTCACGAAAAGCATTCCGGCTGCCGGGGAGTCGCCGACGAGAAAGATCGCGGTACCGCCGCCCGCACCGTACGGGCCCGGCTCCGCTCAGGCCGGCCCCGACGGCCGCGGACCGGCGGGATGGCTGGTCAAGGCGCGCATCGATACCCGGCTTTACTACACCCCAGACAATCCCAGCTACGACCCAACGGTTGCTCAGTTGTGGTTCTCCGACGAGCAGTCCGCATTGCGCGCCGGCTTCACGCCGTGGCACACCAACTCGCGGAAATAATCACGGGCGCCAGGCATTAACTCGGGGCGGGCAGGTGCAACAGGAGGCGCGCTCCGCCCAGTGGGCTGTCTTGCAGCGACGCCGTCCCGCCGTGCAAATGGGCCTGCTGGGCCACCAGCGCCAGCCCTAGACCCGACCCCGAGTGCGAGGCCGTCGACCCGCGGGAGAACCGCTCGAACACCACTTGACGCTCGCCTTCGGGCACGCCGCTGCCGTTGTCGTCGATGGCGATGTCCACTCCGGCGCGCGAGCTGACCGCCGACAGCTGGACCCGGGTGGCACCGCCATGTTTGACAGCGTTGGCGATGGCGTTGTCGACGGCCAGCCGCAACCCGGCCGGCATCCCGACGACGATGCAGGTCGGCGACGGCACCAGGGATACGTCGAGGCCGGGGTAGATGCGGGTCGCGTCGTGGGCGGCGCGGTCGAGCAGCTCGGTGATGTCGACCGGCACGTGATCGTCGGACGTGGACAGTTCGCCCTGTGCCAACCGCTCCAGCGCACCGAGCGTCGCCTCGATCCGGGATTGCGTGCGGATGACGTCGCTGATCACCTCTTTGCGCTGGTCATCGGGCAGGTCGAGGGTCGACAACACCTCGAGGTTGGTGCGCATCGCGGTCAGGGGTGTGCGCAATTCGTGGGAAGACACGGCAGCGAAATCGCGCGCCGAGGACAGGGCCTCCTTGGTGCGGTTTTGCTCGTTCCAGATGCGTTGCAGCATGCCGCGCATGGCCTCGGCGATCTCGACGGCCTCGGTGGCGCCGTGCACTTCGACCCGTGGCGCCTCGTCGCCCGCGTCGATCAATCGGGTTTGCTGCGCAAGCTGTTTGAACGGGCGCACCGCGAAAGAGGCCAGCAGCCACGCGAACACCGTCGACGCGAAGATGGCAAACCCACAGATCAGCAACACCCGGCGGTGCAGATTGTTGGTCTCGGCGAGGGTGGCGTCGTAGGTCGCTCCGACGGCCAGCGAGGTCGGCTCCGGTCCCGGTATCTCCACCGTGCGTACCCGGTAACGCACACCGTGGACATAGGTGTCGGTGTAGTCGACGTCGAACTGGGGCAGCGTGACATCGGAATTCGACTTCACCCGGCTGCCCCGCCGGATCGTCATGATCGCGTCACGGTCGTTGGGCGAGCGCGGTATTTCGTCCAGGCCGCGCGGCAGGAACGGGATCGCGAAACCCGCGGCCTCGTCGAGGCGGCGGTCCAGCCGCTCCTTGCGGTCGTTGGTGATCCCGACCCAGACGACGGCACCGACGATGAGCACGGGAATCGCGGCGCCGATGGCTGTCGCGAACACCACCCGGGTCCGCAGCGAGGGCGTACGGGCCAAGGTCCGCGACAGGAATTTCATGGCTGCTGCTGCCTACCGCATCGCTACTGCATGCGCAGCACGAATCCAACCCCGCGGACGGTGTGCAGCAACCGGGGGCCGCCGTTGGCCTCCAGCTTGCGGCGCAGGTAGCCGATAAAGACGTCGACGACGTTGGTGTCGGCGGCGAAGTCATAGCCCCACACCAGCTCCAACAGTTGCGCGCGGGACAGCACGGCGGTCTTGTGCTCCGCCAGCACCGCCAGCAGGTCGAACTCGCGTTTGGTCAGATCGACGTCGACGCCATTGACCCGGGCCCGCCGGCCGGGGATGTCCACCTCCAGCGGGCCCACCGTGATGGTTTCCGAGGAGGACGTGGCCGTGGCCCCGCGGCGGCGCAGCAGCGCCTTGACCCGCGCGACCAGCTCGGCCAGTACGAACGGTTTGACGAGGTAGTCATCGGCACCGGCCTCCAGGCCGGCTACCCGGTCGTCGACCGAGCTGCGCGCGGACAGCACGCAGACCGGGACGTCGTTGTCCATCGCACGCAGGGCGGTGACCACGCTGACGCCGTCCAGCACGGGCATGTTGATGTCGAGCACGATCGCGTCGGGGCGCGTCTCGGTGGCGCTACGCAAGGCCTCGGCCCCGTCGACTGCGGTCGACACTTCGAAGCCGGAAAGCCGAAGGCCGCGTTCCAGCGAGGCGAGCACGTCGGCGTCGTCGTCGACGACCAAGACGCGAGGTGAGGTCGGACCAGTGTCCATGCCGACCATCTTGCCCGATTGTTGCCTTCGGCAGGTCATCGGGGAGTGGCCCGGTGGCTAAATGGTTACGTTTTCGAGTCTTCGCCGCGACTGACCACCGATGACACCATGCCATGATCGAATCCGGGTGGCAGGCCAAGACATTGGGGGTCTTGGTCAGCGTTGTCGTTGCGGGACTTCGATTTCGGTGCCACTGGCCGCAAGAAACTTCTACAGACGGAATCGTTGTGACTGAGGCCACGGGCCCGCCGGATACACCTGCTCTGCGCGTATCGTCTGCGATCGCCGCTGCGCCCAAGCGCCCGGGGCCGGCCTCAGACCTGAAGCGTCTGCTGCCCTACCTGATTCCCCACCGCGCCCGCTGGATCGTCATCGTCGCGGTGGCGATCGCGAGTCTCGTTGCTACGGTTGGTGTTCCGATATTGACCAGAGCCGTTATCGACGGGCCGGTACGCCACCACGACCCGAGCGGTTTGTGGGTGCTGGGCATCGCTGCCACGACTCTCGGGGTGGGCGATGCGGTGATGTTGTTCATCCGCCGCTGGTTCACCGCACACGCCACGATGGGCGTCGAGACGGATATCCGTAGGGACTTGCACGCTCGGCTGCAGATGCTGCCGATGTCGTTTCACCATCGCTGGCAATCCGGCCAGCTGGTGTCACGGGTTATGAACGACCTGTCCACCATTCGCGATTTGATGTCGTTCGGAGCGGTATTCATGCTGCTCAACATCTTGCAAATCACGGTCGTGACAGCGTGCCTGCTCGTGATGTACTGGCCGTTGGGTCTCGTCGTGCTGGGCTCGATCGTGCCGATCATCGCCACCGTGCTGCACTACCAAGGGGAGTTCACCCGGCTGTCGCGGCAGGCCCAAGACCAATCCGGTCACCTCGCAACACATGTCGAAGAATCGGCGCTGGGGCGCGGCGTGGTGCTGGCGTTCGGGCGTGAGGACCACGTGTTCGAGCGGTTCGACGCGCAAGCCGGCAAGATGTACGAGATCGGACGCGCCAAGGTGTCGGTGGCGGCGAGGTTTTGGACCTTGCTCGAAGTCATCCCCAACGTGGCGCTCGTGGTGCTGCTGGGTTTCGGTGCCTACGCGGCGGGCCACGGGCTGGTCACGATCGGCACGCTGGCCGCCTTCATCACGATGACGCTGTCACTGGTCTGGCCGGTCGCCTCGATGGGCTTCCTGCTCTCGATGACCCAGGAGGCGATGACCGCGGCGAACCGGATCGCCGAAATCTTCGACGCGCCCTGCGATATCGCGGACGGTCCCGATTCCGCATCGGTCGGCGCCGGTCGGCTCGAGCTGCGCGATGTCGGCTTTCGGGTGCCCGACCCGGTAGCGGGCGACAGATGGGTGCTCCGCCACGTCAACCTGGCTGTCGAGGCCGGCGAGACGCTGGCCATCGTCGGTGCCACCGGCGCGGGGAAATCTCTTCTGACAGCCCTGCTTTCCCGCATCTACGACGGTTCTGAGGGGCAGATACTCCTGGACGGCCGGGACATTCGGGAGATGTCGCTGCCCTCGCTGCGCCGCGCGGTGTGCACGGCATTCGAGTATCCGACGGTGTTTTCGATGTCGGTGGCCGAGAACCTGCGGATGGGCCGGCCGGATGCCACTGATGTGGAATTAGCTGCGGCCATCGACGTCGCGGCGGCGCGGTTCGTCCACGACCTGCCGTTTGGGATCGACACCCGCATCGGTGAACAGGGCATGCGGCTCTCCGGTGGACAGCGTCAGCGGTTGTGCCTGGCCCGGGCGATCGTCGCGACACCGAAGCTGCTGGTGATCGATGATGCCCTGTCCGGGCTCGACGCGCAGACCGAGACAGAGATCACCGAGGCGCTCCGGATGGCGCTCAAAGGGGTCACGGGCATCATCGTCGCGCGCCGGCTGTCCACGGTGCTGCTCGCGGATCGGGTGGCCGTGCTGGGAGACGCTGAGTCTGGGCCAACGATCACCCACGTCGGCACGCATGCGGAACTTTTCGCTCGGGTGCCGCAGTACCGCTATCTATTGAACGCCAATAAAGGATATGACAACGACGTCATCTTCTGTGCAACAAAGGATTTCGAAACAAAGATGACGGAGCACCAATGACCGTGCTGGACACCAGGCCCATCTCGATCGACGTGGGCGAAGCGGACCACGGCTATCACGGACCAGCCGTCGACGAGACCCACGCCCGTGGGCGGGACGCGCGGGCCCTGCTGGGCTCGTTGATGCGCCCGCACGTGCTGACCCTCGCGCTACTCTTGGGCGTCGCGCTGTTGGAAAACACTGCGCGGCTATCGGTTCCAATGCTGGTTCGGCGCGGCATCGACCGCGGAATTCCGGCAATCACACACGGCGGTTCGGCGCGCGGGCTGGTGGTTATCGTCGGCGCGCTGTGCGCAGTGGTGGTGGTACACGGCATCAGCCGCTGGCTATTCCTGAACCGTGCCGGCCGGCTCCGTCAGCAAGTGTTGCTGGACCTGCGTCGTCGTGTATTCCGGCACTTTCAGCGGCTCGACATCGCGTTTCACGAGCGCTACACCACCGGCCGGGTGGTGGCCCGGCTGACCAACGACGTCGAAGCCGTTGACGACATGTTGTTCGCCGGATTCGATTGCCTGATCACCGCCGCTCTCACGCCAGTGGGAATTGCCGTCTTGCTGGTCGTCCTCGACTGGCGACTCGGGCTGATGTGCCTGGCGGTGTTCCCGATCTTGCTGGTCCTGGGCGTGTGGTTCCGTCTGCAATCGGCCAGAACCTACGGTGAGGTGCGCGAATGCACCGCGCTGGTGATCATGCAGTTCGTCGAGACGATGGCGGGCATCAAGGCGCTGCAGGCCTACCGGCACGAGCCCAGGACCCAGGTGGTTTTCGAGGACATCGCCAACCAGTACCGGGCGATCCTGGAGAAGGCGTTCAAACTCATGGCGATCTTCACCCCTGGTGTGAAGGTGATCGGCAACATCACCACCGGAGTGGTGATTCTGTACGGCGGCAGCCGGGTGCTCAATGGTGAGATGACGCTGGGCACGTTCGCTGCTTTTCTGCTCTACCTGCGCATGTTTTTCGAGCCGCTGCACGAGATCACCCATTTCTTCAACGCCTTTCAGGCCGCGACGTCGGCGCTGGAGAAGTTGGCCGCCGCGCTCAACACCCGTCCGGCAATCGCGGAACCGGAGATTCCGTTGGCGCGTTGCGGTGGCGCTCGCGCGACCGACTTTGCCGCTGGCACGGTCGTTTTCGACGACGTTCATTTCAGCTACGGGCCCGGCCGGCCGGTCCTTTGCGGGCTGTCGGTGACGGTGCCGGCCGGTCAGACGGTCGCAGTGGTCGGACGCAGCGGTACCGGCAAATCCACCATCGGCAAATTGCTGGCCAGGTTCTACGACCCGACGTCCGGATCGATCACCCTGGACGGCGTCGATCTTCGCGACCTCGCGCACAGCGATTTGCGCCGCAATGTCGTGCTGGTCGCGCAGGAGAGCTTCTTGTTCACCGGCACGATCGCCGACAACATCCGGTTTGGCCGGCCCGATGCCACCGATGCGGAGGTCAGGGATGCGGCCGCGGCAATCGGTGCGGACCTCTTCATCGCCGCATTGCCCGGGGGGTATCAGACCGAGGTCAGCAACGGTGGCGTGCAGCTGTCGGCGGGACAGCGTCAGCTGATTGCCCTGTCGCGTGCGTTGCTGGCCGACTCGGCGGTGCTGATCGTGGACGAGGCGACGTCGGCGCTGGATGTCCCCGGCGAGCGCATGGTGCAACACGCGTTAGCGACCGTGCTCGCCGGCCGCACCGCCCTGATCATCGCCCACCGGTTGGATGTGGTCGAAAACGCCGACCGAGTGCTGGTGCTGGGAGAGCAGGGCCAAATTGTCGCCGACGGCACGCCCGCCGATCTGATCCACCACGGCGAGCGCACGCCGCGGCGCTGCGGTGGCACGTCGGCCGTACCGCAAGCCGCTCAACTGCAACGCCAGCTGCCGTCGCACAGCGGGAACCCGCGCGGCCAGGCGCATTACCGCGTTACGGATCGGGCGTAGTGGTTCGTAGCGGTTACCACCAAGTGCCTCAAGGCAATCCGATGCCGCGGTAGCGTCGTAGCCGTTCGGCGATGCGCTGGGCGCCGGGTATGTCGCGCAGCGCGTGGACCTCTGCGGCAATCGCGCCGGACAGCCGCTGGGAGAATTCGATCGGCTCGTCGGCGGCATCGGGGTGCTCGGGCACGATGGCGTCGACGATCCCGGACCGCAGCAGGTCGGCCGACCGAATGCCTTGGTCCGCCGCAAGTTCGGGCGCGTGATCGGTATCGCGGAAGACGATGGCGCTGGCGCCCTCGGGCGGCAGCGGGGCCAGCCAGCCGTGCAGCGCCGCCAGCACGCGGTCGGCGGGCACCATCGCCAGTGCCGGGCCGCCGCTGCCCTGGCCCAGCAGAACCGAGACCGTCGGGGTATCCAGCGTCACCAGCTCGGCCACGCAGTGGGCGATCTGGCCGGCCAGCCCATCCTGCTCGGCTTCGGCCGACAGCGCGGGGCCGGCGGTGTCGATCACCAAGACCAACGGCAGCCGCAGTTCGGCGGCCAGTGCCATGCCACGGCGCGCTTCCCGCAACGACGCGGGCCCGACGAGCCCGCCGGTGAGGCGCTGCTGACCGAGGACCACCGCGGGCTGGCCGGCGAATCGGGCCAGCGCCAACAAGGTGGTCGCCGCCTCCCCGCTGCCGGTTCCGGACAACAGCACCCGGTCGGTGGCGCCGTGCCGCAGCAGGTGGCCGACTCCCGGCCGGTCGGGCCGTCGCGATGCGACCACCGAATCCCACGCCGGCACATCGGGTATCGATTCGCCTGCCCGCGGGCCGGGCAGCGGCTCGGGCGGGTCGGCGATGACCGTCAGGGCGCGGTCCACCGTCCGGCGCAGCGCGTCGATGGCGACGACGCCGTCGATCACGCCGTGCCGCTGCAGGTTTTCCGCGGTCTGGATGCCCGTCGGGAACGGCTCGCCGTAGAGCAGCTCGTACACCCGCGGCCCGAGAAAGCCGATCAGCGCACCCGGCTCGGCGACGGTGATGTGGCCGAGCGATCCCCACGACGCGAAAACCCCGCCGGTCGTCGGGTTCCGCAGGTAGACGAGGTACGGCAGGTGCGCCTGCTTGTGCAGTCTGACGGCCGCGGCGATCTTGACCATCTGCAGAAACGCGACGGTGCCCTCTTGCATGCGGGTGCCCCCGGAGCTCGGCGAGGCCAGCAGCGGGAGCCGCTCGGCCGTGGCGCGCTGCACGGCGCTGGTGATCCGTTCGGCCGCCGCGACCCCGATCGACCCACCGAGGAAGCTGAACTCGCAGACCACGACCGCCACCCGGCGGCCGAATATTCGTCCCTCGCCGGTCAGCACCGCTTCGTCCAGGCCGGTGGCGGCCCGGGCGTCGGCGAGCTCGGCCGCGTAGGCCGCGCCGATTGGTAGCTCCAGCGGCTCGCTGTCCCAACTGACGAAGGAGCCCTCGTCCAGCACCGCATCCTGCAGTTCTTCGGTCGTGATGCGACTCACGCGTCGAGGCTATATAGGCTGACGGCCATGATCGGTATTACGCAGGTCGAAGCGGTTATGACCATCGAGTTGCAGCGCCCGGAGCGGCGCAACGCCCTGAACTCAGAGCTCGTCGACGAGCTGCGCGAGGCCGTGCTGAAGTCCGGTGACGGGTCCACCCGTGCGATCGTGCTGACCGGCCAGGGCACGGTGTTCTGCGCCGGCGCGGACCTGAGCGGCGACGCGTTTGCGGCCGACTACCCCGACCGGCTGATCGAGCTGCACAAGGTGTTGGATGCGGCTCCCATCCCGGTGATCGGTGCCATCAACGGTCCCGCCATCGGTGCTGGCCTGCAGTTGGCCATGCAATGTGATCTGCGGGTCGTCGCTGCGGATGCGTTCTTCCAGTTTCCGACTTCGAAGTACGGTCTCGCGCTTGATAACTGGAGCATCCGACGACTGTCGTCGCTGGTCGGCCACGGCCGGGCCCGGGCGATGCTGCTGGCGGCGGAAAAGTTGACCGCCGAGACGGCGCTGCAGACGGGAATGGCCAACCGGATCGGGACGCTGGACGATGCCCAGGCCTGGGGTGCCGAGATCTCCGGGCTGGCGCCGCTGGCGATCCAGCACGCTAAGCGGGTACTCAACGACGACGGTTCGATCGAGGAGGCCTCGCCAGTGCATAAGGAACTCTTTGACAAGGCCTGGGGCAGCCAGGACGTCATCGAAGCGCAAGTCGCCCGGGTGGAGAAGCGTCCGCCGAGGTTCCAGGGAGCCTGACGGACATGGTGCCCGCAGCACTGCGCTTGGCCGCCGGCACGGTCACGCTCGCCGCAGGCGGGTGGGTGCTGCGCGCGCTGCACGGGGCGCCGGCGGCGCTCGGGGCCGACCCGTCCTCCATCCGGGCGGTGACGCAGCACTCGCCCAATTTCCATGACGGAGTCTTCGTCAACATTGACCCCGCCTCGAATGTGAACCTGGACCGTGAGCAGTTCGCGCTGATCGCGTGGGAGCTCGTGGGTGGACGCGGTGGGAGCCGCCCGACCGCGCCGATCCCGCTAGCCGCGCCCGGGACATTCGACGCCGACCCCGGCCGATTGGCCGTCAGCTGGCTGGGCCACTCCACCGCCCTGCTGGAGATCGACGGTTACCGAGTGCTCACCGATCCGGTGTGGAGTCACCGCTGCTCGCCGTCGGACGTGATCGGCCCGGAGCGGCTGCATCCGCCCCCGGTCGAGCTCGAAGCGCTGCCTGCCGTCGATGCCGTGGTGATCAGCCATGACCACTACGACCATCTCGACATCGACACCGTCGTCGCGCTCACCCGCACCCAGCGGGCGCCGTTCTTCGTGCCGCTCGGCGTGGGTGCCCATTTGCGCGCGTGGGGCGTCCCGGCACATCGCATCGTCGAACTCGACTGGAATGAAAACGGTCACGTCGACGAATTGACCCTGATCTGCCTACCGGCACGGCACTTTTCGGGTCGTTTCCTGGATCGCAACACCACGCTGTGGGCCTCCTGGGGAATCATCGGTCCCAGTCATCGGGCCTATTTCGGCGGGGATACCGGCTACACGAAGAGCTTCGAGCAGATCGGCGCCGAGCACGGCCCGTTTGATCTGACCCTGCTGCCGATTGGCGCCTATAACCCTGGCTGGCCGGACATCCACATGAATCCGGAGGAGGCGGTCCGAGCGCATCTGGATCTCACAGCAGCCGGATCCGCGGTTTTGGTGCCCATCCACTGGGGCACCTTCCGGCTGGCACCGCACCCGTGGGCCGAGCCGGTCGAGCGCATGCTCGCGGCCGCGGAAACCGCCGGCGTCACGGTGGCGGTTCCCGCGCCCGGTCAGCGCCTGGATCCGACCGGACCGCCCCGATTCAACCCGTGGTGGCGACTGCAGAACCGGATTCGGTGAGCGCACAACGTAGTTCGGAGTACGCGTTGGCAAGATCATCGAGGGTGAATCCTCTGTTGAGGCCGCTTGGGTTGGGCAGCACCCACGCCGCGGAGTCGGCAAACCCGGGCGTATACAGACCCCAGGCGATTTTCGATGCGCCCGTCATCCCCGCCAGGGCACGTTTCCCGAGGAAGCCGATCGCTCGTGGTGCGTAGCGCCGCATCTTGGCTTCGAACTCGGGCCGGGCACGGCGGAACTCTTCCGTCGCCACATCGCTGGCCCGTCGGGTCGGTCGACCGACGACCGCGGTGATGCCGCAACCGTAGTCGAGTAATCGGCGCTCATCTTCTGGCCGTAATCGTGTGTCGGTGAATCCGGCCAGCTGCAGTACGGACCAAAAACGGTTGCTGCGGTTGGAGAAGTTGTGGCCGTCGGCAGCGGCAGTAGTTGCCGGGTTCACGCCACAGAAGACGATGTCGAGACCCGGGGCGAGGATGTCCGGTTCATAGTGCATCCTGTCGATACCCCCATCAGACAAACACGTGACGCGCCTATCGTAGGCTCGCCGGTGTGCCGGCCATGTCGACATGGCGCCGAGAGCATCCGCAGCCGCGTTCGAGGGCTAAAGTCTGCGAGCATGACGAAACGCGCGGCCCTCGCCGCGGTCGTGGTGGTTTTGCTGGCGTTGGTCGCATGCGGCTCCGGGCACCCCATATCGATCCCGCCCGCCGCGTTGTCTGAGGCGCCTCCCAACGAAGTGTCGGGTCTGGACATTCCGCCCGGCCGCATCGACGACGCCATCTCGAAGGTCGACGGCCTGGTCAATGACTTGATGCGGAACACCGGCGTCCCGGGCATCTCCGTGGCCGTCGTGCGCGGTGGAAAAGCGGTGTACGCCAAAGGTTTCGGCCTGAAGGATGCAAGCAAGGGCAACGGCCAAGACAACATGGTCGACGCTGACACCGTCTTCCAGCTGGCATCGGTGTCGAAATCGGTTGGCGCGACCGTGGTCGCGCATGAGGTGACCAACAACGTCATCACCTGGGACACGCCGGTGGTCGCCAAGCTGCCGTGGTTCGCGCTGTCGGATCCCTACGTCACAAGCCATGCGACCGTCGCCGACCTGTACTCGCACCGCTCCGGGCTGCCCGACCACGCCGGCGACAAGCTGGAGGATCTCGGGTACGACCGCCGGCAAGTGCTGGAGCGACTGAAGTATTTGCCGCTGGCTCCTTTTCGAAATAGCTACGCCTATACCAACTTTGGCTTGACCGCAGCTGCCGAGGCGGTGGCGGCCGCCGCGGGTAAACCGTGGGAGGACCTCTCCGACGAGGTGCTGTACCGCCCATTGGGTATGGCGTCGACGAGTTCGAGGTACGCCGATTATGTGGCCAGGCCCAATCACGCGGTGCTGCACGTCAAGGTGGGGGACAAGTGGGAGCCACGCTTCCAGCGCGATCCGGATGCGGAAACGCCGGCGGGTGGCGTGAGTTCGTCGATCAACGACATGGCCCGCTGGCTGACGATGGTGATGGCCGACGGAAGTTACAACGGCCAACAGATCACATCGCCCGAGGCGCTGCTGCCCGCGATCACCCCGCAAGTCGTTTCGATGCCCGCATCGTCGCCGAAGGCCCGGGCCGGCAACTACGGTCACGGATTCAACGCCTCGGTGACCTCGTCGGGGCGTACCGAGTACAGCCACTCCGGCGGCTTCTCGTCGGGCGCGGCAACCAATTTTGTCGTGCTGCCGTCGGTGGACGTCGGCATCATCGCGCTGACCAACGGTGCGCCGTACGGCATTCCCGAAGCGCTGACCGCGCAATTCATGGATCTGGTGCAGTACGGGCAAATTCGCGAGGATTGGCCGGCCCTGTACAACCATGCACTCGGCTGGATGAACAACGCGGAGGGCTCACTGGTCGGCAAGCAGCCCCCCGCCGACCCCGCGCCGGCCCGGCCGCTCACCGACTACCTCGGCGTCTACGCCAGCGACTACTGGGGTCCGGCCGTCGTGACCCAAAACAACGGGCAACTTCAGCTAGCACTGGGTCCGAAGAATCAGACGGCCCCTCTCACGCACTGGGACGGCGATACCTTCACGTTCTCGATAACCAACGAAAATGCGCCGCCCGGAACGATATCCAAGGCTGTATTTTCCGGGTTCCCCGGCGCCACGCTGAACCTGGAGTACTACGACGCCGATAAGCTGGGAACGTTCACCCGATGAATGCCGCCTCAGGCCTAACCGACACCGAGGTGGCGCAGCGGGTAGCCGAGGGCAACAGCAACGCGGTTCCGGCACACGCCGCCCGCAGCACCACGGAGATCGTTCGCGCCAACGTCTTCACCCGGATCAACGCGATCCTGGGCGTGCTGCTGGCAATCGTGCTGGCGACCGGTTCGATCATCAACGGGCTGTTCGGCCTGCTCATCATCGCCAACAGTGTCATCGGGATGGTCCAGGAGATTCGCGCTAAGCGGACGCTGGACAAGCTGGCGATCGTCGGGCAGGCGAAACCATTGGTGCGCAGGCGATCCGGGACTCGAACGCTGTTGCCTGCCGAGGTGGTGCTCGGCGACGTAATCGAGCTCGGTCCGGGCGATCAGATCGTGGTCGACGGCGAGGTTCTCGAGGAAGACAACCTGGAGGTCGACGAATCGCTGCTGACCGGTGAGGCGGACCCGATCGCCAAGCGCGCCGGCGATCCGGTCATGTCCGGGAGTTTCGTCGTCGCCGGCACCGGTGCCTATCGCGCCACCAAGGTCGGCCCGGCGGCTTATGCCGCCCAGCTCGCCGAAAATGCCAGCAAGTTCACGCTGGTGAAATCCGAACTGCGCAACGGAATTAACCGGATTCTGCAATTCATCACCTACCTGCTGGTGCCGGCTGGGCTGCTGACGATCTACACGCAGCTGTTCACCACACATGCGGGGTGGCAGCAGTCCGTGCTGCGGACGGTGGGTGCGCTGGTGCCGATGGTTCCCGAGGGCTTGGTGCTGATGACCTCGATCGCATTCGCGGTCGGAGTCATCAGGCTCGGTCAGCGTCGTTGCCTGGTACAGGAATTGCCCGCGATCGAGGGTTTGGCCCGCGTCGATGTGGTGTGTGCCGACAAGACGGGCACCCTGACCGAAAGCGGTATGCGGGTCTCCGATGTCGCCGAACTCGCCGCCCCGCAGGCGGCGACCATCGCAGATGCGCTGGGCGCGCTGGCCGCGGCCGACCCGCGCCCGAATGCCAGCATGCAGGCGATTGCCGAGACCTTTGACCAGCCGACCGGCTGGATCAGCACGGCCACAGCGCCTTTCAAGTCGGCAACCAAATGGAGCGGGGTGTCCTATTCCAATCACGGCAACTGGGTGATCGGCGCGCCGGACGTTTTGCTTGACCCGGGCTCGGCGGCCGCCGCGCAGGCTGAACGGATCGGGGCGCGGGGGATGCGGGTCCTGTTGCTCGGTGCCGCCGATGTCGCTGTGGATGACTCGAATGCTCCGGGGCAGGTTACGCCGGTCGCGTTGGTGGTGCTGGAGCAGAAGGTGCGCCCGGACGCTCGTGAAACAGTGGAATACTTTGCTGCCCAGAATGTTTCGGTGAAGGTGATCTCCGGTGACAACGCGGTATCGGTCGGTGCTGTAGCGGCCAAGCTCGGACTGCATGGCGAGGCAATGGACGCACGTCAACTACCAACGGAGGCAGGCGAATTGGCCGACACGCTGGAGGCCTACACCACCTTCGGCCGGGTGCGGCCCGATCAGAAGCGGGCCATCGTGCACGCTTTGCAGGCGCACGGCCACACCGTGGCGATGACCGGCGACGGCGTCAACGACGTGCTGGCCCTCAAGGACGCCGACATCGGCGTGGCGATGGGTGCCGGCAGCCCGGCATCGCGAGCGGTGGCGCAGATTGTGTTGCTGGACAACAAGTTCGCGACGCTTCCCTACGTCGTCGGCGAGGGCCGTCGGGTCATCGGCAACATCGAGCGGGTTGCCAACCTGTTTCTGACAAAGACGGTGTACTCGGTGCTACTGGCATTGTTCGTGGGCATCGAATGCCTGTTGTCCAAGCCGCTCAAGGCGGATCCGCTGCTCTACCCGTTTCAGCCGATCCACGTCACCATCGCCGCGTGGTTCACCATCGGCATCCCGTCGTTCATCCTGTCGCTGGCCCCCAACAACGAGCGTGCCTATCCCGGCTTCGTGCGCCGCGTGCTGATATCGGCGCTGCCGTCCGGATTGGTCGTCGGCACCACAACTTTCGTCTCCTACCTGGTGGCCTACCGGGGCCGCCACGCCACGTTTATCGAACAGGAGCAAGCGTCGACCGCCGCACTGATCACCCTGCTGGTGACCGCACTTTGGGTGCTGGCGGTGGTGGCGCGCCCCTACCAGTGGTGGCGGGTCGCGCTGATCACTGCCTGCGGCCTGGCCTACGTCGCGATCTTCGGCATCCCGCTGGCGCAGCAGAAGTTTCTGCTCGACCCGACGAATCTGACCGTGACATCTACGGCGCTGGGGATCGGCGTGCTGGGCGCCGTGGCGATCGAGGCCGCATGGTGGATCCGGGCCAGGATGCTCGGCATCGAACCCCGGTTGTGGCGGGCCGACCAGACCGATGAGGCCGACTAGGGCGATTGGGGCGACGCTGACATCGGCAAGTAGGGTTCTACCAGCAAAGAAGGCTCCCCGGCGGCCCCGGGGATCTGCGGGGAAGGGACAGCGCATGGGATTTCTGGACAAGGCGAAGGACCTGTTGGCGCAGAACGCCGACAAGGTCGAGACCGCGATCGACAAGGCCGGCGAGTTCGTCGACGACAAGACGCAGGGCAAGTACTCCGACACCATCCACAAGGTGCAGGAAGAGGCCAAGAAGGCGGTCGACCCGGGCACCCCGCAGAGCTGACCGCATGGCGAAACTTTCCGGATCCATCGAGGTACCACTGCCGCCAGAGCAGGCCTGGAAGCACGCCTCCGACCTGTCGCGCTTCAAGGACTGGTTGAGCATCCACCGAGTGTGGCGCAGCAAGCTGCCCGACGACCTGCACAAGGGCACGGTGATCGAATCGGTCGTCGAGGTAAAGGGCATGCTCAACCGGATCAAATGGACGATCGTGCATTACAAGCCGCCCGAAGCCATGACGCTCAACGGTGACGGAGTCGGTGGTGTCAAGGTCAAGCTGATCGCCAAGGTCAAGCCGAAAGACGACGGATCGGTCGTCAGCTTCGACGTGCACCTCGGCGGTCCGGCGCTGTTCGGTCCGATCGGCATGATCGTCGCCGCCGCGCTGAGAAGCGACATCAACGAATCCCTGGAGAGATTCGTCACCGTGTTCACCGCTCCTGATCCCGGCCGCAACGGACACAGCGGCGTCGGCCGCTGACCGTCTGGCGGACCTGCTGCGAGCCATCGTCGGTGGCGAACCGCCGGTTCGGCTGCGCGCACTGGACCGTCTTCTTCGGTGCCGAGGATGTCGACAAAACGCTGCGGGTGATCACCGAGAACGGTGGAGCTGTGCTGCGCAGACCGCAGGACACTCCCTACGGCCGGCTGGCCGCGGCGATCGACCCGACCGGCGTCAACTTCAACGTGTCCTCGCTGCAGGCGTGACGATCGCAAGCGCGGCGTAGCGGGCCTCGCCGTCTGTCCGATGGCGCTGCGCGTGGCGAGCGGCGGCCGGTACGGCGCCCTATTAAGGTCGCACCCATGACCCGCCGCCTGCGCCCCGGATGGCTGGTGGCGTTGTTTGCGCTGGTCGTTTCGGCCAGTGCCTGGCTGCCGTGGCTGACCACGTCGGTCGGCGGCGGCGGCTGGGCCAGTGCGATCGGGGGCAGACACGGCAGCCTGCAGCTTCCGGCCGGATTCGGCGCGGGCCAGCTGATTGTGCTGCTGTCCTCGGGGTTGCTGGTGGCCGGGGCGATGCTGGGGCGCGGCCTGTCGGTGCGGCTCGCTTCGATTGCCGCGCTGGTCATTTCGCTACTCATCGTGGCGCTCGTGGCGTGGTACTACAAACTCAACGTCAACCCACCGGTGTCGGCGGAATACGGACTTTATGTCGGCGGGGTCGCCGCCGTCGGCGCGGTCGCGTGTTCGGTTGCGTCGCTGGTCGCCGCCGTCGTCTCGGGTCGCCCCGGCCGATAACGCCTCAGCCCGACGGGAACTCGTGTTTGCCCGAGATGGAGCTGTCGGCGGGCTCGTTGACGCCGAACACGAACGGCGCGAACACGACTTCACGGCCGTCGGGATCGCGATAGGTGACCGCACCCGTCGCCGTCCAGTACGGATGCTGCTGCGCCTCTTCGACCCCCGCCTCCTGCAGTCGCGCGATCGCGGCCTGCTGTGACTGTTCGTCCGGGAAATACAGGCACAGCTGCTCGTGATGATCGACCGCGACGTCGTCGCCGGGGGCCTGCACGATCTCCATCGTCAGGTTCCAGCTGGGCAAACCGAAAATCGCGCCGTTGCTGCCATAGCTGGCGTCGAACGTCTCGAACAGCGGCAGCCCCACCAGATCACGGTAAAACCGCACGGTCTCTTCGAAGTTCGACGAACGGCGCGCGAAGCGGATGGCGCCGATCGGCGCCAACTGCATGGGCCAGTGCGTAGTCCGGCGGGGCTTTTCGGAGTTCATAGCCATGTCATGATGACGGGTCGCAGAGTTGCTGGGTTCACAGACCCACGGCAGCGGCCGCCGACTCGCTAGTGCCCCAGCGCCGCAACTGGACGCCGGGCGCCCACGTCGAATGGGTGCCGCTGGAAATGCGTTCCGGCAGTTGCAGTTTGCACACCGGCCCGTCGGCGACCCGCGCGGCGTCGAGCACCACGCAATAGGAGGCGTCGGTGTTCATGTCGGTGGTGAGGGTGACCAGGTAGCCGTCGTCTTCGCCGATGGCGCCCACGCGCGGCGCCATCGCGGTCTCACTGCCGTAGACGCCGTCGCCGAAAGAGAAGCCCTCCTGACCGCCGGCGAGAAGGTCATGTTTGACCAGCCCGTCGAACAGGAACCAGCCCGGCTTCCCGGTGGCGGCATAGGTGTAACGGTAACTGCTGCCCGCGTAGCCGGAATTGATGGTCCCGAACTCGGTGATCGAGTCCGACAGTTGCTCCTCTTTTACCGCGCCGGTGACCAGGTTGAAGCGCCACCGGTGCAGCCGGGCCTGCAGGCGGTCCAGTGCGAGGAAGCGAAACAGCTTCTCCCACTTGGTTCCTCCAGTGTCGAGCGGTTGAGGATCGCCTTCGAAGAAGCCGTCCAGCACGATCTCGTCGCCGTCCTCGTAGGCGTTGGTGAAGTGCAGCACGAACGTGGGGTCCGCTTCGAACCACTTGATATCAGCGGTCGATCCGCGACGCGGGATCACCGCGAAGCGCGACGGGATGTCCGGGTAGAAGCGCGGCAGGTGCACGTCTTGCTCGAGCAGCCGCGGATCCCAGAACAACGGGAAATCGTTGAGGATGGCGTAGTTTTCGGTGAACGCCATGTCGTGGGGGAGACGCGGGCCCGGCAGCGGGATGTCGACGTAGTGGGCCAGCTCGTCGTCGTCGACGACGCCGTAACGCATGTACGGATCCTGCTTGCTGTAGTTGAAGAACAGCAGTTCTCCGGTTTTGTTGTCGACCTTCGGATGCGCGGACACACCCCAGTCGACGGGGAAGCGCCCGTTCCAGCTTTCCTTGCCGAGGGTGTTGGCCGAATACGGGTCGACCCGGTACAGATCACCGCACTGGTAGAAACTGGTCAGCGCGATTCCCCGGTGCACGATGACGTCGGTGCTCGACGCGTCCTTCATCTTCGTACGCGCGCCCCAGCCCGCTTCGCGCCGGGCCAATTGCACCGGTTCGGCCAGACCCGGCCACAGCGGCTCGCCGGCGTCGTTCTCGGCCAAAAAGCCGTCGGTGCGGATAAAGCGGTTGCGGTAGAAGGCTTTTCCATCGCGGAAGCCGACGACATGCACCATGCCGTCACCGTCGAACGGGTGGTAGGTCTTCAGTGCCGGATGCAGCGGGTTCTCGGTGTTGCGCAGATAGATGCCGTCGAGGTCGGCGGGGATTTCGCCCTCCACCGGGACAAGGTCCTCGGCGTCCCACTCGGTGGTCTGCGGTCGCCACGGGCCGGTCCGGTAGGGGTGGTCGTCGTCTTCGGGCAGGGTCGACAGGAACTTGCCTACGATCTCAACATCCATGTCATGCGCCTCGCGTTGTGCCCACGACGAAACTGACCGTCGTCGCGGTGCTGCCGCCGAAGTTCAGCGTGCCGAAGGTGGTCGCGCCCTCGACTTGATAATCACCGGCCCCGCCGTTGACTTGTTTGGCCGCGTCAAGGAGCATCCGCACACCGGAAGCTCCAACCGGGTGGCCGCCACCGATCAGGCCGCCGCTGGGATTGATCGGAAGCCGGCCGCCGATTTCGATCTCCCCGTTTTCGATGGCCTTCCACGATTCACCCGGACCGGTCAGCCCGATGTGATCGATGGCCAGGTATTCGCTGGGGGTGAAACAGTCGTGCACCTCTAACCCGTCGATGTCGTCGAGCGTCACCTGCGCGCGGTGCAACGCGTCGAGCACCGCCGACCGCACGTGCGGCAGTACGTAGGGCTCGTCGGCGGCCCGATCCAGTTTCTGCCGCAGACCCAGCCCGACAGTGCGATGCCCCCAGCCGTCGATACGGCCGATCGGTCGGGCATCGGGATGGTCGCGCAGGTAGGCGTCGGTGACCAGAACCAATCCCGCACCGCCGTCGGTCATCTGGCTGCAGTCGAACCGCCGCAGCCGGCCTTCGGTCACCGGGTTGGTCGTGTCGTCGTCGGTGATCGGGTCGGGCACGGTCCACTCGCGGGTCTGCGCGTTGGGGTTGCGCCGGGCATTGGCGAAGTTGAGGTGTGCGATGGCCCGCAGATGAGTGTCGTCCAAGCCGTAGCGCCGGTCGTACTCGTCGGCAACTTGGGCGAACATCGACGGCCACAGGTAGCGCGCGTCGGCGCCCTCGTGTCCGGTCCACGCGGCAGCGCCCAGGTACACGGCGGCGACGTCGCCGGGCACGGGTTTCTCCAGCTCGATCCCCACCACGAGCGCGGTGTCGTAGGCGCCGGAGCGCAGATCGGCGATTGCCGACAGCGCCGCGATGCTGCCGGAGGCGCAGGCGGCTTCGTGCCGCGAGGCGGGGGTGTCCCAGAGCCCGTCGCACACCGTCGCCGGCATGGCGCCGAGGTGGCCCTGGCTGGCGAACATCTCACCGAAGGCGTTCGCGACGTGGACCACTCCGATCTCGGCGGCGTCCACCTTGGCCGCGGCGAGTGTCCCGTCGACAACCTCGGCGGTCAACGCCGCGAAGTCGCGGTTCTCCTTCGTGAGGTTGCGAGCGAAGTCGCTCTGGTAGCCGCCGAGAATCCACACATTTGCCGAGCCGTCCATACCAGCGCACGGTACTCCTGGATTACCCCGAAAATAGCGGACCCGTCGGCTCTCGGGCTGAACCGACGGGACCTAGGTGGGCGCGTAGGCCGGCCGACGCGCCCACCCTGTTGGGGCATTACCATCCCTGGCCGCAAGCAAACATGGCAAGCATGTTGGCTGCCGAGAATCTCAGCAGTGATTTGACCTGCGCGAGCGAGGATTTCCCTGTTCAGCGGGCGGGCGAGCCAAAACGGCGCGCTCGGCAAGCTCGGCCGGTCCGGGTCCGTCCTTCGGGCGAGTAGCCGGGTTCGCAGTTGGGCCCGCGACCCGAGAGTCGGCGATATCAACGGCCGCCAAGTCGATGCCCTTCAACTCCCCTAGCAAATGCGCCCGGGAATAGCCTGAGACCAGGATTTCGACACGGTCACGGATACATACCTATTAGCTGATAGCTGGTCACACAAGCCTCTTAGATCACTATCGTCACATGGGCCAACTGCGAACGTCAAGATGGGCGTCTCGCTCCTGGAAGGGTGTGACTTTGTCGGGGATTCTTCGGACCATGTCGCTAGCGCTGGTGCCGGTGGCCGCTATCGCATACATCGTTGCGGCTGGACCCGCGCCATCAGCAAACGCCACCCCATGTGGTGCGGCCGAGGCCAACATCGAGCCGCCGCCTGGACAGCCGGCGATGCCCGCGCCTCAGCCAGTCGTCCAACCGCCGACCGGGCGAAGGCCCTCTCATACGAATGACCAGGCGCCGCTGCCCAAGTTGGGTCCGCTGATCGCTTCGCTGATCAAGCCGCCTACTGGCGGCGGCCAGCGATACTCGGCTCCGATGGTGCCGCAGGCGGGGGTGGTGCCGCCGCCTGGGCCGAATCCACCCGCGCCGGGACCGCCGCAGTCGCCGAACGCCACGCCGTTGCGGCCGAACGCGGCTCCAGGTCCGCAGCCAGCGGCGCAGCCCGCACCGGACGCGGCGGCACCTCCCGCTCAGATCGCGGGAGCGCCGACGTCGCTGGTGGACTGGGTGACAGGACCGAACGGCCCGAACAAGACCCTGCAACGCTTCGGCATTTCCGGGACCGACCTCGGAATCGTCTGGGACAACGGCGATGCCGCTAACCGCCAGGCCTTGATGGCCTTCGGTGACACCTTCGGCTACTGCAAGGTCCGCGGCCAGCAATGGCGCTACAACGTGCTGTTCCGCAGCAATGACCACGATTTGTCACAAGGAATCCACATCGCGGACGGTGTGCCCAACAACAACTACTCCGGCTCCCCGGTGTGGACAAACGGCCTGTCCAAACAGGTCGTCAACACCATCCACAAGGCGAACCACGAAACGGGAATCATTCCGACGTCAGCCCTGTCGCTGGGCCGAACGCAGTACATGAGTTACATGTCGATTCGGCAGTGGGGTCGCGACGGCGAATGGTCGACGAACTATTCGGCCATCGCGAGGTCCAACGACAACGGCCAGAACTGGGGGATCTTCCCCGGATCCATCCGGACGGCCGCGCCGGACACGGTCCCGGGCGCCGGGTACACCCCGGGCAATGAGAACTTCCAAATGGGCGCGTTCATGAAGGGGAACGACGGCTTCATCTACAACTTCGGGACGCCGTCGGGACGTGGCGGTGCGGCCTTTCTGTCGCGCGTTCCTCCGAACCAGCTGCCGGACCTGTCCAAGTACCAATATTGGAACGGCGACAACGGTGGACACTGGGTCCCGGCGAATCCGGGTGCGGCGACGCCGCTGTGGCCGGGACCGGTGGGCGAGATGTCGGCCCAATACAACAGCTATCTCAAGCAATACCTGGTGCTGTACACCAACGGGGGCAGCAACGACGTGGTGGCACGGACTGCGCCGACGCCGCAGGGGCCGTGGAGTGGGGAGCAGCCGCTCGTGTCGTCGTTCCAGATGCCGGGTGGCATCTACGCGCCGATGATCCACCCCTGGTCGTCGGGTCGAGACCTGTACTTCAACCTGTCGCTGTGGTCGGCCTACGACGTGATGTTGATGCACACGGTGTTGCCCTAGCCGCGCCCTCGGTGGCATCCGGCAGGACATGAATTACGTTACTGCTCAATCATGTTCAGAATCTGGCTATCCTGCGCGGCATCGCGGTCAGACATCCGGAGAGCCGAGCCGGGTACCGACCTGAGCTGAACCGGTCGGCCAGAAGGGAGCCAACCACCGCGCGTTCGACTGCGTTCGGATGCTTTCGCGCCCGTGACTGCACTATCTACTTCGCTCTGCGGCCTAGGGCGCGTTAGGTGTCCATCCGCCAGGCTTTTCGGATTGCCCCCAACGAGGCGCTTCCTCGTCGGCCCTGCCGGACAGGTCCAAGGAGTCGTTGCTGACGAACACCATCTCGTCGCCGGCTTCGAGCACCTGGCTGGGCTTAGGAACCAAAACGTTGTCACCTCGGAGCACCGTGACTAAAACCGTGGTTCCCGGCAATTCCAATTCGCTCACTCGCTGTCCCACGAGTGGATTACCTTCGGGCAGAGTCAGTTTCGTTAAGGCTGCCCGTCCTTTGTGCAATGCCATCAATCGCACCAGGTGGCCAACGTCGATGGCGCCCTCGATTCCTGCAACCATGGCGTCCGGCGTCGAGACTGCCACGTCGACACCCCAACTCTGGGTAAAGAGCCACTCATTGCGGACATCGTTGATCCTTGCCACCACCCTGGGCACCCCGAACTCGACTTTGGCCAGCAGGCCCACGACCAGATTGGACTTGTCATCTCCGGTTGCTGCAATCACGACATCGCAGGTCTGCAGGCCCGCCTCTTGTAATGCTGTCAGCTCGCAAGCGTCGGCATTCAGCCAATCCGCGTCGGGAACCGTGGTTGGTACGAAGTTGCTTCGTTCGCGTTCAATCAACAAGATCTTGTGGCCGTTATCCAGCAACTCGCCTGCGACCGAACGACCTACCTTGCCCGCGCCGGCAATCCCGATTCTCAATTTTCGCATCGCCACCCAGCCATCTTGTCTCATCGAGGCTGCAGGGTCTTGATACTCTCAGCCACACCGAGCGCTCCGCGGCCGGGTGCTGATTTACTAGCAGCGAACCAAAGGCGGCACCCTCGTCGTAGATGAGTGCCCACCCGGCACCCGCTGCCGGGTTCACGTCCGAACGGGATCGGGAATGTAGTGACCTTGCAGCAGCTGTATTTGGCGTTGCTGATCGGTGGCCTCGTGCTGCTGGCCAGCATCGTCGGTACTCGGGTGGCAAGTCGCGTCGGGTTTCCCAGCCTCCTGTTCTTCTTGCTGGTCGGTGTCGTGCTCGGCGAGGACGCGCTCGGTCTTCAGTTCGACGACGTGGAACTAGCCAGAAACATCGGCACCGCGGCGCTGGCCGTAGTCCTCGTCGAAGGCGGCTTGACTACTCGCTTCGCCGACATCCGCACGGTGCTGGCGCCCGCGGTGGGGTTAGCCACGATCGGCGTGGCAATCAGCACGTTGGTTACTGCTTTCGGGGCGCATCTCCTACTAGGCATCGACTGGCAGCTCGCCTTTTTGCTTGGAGCCATCGTCTCCTCGACCGACGCTGCAGCGGTGTTCTCGGTCCTGCGTGTGCTGCCGTTGCCTCGGCGTGTGGCCGGACTGCTCGAGGCCGAGTCCGGCTTCAACGATGCGCCCGGTGTGATTCTGGTGCTGATGTTCAGTGCGGTGCCCTTCGTGTTTGAGCCGGAAGGTGCGGTCATCGACCTCGTCGGTGAGCTCTTCGGCGGTGCCGCGATGGGAGTGGCCGTTGGCTATCTGGGTTCGGTTGGGCTACGACGCATCGCGTTGCCCGCCTCCGGTCTGTACCCGATCGCGACCTTCGGATTGGGGCTCGTTGCGTTCGCCGCCGCGGGTGCAATCCATGCAAGCGGGTTCATCGCCGCCTACCTGTCCGCCGTGGTTCTGGCCAACTCAGGGTTGCCGCACAGATCGGCGACCCGATCGTTCGCCGAAGGAGTCGGCTGGTTGGCGCAGATCGGCCTGTTCGTGCTCCTCGGCCTTCTGGTGAATCCGAGCGATCTGGCAGGTGACGTGGTCGCCGCAATCGTCGTCGGACTGGTCCTGCTGCTCGTCGCCCGGCCACTGTCGGTCGTAGGTTCACTCGTGTGGTTTCGCGTCCCCTGGCGTGAGCAGTTGTTCCTCTCGTGGGCGGGCCTGCGGGGCGCGGTCCCCATCGTGTTGGCGACCTTTCCGGTCGTCGCCGGAGTTGCAGATAGCTACCGCTTACTGAACATCGTGTTCGTGCTCGTCGTGGTATTCACATTGGTGCAGGGCCCCAGCCTTCGCCCTGTGGCTCACCGGCTGGGCCTGATTTCCCGCGAATCTACCCGGGAGATCCAAGTCGAGGCTGCGCCACTAGACATGCTCGATGCGGAACTCCTGACCATGACCGTGCAAGCGCCGTCGCGGCTGCACGGTGTCACCATCGTCGAACTCCGGCTGCCCGACCCCGCCGTGATCACGCTGATCATCCGTGACGGACACACCTTCGTCCCCAATCCGGACACCCGTATCGAGACCGGCGACGAATTGCTGATCGTCACTACCAGCAAAACGCGGGCCACAGCTGAATCCAGGCTTCGTGCCGTAAGCCGGCGCGGCAAACTCGCTTATTGGTTCGACGAATACGGAAAAGTCGAATGATGTCGATGCGCACGGTGTTGCCGTAGACGCACCGGTCACGACGGGCGCTCAGCACTCGCGCCGTGACCGCGGGATCGAGGTAACTGTTGCCGATGCCGACGGATCGGACGGCGCGGATCAGCTCCTCGGCCGGCGAGTCTTTGAGCACGAAATTTATTGCTCCGGCGCAATACACCGGATAGCAGTTCGTCGTCGTTGAACGTTGTCCGCGCGCGTATCGGCGGGCCGCCTTTCGGTCAGCCGCCGGGTTGCCTCCATCCCGGGCCGATATCGATTGTGCCGGCGAGCGGTTCGATGCATTGCTGCATGCCAATGCAATCCGCGTCCGGGCTCGACAGGCCGTTCGCTGTGGCCCGGGGTGAGCTCGTCGACGACGTTCAGCGTCCCCGCGCTACACGATGCGGTCAGGGTGAGCCTTGGCGGCGTGCCGGGCGCATGCTTTGCGACGTTGAGGAGTCCAATACTGTTGTGCAGCAACGGAATATTTCCAACCAAACATCGGATCGCGGTTCGTGTCGTGTCGTGTCGTGAATCGACGAATGTTTTCGCTACCACCAGACCAAATTTCGTTGTGATCGCCGCGCAGTCGGCACGCCCGCGATCATGCTGAGGGTCCCTGCGACCGGATCCACCCAGCCGGCGAGAATCGATCCTCTTCGCGTTCTGCGGTCAGTTTGTGGCGGACCGGTCCTCCTGATGATGCGCCGTTAGACGCGCACCGTATTCGGAATTCCCTTGCGGTACAACGCGCATACGTGCCTCGCTTGGGGCCAGGCCGAATTGTTGCTTGAACACGGTGTTGAAAGTGCGTCTCGAACGGAAGCCACTGGCGATGGCGATGCTGTCGATCGAGGTGTTCGATGGCGATTGGCGGAGCAGATCGGCGGCGCGGCGCAGCCGGGTGGTGCGGATCAGATCGCTGGCGCTGGTACCGGCGCGCTGAAGGGCCAGCTGAATTTGACGGACCGACCAGCCCAGCGCGTGGGCGACGCTAGTTGGCGTGAGGTCGGGATTGCTTGCATGCCGGGCGACATACTCCCGCACCGCCCGCTCGACTGAACTGAGAGTGTCAGGAGCTCCGCCGCGGCCGAGCATGCAAGTGAGCAACAGGTCGTTGATGGTGGCGCAGGCACGCGAGAACTCGTAATCGTCGAGCGTCTCGTGCTGCATGCTCACGGTCGAGATCATCGAGCTGACTACCGAGCCGAGCCCACGCCGGAAGTCCATCGCGACGGGGCCGTTTGGCATATTGATGGGTCGGCGTGTGTCTGCGATATCGAACGTCCAGCCCCGGGCCCAGGAACCATGGTGGATCTGAAGAGCGCGCGACTTGCTCAGCAGCAGGGCCTGGCCGGGTTGCAGGTGTACCTGGCCCCGGTCCTGCACAAAGTCGAGAACGCCGCTGCGGACGATAAATAAAATGCTCCCGAGATCGCCGTCGGCGCGCACGTCAGCGTCTGTCTTCGCATAGTGCAAGCCCTCTGACCAGAAATCGACCACACGGTGACTTCCGTTGTACTGAACGACGCTGCCCGCTCTGAATTTCGCGGTATCCGGAAAACGGAAGTGCAACGAACCGTGATTTGCACAGACATGGTCGACCCAGTAGCCGGCCGGATCGTCAAGAACAGTCCGCGTGTCGCAACGCTCGGTGACGTAGCTACTCACCACGGGTCGACGCCTTGCCCTGATTTGATGATTTGTTTCCATATGAGATCCTGAATCACGTCCTCCGAGACATTGTGCAACCGACTGACCACCAAGTATGCCGCCTGATAGGCGTCGCCTCCCTAACGCAGACTGGGTGAGACGCAACCACCCTGGGACCCATTCCACGCCGTATTCGCGCTGTCGCCTAGGCAGAATCTCCGACCCGGCCTCATCCCCATTCGCGTGGGGTCATCCGCTCCGGCGCGCGAAGGAAGGCCCGGTGCTCCTGGGCGCTGAGTTCGCCGAGCCAGCGTCTTCGCCGTGGTGGATCTCGCTCCGCAACGCCTCTTTGACGCACCGGCCCGCTAGAAGCGGTCGCCGGTGATCGCTGTGCGACAACAACTCTGCTCGTTTGAAATGCGGCAAGCGCTGTTGGCGTTAGCCCACTGTTCTAAGCGCGGCTAGCATTTCGCGTAGCCGCGGCTCGTCATGATGGTGTGCGTAGGCGGTCAGCCAGTCGGCAATCCTGGCCACCAGTTCAGGGGAGACGGGTGTGCCCGTGCATACAACGGTCTCAAGCAGCGTGTTGATGGCGGCATAGGAATACCCGGCGCCGATCGCCGTGTACACGTCGGCGCGGTCGCGATCAGGAAGCAATAGGCATGCCATCTCGGCGAGCTGCCACGCCAAATCCGTTTCGGCCCAGTCATCCACCTTTCCATTGTGGCGTATGACGGGCGGTCACGCTCCGCGGACCGACAACCACGGGTACGGATCTCCTGGATCACCGATCGGGGCGGCAACGCTCTAGCCGCGTGACCGCTCAACGTGGGCGGGCCGCAGGCGTCATCTGTTGTGCGCTTCGGTTCGCTGTGCGTCGCGGGTGAGCACAATGCGCAAAAGCCGGGAATCGCCACTTATGTCGACTATCGATTACAACCGCGACACAGACATAAGCGGCGTCGTAAATTCGGTCTAGTCAAATATCCGGTTAGGACGCACGATCGCCGCACCAAGGAATGAAGATCGGCGCGAGATAAACATTCGTGCACAGCCGGTTCCGCCATTCATATGCGGCGAAAGAAACGTCGATATCGCAAAAACGCAAGGAGGGGAAAGATGGTCGCACTAGGCAGCATCAACGGATGGCAACCACCCTGTGGTCCGGTGACCACGTGGACGGCCTCCCCCGGGGCCCGAGAAGCGGCTCGGGCGGCGCGGCGCGATGATCTACCTGCTAATTATCAGCAAGCTCAACACGTGCGGGTCGCCCACTACGCCAAGGCGATGGGCAGGCAGCTGCCGCGTCTGATGGTCGTGGCGTGGGAGATTCCTGGTGTTTGTGATGTTCCGGCAATGACGGCCGCGATCAATGCGCATCTCCGTCGTCACGACACCTACCAGAGCTGGTTCGAATTCGAGAACGGCGATATTGTCCGGCGCGCCATCGACGACCCGGAACTCATCGATTTTGTTCCCGTGGAGTTCGGAAATATGAGCACCCCACAAATACGTACACACGCGTTGACGACGACGCCGGAGACACTCGAGTGGGATTGCTTCACATTCGGTGTTATCCAGCACGCTGAATATTTCACGTTTTACGCCAGCGTCGACCATCTCCACATCGACGGCGTCTCCGGCGGCCTGATTTTCCTCGATGTCCACCTCATGTACCAGAGTCTGCGGCGCGCCACACCCACCGCGCTTCCGCAGGCCGGCAGCTATTGGGACTACACGGCGCGGCAACGCGAGCAATTGGCCAGCCTGACCCTGTCGTCCCCGCAGATCAAGGAGTGGATCGACTTCGCCCACGACACCAATGGTGACTGGCCGAGCTTCCCGTTGCCGCTCGGCGACACGTGGTGCGACAACAAAGGCGACTTCCTGACCGTCGACTTGTTGGATGCCGCACAGACCGAGTCTTTCGACACCGTCTGCCGTGCCGCCGGCGCCCGGTTCAGCGGTGGGATTCTCGCCTGCGCAGCTCTGGCCGAACACGAATTTACCGGCGCCGAGACCTATCATGGATTCACGCCCTTCGACACGCGGACTCCCGGCGTGGACACGATGAGTGTCGGGTGGTTCGCCAGCCTGATTCCAGTTACCGTGCCGACCGGTGTCGGCTCATTTTTCGAGTCGGCACCGGCAGCGCAGAAGTCATTTGACGCCGCCAAACACCTTGCGGGCGTGCCGTTTGAACGTGTCCTGGAGTTGGCGACACCGGATGAACTGGGCCTTAAACTGCCCACGCGCCCGGCAATGATGGTGTCGTTCCTCGATTTCCGCAAGATACCGGTCGCCGCGTTGTGGGAAGAAACGAACTTCGGCGCTTACGGTGACAGCCTGTCGCACGGCGGGATCAACATGTGGATCAACCGGCACGCCACCAAAACCACAGCGACCATCTCCTTCCCGGATAACCCGGCCGCGCGTGACTCAGTACACCGTTACATCACGGTGTTGACGCAGGCGTTCACCCGCGTCGTCAACAACACCTCGGAATGGACGGATGCGGTTGCAGACCACGCGAACTCGGAGCACGGCTTGCCCGCCGTCAGCCTCTAACACGAAGGGATTTACAAAATGAGCAACGTAATCGACTTGGTGGACCAGGTCCATTTTCTCGGCGAGAAAGCGACTGGAACCAGCAATGTGCTGCAGTGCTTCTGGCTCTATGACCGCCCCATCGACATCGAAGGTTTGCGGCGGTTCCATCACCGTCTGGGGCGTGGGCGACTGGCCCGCCGCATCGAACAGTCACCAATACCCTTCGGCCGGCATCGCTGGGTCATGCCCGACCGGTTGTCCGACCTTGAGATCGTCGAGTGCGCTCGTCCCCGCGAGGAATTCGACGCCTGGCTGGACGACCAGGCCGGCACCACTCTGGATTCCGAGCACGGACCCGAATGGCACCTCGCTGTTCTCCCGTTCACCGACGGCGGCGCGGGGATCAGCTTCGTCATCTCACATTGCCTCACCGACGGCGTCGGGCTCTGCGAGGCATTGGCCGATGCGGCTGTTGGTCGCGACGACGTGATCGCCTGGCCCGCCGCGCTTTCGCGCCCGCGATGGCGGGCAATTGGCGAGGACGTCCGCCAAACCAGGCG
This sequence comes from Mycobacterium sp. Aquia_216, assembly GCF_026723865.1. Lineage (NCBI taxonomy): Bacteria > Bacillati > Actinomycetota > Actinomycetes > Mycobacteriales > Mycobacteriaceae > Mycobacterium > Mycobacterium sp. Aquia_216. The sequence goes on along the minus strand of NZ_CP113529.1, from coordinate 5,449,362 downwards.
AGACATCCCCGGTATCGGCCGCGCCGTCGTCGCCGCGGCACTGACGCGAAGGCGTCGCCGACGTGGTGACGGATCGGACACTGCGCCACCCAGCGGGCCGCGCTTGCGCTTCGTCGGAGCTGATGAAGCCGTAAACCTCCCAACGGCAACTGTTTTTGTCGACGCCGCGGAGTGGGACACGCGCGCTCTGGCGCTCGGAGGAACGAGCAACACGTTGCTCGCGGGATTGGCGGCGCGCCTCGCTCAGCGAATGGGGCGGGTCACGGCAGACGGTTCGGCCGTTCTGGCAATACCCGTAAATGACCGCGCCCCCGGCGATACCCGCGCCAACGCAATCACAGGTATCGATATCACCGTCGACCCGGCACCCGCGGCGACGGACCTTCGCGAGATCCGGTCTGCAACCAAACACGCGTTGATCCGCCGCCAGGAGGTCCCCGACGAGCGGTTCGCGCTACTGCCGATCGTCCCGCTGCTACCAAAGTGGTTGGTAAGGAGAATGATCAGCGTGGCCGTCGGTAGTGTGGCTACAGGATCGTCCAACCTCGGTGCCGTGAGCCCAGCCGCCAACCGGCCGGACGGCACGGACGCCGACTGGTTCGCCATGAAGATGCGCTACCCCAGCATGACCAAGGCGACGATGCACCATACCGGCGGACTGCTCAATTTGCTTTCCGGAAGAACGCGCGGGCAGGTTTTCGTCTCGGTCGTGGCATATCGGCCGGATGGATCGAATGATGAACTACGGCAGATTATTTCGCAGACACTGAGGGAATTTTCGCTCAGCTCCACGATGAACTGGCGACACCTTGAACCAGTGACCGCGCTCCTCGGACGCCGGTAAGGGCCTGCCCAAAAGCGGCCGACCCTTTGACCCTCCCCACGCATACGAATGAAGGTTGCCATGGCCACACAATCTATTAACTCCGGGATACCGGCACGCATCGAAGCCTTTTCGGTGCTGGGTCGCATTGTCGCGCGTGCCCCGTGGCTGGTTATCGCAGCCTGGCTCGCCGCGGTCGGCGTGCTGGCCGTGGCCTTCCCACCGTTGACGAAGGTGGTGGAAAGCCAGCCAATGCAGGCACTTCCGGCCGACGACATGGTGGCAGCAGACCAGATGGCCAAAGATTTCGGTGAATCCGCACAGAACATCCTGATCATCGTGCTTACCGATAACAACCGCCCGCAATCCGGCGATGAGGCGGACTATGCCAAGTTGGCTGCCACATTGCGTGCCGACACCCGCGATGTGGCCGGCGTGCACGACATTGTCACCACACCCGCTTTGCGTCCCTCAATGGTCAGCGCTGACGGCAAGGCGGTCTATCTGGCGGTCGACCTCAGGGCGCCCGCGGGCTCCCCGGAGTCCTCGCAGGCCTATCAGCGGATCACACAAGTCGCCAAACGCTCTGTCGCGGGCTCCTCGTTGACAGCGGAGGTGACCGGTCAGGCCGCCATCGTCGGGGACATGTCAATCGTGAGTGCCCACGATATGCACATGATCGAACTCGCCACCGCCGTCTTGGTGCTCACCATCCTTTCGGTGATTTACCGACGACCGATCAGCGTGTTGCTGCCTTTGGTCACTATCGGAATTTCGGTGACGGCGGCCCAGGGCGTGGTGTCCATGCTGAGTCGGCTCGGGTTAGGGGTGTCAGCGCCGACGATCGCGTTGATGACCGCGATGATCGTCGGCGCCGGAACCGATTACGCCGTGTTCTTGATCAGTCGCTACCACGAGTACATCCGCTCGGGGGCGGACTCCGACCTGGCGGTGCAGAAGGCATTGAGCTCGATCGGCAAGGTCATCGCAGGCTCAGCGGCCACCGTCGCCATCACCTTTCTTGGCATGGTCTTCACGCGCCTACCCGCGTTCACAACTGTCGGTCCGGCGCTCGCTGTTTCGATCGCGATCGCCTTTCTTGCCGCGATCACATTGTTGCCCGCCATACTCGTGCTCGCGGGTCGGCGCGGTTGGGTGACGCCACGTAGCGCGCTCACCGGTCGGCTGTGGCAGAGGTCGGGTGCCCTGATCGTTCGCCGGCCCAAACTGCATCTACTGATCAGTCTGGCGGTGTTGATCGTGCTGGCCTGCTGCACCGCCTTCTTGTCGCCCACCTTCAACGACCGCATGCAATTACCGCAATCGGCGCAGAGCAACATCGGCTTCGCGACGATGCAACGTCACTTCGCGACCAGCGCGCTTCTGCAGCAATACATCTACGTGCGCTCACCACGTGACCTGCGCACCCCACAAGCTTTGGCCGACTTGGAGCAAATGGCCCAACGCGTTTCCCAGCTGCCCGATATCGCGGCAGTGCGTGGTGTCACGCGACCCAACGGTCAACCGCTCGATCAGATCAAACTCAGCTTTCAAGCCGGGCAGGTCGGCAGCAACCTGGAAGGCGTCTCGACACAGGTCTCCGGCAGGAGCAACGACCTCGACGCACTGACTGCCGGCGCCGACAAACTTGCGGCAAGTCTCGCCCAGGTTCGCGACCAAACCCGCAGTGCCAGTGGGTCCACGATGCAGCTCGGTACCACCTTGAACCAGGTGCAGCAGCAGCTGGCCGCGGCAGCCCAGCTCTTGGACACGATGCGTGGACTGGTGAACACCGGGTCCGCCTCGGCGCCGGGCGCCGCTGCCCTCGCCGTGGCCGGCCCCATGCTCGACGCTTTGAACGCCAGTCCGCAATGCAACGCCAACCCGGCCTGCGCTGCTGGCCGCGCCCAGCTCCAACAACTAGCCCAGGCACAGAGCGGTCCGTTTACTGCGCAGATAGTCCTTGTGGTGCAAAGGCTTCAGACGGCGATGCGGCGGCTGAGTAGCCTGCTGGCGGCCGCAGGCAACGCCAATGTGTCGCAACGGCTGGCGCACCTGCAGGAAGGAGCCGATGCGCTCGCCGGTGGGAGCCAGCGGCTGGATCAAGGGGTCCGTGCACTCGTCGACCAGACCAAGAAGATGGGTGTCGGAATGAACCAGGCGGCCGATCTGCTGCTGTCGATGAACCGCGATGCCTCGCGAAACTCCATGGCGGGCATGTACATTCCACCCAAGGTGATCACCTCGAATGACTTCAAGAACGCCGCGAAGATGTTCCTCTCAACCGATGGGCATTCGGCGCGGTTCATCATCGAAACGAAATTCGACCCGTTCAGCACAGCCGCGATGGACCAGGTGGCATCGATCCTCGGTACTGCCCGCGGCGCGCAGCCCAACACCACACTCTCGGATGCGTCGATATCGGTGATCGGCACGACGGCGATGTACAGCGCAATGCGTAGCTACTACAACGACGATGTTCGGCTGATCGTCGTCGTGACGCTTCTGGTTGTCTTCCTCACCCTCGTTGCGCTGCTCCGTGCGATCGTCGCTCCGCTGTACCTTATTGCCTCCGTGGTGATCTCGTTCCTGTCGGCCTTGGGTGTAGGGGTCGTCTTGTTCCAGTTCGTGCTCCATCAGGCTATCTATTGGAACGTTCCGGCAATGGCGTTCATCGTGCTGGTCGCCGTCGGAGCGGACTATAACCTGCTGTTGATCACGCGGATTCGCGAAGAATCGGCCGTTGGCGTCCGCAGCGGCGTCATCCGTGCCGTTCGTTCGACGGGCGGTGTCATCACCTCGGCTGGAATCATCTTCGCCGCGTCGATGTTCGGCCTCTTGTTCGGCAGCCTGACGTCCATGGTGCAAACCGGCGTCATCATCGGTGTGGGCCTGTTGGTCGACACGTTCGTGGTGCGCACCATCACGGTGCCGGCTCTTGCGGCAATGCTCGGGCGGGCGAACTGGTGGCCCGCCAAGGCGATCGCCGCGCCGGGGGGTGCACGTGGTTCGGCGAAACCGTGGTCAGGCAACCACTAGCGCGGTAGACGCATTCTTCCGTTGCCGCCCGCGACGAATTCCTGCTCGGGTCGTCCCGTGGTGCCGTAGCGCAGGCCTACGGTGACGTCGCCGGTGGTGGCCAGCGCTGCCAGGTAGCGTTGGGCGGTTGCCCGTGAGATCCCGATCGCCGCGGAAACTTCCGCCGCCGACATCGGCTTCTCCGACTTTCGCAAAGCCTGCAGCACGAGCTGTTTGGTGGAGGCGGCGGCTATCGTGGCCGGCTGTGGGGGAGTAATCCTGGGGCGCAACGCATCCAGTGCCGCGTCTACGTCGCCGGAGCTCAGATTGGGGCTGGCCAGGATTCTGCGGTATCGCGCATAGCCCGATAGCCGCGCGGCGAGATCCGTGGTCGAGAACGGTTTGACGAGATAGCTCAGCGCCCCTGCCGACATGGCTGCCCGGATGGTGACCGCCTCGGTAGCTGCCGTCAATACCATGCTGTCGCCGTGCAATTCCCGAACGAAGTCGATTCCGGACCCGTCGGGCAGGTAGACGTCGACCAGCGCAAGGTCGACGGCGTCGGCCTTGCGCGCGGCCTCGAGCGTGTTGACGGTCGCGGTCACCGTGAAGCCGGCGAGCATTTTGACGACCTCGGCGTGCATATTGGCGACGCGGAAGTCGTCATCGACTACTAGCACCGTCAGGTCTGCGTCACCCATTGGGCCTCCTCAACCATCACGCCCGGCAGCCGGGCGATGAACTCCGCGCCGTGCAGCTGCGACTCCGTCGTGCCGGGGCTGGCCAGCCACAGATCGCCACCGAGGGAGCGGCTGATCTGGCGCGACAACGCGAGCCCAATACCCCGGCCGCCGGGTATGCCAGAATCCGGTTTGGTCGTCGTGCCCTCGGTGAATAATTCGTCGACAAACTCGGGCGCGACGCCGTCGCCGCTGTCGACCACCGTGACATGCAGCGTCGAACCATCTTGCAACAGCTCAACTTCCACCTCCCTGGTCGCGCTGTCGCTCAACCGGGCGGCGTCGATGGCGTTGTCCAGCAGGTTGCCCACCACGGTGGTGACGTCGACTGGCAGCACCAGCCGACCGGCGACCCAGGTGTTCTCGCCGATCGTCAGCGTCACACCGGCTTCGCGCGCCGCCGCGGCCTTGGCCGCCAAAAATGCCTGCAGGTAGGCGTCACGGATGGAGTCGATGCCCGGTAGCGCGGATCCCAACGGGCCAGATCCGAGGAGCTCTTCTAGATACTGCAACCCCTCGTCGAGGTGACCGCCGTGTAGCAGTCCGTTCAGCAGGTGCAGACGGTTGGCGAACTCGTGGCGCTGGGCACGCAGCACGGTGCTCATCACCTGCACCGCGTCGAGTTGCCGGGTCAGTGATTCGACGTCGGTTCTGTCCCGCACCACCAACACGGTTCCCAGCTCGCGTCCTTCGCGCGATACCGGTCGTGCGGAGACCACCACGATGCGTTCACCGACATTAGCCAGCGTTGGCGCCGAATTCGCCGCCTTGAAGACGTCGAGAACCCTTGGGGTCAAACCGATCTCGTCAACCTGTCGGCCTATTTCTTTACCAATCTCGAGAAGTCGGCACGCCTCGTCGTTGACGAAGGTGGTATGCCAGGACGTGTCGGCCGCTAGCACGCCCTCGCCGATGCCTTGCAGCACCGCCGCCTGGCTGCGCACCAGCTCGATAATCTCGGCCGGCCGCAAACCCAGTGTCAGTCCTCGCCACCGCCGGGCCAGCATCACCGAGCCGGCGACACCGACCAGCAGCAGAACACCTGCCATCGCGGCCAGCACGCGCAGGTTGGTCGAGAACTCGTCGTCGAATGCCTTGGTGGAGATGCCGACCGAGACGATGCCCAGCACCCGACCATCCGGCTGCTGCACGGGAACTTTCGCGACTATCACCACGCCGACAACCGTCGGTTCTTGGGCGGTCTGCTCGTGACCGGCCAGCGCCTGGGTGAAGTCGCCGACCACCGGGTGGCCCAACATGTCCCGCTCGGGCGCCGCCAGCCTAATGCTGTGGGTGTTGGCGACCACGACGAACAGCACGTGTGTGCGCTCCTGTACCCGCGACGCGATGCCTTGGATCGGGCCGCTCGCCAATTCGTCGACGAATCGCGGGCTGGGGGTCGGCGGCGCCGCGTCGTATTGAGAAATGTTGTTCAATACGGTCGGCGCGGAGGCCACCACACGGGCGATATCCAACGCGTGGACGACGTACTGGACGGTCAACCGGTGTCGGTTGTACCCGGCGAACAACCCGAACGCGACGATCAATGCCAGCGTCACGACGACGAGCTGCACCAGCAGTACCTGGGTGCCCAGTCGCAGGTCGATGCGGCCTTTGGCGGCCATGGAAAGACCCTACCGCGCCCATGAGCAAAATGCGCGAAAGTCCACAATCGTCGGGCGGATGGGCAGTCCGGGTCGAATGTAGCTGGACGACATCGCTTCCCGACTCAACGCTGCAAAACGTCAAGCATCAGCCGAAGTAATGCACGGCTGACTCGCCGCGTATTGCGAATCAGGATGGCGGAGCACGTCAGCGGCCCATCGCCGCTGAATCCCCGGCGCGGGCCAGTAAGTGTCCGATGTCGTTGAGATGTGTGTCTCGCCACGTTGGTTCCACTCCCCGTCCGGTCGGCGTGGCCGAGCGGTGATCCCTATTCGGCGCCCGACAGCGGCGCGCGCAGGGGGCGGGGTGTCGCGCTATCCCGGGATCGATATGCCGTGGTTAACGCGGCGGTGGCCGACCACAGTGGGTTTCGGGGTTCAACGTCCCCGACGAAGTCCTAGATGTGTGGAGAGTCGACATGGCAAGTACGGCATTGGATATTGAAGTTCCGGAGCTGAGCGGGAAACTGGCGCTGGTCACCGGTGCTAGCGACGGTCTGGGATTGGGGTTAGCGCAGCGGCTCGCCGCAGCGGGTGCCGAGGTGATCATGCCGGTCCGCAACGAACAGAAAGGTGCTACCGCCGTGGCGGGAATCCAACGCGACGTTCCCGGAGCGAAAGTGTCGACGCGCCGGCTGGACCTGGCCTCACTGCGATCGGTTACCGACCTGGCCGCCCGGCTCACCTCCGAGGGCCGACCAATCCACATTCTGATCAACAACGCCGGAGTCATGACACCACCGGAGCGCCGCGTCACCGCCGACGGGCTGGAATTGCAGTTCGCCACCAACCACCTCGGCCATTTCGCGCTGGCCGCCCAGATCCTGCCATTGCTACAGGAGGGTCGGGCGAGGGTGACCACGCAGTCCAGCATCGCCGCGGCCCAGCACGGCATCCACTGGGACGATCTGCAATGGGCCGACAGCTACTCGAAGTCTTCGTCGTACTCGTCGTCGAAGATCGCGGTGTCGCTGTTCGGGATGGAGCTCCACCGCCGCAGCACCACCCACGGGTGGGGAATCACCAGCAACGTCGCCCATCCCGGGGTCGCCGCCACCAACCTGTTGGCGTCGCACCCAGAAATGGGCCGCGACGGCGACACTCTCTCGGTCCGCGCCATCCGTGCCTTCGCCCGCAGGGGGATGCTGGTCGGGACCGCCGAGACGGGAATGCTGCCGGCGCTGTACGCGGCCACCAATCGGGACGCGCGTGGCGCGAAACTGTATGGCCCCGACGGCTTCCTGCATCTGCGGGGGCTACCGGCCGAGCAGAAGCCGTTCCGCTACATCGCCGATGAGCGGGCGGCGCGACGCATCTGGGCGGTCTCCGAGGAACTGGCCGGTGTGTCTTTTCCGGCCTAACCAGTCCCCGACGCGTGGCCACGGGTGTTGGGTGAGGTGATGGATCGCCAACAGTTAGCCGAGTTCCTGCGCGCCCGCCGCCACGCGCTGCAACCCGAAGACGTCGGCCTGATCCGGGGCCGCCGGCGGCGCACGGCAGGTCTGCGCCGGGAGGAAGTTGCCGCGCTCAGTGACATGTCTGCCGATTACTACAGCCGGCTGGAACAGCAACGCGGTCCGCGCCCGTCGGCGGGGATGCTGGCCGCACTGGCCCGTGGTTTGCGGCTGTCGCTGACCGAACGCGATCATCTTTTTGGGTTGGCCGGCTACGCGCCACCCTCCCGATCCCCGAGCGGCGGTGCTCACGTCAGCCCCGGCCTGATGCGGATCTTCGACAGACTCGCTGATACTCCGGCCGAAATCGTCACTGCTGTAGGGGAAACGCTGGCCCAAACACCGGCTGCGGTGGCGTTGGTCGGTGACCACACCCACTATGCCGGGTTGCAGCGCAGCATCGTCTACCGCTGGTTCACCCAGCCCGATACGCGTGCCCGCTACCCGGCCGACGATCACGACATGCTCTCCCGGTTCTTCACCGCCGGACTGCGAGCCGCGTACTCCGACCCCGCGACACGAACCCAGGCGACCGCGATCGTGTCAGCCCTAACCCAGCACAGCCCCGAATTCACCCAGCTGTGGGACCGCCACGACGTCGATGTCCCGCACGAACACACCAAGCGTCTGCTGCACCCCGAACTCGGGCCGCTGGAAGTGCAGTGCCAAGTGCTCATCGACCCCGAGCAGAAGCATTCGCTGCTGGTCTACACCGCAACACCCGGCACCGAAAGCCACACCAACCTGCGACTACTCACCGTCATCGGCGACCAGACCCTGACGAAGTAATTGCCGTCTGCAGCGGCCCGACGATCGCAAACTCACGCGCTGCCGTGCGCTGAGGTCGAATCGTTGACTCTCCCGCTGGGGGATGAGGTGAGGGTGAACGGCATGAGCCCGAAGCGCCGACCAGAGAGGAGCGACGCAGAGTAGGGCGATCGCCCGGAAAACGCGCTGACCTGCGACACCACATTGGTGCCCCCGGCAGGATTCGAACCTGCGACACCGGCTTTAGGAGAGCCGTGCTCTATCCCCTGAGCTACGAGGGCGGACGGGCCAGAGCTTACCGTGACGGCAGGCCCGGGCCCGATGACCGCGACTGCGGTCAGCGCAGTTCCGCGATCACCTTCGAGAAGTTGGCGAGGTTGTTGTCCTGCACCGTGAAGGACGAGACGCCGTACTTTTCCCGGTATGCCGACAACGTGTCGGCGATCTCGCGGGGGGAGCCGCTAAGCACCGAAGGCTGGGACAGGATCTCCTCATCGGACAGCTCCGGCGAGTAGCTGCGGGTCAGCTTCAGGTCGGGCTCGGTTTCGCCGTCGCGCGGCATCGCCGTGATCGCCAGATTCAGCTCGAGTGAGTCGAACCGGTCGCCGGCGGCATTACGGACGAAGTCGACACGTTCGGCGAACGGGTCGTCGACGGCGCGGACCTTGGAGCCGGTCAGCCCGATGATGTCGGCATTGTGGGCCGCGATGGTCAGCACCCGGTCACCGTTGCCGGCGATGATCAACGGCGTCGACGGGTGGTGTTCCTTCAAATACTTCGTCATGTGCTCGAGGTAATCGACCCGGGCACCAGCGCTGGGATACGGAATCTCCGCGGCCTCGAACTCTTCTCGGACATAGCCGGTGCCGAGCCCGATCTCGAGGCGGCCGTCGCTGAGCAGGTCCAGCCCCTGCATGTCCCGGCTGAGCAGGGCCGGTTTGTAGAACGCGGAATTGAGCACATACATGCTCAGCCGCAGCGTCGTGGTAACCATCGCGACCGCGGTTAGGGTCGGGAAAGGCGCCGCTGCGCCCAAATGGTCTGGCACACAAAGAATGTCGAAGCCAGCGTCTTCAGCGCGCTTTGCCTTGTCGAGGAGTGCCTCGCGCGACTTGAAGAACCGCATACTCATACCAAATCGAAAATCCTTGGCCACCAACAACCTCCGTTAAACGAGTTAGGAACAATTACCAGGAGCGAGCCGCGGCCGCCAAACCCTGCACCAGGGCGGAGCTGACCGAAGACAGGCCATCAGGTCCCGGCAGCGGGCTGCGCGGGCTGAGACCCCTGACGCGAACGGACAATTCGAGTTGTGTTCCGCCTTCGCGTACCCGGTTGACCGGGTTGTCAGGATGTAACCCCCGTAGTTCGAGCGGAATGTCGTCGAGGTCGGTGACGACCTGATAGCCGCTCAGCTGAATATGTCTGGCGAGGTGGGCGGCCAGCGTGCGATTGCGGCCTCCGGCCAGCAATTGCGTACTGCGCCCGATGCGGCCGTATCCGTGCAGCGAGACCGCGACGTCGACGTGGTCGAGGAATTCGGCGAGCCGCGGCGACTCGGCGGGGTCGAACCGCGCCGACGGCAAGTGATGCGGGTAGCGGTCGGGATGGCGCAACAGGTATACCGACGCGCCGGCGGCCTCGGCCGCGCGGTCGGCGATGACGTCGGTCATCTCTTCGAGGCCGCCGCCGTGGATGGCCAAGAAGCCGAAACGGGACCGCAGCTGACTGACCTCGAGCACCCCGGGCTGCATCAGCAGCTCCGAAAGTGATTGTGGCCCAGGCCCGGACGCCGATCTCGCCGACGCCGGACGAGGCCAGCGCGTGGGATCCCAGCGCCGCAAGAAGTCGATCCAGCGTTGCGGAAGCCCGTGATGGACCGCGCCGTCGATGATGGTCGGCAGGTAGCCGGGCCGCGGCGGACCCGGAGTCACCCGGTGGTCGATGTAGACCCAGGCCGGCGACGGGCCGTCGTCGGTGTGCACGGTCAACTCATCGCGCCGGTAGCGCACCGGAACACCCTCGGCGCTGTCCAGCGTGGTCAGGTCGTGATCGGAGACTTGCCAGAGCACCCCGTGTACGAGATTGCCGGCGAATGGTTCGACGGTCGCCACGCCGCGCTCGTTGATCAGCCAATCGTGATCGGACAGTATCGCCGGCCGCGGATCAGTCGCGTCGGGACAGCGCCGCGCCATCTGTCTAACGCACAGGTTGGACCCATATGCGAAGTAGGAATGCCGGCGCGCCTGCATTCAGCGGCTCACCGTCAGACAAATCGGCACCCGGTGAGCCTATGTGCTTCGCATAGCTATGTAAAACGAGGTCCGAAATGTCGGCGCCGGCAGCTACGGGCAGTAGGTAGTAACGGCGAGGTTCACCATGGAGGTGACGTCGCCGAAATTGATGCCGCGCGGGCCCAAGGTGTTGTGGACGTCGTCTGCAATCTGTTGTGACGACCAGCCATTCCACCGATCAGCACAAATGTGGTGTGCCATCAACAGGATGTCGCCGTCCTCGTTCGGCGGCCACGTGAATCCAAGGGCGCGCATCTGCGCCAGGAACGCGGGATCGGCGGCATCGGCAGCCGCGACCGAAGCGGTGGACACCAGGGCGACGCCAACCATGAGGGGGGCGGCGAGTCTGCCCAGCCAGCGGGATGAAGGCATTTGATGCTTTCCCTTCCGTCTTCACGTTAAAGGCCGCGTAAGTGTGCGAGTCCAAAGCGGCGCAAACATGAAGAATAGTGAAAGAGAAGGGAAAAGTTATGAAGTACCGAATTGGTGCTTTGGGGGCGCCGGCGCACGCTAGGGACCTGGCGATCGAATCGCCCAGACGTGGTGACCACGCAGTAACGCGGCGTCAGACCCGTGGGCTGCCTGGGGTGACGGAGGACGCCGACAAGCTCGACCCGAGGATTCCGGCAAGAAGTCGGACTAGACACTTCCGCAGTGGCCGTCCGCTAGCACCGATGGCCGGCTTCTTCCGAGGTTTTCCACGGCATCTCGCTCGCTACGATGGCGTTTCGTGGGTTGTCGCCAGGACCTCGGGTCCGTACTTGGCGGCGATGAGAGTCCAAGGGTCGGCATAGGGTCCGCGTCGCTCGATCCGACGCTGGGCAGCGAGAGCGATGCGCAGGGCCGGCCGCAGCGCCGGACCCAGTGCGCGCAGCAGCACCCGAACGGGTCGGCTTTGGGACTCGGCGACCCACGCGACCGTTTGTGGCCAGTCATGGCGGTGGTAATCGAGCAGAGCTTGAGATTCGGTGGTGTCGAACCATCCGGTGAAGCCCCAGCCGCGATCGTCCTGGCGGTTACCCGGCAGACTGGCTCCGGGGCCGAGGCGCCCGATCCCGACCGCTTCGAAGATGTCGTCTTCGACGTCGCGGTGCTCGTGCAGGTGTGTCTCGTCGCCGGCGATAAGCAACGTTTTGCTGTCGATGATGTCACCGCGGTCGACGGCGTTGGCGAAAGCCAGCGCCGCATCACGCGCGTCGATGGTGTGCAGCCTAGTGTCGCCGGGCGTCGCACGCATCAACAGCAGGTAATCGCTGTTGAGATTCGCCGCGCCGTCGGGAGAGATGATCCCGCCCAGCCGAAGCAGCGCATACGGCAGAGCGCTGGCCTGAATCACGGCTTCCGCGAGCACTTTATCTTCACCGTATTGGTCGATCGGGTTCACGGGCGTTTGTGCGGTGATGCGTTCGGGATAGCGGTAGGGGTTACGTGACCCATACACCGCGGCGCTGGAGGCGAATACCACCAGCGGTGGTACGGATAGGGACTCGGCGGCCCGCACCAGATTGGTGGTGCCCTCGACGTTGACGCGCCTGGCCAGTCGCGGATTGCGGTAGGACGGTGGGGAGTACATCCCGGCCAGGTGGACGATGGCGCTGGGTTCCTGCTCGGCGATCAGGTCGGCCATGAACGCTGCGTCGAGCAGATCGGCATAAACGGTCTTCAGCGTGCCTGGGTGCTTACCGCGACCAAGCTTGTCGGCGATGGCTACCACGGTGTCAGTACGCAGATCCGTAGCGATTACGGTGCGTCCACGCGATAGCAGTATCTCGGTGCAGCGTTTGCCCACCTGGCCGAACGCCCCTGTGATGAGGACGGGGTTGCTCACTTCGTGCGTTTCCGCACCAGGGCACCCGCGGCATCGCGCAGCCGTTTAGGAACCCGCAAGGTAAACACGGGATTGAAGATGTCTTCCCGAAGCCGCGTTAACTTGGAACTCTTGATGTACCAACGCCCGTCGATCTTCTCGTAGGTCTCGTGATAGTGACCGTAGCCCTGCAGGTTCAGCCCCGGCGCCAGGCACACCACGTCGTTTAGCGCCCAGACGCCGGTGGCCGTAGTGGCAGAGGTCAGCTCGATCTCGGGAGCATGCACCTGGTGCACCGTGGGTTGAGAGGGCTTCCCGATATGCCCGCGCGTGTAGGCGACGAACGCATCAGCCCCGGCGACCACGTCACCGCCGGATTCAGAAGTGTCGCTGAGGAAATCGTCAGCGAAAATGGTGCGCCACGCATCCCAATCCTTGGTGTCCAGGTGCCGGCAGTAGCGAGCCTTCAACTGCTTGATCGCTTCGACCTCATGGAGGCCCTCGACGTCGCGGAAATTCGACGCGGCGGCGTCACCGGCCTTGGAGGAGTTCATGTTTGCCCTTCGGATGCAAAACGACATCGCGCCGCGTATGTTGACTATTCAATTTGATTGATTGGTTATACGAAACATAGAGAAGAACGTCGACGGAGTCAACGGCACCGTTCATGGCAGCATGTCAGTTGAGCGATAGCATTTTTTCGTATAGTCAACATCCTTGCCGCAGGAGTTACTCGTGACCAGTTCATCTCCGCCGACCCGGCGGGTGGTAGACATCATCGAGCTGCTCGCCGAACGCCGCGGCAGCACAACACGACTCAGCGATATCGTGCACACCTTAGGCCTCAACCAGGCGACGGCCTATGTGATCCTCAAAGAACTCGACGAGAAGGGCTGGGTCACCCGTAACCCTGCCGATAAGACATTCTCTGTGGGCGCTGCGCTGGTCAGGCTGGCCGGGCGGATTGATCAGTCCCCGTCCATCGCACACGCCGCCCGGGCGGCGGCATCAGCTGCCGCGGCAGACACCGGCTATGCGACGTCGGTGTCCGAGCGCGTCGGCGACTCGCTCGTCATCACCGCCTTCATCGCAGGATGCGACGACCAATGGAGCCTCTCGACGGGTGATCGGCTACCGTTCGCCGCCCCGTTCGGTCCGGCGTACGCGGCATGGGAGCCTGCTGACGAGCGTCGTGTTTGGATCGAGCGCAGCGGAGTAAACAGTCCCGCCTTCCAGGCGCGGCTCGAGGAACACCTGGAGGAGACCCGTAACCAAGGGTTCAGCGTGGAACGCATGAGCCCGGATATCGCATCGGCCGTCCCCGTTATGACCAGACTTCAGATGGATGCGCGGTCCGACTCCGTGCGCGATCACCTCAACGAAGTGCTCCTAGAAATTACTTGTGCCCCAAGGGTTTCAGGGAAGCCGGGAAGCCGTCAGCGGGAGTACGTCGGGGCGGTCACGGCACCGATCTTCGACCAAGTCGGTCGCGTCACACACAACATCTGCGTGCATCCCTTCAGGTCCCTCTCATCGCGGGACGTCGAACAGATAGGTCGGCGCCTCCGCCGGGCTGCCCGCGCAGTGGGTACGCAGGCCGGCTGACGTGGCCTCCAAGGGGCGCCATCGGGTTTGGCGCAGGTGGAAGATGCACCTAGAGCTACTTTTTAGTGGCCCTTCACGGTTAGATAGATCAGCACCACGTTCAGCACGCTCACCAGTAACGCGACCGCCCAGCCGATGACCGTGGTGATCGGGTGGTTGGTGTCGCTGCCCATCAGCTTGCGGTTGCTGGTGAGCCGGACCAGCGGCAGCACCGCGAACGGAATTCCGAACGACAGCACGACCTGAGAGATGACCAGTGAGCGGGTCGGGTCGAAACCGAGGGCCAGGATCGCGATGGCCGGGCACAGCGTGATCAAGCGGCGCGCCAGCATGGGTATCGACCGGTGCAGCAATCCCTGCATGATCATGGCGCCGGCGTAAGCGCCCACCGAGGACGACGCCAAGCCCGAGGCGAGCAGGCCGATCGCGAACAGCACGGCGATCGTCGGCCCCAACGTGGCGTGGATCGCGGCGTACGCGCCGTCGATGGATCCGGTTTCTTCGCGGCCCAGCAGGTTGATCGCGGCAATCAGCAGCATCGCCGCGTTCACCGTCCCGGCGACGGTCATCGCCAGCACCACATCCAGGCGCGTGACGCGAAGCAGCCAGCGTCGGTCCGGGCCGGGCTCCGGGTGTCCGTGCCGATCCAGGACCAGGCCCGAGTGCATGTACACCGCGTGCGGCATCACCGTGGCGCCCAGGATGGCGGCGGCCAGCAGCACGCTTTCGGCGCCGTGGAAACGCGGCACCAATCCGCCGAGCACGGCGCCGGGCGGGGGCGTGGCGACGAAGAAACTCGCCGCGAAACCGACGGCGATGACGAGCAGCAAGCCGGTGATGACGCGCTCGAAAAGGATTTGTCCTCGACGGTCCCTGATCGCCAACAGCAGCAACGAGATGACCCCGGTGATCAACCCGCCGAGCGCTAGTGGCAAACCGAACAGGATGCGCAGGGCAATCGCCCCGCCGATGACTTCGGCCAGATCGGTTGCTATCGCGACGATTTCAGCCTGCGCCCAGAAGGTCAGCCGGGCCGGCCGGCTCATCTGCCTGCCGATCGCCGAGGGCAGCGAGCGCCCGGTCACCAGCCCGAGTTTCGCCGACAGAAATTGCACCAGGCCGGCCATGATGTTGGCCGCGACAATGACCCACAGCAGCAGATATCCGAACTGTGTGCCCGAGCTGACGTTGGCCGCGACGTTTCCCGGATCGACGTAAGCGATCGCGGCGACGAATGCCGGCCCAAGCAGATACCAGCTTGACTTCAACGAGGCCCGGGTGTCCTGCGCCAACTAACCCATCCTCGATCCGCGGTGCCGAATAAAAAAGTTAGGGTAACCGACATTGCCCGAGAGAGAAACTGCGCCTACGCCGCGCCGATGCTCCCGCCGCCGTCCACTCGGACAATTTGGCCCGTCATGTAGCCGGCATCCTCGTGCAACAACATGCAGATCACGTGGGCAATCTCGGCGGGGGTGCCGACGCGGCCCAGAGGGATGCGCTCGAGGACGCGTGCTTCGCGCTCGGATCCCACCGGGCTGCGTTCCCGGTACATTTCGGTCTCGATCGGCCCCGGCGCCACCGCATTCACCGTGATGCCCGACGACGCGAGCTCACCGGCCCAGATGCGGGTGACGGTCTCCACTGCGCCCTTCGCGGCAGCGTACGGAGTTCGTTCGGCGACGCCGAGCGTCGTCAGGCTGCTGAGGTTGACGATGCGGCCCCACCCCGCCTCGACCATGCCGGGCAGCGCCGCTTGTACCACCTGCACCGCGGTACGAACGTTCACGTCGTAGGTGGGCCACAGGTCGTCCAGGTCGACCGACCCGATGTGACCGAACCGAGCCAGGCCGACGTTGTTCACCACCGCGTCGACCGGGCCTTCGGTGACGACCGCGTCGAGGGCCGCCGCGGTCGCGTCCCGATCGCCGAGGTCGACCTCGACGAATAGCCCGGGGAAATCGGACGGCGCCGTCCGGGCCAGCCCGACGACGTCATACCCGTCTTGGGCCGCACGATCGGCGACCGCACGGCCAATACCCTTGGATGCTCCGGTGATCAGCACTCGTCGATTCGCCATAGAAAGGGCAACACCGAAATGAGCGCGTTTCATGCCGCGCGTTCGATCACTCGGGCAGGTAAAGCCCCTTGCCGGTGATCAGCGGCAGGTCGAGGGTCGTGACGATACCCGGCGGGGCGGCCACCACCGCGGGGATCGCATTGACCACCCGCATCGCGGTGGCTACCAGGCCGGCGTGGTTGTGGTCGCCGTTGGGGCTGCCCAGGCAGACATCAATGGCGTAGGACGGCTCGCCGGTGATCTCGATGCGATACGAACCGCCCTCCTGGGCAGGCTGCGGCCACTCGGGGCACAGGTCCTCGCGCAGCCGCGTAACGTGTTCCAGCACCACGGCGGGCTTCCCGTTGACCATGCCGAACACCTCGAACCGGAGCGCCGCGGCGGTGCCCTTGGCGATGTGCCCCGAGGCGATCTCGAAGTCCTCGGGCGCCGGTATGCGGACGTGAGTCTGGGTGACCTCGTCCAACGCAATGCCCAGGCCCGCCGCCATTTGCCGGATTACCGATCCCCACGCCAAGCTCAACACACCGGGCTGCAGCAGCATCGGGATATCGTCCATCGGCTTACCGAATCCCATGACGTCGAACATGACCGCGGCGCTGTCGTAGGTCGCGTAGTCGACGATCTCCATACACCGAATCTGCTGGATGCTCTGACAGGTGCCGGCGAGGGCCAGTGGTAGCAGGTCGTTAGCAAAGCCGGGATCGATACCGTTGACGTAGAGGCTCGAATGGCCTTCGCGCGCAGCATCTTCCAGCGGCTTTATCAGCTCGTCGGGAATCACCGCCCAGGGATACTGCAAAAAGACCGGGCCGCTGCCGACAATGTTGATCCCGGCGGCCAGGACGCGGCGGTAGTCCTCCAGGGCCTCGGGCAGCCGGTTGTCGGCCAGTGCGTTGTACACCGCGCACTGCGGTCCGGTGGCAAGCACGGCTTCCAGGTCGGTGCTGGCCAGCACGCCGGTCGAATCCGCAAGTCCGGCAAGTGATGCCGCGTCTTTGCCGGCTTTGGAATCCGATGACACCCAGACGCCGGTGAGCTCGAATTCGGGGTTGGTGATAAGCGCCTTCAGCGCGTGGACACCGACATTGCCGGTGCCCAATTGAACGACGGGAATGGGCATGAGGGGCTCCTTAGCGGTCGGTGGTCACAGATCCGGGACGGGGATGTCCAGATTCGGGTAGGTGAGGCCACCGTCGACCTCGAGCGTCTTGCCGGTCAGGAAGCTACCGGCCGGCGATGCCAAATAGACTGCCGCGGCGGCAATGTCGACAGGGTCGCCGAGGCGGCGCATGGGTGTCACCTTCTCCATCGGCTTGCGCAGATCGTCGTTGGAGGCCACCACGTCAAGCGCTGAGGTCAGGATGGAGCCGGGGGCGATCGCGTTGACCCTGATGCGCGGGCACAGGTCCAGCGCCGCCAGCCGGGTGTAGTGCGACAGCGCGGCTTTGGCGGTGCCGTAGGCAGCGAAGCCGCGTCCGGCCAACCGGCCCATCGTCGACGTGATGTTGATGATGCTGCCTTCGCCGGAGTGCTCGAGCATCAACGGCGCCGCGGCAAGGGTCAGCGCGTGGGCGGTGGCGACGTTAAAGGTGAATGCGTCCCTGAGATCTTTCGTCGAGGTGGTGAGCAGCGTGTTGGGCATGGTCCCGCCGACGTTGTTCACGACGATGTCCAGTTTCCCGAAGGCCTCGACGGCCTGCTCCGCCAGCTTCGCGGTGGCGTCCGGATGAGCCAGGTCGGCCGCGACGGTGTGGGCTCGGCGACCCGCGGCGCGGACCTCTTCGGCAACGGCCTCTAGTTGGGATTCCGTGCGCGAGGCGATGAGGACATCGGCGCCGGCTTCGGCAAACGCCACCGCGATGGCCGCCCCGAGCCCGCGGCCGCCACCAGTGATGACGGCGACTTTATCGTCGAGACGGAACCTGTCAAGGATCATTACGGCCTCTCTTCGTTGAGTTGACGGCCGAAACGGAAACAAGACTGACCGTCTCGGATCGCGGCATTTCTGGAACAGGTTCTAGTTTGGCATATGGCACCTCCGATCCGTCGCCCGCATGCCGCGTCGGTGTTACCGCTCGGGGGATCGCCAGGGCAATTGCAAACCGCGGTGACGGCCTGCGACGATGGCTGGCGAGTTTGCCGATCATCGCCTCGTTCGTACCGTCGAAGGATTGAATTGAGAATCAACCGAATTGGTGCCATCTCGTGCGTTCTGGCTGCTGGTCTATTGGTGTTGTCGGCATGCGGCAATGATGACAACGCAAGCGGTGGAAATACGACAACCTCGACGTCATCGGTGAAGGTAGGCTGCGGTGGCGCAAGAACGCTGAAGGCGAGCGGTTCGACAGCCCAGGCGAACGCGATGACACGTTTCGTCAAGGCCTACGAGCAGGCGTGCCCGGGCCACGCGGTGAACTACACCCCCAATGGGTCGGGCGCGGGAATTGGCGAATTCACGGGCAACCAAACTGATTTCGCTGGTTCGGACTCGACCCTGGCGCCCAGCGACTACGCCGCCGCCGAGCACCGCTGCGGCTCGCCGGCGTGGGAACTGCCGGTGGTGTTCGGACCGATCGCGATCACCTACAACGTCAACGGGTTGAGTTCGCTGACCCTCGACGGCCCGACCATAGCGAAGATCTTCAACGGCGGCGTTACCAAATGGAATGATCTCGCGATCCAGGAGCTCAATCCGGGTGTGAGCCTGCCCGCCGAGCCGATCCAGGTTGTGTTTCGCAGCGACGAGTCGGGGACTACCGACAACTTCCAGAAGTATCTCGAGGCCGCTTCCGAAGGCGCGTGGGGTAGGGGCGCCGGAAAGAAGTTCAACGGCGGTGTCGGTGAGGGCGCCAAGGGCAACGACGGTAGCGCCGCGGCCGTCAAAGCCAACGACGGATCCATCAGCTACAACGAATGGTCGTTCGCCAGGGCGCAACACCTGGGCATGGCCAAGATCGTCACATCGGCCGGTCCGGACTCGGTGTCGATCGGCGCCGATTCGGTGGGCAAGACGATCGCCACCGCTTCCATCGTCGGGCAGGGCAACGACCTGGCGCTCGACACGATTTCGTTCTATCGCCCGAATCAGGCCGGGGCGTACCCAATCGTGCTGACGACGTATGAGGTTGTGTGCTCGAAGTATCCCGATCCCGAGGTCGGTGCCGCCGTAAAGGCGTTCCTGCAGAGCATTATCGGTGCCGGCCAGAATGGCTTGGTGGACAACGGATATGTTCCCGTTCCGGATGCATTCATGTCGCGATTGTCGGCCGCGGTCAACGCAATCTCGTGATTCTAGGCTGTTCGAATTCTGCGCTGGCGAGGGGGTGGCGTCACGTCATCGAGCGGTGGCGGCGACGACAAATTTTGCCGAACGTTAACCTGTTTTTACTGTAGCTTCCCGGTCGCGAGGATGACGGTTGGTTTTGTAAGCTGCGGCTAGTGCTGCGGTGTTCAATCGCAAAGGTGAGGAACTGAATTGAAACTCAACCGGTTTGGCGGCTTTCTCGGCGTGCTCGCTGCTGGAACATTCGTTATCTCGGGATGTGGCAGTGACAACAACGCCGGCGGCAGCAGCCCGACAACGGGTGCGCCGTCGGGCAAGGTGACCTGCGGTGGCACCAAGACGTTGAAGGCCAGTGGTTCGACAGCTCAGGCGAACGCGATGACGCGGTTTGTTAAGGCGTTCGAACAGGCCTGCCCGGGTCAAACGTTGAACTACACGCCCAACGGGTCGGGCGCCGGTATTCACGAATTCACCGGTAACCAAACCGATTTCGGGGGATCAGACTCGCCGTTGAGTCACGATGAGTACGCGGCCGCACAACAGCGCTGCGGCGGCGCGCAGGCGTGGAACTTGCCCACCGTTTTCGGCCCGATCGCGGTCACCTTCAACATCAACGCAGTGACTTCGCTGAACCTCGACGGCCCGACCCTGGCGAGGATCTTCAACGGCGGTATCACCTCGTGGAACGATCCCGCGATCCAGGCGCTCAATGCCGGCACGACTTTGCCGGGCGAGCCGATACACGTCGTATTCCGCAGCGACGAGTCCGGGACTACGGATAACTTCCAGAAGTATCTCGACGCCGCTTCGAAAGGCGCGTGGGGTAAGGGCGCCGGAAAGAAGTTCAACGGCGGTGTCGGTGAGGGCGCCAAGGGCAACGACGGCACCAGCGCGGCCGTCAAAAGCACCGAGGGATCGGTTACCTACAACGAATGGTCGTTCGCCCAGGCGCAACACCTGAACATGGCCAAGGTCGTCACCACGGCGGGTCCGGACCCGGTAGCGATCAGTACCGACTCGGTGGGCAAGACGATCGCCGGAGCATCGATCGTCGGGCAGGGCAACGACCTGGTCCTCGACACGATTTCGTTCTATCGGCCGGGCCAGGCCGGGGCGTACCCGATCGTGTTGGCGACGTATGAGGTTGTGTGCTCGAAGTATCCCGACTCCCAGGTGGGCGCCGCGGTGAAGGCGTTCCTGCAGAGCGCCATCGGTGCTGGCCAAAATGGTTTGGCGGACAACGGATATATTCCCATTCCGGACGCGTTCGGGTCGAGGTTGTCGGCCGCGGTCAACGCCATCTCGTGACCTGAGATCGTGGTATCCGAAAGATCGCGTGTGAGTCTGCCCGGTACAAAGCCGGCGCTGACTGCATTGAACCCGCGCGCGGTGCGGCGCGGCGATCGAATATTTTCCTCGATCGCCGCCGCCGCCGGATCGACGATCGTGATCGCGATCGCGCTGATCGCGATATTCCTCTTGATTCGTGCTGTGCCGTCGCTGCGGGCGAACCACGCGAACTTCTTCACCAGCAACGAATTCAATACCAGCGACGCCGAGAAGTTGGCGTTCGGTATCCACGACTTGCTGATGGTCACCGTGTTGAGTTCGGTCAGCGCACTGGTGTTGGCCGTGCCGGTCGCGATCGGGATCGCGGTGTTCCTCACCCAATATGCGCCGGCGCGGCTGGCGCGCCCGTTCGCCGCGATGGTTGATCTGCTGGCCGCAGTACCGTCGATCATCTTCGGACTGTGGGGGATCTTCGTGTTGGGGCCCAAACTGGAGCCGTTGGCCGGGTTTTTGAATCGCAACCTGGGTTGGCTCTTCCTGTTCAAGCACGGCAACGTGTCGCTGGCGGGCGGCGGCACCATCTTCACCGCCGGGATCGTGCTTTCGGTGATGATCCTGCCGATCATCACCTCGGTGGCGCGCGAAGCGTTCCGCCAGACCCCGCGTATCCAGATGGAAGCGGCCCAGGCGCTCGGCGCCACCCGGTGGGAGGTGGTGCGAATGACCGTGCTGCCCTACGGTCGTAGCGGCGTCGTCGCGGCCTCGATGCTGGGCTTGGGTCGCGCACTCGGCGAAACCGTTGCGGTGCTGATCATCTTGCGCGCCGGGGCCCGTCCGGGCAATTGGTCACTGTTCGACGGCGGTTACACGTTTGCCTCGAAGATCGCCTCCGGCGCATCCGAATTCAGCGAACCGCTGCCGACCGGGGCCTATATCTCGGCGGGATTCGCGCTGTTCGTGGTGACGTTCTTGGTCAACGCGGCCGCCCGCGCGATCTCCGGCGGCAAGGTCAACGCATGAGTGTCGAGACTTTTCGGCAGCCGCTCAAGGTCACGGTGGTGCAGCCGCTGAGCCTGCGGCGGAGGATCAAAAACCACGTCGCGACGCTCTTTTTCCTCGCCTGCTTCGGTGTCGCGCTGGTTCCCCTGGTCTGGCTGCTGTGGGTGGTGATCGCGCGGGGTGGCTATGCCGTCACCCGGTCGGGCTGGTGGACGCATTCGCTGCGCGGAGTGCTGCCCGAGCAGTTCGCCGGTGGTGTCTACCACGCGCTGTACGGGACGGTGGCGCAGGCGGGGGTGGCCACCGCGCTCGCGGTGCCGCTGGGCTTGATGACGGCGGTATTCCTGGTGGAATACGGTTCAGGACGGCTGGCGCGAGTGACCACGTTCATGGTCGATGTGCTTGCCGGGGTTCCCTCGATCGTGGCGGCGCTGTTCATCTTCAGCCTGT
This sequence comes from Mycobacterium sp. Aquia_216, assembly GCF_026723865.1. Classification (NCBI taxonomy): domain Bacteria; kingdom Bacillati; phylum Actinomycetota; class Actinomycetes; order Mycobacteriales; family Mycobacteriaceae; genus Mycobacterium; species Mycobacterium sp. Aquia_216. The sequence goes on along the minus strand of NZ_CP113529.1, from coordinate 5,427,084 downwards.
GGATTGCGACTTTGGGGTTTCAGCAGAGCGCGTTCGCCGTGGCGCTGGCGCTGGTCCTGCTGATGCTGCCGGTGGTGGTGCGGGCGGCCGAGGAGATGCTGAGACTGGTACCCGACGAACTGCGGGAGGCCAGTTACGCGTTGGGTGTTCCCAAATGGAAAACGATTGTGCGGATTGTCTTTCCAATCGCGATGCCGGGGATCATCTCCGGCGTTCTGTTGTCCGTGGCCCGCGTGATCGGCGAAACCGCGCCGGTGCTGATCCTGGTCGGGTACAGCCGCTCGATCAACCTCGACATCTTCCACGGCAATATGGCCTCGTTGCCGCTGCTGATCTACACCGAACTCAGCAATCCCGAACATGCGGGTTTTCTGCGGATCTGGGGTGCCGCTCTGACGCTGATCATCATCGTGGCCGCCATCAACCTCGCGGCTGCGCTATTTCGTTTCCTGGCAACCCTGCGACGCTGACCGGGACGCCCGCGCCCGATCTAGGATCGTGACGCCGTCTTCGCGGGAGACTTCTTGGCGGGCGCCTTCTTTGTGGCGGTCTTTTTGGCCGGCGCCTTTTTGGCCACCGTCTTCTTCGCGGCGGTCTTTTTGGCCGCCGCCCTTTCCTCGCCGGAGCGCGCCTTCACGCTGGCCTCCAGCTTGGCGAGCAAATCGGAGACATCTTCGGTCTCATCCAGATCTTTGGGCTTCTCCTCGGCGGTAAATGCCTCGCCACCTTCAAGTTTCGCGTCGACGAGCTCTTGGAGCTGCTCCTGGTAGGTGTCGTGGTAGCGGTCCGGGTTGAAGTCGTCGGCCATCGACTCCACTACCTGCCCGGCCATCTTCAGCTCCGCGGGCTTGATCTCGACCTTCTTGTCGAGTACCGGAAAATCGGGGTCGCGGATTTCGTCCGGCCACAGCAGGGTGTGCACCACCATGACGTTGCGTTTGCCAAAGTCCTTCACCCGCAACGCCGCAAGCCGCGTCTTGTTCCGCAGCGTGAAATGAACGATCGCCATCCGATCGGTCTCGGCCAATGTTTTGGCCAGCAGCACATACGATTTGGACGACTTCGAATCCGGCTCCAAAAAATAGCTGCGATCGAACATCATCGGATCGACGTCGCTGGCCGGGACGAACTCCAGCACTTCGATTTCGCGGCTGCGTTCTTCGGGCAAGGTGGAGATGTCGTCGTCGGTGATCACCACCATCTGGCCGTCGTCGGATTCGTAGGCCCGGACGATGTCCCGGTATTCGACCACCTCGCCATCCACCTCGCACACCCGCTGATAGCGAATACGACCGTTGTCCTTGGCGTGCACCTGGCGGAACTTGATGTCGTGGTCCTCGGTGGCGCTGTACACCTTGACCGGCACGTTGACGAGCCCGAACGAGATCGAACCCTTCCAGATGGAGCGCATGCAGTCAGTATGCCCATACCGCTGGTCACAAAACAGCACGGCAGGGCCACGACCTGGGAATGTCCGGTTCGCGCGCGCCTCCGGGCGACGCCGGCCCTCACGCGAGCGGAGGAACCATCGCGGAGTGGCAAACCTGATTTCCTCCGGCGCGTTTGGCCTGATACATGGCCACGTCGGAAGTCTCGATCAGGTTATCGATGAGTTGCATGGGAGGGGTGATCGGGCCGGCGTTGAGCAGGATGCTGGAGGTGCCGACGCTGGCCGTGATTTCGAACGGAATCGCGGCTATCGCGTCGCGAAGTCGTTCGGCCATCTTTACCGGGCTGGGTGTGGTGTCGATATCGGCGACCACGAATTCCTCCCCACCCGACCGGCCGATCACGGCGGTGGGGCGGCAGTTCGCCCGAAGCGCCGCGGCGACGGCGACCAACGCCTGATCGCCGGCGGCGTGACCATGCCCATCGTTTAGTTGCTTGAAGTCGTCGAGATCGATCATCACGATCACCAGATATGAGTCCGGCGCGCCGCGATGGTGCATGATCAGTTCGTAGGTCGAGTTGTAGAACGAGCGCCGGTTGTGCAGGCCGGTAAGTGAATCATGGTCGGAGCTCCGCAGATCGGTGCGCAGCGTGTGCACCAGCGACCGCATGCCAAATGGCACACCGATATTGAGTCCGGCGACGACTATCAGCGCACCGAGGGTGAGGGCAACGCCGCCGGTGTTCGCGATGACCCGGTAGGACAGGACCACCACGCACACCGCGGCCACCGCGGAGTTGGTAAGCACGATGGCGGTGCCGTGGAAGTAGGCGATGTAACCGCCGAGGATCGCGAAAGTCGTGCATGCCATCAATCCGACGTAGGGGTTCGACAGCGTCAAGAGCGCTGCGGCGACGCCCACCATTGCTGCGAGCAAAGACAGGCTCGACTGACGACGCGTCGGCCAGCGCTTCAACCGCAGAATCGCGCCGGTGACCCCCAACAACGACAGCACGATTGTCACTGCCCGAGTCACCGGGTGGTGAGGTGCGGCCGGACTCCACAGCATGATGAGCGGTTGGACCGCGAATGCGGCGATGAACAGGAAGGTGATCCTGCGCCAGGGTGTCAAGAGTCCATGACTGTCCAGGTAGGCAGTGACCCAGTCGAACTGGTCTGACTCATTCACCACGGAACTCCTTCATGCCCTCCTGGTGTCCCCCGGCCCGCCAACGCCATTGACTGCTGTTCAGTCAGGGGCAATGTAGCGGTCGTGGCGACCCGGCCCGCGCCGGTTTCGGTTCCGGCGCGGGATGATGCGCGGACTAGGCGAAACTACCAGGGGGAGCAGCGGATTGAGCCGCTACGGCGGCCCTGTCGGGCAGATCGGCGCCAGCGCGTGCGACGGTCAGCGCCGACAACAGCCGCCCCGCCTCCAATGCCGCGGTCAGCTCGTCGAGACGGATTCGGGCCAGGGCGGCCCGCCGGTCGCCGCCCAACAGATTCATCTCCCAGAGGGCGTCGAGCAGGCCGACCATGAACGCGTCGCCGGCGCCGACCGTGTCGACCACCTCGACCGGACGGGCGGGTACCTGCACCTCGCCCGCCGCACAGAACGCTCGCGAACCGTGTGCGCCCATCGTCACGGCGACGATCGCGGGACCCAACGCCAACCAGGCTCGGGCCGTCCGCTCGGGCTCATGGTCGGGATCTATCCAGTGCAGATCCTCATCGCTGACTTTGACGATGTCGCTGCGCTCGACGAGGTGTTCGATCCGTCCGCGCGCCAGATCTCGGTTCGCGATCAGCGATGGCCGCACGTTGGGGTCCAGGGTGATCGTGGCCGACACCTGGTAGGCGTCGAGCAGTGCGGCGACCGCCAAGCACCCCGGCTCGCGCACGGCCGCAATGGACCCGGTGTGTACGAACAACGGTGGGGCAACTTCGGGTGTACCGGAGAGCTGCCAGTCCAGATCGAAGGTGTAGGTCGCCGATCCGTCGTCGGCGATCGTCGCCGCCGCGGTCGGCGTGCGCGGGGCGGTCATGCTTCCCGGAACAAGCTGCGCACCAGATGTTTTGACGTATTCCGCGATGCGCCGGCCGGCCTCGTCGTCGCCGATGTGGGTCAGCAGGTCGACGTCGCGACCAAGCCTGGCCAGTCCGACCGCGATGTTCAGCGGGCTGCCGCCGACATGCGAGTCGCCGTCGACGACATCGATCAGCGACTCGCCGATCACCAACCCGCGGGTCATCGCACCAACGCCTCCAACGTCGCCCGAGCTCCCTTGCGGTGCAACGAATCCAGCGCCCAGCTGTATGCCTGGACGAAGCGTGGCTGGTGGGCCAGATCGCCGAACACCGCGGCGATCTCGATGAACGCGGTGGGATTCTCGTACTGCGAGCGGGCGATCGGGATCAGCGAGTCCGCGAGCTGATCCACCACCTCGTACGGCTCACCCCATTCGTTGGTGCCCTCGGCGTAGCGTGCCCAGCTCGCCACCACCGCTGCCGCCACCCGGACCGAGCCGTCGCTGGCCAGGTTGTCGCAGATCACCGGGATCAACCATTTCGGGATGCGATCCGACGAGAAGGCGCACAACCGCGACACGGTGTCGCGCACGCCCGGGTTGCCGAACCGCTCGATCAGCGTGCGGCTGAATTCATGCAGGTCGATCCCGGGCACTGGCGGCAGCGTGGGGATGGCCTCGGATTCGAAATAGGCGATCAAGAGTTCGGCGAACAACGGATCGCGCGCCGCCTCGTGGACGAACTCGAAGCCGCACAGATGGGCGAAGTAGGCCAGGCACTGATGCCCCGCGTTGAGCAGCCGCAGCTTCATCAGCTCGTACGGCGCGACATCGTCGACCAGCAGCACGCCCGCCTGCTCCAGCGGCGGCCTGCCGTCGGCGAACTTGTCTTCGAGCACCCAGGCGGTGAATGGCTCGGCCACCACCGGCCACCGGTCGTTGACGCCGAAGTCGCGCCGCACCTCCGCGGCCATCTGCAGTGTCGTGGCCGGGGTGATCCGATCGACCATCGAATTCGGGAACTCGACGTGTTCGCTCACCCACTGCGCCAGCCCGGGGTCACGGCTTTCGGCGTTCGCGAGGACGGCCCGCCCCGCGATCTCACCGTTGTTCTCGATGTTGTCGCACGACACGATGGTGGGTGCGGCGATCCCACGGCGGCGACGCCGGTCCAAAGCCTCGACGATCAACGCGAACGCGGGCCCGTCCGGGTCGCGATAACCGCCCTCGGTGATGGTCAGCGAAATGATCCGGGTGGACGGCGCGGCCAGCACTTCCAACGCCGATTCCGGATCGTCGGGGGCGTACCGGTAGTCGATGATCGAGCCGATCACGTGTGCGTCCCGGCTGCCGTCCGGCTTCTCCAGGATCAGCGTGTAGAGCCCGTCCTGATCGTTGAGGACATCGCGCATCGTCCAGTCGGCGGGCATCACGCCCACCCCGCAGATGGCCCATTCGCGTGCCAGACCGGCTTGCAGCAGCCGGTCGATGTACATGGCCTGGTGCGCGCGGTGGAAGTGACCCGCGCCGATATGCGCAATGCCGACGGTCAAGCTGCCGCGGTCGTAGTTCGGCGCCTCGATCGGCAGCTTGGAGAGCGAGGCGTTGTTCAGATTAATTGCGCTAGCCACCATGGCCAACTCCTCCCCGGGCCAAAGCCCGGATCGTCACCGGGCTCGGAGCTCCTCTCAACGGTACGACGACCAGCGGTCTGCAAACCCAGCCCAACGACCGGTCTCGGACCAGTCGCAGCCCTACGTGAGCGGGGAACTTCCGGCCGGCACGGCCGACGACAGCAGGACATCGGCAAGACCACGCCACGAATCGGTTATCGCGACCGCGCCGGCGTCAACCAATTCCGCACGGCGGCAATCCCGCTCGTCAGGCTGCAGGAACATCAGGTTGCCGACGGTGGCGTAGCCGGCTGCGACCGCGGAACTCACGCCGGCCACCGAATCTTCGACGGCCAGTCCGTGGTGGGCCTCGACGCCCAATGCCCGGCCGGCGTGCAGATACACGGCCGGGTCGGGTTTGCTGGTCGGTACCGGAAGAGAATCCTCCGCGCTGAAGGTGACTGCCGCCGATATCAGCGAGTTCAGGCCGGTGGCGGCGAAGCAGGCAAGCAGACGCTTGGTGGCGCTGGAGCTGACGGCCGCGAGCGCGTAATGGGCCGCGAGGTCCCGCAACGGCTCCAGCACCCGCGGATCGGGTGTCAGGGTGACCGCCAGATGAGCGGTGACCCGTTCGCGCTCTTCGCGCACCCACTGCTCGAGTTCGTCGGCGGACAATGCGGCGCCGCTCGCCAGGTCGCCGGACGAGGCGATCAGCGCCGCGGGACGGCCCTCGGTCAGCGTCGGATCGAGCGGCACTCCGCACTGCACCGCCAAGTCGAGGGCCGTGTTGCGGAAGTTTTTCCCGACGGCCCGCTTGCGCAACTCTTCCGAGCTGAGCGGTGCGGTCACACCGAACCTGGCCAGGAAACGATTGGTCACGTCGGTCGATGCGTCGAACGCCGGCCGTTCCGAGCCGAACAGGTTGTCGTCGGCGTCCAAGAGCAACGTCGTGATCGGCGCGGGGTCGAATTCACGGACGAAAGTGAGGCCCTCGGTCATCGCGCCACCAACTCCCGCTCGTCGTTGCGCATCGCGTCCCGCAGCGTCGGCACCACACCGCGTGCGTCGATGTCCGCGATCATCTCACCGAGGCGCTCGGCGAAGCCGGGCACCGCGCGCACCTGGGCGAACATCTCGTGTTCCAGCAGCGGATCGGGGTTGGTGCTCGCCATGTTGGCCAACTTAACCACCGGGATTGCCTGCGAGTCCTCGAGGCTGATCTTGCGCCCATTGAGGTCGTGCCCGCGCATGTAACGTGCCCACCCGGCGACTGCCAACATCAGCAGCGTGTGCGGCCTGCCCTGCGCGATCGCCTCCTCCAGCGAGGGCAGCACGAACGACGCGATCTTGCTCGTTCCCCGTCGAGCCAGCCGCGACAATTGGTCGCTCATCCGGGGATTGCTGAGCCGATCGAGCAATGTGCCCCGGTATTCGGGGGTGTTCATCCCCGGGACGACCGGCAGCAGTGGCTGAATCTCGTCGCGCACGAGCTTCTCGACGTAATCGAAGATGATGCGGTCTCGCATCGCGTCGTCGGTGCGCTGATAACCGGCCAGGGTGGCCAAACACCCCAGCGCGATATGGGTGCCGTTGAGCAGACGGGTCTTGATCAGCTTGTGGTCGCGGACATCGGTGACGAATTCGGCACCGACCAGGTCGAGCGGCGGGCGCCAGTTGCAGAAGGAATCCTCGATCACCCACTGGCGATACGGCTCGGTCACGACCGGAAATTTGTCGGCCACGCCGAACGTCTGCTCGACGAATTTGCACTCCGACTTCGAGGTTTGCGGGGTGATGCGATCGACCATGGTCGACGGGAACGCGACATATGTGTCGATCCAGCGGGCGAGTCCCACGTCCTTCAACGCGGCGAACGACACCAGCGCGGTCCGCGCCGGCTGGGTGTCGCCGGGAATGTTGTCGCAGCACAGCACGGTGAACGGCGCGACGCCCGCGCGGCGACGCCGATCGAGAGCTTCGGCCAGATATCCCCACGCGGTTGCGTAGCCGTTGTACGCGACCAGGTCGGCGCGCACGTCGGGGTGGTCGGCGTCGAACTCGTCGGTGACGGGATTGAGGAAGTATCCATTGTTGGTGATGGTCAGGCTGACAATGCGGGTTTGGGGGTCTGCCAGGGCGGCGCGGACCGCTACGCCATCACTCGGTGCGTAGTGAACGGAGCCGATGGAGCCGACCACGCGGGCGGTTTGGCGGTCGTGGCCGCACTGCACGACGGTGTACAGCCCATCTTGTGCGGACAGCAGGTCTTTGGCGTTGGGGGAGTTGAGACTCACGCCGGTCACCCCCCACCGATCTGAAATGCCCGAGCGGGCGAGGTCGTCGAAGTACACGGCCTGATGTGCGCGGTGGAAGTTGCCCGCGCCGATGTGGACGACACCCCGCTGAAGGGCCGACCTGTCATAGGTGGGCACGTCGACGCGCTGCGAATGCAGTTGTAGTGTCGCGTCGCTCAGAGGGACGCCGCCTTCTGGACGCCAAGGGGAAGGGATGACATCAAACATTGTTCATCTGTGCCCGAGGTGGCCGCCGGTCTAACCTTTCCGTGGGTCATGTCACAAATCAAATCCACAGCAAGGCGATAATCGGTGGTCAAAGCGGTTAACACGCCTGAAACGACGTAAGTTGACAACATGGCACCTCGGGTGAAACTGACCAACCCCGACAAGGTGCTCTACCCTGCGACCGGCACCACCAAGTCCGACATCTTCCACTATTACACCGCCATCGCGGAGGTGATGGTGCCGCACATCGCCGGGCGCGCGGCGACCCGTAAGCGCTGGCCCAATGGGGTTGAGCAGCCTTCATTTTTCGAAAAGCAGCTGGCTTCCACAGCTCCCGACTGGTTGCCACGCGCCAGCGTGGCCCATCGCTCCGGGACTACGACGTACCCGATCATCGACAGCGTCGACGGGCTGGCCTGGATCGCCCAACAGGCTGCCCTGGAGGTCCACGTGCCGCAATGGCGGTTCGTCGCGCAGTGGACCCGCAGTGAAGCCGAAGAACTCAAGCCCGGGCCCGCAACACGATTGGTGTTCGACCTGGACCCGGGCGATGGCGTCACGATGACTCAACTCTGCGAGGTCGCGCATGCCGTGCGGGAGGTGGTCGCCGATATCGGGCTGGCCACTTTTCCGTTGACCAGTGGCAGCAAGGGGCTACACCTCTACACGCCGCTGGATGAACCGGTGAGCAGTACGGGTGCGAGTGTGCTGGCCAAACGCATTTCGCAGCAATTGGAAAAGACGATGCCCACCTTGGTGACCGCGACGATGACCAAGAGCCTGCGAGCCGGCAAGGTGTTCTTGGACTGGAGCCAGAACAACGGCTCCAAGACCACGATTGCGCCGTACTCGCTGCGTGGCCGTGAGCAGCCGACCGTCGCGGCGCCGCGCACCTGGGAGGAACTCGAGGATCCGGAAGTGCGTCAGTTGCGCTACGACGAGGTGCTCGACCGGGTCGACCGTGATGGTGACCTGCTCGCGGCGCTGGATACCGACGCGCCCGTCGCGGATCGGTTGACTCAATACCGCAGCATGCGCGACGCGGCGAAGACACCCGAACCGGTACCGCATGCCAAACCTACTGCAGGCCAGGGAAATACGTTTGTCATCCAGGAACACCACGCCCGCCGGCTGCACTACGACTTCCGGCTGGAACGCGACGGCGTACTGGTGTCGTGGGCGGTGCCGAAAAACCTGCCGGAGACGACATCGGTCAATCATCTGGCCGTGCACACCGAAGATCATCCCCTCGAATACGGCTCGTTCGAGGGCAACATCCCCAAAGGCGAATACGGTGCGGGCAAGGTGATCATCTGGGATTCCGGAACCTACGATGCCGAGAAATTCCGCGATGACGAGGTCATCGTGACTCTGCACGGCAGCCGAATCTCCGGACGGTATGCGCTGATTCAGACCAACGGTAATCAGTGGCTGGCGCACCGGATGAAAGATCAGAACGTCTTCAACTTCGACGAGATCGCGCCGATGCTCGCAACGCACGGTTCGGTGGCCACTCTCAAGGCCGGCCAGTGGGCATTTGAGGGCAAGTGGGACGGCTACCGACTCCTGGTCGAGGCGGATCATGGCGGCGTGCGGGTGCGGTCCCGAAGCGGTCGCGACGTCACCGGCGAATATCCGCAATTGCAATCGCTGGCCGATGATTTCGCTGACCATCATGTGGTGCTCGACGGTGAGGCCGTGGTTCTGGACGATTCGGGCGTGCCCAGCTTCCACGCGATGCAGAACCGCGGCCGCGGCAGTCGCGTCGAATTCTGGGCATTCGACCTGCTCTATCTCGACGGCCGCTCGCTGCTGCGGGCAAAATACTCCGACCGCCGAAGGCTGCTGGAAACTCTCGCCGCCGCAAGCAGTCTCATTGTCCCCGAGCTGCTGCCCGGGGGTGGCGCCGACGCACTCGACCATTCCCTTGAGCACGGGTGGGAGGGCGTGGTTGCCAAGAAACGCGACTCTACTTACCAGCCAGGCCGACGATCGGCATCCTGGGTCAAGGACAAGCATTGGAGCACACAGGAAGTCGTCATCGGCGGCTGGAAAGCAGGAGAAGGCGGGCGCACCAGCGGCATCGGCTCACTGATGGTCGGCATTCCCGGCGAGGGCGGCCTGCGCTTCGTCGGCAGGGTCGGCACCGGCTTCACCGAACGCGACCTGAGCAATCTCAAGAAGACCCTGGCGCCGCTGCACACCAACGACTCCCCGTTCGCCGACCGGCTGCCGGCACGCGACGCCAAGGGCGTGACGTTCGTCGAACCGGTTCTGGTTGGCGAGGTCCGCTACAGCGAGTGGACCCCGGATGATCGCTTGCGCCAGCCGAGTTGGCGTGGGCTACGGCCGGACAAGTTGCCAAGCGAGGTGGTGCGGGAATGAAATGGGTGACGTTTCGAGGATCCGATGGCGAGCGGACCGGGGTGCTCTCCGGCGACTCGATCCACCCGATGCCACCGGGGGTGACGCTGCTTGACCTGGTCGGGCGCGGCGCCGACGGGCTCGTCCCGACCCGATACGCCTTGCCGGGGTGCTGTTCGGCGGCGACCTGCTGTTCTTCCTGTTCATCGGCTGCACCCCGATCGTGTGGGCGGGCCCGATCGGCAACTGGGTCGCCGCCTGCGACGCGATGATCGCGCTGGACGCTCCGACGGTGGTGCCCGGGCACGGCCCGATCACCGACCCGGATGGGATCCGCGCGGTCCGTGGCTATCTCGTGCACGTTGCCGAGCAAGCCAAGGCCGCCTACGACAAGGGACTGTCCTGGGTCGACGCCGCGGACACCATCGACCTCGGCGAGTACACCACCTGGCTGGACGCCGAACGGGTGGTAGTCAACGTGTATCAGCGCTATCGCGAACTCGACCCGGACACACCACAATTGGAGGCGATGGCGTTGCTGGTCATGCAGGCCGAGTGGCTGGCCAGACGCGCCTGACCGTCCGCTACTTCAGGACCGCGGTGACGAAACCGATGGTGTCGGCGGGGACCTGCTGATCGGCGTGCCGCAATTCCGGCAGCCCGGCGGCGGTGAACAGCTCGGCAAGCCGAAACTTGAGCACCCCCCACCCGCGGGCGTGCAGGTGTGCGGCGACATCGGTGTGCTCGCCCGGGTAGGACAAACCGGCGAAGTCCAAATCCAATCCGAGGCGTCGCCAGCCCTCGCTCATCTGTTGGGCCTGTCGCCGCGACGCCTCCGTCGTCCCGAGAACCGATCCATAGTCAGCGGCCAGGCGGCTGCCGCCGGCGCTGAGCGAAATGATGTTGTCCAGCAGCAGAACCTCGGCCTCGGGCGGCAGGAAGCCAATCAGCACTCCTTCGGCGAGCCAGGCGGTGGGCTGCGCGGCGTCGAAGCCGGCGGCCCGCAGGGCGGCCGGCCAATCCTCGCGAAGGTCGATGCCGACAGTGCGGTACTCGGTGGTGGGCTTCGCGCCGATCTTCGACAGCGTCGAGGTCTTGAACTCGATCACCTCCGGCTGGTCGATCTCGTACACCGTCGTCCCGGCCGGCCAGGCAAGCCGGTAGGCGCGGCTGTCCAACCCGGCCGCGACGATCACGACCTGCCGGATGCCGCCGTCGGTGACTTGGGTGAAGTAGTCGTCGTAAAACCGGGCGCGGGCGGCGAATGTGTCGGTAATCCGCGGAAATGCCACCCCGGCGTCGTCAGCGTCGAAATCCAGTTCGCCCGCGGCCAATCGGTTGAACGCGTCTATCCCGACGGCGCGCACCAGCGGCTCGGCGAACGGGTCGTTGATGACCGGCTCCGGACGTTTGGTCGCGGCCGCCCGTGCGGCGGCGACCATGGTGGCGGTGGCCCCCACACTGTTGGCCAGGTCCCAGGTGTCGCCTTCGCTTCGTGCCATGGTTTCTCCTTCGTCGTCGCGTCGAAACCACGGTATGCCTCCTTGGTGAATCTCCACGTCGCCTACCGTTTCCCTATGCCCGCAGTGGAATTGGAAACTCTCGAGGACAACATCGCCTGTATCACGCTGAACCGGCCGGAGCGCCTCAATGCGATCGACGGGGCACTGATCGACGGCGTGGACGCCGCCCTTGACGTGCTCAGCGGCGGGCAGTACCGGGTCGCGATCATCACCGGAGCCGGGCGCGGATTCTGCGCCGGCGCCGATCTGAGCGGCACCGGCCAGGCCTGGACCCAGCCGGCCAGCCCGGCCACTCCGGCGTTCAAGATCAACTACGACGCTCAGGTACGGCTGGCAAATCTCTACACCCGGATCTACGAACTGGACATCCCGGTGATCGCGGCGGTCAACGGTGTCGCCGTCGGAGGCGGCCTCGCGTTCACACTGGTCAGCGATATTCGGGTGGCGTCCGAACAGGCCCGCTTCGGTTCGGTGTTCATCAAGGCCGGGTTCTCGTCGATGGACATGGGAACCAGCTACCTGCTGCCGAAAATCGTCGGCGCCGGGGTGGCGCGCGAGCTCATGCTGACCGGACGCATCATCGACGCCGACGAGGCCCATCGCATCAAGCTGGTGCATGAGGTGGTCGCGCCGCACGACCTGATGCCGGCCGCTGTGCGCAAAGCCCGCGAGATCGCCGAGAACAACGCCTACGGCGTGTGGCAGACCAAGATCGGGCTCAACGCGGCGCTGGATGCGCCCAGTTTGCGGCATGCCATCGAGATCGAGAACCGCACCCAGATCCTCAGCGGATTCACCAACAACCCCGTCGAGGCCGCCAAGGCGCACCTGGAGAAGCGGGCTCCCAAGTGGGATCCCCTATGAGGCGTCGGCTGATGGCGGCGGCCCGCCGCGCCCGGCTTCGCCGCGCTTGCGACCGCCGTTAGATCTTCGCGATGACGTTCTCGGCAAACATTTCGAGGTTGCGGATCTTGTTGTCCAGCGGTTCGGTGTCGTTGCCCATGATGTAGGGGATGCGGAAGCCGACGATGACGTCGGTGACGCCCTTGTCCTCGAGCCGCTTGATGCCGTCCGGTGTATAGGCGTCCGCCGAGATGACATGAATCTCGAACGGGCCCGTCTTGCCGGCTTCTTCGCGGTATTTTTTGAGCTTGTCGATCAGCCCGTCGAGTTCCGCGGGGTCGCCGCCACCGTGCATCCAGCCATCGAGTCGCGCCGCGCGCTTGAGCGCTGCGTCCGCGTGACCGCCGATCAGGATCGGGATCGGCTTGGTCGGGGCCGGGGTCATCTTCGTCTTGGGGATGTCGTAGAACTCGCCGTGGAATTCAAAGTAGTCGCCGCTGGTGAGGCCCTGAATGATCTCGATGCATTCGTCCATTCGCTTGCCGCGCTTGGCGAACGGGACACCGAGCAGCTCGTAGTCCTCGGGCCACGGGCTGGTCCCGACTCCGAAGCCCACCCGGTTGTCGGTCAATGCGGCCAGCGAACCGATCTGCTTGGCGACCAGCGCCGGCGGCCGGATGGGCAGCTTGAGGACGAAGAAGTTGAAGTGCAGCTTCGTCGTCACCGCGCCCAATGCCCCTGTCAGCACGAAGGTTTCGATGAACTCCTTGCCGTCCAGGAACTCGCGATTGCCGTCGGGCGTGTAGGGGTACTTGGAGTCGGATTCGAAGGGATAGGCGATGCTGTCGGCAATCGTCATCGCGTGGTACCCGGCTGCCTCGGCGGCCTTGGCCAGCGGGATGTAGTACCTAAAGTCCGTCATCGCTTCTGCGTAGGTGAACCGCACGTCATCCGCCTTCCTGTGGGGGCCGTCACACGACACTAGAACGTGTTCTAGTTTGGCTTGCGGGCGGGTCCCCGCAGAACCGTGCGAACGGGTGGAGCGGCCCGGCTAAAGCTGGTTCTCGGGGCCGATGATGGCCCAGACGGTCTTGCCCGACGAGGTCGGGGTGCTGCCCCACGCCCGCGATAACGCGTCGACAATCGCCAGCCCGGACACGTCGATGCCCTTGTCCGGCGACGGCAGTCGCACGGCGGCCGAAGTGCTCTCGTCGGACACTGCGATGGTCGCCGTTTCGCCGTCGGTCTCGATCCGCATCTTCGGGACGCTGCCGGTGTGTTCGAGCACGTTTTCCACGAACACGTTGACGACCACCAGCGCGACCGGGATGAGTCCGGATTGTCCCCATTCGGTTAGCCACTCGCGGACCAGCCGCCGCGATTCGCGCAGGCTGGTCAGGGTCGCGGGCAGCTCCGCATCGGCTCGCTGGAGGGTTTGACGGGTGAGCCGGCCGAGCGCCTTCAGGGCCCCTTTTTCGGTCGAATAGACCGGCATGAAGCGCGTGACTTCGCTGCGGGTGATCGCTTCGCGGGTCGTGCGATGGGCGCTGACCAGCACAATCGGAAGTTTGGTCTGGGTGCCGAGCTGTAAGTGGGCGCTGATGAAGGCCGACCATGCCGACTCCGCGGGCACCTTGAGTTCGCTGATGTTGACGATGACGGCGGTCGGCTGTTGCAGCGTTGCTTTGGAGATGCTCTCGCGCAGCGCGCCAGAGTTGCTGGCGTCGAGCACGCCACCGACGGTCAGGACTGCGATCGAGTCGTCCGTCCGCGTCACGACGGCCAGCGAGCTGGGCGACTCGGCTACCGCACTCACGCTAGGCACTCCTTTCCGTCTAGGACAGTATCCCTACTTATCCCGCTCCACGATGCAGCGGTTTGTGGGCGTGTGTCCTAATCGCGGTTAGGGCACACGAATCCTAACGTGGTCGGAAAGCAACTAGGCGTCTCGATCCGGCGTTCCATCTTCTGCTCCTCGAATTCCCACCCGGCAAACCAAATGAGGAACCGCCCCCCGGGCGGCAGAGACTTCTCACGTTAGTTCAGTGGCATCGATGCCACCAGATCAGGAGAATTCGGGGCCGTTCAGAATGCGGGCATCGCGTAAGGGGGAGGGCCCACCCCGGCGACCGCATGGGTGCCCCAGGGCGTCTGCTCGACGATGCGGGCCGTCGCGCTGCGCTCACCCACTGTGAGCGTCGCCGTTCGAATCTGCCTGAGTTCGTCGTCCGGTGGCGACTCTCCCGGCGCGCTAAAAAGCGTTCCCTGCCAGTGGTAACGGCCGTCGATCGGGTCCAGGTGCCCGGCCAGGCGCACGCGCACCGAATGGGACGTGCCGGCGATTGTCAGCGTTGCCATACCGTCGTAGGTCTGATTGCCGGAGGGGGCGCCGGACGACAGATCGAACGCCGATGCCGGCCGGAATGCGGCAGCGGGGCGCAAATGGGCGCGCTCGTTGAATACCTGCTGACTGCTGCGCAGTACCTCGATACGAGCGCTGCCACTGCGTTTCATCAGCCCGATGCATTCGACGACGTAGCGAATTTGGCTACCAACGTCGGGCCCGGTGATCAGGAAGTAGTTGGGGAAGCCGTAGATCGCGACGCCCAGGAAGGGCTCGGTGCCGTCGACCCAGGCCTGTTTGAGGGACAACCCGCCGGCACCGACCAGCCGGGGAATGCGATCGGGAATCGTGAATCCGGTGCCGTAGATAATCGCGTCCGCTCGGTGGTCGACACCATCGCTGGTGCGGACGCCCGACGGGGTGATAGCGCTAATCGCCGATGCCACAAGCGCGGGTGGAGATTGCCGACCGCCCAACGCAGCCCGGGTCTGGCGGCTCAGCCATCGCTTGACACGGGTCGCCGGCAACGGCAACTCGGCGACGATCCGGCGCGGTGGGTGCGCGAAAACGGTGACCGAGGTCGCCGCGGCGGTCAACTGTCGCAGGTAATGACCGGCGCTGGCGTCGGCGCCGATGATCGCGACGTGCTTGCCGCCGGGATCGAAGTCGGCGTCCCACTGCGCCGCGTGAATCGACGTGCCGCGAAAGTCATTGTGCCCGGCTAGCTCTGGTATCCACGGTACGAGCATCCGCGGCTCGGCGGCGATGACGACTTCGGCTCGATAGTTTTGGCCGCCAGTGCCGTTCAGTGCCCAGGTGTCAGTGTCGTCGTCGAACACCGAAGCGATGTCGTCGTCGCTCGGCACGGTGACGAAGTCAGTGATGCCCGCGTTGAGCAACTCGGTTGCGACGCCGCGGCCGCGGTCCCCGGCGCCGATGATGATGACGCGCGGCGGGCTCACAGAAACTTGGTGCGCTTCCAGCCGCGCCGCGCGATCGGGCCCAGCAAGCCGTTCTCGGTCAAAAACGCTGCGAGCGGCGCAAAGCCGGACACCTGTGTCTCGTGGCGGTGCGGATTGCTGCGCGCCGTCGCTCGTGCTCGTTTCGGGTCCAGCCCGGTCCGCGCGTAGGGGATGGGACTGCTGAACAGGTAACGGAAGAAGTAGCCACCGAACCCGTTGATGTTGGCCATGAACCATTTGTTCAAGCGCGGCATCGTCTGCGCACGCTTGCGGGCGCCGTCGCGCGCGAACTGAATATGGCGGGCTTCTTCGGTCACGTGAATTCGCATGAGCCGCTGGATAATCGGCTGCAATTCCGGATCGTCCAACATTTGCCGTTGCAGCGAATCGAAAATCTCTTCACCGATCAGTGCGGCCATCCACAGCATCGAGCCGCGCTGGAACGCCAGTGGCAAGGCGTTGATGATCATCCGGTGCCACAGCCGCGGGCGCACCGGCTTGGCCCCGATGCGCTCAATGGCCTTGCCGAACATCACCATGTGCCGGGTTTCGTCGCCCAGCTCGGTCAGCTTGTAATGCGTCGACCGGCTGGTGGGGTCCTCATGCAGGATCGTGCGCAACAACGATTGATTGAGCATGTTCTCGAACCAGATTCCGGCCGAGAGGGTGTTCACCAGTTCCTGGCGGGACAGCTCGATCTGTTGCTCGCGGGTCATCTCGTCCCACATCGGGGTGCCGTACAGAGAGACCAGCCGGGGCGGCAGATAAAACTTCTCCGGGTCCAGCGGAGCATCCCAGTCGATGTCGACAGTCGGCTCGTAGGACTTCTTGACCGAGCCCTTCAATAACCGTTCCGAGAATTCTTCCCGACTCGGCCCACCTGGCCGCACCGCTGAGGTCATGGCGCCACTCCTCATCGCTTCGCTCTGCATCGTCTCGGCGCGAGTCATCGCTGGCGTCCCTCCATTGGGTGCTTCAGACGATACCCATGGTACTGGGTACTTGAGGTCCCGACTAGGTGTTTGAGGTTGCGATTCGGCAATGTGACGGGAAACGAGCGTCAGGAGGTAGCGGGTGAGTCGGCATATCCACGTGATCGGTATCGGCGCCGGGGACCCCGACTACGTGACCGTCCAGGCGATCGCGGCGCTCAACGACACTCAGGTGTTCTTCGCGATGGACAAGGGCGAGGCGAAAAGCGACCTGGTGGGGCTGCGACGGGAGATCTGCACGCGGTTCATCCGCGAACCGGGCTATCGGTTCGTGGAGTTGCCCGATCCAAAGCGGGCGGATCCGGGCGACCGGCAAGGCGATTACCGGGAAGCGGTTGCTGACTGGCATGCGGCGCGCACGCGGATCTGGGCGCAGGCCATTGTCACCGAGCTGGGGCCCGACGGCGTCGGTGCGTTCCTGGCCTGGGGCGACCCGTCGCTCTACGACAGCACGCTGCGGATCCTCGACGCGGTCGCCGCCGAGGTGGAGTTCACGTTCGACGTCGTCCCTGGCATCACCGCCGTTCAGGCGCTGACCGCCCGGCACCGCATCCCGCTCAATGACGTCGGCGAACCGGTGCTGATCACCACCGGTAGGCAGCTGCGCACGCACCCGCTGTCGGGCTCGGCGGTGGTGATGCTCGACGCGGACTGCTCGTTTCAGAACTGCCGCCCCGATACCCGGATCTGGTGGGGCGCCTACCTGGGCACCGACGACGAACTGCTGGTGAAGGGCACTGTCGGCGAGGTGGGGTCGCGGATCGCGGCGCTGCGTTCGCAGGCCCGCGAGCGGCACGGCTGGATCATGGATACCTATTTATTGCGGGCGCCGTGAGCCTCGATGGACACTGCACAGCCGCGATCGGCAAACTGAATGTGTGCCCGAACTGCCCGAGATCGAAGCGCTGGTCGACCACCTGCGGCGCCATGCCGTGGGATCGACCATCGGTCGCGTTGACGTCGGGGCGCTGTCCGTCCTGAAAACCTTCGATCCGCCGATCACGGCCCTGCACGGCCTGACGATTACCGGAGCCAACCGGTGGGGTAAGTACCTGGGGCTGCAGGCGGAGAATCTGCTGTTGATCGCGCACCTGTCGCGCGCGGGCTGGCTGCGCTGGTCGGACAAGCTGGCCGCGGCGCCGCTGCGGCCGGGCAAGGGGCCGATCGCGCTACGCGTCCACCTGGGCGTTCCCGGGACCGGGCCGGGCTTCGACCTGACCGAGGCCGGCACCCAGAAGCGGCTAGCGGTGTGGCTGGTCGACGATCCCGAGCAGGTGCCCGGGATCGCCGCGCTGGGCCCGGACGCCCTGGATCTGAGTGCCGACGACTTGGCGGGGGTGCTGGCCGGCAATACCGGCCGGATCAAGACCGTGATCACCGACCAGAAGGTGATGGCCGGGATCGGCAATGCCTACAGCGACGAAATCCTGCACGTCGCCAGGATCTCGCCGTTCGCCACGGCCGGGAAGCTGACGCGCGAACAGCTCATCACCCTGCACGACGCGATGATCTCGGTGTTGACCGATGCGGTGCACCGTTCCGTCGGCCAGGGAGCCGCGATGCTCAAAGGGGAGAAGCGCTCCGGGCTGCGGGTGCACGCCCGCACCGGGCTGCCCTGCCCGGTATGCGGGGACACTGTGCGGGAAGTGTCGTTCGCGGACAAGTCTTTTCAGTACTGCCCGACGTGCCAGACCGGCGGCAAGGTGCTGGCCGATCGGCGCATGTCTCGGCTGCTCAAGTAGCCGATCTGCCGGCACCTGACACCTGTCGATATGCTGCCCGGGTGACTCGCCAGAAGATCCTCATCACCGGCGCCAGCTCCGGCCTGGGCGCCGGGATGGCGCGTTCCTTTGCCGCCAAAGGTCGCGACCTGGCGCTGTGCGCCCGTCGAACCGACCGGCTCGACGAGCTGAAAGCCGAGCTGGCGCAACAGTATCCCGCGATCAAGCTCGCGGTCGCCACGCTGGATGTTCGGGAGCACGAGCAGGTGCCGAAGGTTTTCGCGGAGCTGAGCGACGAGCTCGGCGGCATCGACCGCATCGTCGTCAACGCCGGCATTGGCAGCGGCGCCCGGCTGGGCTCCGGCAAATTATGGGCGAACAAGAAGACCATCGAGACCAACCTGGTGGCCGCGCTGGTGCAGATCGAAACGGCTCTGGAGATGTTCACCAAGAACGGCTCGGGCCATCTGGTGCTGATCTCGTCGGTGCTGGGCCACGCCGGCGTGCCGGGTGTCAAAGCTGCTTATTGCGCAAGCAAAGCCGGGGTGCGTTCCCTGGGGGAGTCGCTGCGCGCGGAGTATGCCAAGGGCCCGATCAAGGTCTCGGTGATCGAGCCCGGCTACATCGAGTCGGAGATGACCGCCAAATCGGCAAGCACAATTCTGATGGTGGACAACGAAACTGGCGTCAAGGCCCTCGTCGCTGCCATCGAGCGCGAGCCCGGACGGGCCGTGGTGCCGCGATGGCCGTGGGCGCCGCTGGTGCAGCTGATGCGGGTGCTGCCGCCGCCGCTGACCAAGCCGTTCGCCTAAGGTCAGCGCCGGACCGGTTGAGAGCGACTAGCTGACCCGGCCTCGTTCGGTGCGGTAGCGACGGACCAGGGCATCCGTCGAGCTGTCGGACTGGGGCGCGGGGGAGCTGTCGCTGGTGAGCACCGGAAGCAGCGCCTTGGCCTGCGTCTTGCCCAGCTCGACACCCCACTGATCGAACGAGTCGATTCCCCACACCACGCCTTCGGTGAACACCTGATGCTCGTAGAGCGCGATCAGCTGTCCCACCGCTGAAGGCGTAAGCCGTTCGCCCAGAATCGAAGTGGACGGTCGGTTGCCGGGCATGACCTTGTGCGGCACCACCTCGGCGGGCGTGCCCTCGGCGGCGATTTCCGCCGCGGTTTTGCCGAACGCCAGCACCTGGGTCTGCGCGAAGAAATTGCTCATCAACAGGTCGTGCATACTGCCAGTGCCGTCGGCGGTGGGCAGATCGTCGGTGGGCTGGCTAAAGCCGATGAAATCGGCAGGCACCAGACGGGTGCCCTGGTGGATCAATTGGTAAAAAGCATGCTGGCCGTTGGTTCCTGGTTCGCCCCAAAAGATTTCGCCGGTCTCAGTGGTCACCGGCTTGCCGTCGGCGCGTGTCGACTTGCCGTTGGACTCCATGGTCAGCTGTTGCAGGTACGCGGCAAACCGAGCCAAGTCGTTGGAGTAGGGCAGCACGGCGCGCGACTGCGCGTCGAAGAAGTTGGAGTACCAGAGCCCGATAAGACCGAGCAGCACCGGCGCGTTGGACTCCAGCGGGACGGTCTTGAAGTGTTCGTCGACGATGTGGAACCCGGACAGGAAGTCGGCGAAGGCCTCTCGGCCGATCACCGCCATCACCGACAGCCCGATCGCGGAATCGACCGAGTAGCGCCCACCTACCCAATCCCAGAACCCGAACATGTTGTCGGTGTTGATTCCGAATTCGTCGACCAGACGCTTGTTGGTCGAGACGGCGACGAAATGCTTGGATACTGCCGAATCACCGAGCGCGTCGGTCAGCCAGCGGCGCGCCGCGGTCGCGTTGGTCAGCGTCTCCAGGGTGGAGAATGTCTTGGACGCGACGATGAAAAGCGTTGTGGCCGGCTCTAACTCGGCCAGGGTGGCGACCAGGTCGGCCGGATCGACGTTGGAGACGAAGCGCGCCGAAATACCCGCGTCCGCGTAATGGCGCAGCGCTTGGTACACCATCACCGGACCGAGGTCCGATCCGCCGATGCCGATGTTGACCACCGTCTTGATCCGTTCCCCGGTGGCCCCCGTCCACTCACCATTGCGCAGCCGGTCGGTGAAATCACCCATCGCATCCAGCACGCTGTGGACGTCCTCGACGACGTTGTGGCCGTCGACAACCAACTCGGAATCCCGGGGCAACCGAAGTGCGGTGTGCAGGACCGCGCGATCCTCTGAGGTATTGATGTGCACGCCGGAGAACATTTGATCCCGGCGCTCTTCGAGATTGGCCGCCCGTGCCAGGTCGATCAGCAGGCGCAGCGTCTCGCGGGTGACACGGTGCTTGCTGTAGTCGATGTAGAGGTCGCCGACCGTCACGGTCAGATCGCGGCCGCGATCCGGGTCGTCGTCGAAGAATTGGCGGAGGTGGGTTTCGCCGACTTGTTCGTGATGCCTACGCAGGGCGTCCCACGCCGGGGTGGCAGTGATGTCGGAGATAGTCAGCACGGAGGTCATGGTTCGACCCTAGTGCCGACTCACCGGCCACAGCCACCGCTGGCGGCCAGCGCAAAACGCCCGGGCAATACCGAAATTGGCGGTAGAAATAATCCTCGATACTGAGGATCTTTAGTGGCCGAGCCGGCCCCTGCCCAGCCGCAGCAACAGCATCGCCAGGTCTTTACCTTCCGGGCCGAGCTCGCTGTAGCGCTGGATAACCTTCATTTCCCGGCTGTGGACCAACCGGGTGCCGCCGGATGCCATCCGGGCCCGGCCGATCTCGCGAGAAACTTCGGCGCGCCTCTGGACAGCGGCGAGTATCTCGGCATCGAGCCGGTCGATCTCAAGACGCAACTCTTCAATGTTCGCCAACTGTTCAATGTCGATCATCTCGACGCTCATCCCTACACCCCCGTGTTGTTTTGATGTTGTTCTTTTGGTCTTGTTCGCTATTGGGCTTGAAAACGTTATCCGGCTTTGGAAAAAGTTTGAGCCCTGAATCCGAAGGCGGACCACAGGGCTCTAGCATCCACAGCTAGACCATGGGGACCGCTGGGCGGTACCCACAGTAAAATCGGCGACGCCACTCGAGGATCGATAGGCGGCGATGGAGCTGTGCATTGTCCATGTAACGAGTGTGCCACACGCTCGGACCCCCCGAGGCAAAACGACGAGTTCAGCAACCTCACCTTGCTTGGGGGCCGTAGCCTGGGCCTTTCTCGTCGGCGGGTAGCGGTAAATTTAGGCAGACATGACTGTGCACGCAACTGATGCCAAGCTCGCCGCCGGGATCGATCAGCTGCTCGACGGCCTTAATCCTCAACAACGCCAAGCGGTGGTACATGAGGGCTCGCCCCTGCTGATCGTGGCGGGCGCGGGCTCCGGGAAGACCGCGGTGCTGACGCGTCGCGTCGCCTATCTGGTCGCCGCGCGCGGTGTCGGGGTCGGACAGATTCTGGCCATCACCTTCACCAATAAGGCCGCTGCTGAGATGCGCGAACGGGTGGTACGGCTGGTCGGCAACCGCGCCCGCGCGATGTGGGTGTCGACGTTTCACTCGACCTGCGTGCGCATCCTGCGCAACCAGGCCTCCCTGATCCAAGGCCTCAATTCGAACTTCTCTATCTACGACGCCGACGACTCGCGGCGCCTGTTGCAGATGATCGGGCGCGACATGGGCCTGGACATCAAGCGGTACTCGCCGCGACTGCTGTCGGTCGGCATCTCCAACCTGAAGAACGAGCTGATCGATCCGGACCAGGCTGTGTCCAATCTCACGGACGAATCCGATGATCTGGCGCGCACCGTCGCCTCGGTATACAGCGAATACCAGCGGCGGCTGCGGACGGCCAACGCGTTGGACTTCGACGACCTGATCGGCGAGACGGTCGCGGTGCTGCAGACCTTCCCGCAGATCGGTCAGTATTACCGGCGCCGGTTTCGGCACGTCCTGGTCGACGAATATCAGGACACCAACCACGCGCAGTACGTGTTGGTGCGGGAATTGGTCGGACGCGACGATGGTGATTCGTCCGACGACAACGTGCCGCCCGCGGAATTATGTGTGGTCGGGGATGCCGATCAGTCGATCTATGCGTTCCGCGGCGCGACCATTCGCAATATCGAGGAGTTTGAGCGCGACTACCCCGATGCGACGACTATTCTGCTCGAGCAGAATTACCGCTCGACGCAGAACATTTTGTCGGCGGCCAATTCGGTGATCGCGCGGAATTCCGGGCGCCGGGAGAAGCGGCTGTGGACCGACGCCGGTGAAGGGGAGTTGATCGTCGGCTACGTCGCCGACAATGAACACGACGAGGCCAGGTTCGTGGCCGAAGAAATTGACGCGCTCGCCCAGCGCGGCGAAATTACCTATAACGATGTAGCCGTCTTCTATCGCACCAACAACTCGTCGCGATCGTTGGAAGAGGTGTTCATCCGCGCCGGAATTCCGTACAAGGTCGTCGGGGGAGTCCGCTTCTACGAACGCAAGGAAATCCGCGACATCGTCGCCTACTTGCGGGTGCTGGACAACCCGGGCGACGCGGTCAGCATGCGACGCATCCTCAACACCCCGCGCCGCGGCATCGGCGATCGCGCCGAGGCGTGTGTCGCGGTCTACGCCGAGAACACCGGCGCCAGCTTCGCCGACGCGCTGGTCGCCGCCGCCGAAGGCAAAGTTCCGATGCTCAATTCCCGTGCAGAGAAGGCGATTTCGGGTTTCGTCGAGCTGCTGGACGAGCTGCGGGGCCACCTCGACGACGACCTCGGCGATCTGGTCGAGTCGGTGCTGGAGCGCACCGGATATCGCCGGGAGCTGGAGTCCTCAACCGATCCGCAGGAACTGGCCCGGCTGGACAACCTGAACGAACTCGTCAGCGTCGCACACGAATTCAGCATCGATCAGGCCAACACCGCCGCGCTCGACGATTCCGCACAGGCCCTCGAGGATGAAGACGTGCCCGACACCGGGGTGCTGGCGTCATTTCTGGAGCGGGTCTCCCTCGTCGCCGACACCGACGAGATTCCCGAGCACGCCGCGGGCCTGGTGACGTTGATGACCCTGCACACCGCGAAGGGTCTGGAGTTCCCGGTGGTATTTGTCACCGGCTGGGAGGACGGCATGTTCCCGCACATGCGGGCGCTCGACGACCCGATGGAACTCTCCGAGGAACGGCGGCTGGCCTACGTGGGCATCACCCGCGCCCGCCAGCGGCTGTATGTGAGCCGGGCCATTGTCCGGTCTTCCTGGGGGCAGCCGATGCTTAACCCCGAATCCCGCTTCCTGCAAGAGATTCCGCAAGAACTGATGGAGTGGCGGCGCACTGCACCGGCCCCGTCCTACAGCGCGCCGGTGAGCGGTGCCGGACGGTTCGGAACGCCGCGCGCCGCGCCCACCCGCTCCGGAGCAAGCAAGCGTCCGCTGCTGGTGCTGGCGCCCGGCGATCGCGTGACTCACGACAAGTACGGGCTGGGCCGGGTCGAGGAAGTCTCCGGCGTCGGCGAATCGGCGATGTCGCTGATCGACTTCGGCAGCTCCGGACGGGTCAAGTTGATGCACAACCACGCCCCGGTCAGCAAGCTGTAGAGCTCGGCTCGACTACCGTTGCAGCCAGCGTTTGGTCTGCGGGTGCATCGCCAACACCACACTGGCGATCGGGAGCAGCGGGAAGGCGTGCACGATCCACGCGACGCGTGCGCCGGCGATGAACACGCCGCCATAGGTCAGCACCGCAACCACCGCCCCCGTCGCGATCAGGTAGCGGCCCACGGCCCGACGTTGCAACAGCGCGATGACGCCGGCGACGGTGGTCGCCGCGAAGGTCAGGGCGAGAAACGCGATCGCGATGCAGAATAGGCGGTCGGTCCGCCACCAGCCGGCGATCAGATCGGTGGCCACCACCGACGTGGCCCAGCCGCTGACGATGCTGACCGCAGCGGCCCCGACCGCCGTCCGCGAACTCGACTCATCGACCGGGCGATCCGGCACCGCGTTGCGCGCAGCCGCGCGAGTGGCTTCCTGATCGGCGACCGCCTGGCGCGGCAGATGCGTGGTCGGGCTTTCCGGGATCGAGGGAATCGGTCCGGTCGGAGCACGCCGGATGATCCGCGTCCGTGATTCGGCGGGGGGCTCAGAAGGCGAAGGGTCGTTCGGCGCGGTCACCTCAACCAGCGTAATTGCCGACGAAAAGTCCTCGCTTGGCCAGCCACGGCACCGGGTCGATTCGTTCGGAGCCGCCCTGCAGCACCTCGAAGTGCAGGTGTGGGCCGGTGGAGTTGCCCCGGTTGCCCATGGTGGCGATCTGGTCGCCGGCCATCACCCGCTGGCCAGCGCTGACCAGCGCGGTGTTGATGTGGCCATACAACGTGACAGTGCCGTCGGCGTGGAGCAACTTGACCCACATTCCGTAGCCGGCGGTTGGGCCGGCGTCGATGACGACGCCGTCGGACACCGCAACGATCGGCGTTCCGATCGAGTTGGCGAGGTCGATGCCGGCATGCAGCACGCCCCAGCGATACCCGAAGTTCGACGTGAAGATCCCGTGGGTGGGCATGACGTACAGCGGCTGCTGCAGTCGCGCTTCGCGCTGGGCGCGATCGTTAGCAAAGGCCACGCCCTTGGCGAATTCTTGGTTGTGCAACGCGTTCGCGACGGGCTGGACCGCGATCACCTGGGGGCCGCGGGTGGCGTTGCCGCTCGTCCCGCCGATCAGGGCCGACGCGTTAGCGGTCAGCACGGTCTCGGCCTTGGTGGTTTCGGCCTGGCTGGTCGCGGTGTGCGCCGCCGCGGCCGCGGCGCCGGCGGCCATCGCGGAGATCAGCACACGACCCTTGGCCGCGCTGGTCGGCTGCTTGCGGTGTTGCCCGCCGCGGCGGGCCATACCGATGACGTCGGTGACGTCCGCGCCAGCCGGATGCGAGTCCGCGCCGAGCTTGAGGGCGAGCTGGGTCAGGCCCTCGTTGGCGGCCACGGGGGCGGGGGCCGCCAGGCGCAGCGGGGTCTGATCGTCGATCTCATCCAGGTCGTCCAGCTCGGGCGCGAGCAGCACCTGTGCTTCGTAATCGAATGTGGAGTCGTTGCTCAGGTCCAGGTCGTCGAGTTCGCCGGAATCCGCGAAGTCCAGGTCGTCGAAGTCGAATCCGTCCAGCGGCAGGATCTCGGTGACTTCGTTGCGGTGCGACTGCGCCCAGCTCTCGCGGTGGGGGCGGCCTCCTCCTGACAACGCAGGAGAACGCGCAAGACGGTGTTGGGACAAGCTGAAATGTCCTCGTATCGTGACCATAACGTTATCTGGACTTTAGGACGTTATCCGTTTACCGATCCGACTGGCAACCTCGGCGCAGGATTGTGAACTGGATCACGTTTAGTCCTCATTCGGCGTGTCGTGAGCTGCGCCACATCGGTGGATGCGGCGGCAGCGGCGATTTGGAGTGTGGATACAGTTCCACCGTGCGAGTTGCCGATTCCGGCACCGCCTACCTGTAGGCCTGTAGTCAAGTCGAGCGAAGACAGTGAGTTCATGGACCTTTTCGAGTATCAAGCGAAAGAGCTGTTCGTCAAGCACAACGTACCTACTACGCCCGGTCGGGTCACCGACACGGCCGAGGGCGCGAAGGAAATCGCGACGGAGGTCGGTGCGCCGGTGATGGTGAAGGCGCAGGTGAAGGTCGGCGGCCGCGGCAAAGCCGGTGGCGTGAAATACGCCGCAACACCCGACGACGCCTACGAACACGCCAAGAACATCCTCGGCCTGGACATCAAGGGCCACGTCGTGAAGAAGTTGTTGGTCGCCGAGGCCAGCGACATCGCCGAGGAGTACTACATCTCGTTCCTACTCGACCGCGCCAACCGCACCTACCTGGCGATGTGCTCGGTCGAGGGCGGCATGGAGATCGAAGAGGTGGCCGCCACCAAGCCCGAGCGGCTGGCCAAGGTGCCGGTGGACGCCGTGACCGGTGTCGACCTCGCGACCGCCCGTTCCATCGCGGAGCAGGGTCACCTCCCGGCCGAGGTCCTCGACGCCGCGGCGAACACCATCTCCAAGCTGTGGGAGCTGTTCGTCGCCGAAGACGCCACGCTGGTGGAGGTCAACCCGCTGGTGCGCACGCCGGACGACCAGATCCTCGCGCTGGATGGCAAGGTCACCCTGGACGCCAACGCCGACTTCCGGCAGCCCGGCCACGCCGAGTTCGAGGACCGCGACGCCACCGACCCGCTGGAACTCAAGGCCAAGGAACACGACCTCAACTACGTCAAGCTCGACGGTCAGGTTGGCATCATCGGCAACGGCGCGGGGCTGGTGATGTCCACGCTCGACGTCGTCGCCTACGCCGGCGAGAAGCACGGCGGGGTCAAGCCGGCCAACTTCCTCGACATCGGCGGGGGCGCCTCGGCCGAGGTGATGGCCGCCGGACTCGATGTCATCCTGAACGACAAGCAGGTCAAGGCCGTGTTCGTGAACGTGTTCGGCGGCATTACCTCCTGCGACGCCGTCGCCAACGGCATCGTGACCGCACTGAACATGCTCGGTGACGAGGCCAACAAGCCGCTCGTGGTCCGGCTCGACGGCAACAACGTCGACCAGGGTCGCCAAATCCTCGCTGAAGCCAACCACCCGCTGGTGATCCAGGCCGAGACCATGGACGCGGGCGCCGACAAAGCCGCCGAGCTGGCGAACAAGTAAGGGAGCCATGACCCATGTCTATTTTTCTTAACGCGGACTCCAAGGTCATCGTCCAGGGCATCACCGGTGGTGAGGGCACCAAGCACACCGCGCTGATGCTCAAGGCGGGAACGAACCTGGTGGGCGGCGTCAACGCCCGCAAGGCGGGCACGACCGTGTCGCACGTGGACCCCGTCGGCAAGGACGTCGAACTCCCGGTGTTCGGCAGCGTTGCCGAGGCGATCAAGGAGACCGGCGCCAACGTGTCGGTCGTCTTCGTGCCGCCGAAATTCGCCAAGGACGCGATCATCGAGGCGATCGACGCCGAGATCCCGCTGCTGGTGGTCATCACCGAGGGAATTCCGGTGCAGGACAGCGCATATGCGTGGGCCTACAACGTCGACAAGGGACAGAAGACCCGCATCATCGGGCCGAACTGTCCCGGAATCATCACGCCGGGCGTGGCGCTGGCCGGCATCACTCCCGCCAACATCAGCGGATCCGGCCCCGTCGGGCTGGTGTCCAAGTCGGGCACGCTCACCTACCAGATGATGTACGAGCTGCGCGATTTCGGCTTCTCGACCTCGATCGGTATCGGTGGCGACCCGGTGATCGGCACCACCCACATCGACGCCATCGAGGCCTTCGAGAAGGACCCCGAGACCAAGGTCATCGTCATGATCGGTGAGATCGGCGGTGACGCCGAGGAGCGGGCGGCCGACTACATCAAGGCCAATGTGTCCAAGCCGGTCGTCGGCTACGTCGCGGGATTCACTGCGCCGGAAGGCAAGACGATGGGCCACGCGGGCGCCATCGTGTCCGGCTCGTCGGGCACCGCGGCGGCGAAGAAGGAGGCCTTGGAGGCCGCCGGCGTCAAGGTGGGCAAGACGCCGTCGGAGACCGCGGCACTCGCCCGGGAAATCCTGCAGAGCCTGTAGCGGGAGACCGGGCGAAGCGGGTCGCCACTATCGACCCGTGGTGGTGATCGCGAGCGCGGCGCAGCCGGGCGAAGCGGGTCGCCACTATCGACCCGTGGTGGTGATCGCGAGCGCGGCGCAGCCGGGCGAAGCGGGTCGCCACTATCGACCCGTGGTGCTGCGGAGGGGCCCCGATTCGACCGGGAAACGTCTGCGGTAGATAGTTGACCTATGAATCTCGACCCGAACACTCCTGTCGTCGTCGGTGTGGGGCAGTTCACCGAGCGCATCGAGGACTCCGGCTACCGCGGGATGTCGCCGGTGGAGCTGGCGACGGCAGCGGCGCAAGCCGCACTGCATGGCTCCGGGACGGACGCCACCGCCGTCGCCGCGGCCATTGACACCGTCGCAGCGATCCGGCAGTTCGAGCTCTCCGGGCGCACACCGGCGCCGATGGGCAAGTCCAACAACTACCCGCGGTCGGTGGCCAAGCGCATCGGTGCCGCACCGGCCCGCGCGATTCTCGAGCCCATCGGCGGTCAGGGCCCCCAGCATCTGGTCACTGAGTTCGCCGGCGTCATCGCCTCGGGTGAGGCGGAGGTCGTGCTGATATTCGGCTCGGAAAACACGTCCAGCATTCGGTATTTCGCCGACCGGGATAAGCCCGACCATTCCGACACTGTCGAAGGTTCGCTCGAGGACCGGGGTTTCGGCTACGACGGGCTGTTCGACGACTACACCGTCGCCCATGGCCTGATCGGAGCGCCGGCCCAGTACGGGCTGCTGGAGAACGCGCGTCGCGGCCGGGTGGGCTTGAGCGTGGCCGAGTACCGGCGCCAGATGGGTGAGCTGTTCGCCCCGTTCACCAAAGTGGCGGCGAAGAACCCCTTTGCGTCCTCCCCGCTCGAGCGCAGCGTCGACGAACTCATCACCGTGACCGCGTCCAACCGGATGATCTGCGATCCGTACCCGAGGCTGCTGTTGGCCCGTGACCAGGTCAATCAGGGTGCGGCCGTGCTGCTGATGTCGGTGGCCGCCGCGCGCCGGCTCGGCGTGCCCGAGGAACGCTGGGTGTATCTGCACGGCCACGCCGACATGGTGGATCAGCCGCTGCTGGACCGCGTCGACCTGACGTACAACTCGGCCTCGGTCCTGGCGGTCCAGGAAGCGCTCGCCGGGGCCGGTATCGGTATCGACGACGTCTCGACCTTCGATCTCTACAGCTGCTTTCCGGTGCCGGTGTTCAACTTCTGCGACGGGACGGGTCTGGCCACCGACGATCCCCGCGGGCTGACGCTCACCGGCGGCCTGCCGTACTTCGGCGGACCGGGCAACAACTACTCACTGCACGGCATCGCCGAGACGGTCAGCGAAATGCGTGACCGTCCAGGTCAATTCGGCCTGGTCGCCGCCAATGGCGGGATCATGAGCAAGTACTCCGTCGGGGTGTACTCGACCATGCCGGTGGACTGGAAGCCCGACGACAGCGCGGCGCTGCGCGCCGAGGTCGCCGCCCGTCCCAAGCTGCCGGTCACGGTCAAGGCGGACGGTCCGGCGACCATCGAGACCTACACCGTGCGCTACGACTGGCCGGTGCACACCGGCATCATCATCGGCCGCCTCGATGACGACGGCAGCCGCTTCCTGGCTCTGACCGAGGACCCCGATCTGGTCGGGTTGCTCAGCGAGGGCGAGCCGCTCGGGGCGTCGATCGTGGTGCGGCCGACGGAAAAGGACAACCGGGCCGCGCTGGCCTGAGCCTTAGACCAGGGCGGCGAGTTTGCCGGCCAAGCGCTCAACGTAGGCGGCGACCTCGTCTTCGGACTTGTCCGGCAGACCGAACAGCACCTCGGTCACGCCGAGCTCGGACCAGTGCGCCAACTTCTCGGGCACCGGCTTGAAGTCCAGCGCCACGATCTGCGGGGCGCCGTCGCGGCCGGCGGCCGCCCAGGTGTCCTGCAGCAGCTTGACCGGCTCGTCGATGTCGAAGTCGCGCGGCGTGGTGATCCAGCCGTCGGCGCTGCGTGCGATCCACTTGAAGTTCTTCTCGGTGCCCGCGGCGCCCACCAGCACCGGGATGTGCGGCTGCACCGGCTTGGGCCAGGCCCAGCTGGGGCCGAATTTGACGAACTCGCCGTCGTATTCGGCTTCCTCTTGTGTCCACAGCGCACGCATTGCTTCGAGGTACTCGCGCAGGCAGGTGCGGCGCCGCCCGGCTGGCACGCCGTGATCGGCGAGTTCGTCGGTGTTCCAGCCGAATCCGACGCCCAGGCTGACCCGGCCACCGGAGAGGTGGTCCAGGGTGGCGATGCTTTTCGCCAGCGTGATCGGGTCATGCTCGACGGGCAGCGCCACCGCCGTGGACAGCCGCACCCGCGAGGTGACCGCGCACGCGGCGCCCAGGCTCACCCACGGGTCCAGCGTGCGCATATACCGGTCGTCGGGCAGGGATTCGTCACCCGTCGTCGGGTGCGCCGCCTCCCGCTTGACCGGGATGTGGGTGTGTTCCGGCACGTAGAACGTCTGAAAGCCGTGGTCGTCGGCAAGTTTGGCGGCGGCCGCCGGAGCGATGCCTCGGTCACTGGTGAAAAGCACAAGCCCGTAATCCATGCACAGAATTAGAACGTGTTCTACCTGTGCTGAGCAAGCTGCCCCCCGCAGACCATCGCGAAGATGGGGTCACGCGACGATCGGCCCTGGTCGCGCGCGGGCGCCGGTCGCTCCGGCACGGGCGCCCGAACGTGCGCTAGCGTGGTTGATCGATCGCGCGTAACACGAGCGCGGGCACGTCTTGGTGTTTGAGAACGGCGGGCCCTGGAAGCACAGCGTCGCACTGCAACAGTGGCGTGACGCCCGCCGAGGTCTGAAGGCATTGGAAGCAACAGGAGGACTTATGACCTACTCGCCCGGGAGTCCCGGATACCCGCAAGCGCAGCCCAGCGGCTCCTATCCGGGCGCCACACCATCGTTCGCGAAGACCGACGACGCCGCGAGCAAGCTTCCGCTGTACGTCAACATCGCGGTGGTGGTACTCGGTCTGGCGGTGTACCTGCTGAACTTCGGGCCGACGTTCGTGCTCAGCGCCGACCTGGGTCCGGCCTCGGGCGGACGCGCCGGTGACGCCGGCACCGCGGTGCTCGTCGCCGTGCTGGCCGCGCTGCTCGCCGGGCTGAGCCTGCTGCCCAAGGCGAAGAACTACGCCGGGGTGGTGGCGGCCGTCGCCGTGCTGGGCGCGCTGCTGTCGATCGCGGAGGTCATCAACACCCCGGCCGGATTCGCCATCGGCTGGGCCATGTGGCCTCTGGTGGCGTGCAGCGTGCTCCAGGCCGTCGCCTCCGTCGTCGTGCTGCTGTTGGACTCCGGAGTGATCACCGCGCCGCCGCCGCGGCCCAAGTACGACCCTTACGCGCAGTACGGGCAATACGGCCAGTACGGGCAATACGGAGCTCAGCAGCACGGCGGCTACTACGGCCAGCAGTCCCCGCAGCAGCACAACCCGCAGGCCCCCGGGGGGTACGGATCGCAATACGGCGGCTACCCGTCGAGCCAGGCTCCCACCCAGAGCGCGATCCCGACCGGCGGATTCGGTGCCCAGTCCGGACCGCAGTCGGCATCCCAGCAGGGTCCGTCCACGCCGCCCACCGGGTTCCCGAGCTTCAGCCCGCCACCGTCGGCCGGCGGTGCGGGTGGGTCCGAGCAGAGCGGCGACCAGTCGCCGTCGTCACCGTCTGGACCGGCCCCGGCCTAACCGCGGGCCCTCGCGCCTCGTCGGGCACGTGCGCCAAGAGTGACAAGGGTGTCAGAAAGCGGGGACAACCGGGCAGCGGGTGCTCGCCAGGCTCGTGACCTCGTCCGGGTCGCGTTCGGCCCAGCTGTGCTGGCGCTGGTCATCATCGCCGCGGTCACACTGCTGCAGCTACTGATCGCCAACAGCGACATGACCGGCGCGCTGGGCGCGATCGCGAGCATCTGGCTCGGCGTACACCGGGTGCCGATTTCGATCGGTGGCCGCGAGTTGGGCGTATTGCCGCTGCTGCCAATCCTGTTCATGGTGTGGGCGACCGCGCGCACCACGGCACGGGCCACCAGCAAGTATTCGTCCTGGCTCGTGGTCCGCTGGGTTGTCGCGTCGGCGCTCGGCGGTCCGCTGCTGATCGCGGCGATCGCGCTGGCGGTCATCCACGACGCGTCCACGGTGCTCACCGAGCTGCAGACGCCCAACGCCCTGCGCGCGTTCTCGAGCGTCCTGGTGGTCCACGCCATCGGCGCCGCGATCGGCGTGGGGTCTCGGGTGGGCCGGCGGGCGCTGGCGGTGGCGTCGTTGCCCTTCTGGCTGGGCGACTCGCTGCGTGCCGCGGCCGCCGGCGTGCTGGCGCTGGTCGGGCTCTCCGGGTTCGTGACGGCGGGATCGCTGGTTGTGCACTGGTCGACGATGCAAGACCTCTACGGGATCACCGATTCCGTCTTCGGCGAGTTCAGCATCACCGTGCTCTCGGTGCTCTATGCGCCCAACGTCATCGTGGGCACGTCGGCGGTCGCGGTGGGTTCCAGCGCACATATTGGTTTCGCGACGTTCAGCTCGTTCACCGTTTTCGGCGGCGACATCCCGGCGTTGCCCGTCCTGGCCGCGGTTCCCACGCCACCGTTGGGGCCGGTGTGGGTTGCCCTGCTCATCGTCGGGGCGTCGGCGGGTGTGGCGGTCGGACAGCAATGCGCGCGTCGTCCGCTTCCGCTAGTTCCAGCGCTGGTCAAGCTGCTCGTTGCCGCGGTGGTCGGGGCGCTGATGATGTCGCTGCTGGCGCTCGGCAGCAGCGGCCGACTGGGCAACTTCGGCGACGTCGGGGTGGACCAGGGTGCCTTATGGGTGGGCACCTTCTTCTGGTTCGCGGTCGTCGGCTGGGTCACGGTGGTGATGACCGGCGGGATCAGGCCCATCCGACTTAGAAGGTCCCGGCGGCCCAAATCCAAACGCGCGGCCGCGCCGCCGGCGGAGGACCCCAAGGACTTCGCGGGCGTGTTCGACGAGGCCGGCCCCGCTGCCGGACACGACATGCTGCTCGACGCCGAGGAGGCATCCATGTTCGCCGAACCGACGCTCGCCGAACCCATGCCCGGCGACCCCGCGTTCGACGCGCCGACGCCCGGCGGGCCCACCCCCGATGAACCGGCGCCCGACGAACCCGCGGTCGGGCGCGACTCCGAGGACTAGCCGCTCCCCCCGCCTGAAGCGACAACTCGGGGTTCGGCCGGTCGTATCGTCAGCGGGACATCGTCGTTAGTAGGCTCGCGATGTGGTCGAACCGCTCCGCGTGCCCCCGAGTGCGCCGGCGCGACTGCTGGTGCTGGCATCGGGCACCGGATCGCTACTGAATTCCCTGCTGGCTGCCGCCGTCGACGACTATCCGGCACGCGTGGTCGCCGTCGGCGTGGACCGCGACTGCCGGGCCACCGAGATCGCCACGGCCGCGGCGATTCCCACCTTTACCGTCCGGCTTGGCGACTACCCCGACCGCGATGCCTGGGACGCCGCCATCACCGAGGCGACCGCCGCGCACTCACCCGATCTCATCGTCTCTGCGGGATTCATGAAAATACTTGGACCGCAATTCCTTTCGCGATTCTGCGGACGCACGCTGAATACGCATCCGGCGCTATTGCCCGCATTCGCGGGAGCGCACGCGGTTCCCGAAGCGTTGGCTTACGGTGTGAAGGTCACTGGCTGTACGGTGCACCTGGTAGATGCCGGCATGGACACCGGGCCGATCCTGGCGCAGGAGCCCGTTCCGGTGCTCGACGGCGACGACGAAGAGACATTGCACGAGCGCATCAAAGTCATCGAACGGCGACTGTTGGTGGATGTGGTGGCCGCGATCGCGAACCGCGGCGTGACCTGGATCGGACGAAAGGCGACCCTGGGATGAGCACTCCAGTGACCACTGACGAATCAAGAAGAGCGATTCGCCGCGCGTTGATCAGCGTCTACGACAAGACCGGCCTGATAGAACTCGCCCAGGGCCTGAGTGCGGCGGGGGTCGAGATCGTCTCGACCGGATCGACCGCGAAGACCATTGCAGATAACGGGATTTCGGTGACACCCGTGGAGGAGCTGACCGGCTTTCCCGAGGTGCTCGATGGCCGGGTCAAGACACTGCACCCGCGCGTGCACGCCGGACTGCTGGCCGATCTGCGCAAGCCCGAGCACGCCGCGGCGCTCCAGGAGCTCGGGATCGCGGCCTTCGAGCTGGTCGTCGTCAACCTGTATCCGTTCAGTCAGACCGTCGACTCCGGCGCGGGCATCGACGAATGCGTCGAGCAGATCGACATCGGCGGGCCGTCGATGGTTCGGGCCGCCGCGAAGAATCATCCGAGTGTGGCGGTGGTCGTCGACCCACGCGGCTACGACGGGGTGCTCGCCGCGACACGCAATGGCGGTTTCACTCTCGCTGAGCGCAAGAAGCTGGCGTCGTTGGCCTTTCAGCACACCGCGGAGTACGACATCGCCGTGGCGACGTGGATGGAGTGCACCCTGTCGCCCGAGCACCCGGAGACGACGTTTCCGCAGTGGTTCGGCCACAGTTGGCGCCGCTCGGCGATGCTGCGCTACGGCGAGAACCCGCACCAGCAGGCGGCGCTCTACGTCGACCCGGCCGCTTGGCCGGGGCTGGCACAGGCCGAGCAGCTGCACGGAAAAGAGATGTCTTACAACAACTTCACCGATGCGGACGCGGCCTGGCGGGCAGCCTTCGACCACGAGCAGACCTGTGTGGCAATCATCAAGCACGCCAACCCGTGTGGCATCGCCGTCTCGTCGGTTTCGGTCGCCGACGCACATCGCAAGGCCCACGAATGCGATCCGCTGAGTGCCTTCGGCGGAGTCATCGCCACGAATACCGAAGTCAGCGTTGAGATGGCGGAGTACGTCAGCACCATCTTCACCGAGGTGATCGTCGCCCCGGCCTACGCGCCGGATGCCCTCGATGTGCTGACGCGCAAGAAGAACATCCGGGTGCTGGTGGCGTCCGAGCCGCTGGCCGGTGGCTCCGAGCTGAAACCGGTCAGCGGGGGACTGCTGATACAGCAGCGCGATCAGCTGGATGCGCACGGGGACAATCCGGCCAACTGGACGCTGGCGACCGGATCACCGGCCGACCCGGCGACGTTGAGCGACCTGGTCTTTGCGTGGCGTACCTGTCGCGCGGTCAAGTCGAACGCGATCGTGATCGCCTCCGGGGGCGCCACGATCGGTGTCGGCATGGGCCAGGTCAACCGCGTCGACGCGGCCCGGCTGGCCGTTGAAAGAGGGAATGCACGCGGCGGCGACCGCGTCGCGGGAGCGGTGGCGGCCTCCGACGCGTTCTTCCCCTTCCCCGACGGGTTGGAAACGCTGGCGCGTGCCGGAGTCAAGGCCATCGTGCACCCCGGCGGCTCGGTGCGCGATGACGAAGTGACCGCCGCGGCAGCCGAAGCCGGCGTCACCGTGTACCTCACCGGTGCGCGTCACTTCGCTCACTAAAGCCGGTGCACATGACGCACCTTTGCGGCGCGACGTAACTTGGAGTGGTGACATCACCGAGCAATCTGCCCCGAACCGTCGGCGAGCTGCGTGCCGCCGGCCATCGTGAACGGGGAGTCAAGCAGGAAATCCGCGAGAATCTGCTGACCGCGCTGGCCGAAGGTGACGACATTTGGCCGGGCATCTTTGGATTCGACGACACCGTGTTGCCCCAGCTGGAGCGGGCGCTGATCGCGGGTCACGACTTCGTTCTGCTCGGCGAACGCGGCCAGGGCAAAACCCGGCTGCTGCGCGCGCTGGTCGGGCTGCTCGATGAGTGGACGCCGGTGATCGCCGGGTCCGAGCTCAGCGAGCACCCGTACACGCCGATTACACCGGAGTGGATACGGCGGGCGGCGCAACTCGGTGACGACCTGCCGGTGGAGTGGAAGCACCGCAGTGAGCGCTACACCGAGAAGCTGGCCACCCCCGACACCAGCGTCGCCGACCTGGTCGGCGACATCGACCCGATCAAGGTGGCCGAGGGGCGCAGCCTCGGCGATCCGGAGACCATCGCCTACGGACTGATTCCGCGCGCGCACCGCGGCGTCGTGGCGGTCAACGAACTGCCCGACTTGGCCGAGCGCATTCAGGTGTCGATGCTCAACGTGATGGAGGAACGCGACATCCAGGTCCGTGGCTACACACTGCGCCTGCCGCTGGATGTGTTGGTGGTCGCCAGCGCCAACCCCGAGGACTACACGAACCGCGGTCGCATCATCACCCCGCTCAAGGACCGGTTCGGCGCCGAAATCCGCACCCACTACCCGCTGGAGCTCGACGCCGAGGTCGGCGTCATCGTGCAGGAGGCGCACCTGAGCGCGCAGGTTCCGGAATACCTGACGCAGGTGATCGCCCGGTTCGCCCGCTACCTGCGCGAGTCCAACTCGGTCGACCAGCGTTCCGGGGTGTCGGCGCGTTTTGCCATCGCCGCCGCGGAGACCGTCGCCGCCGCCGCTCGGCACCGCGGTGCCATCCTCGGCGAGAGCGACCCGGTCGCCCGAGTTGTCGACCTGGGCACCGTGATCGACGTGCTGCGCGGCAAGCTGGAATTCGAATCCGGCGAGGAGGGCCGCGAACAGGCGGTGCTCGAACACCTGTTGCGCCGCGCGACCGCCGACACCGCGTCTCGAGCGCTGGGCGGCATCGACGTGAGTTCGTTGGTCGCCGCCGTGGAGGGCGGCTCGGCGGTGACGACGGGCGAGCGGGTCTCGGCCAAGGACGTGCTCGCCGCGGTTCCGGGGTTGCCCGTGGTGGAGGAGATCGCCGACCGGCTGAACGCGGAATCCGAGGGCGAGCGGGCCGCGGCGTTGGAGCTGGCGTTGGAAGCGCTGTATCTGGCCAAGCGCATCGACAAGGTGTCCGGGGAGGGCCAAACCGTCTATGGCTAAAGCGCACTCATCGCGATACTCGGCGTACACCGGCGGGCCCGACCCGCTGGCTCCGCCGGTGGATCTGCGCGAGGCGCTCGAGCAGATCGGGCAGGACGTCATGGGCGGGACCTCCCCGCGCCGGGCGCTGTCCGAGCTGCTGCGTCGCGGTACCAGGAACATGCCCGGCGCCGACCGGTTGGCGGCAGAAGCGAACCGCCGTCGACGGGATTTGTTGCGCCGCAACAACTTAGACGGAACTCTGCAGGACGTCAAAAAGCTGCTCGACGAGGCGGTACTGGCCGAGCGCAAGGAACTGGCCCGCGCGCTCGACGACGACGCCCGCTTCGGTGAACTTCAGCTCGACGCGCTGCCGTCCTCGCCGGCCAAGGCCGTCCAAGAACTCGCCGAGTACAACTGGCGCAGCGACGAGGCTCGCGAAAAGTACGACCAAATCAAGGATTTGCTTGGCCGCGAGATGCTCGACCAACGCTTCGCCGGCATGAAAGAAGCGCTGGAAGGCGCCACCGACGAGGATCGCCAGCGCGTCACCGACATGGTCAACGACCTCAACGAGCTGCTGGACAAGCACGGCCGCGGTGAGGACACGCAGCAGGACTTCGACGACTTCATGGACAAGCACGGCGAGTTCTTTCCGGAGAACCCACGCAACGTCGATGAGCTGCTGGACTCGCTGGCCAAGCGCGCCGCCGCCGCGCAGCGCTTCCGCAACAGCCTGAGCCCGGACCAGCGCGCCGAGCTCGACGCGTTGGCGCAGCAGGCATTTGGCTCCCCGTCGCTGATGCAGGCCTTGAACCGTCTCGACTCGCACCTGCAGGCCGCGCGGCCCGGCGAGGACTGGATGGGTTCCGAGCAGTTCTCCGGCGACAACCCGTTCGGGATGGGCGAAGGGACTCAGGCCCTCGCGGACGTCGCCGAACTGGAACAGCTGGCCGACCAGCTTTCGCAAAGCTATCCCGGTGCCACCATGGACGACGTCGATCTCGACGCGCTGGCGCGCCAGCTCGGCGACGAGGCCGCCGTCGATGCGCGGACCCTGGCCGAACTGGAACGGGCACTGGTCAATCAGGGCTTTTTGGATCGCGGTTCCGACGGCCAGTGGCGACTGTCGCCGAAGGCGATGCGCAGACTCGGTGAGACGGCGCTACGTGATGTGGCACAACAGCTTTCCAGCCGGCGTGGCGAGCGCGATCTGCGCCGCGCCGGGGCGGCGGGGGAGCTGACCGGTGCGACCCGGCCCTGGCAATTCGGCGACACCGAGCCGTGGAACATTCCCCGCACGCTGACCAACGCGGTACTGCGGCAGGCGGGCACCGCGACACTGGACAGCGCGGATCCGGTCCTCAAGATCGCCGTCGACGACGTTGAGGTGTCCGAGACCGAGGCGCGCACCCAATCAGCGGTGGCGCTGCTGGTCGATACCTCGTTTTCGATGGTGATGGAGAATCGCTGGTTGCCGATGAAGCAAACGGCGCTGGCGCTCAATCACCTGGTGTCCACCCGGTTTCGCTCGGATGCCTTGCAGATCATCGCATTTGGCCGTTATGCCCGGACCGTGACCGCCGCCGAGCTGACCGGTCTGGAGGGGGTCTACGAGCAGGGCACCAACCTGCATCACGCGCTGGCGCTGGCGGGCCGTCATCTGCGCCGCCACCCCAACGCGCAACCCGTCGTGCTGGTGGTGACCGACGGTGAGCCGACCGCGCACCTCGAGGATGTCGGCGGTGACGGGTCGTCCGTGTTCTTCGACTACCCGCCGCATCCGCGGACCATCGCGCACACCGTGCGGGGGTTCGACGATATGGCGCGCCTCGGTGCGCAGATCACGATCTTCCGGTTGGGCAGCGATCCGGGGCTGGCGCGGTTCATCGACCAGGTCGCACGCCGGGTCGAAGGACGTGTTGTGGTGCCCGACCTCGACGGCCTGGGCGCGGCGGTGGTCGGCGACTACCTGCGCTCGCGGCGCCGTCGTTAACGCGTTGCCGGGCTGGCGGTGTGCCAGCCCGCCGTGGCGGTGAGTGAGAACTCGCTCAGTGTGCTCGAAATCTGTTGTCGCAGATCCTCATTCGAGTTATCGCGACCCAGCTCGTAGGCGAGGACCGAGACGAAGACCTGTCCGTGTATTCGTCCCGACACCAACGCCAGCGCGCCGTTGGTCTGGTACATCGTCGCGTTGGTGACGCCCGGGTACAAAGACTTCAGCGCGAAGTAGTCGGCGTCGGTGCCGTCCGGCCGATTGGCCGCCGCGTTGATCGCCCCGAGGTTGGACGACACGACCGTGGTTGCACTGCCGGTGACCACGCTGATCAGTTTTCGGAAGACCCGCTTCGGGATCAACGGGACCAGCGGCAGCAATGCCCAACGCTCGTCGGGCAGATCCTGCTGGCGGATCAACGCTTGTTTGATCGCGGCCCGGATCTCGCGCAGGTCTGTCGTCGCGGCGGCCGGTTCGACCTTGACGTCGACGTTGGTCACCGCGTTGGCGCGAGTATCGCCCGGGGCGCGCTCGTTCAGCGGCATACTCACGGTGACCGAGCCGTCTGCCGCGATCCGTCCCACCCGTTGGGCCAGGCGGGATGCCAACCCCGCGAGCAGCGTGTTGCTGGTACCGCCGAGGGACTGTGCGCGGGTGTCCCAGTCGTCGGCGTCGAAGAAGAGCATTGCCGTGGGGATGGTGATGCGTTCGTTTGGTCTGCCGGGTGGTGCCGGTCGTTGTCTGGATCCCGGGGTGGCGGCACCGTCGTTGCCGCGCCGGGCCATTCGCACCGCGGCTATCACGGCGCGGCCCATATCCGCGGTATCGCCTGAGGTTTGGCGAGCGTCCTGGCGCAGCGCCTGCCAGCGCCGCCGCGATGCCGCGGCCGGCCAGCTGATCGCGTCGCCACGTCCGCATGCCGCGTCGACCAACGCCTCGCAGAGGCCGACGCCGTCGGTGAGGCAGTGTGTGACAACGAAACTCACCACCGCACCGCCGTCGGTTAGCGGCAGCACCGCCAGGTGCCATCCGGGGCCGTGTTCGGCGTCCGGCCGCTTACCGACCTGCCGGTCGAGCCACGCGTCGATTTCGTCACGCGGTCGAGCCGTTGCGGAGATCTCCAGGCTGGGCCGATCGGCGGCCGATACCCAGCGATGACGGCCGAACGGCAATGGGGATCGTTCGATCCGGCGCGATAGCCGTCCCCGCCCGAGATGGTGGTGGAACTTTCGCAGACCGTCGATATCGACGCCCCGCTCGTACACCCAGATACATTGGAGCACGTTGGTCGTTGCTGTCGACCGCTCGCCGAGAAAGAGTGTCTGGTCGGCAAAATCCAGCACGTTGCTCATCGGCTAGGCTGCCTCGTCGTCGTCTTCCGTCGGAGCAAGCGCGTACATTTCATCCGAATCCGCTTCAGCGGCAAC
Organism: Mycobacterium sp. Aquia_216; assembly: GCF_026723865.1. Classification (NCBI taxonomy): domain Bacteria; kingdom Bacillati; phylum Actinomycetota; class Actinomycetes; order Mycobacteriales; family Mycobacteriaceae; genus Mycobacterium; species Mycobacterium sp. Aquia_216. The sequence continues at coordinate 5,386,871 of NZ_CP113529.1, read as the reverse complement.
CGTGCTCGTCCGTTCGGCGACTTTGCCGACGACGCGGCCGAAAATACCTGTCAACGTCTCGAGGTAGCGGCGCACCGACTCACGCGCTGTCTCGTTGTCCGGGTAGGAGATCGTGACCGTGGTTCGTTCGGCGTGCCGGTTGATCCAGGCATTGATCCCGCCGTGGGACAGACTGTCGCCGTAGGTACCGAAGTTCGTCTCTGCCCACAGGCCGGCCAGCGGTATCTTCCGGAAATCGAGGAAAGACAACATCATCGGCAGTTGTGAGGGCAGTTTGATGCCCAGTTCCTCGGGTGTCGCCAATTCCAGCACCCGCTCAACCGGCACATAGGCCAGGTCCTTGGCCGCGTCGAATGACTTCTGCGCGGCCCGGGCGGCCTCCGGGAACGAGGCGCCCGCTGTCGGCACGGTGACCGGAACCATGCTCGCGAACCAACCCACGGTCATCGTGTCGATGCCCTGTGACCGGGTGTCCCTGGCGGTGAACCCGTGATGAAGCTCATTGCCGGTCAATTCATGCTCGGCCAACGCCGTGCAGGCCAGAACGCCTCCGAGGAACCGGGCGCCGGCCGCGACGCAGGTGGCGTCGAATACCTCCGTCTCTGCCGCATCCAACAATTCGACGGTCACCAAGTCGCCCGCGCTGCTGGACCACGTGTCGCCGAGTGGCAGCGGGAAACACGGCCAGTTGCCGTCTGCCTCGCGTGCGAACGCGATCCAAGCCTTGATCTCCGGCGATGACAGGGTCAGGGCCGCAACCTGTTCGCGCTGCCGCGCCGTGTAGTCGCGGTAGCTCCTGAGGGTGGGAGGCGTAGCGGGCTGCCGTGGCTGCGAGCCCTGCGACAGTTCTTGATACGTCACGTGGATGTCGAAAAAGATGACCCCGGCGGACAAGCCGTCGATATGGAGATGGTCGACACTGGCGTAGAACGTGAAGTAGTCGGCGTGCTGGACGATGCCGAAGCTGAAGCAACCCCATTCGAGCGTCCCGGGGGTCGCGGTCAAGACGTGGGTACGAACTTGGTCGGGGGTCATATGCCCCCACGACACCGGCACCAAATCGATGGCTTCCGGGTCCTCGATTGGGCGACGCACGATCACGCCGTTCTCGAGTTCGAACCAACTGTGGTAGGTGTCGTGACGACGGACGTGGGCATTGACCGCAGTGGTCATGGCCGCAACGTCGCACCTGCCCGGGATGTCCCATGCCACGATCATCAGACGCGGTAGCTGCCTGTTCGTGACCTTGCCATGGTAGGCGGACCAGAGGTGTTGCGCCTGTTGGTAACTCGGAGCAAGAGCGCTGCGGCGCGCGGTGCGGGCCGCCTCATGCGCCGTCGGCACGGCCGTCCACATGGTGAGCGGACCGTGCGGCGGTTGCCATTCGCTGATGTTTCCCAGCGCGACCATTCCTCACCTCGCTGCGCGTGACGTCGACGTTCGGGGCGCGGCGCGGGGAGCGGAAAGGCTTTGCGCGTACGGTTTTTCACGCAGCCCAAATACAACTTCGGGCTGGAATTCGTGCGACGTGCTTCCCCTGAGCCGTTGTTGAGCACGCTAGTAGACGGACGCGACAATTTCGTGGTTTTGCGAAGAAAGGCAAATCCACGCTTTTTCACCGCGATGCCGGTAGCCTGGGTTCCCCGATCGGCGCGCTCACATTGGCTGACCGGCGAGGGTGCGTCGGTTTACGAATGAGGCCTGCGGGCTCTGCGCTTGATGCCCACACCGCCCCACAGCGAGAAGCCGTGGATATTCACCCTCGGTGCACCGGGCGTACCTTGGCCGACGATATCGCGATCGAAACCGCCCATCACGCCGCGGCCGTGGATCTCGACGTTGACCTCCGGGGGCAGCAGAATGTTCTGCGCACCCATGATCGAGACCACGTGGATGTCTACTTCGGTCGATGTGAAATCGGCGTAGCGCAGATCCACCACCCCGCTGCCCCACAGCGTGAACGTGGTCAGCTTCTTCGGCACGTTCCAGCGCCCGCGCCGCTCGAACCCACTCAGCAGGGCAAGCAGCAGTGTGGAGGGCGCGGGATTTTGCTTGCCGCCCCGGCGCGGGCTTATCGGTGCGCCCGGCAAATCGGCTCGCAGCTTATCCAGTTCTTCGTATGTCGTCGCCGCGTATGCCCTGGTCAGACGGTCTTCGTAGTCTTTGAGCTGCAGCCGGCCCTGCTCGGCCGCGTAAGCGAGCAGTTGCGCAATTTGAATGCGATCGGTGTCGGCCGCACGCGACAGATTGTCACGCGCGTCCTTGGCATCGTGCTGCGCCGAATCGCTCATCACCCACGAGCGTACGACGTACAACTTTTGCTGCAAGAGGGTTGGCTAAATCGCAACATCCTGCCACGCACGGGTCAATTGCGGCCGGCATCGTCGACGCCGGCGGGCGGGGCCCAACTGGGTGGGCGTTTTTGCAGGAATGCGAGCATGCCTTCGCGCGCTTCGTCGGAGACGAACAGCCGGGCGGATTCCTCGGTCAGCCGCTCGGCGTCGCGGTCGAATCCTTCGAGCACTGCGGCCGTTGTCAGTGCCTTTGAAGCCGCCAAACCCTGCGGGGATCCGCGACCGATATCGGCGACCAATTTCGCCACTGTCGCGTCGACATCGTCGGCTGCCATAGTGACCAATCCGATCGCCGCAGCCTTGCCGGCATCGAACGTCTCGCCGGTCAGGTAGTAGCGAGCCGCCGCCCGCGGCGACAGCTTCGGCAGCAATGTCAGCGAGATGATCGACGGGGCGACACCGATGCGCGCCTCGGTCAGCGCGAAGGTGCTGCGCGGGCCGGCCACCGCGATGTCACAGGCGCCGACCAAGCCGAATCCTCCCGCGCGAACGTGACCGTCGACGGCGGCGATGACCGGCAAGGGCGAAGAGACGATGGCACGCAACAATGCGGTCATCTCGCGGGCCCGCGCCGCCGCCATGTCGGATGGGTCGCCGCCACTGGCCTCGCTGAGGTCCGCGCCGGCGCAGAACGTGCCGCCAGTGTGCCCAAGCACCACCACCCGCACCGCCGGGTCCGCCGCCGCGTCGCGCAGGCCCTGGTGCAATTGGTTGACCAGCGTGGTCGATAGCGCGTTGCGGTTGTGCGGGGAGTTCAGGGTCAGCCGGGCGAACGGCCCCGCGACAGCATCCGGGCCGGCGTATTCAACGAGCACTGTCATATCAATAAGACCTGGTCATCAGTAGCTTCGAGGCAGGCCTAGCGATGTCTGCGCCACGAAGTTCAGCACCATCTCGCGGCTGACCGGGGCGATCCGCCCCAGCCTGGCCGAGGTCAGCATCGCGGCGACGCCGTACTCCTTGGTCAGGCCGTTGCCGCCCATCGACTGCACGGCCTGATCCACCGAACGGGTAGCCGCCTCGGCCGCAGCGTATTTGGCCATGTTGGCGGCCTCTGCCGCGCCCGCGTCGTCGCCGCTGTCATAGAGCGTTGCGGCTTTCTGCAACATCAGCTTGGCGAGTTCGACCTCAATGTGACACTGCGCCAACGGATGCGACAGACCCTGGTGCGCGCCGATCGGCGTTCCCCACACCTGGCGGGTCTTGACGTACTCGGCAGCTTTCTCCAGCGCGAACCGGCCCATGCCCACCGAGCTGGCCGCGCCCATGATCCGCTCGGGGTTCAGGCCCGCGAAAAGCTGTGCGATCGCTGCATCTTCGGCTCCGACGAGCGCATCGGCGGGCAGCCGGACGTCGTCCAGGAAGACCTGGAATTGGCGCTCGGGGCTGATCAGCTCCATCTCGATCGGGGTGTAGGTGAACCCAGGGGAATCGGTGGGCACCACGAACAGCGCCGGGCGCAGCTTGCCGGTCTTGGCCTCCTCGGTGCGCGCCACCACCAGCACCGCCTGCGCCTGGTCGATCCCGGAGATGAAGACCTTCTGGCCCTTGAGAATCCAGTCGCTGCCGTCGCGGCGCGCGGTGGTGGTGATCTTGTGCGAGTTGGAACCCGCGTCGGGCTCGGTGATCGCGAATGCCATCGTGCACGTACCGTCGGCGATGGACGGGATCCAGCGCTTCTTCTGTTCTTCGGTGCCGAATTTGCTGATGATGGTGCCGTTGATGGCCGGGGATACCACCATCAGCAGCAGTGCGCTGCCCGCGGCCGCCATCTCCTCCATGACCAGCGACAGCTCGTACATTCCGGCACCGCCGCCGCCATATTCCTCCGGAAGGTTCACGCCGAGGAAGCCGAGTTTGCCTGCTTCGGACCACAATTCATCGGTATGTTCGTGTGAGCGGGCCTTCTTCAGGTAGTACTCGCTGCCGTAGTTGGACGCCCACGCGGACACCGACTTGCGCAGCGCCTGGCGCTCCTCGCTTTCGATGAAGCTGGTATCGGTCATTGACGAATCTCCTTTGCTTAGCTTTGTGAGTTGGCATGGTCGGGCCCTTCGACAATTGCCAGGACGGCTCCGACTTCGACTTGCTGACCGGTCGTGACGTTGAGCGAGCTGAGCACACCGTCGGAAGGCGCGCTGATGGTGTGTTCCATCTTCATCGCCTCCAGCCAGATCAGTGGCTGCCCGGTGGTCACGCTGTCACCCACCTGCGCACCGAGCCGGATGACGTTTCCGGGCATGGGTGCCACCAGCGACCCCTTGGCGACCGATGAGCCTGGCTCGGGGAACCGGGGCACCGCGTCCAAATGAACCGGGCCACGCGCCGAGTCGACGTAGACGTCGCGGCCATAGCGCGCAACCGCAAAGGCGCACGCCACACCGTTGGCGTCGGCCAGCACCACCCCATCGGGTGCCGACGAGACCAATTGCACCGGCTCATCACCGGCGAGCACCAATCCCGTTCTGGTGAACCGGTATTCGACCCGGTGCTCGTTGTCCTCGTCATCGGAGTAGGTCTTGACCTGATAGCCCGAGGTCAGGTTCCGCCAGCCGCTGGGGATCGAGCCGAACACGGTGGCGGACGCGCGGTTGTGCGCGGCCTCGGCAAGCGCAGCGGCAATGGCCGACAGCCGGACGACGCCTTCGTCACCCAGCGGTGCCGACAGCTGCGCCAGGCCGTGCGTGTCGAAAAACGCGGTGTCGGTCGCACCGTCGAGGAACGCCGGATGCCGCAGCACGTTCACCAACAGCTCGCGGTTGGTGCGCAGCCCGTGCAGCCGTGTCCGGGCCAACGCATCGGCCAGCAGCAGCGCGGATTGCCGGCGCGTCGGCGCGTACGAGATGACCTTGGCCAACATCGGGTCGTAGTGGATCGACACGACCGATCCATCGGCAATGCCGGAGTCCAGCCGGATTCCGGTGCGCTGCCCCAGCGAACTGAACCGCGCCCGGGTACCCGGCACATCGAAGGTGTACACCGGCCCGGCTTGCGGTTGCCAGCCGCGCGCGGGATCTTCGGCATACAGCCGGGCTTCAATCGAATGGCCTTGGGCGATAGGCGGTTCGACATCGAGACGGTCACCGCCGGCGACCGCGAGCTGCAGTTCGACGAGGTCGAGTCCGGTGGTCTCTTCCGTGACGGGGTGTTCGACCTGCAGCCTGGTGTTCATCTCGAGGAAGAAGAACTCACCGTCGTCGTCGGCGAGGAACTCCACGGTCCCGGCGCCCGCGTACCCGATCGCGCTGGCCGCCAGCCGGGCGGCATCGAAGAGCTTGGTCCGCATGCCAGGAATGCGTTCGACCAACGGCGAGGGGGCTTCTTCGATGATCTTCTGATGGCGGCGCTGAATCGAGCATTCGCGTTCCCCGACGGCCCACACCGTGCCGTGGGTATCGGCGAGGACCTGAACCTCCACGTGGTGGCCGGTCGGCAGGCAGCGCTCGCAGAACACGGTCGGATCGCCGAAGGCAGACTGCGCCTCGCGCTGGGCCGCGGCGACTTCGCCCGCCAGCGCGGACAATTCGCGAACGACTCGCATCCCGCGGCCACCCCCGCCCGCGGAAGCCTTGACCAGTACCGGCAGCTGGGCCTGGGTGACCGAGTCGGGGTCGAGTTCGTCGAGCACGGGAACCCCGGCCGAGGCCATCAGCTTCTTGGATTCGATCTTGGAGCCCATCGCCCGCACCGCGTCCACCGGCGGCCCGACCCAGGTCAGGCCCGCGTCCTGCACGGCGGCCGCGAAGGCGGCGTTCTCCGAAAGGAATCCGTAACCGGGGTGCACGGCGTCGGCGCCCGCGGCGCGGGCGGCGGCGATGATGGCGTCGGCGTTCAGGTAGTCGTTGGTGTTGGGCAGCCGCACCCGGGCGTCGGCCTCGGCGACGTGGGGGGCCGCGGCGTCCGGGTCGGTGTAGACCGCGACGGTGCCCAGGCCGAGTCGCCGGCAGGTGGCGAAGACCCGGCGGGCGATCTCGCCGCGGTTGGCAACCAGTACTCGAGTGATTCCCATGGGGCTCACATCCGGAAGACGCCGAAGTTCGACGTTCCCTTGATCGGGCCATTGGCGATGGCGGACAAACACATTCCCAGTACCGTGCGGGTGTCGCGGGGGTCGATCACCCCGTCGTCGTAGAGCATTCCGGACAAGACCATCGGTAGCGACTCGGCCTCGATCTGGCCTTCGACAGCGGCCCGCATCGCGGCGTCGGCGTCCTCGTCGACCTGCTGCCCGCGGGCTTCGGCGGCGGCGCGGCTCACGATCGACAGCACCCCGGCCAATTGGACACCACCCATGACCGCGGATTTGGCGCTGGGCCAAGCGAATAAGAAGCGCGGGTCGTAGGCACGCCCGCACATGCCGTAGTGGCCGGCGCCATAGGACGCGCCGATCAGTAGCGAGATGTGCGGGACGGTCGAGTTGGAGACGGCATTGATCATCATCGACCCGTGTTTGATCATGCCGCCCTCCTCGTAGTCCTTGCCGACCATGTATCCGGTGGTGTTGTGCAAGAACAACAGTGGCGTGTCGTAGCGGTTGGCCAGCTGAATGAACTGGGTGGCCTTCTGCGATTCCTCGCTGAACAGCACGCCGCGGTGGTTGGCCAGAATGCCGATCGGGTAGCCGCACAGCCTCGCCCAGCCGGTCACCAGTGACGAGCCGTACATCGGCTTGAACTCGTCGAATTCGGAGCCGTCGACAATGCGCGCGATCACGTCGCGCGGGTCGAACGGGATGCGCAGATCCGACGACACGATGCCGATCAGCTCCTCGGCATCGAACAACGGCTCGGTCACGGGCCGCGGATCCGGCCCGAGCTTGCACCAGTTCAGCCGGGCCACAACGCGGCGCCCGATGCGGATCGCGTCCAGCTCGTCGACCGCGAAGTAGTCGGCCAGACCCGAAGTGCGGGCGTGCATTTCGGCACCACCGAGCGATTCGTCGTCGGATTCCTCGCCGGTGGCCATCTTCACTAGTGGGGGGCCGGCCAGGAATACCTTCGAGCGTTCCTTGATCATCACGACGTGATCCGACATTCCGGGGATGTAGGCACCGCCGGCCGTCGAGTTACCGAAGACGAGCGCGATGGTCGGAATACCCGCCGCAGACAGCCGGGTCAGGTCGCGAAACATCTGCCCACCGGGGACGAAGATCTCTTTCTGCGTGGGCAGGTCCGCGCCACCGGACTCCACCAGCGACACCACCGGAAGGCGGTTCTGCAACGCGATCTGGTTGGCCCGCAGGATCTTCTTGAGCGTCCAGGGATTGCTGGTGCCGCCCTTGACGGTCGGGTCGTTGGCGACGATCAGGCACTCCACGCCCTCGATCGCGCCGATGCCCACCACCACGCTCGCCCCCAGGGTGAATGAACTGCCATAGGCGGCCAGCGGGCTCAGCTCGAGGAAAGGCGAATCCGGGTCCACGAGCAGTTCGATGCGCTCACGCGCGGTGAGCTTGCCCCGGGAGTGATGACGCTCGACGTATTTCGCTCCGCCACCGGCGAGGGCCTTGTCGTGCTCGAGGTCGATCTCGGCGAGCTTGGCGATCATGGTTTCGGCCGCGGCGGTGTAGGTGTCGGCCTTCGGGTCCAGGGTGGACTGCAGCACGGTCATGACCACCGCCGACGATGCGGAGCGCAGCGATGCGAAGGAGGCGGTGCGATCATGATTGGAATCCCAACAGTTTTGCGGACAGTGCGGTCAAGATTTCGGTGGTACCGCCACCGATGCCCAGGATTCGCATGTCCCGATATTGGCGCTCGACTTCGGATTCGGCCATGTAGCCCATGCCGCCGAAGAGCTGAACGGCTTGGTTGGCCACCCATTCGCCGGCCTCGACGGCCGTGTTCTTGGCGAAGCACACCTGCGGGATCAGATTCGTCTCACCGGCGAGCTGGCGTTCCACCACGTTGCGCGAATAGACCCGGGCAACGTCGATGCGCCGGGCCATCTCGGCCAGCGTGTTCTGCACGGACTGGCGCGATATCAGTGGGCGGCCGAACGTCTCACGGTCTCGGCACCAGGCCACGGTGATGTCCAGGCATCGCTGAGCGCTCGAATACGCCTGCGCGGCAAGGCCGATTCGTTCGGAGACGAAGGCCTGCGCGATCTGGGCGAATCCGCTGTTCTCGGCACCGACCAGGTTGGCCACCGGCACGCGGGCGTCGATGTAGGCCAGCTCGGCGGTGTCAGACGACCGCCAGCCCATCTTGTCGAGTTTGCGACTGACCTCGAAGCCGGGCGTGCCCTTTTCGACTGCCAGCAGCGAAACTCCCGCTGCGCCAGGGCCCCCGGTGCGCACGGCGGTGACGACATAGTCGGCGCGCACGCCGGAGGTGATGTAGGTCTTGGCGCCGTTGACCACGTAGTGGTCGCCTTCTGGACCAGAGCAGCGCACCGCGGTGGTGCGCAAATGCCCCACATCCGAACCGCCGCCGGGTTCGGTGATGGCCAGTGACCCGATCTTGTCGCCGGCCAACGTCGGCCGCACGAACTTCTCGATCAGCCGCTGATCGCCCGAGGCGATCATGTGGGGCACCGCGATGCCACAGGTGAACAGCGACGCGAAAACTCCGCCCGGTCCACCGGCCTGGTGGAACTCCTCACAGATGACCACCGCGTCGGCACCATCGCCGCCACCGCCGCCGGCCGCCTCGGGCAGACCCGCGCCCAGCAGACCGGCATCCCCGGCGCGCCGGTGCAAGTCGCGTGGCAATTCGCCGGTCCGTTCCCACTCGTCGACATGGGGCAGGATCTCGCGTTCAGTAAACGAGCGCACCGTCTTTCGTAGTTGCTCGCGCTCCGGGGTGGTCCAGATGTTCACAGGGTTGTCCAACGATTCACAAAAGCCTTTCCGGGATGTCGACGTAGCGGCTGCGCAACCATTCGCCGAGCCCCTTGGCCTGGGGATCGAACCGCGCTTGATAGGCGACGCCCTGACCGAGGATGCCCTCGATCACGAAGTTGACCGCGCGCAGGTTGGGCAGCACGTGACGGGTGACCTCGCAGTCCGCCGCTTCGGGCAGCAGTGCCTTGAGCAGGTCGACGGTCAATGTGTTGGCCAGCCAGCGCCATTGGTCCTCGGTGCGTACCCACACCCCGACGTTGGCCGAGCCGCCCTTGTCGCCGCTGCGGGCGCCGGCGATGCGGCCCAGTGGCGCGCGCCGGGTCCGGCCCCCGGGCAACGGTTCCGGAAGAGGCGGGGGAGCGGCCGGTGATAGCTCCAAAGTATCTGTGGCACAAGGAATATTGATTCGACTGCCGTCGGTGTGTACCGCGATGTGCGGCACCTCGGAGGCGTCGACGTAGCCCGCGGTGAAGACACCGTAGACCTGACCATCGCCCGGCGGGGCGGTGACGTGGAAGCCAGGATAGCTGGCGAGTGCCAATTCGACTGCTGCCGAAGAGAATTGACGACCGACATTGGCGGGGTCGGGATCGCGGACCACGCAGCGCAGCAGCGCACTGGCGGCTTCCTCGGTGTCGGCGTCGGGGTGATCGGTGCGTGCCAGCGTCCACTCCAGCTCGGCGGGCTTGACGGTGAGTCCAGCCTCGAGCTGCCGGCGCACCAACTCGGCCTTGGCCTCGATGTCCAGCCCGGTCAGCACGAAGGTCATCGCGTTGCGGAATCCGCCGATGCTGTTCAGCGACACCTTGTAGGTGGGCGGCGGCGGCTCACCGACCACACCGCTGATGCGCACCCGGTCGGTACCGTCGGAAGACAGCTCGATCGTGTCCATCCGGACCGTGACATCGGGGTTCGCGTAGCGCGCACCGGTGATTTCGTACAGCAGCTGCGCGGTGACGGTGTCGACGCTGACCAGGCCGCCGGTACCGGGGTGTTTTGTGATCACCGACGACCCGTCGGCGTCGACCTCGGCCAGCGGGAACCCGGGGTAGGACAGGTCGGGCACCTCGGTGAAGAACGCGTAGTTGCCCCCGGTGGCCTGCACGCCGCATTCGATCACGTGGCCGGCGACCACCGCGCCGGCGAGTTCGTTGTAGTCGGTGCGGCCCCAGCCGAAATGCGCGGCCGCCGCACCGACGATCACCGAGGCGTCGGTGACCCGGCCGGTGACGACGATGTCGGCCCCGTCGCTCAGGCAGTCGACGATGCCCCACGCGCCCAGGTACGCGTTCGCCGTCAGCGGCGTACCGAGCCCGAGTTCGGCCGCGCGGGGTTGCAGGTCGTCGCCCTCGACGTGTGCAACGCGGACCGCGATGCCCAGGCGCTCGGCTAGGGCGCGTATCGCCTCGGCCAGTCCCGCGGGGTTCAGGCCGCCGGCGTTGGCGACGATGCGCACCCCGCGGTCGCGGGCCTCGCCCAGGCAGTCCTCGAGCTGGGTCAGGAAGGTCCTGGCGTAACCGCGCTCGGGGTGTTTCATCCGGTCGCGGCCCAGGATCAGCATGGTGAGCTCGGCCAGGTAGTCGCCGGTGATGTAATCCACGGGATCGTCCGAGCCGCCGGTCAGCATCTCGCGCATGGCGGCTAGCCGGTCGCCGTAGAACCCCGAGCAGTTCGCGATTCGGACAGCACGGGGACCGCCAGGAGCAGAGGCCATTGGCGTCCTCCATTCAGGAATTACCGGCGCTGGACCAACCAACCACCCGGTAGGTTAGCGGGTACCGCCGGTGTCACGTCAAGGATGCCCGTCTCGGCGCTGGCGTCATAGCCGCGCAGGCCGGACGGCCCATTTTGGCGACCAGCAGGTCACCGACTATTCTTTGAGGCAATCGTCGCCTTCGGCCACACAGGTCATGCCGCGCGACGCACGACCCGAAACCCCACACCGAGGAGAAGGCCCGAACCATGGCCGTACCCAAGCGCAGGATGTCGCGCTCGAACACCCGTAGCCGCCGCTCGCAGTGGAAGGCCGAAAAGACCGAGCTCGTCGGCGTGACGGTGGCCGGCCAGAAGCACAAGGTGCCGCGTCGGCTGCTCAAGGCGGCTCGCCTGGGCCTGATCGATCTCGACCGACGCTAGCTGAATTGCCCGATTCCTCAGCGGGCCCTGCTGGCCCGCATCGTCATCGGGCGGAGATCTCGGGAAATACCCGGCGCGCCTCTCAGGCCGCTCTCAGGCCCTAGGACGAAACTAGGGGCCGTGCGCATTCTTGTCGTCGATGACGATCGCGCGGTCCGCGAGTCGCTGCGCAGGTCGCTTTCCTTCAACGGCTACTCCGTCGAGTTGGCTCATGACGGGGTGGAAGCGCTGGAGATCATCTCCAGCGACCGGCCCGACGCGGTCGTGCTCGACGTGATGATGCCGCGCCTGGACGGTCTCGAGGTCTGCCGCCACCTGCGCAGCACCGGTGACGACCTGCCGATCCTGGTGCTTACCGCCCGCGATTCGGTGTCCGAGCGGGTCGCCGGCCTGGATGCCGGCGCGGACGACTACCTGCCCAAGCCGTTCGCTCTCGAAGAGCTGCTGGCCCGCATGCGGGCGTTGCTGCGCCGGACCAAGCCCGAGGACGCCGAGTCGGTCGCCATGACGTTCTCGGACCTGGCCCTGGACCCGGTGACCCGTGAAGTCACCCGCGGGCACCGTCGGATCACCCTGACCCGCACCGAGTTCGCACTGCTGGAGATGTTGATCGCCAATCCGCGCCGCGTGCTCACTCGCAGCCGCATCCTCGAGGAGGTGTGGGGATTCGACTTTCCCACCTCGGGCAATGCGCTGGAGGTCTACGTCGGATACCTGCGGCGCAAAACGGAAGCCGACGGTGAGCCGCGCCTGATCCACACGGTGCGCGGCGTGGGCTACGTCCTTCGGGAGACGCCGCCCTGATGATTCGGTTCCAACGACGTCGGCGTGCGCCACTGCAGGCCCCCAGTTCGTTGTCGCTGCGGTGGCGGGTGATGTTGCTCGCGATGTCGATGGTGGCCATGGTCGTGGTGCTGATGGCATTCGCCGTCTACGCGGTGATCGCGGCGGCGCTGTACAGCGACATCGACAACCAGCTGGACAGCCGAGCGCAGCTGCTGATTGCCAGCGGTTCGCTGGCCGCGGACCCGGCAAAGGCCATCGAGGGCACCGCGTATTCGGACGTCAACGCGATGCTGGTGAATCCCGGCCACTCGATCTACACGGCCCAGCAGCCGGGCCAGACCTTGCCGGTCGATTCGCAGGAGAAGGCGGTGATCCGCGGCGACCTGTTCATGTCCCGGCGCACCGCTTCCGACCAGCGCATCCTGGCGATCCACCTGCCCAACGGCAGTTCGCTGCTGATCTCCAAGAGCCTGCGGCCGACCGAAGCGGTGATGACCAAACTGCGCTGGGTGTTGCTGATCGTCGGCGGCATCGGTGTGGCGGTTGCCGCGGTGGCCGGCGGCATGGTCACCCGGGCGGGGCTGCGGCCGGTCGCTCGCCTGACCGAAGCGGCCGAGCGGGTGGCACGCACCGATGACCTGCGGCCCATCCCGGTATTCGGCAGTGACGAATTGGCCAGGCTCACAGAGGCATTCAACTTGATGCTGCGGGCGCTGGCGGAGTCCCGGGAACGGCAGGCCCGGCTGGTCACCGACGCCGGGCACGAATTACGCACCCCGCTGACGTCGCTTCGGACCAACGTCGAGCTCCTGATGGCGTCGATGGAACCGGGAGCGCCGCGCCTGCCCGAGCAGGAGATGGTCGACCTGCGGACCGACGTGCTCGCGCAGATCGAGGAATTGTCCACTCTGGTAGGCGATTTGGTGGACCTCACCCGCGACGACGCCGGCCAGGTGGTGCACGAGCCGGTCGACATGTCTGAGGTCATCGACCGGAGCCTGGAGCGAGTCAGGCGGCGGCGCAACGACATTCACTTCGACGTCGACGTGATGCCGTGGCAGGTCTACGGTGACGCGGCCGGGCTGTCGCGCGCGGCGCTGAACCTGATGGACAACGCCGCCAAGTGGAGTCCGCCGGGCGGCCGCGTCGGTGTCCGGATGCGTCAGCTCGACCCGTCGCATGCCGAGCTGGTGGTCTCCGACTTAGGCCCGGGAATCCCACCGCACGAGCGGCGCCTGGTGTTCGAACGGTTCTACCGGTCGACGACGGCGCGGGCCCTGCCGGGTTCGGGACTGGGGTTGGCCATCGTCAAGCAGGTGGTGCTCAACCACGGCGGATTGCTCCGCGTCGAAGACACCGTTTCTGGCGGCCATCCTCCGGGAACATCGATTTTCGTGCTGCTTCCCGGCCGGCCACTGCCGGTGTCGACGTATCCGACGGCCGGGACCGAGGGCGCGGCCGACGCCGGCAGCCATGCCAAGACCGACCCCGCAGTTCCCTTGCAAGGCGATGCAGCGAACTCTCGGGAATCGACGAACGTTATCTCAGTGGACTCTCAGTCCGCGCGCGCAAGGTAGATGCAGTTAGTGTTGGAAATCGAGCCAAGTCGAGCTCGATAGCACCCCCAATTAGAGGAAGAGCGACTTAGCGACATGACGAATGACCCAAGGTATTCGCCACCGCCGCAGCAGCCGGGATACCGTAACGCGCCTAACCAGCCCGTGGCTCCCGCGTATGCCCAAGGGCACCAGCAACCGTACAACCAGACTTTCGACTGGCGGTACCAACAAGGGCAGCAGTCACGACCGTCGCAAACCGCGCAATACCGCCGGCCCTATGAGCCGTTCGGCGACACCGGGTCGGGTTCGTTACGCGGGGGCACCGGGCCGGGTTCGATTCCCGGCGGTACCGGCGCGGGCCCGATTCCCGGGGGCACCGGACTGGGGCCGATACCCGGGGGGACGGGGGCAGGTCCGATCCCCGGCATGCTGCCGCCGATGCGGGCCCTGCACGGCCCAGAGCGGCGATCTCGCGCCGGCCTGCTGACGGTGGGCGCGCTGGCGATCGCGGTGGTGTCGGCGGGTATCGGCGGCGCCGCGGCAACGGTCGTCGAACTGGGTACGCACTCCACGTCCGCCAACGGTGGCGCCGGACCCTCGGGCGCCACGCCCGGCGTTCCGGCGGCCAACATGCCGCCCGGCACCGTCGAACAGGTCGCCGCAAAGGTGGTGCCCAGCGTCGTCATGTTGGAGACCGATCTCGGTCGCGCGTCCGAAGAGGGCTCCGGCGTCATCTTGTCGTCCGACGGGCTGATTCTGACCAACAACCACGTCATCGCCGCGGCCGCCGCCCCTCCGAAAGGACCGGGTGGCCCGGGCGGGCCGGGTGGACCCGCGCCCAGTCCGCCGGGTGCGCCGGTCGGTCCGAGTGGTCCGAGTGGTCCCAGTGGTCCGGGTGGTCCGGCACCGAAGACGACGGTGACGTTCTCCGACGGCCGCACCGCGCCGTTCACGGTGGTGGGTGCCGACCCCACGAGTGATATCGCCGTCATCCGAGTGCAAGGCGTGTCGGGACTGACCCCCATCGCGATGGGCTCCTCGTCGGACGTGCGGGTCGGCCAGCCGGTGATGGCGATCGGTTCCCCGCTGGGGTTGTCCGGAACGGTGACCACCGGGATCATCAGCGCCTTGAACCGGCCGGTGTCGACCACCGGTGAATCCGGTAACCAGAACACGGTGCTGGACGCGATTCAGACCGACGCCGCGATCAACCCGGGTAACTCCGGCGGTGCGCTGGTCAACCTGAACGGCCAGCTGGTGGGCATCAACTCCGCGATCGCCACCCTGGGTTCGGATTCACCCGACGCGCAGAGCGGTTCGATCGGCCTTGGCTTCGCGATTCCGGTCGACCAGGCCAAGCGCATCGCCGACGAGTTGATCAGCACCGGCAAGGCGACGCATGCGTCGCTCGGCGTGCAGGTGACCAGTGACAAGGGCACGCCGGGCGCCAAGGTCGTCGAAGTCGTGCAGGGCGGCGCGGCGGCGAACGCCGGGGTTCCCAAGAACGTGGTCGTCACCAAGGTCGACGACCGTCCGATCAGCAGCGCTGACGCCTTGGTCGCCGCGGTGCGGTCCAGGGCGCCGGGCGACAAGGTGACGCTGACGTTCCAGGATCCCGGCGGTGGCAGCCGGACCGTGCAGGTCACCCTCGGCAAGGCGGATCAGTGATGCGACTCGATGAACCTCTGAACGAGCCTCTGTCCGAGCTCGGATATACGGTTGCACCCATGGAAACGGGTGCGGAGTTGGTAGTCGGCCGGGCTCTGGTTGTGGTGGTCGACGATCGCACCGCTCACGGGGACGAAGAAGATCACAGTGGGCCGCTGGTCACCGAGTTGCTGACCGAGGCGGGGTTCGTCGTCGACGGTGTGGTGGCGGTTGCGGCCGACGAGGTCGAGATCCGCAACGCGTTGAACACCGCGGTGATCGGCGGGGTGGATCTGGTCGTCTCCGTCGGCGGGACCGGAGTTACCCCGCGCGATGTCACCCCGGAGGCGACCGTCGAGATTCTGGATCGCGAAATCCTCGGCATCGCCGAGGCCGTGCGGGCGTCCGGGCTGTCCGCGGGCATCATCGACGCCGGGCTGTCCCGCGGTCTGGCCGGCGTGTCCGGAAGCACGTTGGTGGTCAACCTGGCCGGTTCCCGCTATGCGGTCCGCGACGGGATGGCGACGCTGAATCCGCTCGCCGCACAGATCATCGGGCAGTTATCTAGTCTCGAGATCTAAAGTCCCGCGGCGGCGTTTCTGCGGTGCTTTAGCCGCGGGTTATCACTGCGATTCGGCGTCGGCGCGCGGTCCGTAGTCGGGCGGCGGCGTGGTGTGTGTCCCGCCGTGCCGGCCGGACGAGGTGTCTCCATTGGTCTGCGCAAGGAGGTCGCGGATCTCGGTCAGCAAGACGATCTGGGCGTCGTCGGCCTGCTCGACCTCGCCGCGCTTGCGGAAGGTGTTGTAGGGCAGCACGACCAGGAAGTACACCACCGCGGCGACCAGGACGAAGTTGATGGCGGCCGACAGCAGGACGTTAAGGTCGATGGTCTGTCCGCCGCCGATGCTGATCCGCAGGATGCCGACGTCGGATGTCTGGTTGACACCGATCCGGTTGATCAACGGCGTGATGATGCTGTCGGTGAACTTGGTGACCAACGCGGTGAACGCTGTACCGATGACCACCGCGACGGACAGGTCGACGATATTGCCCCGCGCGAGAAACTCTTTGAACCCCTTGAGCATTCCGACGTCCTTTCTGGGCTGGACACAGTTTGCTTCGGGTCGTGTGGCGAGCAGCAGTCAGTACTCAGTGCAGGGTGAGGGTCACTGCCAGCCCTAGCACCGAGCCTGCCACCGTGTTCGCCACGCGAGCCGGCAGCGCAACTAACACTACGCGGTCACCGTCCGCGGCCTGCACTTTCTGCTTGGGTGACACGAGCACCACTACGGCATCGGTGGCCACCACCTTGCTGAGCGCCTGCGTGCCCGGCTGCGTATCGGTGGGCGGTGCGGCCAGCACGTCGACGATGTCGCCGGCGCGGATGAGATCGATCAGCGCGCTGTCGGCCAGGTGCAGCGGCACAATGCGGGCGCCGGGCCCGACCTTCGATGCGACTGCGGCCTCGGCCAGCCGGCTGCCCAGCAAGCGGACGTCGGTGAGTACCTCGCCCCGACGCGTCGGACCGGCCAACGTCGACCCCACTACGGCGGCCACGTCAGCCTGTGATCCATCGGGAAGTGTTGTCGCCAAACGCTTTTCGAGTCGGACGTCGTCGGGCGTCAAGGCCGCGCCGGGAGTGAGGTCATGCGTGGCTACCACCACCTCCAGGCGATCACCGTCCGGATCCGAACGCAGCGCCGCGACTGCCGCCAACACGACCAGGCCGCCCGCGACCACGCGGCGAGCCAGCACCGTCCGCGTCCAATCCGGGCGCAGCGACGTCGATATCCGGTGCAGGAGCGTTGGATTCAGCGACGGTTCGGCCACGTCGCCACCGTAGGCGCAGTGCGCTGCGATTAGTTCCCGTCTGGGACGCGTTCTGTGGATAACCCGCTAGCTGGACGTGGCCGCGGCCGATGACGCCGAACTCGACGACTTCTCGCTCGAGGTGGACTTGTCGCTCGAACTGGACTTCTCACTATCGCCGGACTTCTCACCGGACCCGGAGCTCTCGCTCGATCCGTTGGTCGACGAGCCGTTGTTCGAAGCGGCGGCCTTCTTGCCCGACTCACGGCTGTCGGTGCGGTAGAAGCCGCTGCCTTTGAACACGACGCCGACGGAGTTGAACAACTTGCGCAGTCGACCCGAGCACTTCTCGCAGGTGGTCAGCGTGTCGTCCGTGAAGGCCTGCACGATGTCAAAGCGGTCGCCACACTCGGTGCACGCGTAGCTGTAGGTCGGCACTGAAAACCTCCGTCAAATAAGTCTCGTTAGCACTCTACAGTGCACGAGTGCTAAAACAGTCATGAAATCCGTCTCATTCCCGGCCGTCGGCGCGCAGCTTTATGACCCCGCGCCGGGGGGTGATGACGTGGGTCATCGGCACGTCGTGCGAGTCGGCCGGTAACTCGTCGACGAACTCTACGTCGCGCACCATCGCGATCAGGCGTGCTTGCGGGTTCCTGCCGTCCAGCGAGCGGTCGTAGAAGCCGCGACCCCGGCCCAGCCGCGCGCCCCGATGGTCGACGGCCAACGCCGGGACCAGCACCATTTCGGCCTCGGACAGGGCGGAGTCGGGCAGCCACGGCTCGGTTGGTTCCAGCAGGCCCCAACGGCCGCGGACGAGTTCGCCCGGCCGGTATTCAGCCCACCGCAGCCGGATCGGCGTGCCGTCACCGGTGGTGCGCGCAACGGGCAACAGCACCCGCCGCGAGCGCCCCAGCAACATGTCCAGCATCGCGATGGATCCGGGTTCGGTGCCCACCGGTACGTACGCGCAGACCGTGCTGCCGCTGCTCACCGCGAGCGCAAGCTGCTCGTTGAGTATTCGCGCCTCAGCGGCGCGAACGTCGTCGGCAACGCGACCCCGGGCCGCCAGCACCTGCTCGCGCAGCGCGGCCTTGCTCGAAGTCGTCATGAGTCAACGATGACAGGACGGGTATTCCTCCTGCCATACAACGGCGGCAAAGCCGATGAGCGCTATGGTGTGAACGATGTCACGGCCAGATGAAATCCCGATCCCGTATACGGCGATCGTCCCCGCAGCCGGTCTGGGTACCCGTTTCCTGCCGGCCACCAAGACGGTGCCCAAAGAGCTGCTGCCCGTGGTCGACACGCCCGGTATCGAGCTGGTCGCCGAGGAAGCGGCCGCGGCCGGCGCTGAGCGGTTGGTGATCATCACCTCCGAGGGCAAGGACGGCGTCGTCGCGCACTTCGTCGAGGACCTGGTGCTGGAAGGCACGCTCGAGGCTCGCGGCAAACAAGCCATGCTGGCCAAGGTGCGTCGGGCGCCGGCGCTGATCAAGGTCGAGTCGGTGGTGCAGGTCGAGCCGCTCGGATTGGGACATGCCATCGGATGCGTGGAATCGGTGTTGGCGCCCGACGAGGACGCAGTCATGGTGCTGCTACCCGATGATTTGGTGCTGCCGACCGGCGTGCTGGAGACGATGGCCAAGGTGCGTGCCCAGTACGGCGGCTCGGTGTTGTGCGCCATCGAGGTATCGCCCGAAGAGATCAGTGCCTACGGCGTTTTCGACGTCGAGCCGGTTCCCGGCGACGACAGTCCGGACGTGCTCAAAGTCAAGGGGATGATCGAAAAGCCCAAGGCCGAGGATGCCCCGTCGATGTATGCGGCGGCGGGCCGCTATGTGCTCGACCGTGCCATTTTCGATGCGCTGCGCCGCATCGACCACGGGGCCGGTGGCGAACTGCAGCTCACCGACGCCATCGCGTTGCTGATCGAAGAGGGCCACCCGGTTCATGTCGTCGTGCATCGCGGATCTCGACACGACTTGGGAAATCCCGGCGGCTACCTCAAGGCTGCGGTTGACTTTGCATTGGATCGTGACGACTACGGCCCGGAACTGCGGCAGTGGTTGGTGGCGCGATTGG
Source organism: Mycobacterium sp. Aquia_216 (assembly GCF_026723865.1). NCBI lineage: Bacteria > Bacillati > Actinomycetota > Actinomycetes > Mycobacteriales > Mycobacteriaceae > Mycobacterium > Mycobacterium sp. Aquia_216. The sequence continues at coordinate 5,367,651 of NZ_CP113529.1, read as the reverse complement.
GCCTGAACGAGCGATAGCCGGCCGACATGCCGGGCCCGGGGAACGACCGGGCGATCGGGCTCAGGACCGATACGGCGCCCGTCAGGGTTGACGGCAGAGAGGCGCGGCTAGTGCGTTCGGTGGAGGAACAGCAGGCCCGGATAACTGCGGCCGCGGTAGCCCCGCGCCCGATGCGTGTCGCCATCGCGGAGGCGCAGGGGTTGCTGTGCGCGGAAGAAGTGGTGACCGAACGGCCGCTGCCCGGCTTCGATCAGGCCGCGATCGACGGCTACGCGGTGCGCAGCGTCGACGTGCTGGGCATCGGCGAAGTGGGTGGCGACACTGCTTTCGACGAAACCGGTGAGCCGCTGGCCGACGAGGACAACCCCGGCGGGCTGGTCTTGCCGGTGATGGGGACCATCGAAGCCGGTGCGCGCACGCCCAGCCGGCTGCAGCCGCGGCAGGCCGTCCGGGTGCACACCGGGGCGCCGCTGCCCACGCTGGCCGATGCGGTGCTGCCGCTGCGCTGGACCGACGGCGGCACGTCGAAGGTTCGGATTCTGCGCGGGGCGCCCTCGGGCGCCTACGTGCGCCGCGCCGGCGACGACGTCCAGCCCGGGGATGTCGCGGTGCGTGCCGGGACAATCATCGGCGCCGCTCAGGTCGGGCTGCTTGCGGCGGTCGGCCGGGAACGGGTGCTGGTGCACCCACGTCCGCGGGTGGCGATCCTGGCGGTGGGCGGCGAGCTGGTCGATATCTCGCGGACGCCGAGCAACGGGCAGGTCTACGACGTCAACTCCTACGCATTGGCAGCCGCCGCCCGGGATGCCGGCGCGGAGGTCAACCGGGTCGGCATCGTCTCCAACAACCCTAAAGAGCTCGGTGAAATCATCCAGGGCCAGATCAATCGCGCCGAGGTCGTGGTGATCGCCGGCGGGGTCGGGGGCGCGGCGGCCGAGGCGGTGCGGGTGGTGTTGTCCGAACTCGGCGAGATGGAGGTCGTCCGGGTTGCCATGCATCCCGGATCGGTGCAGGGCTTCGGACAGCTGGGGCGCGAGGGCGTGCCGGTGTTCCTGTTGCCCGCCAACCCGGTCAGTGCTCTGGTGGTCTTCGAAGTGATGGTTCGGCCGCTGATCCGGCTATCGCTGGGCAAGCGCCAGCCGATGCGCCGCGTCGTGCAGGCCCGCACGCTGTCGCCGATCACGTCGGTGGCCGGGCGCAAGGGCTACCTGCGCGGCCAGCTGATGCGCGACCAGGACAGCGGCGAGTATTTGGTGCAGGCGCTGGGCGGAGCCCCGGGGTCGTCGCATTTGCTGGCGACGCTGGCTGAGGCAAACTGTCTAGTTGTGGTTCCCAGTGGGGCCGAGCAGATTCGGACCGGTGAGATTGTCGACGTCGCGTTCTTGGCCCAGCGCGGCTGAGCCAAACGACTGCGCACCCTCGTGAACCTCTTGCGTTCCACCGCCCGTCATCCCGGTTGGCCCTCGACCGTGGGGCCGCTGCGGGTCGCGGCCGGCGTCGTCCGGTTGCGCGCCGTGCGGATGCGCGACGGCGCTCAGTGGAGCCGCTTCCGGTTGGCTGACCGGGCGCATCTCGAACCGTGGGAGCCGACTGCTGACGGCGAATGGGCGATCCGGCATACCGTCGCCGCCTGGCCGGCGCTGTGTTCGGGCCTGCGCGCCGAGGCCCGCAATGGTCGCATGCTGCCGTATGTGATCGAACTCGACGGACGGTTTTGCGGTCAGCTCACCATCGGCAACGTCACTCACGGGGCACTGCGGTCGGCGTGGATCGGCTACTGGGTGCCCAGCTCGGCAACCGGCGGCGGGGTGGCCACCGGGGCGCTGGCGCTCGGTCTCGACCATTGCTTCGGGCCGGTGATGCTGCACCGCGTGGAGGCCACCGTGCGTCCGGAGAACGTCGCGAGTCGGGCCGTGTTGGCGAAAGTCGGGTTCCGCGAAGAGGGTCTGCTGCGCCGCTACCTCGAGGTCGACCGGGCCTGGCGCGACCACCTCCTGATGGCCATTACGGCCGAGGAGGTCTGCGGATCGGTGGCATCGACGCTGGTCCGCGCCGGATATGCGCGCTGGGCCTAACGCCCTGATCGCGACTTCCCCCGGCATGCGGGAGGGTGCCCCCAGGGCGTCAATTTCGACGCGCGGCGACCCGCCGCCGTAGAGAAATCGGAATAATTCTGTGGCTAGCGTGACATATGTGGCGTGTGATGCTTGATTGAGGCAAATTACAGGTGTGTAATTGCGCTGGTCACAGATCCCGGCCACGCAGGTCAACGATCGGCCTCGCGGGGGATCCGGACCAGAAGGAGCAGGTCATCATGCCAAGCATCCCGCAGTCGTTGTTGTGGATATCGCTCGTGGTGCTCTGGCTGTTCGTACTGGTGCCGATGCTGATCAGCAAACGTGACGCCGTCCGACGCACCAGCGACGTGGCGCTGGCCACCCGGGTGCTCAACGGCGGCGCCGGTTCCCGGCTGCTCAGGCGCACGGGTCCGGCCGCGGGTCATCGCAGCGACCCGGATTGGCAGCCAGAGGAGAACTCGGCCGACGAGGAGGTCGACGACGCCGACCACCGCGACGAACTCGCCGAGGGCGACGACGAACGCGACGCCGAGACCGAGGAACTGCGCCCCGCCCGTCCCGTCGTGATGAGAATGGCGGTCGCCGAGCCGCCTGAGCCCGACTACCTCGACGTCGATGTCATCGAAGACTCGGGCGCGCTGCCCGTTGGCGCCAGCGCCGCGGCAACCGAACCCGGACTTGTCCCGGTGGACGAAGACGAGCACGACGACGCCGAGGAAGAGCTGGACCACCACGACGACGAGTACGAATACGTCGAGGACTCCTCCGGCTTGGAGCCGCCGGCCGAGGACGAGGATGCCGGACTGCGGGAGAGCGTCGTGCCCGCGAGTGCGCGGCGCCGGCGCCGCTTCGACACCAAGACCGCGGCGGCGGTTACCGCCCGCAAGTACGCCTTCCGCAGGAAGGTGTTGATGGTGATGGCCGTCGTCCTGGTCGGCTCGGCAACGGCCGCATTCGAGATCACCCAGACCGCCTGGTGGTTCTGCGGCATCGCCACCGCGTTCACGGTGCTCTACCTGGGCTATCTGCGCCGGCAGACCAGGATCGAGGAGAAGGTCCGTCGCCGCCGTGCGCAGCGGATGGCACGCGCACGCGCCGGCGTGGAGAACGCCCGCGACCGCGATTACGAGGTGGTCCCGTCGCGATTGCGCCGCCCCGGCGCAATCGTCCTGGAGATCGATGACGAGGACCCGATCTTCGAGCACTTGGACTACGCCATGCCGCAGCAGCACTACGGCTGGCCCCGGGACCTGCCCCGCGCCGTCGGCCAGTAGTGCCGACGGTGCTGGCGCCTCCCCGGAACTGGTAGCCTGCTAGCGGTCAAGGGGCTATAGCGCAGTTGGTAGCGCGTCTCGTTCGCATCGAGAAGGTCAGGGGTTCGATTCCCCTTAGCTCCACAACGAACTTGCTGGTCAAAGGCGCAAGAATGCCGAACACCGATTCTGTGTCAAGACCCGTCCAGCAAACTCAAGTGCATCCAGCTCGACGCTTTCGATGCAGTGTCCGTGGGCCGCGTGACGGCCATCGCGCAAAAACGTTCCGGGTGTAGGTAGATCACCGCTTGCGGGTAAGGGCAGAAATCGGATGCGGCACTTATATCGTCAAAGCTGCATCACACCAGCGCGCCATTGACATCGCTCCGTATCCCTGCGCGCTGGCATCGCCACAAGTCGCGTACACCAAACGGTCTATGGGTGTACAGACACGCCGTCATCGGCCCGGCGGTCGCGGCCTTGGCTACCTCGTCGATGTTGGGTGGGCCTGGCGACATTGTCCCGGGGATGTCTTCGCGCTACGTCCGCATCGACGTTAGCTGGGTGCCCACAGCTGGAGCCCGCCCAGCGGAGATGTCACCCAGGGGCGAGAGGGGCCGTCTGCGAAATGTGAGCAACGCGTCGCGCGATCCGCGTCCGTCATGCGTATTCGCATGGGTTTGCATCGGCGAGCAGGCATCCCTTGGTGCCCTCGTAGATGGGGTTCTGGGCTCAAAAGTGAGTAGAAAACTGACCTTTTGTAAGTCAATAATTGCTCTCCATGCTGCGCAAACACGTTGCGGTGAAGTCAAACTCGGAGCTCCGAAGCTCACGTTCTTGGTTGTGGAGGTTCACTCCGCCATCCCGTCGACACCGACTACAGAATCCGGCAATGAGCATCAACTCGGTTCGGGCCACCGTGTCCGTTTTGGGCTGTCGGCGATGACTGAACCGATGTGGTTTGCTTCGCCACCGGAAGTGCACGCCACGCTGCTGTCGACAGGACCAGGCGTCGGCCCCCTGCTATCCGCAGCAAGTGCCTGGAACGGCTTGAGCGCCGAATATGGCGCTTCAGCTTTCGAACTTCAAACGTTGTTGACTGCGGTGCAGACCGAAGTATGGGAAGGCCCAAGCGCCGAACACTATGTCGCAGCGCATCAACCCTACCTGGGCTGGCTATACGACGCGGCCAACACAAGTGCATCAAGAGCTGCGCAGTTGGAACTAGTAGCCGCTGCGTACCTCAGCGCACTGGCCGAAATGCCCACTCTGGCCGAACTGGCACTCAATCACACCGTGCACGCGGTCCTGCTCGGCACGAACTTCTTTGGAATGAACACGATCCCCATCGCTGTCAACGAAGAGGACTACGCGCGTATGTGGGTTCAGGCGGCTTCAACGATGTCGGCGTACGAAAGCATCGCCGTCGCGGCTGAGGCCGCGACGGCAGGGCCGGTGCCCGCCCCAGCGATACTGGCCAGCGGGGCGCTCGCCCCACGCGCCCGCGACGCCGCTGAAGCCGCAATCGCCTCGGTAAACAATGAATCCCCCCTGCTGGGGCTACTCGAAGCCATCCTGCGACTGCTGGTACCAGCCCCCCTCCTTCACCTGTTTGAAGAGTTGGGAAAGCTCAATTTCGCAGAGATTCTGACCCTGCTGGCCACCAACCCCGGGGCGGCGCTTGGCCTTCTCGCACCCCTAATTTCGGCATTGCTGGGATTAGGCCTCTACGTGAGCATCAGCCTTTTACTGTTTGCGTTGCAAATAGGTTCGGTGCTTCTGCTTTTCGCTCCAGCCATCGCCCTCCCGCTCGCCATCGCTTTGGCGGACCCGAGCCTACTGACTCCGCCAACTGACCCAATCCCGTCGCCAGTAGCCGCCAATACAGTCGGCCCCACCACTGCTCACCGCCCGACAACAGAGATCCCAATGTCGTCCAGCACCGTGCCTACAAGCGCCGTGGCACCAACTCCGACCACAACCACAACAACTAGCGGCGCGCCCACGCCGCCGCCGAGCGCGGGCCCCACTAATTCGGTGCTGTACGCGGTCGGCCCAGCCGATCCAGCGACGCCCCGCGATCCGACCCGCAACGAGGGGTCTGGCACACAGCGTGCTCAAAGCAATTCCAGCGCATCAGCCTTCGTAGCGGACGCTCAGCCGGGGGCATCGCGCTCCAGGCGTGGACGGCGCCGGCAAAGCGATCACCTACGCGGGCGGATGTACGTTCACGAGTTCCTGGACGACTCGACGAAGTCGCCGTCATCCCCACATTCCATGGCCACGCACGATCACGACACATCAGCGTCACGTCACGGCATCGGAAGCTTCGGTCGCAGCCAAGCTGTCGACGACGAGGCGCCAGCACGCGGCCATGTGCGCCTCGACTCACCGGTGGACAGCGAGCAGATGTCTGCGCATCCCCTGTTGCCTGCCACTTGGCCACCCCCAGAGGACACTGCCTGAAGAGCTTCGATGATGCTCGCGCCAACTAGCGACGAAACCAACCAAAATAACTGGGCCACAAAAGTTCTCGGTAAATAGACAGGAGCAACATGGCACCAATTACTGCACGTTTGTCGGATCTAGCCGCGGACATGCTCTTCACCTCAGTGTGCGTCAGCGAGGTGACAGAACTGGTCCCACGTTTTGTAAAGGTCAGTCTCAGTGGCGAGGCCTTCACCCGCGCCAAGTGGACCCCCGGAGACAAGCTGCAACTACGTCCCCGGCGCGGGTCGCTTGCGATGCGTGCCTACACCCCGATCAACTGGGACCGCGAGGAAGGTGTCACCGATGTGATCGGCTTCCGTCATGGTGACGGGCCCGCTGTGCGCTGGTTCGAAAATGCCACTATCGGCACCGACTGTGAAATCTTTGGACCGAGCCGATCACTGGATCTCTCCGATACGGCCCCGGGCACAATCTTCATCGGAGACGAGACCAGTATCGGCCTGGCTTATGCGCTGAGCCATGTCAATCCAGCAGCCCAATACATCTATGAGGCAGCAGATCCCGTCGCCCTGTCTGACGTGCTCACCACACTTGGTCTAACCGCCGCCACCGACATCCTCGCCAAGTCCGCCGACCGCAATGAGTTGCTCCATCAGATAGTCGGCGCCGCCGAAGCCGGCAAGAGCTCAACGTTTGACCTTGTCGTTACTGGCGACGCCGCCACCGTTAATGCCGTGCGCCGCGGCCTGCGACGTTGGCCGCACGTCACGCCACGGATCAAAGCGCGCGCCTACTGGGCTGCAGGACACAGCGGCCTGAGCTGACGAAACCACGAACGAAACACGACCCGGTGGCCAGCCGGCGCTTGCTACCCGCTTGTCGTGCAACAGCACGACCTCAGAATGATCCCGACCAGTGAAACTGGTTAAGGTGAAAGGTGATTCGATGTCAACCACTTGGTATCTGCGGGCGACCTGTGCCTCTATCCTGTGGGCGGCGCTCGCAAGTCCGACCGCGGTAGCCCAACCTGGGGATGCGGAAACCCCAACTGGCGCTCAGCTCACCGAGCAACTGCAACTTGTCTTCAACACGGCGGCTGATAGCCAACGCCGCGCCGCGAATCTCGAAGGCGGTATGGCGGCATTGCCTAACGCGAATGCAGTTGGGGCAGTGATGAATCAATACAAGTCGATGGTTTCATGGCATGCCGAAGATCCCACGTCTGAGGGGAATCAATTGCATTCAACCCTAGTCATGAACGTTGGGGGCTTGGGCTCACAATCGGAAGCGCTGGCGTGGATATGGCAAGACAGCGGCTGGAAGCTTTCGAATTCGTCATTGTGCAGCCTCGCCAACAAGGTGACGCGGAGTAGAAGCTGCACACCATGAGCGCATTGGAGGGATGATCATCGCAGGGTGCGAGTATCAGTGACGGCCCTGTCGAAGCTGTGTCAATGTGACACAGCTTGCACGCCGGAGCGAAACAGGCATTCGAGGCTCCGAGCCTAGGTCCCTGACTGTGGTAGGTCGCAATCGCTCGACAACGTACCCAGGCCGCACCGCATCAACGATGCGATGGGTACGACGCTCATTCGCGAGCACGTCGGGGAGGCAGACCGTGCAGCTCGTTAACATCTTCAACAAAACAAGTGGCGTTGTAGGACAACCTCGTGGCGACATCGCTTGACCGGAAAGCGAGGTGGATGTAGTGAGCCAGCGCAGACTTCGGCCACGAAGGCGACCGCGCCAGGATCGCGCCGAACGCACCCGCGAGCGCATTCTTTCCGCAGCACTAAGAGTATTCGCGGAATACGGCTATGCCGCGGGAACGACAAATCGCATCGCAGAATGGGCGAACTGCTCGATCGGTTCGTTATATCAGTATTACCCGAATAAGGACGCGATCCTGGTGGAGCTGGCCTGCCGCCACCTCGACGCGGGAGTTGCTGCGGCCAAGCGTCGACAAGAGCAAGGGATGCCCGATTCGCTGGCGGGCATCCTGGGGGCTATCGTGCACACCGCGATCGACAATCACCGCGACAACCCCGAATTTCTACGCGTTCTGATCGAACAGGCCCCTCGCTCGAGCGAACTCGTGGACAAGATGGCCGAATACGAGCGAACGCAAATCGCAGATATGCGCCAACTCCTCGACGATCACGATGACGTGCATGTCGCCGACACTTTCATCGCCGCGCGGCTCGTGGTGACCACCGTCGAGTTGGTGGTTCATGAGCTGCTGGCCGCACCAGATCCCATCGACGCGACTGCCTTCGAGAACGAGCTAGTGACCATGTTGACGCTGTACCTCCTAGCCCAACCAGCCGGGCAGCGCCTCGGTCGTTGGGACTAAGACGAGACGTCGGGTTAGCCTCGTTCTACGACTCAAGCATTCGCGCGGCGTGGTCGGCAACGAAATGCGTGGAACGCAAGGCGAAGCGCGTCACGGCCTACCAGGGGTGGCGCCACTGATCTGGCTGAATGCGAAGCCATACGCGAGTTACCCGGTCGATATTGGGGTATCGAAATCCGTTGCCAGCGCCACGCCCTTGGCTATTGGCACTGATCGTGCCGTTATCCGCAACTGAGCATCCCACCGGTATCCTAAGCAGGATAACGCGAGTATCGATATCGGAGCCGGGTCGACATAATGGGTTGGTGTACTGCATATTTCGGTGTTTCTTGTCACAAAGAGTGGGCGAATTAACTCGCATCTTGGCATCATTTCGTCTGTGAGCGCGTATCCGTGGCCGAATCCCAATCGCCGCGCCGACGCGGTCGAAACCAGTCGCGCCGCCGGGCGCATTGGCTGTATCCGAGACCGCGGCCTACCCGCACCGTCGCCGAGTGGCTGCCGACGCGAGCCGGCTGCATACGCGCACAGCGTCGTCGGTGTTGAGGTTAGCGCGGCTGATGTGCAGTACTCGTGGAGATCGAGCGGCAGGGTATTTGCGCGGTGACGCTGGACTTCTTCGCTTTTCCCCCTGATATTCATTCGGCCTTATTGTCCGCCGGACCAGGCACCGGCGGTCTCTTGGCCGCGGGTGGAGCATGGGCCACGATTGGTGCTGAATACTCAAGTGCGGCAGACGAATTGCGTACCATTATCTCGATGGTGGAAGCTACTGCTTGGGCGGGTACTAGCGCTGAGCGTTATGTCGCGTCCCATCAGCCGTATTTGGTGTGGCTGGAACTGATTGCCGCCGACGCCGCCGCGGCGGCGCAAAGTCACTATGACGCGGCCGCCGCATACACCGCGGCCCTGATGGCTGTGCCCACCCTTGCCGAACTTGCGGCCAACCACAGTGCCCACGCCGCGTTGATCGGCACGAACTTCTTTGGGATCAACACAATTCCAATCGCGGTCAACGAGGCCGACTACGCTCGCATGTGGATTCAGGCCGCAGAAGCGATGACCGTCTACGACGCGGTCACCACTGCGACTCTGCACGCAACGCCCCAGACTTCACCAGCGCCGTTCATTGTGTCCGCGATCGAGACTTCGACGGGATCTATCGTCGATTCGGCTAGTCACGCAGTCATCTCGAGACAGGCGCTGGGCCAATCGGAGTCGATCGTCGACAGGCTGTTCGAACTCCTACGCAACCTGATTGCGGCGTTCGATGACGTACTGCGCAAGCTCGCGCAAGACGTGACAAGCCTTCTCAAGCTGCTTGCGATGATTCCCTCCGGCGCTGGGGGGACGGTTTCATTGCCGGGCCTCATAGCACTTGGCCTGACACTCTGGACGACGATCGCATCGATCGTATGGGGATTTCTACTATCCTCGCCCGGCCTCATCCTGCCGATTGCGATGAGGCTGGCGGGCGTCGGCGATCCGACGCCGGAACCAGAGCCTGATTCTGGAAGCCCGGAAACCGTGCGCCTCGTGCCGGCGCCGAGGCCCGTCGCGGCGCATCCACCGCTAGGCATGATGACGCCCGTCACTATTCCCAGCACATCGCCGGCTTCGCCGTCTGCGCCGGCTTCCAGCGCGACGGCCAGCGGCTCACCGCCGAGTGGTCCGACCACCACCGGCTACGCCTACGGCATGCGAGCCGATGACCCGGATCGGGACTCGGGCTCACGTCCTTACACACCCAGTGAAGCTGACGGAGCGGTGCAGACACCTCAACGGGCCACCAGCACGCGGCCGGCTGCCGCAAAGTCGCTGCGTAATCATCGGTCGCGGCGGCGCTCGAAAAAGACGCGGCCCGAATCAGCGGTTCACTACGAAAAGATGGGTGTCGAACCGAGCGCGAGCACACCAGGCACGGAACCACCTAGGGCCGAGCATCGGCGCGCGATTCCAAAGGGCCGTTGCAACGCACCCGCGCAGGAGCACACGGGTCTGGCAGTGCGACCGCTCTTGCCAACCACATGGCCCGACGTTTTTCACGAGCGTGACGAGTCGTAGAGAAGCTGTGCGTGAGTCCCGAGGAACGCCCACGCGTAGTGATCCCAACCTGGCACTCGATTGGCGTGACGGTCTTCGGCCACGCACGCCACTCGACAAAGCACAACTGGCAGAAGGAGTTAACGATGCAGATCAGTAGGCGCGCGGTGGTCGAGACGGCGGCGGGAGGCTTCTTGCTAGCGTCGACAGCCACAGTCGTAATGAGTTGCGGCGCACCGATAGCACTCGCAGATCCTACTGTGCCCATTCCCTCTCCTCAGGAGCTCACAGCCGATCTGAACACAATCTTCGATACCAGCGCGAGCGGACCAGAACGTGCCGCACACCTTGAGGGGGGGACGAAAGGGATCCGGTCCGCCGACGATGTCGCCAATGCTCTTCACGGGTCGCCGATCGCTTTGCAAGTGCAGAATCCGAGACTGAACGGCGACCACCTCGACGCACAACTGGCGGTGACCGCGGCGGGGATGGGCATACGGTCGTATCCGCTTACTTGGCTTTACCAAGACACTCAGTGGAAGCTATCCAACCAATCGTTTTGTGCCATAGCGACTCAGATCAGCAGGTCATGCTCAGTCTGACGATTGGAATCGCCCCACGCCCATTAAGCCTTCGGCAGTACGGTGTTTGGTAGCGGCAAAAGACATGAGTTGACCACTGAGGCGCGGTCGAACGACGGCTGACAAGTTCTGGTGAACGCACGCGGCGGAGAATTCGACGGGACGTATCAATCGGTACCGTGACCTTTCGAACTTGTGGACCAGGGTGGTCAGCGGAGTGCGCGTCAAGTCAAAGCCGACGAACCTCCCCCCGGGCCGCAGTACGCGGGCGATTTCAGTAACAGCCTGCTCCCAGCCAACGACGTGATGCAGCATCAAACAGGACACCACACAGTCGAAAGATGAGTCGTTGAACGGAAGATCGGTCGCATCGGCCTGAATCACCGAAGCATTGGGAAACCACCGCAACCGCTTCTTGGCGACGGATACCATACGTGGGTCGACATCCGCGGCGGTGAGCATGAGGCTGGGGTTGGTCGTCAGCAGGCGTTGGGCGACTGCGCCGCTACCGGAACCGATCTCGAGAATGTCGACGCCAAGCTTGTCTACCGGCAGGGTATATGCGGTGATTCCGCTGCCGACCCGCCATACGCTGCTACGAAAAAACATTCGCTCGATCACTGACAATTCTGGCATGCCTTGCCCCTTCACCTCGTCATGGGTTCAACGCTCATCGCGTTCAAGACGATCCTGTCCGAAGTCCGCGGTTTGAAGTTCGCATCGTGGCGGAGGCCGCAGAAGACATCGCGTGGAACCAGCAGCGACGACGCAGTCGGGTGAAACACCATGCCAACCAATTGATTTCGATGAAAATAAGGGATTCCGGACGATCTCGTGGCCCCTCCTCACGCCATTGCGGCAGATTGATCTATGGGGTTAGGGCACAGTGTGCCCAATTGATTTCATGTTCAGTGCCGCGCCAAATGTGAGCAATGAGTCGTTGTACATTCCGTTGGGGCCTTGGGTTGCCGATGTGGTAGACATCCCATTATCGACCAATAGCGCGCCGAGCACTACTCGCAAAACAGCCAGTCACAGTGCGATTGTCGATACCGCTGCGGTGGCATCACCAGCCTGGTGGGCTTTCCCGCGGGGCGGCCGCGTTGGCGCGCGGCGCTAGCCTTCGTTGGGCACTACTCGCATTCCGGGGTGTTCGGTGGAGTCGCCGTCAGGTAGCGGTAGAGCATCTCGACCAACTGAGTCTCCAAGCGCTCGAGATCGATTGCATCCGGAGCGGCCAGCAGATGGTGCACCACCATTTCGATGGTCGACACTACGAGGCGGGCGGCGACCTCCTCATCGTCGATGGTGACTTCGGGCGATCGCTTCATGATGTTGCGCAGGTGCGCCATGCGTGCACCTTCCACCTCGGCAACCTTCGCCATAAGTTCATCGGAGCGAGGAGCTTGTTCAATCAAGACTCGCAACAGCTCGGGGTCGGCTCGATGGTTCTCGATATTGCTTCGGACCATTGCGCTAATGACGTCATGCAGCGACGGCGACGGGTTAGGCGTGCGAAGTCGAAGGTCGGTGGCTACGCCCGCGTCCAAATGTCGCGTCGCGAGCTCCAACAGGATTGCGTCCTTGTTCGGGTAGTACTGGTACAAGGATCCGATGGAGATGCCGGCCGATTCCGCAATTCTGTTGGTCGTTCCCGCGGTGTACCCGTACTGTGCAAAAACGCGAGTAGCCGCGTCGAGAATGCGGTGGCGCATCTCTTCGGATCGGCGCTGTCGCGGCTGTTTGCGCGCCTGAAGCTGACGCTTGCCGGCGGTCATGCTCCTCCCGAGTGTGTGGACAAAAGCGAGTTCTACCTGGTCGAGCAGTCACTATACTCGGGAAATGCACTGAACCGATACAGCTTTCGGCGCCCATCATGCGAGCGCGCAGACCAGTGCTGCAACTATCGGAGCCATGCTTGAGGTCGAATACGCTTGTCCTCGCCGAGAATATGACTTCGGACAATCCGGCTCTGCCGTTCGACGGTGCTCGCTGCAACGAGCTGTTCACGGACGACCCGACCAGTCAGTGTGAAGCCTGGCCCGTCGTCGGTGGTCGTTATCTACGTGCCCAGGCTCGAACAATGCCGAACGCCTAGAGATCGGATAGCCGCGAGGAGGAGCTGATCGAAAGTTCTTCGCACCGTGGTGATCCGATGGTCGTGCCTTCGACGTGGCCCCTAGCGCGTGAGAACGCGAGTAGGCGCATCGAGGATGCCACGGCGAGTCCTCTCTGAACGAGTTTGGCGAGATCTTTTGCCTGGGCTGAGCTGAGCTCGCCGTCGGCCACCACGCTTCCGAAGCGGAGACCAAAGGCGAGTATCAACTCATTTAGAATAGTGGAATAATACGAGGAATGTCCTGCAGCGATACAAATATCGCGTCTCGTTCGGCTATGGAATTGCTCGCTTTTTGGGTGTGTGCCCTTGGTTGGCGAAGTCGCGCCGTCACCAACCCGGGTTCCGGCGTGGCCTATGCATAGTTGCGGACTATCGACCGGGAAACCCCTCCGGCCATGATGACCGGCGCAAAACCAGAGGATCTGCACAATGAATTCGCTTGATACACCCCAGGTGTCCGGCGTGTTGGAGCGCCTATTCGGCGAAGCCGACCAGGCCGACCAGCCGTTCATCACTTCGATATTGGAGGCGGTCGAGCCCGGAATCGATCCTGTGACCCTGGCCCTGGCTGCCGAGTCGAAAGACTACAGGGGGTTCTATCACCAAGCCGTGGGGAACTTCCTCTGTGTCTCACCGGAATACGGCCGCTTCCTCTATGTCTGTGCTCGGGCCGCGGCCGCAAGGCGCGTCGTCGAGTTCGGTACGTCGTTCGGTGTCTCGGCCATCTACCTCGCCTGTGCAGTGCGCGACAACGGCGGGGGCACCGTCATCGGTACCGAGCTCGAATCGAGCAAGGCGGCCCGCGCATACGACAACCTGCGGGCGGCCGGCGTCGCCGACGTAGTCGACATTTGGATTGGCGATGCGTTGGACGCGCTGTGTACCGACCTTGGCGGTGAGGTGGACCTAGTCCATCTGGACGGTGCGTTGAGCTTGTATCGGCCGGTGCTCGAAATCCTAGAGCCAAAACTGCGTCCGAACGCGCTCGTCATCGCGGAGAACGCAACTCCCGATTATCTTGCCTATGTTCGCGACCCCGATCGCCCATACTTGTCGTTGACGCTGCCCTTCCGCGACGGTAGCGGCAACGAGCTATCGCTTTTCACCGGGTGACGCGCGCCGACAACGGCCTTTAGCAGGCGTACGAGTCATACCGGCCGATTGCTCGATTCCAGCCGTTGCCGGAATTGTGCAGGTGTCTCGCCGAACGTCCGCCGGAAGAGCGCGATGTAGGCACTGGCCGTGGAGAATCCGGCGTCGTAGGCGACAGACGTGATCGGCAAACCGCGCCCGAGCGCGTCGATGGAACGGATCAACCGCGCGTGCTGGCGCCACGACGTGAAGGTCATCCCTGTCTCGCTCAAGAACTTTCGTCCAACCGTCCTCGGACTAACCTGAATTTTACTGGCCCACTGCGATAACGAACGAGGGTTGGACGGGTCGGCGAGAATTGCCTTTGCAATCGCCGCCAACCCGGCGTCGTTCGGCATGGGAACGCGATTGCGTGTCTCGACGGCGGTCTCTCTTATCTCGTCAAACGCCACCAGCGCGATGTGATCCTGGCTGGCGGTAGTCGGCCCTTCGGGCCACTCAAGTGCCCGGGCCGCAGCCTCTTGCAACAGACTCGACACTCGAATCACCGTGGGCACCAATGGCATCGAGACGGCGCTGGCAATGTGGAGACTCCAGCCACGGACCGCAGTCGACGAACTTCCGCCATGCGCCTCGCCGGCCGGAATCCATACCGCATGCCCGGACGGCACTGTCCATCGCTCTACTTCGAAATCAAAGGTCATCAGGCCAAGCGAGATACCAACAACCAAACCGTGTGGGTGACAGTGTCGTTCGGCTTCTATCGGAATATGCGCGCTATAGGGCTGCGCAACGAGAAGAGGGGGCGGCGGCATACAACCAACTCTAGAACCGTATGTCTGCGGTCGGGAGGTCCACTGGATTCCATGGGGCTGTTTTGGCGTCAACGCGATATTCGATGGCAGCTTTCGCCTACACCCACGTTCATCTGTTTACATACGATCTGCAGACAATGGATCGAGCTCAGTCCAAAGAATGGCTCGGACCTGTCCAGCAAGTCCAAAGGAAGGAAGTAGGGATGCATTGTGAGTGACCTCTTTATGTTCTACATTGGGGGGCCAGTGAACGGCGCAAACATTGAGATACATGACGTCCAGTTCGCTGCGGTCGACTCGGCCGAGGAAGCGTTTCCTCTGCTCGCCGAGCGGTGGTTCGGGGAGCAGTACAACCTCCACATCGATTGCTATTCTCGAATCACTTGGGTGGACGGATACGACGTGACCCTCTCGCCTGAGCCGCCCGCGACCGAAAAAAAGCTTTGGTTCATCAACATGGGTGGATACCACGAGGGCGTCTTCCAGGAGCTGCACGCCATCCGTCTTTTCGTTGCGGAAACCATGGTCGAGGCGCAACGGCGCGCCAAGCAGGAAGTGTTTACCGACGTCCTGCTACAGCACAGAGACAATCAGCTCGATATCGACGAATGTATCTTGCTGGCGGAGATTCAAGGTCTGCACGTTCACTTGCGGCCGAATCCCGAGGGAAGCGACACCGACCAACCCGAATTCTTGGGTTATCAGCCGATTGGTGAAAATGTGCTTATTGGTAAGGAAGGCTTTACTCGTATCAGGGCCGGCAAAGATCCCGTCCCAGACTACTGATCGCTCGCAACAATGTGCGCGTAGGAAAATCATCGGCTGCCGAACCCGATCCCCCAATCTGCAGTGTGCCGACCGTGCGGGTTGGCGATCGAAAGGCCGCGCCCGGTTCCAGTAGCTGGGCTACCCGGGGGCCGGGTTCGGCGGCGATGTTCATTTGTGCCCCAGTCCGCCTCGATAGGCTATGCGTTATCTCCCGTTGTACCAATTGATTTCACCTCGATTGTGCAACTGGGCTAGTTGAGCGTCCGGTTCGCCCAGGCCGAGAGCGCCAAGGACTACCGCGCATGCCCCGCAATCGGCGTCAGCTCAATCCGGTTCGTCCTTTTGCCCAGTAAGCCCGCGCCTTGATCCGAGGCGTCAGGTGATCCCAACTCCGGTTGGCGCGTCGGACCGCGCTGACGGTAGCCGCGTCACCACTGACAACCAGATCGAATGTTTCGCTAAATGTTTCGCCGACTGCACGGGCGCTTTCGAGCAAAGCATGCCGGTCCGTCGACTTGACCATGATCTCGCATTCGGGGAAGCCCAGCGCTGTCAGCGCCGAGCGCAACGAGTGGGGATCCTCGGTCTCGAACAGGTAGCGAGCAGCAGGGTTGTTTTCCCGAAGTGTATGTGCCAAAGCGATACTGGTTTCATCGCCGATGAACACAACGTCGCTCGCGGTGTCCGAGAGGTCGATTGACCGGCTCGGCCCGAAGACTTCACACACATCTCCACTGCGGGCACGGTCGAACCAACGCGCTCCTGGTCCCTCCCCATGGTCGAACGCAATCAGATCTGTGGTGCCTCGCTCCGCATCCCAATTGATAGGGGTGTAGGTACGCAGGTCCACCGAGCCGGGACGAACGCGAAATTGCAGTTTGTCTCCGGTGGCCCAACGCTGCTGTTCGAAGGCTTGGCTTTGAAGGCGCACTCGAGTGAAACGGCTTGCCAGGCTTTCGACTTCGATGACGTCTACGGGCGTCAGAACGATGTCCGAGATCAGATTGGACAGACGTGAACCTAGCTTCAGCATAGGTACCCTTTCCTCGCTGCAATGCGACGGCGAAATCGGCGGAGTGGATTGCGGAGCCAGGGTCAAAACCTGGAGCGGTCAGATGTCCAACCGGGCTACTCGTCGATAATCTCGATGCGCACCGGCGAGCGCGGCTTTGCGATGCACGCCAAGATGTATCCATTCGAGCGTTGTTCGGGTTCTAGGCAATTCGGCTCGCCCATGGCGACTTCCCCATCGAGGAGTTTCACCATGCAATCGCCACAATTGCCGACGGTGCACGAGTAAGGCATCGGCAGTCGGGCCGCGAGACCTGCCTGAAGCAAGCTGCTGCCAGGTTCAACGGTCAGGCTCGCCAGCTGCGTGCCGCCGGAGTCGACGACCATCGTCTGGGGAGCGAGGCCACGGACGTCGAGATCGTCAACCGCCCGAACGAACCGCTCGCGGTGAATACGGCTCTCCGTCACGCCGTCATCGATCAGCGCACGCCTGGCGCCCTCCATCACGGCCTCCGGACCGCAGATGTAATAGTGGCTATCCGGGCCGATGGCAAGGCCGCTCAGTTCTCGTCGCAGGCCTTCCTCGTCGAGTCGGCCCGTCGCCCCTGTCCACGCCGGCGACGGCTTGGTAAGTACGTGGCGAACGACCAAACGGTCGGGGTACCTGGCGCACAATTCGGCGAGGGCGGCGGCGAAGATGATGTCGTCTTCTGTGCGGTTGCCGTAGATGAGTGCCACCCGGGTATCCGTGGTTTCGGTCATCATCGTGCGCAGGATGCTCATGATCGGTGTGATACCGCTACCCACGGCGATGAGAACGAGTTCCGGAGGCGCCGAATTCGGGTTCGGGATGCAGAAGTTCCCCGATGGCCCCATGATTTGCAGGCGGTCGCCGGGCTTCACCTTCGTGTTGAGGTACGTGGACATCGAGCCGTCGGTCACCTGCTTGATCGTCAGAGCGCACCGCTGACCACCGGGCGCGCACGAGGCCGAATACGCGCGCCGTATCGTCCTTTTGCCGACCTGGGCCGAGATGGTGAAGAACTGCCCAGCCTTGAAGTCGAATGCGGTCCTCGACTGGTTCTCGAACACGAGCGTTGTAGCAGAAGCGGTCTCGTGGATCACATCCACCACATTCACGTCTTGGAGATCAATTGCAGATCCGGCGGCGGTGTCGTTGCGTCGTGTCACGCGACGACGTG
This sequence comes from Mycobacterium sp. Aquia_216, assembly GCF_026723865.1. Taxonomy (NCBI): domain Bacteria; kingdom Bacillati; phylum Actinomycetota; class Actinomycetes; order Mycobacteriales; family Mycobacteriaceae; genus Mycobacterium; species Mycobacterium sp. Aquia_216. The sequence goes on along the minus strand of NZ_CP113529.1, from coordinate 5,349,885 downwards.
CAAGAAGCCGCCTGAACCATCCTCCACTGGGCCTTTCGGCACCAACGACAGTGGGCGAGATGAGTTCTGGAACAGAACCTGGGCTAGGGTACCCCTCGCCCGTCAGCTCTGACTTGTAGGTAAGGTCGGCGACTGCCTTTGCGAGGCGGGGATATTTGGCCAGTACGCCGAAAGCGATGCCGAGCGCTGATCGGCCCTTTGCCCGGTCCGCCATGATGACCACGTGCTTGGACGCGAGAGCCATCATGTTGGGCATCTCATCGGCTGCATGTGAAGAGAGATGCCAGAGGTCCGACTTGAAAATCGCTGTGTTGGAGTGGAACTCGACGTCGCTTACCTTGATGATAAGTGCGGCATGGGGGCTAGTGCCCTTCAGCATCATGGTTGCCAGCAAGTCCGGTGCATCTGACATGTACCCAGTACCGCGAATGTGCAGTACGGCATTGCTGCCGGGAACCAGCACCGCCAAGGATATCCGATCGTTCTCGACGAGGTTGTGAAATGTGTCCGCCCGCTTGTTGCCTTTTCGGTCCGGAATGGCAATTGTGTTGGCGTCGAGTATCTGGATGAACCCGGGGCTGTCGCCCCGCGGACTCGTGTCGCTGGACAGATCACCCGCCCATGTCGACACCACGAAGAACGGGGAAGCCGCGAAGAAGCTGGCGACCGCCGGATTATCGAGCGTGGTGGGGCCGCCCTCCTCGATTGTCGAATTGCCATCGACTTTGTTGGATTCGGGAGTGTTCCATAAGCCGGACCGGTGGATAGCTTTAGCGCAGTGAACGAAGGCTTGTTCAACGTTGATAACTGCCGACGGGCCCGACCGCAGGACCCGACCGTTCAACCGAAGAACCTCACCTACTCCCGGAAGTAGGAACACGAAAGATATGCCGGTGTTCTGCTGCGGTGGGTCGTAACCGTCCGGAAAGGGGAGGGAGATCCTGTTGGGGTTCAAGACCTCGGCGAACCCCGCCACGCCGCCGACATAGGTAGACACGGGACAGGCATCGGGACCGGCGAGGTATCCCACACCCGCGACCGGCGAGTGAGCGAGGATTTCTTCGCATCCACTGTCGAGGTGATCGAGTTCCTTCGCCAGCACAACGCTGGGAGGACGGCCGATAATGGCCTCGACTTCGTCGACCGTCGTCAATCGATGCAGGGTTTGGGTCTCAATAGTCACGTCGGGTGTTTCCCCGGTTCAATCGAAGCTCGTGTCCGTCGCACGGACGGGGTCGGCGCCGGCAAGGCGGCTGGAGCGCGCCGCCAGCGGCTCGAGCGACCCCATTGCCATTAAATGCGAGTAGCTCTTTAGCCGATCGCCGATCGAAAGGCACATCTGCGCAGTTCATCCCCCTATTATTCCAACGTTCCCAAAGATTTAGTACTCGCTTTTCCTCGGTCCGCTCAAGGGCATGGCGACCGGTAGCAACCGCGGCTCGATCCGCCTAAACGGCGGGGCAATGCGGGTCGGACGTACCGCCCAGTCGCATGCTCGATATGGCTACTCGCGTTTATTGGCTACTCGCGCTTTCACCCGGGTGAGTGCAGGCCGGCCCAACCACAGATGGGGTCACCAAGTGGCGGGTCCGTCAGCGACAGGCCCCTTGCCGCAGATCTCATCGAGCGAGGTCGAGTACGGTCTCTTTTGGTCTTGAGACGACCAGATCAGGAGGGTGTAGATGGCACAAAGCCGAGGACCGGCGCGGAAATCGACAAAGGCGGCCACCAGGCGCGTCGAGATCCTCCGGGTCGCCACCCGACTGTTCCTGGAGAAGGGCTACGAGGCGACCAGCCTTCAAGATATTGCCGACGAGGTCGGACTGCTGAAAGGCAGCCTTTATTACTACATTTCGGAGAAGGAAGATCTCCTCTACGCGATCCTGGAAGACATGTATGCCACCAGTCGTGCGGCCATGGCGGAAATCAGCAGCCTCGAGGTCGGGGCATTGGTCAAGATTCGCCGCATTTGTGTGGCGCACGTGCTTAACGTCCTGCGCAATCGCGATCAAGTGACGATCTTCTTCAGGGACTTTGGCGTGCTATCCGAGGAGCGTGTGCGCGAAATCTCGGCCCAGCGAGACCGGTACGCAAAGGGTTTCGCTGCGCTGCTCAAAGCCGCGCAGGCGGAGGCGGTCGTGTGCCCCGACGTCAACGTCAAGCTGTCGTCCGGCTCCATCCTCGGCATGTTGAACATGGTTCACGAGTGGTACCCGTACTCCGACGAAACGCGCGCGATGCGTCTAGCCGAAGAGATCGCCGATCTGGTGGTGGCCTCGCTGCGTTGCGACGGCAAGACGCACCGGCCTGGACACCGGAGGCACGCAGCCACCGCTTGATTAACTATCAAACGGTTGGTAGAAATTCAGCATGCGTTCATGGGTAGATGATGAAGTCCAGGCATTGGGTCAGCTCGCCGACCAGTATCTGGCTGCGAACGTCACCCCCTACCAGGAGCAATGGGATACCGATAAGCAGGTGTCGCGCGAGGTATGGCGCGAAGCCGGCAGATTGGGCTTGCTGCTCTGCTCCATACCGGAGCAGTACGGGGGCGGTGGAGGAACATTCGCCCACGAGCTCGCCGTCATGGAGGCCCAGGGCCGTGCCTTTGACTGGGCTTGGGGCAATATCGTGCATAGCGGGATCGTCGCGCACTACATTCTGACGTTCGGCACCGAGGAGCAGCGGCATCGGTGGCTGCCCCGGATGGCCACCGGTGAGCTCGTCAGCGCCATCGCGATGACCGAACCCGACGCGGGGTCGGATCTGAAATTGATGACTACTCGGGCCGATCGCCGAGGGGATCGATACGTCATCAATGGCGCCAAGACGTTCATATCCAACGGTGCCACAGCCGATCTCGTTCTCGTCGCGGCGAAAACCGACCCACGGGCCGGCGCACGGGGAATTTCGCTAATCATGGTCGAGGTGAACGAGTGCGACGGTTTCGCCCGTGGCCGCGTCCTTGACAAGCTGGGGCAGCACGGCGCCGACACGTCTGAGTTGCACTTCACGGATGCGACCGTGTCCGAAGCCAATCTGCTGGGAGGGGTAGAGGGCCGCGGATTCGCGCAACTCATGGAACAGCTAGCGCAAGAGCGGCTGTGCATCGCAGTGATGTGTGCGGCGGCCATGGAACGCGCAGTGGCGGACACCGCAACGTACGTCAAATCTCGCAGGGCTTTCGGCGGCTCCATCTTCGACCTTCAGAACACCAGATTCGTATTGGCCGAAGCGCTTACTACCGCCAGGGTGAGTCGCGCCTTTGTCGACGAATGCGTGACAGATCACCTGGCCGGGCGGCTCAGCGCACAGAAGGCTGCCATGGCGAAGTGGTGGCTGACCGACCGTCAGTTCAAACTGTTCGACGACTGCATCCAGCTGCTTGGCGGGTATGGCTACATGCGGGAGTACCCGCTGGCTCGCGCCTTCATCGATTCCCGAGTGCAGCGCGTCTACGGGGGCGCCAACGAAGTGATGAAGGACCTCATCGCTCGCGAGATCTGACCCGGAGCCGAAAAGGGAGACCCGCCATGTCGTACGACGAAGGCCAGGAAGCAAGGGATTTCGGCGATGTCATCGCGCTACCGCCCCGCGACGGCGTCGGCACGGTGGTGCTCAATCGCCCGCAAATGCTCAACGCGGTTCGCGAGGCGACGTTCGTCGGCTTGCGTGACGCGGCGCGCTGGCTGGCGGGATCAGCCGATTGTGGTGCCGTCGTCCTGCGGGGCGCCGGCCGCGCGTTCTGCGCGGGACTCGATCTCAAGGGTGGGCTCACGGGCGCCGAACCGGGCGATCGCACGGCACTGATGTATCGCGCCGTCGGCGCAGGCGCGGAGGCCGTTGCTACGTTGCGCGAGATTCCGCAGCCCGTCGTCGCCGCGGTCAGGGGAGCGGCCATCGGCGCAGGCCTATCCCTGGCTGTCGCTGCCGACTTGCGAGTGTGTGCCTCGGATGCCCGGTTCGGAGCGCCTTTCGTCCACGTCGGAATGAGCGCTGGCGACCTCGGTCTGTCATGGCTGTTGCCCCGTATCATCGGCACGGCGAAAGCCACATCGATTCTCCTGCAAGGTGGTTCACTGTCTTCCGCGGAGGCCCGCCAGGTGGGTCTGGTGAACGAGGTAGCCGAGGATCCTGACGAGCGGGCGGTGGAGCTTGCCCATGCGCTAGCCGATCAGCCCCGGCTCGCGACGGCGATGACAAAGTTGATGCTGAACAACGCACATTCCAATGGATTCCGCGAGCATCTCAGCGCTGAAGTGGCGGGCCAGGTCGTCGGTTCGATGACGCAGGAGCACGCGGCAGCACTGGCGGCACTAACGACACGTCAAGGCAGTCCGTCGGAGTAGGAGGCATGTTCGATGACTGACACATCCTCGCAGGAACTCGTCAGGGTCGAAGACCCTGCCGATAGGGTTCGTCGCGTGGTCTTGGCACGCCCGCAGGTTCGCAACGCACAGAGCCCGGAGCTGCTCTACGCCCTGGATGATGCATTGGTTGCCGCATGTGCCGCAGAGGCCGTGCGCGTCATCATCCTGGCAGCGGACGGCCCGGATTTCTCCTCTGGGCATGACCTTTCGGCGCAGTTCCGGTTGCCGCGCGGCGGTGTGGCCACCGTGCCGTCGAATCTCGACGATGGTGGACTCGCCGGCCACTACGCATTCGAATGCGAAGCGTATCTGGGCTTATGCCAGCGCTGGCGCGACCTCCCCAAACCGACGATCGCGCAAGTTCAAGGCCGTGTCATCGCCGGCGGCTTGATGCTCGTCTGGCCGCTGGACATTGTGATCGCAGCGCAATCGGCAACGTTCAGTGACCCGGTGACTGCCTTCGGCGTCAACGGCGTTGAGTACTTTGCGCACGTATGGGAGCTCGGACATCGCAAGGCTCGGGAGATCCTATTCACCGGCCGTGCTTTGACCGCTACCGAAGCTCAGGACTGTGGCATGGTTAACCACGTTGTCCCGCAAGAGGACTTAGAAGCGTTCACCCTGGACATGGCACGCGAGATCGCGGAGCGGTCGCCCTTGGCGCTGCGCTTGGCCAAGGAGAGCGTGAATGCGTGCCTGGATGCCCAAGGGCATGCGGCAGGCATCCGAAGTGCCTTCTTGCTGCACACCATTGGGCATGGCGCGAACCTGGCAAAATACGGATCGATCATTGACCCGAACGGCGCGGCAGCGATCCGCAAGCGCCGCTAACTCGCGCCGAATCCATGATCGGCGCTCAAAGCGCAACGCACGCCAACTAGTTCGACGCACGCGTCCGCGGTAACGGCACGAAAGAACTCGCGCAATACGGCTTGCAAAATCTACCGACCGTTTGATTGAATCAATCAGGGCCTGTGGAAGTAGATCAGACTAATCACGCGTGGAAGGTAGGAGTACATGGCAACGAACGTTCTTGTCGCTGGGGTGGGAATGATCCCGTTCACCAAGCCCGGCCGCAGCGCTACGTACTCAGAGATGGGTGAGCAGGCGGCGCGCGCCGCGTTGGCCGACGCGGCCGTTGACTACTCGTTGGTCCAGCAGGCTTACGTTGGCTTCGTCTACGGTGACTCCACGTGTGGGCAAGCTGCGCTGTATGGCATTGGCCAGACGGCGATTCCGATTGTCAACGTTAACAACAACTGCTCGACGGGATCATCGGCACTATGGCTGGCGCAACAGGCGATCAGCAGCGGCATCATCGACTGCGCGCTGGCTTTGGGATTCGAGCAGATGGTGCCAGGAGCTCTCGGCGCCGTCTACTCTGACCGGCCCTACCCGCTGTCTCGCATGGAGTCGATTCGCGACGAGTTGCAGGGCGTGGATACCCAGGCCCCGCCAGCCGCACAGTTCTTCGGTGGCGCTGGACAGGCATACGCCGACGAGTTCGGTATCGACCCGAAAGTGTTCGCCGAGATCTCGGTGAAGGCGCGTAAGCACGCGGCCAACAATCCTAATGCGGTCTTCCGCGACCCGGTCACCGTGGAGGAGGTTTTGGCGTCACCGCACATCTGGGGCCCGCTCACTCGCCTGCAGTGCTGCCCGCCGACCTGCGGTGCGGCCGCGGCCGTGCTGTGCAGCGCCGAGTTCGCCCGCAAGCACGGCCTCGACGCGGACGTGCGGATCGCCGGGCAGAGCCTGACGACCGACACACCGAGCGTCTTCTCATCCAACGACATGCGCAAGGTGATCGGTGCGGATATGGCCAGTACCGCAGCGCGTTCGGCGTACGAAGCGTCGGGAATCTCGCCCGAGGACATCCGGGTGGTCGAATTGCACGACTGTTTCACCACCAACGAACTACTCGCCTACGAGCTGCTCGAACTGACCCCCGTCGGCACCGCAGAGAAGTTCATCCGTGATGGCGACAACACCTACGGCGGTCGAGTTGTCACCAACCCGTCCGGCGGTCTGCTGTCAAAGGGTCATCCGTTGGGGGCCACCGGTCTCGCGCAATGCGCCGAACTCGTCTGGCAGCTGCGGGGTCAAGCCGGCGGTCGCCAAGTCGAAGGAGCGAATGTCGCGCTGCAACACAACCTCGGACTCGGTGGAGCGTGCGTCGTCACCATCTACGAGCGCATTGACGGCTGATGGGGATCGACCTATCGCACATCGGCCGGGCACTTCCCACCACAACCCTGTTGGTCAGTCGAAGCCGACTTCGCAACTTCGCAAAAGCAACCGGCGAGAAAAACCCAATGTATGTCGACGTCGACGCCGCACGACGGGCGGGACACCGCGACCTACCGGTGCCGCCGACCTTCTTCTTCGCGGTCGAGCTTGAGGCGCCCGATCCATTCGCGATATATGCCGAGCTCGGAGTCGAACTCAGCGACATGTTGCACGGAGAACAGTCCTTTGAATATGAGCGCATGGCTTATGCCGGAGACGAGCTCAGTTCCTCCGGCCAGATCAGCGACATCTATGCAAAGAAAGGCGGGCTCCTCGAGTTCATCGTCTCCGACCGCACCATCGTCAACCAGAACGGCGAGATCGTGGCACGCAGTCGCAACACCGCAATCGCACAGCATCGAGCCGAGGGTGACAGATGAGCGGCGCAGCAGCGTTGCACGAGGACGGGCTCACGTCGCAGATCCACATCGACCCGATCTCGCGAACGACCCTCGCCCTTTTCGCGGGAGCATCAGGAGACCACAACCCGATTCATGTGGACTTGGACGTCGCGAAGGCCGCCGGATTCGATGACGTCTTCGCGCACGGCATGCTGTCGATGGGGTACCTCGGCCGGCTGCTGACAACGATTGCCCCGCAGGAGCGATTACGGTCGTATTCAACGCGATTCATCGCGATCACGCCGATAAACGCCGCGCCCACCTGCACCGCGACGACGATCGCAGTCAACGATGTCAACGGCGAACAGCACGCGACACTGGACCTTGCGGTCGCCCTTGCTGACGGGACCGTCACACTACGCGGCACCGCGGTCATCGCGATCCCTTGACATCACCATCACACTCACGCGAGAAGGAAGGCCACCATGGGCAAGATCGACGGAAAGACAGCCATTGTTTCGGGTTCCGGTCGGGGCATCGGGCGAGCGATTGCTCTGAAGCTTGCGGCCGAAGGCGCCAATGTTGTGGTTAACGACCTCGACGCGGAGCCAGCGCGCGCGGTCGTCGAGGAGATCGTCGCGGCGGGCGGCACTGCTGTGGCGTGTGTAGGCAATGTCACCTCCGAAGAATTCCCCGAGCGATTTGTGGGTACCGCGACCGAGCACTTCGGTGGTCTTGACATTGTTATCAACAATGCCGGATATACCTGGGATGCCGTGATTCAGAAGATGACCGATGAACAGTGGGATGCCATGATCGACATCCACTTAAAGGCTCCCTTCCGGATTCTTCGGGCCGCCCAGCCGGTGATCGCGAAGGCCGCCAAGGCTGAGATCGAGGCCGGAGTGTCCGTCTACCGGAAGGTTGTTAACGTCTCATCGATCTCCGGATTGTGCGGCAACGCGGGCCAGGTCAGCTACTCATCGGCGAAGGCCGGCATCGTGGGCATGACTCGCACACTCTGCAAAGAATGGGGCCGCTACAACGTCAACGTGAACGCGGTCGCATTTGGGCTTATTCGGACGCGGCTCACCTCGTCGGTCACCGACGGAGGCACCATCGACATCGAAGGACGCACGATCAAGGTGGGTGTCAGCACGATGGTGCTCGAGGCGGCCGAGAAAGCAATTCCACTGGGAAGAGCGGGTACTCCGGAGGAAGCTGCCGGATCCGTCGTGATGTTCACTTACCCCGAAGCCAACTACGTCAGCGGTCAGGTACTGGTAACCGGCGGCGGTTTCGAACAGTGAGAATCAGCGTTCAGTCGGCCGTTCTAGGAGCGGCCGACTGAACGCTTTCGTGTGTTTGTAGCGGAAGAGCGATCAAGACGTCACGAGGACATCTCTTAATCGCTTAGATGCTGTGAAACAGTGAAACTCGAATGGGCTGGTCGGTGAGAATGTCGGATTCACCCGCCGCTGTGGTCACGTCGAGGAGCCGCGCGGCCGCTGGGCCGTTGTTAGAAATCCGATGCGGTACGCCTGCGGGCAGGGATACCAGGGTGTTGGGCCCAGTGCTCTCCGATGTCAAGGCGATCTCGAAATCGAGGCGTCCACTAAGGACGAAGTAGTGCTTGTCGACCTGATGAATGCGGGCGTCATGCCAGCCCGTTCGCGCTGCGATCTCGACGTAGTCGACGTCGACCAACCCGGTCGTCGTCGCCCCGATCAAGCTGTGTCGACGATCGCCACCGGCGCTGTCGGCGAGCCGGTCATCCTCTGCCCTCACGATGGTGGCAGAGCTGCGTGGCGCCCAGTCCGGAGGAACCCCGTCCGGCGTCTCGACCATGTGCGCCAGCGGGGCACCGATCTGTGTCGCTGGCGCAATGACTTCGAGATGCCCTTCGTCGCCGGGGCCTTCGTTCCAGTTGCAGTGGGGTAGTCCTGCCGGGATGTACACCAACGTATTTGGGCCGATCCGATGGATATCGCTGCCCAACTGCACCGTCATGGTTCCGTACCGCTGGAAGTAGATCTGGTCGCGCCGGTGATAGTGCAGACCAGCCGCACGACCACCATCGCACACCGTGGCGTCGAAGATCATCGCCGATTCCTGATTGGACAGCAGTCGCGCTTGTAGGCCGGGATGGCCCGTCGGCAGCACCTCTGCTTCGTCCACTGGGTGGACATAGCGCATAGTCACCACCTTCCGTCTTCCGTCGCCGACCGGAGGTAGGAATTCGAGCGGCGACCCATGCATAGCTTCGTCTCGGTCGGCATCATGACCAGAGCACGAGTCGGCCATCGGGCATCGGGCCGAAGAAAGTGGAGATGGTGATCCGGTCACCCTCACCAGTGACGGGATCGACAGAGTGCACGTTGGTACTCGGGATGATTACAACGTCGCCGGCAGCCGGCGTAACGCCCTCGTATTGGTAGCCCGCGACACCGCGCCATCCAAGCCCGTCGAACGGTTCCGGCGTGGGGTGTCGTTTGTTGAAGACGCGCACGCCGCCGCCCTCGGTTGGCATTTTGAGGTAGAACAAGATTGAGCCTTGGGCGGTGGTCTTGCCGATGGAGAGTTGAGGGGTGCGCCGGGCGTTGTCGGTGTGGGGGCCGGCGCCGGCAGTGAGGGAGCGCACGACTCCGGCGAAATAACTGCGGTCGCCTTCCGTGGCCACTTCGGCGGGGCCGCCCCAGAGGTAGCCCAGGATCTGCTTCATGACGTGAAGTGGATCAGCAATATTGGCGCGGGCGAAGCGGCTTCGTAGGTCAGCGTCTGCCGCGGCGGCCTCGGTGAAATAGTTCTCCACGCCATTGGGCTCACTATCGAAACCATAATGTGCGGTGGGCCCGAACTTGAAGAACTGTGCGGAGTCCGTCTTGGCAAGCCCCTGCACCGACGCGTAGTTCTGGTAGCTGACGTCGGCAAGGGCGTCCAGGATGGCCGTGCAGTATTCGGGGCGCAGCATGCCGGGCAGGTGTGCCATTCGGATGTGTCCGTCAAGGATCGCCGACAGCGTCCCCCGACCCGGCAGCCCCGTCAAATCGATTGGCAGGTCAGCCAATTCCAGCAGGCCGCCCGAGCCGTTGGCGGCGGCCGTGACTGTTGACATCGAATACTCCTTCACTTGTAATTTCGTTATTTCTCGAACCGGCCCATCGTTTGAATGTCAGGGTCGATCTTGATGTCGATCAGGACTGGTCGATCGCGTGTGGTTATCGCTTCGAGCGCGGCGTCGAGTTCGGCCAGGTTCCGTACGGTGAACCCTCGTCCGCCGAGGGCGTCGGCAACGGGCCCGAGATCGGGCCAGGCGAAGACCGACATCGCGGGATCCAGTTCCATCTTTTGGAATTGGTCGTATTCGGCACCGTACGCGCCGTCGTTCAAAACGATGACGATCGCGTCGACGCCGTGCCGCACGGCGCTGTTGAACTCGTTGAGCCCGCCGAGCATGAAGCCGCCGTCGCCCAGTACAGCGAGCACCGGGCGGTCGGGTCGGGCGAAGAACGCACCGATTGCGTTGCCCATGCCAAGCCCGATCGAGGCGAAGTTGACGGTGTGTATGAAGCCGGCAGGTTCGTGGGCGGTGAGCTGGCCGTACGAGCCGAAAACGAATCGCCCGCCATCGAAGACCAACGCGCGGTCGGCGGGTACCGCTCGGTCGATCCGTTGCAGTGCGGTGCGCCGGTCGATCGTGGTCTCCGTGCTTTGGTCGATGAAAGTCTCGGCTGCCCCTTCGGCGATGAACGCCGCGAGTTCTGCGCTGGCGAAACCGCTCGGCTTGATGTCGGCTTCGTCCAGCCACGCCACTATCGTGTTGGCCACGGTCGCGGCATCACCCACGACTCCGGCAGTGGCGGTTGACCATTCGTTTATCGCCGTGGGATTTGTGTCGACATGTACGACTGCTTTGCTGCGCAACAGTGAACCCTCGAGCGTGGTCCACGAGTTAAGGCTGGCCCCGAAGGCGATGATGCAATCACTCTGATTGACAATGTCGATGGCGACATCCGTCGACATCATGCCGAACACACCGATGTTGCAATGCTCACCGGCGAACAAGTCTTTGGCCCGCAGGGTCGTCGCCAATGGAGCTTCGATCCTGCGCGCCAATTGCATTGTTGCCGAGCGCGCTTCGGGATCGACGGCACCCTGCCCGACGATGACGATGGGCCTACTGGCGCTGGCGATGATGCCGACGGCCGCATCGAGGGCGGACGGATTGGGCTCGACCGCCTGGACCAATAGCGGACGGCTCTCAACCTTGGTGTACTGAACCGTCTGCCATTGGAACTCGATCGGAATATTGAGGACGATTGGACGACGCTCGGTGCGGGCTCGTCGGAACGCGGTGGCGACGTCTTCGCACACGCTCGACGGAGTGCGGAGCTGTTCGAATCCCGCCCCGGTCGGCCTGATCACGGCCGCCTGGTCGATCGTCTGAAGGTTGTTCCTGTCCCGAACGGGGGAGTCTCCGGCGAGGACGACAAGCGGCGTGCGGTCGCGCACACTCTCCACCAGAGCAGTGACGGTGTTGGTGAGTCCTGGACCGCAGGTAACCGTGGCGACGCCGACTCGATTCGCGACTCGCGCGTATCCGTTAGCCGCCGTGATCGCGCCGCTCTCATGGCACAGCGAGACGTAGGTGCCGTCGGTCGTGTTCTCGAAACTGTTCATCATGAACAGGTTTGCGTCGCCGAGCACTCCGAAGATGACGTCGACGTCGTTGTCGCGTAGTGCGAGCGCTATTGCTTGGTGAAACATGATGTCGGTCATCGGCGCTTCGGCCCCGCCACTGGATGCAGGTTGGCGCCACGCAGCGAGGAGGTCGTCGAGGCAACCGTTGTCAGCAGTGGCATGCTACATGGATAACACACTCGACATAAAACTGTCGACATATTTTCCAGAAATGCAGGCATTCGCCGGGTGCGGCCTGTTTCTGTGTGTCGGCGCTAGTCGGGGGGTGTCGCGGCACTGACGGTCGCGGAGCTGGCGGCCTCCTTGAGGGCCGCAAATCTGTCGAGTGACACCGAGACGCTCGAGGCGCCCCATCGAGCGAGATCGGCGAGGAGCTCCGGCGAATATGACGGCGCATCGCCGGCGACGTTCACCGGGACACCGCAGGCAACGTAGGTCTCCACGGCCCACCGCACCGCTGCGACGACTGCTGGATCGTTGTCCCACCGCTGCTGAATGAAGGCGTTGTTCTCCTGATCGACGCCCAGCACCAGTTGAGAGAGATCCTCGGTGCCGACGCACACTCCGTCCACCAACGGGGCGAATTCCCGTGCGCGAAGTATCGTCGCCGGCGTCTCCACCATGATCGAGAGGTTCGGTCGGTTGGTCCCGCGCAGCCCTGCCGACTCGAGGTAGCTCAGTGCCCACTCGACCTCTTGCGGCCAGCGCACGAATGGCAGCATCACGTGCAAATTCTCGTAGCCCTCGGCGCGCACCCGCCGCACTGCGGCCAGTTCGACAGCGAACATCTCGGGGTCGCGTTGAGCGCGCACCATGCCGCGCTGACCTAGTAGCGGGTTGACCTCATCGCTCTCGAAATCCGGGCCGCCGGCGAGATTGCGCAGTTCGCTCGAGCGCAGATCGAGCATCCGGTAGACGACGGGCCGCGGAGTCATCGCCTTCGCAACCCTGCGCATGCTGTCGGCGAGAATCGAGGCCAAGTCGTTGGGTACGGCATCGCCGAGTAGCAACATCGGATGGCGTCCCGACTTGTAGATCAAGAACTCGGCGCGCAACAGCCCTACGCCGTCCGCGCGGAACTGCACCGCTTCCACGACCCGACGCGGCACCCGAAGATCCACGAATTTGGCCAGTGCCGTCATGTCATCGTCTCCTCACGGAGGGCGCCGTAACTAACAGGCGTGGCTCGTGTGTGGGCGCTACTCTCTGTTGTCATCACGAAGTCTTCCGCTGACTCGTGATGCGCCCGACGGGCGGGGTGGCTTCATCGAGGAACCGCTTGGCGCGCGGATCGCCTGGTGCGCGGTCAATGGCGGACGCCTCGCCGAATGGGTAGGGAAGCAGTCGTTCGCTGCGGTGGAGGTGTTCGTTGACCAATCGGCAAACTTCATCGGCATTGGCGGCAAAGATCGCGTCGGCCAACGCCGCGTGTCTTTCCACGAACTCCTGCGCCTCGCGTTCGGTCAAGGTGAACACCTGAAAGTACAGCCGCTGCACGTCCGAGATCCCAGCCCACACGTTGGGGAGCAGCTGCGCACCCTTCGCCTCATAAGCGCAGCCGTGAAAGTCGCTGTGGGCTTTCATGAGCGCGGGCTGATCCCCTTGATCGGCGGCTTCGGCCATCGCTGCCAAGGCGCGGTCGAGATCGAGCCGGAACAACTCGGGACGTCGTAGGCGCCGCAGTACGGCTTGTGCTTCCAGTGAGCGCCGAAGCGCAAAGGCTTCCGCGCACAGCTCCGGATTCGACCGGACCACGAAGGTCCCGCGGGACGGCAGCGTGCGGATGAGTCCCTGCGCTGTGAGCATGCGCATCGCCTCGCGTAGAGGTGCCCGGCTCAACTGCAGCTGAGCCGCCAACTTCGGCTCGCTCAGTCGTTCCCCCTGCGCGAGCTCGCCCTGCAATATCGCCTCGCGCAGGCGCGCCACCGAGTGGGCTACCAAGTTCACCGCCGGCTCCACAGGGTCCATGATCGCATTCGAAGTCGCACGCGAGCCCAGGTGGGTGCCGTGTGTCATAGATTTGTACGCGAAAATCTGTCGACATATTATTTCGGAATGCTATGTTTGTCCGATCGGCGGCACCACACAGCTCGAGGAGAGTCATGACGAAATCCGTTGACGCGCGTTCGATTACCCGTGCCGAGTGTGAGCGCATCATCGCCCGCATTCACGCCGCATGTGAGCGCGAGGGGCAGGCGGCCACCATCGTCATCGTCGACCGGGGCGGCGCCCTCAAGGCACTGAGCCGCTCCGACGATGCGACCGCCCCGTGGGCGGTGGACATCGCGACGGCTAAGGCACGTACGGCCTTGAACACCAACGTCTCCACGCGCGATCTCTGGGAGGAAGTGCGGAACGAACCGACACTGGCCGCCAACATTCCCTATCTGCACGAGCTCACGATGCTTCCCGGAGGTCTTCCCATCCGCGATGGCGACGTCCTCATCGGCGGCCTGGGAGTCGGGAGCAATGCGCGGTACACCGAGGACGAGCGGCTGGCCGAAGCGGGGCTGCGGGAAGAGTGACTCGCGACTCGAGGCGCCGTCTTGGTTGGTTTGCTGGTGCTGGGGCATATCCTCTCCAACGCCGCTCGTTCCCCTAACTTTGCGAACCTTTGGATTCGGTTCCCGGTCGCCTGCGGTTGAATATCGACTCCTGGTCGGGAATTGCGACTTCGAAGACGTTCAAGTCCATCCTGATCATGAAGTAGAAGCCCACTGTTGCAATGAGTTTGGCCAATGTGCGCCCGCCAAGTCGGTCGGTCGCGGCAGCGTACGTCTCCTCGTCAACCTCGCTAAGACGCAGAATCTGTTTGGTGACGTCGTGAACGATGCGTTCGTCGTCGACGTCGGAGACGGGTTCCCGGTGGGTGTGTAGATCATCGATTATCCAAGCGTTGATGCAATGCGATATCGCCGTAGGGGCTGTGTCGCCAGAATGCGAAGTCGGACCGGCGCGCGAAGCGCCGCATGCCCAGCGTACGTATCGAGAAATATGTCGACAGAATTAGGAATAAGAGTTAGACGTAGGTGACCTGCGGACTACTGGGTCGGTCGTGTAGCCCCCGGAGGCGACGCCGTCCACACGCGGCCGTCTCCGCCGACCCAGGGAGGCGTTGCGCCGGCTGGGCTGCCGCCTGCGCCGAAGCGACTACCCGGATTGCGCCGCCATTTTCTCGGCGCCGTCCCCGGTTCTAGGGACGTGGCGCACTGAACTGTGACAACCGATGACATGCGTCAGGCTAGTCACGGTTCGCTGAGAGCGCTGCCTCGAGCGCGCCGAAAGTGCACGCCATGTGCCTGCATGCGGCGATCCGGTACCCGTTGAGACCGAACCCCCGGCTTCTTGACATCGCGGCCGCACGAAGGTACCTCGGCGGCCGAACGGTGTGGCGGCCAACACTCCAAGTGGCATCTCCGGCGTGGTGAGCCGCCCGGCTGCGAAGTCGGGCGCAAGCGACCCGGCCATGCCCCTGCCAACGTTGTCGCCACGTGCCCGGCAGCAGCAGGAAACTCGAAACATACATTTCACAGTATTCTGTCGACATTTTATTGAAGACAGGCTAGTTTCGTCCGAGAGTTGTGCAGCCGGTCACATTCGGCCCTGAGGTGCGCGGAGAACTCACTGGAAGCGCAGGAGCGGAGTTTTCGTGGCGGCGCCCTGGCTCGGAGGGAAGGAAGCTTGGCGATGTTGAGCGTGGAACAGAATGAGTTCCTCACACGGGTCGGCGCCGGCGCGCCGGCAGGTCAGTACTTGCGGCGCATCGGGTTGCCGGCGTTGCGAGGCCACGAGTTGCCTCAGCATTCCCGCCCCATCACCCAAACCGGTGCAGCCCGACGCCCCCAAGCATCGCGAATTTGCGACCGATCAACGCCTAGGAGACCCATGCAATCGCGCAGCAACGCGACAAGCGCGCTTCCGCACACCACGAAGGCGGAGTGCGCGCAGATGCCAGAGGCCGGCCTGATTCGTTGCCAGCCCAACAGGACTCGGTCTGCCGGAGGTGCGCGGTGAATGTCTCTGCCACGGCCGTCAAACCGCTGCGGGCGCTCGGGGACTTTGCCGCGATGGCCCTCGACGCGTTGATCGCCACTCCACAACCGCCTTTCGCATGGCAGGAGTTTCTCGCGCAGAGCTGGTTTGTCGCCCGGGTGTCGCTACTACCCACCATTCTGCTGGCCATTCCATTCACCGTGCTGTCGGTGTTCACCCTCAACATCCTGCTAGTGGAGTTCGGCGCTGCCGACTTCTCTGGTTCCTCAGCCGCGTTCGGGGCCGTCACCCAGATCGGGCCGTTGGTCACCGTGCTGGTTGTAGCCGGCGCCGGCGCCACCGCAATGTGCGCGGATTTGGGTGCGCGCACCATCCGAGAAGAGATA
Source organism: Mycobacterium sp. Aquia_216 (assembly GCF_026723865.1). NCBI lineage: Bacteria > Bacillati > Actinomycetota > Actinomycetes > Mycobacteriales > Mycobacteriaceae > Mycobacterium > Mycobacterium sp. Aquia_216. Next base: position 5,333,805 of record NZ_CP113529.1, on the reverse strand, counting down.
GACGCCATGCGGGTGATTGGGATCAACCCGATACAAGCGTTAGTCGTCCCGCGGATCCTCGCGGCAACCGTGGTCGCTTTGCTACTGGATTCGATCGTCGCGATCGTCGGGCTCACAGGCGGATTCGCGTTCTCAGTGTTCGTCCAACACGTCAACCCAGGAGCATTCGCAGCGGGAATCACCCTGTTTACGGGCTTGCCCCAGGTTGTCATTTCGCTATGCAAGGCAGCGCTATTCGGCCTGGCGGCCAGCCTGATCGCCTGCTACAAGGGCATGCACGTTGATGGCGGTCCCGCTGGCGTGGGCAACGCGGTCAACGAAACTGTGGTGTTTTCCTTCATGGCGCTGTTCGTAATCAACCTGCTGGCAACGGCAGTCGGCGTTAAGGCAACGATGTGAACTACGACGCCGCCCGATACCCATGGTCCCGCACCCGTAACGCGATTGCCGGCTTCGTATACGGCTGGAACCATATTGGGACGCAGATCGCCTTCTATGCCGCGACGGTGCGATCTATTCAAGACTCCCTGGCCAACTACCGCAGGGAAACTGTGCGGCTCATTGCCACGATGAGCCTGGGCAGCGGCGCGCTCGCCATGATCGGGGGCACGATAGCCACAGTCGGCTTCCTAACGATGTCGGCGGGCGCGTTGGTTGCCGTCCAGGGTTACAACCTCTTGGCCGGTATCGGCACCGAGGCGCTCACCGGATTCGTCTCGGCCTATATCAATGTGCGTCTGTTGGCGCCCCTGGTGTCAGGAATCGGCATGGCGGCCACCATCGGCGCCGGGGCCACAGCGCAGCTGGGTGCGATGCGCATCAACGAAGAGATCGACGCCCTAGAGGTGATCGGTGTCCGGTCAATCGCCTACCTGGCCTCGACGCGACTGATGGCCGGCGTGCTGGTGGTAGGCCCGCTGTACGCCATCGGCGTGCTGATGTCGTTCCTCGCCGCCCGATTTGGCACCACATACGTCTACGGACAATCAGTCGGCGTCTACGACCATTACTTTTACACCTTCCTCAACCCCACCGATCTGCTGTGGTCCTTCGTGAGCGCCATAGCGATGGCGATCGTGGTGATGCTTGTGCACACCTACTACGGATACACCGCCGCCGGCGGCCCCGCCGGGGTCGGGGAGGCAGTCGGCCGGGCCGTGCGGACTTCCTTGATCGCCGTAGTACTGGTGACCCTGATGATTTCGCTGTCCGTCTACGGGCAGTCCGGCAACTTTCACCTCTCGGGATAGCGCGATGCCGACCTCCGCAACTCGCAAACGTGAACGCCGCCTGCACCCCGGTTGGTGGACAGCCGCATTCGTGCTGCTCGCCGTGTCGCTGACCCTGCTGACTACCGGCCTCTTCAACGGCAGCTTCCGCTCCTACGTTTCCGTCACCCTTGTCTCCGACCGCGCGGGATTGGTCATGGACCCGGGCGCCAAAGTCAAGCTGCGTGGTGTACAGGTCGGCCAAGTTGCGGGCATCGTCGGCGGGCATCAGCCCGTGGCGTTGAAGCTTGACATCGATAGCGACCAGATTTCCCACATTCCGGCGAACATCGGCGCACAGATTCGGGCCACGACCGCATTCGGCGCCAAATACGTCGACCTGATCTATCCCGAACAACCCAGCCGCCAGCATCTGGCCGCCGGTACTGTACTGGCCTCGCGCAACGTGACCACCGAGGTCAACACCGTGTTTCAAAACGTCGTCGACGTTTTGCACCAGGTGGACCCGCCCAAGCTCAATGCAATCATCAGCGCACTAGCCGACGGTGTCCGCGGCCAAGGCCAGCGCATTGGCGAAGCCACCACCGACGCCAACGACGTGCTGTTGGCTCTCAACGCGCGAAGCGACGCGATGGCCGGCGATTGGCGCTCCTTCAAACGATTCAGTGACGCCTACAACGGTGCGGCCAACAACATCGTCTCGATCCTTGACTCGGCGAGCGCCACTAGTAGGACCGTCGCTCAGCACAGCACTGACCTCGACGCGCTGCTACTGAGCACGGCGGGGTTTGCCAGTAGCGGGGTCAACTTGCTCGCGCCGCCCAATCAGCAGAATTTCATCGACGCGGTCAACACCTTGGAGCCCACTACTGCCCTGTTACTCAAGTACAGCCCGACCTACACCTGCCTGCTGGTTGGGACGAAACTCTGGTACGACAAGATCGGCCGGCGGTCGATCGGCGGAAACGGCAGGACAGCCATCCTCGACGCGTTCGTGTTGTGGGGGGCCGATCCGTACCGGTACCCCGACAACTTGCCGATCGTCGCGGCCAAAGGTGGCCCCGGCGGAAAACCGAGTTGCGGGTCCCTGCCTGACGTCAGCAAAAACTTTCCGGTGCGGGCACTGGTCACCAACACGGGCTGGGGCACCGGCATCGACTACCGGCCCAACCCCGGCATCGGGCACCCCTGGTTCATCAACTACTTCCCGGTCACTCGGCCAGTGCCCGACGTGCCCCACATCGCCGGCAATATTTCTGCGCCTGCGCCCGGACCGATTCCTTACCCAGGCGCGCCTGCCTACGGTGCGCCCCTGTACGGCCCCGGTGGCGTTCCGCTATGGCCTGGAGTGCCGCCAGCGCCAGCGCCGCAGGAGTCACCGCCCGCCGCCGCGGCGCCGCCGTCCGACACGCCAGCACCGTCCCCCGCGGCGCCGGACGGCGGGGCCGACGTCACCAGACCCGACAGCGATAGGACCGCACCATGAGGCAACGACTCGGTGGCACCATGTGGCGCCTTGCTATCTTCGTAATGGTCTCTGCCCTATGTCTATTCGGCCTTTTGGCCGTCTTCGCCCAATTCCGCTTCGAGAACGAGACCCTATATAGGGCTGAATTCAAAGACATTGGGGGCCTGCAGGCCGGCAACTTCGTCCGTATTGCCGGCGTCGAAGTAGGAAAGGTTAAAAACGTCTCATTGCAACATGATTCGTCCGTATTGGTGTCCTTCGCTATCGATCCGTCGGTGGCCCTTACCGAGGGAAGCCGCGCTGCCGTCCGTTACGACGACCTCATCGGCGGCCGCTTTTTGGCCTTGGAAGAAGGTGCCGGAGAACCGCGGCGATTGCTGCCCGGCCAGACCATTCCATTGCAAAGAACCAGCCCTGCACTTGATCTCGATGCGCTCATCGGCGGGTTCCGGCCATTGTTCCGGGCGCTGAACCCCGATCAGGTCAACGCTCTCACGGAGCAAATTATCCAAGCTTTTCAAGGACGCGGTGACACCATCGGCTCCTTTCTGTCCCAGACCGCCACATTCACCTCCACCCTGGCGGACCGCGACCAGCTGATCGGTGAGGTGATCACCAATCTCAACACGGTGTTGGGATCGCTGGGTGATCAAAGCGACCACTTCGACAAGGCCGTCGATTCACTATCCGAACTGGTCAAGGGACTCGCGGCGCGCAAGACCGACATCACGAACGGTGTGGCCTACACCAACGCCTCATCGGCGGCCATCGCCGATTTGCTTGCCCGAGCCCGCCCGCCATTGAAAAATGTTGTAGCTCAAGGTGATCGGGTGGGAACGCTAGCCGTCGCCGACCATGATTACCTGGACAACCTCGTTAACGGGCTGCCGGAGAAGTACAAAACACTGTCTCGGCTGGGCGTGTACGGAGACTTCTTCAGCTACTACCTGTGCGATCTGCTGCTCAAACTCAACGGCAAAGGCGGTGAGCCCGTCTACGTGATGGTCGCAAGCCAAACCACCGGAAGATGCGCCCCGAAATGAAAACCTTCGCCGAACGCAATCCACTGGTAGTCGGTGCCGTCGGTGCCGCGATGGCCGCCGTGCTTGTAGTGGGATCGCTCGAATACGACAAGATCCCGTTCGTCAATTCCGACGAAAGCTACTCGGCCTATTTCGCTGAAGCCGGCGGGCTGGCTTCCGGTGCTGCCGTGCGGGTATCAGGCATGCGGGTTGGTCAAGTCTCCAGCATCGTGCTGGACGGTCCGCGGGTTCTGGTGAAATTCACCGTCGACAAGGACGTTCATCTCGGTGAGCGCACCGAAGCCGCGATCAAGACCAAAACTCTGCTCGGGGCCAAGATTCTTGAACTGGTTCCCCGCGGTGAGGGCAACCTGTCGGCGACGATCCCCTTAGAGCGCACCACTGCGCCTTACCAACTGCCCGACGCACTCGGGGATTTGACGAAGACGATCAGTGGTTTGAACACTACCCAGCTGTCAGATTCGCTGACGACGCTCGCGCAAACCTTCTCCAAGACACCACCGGACGTCAAGGTCGCCGTCGACGGTATTGCGCGTCTGTCGCAAACGATGAACTCGCGCGACGAGCAGCTGCGCAGGCTCCTCGACAATGCTCGGAAGTCCACTGATGTCCTTGCTCATCGGGCAGATCAGGTCGTCAACCTAGTTCGCGACACGAATGCACTGCTGGCCGAACTGCGTACACAAAGCGACGGTCTGCAGCACATCAGCTCCAACATCTCGGCACTGGCCAACCAATTGGAGGGCCTCATTTCCGAGAACAAGGCCCCGCTCAAGCCCGCATTGGACAAGCTCAACGATCTCCTGGGCATCCTCGACAACCGTAAACATCAGGTACAGCGGGCACTGACCACCATCAATAATTTCCTTCCGGGGCTGGCCGAAGCCGTGGCTTCCGGGCCTTACTTCAACTCATACATCGTGAATATCCTTCCGGGACAATTCCTTCAGCCCTTCATCGACGCGGCATTCTCTGATCTGGGCTTAGATCCCAACGTGCTGGCGCCGTCCCAGCTGTCCGATCCTCAGGTCGGCCAGAAAGCCACGCCGCCGATGCCGGTTCCGTTCCCCCGCACCGGACAAGGCGGAGAACCCAGGCTCAACCTGCCCGACGCGATCACCGGCAATCCGGGCGACCCGCGCTACCCCTACCGCCAGCCGCCTCCGGCGCCGGCGCCGGGGGGTCCACCCCCGGGCCCGCCGGCACTTCCGCCACCCGGGCAGTCGGTTCCCCCACTGGGACCCACGCCGGTCTATGTGCCGGCCCCCAATGAGGTTCCACCGCCACACCAGCCGACCCCTGGAGCATCCCAATGAGCAAAGTGCGATTGAAGGCGGCACTGGCCGTCGTCCTGGCGGTCTTCGCCATCGCGGGCGGAGCGCTCGTTGTCAAGGGAATCCACGAAATCAGCCGCACCTACATCGTGGCCTATTTCGCCAATAGCAACGGCATCTACGTTGGCGACGAAGTACGCATCCTGGGGGTGCCGGTCGGCAAGATCGACAAGATCGAACCTCAGATGGATCGTGTCAAGATCAGCCTCTGGGTCGAACAGAAATATGCGGTGCCCGCCGATGTGAAGGCCGCCGTCCTGTCGCCATCGTTGGTGACCTCGCGCGCCATTCAACTGACTCCCGCCTACACCGGCGGACCTGCGCTGAAAGACAACGCGGTCATCCCATTGGCGCGCACCGCAGTTCCCGTTGAGTGGGATGATTTTCGGGCTCAGCTAGAGAAACTGACGAACTCAATGCAACCCACTCAACCCGGCGGGGTCAGCCCTTTCGGGGCGTTGATCAACACTACGGCCGACAATCTGCGCGGCCAGGGCGCGAACATCCACGACATGGTTGTCAAGCTGTCCCAGGCACTTTCCGCGCTCGGCGATCACAGCGACGACATCTTCTCCACGGTGAAGAACCTCTCGGTGCTGGTGTCGGTGCTGCACGACAACGCGGGGTTGTTGGAGCAGTTGAATCGCAATCTGTCGGCGGTCAGCGCACTAGTAGCCAGTGATCCCGACTCCGTCGGCCACGCGGTCCATGATCTCAACGCTGCCGTCGGCGATGTCACCAACTTCCTCACCGAAAACCGGGACACCGTCGGGACCACCACCGATCGGTTGGCCTCGATCTCGACGGCGCTCGTGCAAAGCATCGACGACATCAAACAGATCCTCCATTCCGGCCCTACCGCGTATCAGAATTTCCTCAATATCTATGAGCCCGCGCATGGTTCGCTGGTCGCCGCACCGACAATCGCAGAGCTCGCCAATCCGATCCAGTTCTTATGCGGGGCGATCCAAGCTGCCTCCCGCCTGGGCGCCGAGCAATCCGCAAAACTCTGCGTCCAGTACCTGGCCCCCATTATGAAAAACCGCCAATACAACTTCCTGCCGTTCGGCGAGAACATTCTCGTCGGCCCCAAAGCGCGACCCAACGAGCTCACCTACAGTGAGGACTGGCTGCGCCCCGACTATGTCCCACCGGGTACCGCACCAGCGCCCGCGCCTCCGGTGGCTGCGCCGCCACCGGGCCCGCCGCCGGTCGGTGCGCCGGCACCTGTTGATGCACCGCTACCGGCCGCAGCTCTCGGCGGGGCCCCCTCCAATCCCGCTGACGGACTCCTCGGAATGATGACCCCGCCGGGACCGCGATCATGACCGCGCGGCGGTGGTGGCGCAGCGCTTTGGCCGCGGTAATTGTGATGAGCACGGCAGCGGGATGTGGCTGGCGCGGCGTGAACTCAATGCCGTTGCCTGGCACCAAAGGTGGTGGCCCGGGGTCCTACCTTATCCAGGCGCAGCTACCCGATGTCACCAACATTCAGCAGAACTCACCAGTGCAGGTCGGCGACGTCACGGTCGGCAGCGTCACCAAGATCGAACGCCAGGGCTGGCATGCGTTGCTGACCATGCGCCTTGCCGGCAACGTGGATCTACCGGCCAATGCCACCGTCAAGGTCGGGCAGACCAGTCTGCTGGGATCGCTGCACGTCGAACTGGGGTCACCGGTCAGCACGCCGCCACAAGGCAAGCTGCACAACGGATCTGTGATCCCGTTGGTGAGCGCCACGAGTTATCCCACCACCGAACAGACGCTGTCCACCGTGGGCATGTTGCTCAACGGCGGCGGTATCGGCCGAGTGCAGGAGATCACCCAGGCATTCAGCACAGCATTCTCTGGCCGCGAACAAGACCTACGCAGCCTGTTGCAGCAACTCGACACCTTCATTGGTAATCTTGATGCTCAAACGTCCGACATCATCGCGGCCACTGAGCGTTTCAACGATCTGGTCGGCAAGTTCGCCGCTCATAAAGACGTGCTCGATCGCGCTCTGCGCACCATCCCCGACGCGTTGGCCGTCCTCAGGGATCAACGCACACACCTGGCTGACGCGTTCGAGCAAATGAGCAAGTTCGGTGTGTTGAGCGCCAATGCGATCAACAAAACCAAACAAAATATCGTCAACCAGCTCAACGAGTTCGGCCCCGTCTTGCAGTCACTGGCCGACGCTGGGCCGGCAATGACCCGTGCCCTAAGTGTGCTGGCTACCTTCCCCGATCCCAATGAAGGGATTGAGAATTGGATTCGCGGCGACGCCGGAAACGTCACCGTGGTTCTCGATCTCACCCTCAGTCGGATCGACGAGACTCTGTTCACCGGAACCCGTTGGGAAGGCAACCTCACCCAGCTCGAGCTGCAGTGGGGCCGCACCATCGGCCAATTCCCCAGCCCTGCAACGGCAGCCAACCCACTGATCGCTCCCTATCACTTCGACCAGGGCCGGTAAATGCAACTAACCAAAAGAATCAAAATCCAGCTGGCGTTGTTTGCGACGATCGCCCTGGTGGCCATCACGGTCATTGCGCTTTACTACGCCCAGCTTCCCACTTTGTTTGGGGTAGGCCGCTATACGGTGACCGTGCAGCTACGCGAAGCGGCCGGGCTATATCCCTCGGCCAACGTGACGTATCTGGGCACCGAGGTCGGGCGGGTCACATCGGTAGAGCTGACCGAATCCGGTGTGAACGCGGTGCTGTCACTTAAATCGGGCCTGGCTATTCCGTCGGATCTCGACGCGCAGGTTCACAGCCAGTCGGCAGTCGGTGAACAGTACGTGGAGCTGCTTCCGCGCGCTGTTTCCGCGCCGTTGAAGAATGGCGACGTCATCCCGGTGAAGCGCTCCTCGGTGCCACCGGATGTCAACAACCTGCTCGACGCGACGAACCGTGGCTTGCAGGCCATTCCGCAAGACAATCTCAAGACAGCCATCGACGAGGCCTACGCAGCTATCGGAGGCCTAGGACCCGAAATCACCCGGATCGTCAAAGGCTCGACGCAGCTTGCCATTGACGCACGCCGCAACCTCGATCCGCTCACGACCCTCATCGACCAATCGCAGCCCGTGCTGGACTCGCAGTCAAACACGTCTGATTCGATACGCTCGTGGGCGGCTCATCTGGCCAACGTCACCGGTCAGCTGCAACACCAAGACACCGCGCTGGCTGGGCTTTTGCACGACGGACCGGCTGCCGCCGACCAAGCACGCCAGCTCATCGATCGGCTGCAGCCCACGTTGCCGCTGCTTTTGGCCAACCTGGTCACTACCGCCAAGGTCGGTCTCGCCTATCAACCGGCGCTCGAACAGATACTTGTGCTGCTGCCCCGTGGCATCGAGATGCTCCAAGGTGTGTCGGTGACCGACTGGGACAACCCCTCGCCGTACGCGGGCATGCTGGAGGATTTCAAACTCAACTTCAACACCACCCACCCGTGCCTCACCGGCTATCTACCGCCGCAGCAATGGCGATCTCCGTCGGTCACTGATGCTCCCGAACGGCCCGCTGGGCTGTATTGCCGCATCCCCCAGGACGCACGTCAGGACGTACGCGGCGCGCGGAACTTGCCATGCCTGACGGTGCCTGGCAAACGCGCACCGACCGCGAAGATGTGCGAAAGCGCCGACCAATACGTCCCGCTCAATGACGGAGACAACTGGAAAGGCGACCCCAACGGCACCCTCTCCGGACAAGACGTCCCGCAACTGCCACCGAGTACGCCTCCGGCCAAGGCGCCGGCGGACACTCCGCACTCCGCAGCGCCGCCGGCACCCATTGCCGCAGCTCAATACGACCCGGCTACCGGCAGCTACATCGGACCGGACGGGCACGTCTACACCCAAAGTGACCTCGCCCAACAATCACAGGAGGAGCACAAGACATGGCAGACGATGCTGATCCCACCGAATTAAGTAGCGCCGCTGAGGCGGCGACACTGATGCTAGACGACCCGCTCGACGACGTGTCCCACGACGATGACAGCGCCGACGCCATCACGCCGGCCCCTGGCAATCGCGGCCGGCGGCGTGCCGCGTTTGTTTTGGGGCTGCTCACCGTTCTGGCGTTGGCCGCAGTTACGGGCTGGTTGGGCTGGCAGGCCTATCAGCTTCGCGGGCAAGCCCAGTACCGCCAGGTCTGCCTGCACGCTGCGCGCCAAGGCGCACTCAACCTCACCACCATCGACTACCGCGAAGTCAACGCCGACATACAACGCATCCTCGACAGCACCACCGGTGCGTTTCACAACGACTTCAGTCAGCGCTCGGAGCCGTTCATCGACACTGTCAAACAGGCCCAATCCACTTCGGTAGGAACCATTACCGCCGCGGGCCTGGAGTCGGTGACGGATCACGAAGCCCAGGTACTAGTGGCGGTATCGGTCAAGAGCTCCCTAGCGGGTGTCCAGCAACCTCAGCCCCGCGCCTGGCGGATGCGCATCAACGTCGAGACCGTCGGAAACGAAATGAAGGTGTCTAATGTCGCGTTTGTCCCTTAAAATTGCTACCGGCCGAGGGTGCTCGGACCTGCCTGGTACCCAGGGCATGGCCCACGACAATGCCGCCAGTGAGCTGGCATTGGACAGCCGCACAGCCGCTACCGATGGCGTTGAAAGCGTTGCAGGACAAGATGGTTCGACCACGCTTCGTGGTGATGTCGGGAGCGACGACCAAGCCGAGGATCTGACGGCGCTTGAATCGCAAGCCGGGGACGATGCCGACGACGCCGGGGCCGAAACCACGCCGAAGCCGAGACGATGGTTACGCTTCTGGCGCGGCCGCGATTGGGGTGCGATCTTCGTCCGGGGAGTGCTACCCGCGCTGGCCTTGGTGCTCGCACTGGGCGCGGCATGGTTGAAATGGCAGGTCTTCAATGCCGCGGAAGCGAATACGGCGCGGGTCCAAGCGGTACAAGCGGCCACCGAGGGTACCGTCGCGATCTTGTCTTACCAGCCGGGGACCGTCGAGCATGACCTCGCCGCGGCGCGCGACCGGCTCACCGGCCAGTTCCGCGACTCGTACACATCGCTAACTCACGACGTCGTGGTACCGGGAGCCAAAGAGAAAAAAGTCGCTGCCGTCGCAACCGCGCCAGCTGCCGCGACCATGTCAGCTTCGCCCGGTCATGCGGTCGTGCTGGTCTTCGTTAACCAGACCACCATCGTCGATAACGGCGCACCTACCAGCACCGTGTCGAGCGTCCAGGTCACCCTCGACAAAATCAATGGCCGCTGGCTGATATCCGGATTCGACCCGGTCTAGCCCGAACCGAGCTGTCTCACATGGTTTCCAACAACCGGCAGAAGAATCGCGTTGGGTGCAAGCGGCAGCCGTCAGACCGCGTGTCGGATCAATCAGTCACGCCCGCAACCCATCTGGCAGATCAGGCGATCACAGCCGGATCTCGACATGCAGCGAAGGGAGGTTCAGTGAGCGCCGACGCACAGCGTACGAGACCACGCCGCCACGCCGCCACGGCTGGAGCGTTGACAGTGCTGACCGCGACGTCCAGCGCAATCTTTTTCGCACCGATGTCCCGCGCAGATAATCAGCGTCTCAACAACAGCGTCATCATCGACGTCGTCACGCTGCAGCACCAATCCGGATGCACCGGCAACATCAAGAAAAATCCACAACTTCAGCTCGCGGCGCAATGGCATACGCTCGACGTCCTGAACAATCGCGACCTCGACGGCGATGTCGGCTCGGACGGGTCGATGCCGCAAGATCGTGCGGCCGCCGCCGGATTCCATGGAAAAGTCCAGGAGACAGTCGCCATCAATCCAGCTATGGCGATCAGCGGCATCGAGCTGATCAATCAGTGGTATTACAACCCGTCCTACCTGGCGATCATGCAGAATTGCGCCAACTCCGTCATGGGCGTCTGGTCGGAGAACAGCTTCAATCGCACAGTTGTGGTCGCGATGTACGGTGAACCGCAATGAGTCGGTCGCGGGTGGTCAGCCACCTCGATGCGCTGAAAGCCGAAGGCCACAAACCATTTCGTCGGGTCGATCGCGATCTCGGCCAGGTGCGGAATCGCGCCCACCCTTGCTTTCCCGCAGCATATTTCACAGTCAAACGCGCCCATCACGAATCCTGGGCGCTCGATCCGATGAGGAGCCGACCATGGACCCAACGCCCGACTACGACGCCAGTGACGAGCTCGAGTATTTCATCAACTGGCTGCCTTGGGCCCTACGCGGGGTCTATCCACCTCCGGCCTACCCGCCGACATGAAAGCCATGCGACCCGATGGAGCGATCGTCGCTGCGGACTGTCACGGGTTACTTCGGTCCGAGCATGAGGTCATGACATGAAGGACGCTACCCGCGGGCTGAGAATTGTCCTGGCGGTAATTATGCTCTGGTGCGCTTGGGCCTCAACGCAATCCGCACGAGCGGCCGGAGTCGAGACGTTGATGATCCCGTCGCCGGCGATGGGACGCGATATCCCGGTGGCTTTTCAAGCGGGTGGTCCGCACGCGGTGGTCTTGCTCGACGCATTCAATGCCGGCGATACCGTCAGCAATTGGGTGACGGTCGGCAACGGAATGAATGATTTTGCCGGAAAAGGTGTCTCGGTCGTTGCGCCGGCCGGCGGAGCATGGAGCCTGTACACCGACTGGGAACAGGACGGCAGCCGGCAGTGGGAGACGTTCCTGTCCAGGGAGCTACCAGACTGGCTGGCGGCCAACAAGGGTCTAGCGCCGGGCGGCCACGGGATCGTCGGGGCAGCGCAGGGCGGTACCGGTGCTCTGATGATGGCGGCGTTCCATCCCGACCGCTACCGCTACGCGGGCTCGATGTCGGGCTTTCTCAGCCCATCGTCGACCACCTTCAACGGGGCTATCACCGCCGGCATGTCTCAGTTCGGCGGCGTGGACACCCGCAACATGTGGGGCCCTTCGCAGCTGGGTCGGTGGAAGTGGCATGACCCTGACGTCCACGTCCAGTTGCTGATCGACAACGGCACCCGGTTGTGGATCTTCAGCCCGTCGACGCTGACGTGCAGTGAGCCCGCCGCGATGATCGGCTACTGCGACCAAGCCCAAGGGAGCAATCGGTCGTTCTACAGCCACTACAGTTTCCTGGGCGGGAAAAACGGCCATTTCGACTTCCCTGTCGGTGGCCAACACGACTGGAGCAGCTGGACGCCTCAACTTCAAGTGATGGCAGGCGATCTCGCGAATGCGGTCCGATGACCGGGACACGAAGCGAACCGGGGGCTGTCGGCAACCACCCTTAAACCGACATACCAAGCCTTTTGGGCTCGGCAGCCGTGAAGGCGACAGTCGCTGCGGGGTAATCGTGTTGCAGCAAAGAGCATCGAGGAAAGGATCTCCGATGGGTATCGGTATACAGGTGGAAGGACTAACGAAGTCCTTTGGTTCTCAGCGAATTTGGGAAGACGTCACCATGGACATCCCGGCCGGTGAGGTCAGCGTGTTGTTGGGTCCGTCGGGTACCGGCAAATCGGTGTTCTTGAAGTCGCTGATTGGGCTCTTGCGTCCGGAGCGCGGCTCGATTGTGGTCGATGGCACCAACATCACCGAATGCACGGCCAAAAAGCTCTACGCGATACGCACCTTGTTCGGCGTGATGTTTCAAGATGGTGCCCTTTTTGGCTCAATGAGCCTGTACGACAACACCGCTTACCCGTTGCGTAAACATACCAAGAATAAAGAAAGCACGATCCGCAACCTCGTCATGGAAAAGCTTGAGCTAGTGGGGCTGGCCGGCGACGAAGATAAGTTTCCCGGCCAGATCTCCGGCGGCATGCGTAAGCGCGCCGGTCTGGCCCGCTCTCTGGTGCTCGACCCGCAAATCATATTGTGCGACGAGCCCGACTCTGGTCTGGATCCGGTGCGTACGGCGTATTTGTCGCAGTTGCTGATCGATATTAACGCGCAGATCGACTGCACGATCTTGATCGTTACCCACAACATCAACATTGCGCGCACGGTGCCCGACAACATGGGCATGTTGTTTCGCAAGCAGCTGGTGACGTTCGGTCCGCGTGAGGTGTTGTTGACCAGCGATGAGCCGGTGGTGCGGCAGTTCCTCAACGGTCGACGTCTGGGGCCGATCGGGATGTCGGAAGAGAAAGACGAGACGACGATGGCCGAGGAGCAGGCCATGGTTGCCGCCGGGCATCACGATGGAGGTGTAGAGGAGATCCACGGGGTGCCTGCGCAGATCACCGCGACCCCCGGGATGCCCGAACGCAAAGCGGTGGCACGTCGGCTGGCACGGGTTCGAGAGTTGATGCACACCCTGCCCCCGGCCGCGCGGGAGGCCATTCGCGGCGATCTCGACGGCATCCCGACGGGCCCGATCCAAGAGCCCAGTGGCGAGACGCTACCGGCACGCCACCGTGTACCGGAAGATAGCTAGCCGCTCGTTCGGATTCCGGCTGATCCCGAGATGCCTCGTGAGCGAGCTAGTTCCGAGTACCGGTGCCGCGACGTCCGCTGATGATGCATTCGAGGAGCGGACCGCGGCTGGGGACTCAGTAGTACGTGCCAGGGCCAGTCTCGCCGCCCGGCGGCCGATAGCCTTCTGACGACTGCCGTAGCTGCCATATTTGTGCGGGGCACAATATGCTGACGGCATACGAGACCAGGTAGTTGGCCACAAACTCGTCGCTGGGGCTGACCTCCCTTTTCACGTCTCCCATGACTTGCGCATAGCTCTGATTCTGGCTGACCTTGTGGCAGATCCCATAGCCGTAGCCGACTGCGTCATTACCCGGAAAGTTGTAGTGTCGCCGCACCTGGACGTCAAAGACGTACTCCACCTCGGGCGCTGGCGCGGCGTGGGCCCGAGGCGGCATTGACTGCGCGACCCCGCCGGCGGCAGCCGCAGCGACGGCCAGCACAATGAGCCGCTGGCGGCTATTAGGTCGCACGCCAATGGCATTGGTTCTCCTTGTCACCGATTGGTGGCGGTTCCACGGCATGAGCATGAGGCGCGCTATGCGGATTGCGTGACGTGGTCGGACCGTTCGGCAACCATGTCTTCGAATACCGGCATGTCGCTGTCGACGTCGTAAGGAACCAGGTCCCCGACGTAGGGGTGGCCCGGCTCGATGCCGTTTTGCACGTCGGCTGCCGCCCGCATAAGCCTGTTGCGCAACGCAATGATTGGTTTGTCGGTGGCATCGAGGTGCTCCTGGGACCGGTCGACGGCAAAGCCCATCGTCTCGACCATCACCTGGTCTTCGGTCTTGGGGCCGCCGGGCAGACCTGTGCCCCCGGTGGCTTGTTGAATCTGTCGGTCGAGCCCGTAGCCGTTGCGTTTGTTGAAGATTGGCAGCGCAATGTCGATGATCACGCCATCCTTGAATTGAAAAGTGCTCTGCTCCACCGGCACTACGCTGTCCAACCTGATCAGTTGCCCGTCGGGCCCTGGGACCATCGGCATGCGCTCGACAGGGAAGATGAGGAAGACCGCACAGTGATCGTCGTCGATCGGCAACACCATGCTGGTCTCGCCCTTGTGGCCGCCGGGGATTGGGATCAGCATGGTCGTTGGAAGGATCAGCTGGTTGACCCGCCAGTTGTATTCGCCGTTGGCCTTGCGTGTGCGGACAGCCGATGACAGTCCGAAGTCGGTTTCCACGATCGTGGCCTGTGAATGGAAGTCCGTCCCGAGCCCGTCCGCCGTGAAGTAGCCATCAGCAGATGTGCTGTGCAGGAAGGGAATATGAACCAGGTCGAGGTCGCCTTCGAGGTTCTGCATCCAGTTGCATTCCAGAAGATAACGAACCCGGGTCAGGTCTTCGGTGGGCATGTTGGTGAAGGGCAGTTCCGGGGGGCGGGGTGGCATGAGTTCGCGGGGGCCGAGGTAGACCCAGATGAGGCCGCCGGTTTCGTAGGTGGGGTAGGACTTGATGAAGGCTTTGTCTTTGAGTTTGCTTCCGGGTGGGGCGGCCGGGTAGTCCAGGCAGCGTCCGTCGGTGTCGAATTTTTGGCCGTGGTAGACGCAGCGTAGGCCGCCTTCTTCGTTGCGGCCGTAGTACATGGCGGCGCGGCGGTGCGGACAGAAGGCGTCAAGGACGCCGACCTTGCCGGCCGAGTCGCGGAAGGCGACGAGGTCCTCACCGAGGATGCGGGTACGCACCGGATCACAATCCGGCCCCGGCAACTCGCGGTCCAGCAGCGCCGGCAACCAGAACCGCCGAAAGTACTCGCCCATCGGCGTGCCAGCACCGACTCGGGTGAGGAACTCGTTTTGTTCCACAGTCAACATCGCGTCGCCCTCCTCGAGTCTGAACGAGGCATTGCGCCGGGGCCTCGTCTGGCTTGCTGGAACGCGGTCCCGGAACCACAGCGGCTGAAGCGATTGGGACCACCTCTCTGGTTGACGAACTTAGCGTGTCGGCAAAAAAATGTCGACACAAATCGTAAACGCTGCGTTGCGGGAAGGTTAGATTTCTTTAAGGGCCGGCGGCGCCGGTGCAGTCGCCCCCCGATTGCCAGCGGACGCGGGGCTACTCGGTCGAAGCAACAGCAACGTCGTAAGTTTTAGGCAGTTGAATCGCATTGCCAGCAGCGCCAGCAGTCATGGTCGCCGCCAAAGTCGGCGACTTTGCTGTCGCCCACAAAAGTCGGAAGCCCCGACTCGAACGGGGCACGCCGTGGTTGCTCCCCTCCGCAACGGGTGGAATCGCATTGTGCTGGGAGCCGAGACCCAGTGAGGAGGCATGGAACGCAATGGCGAGCAGGCACACAGCCGCAAAGGTGGTGACCACCGCCTTGGCACTGCTCGACGAGCAGGGTTGGGAGGCGGTGACCTTGCGTGGCATTGCCCGGCGGATGGGCGCTCATCTGAACTCGGTTTCGTTTCAGGTCAAGACCAAGTCCCGCCTCCTGGAGCTTATGACCGACCAGATCATGGGCGAACTCTCATTCGAATCCCTACCCGACGACCCGCTCGAGCGAGTGCGAGAGATCTACCGGCGGTACCGTGTGGTCCTGTTGCGGCACCGCGACGCTGCCCGGTTGATGATCAGTACGCGCGTGTTCGAGACAAACACCCTCCTCGTCGGAGAAGCCGTCGTTGCGGCTCTTCGGGAAGCGGGCGTGGATGACGTCGCTGCCGTACGCGCCGGATGGTCGATGCACTATTTCGTCATCGGACTGGTGCAGGAGGAGCAGGCCATGCATGCCGTCTGGTCGACGCCGCGCGGTTCGTCCGTCCTCGGTGCGTATCCCGCATTGGCCAGCGTGGCGTCGGTACTCGAGGTCGACACGTACGCCGATCGAATGGAGTTCGGCATCAGCGCGATCCTGGCTGCCGCCTGTGCGTCTTAAGCATCCATCCACGAACGCTTGAACGACGTACCTCTTGGGTCCAGCTCCGCTCTGGAAGAATCTGTCGACAGTTTTATGTCTTAATGTGTACGCTACATGTGCGGCCGAGTACCCGTCTTGGCCGCTCGATCGCCTGTCCACCTGGTGGCTGTAGTCCAAGGATCCCGACGCCTTTCTGGCGCTAGTGGCCATCTCCAGGCGCTTAGTAGAGCAACGAAGCTTCTCGGAAGGGAGATGCCGGTGACGCGAATTCCGGTAGTCAATCGCCTCGAATTCGATGAGCACCAGGTAGCGCTGTGGGAACTCTTCAACGATGGCCGACCGGACGCCGATCGGCTGGATGGCGGAGGTGAACTCCTTGGGCCGTCAAACGCCCTCATGCGTATTCCCGAGCTCGCCACCACGATGGTCGCCTTCAGCGGTTACCTCCGCTCGGACACGTTGCTGGAGCGGCGGCTCGTCGAACTGGCCATCTGCATCGTGGCGAGCCACTCGCGCGCCGACTTTGCATTTTGGCGGCATGGTCCTTCGGCAGTTTCGCATGGGATCGACCAAGAGGTCATCGACGCGCTGCGCGACGGTCGGCGACCCAACTTCGACGTCGACGACGAACGGATCGTGCACGACCTCACCACGCAGATTCTCTCCACTAGCGAAGTTGACGACCTAACCTACGATGCGGCGATCAGCTGCTTCGGCGAGCGTGGAGTGGTCGAACTCGTTGCGACGGTTGGCTTTTACTTCATGATCGGAATGATCTTGAACGTGTTCGAAGTTGCCGTTCCTGATCAAGAGTCGATTTTCGGTCGACGGCAACCGGAGCCCGGTGCTGTCATTTCGGGACCAGGGCAACCCTTGGCCACTCGATCCAACCAGGAGGTAATGATGAATTACGTCGGTTTGTGGGCTCATATCCCCGTGCACCCCGGCACCCGGTCAGCCGCCGCCAGCGCTGCCGAGTATGCGCTCGAAAAGATCAACCAAGAAGACGGGGCTGTGCTTTTTCTCGTGACCGCGTCGGACAATGACCCGGATGCACTTCTGGTGTTGGAGCTGTACCGGGATGAGGCGGCATTGCAGGCACATAAGGAGTCTGACTGGCTACCCGAATACATGGAGTCGATGACGGAATTCGTCGCAGGTGAGCCGTCATTCCACGTTGTCCGCCCGTTGCTCGCGAAGGGCCTCTGACGAGCTGGTCGCGGCCGCGCCCGAGCGTTAGTTCAGCATCTTGGTGAGGCCCGGGTCGTCAGCAACGATGTCAACGATCGTGCACGAATCCGATTGGACTCACACATAAGTCTGGAGAAATCGTCATGGGACGTCTTGAGAACAAGGTCTGCGTCGTTACGGGCGCAGCACGCGGCATTGGCCGGGGGATCGCCCGGCGATTCGCGCGCGAGGGCGCGGCCGTGGTGCTGGCCGACATCGTTGAAGACGAAGGCGAGCGGGTAGCCTCCGAGATCCGCGACAACGGGGGAGTGGCCCAGTTCGCAAGAACGGACTTGCGACGCAGGGAAGAAGTCTTCGCCACGGTGAACACCGCGGCGGACTCGCTGGGCGGCATCGACGTCCTGGTCAACTGCGCCATCGCGTTGTCGCCGCATGTGGGACTTGAAGACAAGACCGACGAAATGTTCTCGTTTGTCTTCGGGGTAGGGCTTTACGGGACTTTTTGGGGGATGCAAGCCGCATACCCGCACATGCGCCAGCGAGGCGGCGGCCGCATCATCAACTTCGATTCCCTGGCCAAGGTCAACGGTCAGCTGCACACCGCGGACTACAACTCCACGAAGGCTGCCATTGGCGCCCTCACCGTATCCGCCGCGGCGGAGTGGGCGCGCGATGGAATCCTGTGCAACTCCATCGCGCCGGCCGCGGCGAGTATGGGATTTCACAAGCTTGTCGAGGAGATGCCGGCCCTCATCGAGGTCACCAAGGGCTTCCCGCTCGGCCGAGTTGGGGACCCGGACAGCGACATCGCTCCTGTTGCGCTCTTCCTGGCCAGCGACGACGCGCGGTACGTGACCGGGCAGACGATCTACGTCGACGGCGGGCTGCTGCTGAGCACCGCGGCGATGTTCCCCCGAGACGCCGAGGAGCGTGTGCAGGCTTGGCTGCAGCAACCGTTCAACACGCAGGGATGAGTCGAGACCTTCGTTCCATGGCAGAGAGGTGATGACTATGGGCCGTCTTGACGGCAAGGTGTGTCTGATCACGAACGGTGTTCAGCCACTGGGACACGCGACCGCTCGGCGGTTTGCCCGGGAAGGTGCCACGGTGGTGGTGGCCGATGCCGACGGCGACGCGGCCGGTATCGCCGAAGAGTTGGCGGAGCTCGGTGGTCGTGGAATGTTCG
This sequence comes from Mycobacterium sp. Aquia_216, assembly GCF_026723865.1. Taxonomy (NCBI): domain Bacteria; kingdom Bacillati; phylum Actinomycetota; class Actinomycetes; order Mycobacteriales; family Mycobacteriaceae; genus Mycobacterium; species Mycobacterium sp. Aquia_216. Next base: position 5,315,051 of record NZ_CP113529.1, on the reverse strand, counting down.
TCCAAACGGACGCCGATGACAAGCTGGCTCTGGTGAGCGCCGTCGGATCGGCCTGTGCCGCGTTTGGCCGGGTCGACGCGCTCGTGACCGGCGCCCCGCGACACACGCCTCGCGCGCGGTTGGAGGCCCAGACGGACGCGATGTTCGATTCGACCATGAAGTCCGTGTTCTACCCGGCCGCTTGGGCGATGCAGGCCGTGCTTCCCGTGATGCGAGACCAAGGGGGTGGGCGAATAGTGAATTACTGCGCACCAGTGGGTCCGGTGAGCGTCTGGAATATCGCCGACTTCAACGCGGCGTCCACGGCGATCATCGGCCTCACGAACACAGCTGCCGCGGAGTGGGCCCGGCATCGAGTGCTCTGCAATGCGGTCGCGTTGCCGGCCTCCATTGTGCTTGCTACCGGCCAACAATCAGACGCCAACAATGCCGGGCCGCTCGAAACCCATCGGTTGATCACGCGAACGCCCGAGTTGGAAAACGATGTCGCTCCAGTAGCGCTGTTTCTGGTCAGTGACGACAACGCTTACGTCACGGGCTCGACGATCAAGGTCGATGGGGGAGCCGAGCTGAGCGCCGTGTGGCAGCCGGACGAGCTGTCGAATAGGTTTGCCGAGAAACAAGTTTCGCGGTAGCCGGCACAGGTTTCAGATCACGAGCAGGAGTTGAGCAATGCCATTTTCTGACGGCAACAAGCCTTTGCGTCCCCAACCGCGTACCTCGGGGGAGGCGCCGCCCCGCTTGAGCTTCGATGAGTACGCGGCGAAGTACGCGGAGTACCTGGAATTTGAGCGGCGAGACGGCATCCTTCAGGTGTCCTTGCGCAATGGTGATGGTTGGACACCGGTGTGGAATCAAGCGTGGCGTGACATTGGGAACGACCACGACAACAAGGTCGTCATCATCACCAACGAAGGTGCGGCTTGGATCGACTCTCCTGCCCCGATGAGTGGGGGATCGGGCAGTCTCAGTGACGAGTTCCTGAACATCTACCGCGACAATCTTCAAACACTGCACCACCAGCTGTTCTCGATGGTGATGCCGACGATCGCGGTGGTGCGTGGTCCCGCCCTGCCGGGCATTCACCTCGAACTCGCGTTAATGTGCGATGTCACACTATGTTCCGACGATGCGATATTCCGCGAGATGCATGCGGAGGTCGGGGTGGTCCCCGGCGACGGGCAGTTTCTTGCTCTCCAACAGCTGATTGGGCCAAAGCATGCGGCCTATTATGCATTCACGGCCGATGCAATCGATGCCGAGGCCGCGTTGCGACTTGGCCTCGTTTCTGAAGTAGACACGCGCGAGCGAATCCTGGCCCGCGCCTGGGAGATTGCGGCCAAGATGGTTGCGATGTCGGACATCAGTCGGTATATGACGACTCAGCTGGTGCGACGGCCGTGGCAACGAAGCTACGTCGAAGACGCCGGATTCCACCTGGCGCATGAGATGTTTGCGATGGCCGTCGACAGTATGGGCGGCAGCGGGTCCGTTGTCGACCAGTGGACGGCGTCGTATCTCCGTTCCAAGCAGATGGGCACCGGCCGCGGAGACGACGCATGAGCACCGGGCTGACTGGCAAGTCCGCGTTGGTGACCGGCGCGACGAGTGGCATCGGACAGGCAACCGCAATTACCTTGTCGCAGCGGGGAGCTCACGTCTTCGTCGCGGGCCGGAACGAGGAGCGCGGGCGCGCCGTCGTGGACCTGATCCGGAGCGCGGGCGGAGGAGCGGAATTCCTCGGTGGCGATCTGCACGATGCCAGCACGGCTCGTGAACTCGCCCGACGCACGCTTTCGGCTGCGGGCGGAACCATCGATATCCTGGTCAACAACGCGGGATCAGGAGCCATGGGCCCCACAGCAGAGTTCAGTGAAGCCGAGCTTGATGCGCTCTTTGCCGTCAACGTCAAGGTCCCCTTCTATCTGGTCGCCGAAATCGCTCCGGCAATGGCTTTGCGAAAAAAGGGCGCGATCGTCAACGTCTCATCAATGGCGGCTCAGGTTGGCATGGCCGGGATGTCGGCCTACGGAGCGACTAAGGCCGCGCTCAACCTGCTTACTCGACACTGGACCGCGGAGTTCGGCCCGCAGGGCATTCGGGTGAACTCCGTGAGTCCGGGCACAGTCCGCACGCCTGCGGTGGCAATGATCGACGATTCCACCATTGAGGCCATGGCCGCTCAGATCCCGGCGCGCAGCATTGCGCGTCCAGAAGACGTAGCCCAGGCCATCGCGTTTCTCGCGTCCGACGACGCCAGCCACATCTACGGCGCGGAGCTCAATATCGACGGTGGCGCTTCCGCGACTTAAGACCGGCCGGACGGCCAAACGAAGCCCGATCAGGCAATCTAAAAAATGTTGTCGACAGATTTATGACGATCTGATCTACTGACAAGGCAGGTGTGACATGCGTCGGGCTGTGGCTGCGCGCGTGGCAGACAACTAAAGGGAGCAAGTGACTTGACCGCCGTGATCTCCGGTATCGCGACCATTCGGCCACAGCCGGACGCCATGAGCTCGGCGGCCATGGCATTGGCCGCCTGCGAAAGAGCGTGTGCCGATGCCGGACTGGCGCCGTCCGACATCGATGGGGTCGTCAAGCTCAGTTACGACGGCTCGATCTCGACAATGGCACTGGCACAGCAACTCAACATGGGTGACCTGCACATCGACGCTGAACTTCCGCTGGGCGGCGGCTCGGTCGGGGCGATGCTGCAGATGGCCGCCATGGCGGTCGAAGCGGGTGCTGCTCGGCACGTCTTGTGCTTTCGCGCGGTGAGCGGACGGCAGTGGATGGCACAAGTTGGGGGACCCGACCTGCATCGGCCCTACTATCTGGACACGGCGAACTACCTGCGTCCGGCGGGTTGGACGGGCTACATGCACGTGTTCGCCCATCTTTTCGATGAGCATGCCCGACGATACGGAACCACTCGAGAAGCGCTGGGCAACGTCGCAGTCGACTTGATGGCCAATGCAATCGCGGCGGGGGTTCGGCCCGAGGGCGACGCACTTACCTTGGACGATTATCTTGCGGTACCGCCCAGAGTCGGGCCATTCAACAAGTACGACCAGTTCACCATCGTCGACACTGCCTCGGCCGCCGTCGTCAGTCCGGCGGACCACGGGTCGCGCTGCGACCGGCCGGTTGTCGAGATTGCCGCTACCACGCAGTCCCAGGGCACCAAACCAATGGGTTGGTACGACAATTCAGCTCTTCGCGGATCGGCGTTGGACGGTGCCGCACGCGTGGTGGCCCGCGAGCTGTATGAAGCTGCTGGACTTAGCCCGCGGGACATCGATGTGGCGCACCTCTACGACTGCAACACCTTCAGCGTGCTCTATCTCCTCGAAGAAACGATGTTGTGCGAGCGGGGAGCGGCGGCGGCGTTGGTCGGCGCCGGCGGCGCCTTGCGGGCAGCGGGCTCCCGGCCGGTCAATACCGACGGGGGCGATCTCGCATCGGGTTACGGACACGGCTTCAGGCACATCGTCGAAGCCGCCCATCAACTCCGCGGAACGGCCGCTTGCCAGGTGCCTGACGCGGAATTCGCGCTCGTCATGGGCGGGGCCGTCGGGGTGACTTCCGGCGCCATCCTCCGTCGGAGTAACCGGTGACGACGGACTTCACCATTCCCTGCCCAGTGGATTCCGGCACCAGCGGTGTCGCTGCTCACTACCGATCCACGATCCGCAAAATCGGTGTGCCGATCCTGCAGGTCTGCAACGTCTGCGTCTCTGCTCTATGGCCCGCGCGGCTTCGTTGTCGCTGCGGTGCAGATGATCTCGCGTGGCATCCCGCTGGTCGCCGGGGGCGGATCGTGAGTCGTGTGCGAGTCGACGTCCCCGAGGATGAATGGGCGCAGTTCGGCGTTCCGCGGAGGATGACGGCGCTTCTGCCCTACACGACGGTAATCGTGGAACCGAACGACTGGCCGGGCGCGCGGATGGCGATGCTACTCCAGACGTCTGGTTCGGCGTCCCCGGCGACCGACGAAGTGTCGTTGGGCGTCGAAGTCGAGAACGAGTCCGTGGTGTTGGTCGCTAGAGACCTGCCATGACCGCGGCGAAGGACCTGCGTTCGGCACGGCTCATTCCACCACCAATGACACATGGCACGTAGAGAAGGGAGTGCAGCGATGACGGAGGTAATGATGGAGCCCACCACAAGGGCTCCCGAGCTGGAATTTCATCGCGACCGCGGGATTCCGGCCTCGTGGTATCGAATCGCATGGTCGCAGGAAGTCCGGACGGACACCCTGCTCGACCTGCACTACTTCGGTGCCGACCTGATCTGCTTTCGCACCAGCGCCGGCGATGTCCGAGTGTTCGACGCGCGCTGTGCTCACCTAGGTGCCCACTTAGGCGACGGATGCCTCGTCGACGGTGAGGTAGTGTGCCCGTTCCACGGATGGAAGTGGAATAGCAACGGCGAGAACACACTTGTGCCGTACGCCGACCGGCCCACGCGTCAGAGGCTGCGTGCGTGGCGGACCTGCGAGGTCAACGGCATGGTGTTCGTCTGGTACGACCGCGACGGGAATGCTCCCACATGGACCATTCCCTCGTATGCGCAATTCGAGGACGACGCGTACCTCGATTACTACCCCGACTACTGCGACGAGTGGCGCGAAGCCAAGGTCCATCCTCAGCAGCTTCCCGAGAACACGGCAGACCCCGCACATATCACGTACGTCCACCACGCAGCAGATGTGCCGGAAGTCAAGCGATTCGAATCAGATGGACCAAAGTTCACCGTCGAACTATGTTACGTCTGGGGCGGCGATAAACCGAAGTCTTGGCTCACGCCCAACGGCCCGGTGCAAGGAGGCCTCATCGCGGAGAGTTGGGGTCTCGGTTTTATCGCGACAACATTCAAGGGGATCCATCCCACTCTCCAATTCACCGGCGCGACACCGATTGACGCGGCAGGTCGGACTTCCCATGTTTTCACCGCGATCGTTGTGGGCAAAGGCCGGACGGGCGATTTGTCCGCCGACGAATTTGCCAGTCGACTCGCGCGCCACTTCTTCGACCAGGTCGAAGCGGATCTCCCGATCTGGGCACGCCAGTCCTATATCGAGCACCCGCCGTTCCCCAAACTCGAGGCACGCTGCTATCGGACCCTGCGTGGCTGGGCTGACGGCTTCTATGGGACACCGCAGTGACCGCGGTGGAAAAGGTTGCCGGTGAGGTTCAGCGCATCCGCAGATTTGACGGACCGTGGCCCGACCTGAGTCTGGCTCGCGATGTCAACGTTTCCAGCGTCGTCACCCGGGCTGCGCGAAGCCGCGGCGACCACGAAGCGTTGGTCTACCAAGACCAGCGCTTAACTTATCGAGAACTCGATGCGGCCATCGATCGTGTCGCATTCCAGTTGCACGACATGGGCGTGTATGACGGCCATTTCGTCATCACGCTCGCCCGGAACTCCGCCAACGTAGTCGTGCTGTATTTGGCCCTCGCGCGGCTGGGCGCGGTCAACGTGCCGCTGAATCCCATGCTCACGGCTACCGAAATACTTGAACTCGTCCAACGCACGCAGCCCGTCCTGACCGTGCACACCGCCGAGTTCAACGAGACGGCCTCAGTGCTGGAGAACTCCGGCTACCGGGTCGTCGACATGCCGGAGGGCGAGAACGGCATAAGCGAAGACCATTGGTTCCGAACGACGCCCGCGCCCGCGGTGCCCTTCGATCCGGCACCAGGGGGAGCACGGCCGGCATGCGTCGTCTTCACGTCCGGATCGACGTCGAAACCTAAAGGCTGCGTCAAGACGCATGCCAACTTCATGTGGCATTCGATGAACATGCACCTTGGCTGGAAGCGTTCGCAGGACGACGTCGAGTACTTCTGTATCCCATTGTCCGGCATAGGATTTCCTAACTTCGTCCTAACGATTTTTAGCGCGATGGGCACCTTGGTCGTGGATCGGGTATCGGCACGAAATTCCGCAGCCACGATGGAACGCGAACGCGTCACGACCACCTTTTTGCCGGCCACCGCCGCCGAGACGATCTTGCTGGGCGACGGAGCCAGAGGGCGCGACCTCTCCTCGCTGCGAGCGGTGCACCTGTCGTACCGCATGACACCAGAGTTCCGTGCCGCGTTGGTCGCGCAGTACGGACCCATCTTCAACAACGGCTACGGATCGACGGAAGGCGCATTGATCTGCGGCACGCCCGACAGCTTTATCGCGAATGCGACCAGCCACGGTGTGCCGCGCGGGGTGGACGAAGTTGTGATCGGCAATCCGGACGGCACTATCGCGCCGGTCGGCGAGCGCGGGGAGATTCTGCTCAAGGGGCCATGCGTGATGGCCGGTTACCTCGACGACCCGGCAGCCACTACGGAGACGCTACGGGATGGCTGGCTGCACACCGGCGACATCGGTCACTTCGACGAGCGGGGCGAACTCCACTTCGACGGTCGGCTGAAGGACATCATCAAGACTGGCGGATACAACGTATCCAGCGAGGAGGTTGAGGCCGCCATCGTGTCGCTGCCGGGGGTTGCTGACGCTGCAGTGTTCGGCGTCGCCGACGCGCGCTGGGGTGAAGCGGTGCGGGCCGTCGTCGTCTTGGACCCTGGTGCCGGCTGGACCGAGGCCACGCTGGGCACAGAACTGCGCCAGACGCTTGCGGCTTTCAAGTGCCCCAAGTCAATTCTGTTCGCCGACGACCTGCCCAGAAATCCGGGCGGCAAACTCGTGAAGGCCGCAATCGTCGAGTCCCACGGCGGAATTGTCTGACCCGAACGTCGGGGCACCAGCGCCACGCAGGCGCGAGATCGGTGTTCGCCGCCTGGTGGGTCAGGGTGATGGATCGGTCGACGGCACTCGCCTGCCGCTAAGACATTGACAGGATCCCCGCGGCGAGCCAAACTTGGTCACTGACTAAGTTAGCGAGTAGGCCGGGTCGATCCGGCGTGACAGGCCCGACGACGGCTGCCGAGAAATTTAAATACAGAAAACTGTCGACATAACTGCTAGATGTTAGTCTGGATGGAAACGGCCGTTTGTGCTGTCAGAGTTCGCAGGAGATTGGGTATGGCCGAGACGCGATCCGTTCGCTCCGACGTTCAAAGCTGGTGTTCGGCAACGCCGTCGGCACCGGATCGCCACGAGGGGGCGGTCAGTCACGCCGCCGGACTTTCCGCGGCCGCGTGTCTATCCCCTGCGCGAAGCGAATTCGTCGACGCCGTCGTTGCGATGGCCGAGGCGGCCTGGCTTGGTGATGTTAACCGCTGGAACGAAATCCGTTGTTCGACAGTCGATCGGCTAGCGACTGGCTTCGTCGCATCCCGCATACTGGCCCAAATGATCGTGGCGCGAGCGCATTTGAGCGGCGTTCCCGCAGCAGACGCCTGGCAGTGGATTCGTGTAGGCGAAATCCTCGATTAACCATCCAGCCCACTAGCAGCTCGATCAACCTAACGGAGACACGACCATGACGCCGGAAGAAAACGAACTACTGACGCGCATCGGCCCTGGAACGCCGATGGGCGAGTACTTCCGCCGCTATTGGCACCCTTTGTTTCTCGCGCAGGAGTTGCCGGGGCCGGATTGTGATCCGGTGCGTACCCGCATCCTCGGTGAGGACCTCGTCGCCTTCCGCGACTCGGCCGGCAAGGTCGGCGTCCTTGACGCCTTCTGTCCGCACCGCCGCGCCGCCATGTACTACGGCCGCAACGAAGAAGGCGGCCTACGCTGCGTCTACCACGGCCAAAAATTCGACACCGACGGACGCTGCCTGGACTACCCGGCCGCCCCACCCGGAAGCAAACTCAAAGACAAAGCCTTCATCAAGTCCTACCCCACCTACGAAACCGGCGGCCTCATCTGGGTCTACCTCGGCCCCCGCGAACTCATGCCACCCCGCCCCCCGGAACTGCCCTTCACCAACATGCCCACCGAAGACCTGGTGATCGTGAAGTATCTCCTGGAGTGCAACTGGCTGCAGAACATCGAAGGCGACCTCGACACCGAGCACATCGCCTTCATGCACACCCTCCTCGTCGATGACGGGACGATGATGTACGACGAGGAAGCGCTCAAGACCGACCTTCAACCTCGGCGGTTGTGGATGGACACCGAGTTTGGTCAGGCGCAGTCAACGCGATGGACCAGGCAGGCCGGCGGCTACTACTGGCGTGTCAACCTGCACGTGCTACCGAGCCACATGATGATCCCCTTCCCGGGCGGTCACCGTGGCGAGACCAGCTTTTGGGTGCCGATCGACGATACGCACACCTTCCGGATCCTGGTGATCGGCAGGGAGACCTTGCCGTTAATTCCCGGTCCGGACGGTGAACCGACGCGTCTCGCCAGCTTCATCCCGATCGAGTCGAAGCCGGGCACTTACCAGCTCGCCGACGGCGTCACCATCGACACACCACATGCCGTCTACCGTCGGCACAACAACTACGGACTCGACCGCCAGCGGCAGCGAACCTACAACTACACCGGCATGCCCTCGCTTCCGACCGAGGACCAGGCCATCACCGAAAGCATGGGCCCGATCCATGACCGCAGTCAGGAAAACTTGGCTGCCGGTGATACACCGATCATCGCGCTGCGGCATCGACTGATGAAGGAAGTCACCAACTTTCAAGAAGGCATCGAGCCAACCGCACCAGCTTGCCCCGAAGTCTTCAACGTGGTGCCCGTCGAGGCGAGGTCGCACATCGAGGATCTCGATGCCCTTCTCAAGGAAAAGGCCAAGGAAAACCTGAGCGCGCAGCAAGCGAGCGCGCTGTTGAATTCGTAGCCGTCGCTACCGCATAACTTCGAATCACAAGACAGGACAACCAACATGATCGTACAGAGCCCGGAAATAGAGGGCGGCCAATCGTTCGTCGTCCGCCAGATCGATCACTCCCAGTTCGCGGGCCAGTTGGCCGTGCACTTCGGAAACGAGGTATTCGCTCCGCTCGAGCCCGCCGAACTGGTGATGCCTCTGGTGGCAGAACACGACCAAGGGTGGGTCGAGCTCGACGATCAGTTCGTCGCCGACCCGAACACTGGGCTGCCCTACCACCTGAATAAGACGCCGCTACCGCTTGCACTGCCCACCAGCTCGCTGTCGCCGGATCGGGCTGAAGCCCAACATCCATTCATCGGCTTACTGAGCAGCATGCACAGTTACGGACTCTTCAGCGGTCGTTACGAATTGCTGTCCAACGACAACGCCGGTTCGCTGCAAATTCAGTTTCCGCCAGATCAGCAACGCCCCGTCGAGGAGCTTCTGGCGGGTGAACTCGAACGCCAGAGTCGCCTGCGCGGCCAGCTTCTCGCGAATCCTGCAACGGCTCACCTAGCCGACGACCGTCTCGTCAAACGAACGTACAAGGCTCTCGAGTTTTTCGACCTCGTGGCGTTATACGTGCAGTGCGAGCATCCGTCCCGACATGCCCCGCAGGAATTCCCGCACATCCCGGTGGATGATGACCCAGCCAACGACGTCACGATCACCGTGACGCCACTGGGCGACGGCCGGTATCTCATGTCGCCGTTCCCTTTTGACGTAGACCCGTTCACACCCATCACGGTGGGGCGATACCTGACGCCGCAGCCCCCGGGAACCGACCTACAGGCACTGTGGAATGCCGCTCCGGTGGCACTGCAGATGGTTGAGTTTTGCTCCTAGCGGATGCGGCATCCGCGAGTGAAGATGGCGGCTTTCGTTGGGAGCGAACCGAAACCGCCAGGACGCGCACGAGAAGGACCGCGATGGAACTAATTCCGGGCAGCGAGCAGCTTCGCGTTCGGGCTATGAAGTGGGAGGCGGAATACGTCCTGTCCCTGTCTCTGACCCGGGATGACGGTTCGGATCTACCCGAATTCGCCCCCGGCGCACACATCGACCTCCATCTGCAGCCAGATCTCATCAGGCAATATTCGCTATGCAGTGACCCCAAGGTACGCAACGAATGGAAGGTCGCCGTGCTCCGGGAACCGGAGGGCAGGGGAGGGTCGGAATACGTACACACCGTCCTGCGGCCCGGAATCACGCTGCCGGTGTCGGCTCCGCGCAACAAATTTCCCTTGGTTGACGCCGAGTCCTATCTCTTCATCGCCGGCGGTATCGGCGTGACCCCGCTGGTGCCCATGATCAAACAGGTCGCGGCCACCGGCAAGCAATGGCGGATGGTGTATGGCGGGCGACGGCGCAAGAGCATGGCGTTCGTCGACGAACTCGCTCGTCTGGGTCCTCAAGTCGAGATCGTTCCTCAAGACGAAGCCGGGATCCTCGATCTCAAAACGGCAATCGAGCCGTTGAGCTCCGACACCGCCGTATATTGCTGCGGTCCGGAGGGGCTGATCACCGCGGTCGAGACGACGTGCCGCGACCTGGGTCGCTCGGCGCCGCACGTAGAGCGGTTCGCCAAGCGCAGCGACGTGAACGGGCAAGCCGAGGAGCACGGTGAGGACCGGGCATTCCAATTGGTCCTGACCAAGTCTGGCAAACAATGCACCGTCCCCGTTGGAAAGACCATCATTGAGGTGCTCAAGGAGGAAGGGATTTTCGTGCCGACCTCGTGCGAGGAAGGATACTGCGGCGCTTGCGAAACACGGGTCGCGCGAGGCATACCCGACCACCGTGACGACTACCTCACCCCGGAGCAACAAGCGTCGAACAAAGTGATGATGGTATGCGTCGGACGTGCTCGGTCCGCGGAAATTGTCTTAGATCTCTGAGGAAACAAGAATGATCCATCCCAAGGGCCACGAGCCGTCGTTCTCCGGTGAGCGTTGGTGACCGTGCCCCAACGCGTCATGATTGGCGACGAACGTGCGGTACTGGAGAACGCCTTGGATCATGCTCGGGTTTCGCTGACGGCCACGGTCAGCGACCTCAGCGAGGCCGAGGCCCGCCGTCGGCTGGTAGCGTCGTCGACGACGCCGATCGGGCTGATCAAACACGCTGCTGTCGTCGAACGGTATTGGTTCCAACACTTTTGGGCCGGCTGGGACGATTCGCGATGCGACGGTTCCGTCACCGCTGGAGATATGAGTTTCGTGGTCGAGTCTCAAGAGACCATCGCAGATGTGACCGCGGAGTTCGTGCGGGCAGTCCGACGCAGTCGTATCGTAACTGCCGATGCCGATCTCGGCAGCGCCCGGCATCATCCCCGTTACGGGCCAATACAGCTGCGCTTCGTCTACCTGAGGTTGATCGCCGAATACTCTCGCCACGCTGGCCATGCCGACATCTTGCGCGAGCAGATAGAGGCTTTGAGGGCTGAGCCGAATTGAGCCCAACACCGTGACGTGCCTGCACGCACCGTGCTCATGACGGGCCCGGGATATACCGAGGCGCAACGCCGCTCGGCCGAACTGAAACTTCCGCAGACAAACATCGTCGAGGGGACCAACATGCAACGGTCAATATTCACACCTGATCACGACAGCTATCGCGCGAGTGTGGCGGCATTTCTGTCCACGAAGGTGGTCCCGAGCTATCCCAAATGGGAGGCCGACGGCATCGTCGATCGTGATTTGTTCACGTCGGCCGCCGAACTCGGTGTGTTCGAGGAAGTTCCGGAGGAGTATGGCGGGAGCGGTCGCACGGACTTGCGCTATAACGCGATCCTTGCCGAGGAGGCAGCCAGATTGGCGGTCTCTCCGGCGATAACAGGTCTGACGCTGCAAGCCGACGTCGCGATGCCGTACTTGCTGCAGGCGGCCTCTAAAGGTCAGAAGCGCCGCTGGCTTCCCAAAGTGGCCACCGGAGAAATCATCACCGCCGTCGCGATGTCCGAACCCGGCACGGGCTCGGACTTATCGGGCATTAGGTGCCGTGCCATTCGTGACGGTGACCATTACGTGGTCGACGGAGCCAAGACCTTCATCACCAACGGCATCAACGCGGATCTGATCATCGCCGTGGTACGCACGGGTGAGCATCCTCATCAGGGTTTGAGCCTGTTGGGTATCGAGCGTGGCACCGAAGGCTTCGAGCGCGGCCGGAGGTTGGAGAAGGTCGGGATGCATGCTCAAGATACTGCTGAGCTGTCGATGGTCGGCGCACGCGTGCCTACCTTTAATCTCATCGGAGCTGAAGGCGCGGGATTTCTTGCATTGACTAGAAACCTTGCGCGAGAACGACTTTCCGTTGCAGTGGCTGCTGTCGCCACCGCGTCGGCCGCCTTGGAGTGGACCATCGCCTACGTGCGTTCTCGCACCGCCTTTGGCAAGCCAGTTGGGATGCTGCAGAACACTCGATTCGTGCTTGCCGAACTCGCGACCGAAATCGATATCGTTCAACAGTACGTCGATGCGTGTGTAATGGCTGCAAACGAAGGGCGACTGGACGCTATCGACGCCGCCAAGGCGAAGTGGTGGACGACCGAACTTCAGGGACGAGCCGTCGACAACTGCGTCCAGCTGCACGGGGGCTACGGTTACATGTTGGAGTATCCAATCGCGAAGGCATTCATCGACTCTCGTGCCTCTCGGATCTACGCAGGCACTAACGAAATCATGAAGGAGATCATTGGCAGGTCGCTGCTGTCGAAATGATGGTCCGCGTTCGACCGCGCACACGAGCGCAATGTTTGCCGCGCGCCCCCTTCGTATCCCCTGACATAGTCGAGGAAGCCGGCGCACCGTGGCAAACGCTTATTCCCGACCAAACGGATTTCCCTGGTGCAATGATATTCTCGTCGTCAGCGGAATTCGCTGCCCGAGCGAATGCCCCCGCCCGTCTGTACGACGAGTCAGACCGTGACTGGTTGACGATTTAGGTAGAACAGGCCGAGCGGTTGTCCTGGGACACGGCGTACTGGTCGCAGGCGCCGTTCGCCAAGTGGTTTGTCGGCGGCAAGCTCAACCTCGCCTACAACTGCGTGGACCGCCACGTCGAGGCGGGGCACGGCGACCGGGTCGCGCTCCATTGGGAGGGTGAGCCGGTTGGCGAGACGCACGCTGACTTACGCCGAAATCTGGGGCGAGGTGTGTAAGGCGGCCAATGCATTCAGTGGCCTCGGTCTGTTGACGGGTGACTGCGTAGCGATCTACATGCCGGTGGTGTCGGAGGCGATCGTGGCTATTGGCATGCGGCTGGGCGTCATGCACACGGCGGTATCGCTGGGTTTCGACGTCGGCGTTGGGGCCAGCGTCATAGCCGCCAAGGCCATACGACGAAAACGAAACTGCAGGTAGCGATCGGGACTGAATCGGATCGGGCGAAGTCAAACCGCAGCTGGATGCAGAATTTTCCCTGGTGGGAGGGGGTTCGATTCCCCTTAGCTCCACAACGTTTGGACTGGTGGGCCCGGTAGTGTCTGCAAATGGCCCGATTGCCGACCGGGCGGTAGAGCTCGCGCCGTGAGAAAGAGAAGGCGCTAGACCGCCCTCGCCATTCGAGAACTTGGTGTGACGACAAATGGGACCTACACCAATGGTCGATTGGTGTTCCATAACCTCACTGGACTTCGCAGAGCGGCTTGCGGCTGCGCGTCGCCGATGATCGTGTGCTCGAACGCGTCCCAAGCTTTCGGCGCCGACCAAATGTGTCCGGCAGCAGTTCAACGGCAACCAGGTGAGCTATCGTAAGCCAGCCGTCGAATGTCACTTGCTGGCACTAATGCCGTGTGGCAACGTCGGTTTCATTTCGCGTTGCTTCGGACTGTACTGGCTGCAGGTCTCACGTCGTGTATCTGATTGGGTAACGGCCGGCAATGCGATGAACAAGATTGCCGGCAAAGGTATCTCAGTCGTCGCGCCCGCCGGAGGCGCTTACAGCCTCTACACCAACTGGGAGCAGGACGGAAGCAAGCAGTGGGAGCCTTTTGTCTAGTGAACTGCCCAATTGGTTAACCACCAACAAAGGCCTCGAGCCCACCGGAAACTGCATCGTCGGTGCCGCCCAGGGAGGAACCGCGGCGATAACATTGGCGGAGTTCTATCCCGACCGGTTCCGTTTTGGGGGCTCGTTGTCTGGCTTCCTATATCCATCGGAAACCGCATTGAACGGTGCGATCACGGCGGGGATGCAGCGATTCGGCGGCGCGAATACACAGGCGATGCGGGGTGCGGCGCAGCTAGGCCGATGGAAGTGGCACGACCCGATGGTCCACACACAACTGCTCATTAACAACAACACTCGACTGTGGGTCTTCAGTCCGGCGACCCTGACGTGTAGCGATCCGCCCGCGATGATCGGGTACTGTGACCAGCCACAGGGAAGCAACAGAACCTTCTATCAGCACTACCGTCCACTCGGCGGCAACAATGGCCACATCGACTTCCCGAAATCTGTTGCGGGATAGTCGATTTAGTTGCAACTTAGAATGCGGTCGGCAGGGTTGGTCGTTCGCGGGCTGCGCCGAGATGGTGCTGGCGTGCACACCAGTATGCGGTGCGTGCACGAGACCACGACAACCGTCGAATACATATTGTTGGGATGCGAGCATCGCGGTAGCAACTAACTGCCGAATTCCGCACTCGCAGGATGTCAGTCCTATCGAGCCGGCTCGGCAGTCCCGACAGACAGGACGCCATCATGTCCGCATCACAACTTCTGGTGACCGGCGCGACTGGCGCGACCGGGTACGCCGCGGTAAAGGCATTGCAAGGCAGCGGCAACTCAGTGCGCGCGTTGGTCCATCAGGATGACCGCCGAGTCGAAAGACTGCGCACAATGGGTGCCGAGATCGTGCTGGGTGACCTGCTCGATATCGACAGCGTCCGATCAGCGCTCGATGGTGTTGATGCGGCTTACTTCGTCTACCCCATCAAGCCCCGGCTCATCGACGCCACCGCCTACTTCGCGCAAGCTGCTGAGGAGGCGGGCGTGCAGGCCATCGTCAATCTGTCGCAACGGACCTCACACCGCCACTCCAAAAGCCACGCCGCCCAGAATCATTGGATAGCCGAGCGAGTGTTCGATTGGTCTGCGGTGCCGACCACCCATCTGCGGCCTACGCTCTTCGCCGAATGGATTCTCTATCCTTTTGTGCTGCAGCGCATTACCGATAACGACGTGCTGGCCTTGCCGTTCGGTTCCGGACGGTTCGCGCCGATCGCCGCCTTGGACCAGGGCCGTGCTATTGCCGCCGTTCTATCGAATCCTGGCGCGCACGCGGGCCGGACCTATCTCCTCAATGGTCCGGCCGTGCTCGATGGCGAGGAAATCGCCGCTGGTCTCAGTGAAGCCCTGGGGCGAAGCATTCGATACGTCCCACTTCCGATCGAGGAGTACCAGGCGGCGGCCGCGGCGGTCCCGCAGCTGGCTGACTTTTTCGCTCAGCACATCGGAGCCGTGGTCGCCGAATTGACCCAGGGTCTGCTCTCGGCCACCAACAACACCGTCGAGGAACTTACCGGTATCGCCCCGATGAGCATCCAGGATTTCGCGCGAGCACACAGCGACGTGCTCGCGTCCAGTAAGACCGCCGGCGCATCGGCCTGAGCCACGCCCACCCCCGACACGATTCCGAGGAGCACCATGGACACCATCGAGACCCTGACTCAACGCAACAGTGACTTCGCCGGCCACGGTTTCGTTGCTGGATTGCGGATCGTGCCGCAGCTCAAAACTCTGCTGGTCGGCTGCCTGGATCCGCGGGTCGATCCCACGCAGATCTTGGGTATTGAACTCGGAGAGGTGGGCGTGATCCGCAATATTGGGGGCCGCGTGACCCCTGACGTGCTGGCTGAGATCGCGCTCTTGGTGACCCTGACGAAGGCTTTGGGGGGAACCCTCGGTCCGGGGTGGGATCTGATCGTGTTGCAGCACACCGATTGCGGCATCCTGCGGTTGCAAGATCCCCCGGACAAGCTTGCCCAATTATTCGATGTCGATCCCGAGTCGCTGGGTGACAAATATGTCGGCGATCCGCGGGCCGCTGTCGAGGCCGACATCGCCACGCTGCGGGACTCTCCGCTGATGCCGGGAGCCTTGCGGGTGACGGGGATGGTTTACGACGTCGAAACGGGACGGATCGACACCGTCGTCGGCTCGGCGGTGCTGCGCCCAGATCCTGGCAATGTGTGAGGGCTGCGGCTCGCATGCCGAAGCCGCCGCCTCACGCCCGCGCCCAGCCGGTCGCGTGGCAGTGGACCCCATCGCGCTGGTGTCAGTCGACGAGATTGTCGTTACTACGCTGGTGGACAATAGTTTCGACGCGCTGCTAAACGATAGTGGGGTGGCCCACCGCACCCTGTTTGCCGAGATCCCTGACGTAGCGGGCCCGCAGTTCGTCGAGGGCCGTACTGTGCCGGGGTTGGTGGCCGAGCACGGATTCTCCGCGCTGATCACCACTCGCCGCGGCGAGACATCGCACACGGTGCTCTTCGACACCGGGGTGTCCCCAGACGGGATGGCCACCAACATCGAGCGCCTCGGCCTGGACGTGTCGGAGATCGAGGTAGTCGTGCTCAGCCACGGCCACTTCGACCACGCCGGTGGCTTCCCGGGGCTGGCCCGGTTGCGGGGCCGCGCGGGGTTGCCGCTCACGGTGCATCCGATGGTATGGAGTCGGCGTCGCATCGCCGTCCCGGGCCAGCGCCCTTGGGAGATGCCCACTCTGAGCCGGTCGGCGTTGCAGGCCGAGGGCCTGGAGGTCATCGAACGGCGGCAACCCTCGCTATTGCTGGACGAGTCGGTGCTGATCACCGGGGAGGTCGACCGCACCACCGACTTCGAGCACGGCATGCCCCATCACGAGGCGTGGCGCACAACAGGCTGGGAGCCCGACCCGCTGATTCTCGACGAGCAGGCCCTGGTGGTACACCTGCGCGGCCGTGGCCTAGTCGTGCTCACCGGGTGCGGGCATGCGGGCGCGGTCAACATCGTCCGCCACGCGTTGCGCCTGACCGGTGTGGACAAGCTGCACGCGCTGGTCGGCGGACTTCACCTGAGTGGTCCTGCCTTCGAACCCCTTATCGGACCCACCGTCGTAGCGTTGGCCGCCATGGCACCTGATGTGCTGGTGCCCGCCCACTGCACCGGTTGGAAGGCCCAGCATCGGCTCGCCACGGCGCTGCCGGGCGCCTTCGTGCCCAACGCAGTTGGTACATCGTTCCGCCTCACCGGATCGCCAATCTAGTTGCTTACCAAGATATCAACGAAATTCCCGGCGCCGACGGGCGGTAGGGAAGCCGGCCGTGCCCCGTCATCGAGTGGCGCTGCCACAACGGCGTTGCCTCACCGCGCGCCCGACGGTGTGCGCCTGGCGCACGGCCTCCACGCAGAGGTATCTCACAGCAGGCGGCTCCTCTACCGTCGGTTCCAGGCCACCCGCACGGCGTGGAGCAATCTAGTTCAGACGGGATGCAACCGATGACAAAGCGGCGTTCGAAATGCACTGGTGACCCGAAAAGCACTGCGGTAGAAGATAACACGTACAGCACGACGCGGTCGGTGTGGGCCTCGAGCTTAACTAGCGATTGGGGCATCTCATGAGACGCGTCTTGGTGACCGGCGCAAGCGGAGCAACCGGACTCGCCGCCGTGCGCGCACTGCACGGCGTGGACGTGCAGGTGCGCGCTCTAGTGCACAGCGACGATTCGCGCAGCGACCCGCTGCGTGAACTCGGCGCCGAGATCGTCACCGGCGATCTGCTTGACATCGACAGCGTGGCTGCGGCCGTGGTCGATGTCGACGCTGCCTACTTCGTCTACCCCGTGCAGCCTGGACTCATCGACGCCACCGCCTACTTCGCGCAGGCCGCTGTCGAGGCCGGCGTGACCGCCCTCGTAAACATGTCGCAGCGCCCGGCCCGTCGAGAGGCCGTAAGTCATGCCTCACTGAATCATTGGATCGCAGAACAGGTTTTCAATCGTGCTGAGGTCCCAGTCACCCATCTTCGTTCGAACATGTTCGCCGACTGGATGCTCTACGCGGGCCAGGTCGATCGCATTAAAAACGCCAACGTGTTGGCGTTGCCGTTCGCGGACGCTCGGTTCTCGCCGATCACCGCCGAGGATCAGGGCCGCGTCATCGCCGCCATTCTCAGCGATCCCAGTCCGCACGCGGGGCGGGTCTACTATCTCAACGGCCCAGAAGTTGTGACCGTCAGTGACATCGCTGTTGCCCTGAGCGACGTCCTGGGGCGGGCCATCTCGTACTGCCCGATGCCGATCGCCGACTTCCAGTCGATCGTCACCGACATTCCCCATCTTGGTCCGTTCTTCGCTCAACACATTGGCGCGGTGGCCGATGACTTGCGCAACGGCGTCTTCGAGGTGACGAACACGACCGTGGCGGACATTACCGGTGTTGCGCCGATGAGCATCCGTGACTTCGTCCGCCTCCATTTCGACGAGTTCGCACCATGCCAGCCGGTCAGCGAAGTGTCCTGACCTGGCCTACGCCCGCATGACATGTCCGAAACATCCGCCTGTCCAATCGAATCCGAAGGAAATCTCATGGTATCTCCGACGAAAACCCATCCCGTGATCTTCATCCACGGTTTGTGGATCCACTCCAGCGCCTGGCAGCCGTGGCTGGAGCTGTTCGCCGCCAACGGCTATGCGGTATCTGCGCCTGGCTGGCCGGGTGACGCCGGTACCGTCGAAGAAACCCGCGCCAACCCCGACGCGATGAACGACATCGGGATCGCCGATATCGTGGACCACTACGCTGACATCATCGGCACACCGGCCATCAACCCCATCATCGTCGGCCACTCGTTCGGCGGACTGTTCGCTCAGGAACTTCTCGCTGCCGGCCGCGCAGCCGCCGCCGTCGCGATCGACCCCGCCGCCATCAAGGGGGCCAAGGCCCTGCCCTTTGCCCAATTGAAGTCGGCGTTCCCCGTGCTGGGCAATCCTGCCAACTGTCACCGGGCCGTTGCCCTGTCCGCCAAGCAGTTCCGGTACGCGTTCGGTAATACCCTGACCGACGAAGAATCGGATGCCCTGCACGCCGCCTGGTCGATACCCGGCGCGGGACGTCCACTATTCGAAGAAGCCGGGGCGAACTTCTCCCGTCACTCCGCGGCTACCGTCGACACCCATGTCGCCGACCGAGGCCCCCTGCTGCTGACCTCGGGCACCGAGGATCATGTGGTGCCCCTCAAGGTCACCCAACAAGTGGTTGATCTGTACGCGAAAGGCCCGTCCGACACCGACTTTCACGTCTTCGAAGGCCGCGGCCACTCGCTGACGATCGATAACCGGTGGAAAGAAGTCGCCGACGTGGCGCTTCAATGGCTCACCAGCAAGGGATTCTGAATCGTCGCGCCGCACAGCGGAAAAACCAGAGACCCCCGCATCGCCTAACCAGCTGTACGGTTCGTCGCCGCCTCGGGCGGGGCTGCGTGCATGGAACAGCAACGATGCCCACGCCGTCTTCGCGAGCCGATGACCTTAAGCAAGACAAAGGCTTTCGGGCCTCACATGCGGATGACAGGACGAGGTATGCGCGACCCAGACGACAACCGACGCAACGCTTAGCACCCAGATCGGCCCCATCGTGAGACTCGCACCGAACGGCAGGCTGACGGATAAGCGAACTGCTGGCAAGCATTCCTCAGGCCAAGTGGCATCGACAACTTCGACAAGGGATCTGGGTCAACCTGCTTCGATGCGTGAAAGATGGCGCCATTCCCGAGGTGACATCCCGTATGCCGTCCTATACATGCGGGCAAAGCTCGACGGGTCGGCGAATCCCCAGCGACGGGCGACCGACGCGATAGAAGCGGTGTGCTCGCCGAGCTGGGCAATGTCACGCCGGCAGCCTTCGAGGCGCTCGCTGCGGATCCAGTCACCCAGCGTTACATCGACCGCGGCCAGCACCTTGTAGAGCTGGCGCACGGAGATGTGGTGTTCGGCCGCGACCCGAGCCGCGCTGAGATCCGGCTCCCGCAGATGAGCACGCAGATACTCGACGATCCGAAGCTGCAAAGTCGCGTGCATGGAGTCCTTACCCAGCTCGGTGGCATCGACGTGGGTGGTGGCCAACGCCCGAACGAGCTCAATGCTGGGCTGGCTGACACCATCAGCGCCCGGACGATCAAACACATCGAGGCGCGTGGACAGGCGCCGAAAATAGGTGAAAGCCAAGTCGGCGACCGGATGTCCAGGACTCAACGTGACCGCGCACAACTGCCGAATCACTTCGTGCGGCAACGCAAGCCGGTCTATCGGGATACGAAAAAAATGATGGCGGATCCCCTCGGGGTCGAACACCGTGTAAGGAGCGGTCGACTCCCACAGCACGAGTTCACCAGGACGCAGCGTGGCCTCCCGGCCGTGTTGGACGACCATGCTGGCACCCGAACGCTGCAATCCCAGAAACACACAGGGTCTCAGATCATCGCGAGCTTGGGCCGGAGTCCGCTCCACCGTGAGTGCATTGGACTGCACCGAGAAGTTCTTCAAGTCACCAAGCTCGTGGATGGTGCCCGCTGCTACAACAGGGGTCGCCTCGGTAAACGCGATGTTCACTGCGACCAACGTGTCATGGATGACCTGCGTGACGACCTCTGCGCGATCGGCCGCCGGTATTTGGCGCGTATCCAGAACGACCGCCGTCACCAAGACCACCTTCTCAAGGTTAACTGAACCGAACGGTCCTAAATTAATTATTGGACCGCATGGTTCAGATTGTCAAATCTGGACGTAGCATCGAGGTGTGGGCCGGCACAAAGAATTCGACGACGCGACGGTCGTGCGGGCCGCCCGTGACGTGTTCTGGCAACGCGGGTACGCGTCAACCTCCCTCGCCGATCTGCAGGCAGCGACCGGGCTAAGCCGCTCCAGCCTTTATCAGACCTACGGCAGTAAGAGAGCGCTGTTCGACCGCGCGGTCGAGAGCTACTGTGACGAAATCGTGTGGCCGATGGTCGAACCGCTCGAGGCCGATGGGGCCGGCCGCGAGGAACTGGTCGAGTATTTCCTGGTCCTCGGTCGGCACCTACGTCGATCACCGCGATCGCACGCAGCCCGCGGATGCATGATCGCCAATACCGCCTCTGAATTAGGTGTTCTCGACACCGAAGCCGCCCGCGTAGTGAGTGAGTTTCGTGAGCGCGTGCGCTCGGCAATCCTGCACGCCTTGGAAGGCATGGCCGACGGCTTTCGCGACTGGGATAGCAAGGCCGACTTACTGACCACCGCACAATTCGGTCTGATGATCAATGCGCGTCTCGACCCCACCGGGGCAGCGCAGCTTGCCGAAACCATAGCCGCCGACGTGAAGACCTGGTGAATCCGGACTTCAACCGATTCGCAGGCGGCGTGTCGGCGGCTGCTCCGATATTGACATGGCGTGCAGCGCTATCGGCATCGTGTGCACGACTCCTCCGCACGCCATGGGACGCGAGCGCCTGATCTTTAGGCTTGAGGATCGCCTTGCCGATGCTTGCCGAGGGTCACGGCGAAATCCCCCAACGGAGGCGACGATGCCCGACGCCGGAGAAACGGCTCCCACCCAGCTCACCAAAGCGCAGCTCGCCCGCCTTGCCGCCTACGCCATTCCGCAGACCGTTGAGATAGGCGATGTGGTCTTCAGGCCCGGAGACATCGACTATGACCTGATCGTCATCGAGGCTGGGTGGATCGAGATCATCACCCCAACCGTCGGTGACGAGCCCGAGGCAGTGGTCGCACGGTACGGGCCCCGCGGCTTTCTCGGGGAACTGAACTTCCTCACCGGACAAACGGCATACCTGACCGCACGCGTCGTGGAAGCAGGTCGCGTATACCGGATGTCGCGCAATCGATTCCGCGAGTTGATGGCTGACGATCCCGAACTGTCCGATGTCCTACTGCGTACCTTCTTGGTCCGTCGCGACCTCCTGCGATCCACTGCAGCGGCGAAGGAATTGGCCATTGTCGGCAGCGAATTGTCGGCGGAGAGCCTGGCATTGCGGACCTTTGCTGCGCGCCAGCGCCTACCCCACCACTGGCTCGACATCGATAGTCCCGCGGGCCAGTCGCTGATCGCCTCCGCACAGCTCACGCCAGCCGACCTACCCGCGGTAATCACCCCGCAGCAACACCTTGCACGCGCTACGCCTGGCGATGTGGCAGACCTTCTGGGTCTCAGCTACCGGCACAAGGGCGAGGACCCGGCTGACCTCTCGTGATCGGGGCCGGGCCGGCGGGGCGCGCTGCCGCCGTTTACGCGGCCTCTAAAGGACTCACCACTGTCGTCCTCGACACCATCGGCATCGGAGGGCAGGCTGCCGCCAGCTCGAGAATCGAAAACCATCTGGGATTCCCGTATGGAATCAGCGGACACGACCTCACCCAACGAGCAGCGCTGCAGGCCATGAAGTTTGGGGTACAGCTGACCAGTCCGTGCGAAGTCGTCGACCTCGACACCAACGGATGCCACCTCGCCGTCACACTCGCCGACGGCACCCACATCGCGGCGCGCGCTGTCCTGATCGCCACGGAGTCCGATACAACAAATTAACCGTCGCGCGGTGGAATGACTTTGAAGACACCGCTAAACCCGCAGGGATAGAGGCGGAACCGTAATCCGTGACCCACGACTCACCTGCCCTGGATTCGGCCTTTCGGCGCGCAGTGGTGGGTGAGCTCGTCTTGTGCCGTGGCCCAACTGGTTTCGTTGACATGAAGGGCGGTACGCAGGTATGCGGTCGTGATGCGCTGCACGAGGACAACGGTGGCCTGATCTTCCGACGCGGACTGCGGGATCGTGCCGTAGGCGTGGATTCCGCCCAGTGCGTGGTCGGCGCCGAACAGAGTGAGCAGGCTCTTGCTGCCGGGGCTCTGCCGGTAGGCGTCCTCCCACCAGTCCGGACCGCGCGTGGACAGCGGTGACTGGTCGGCGTCGCCGGCCGCAACGAGTGCAGGGGTGCTCATCTTGTCGAAGCCGGGATTCATGAAGGGGAACATCTGGGTGGCGATCGGGGTGAGATCATCGGCCGCCAGGCCGGCCAGACACAGCAGCACCCCGGCGCTGATGCGCGCGTCGGAGAAGTCCTCGTCCGCATCGCCCGCAGGGGGCAGGATCCGCGCGCCGAGCAGTGCGCTGGCCGTGGTGGCACCGTACGAATGCCCGGCCGCCGCGACCCGGTTGGTGTCTACCCGCCCAGCCAGGCCGGGGACGCCGGCCACGACCGCGTCGAGGTTGTCGACAACGTGCAGCAAGTCCTCGATCCGATGGCGCCAGATGCGTGGTCTCCGCGGATCGGTAGGTGCGAGGCCGAGCGCGACTGAGTCCAGGTGGGTTGGCTGGACAACGACGAAGCCGTGCGTCGCCCAGAAGTCTGTCAGCGGACCGTATGCATCCATCGAGAAGCCGAAGCCGTGTGAGAACAGGACCACGGGCAGCTCGCTGCCCTCAATCGGCGTGGTGACGCGCAGCTGCAGATCGTTGCCGCGCTCGGGGGCGGGCAGGACCACAGGACGGGCCGACAGGCTTGCGGTTTCGCGGCCGGTGACGGCATCGACGACGTCCAGTGCGGTGGTGGTGGTCATTCGGAAATCTCCTCGGTGATTCGCCGCGCGACCATGTGGTAGCGCGGTGGTTGAATAGGTATCTTCTAAGTGGGCACCCACCCCATTTAGAAGATACGGACACCCTCCCCACTTGTCCACAAGCGCGATGTGAGGTGAAGGCATGACGCAGAACGGACCCGTCCGCCGCAGGATCGATGCACAACGCAACCGCGACAAGATTCTTGCGGCCGCACAGGCCGCATTCGCCGACCCCGAGGCGGATGCGTCGATGGCCGAGATCGCGAGGCGAGCCAACATCGGTTCGGCCACCCTGTACCGCAACTTCGCCGACCGACGCACCCTCTTGGAGGCACTCTATGGCGAGGAGATCGAAGTGATCTGCCGTGCGGCTGAAACCGGCGAGGGTGTGACCCCGGGGGCGAGATTGCAGGCATGGTTGCACCGCTTCTACGGCTACTTCCTAAACAAGCGTGTCCTGGCCGCCGAGTTACTCGACCTTGCCGGCGACGCCAGCCCGGTGTTCCGTGACGGTTTTGCCCGCGTCGTTGCCGCAGCCGAGTCGTTGGTGAATGCGGCGCATCGTTCCGGTGAGGTGCGCGACGACCTTACTGTTGAGCAGGTTCTGGCACTCGTCGCCTCGGTTGCGAATATCCCCGGCGATTCGGAATTCCGGAAGCCGATCTTGACCGCCGCTCTGGACGCGCTGTGGGTGCACAGTCGGCCCTCGTGATGCATTGTGCCGCGTGGGTTGCCCGCGACTGCCGCAGCGTTAACCGCAAATGTCACGCAGTTAGGTGTGTGACTGTTAGGGCAATTGTGACATGACGGGCTGGGTTCCGTTGGGGCAACAGAACTCTCAGGTATCGATTGCCGGTGCAGGCTGTGGCGATCGTGGAGGTGGCCCGCCACGGCCAGGCCCTGCCGGGCCAGGTGCTCTTGCAGCGTTGGGGGGCCGGCGTCGAGGCCGTCGACGGTGAGTTGTTCGCGCAGCAAGACTATGGCGGTGTCACCGACGGTGCGGGGTTGCTGGCGGATCGCCGCGAGCGAGGTTCGATGGCGTCGAGGCCGCCGAATTGGTAGCGCTTGAGCAGTCGATACATATGTTGTCGGGACAGCCCGCAGTCCCGTGCGGCAGCGGTGACGGTGAGGTTTCCACTGACGACTCCCAGCACGGTCACACATGTTTTCGACATGAGCCATGACTGCCAGCTATGACGCGACTCATCATGGGACATCGTAGGTTTCACCCATGACTCGACTCATGCGTCACCTATGTCATGAACTCAGACATCCTCAGCTCCACAACGGTTGTGCCCAAGTGTTGGCTAGTCCCGCGTCGATGACGATCGCGATCCTCAGAACGCGGGCACACCGTCACGGTGTGGGTGCAACGCGCCGAGCGGCGACGTGGCTGGCAGGTGCAGGGCATCGACAATCTCCGCCGGCGCCTCACACACCCACGGGATGGCGTTGACCGCCCGCATCCCGGTGGCGAGCAGACCGTGGTCGCTGGCGCTTTCACCGTCGCGGTAACCGACTTCGAATTCTCCGTCGAAGGACGGCTCACCATCGATGATGACGCGCCAGATGCCGTCGGTCCCGCCGGTGCGGCCCGTCGGCCACTGTGGGGCGAGATCGTCGGCCATCCGGTCGACGTGTTCGATCGTGATGACTTCTCGGCCGTCCACCAATCCGACGCAGCGCGCGTAGGTCGCGCCGACCGTTCCCGCTTCGATGACTCCACAGGCGGTATCGAGTTGCCGTAGGGTGCGCAGGAACTTGCCCAGACCACAACCTTGTATGTCTTGCCCGTGTTCGACCTCGTGGCGAATCCTTTCCGAGGCTGCCTACTCAGCTAAACGATAAAATATGTAATGTTTTTGCGTGGCTGAATATGCGAACGAAGCGAGCCGGGCGAACAGCGTTCATCACGTGGTGTTTGCAGTGCCGCAGGAACAGCTCCTGGATACCGCGCAATTCTTCTCGGAGTTGGGTTTTCGATTCCAGACCATCGAGCTGGAAGACGTGGGCTTGCGGGTGCTGCTGGACTGGGGCGGCGGACTTGAACTGGTGACCCCACGCTCCTCTGCAGCTGACGAGGGAAACGCGGTGGCGAATTTCCTGCGGCAAAACGGGCCGGGCGTCTATTCGGTGGTGATCCGTGTCGGTGACGCCCCTGCCGCCGAGCAGCTGGCGCAGCGATACGGCGCCCGGACTCGGTCCCATCAGCACCGCCGCGGCGACGGGTACGAACTCGACGAGATCGAGATCTCAGTCCTCGGGCTACCTTTGACATTCCTATCCACCGATCTGCCGTAGTCTCGGTCAGCCGCCGCGCGACTCGACGTAAGCGGTGATCACGTCAACGAGCGCCCGGCGGTCCCGGGACGAGTCCAGGGGTTCTGGCCACACCATCTGCGCCACGACCAGGCCGCGCAATGTTGCCCAGATGAGGTTGCCGATCCGGCCGGCGTGCGGCGCGGACAGGCCTTCTCCCAGGTGGCGGCCGAGGCTGGTCAGGGTGGTCATCAGGTCGGCGAGGTGCGTGTTGGCGACGGTATCGCGCAGGCCGCGGGTCGAGATGAGAATCTCCAGCGCCGCCATCGACGTGGGACTGGAGAACGCCCCCCAGATTGTGTCGATGACGAACGTGGTACGCGCCCGCACGCTGCCCTCGCGGACGGCCCGCGGCGGCAACTCGTCGAGGGCGTCGATCAGTTCGCCGAAGCCCTTGTCCACCACCGCCATCAGCAGGCCCTCCAAATCGCCGAAGTGGTATTGGACGACGCCCCAGGTCAGTCCGGCGCGGTCGGTGATGTGCCGGACGCTGGGTGGGGCGAAGCCCTCGTCGAGAATGCAGCGCACGGTCTCGTCGATGACGACTGCGCGGGTGCGGTCAGCGCGTGCTTGGGCCCCGGTGGGCGGCCGACGGGGTGAGGTCATGGCATCGCAATTACCACATCACGCCCCGCACGTGATCGGTCGGCCGCAGATCATGCGCGGCAAGGATGCCGCTCGGAGCCCGGCACACGGCGTCGATGACATTCACGGCGCGGGCCGCCGTGGCGATGACACCGCCCTGGTTGTGATCAATGCCTGATATTCCCACGTGGGTGTTGATCTCGATGCCAGGGCTGCCCTCGACACGGACGCGGTGCACGCCGGGATGTCCGTCCGGCGGATACGGCCAGTTAGGCGCCGCCGCGTCGGTGAGCCGGTTGACATGTTCCATGGTGATGATCACCTCGCCGCCGCGCACACCTTCGACCGCGAAGCGGACGGCGGCCACGGTGCCCGGTTCGACATTCATCATGGTGCACTCGATGAGGTCGGGCGTGACCCACTTGTCGTAGCGCTCCCGTACTCCGTCGAGCTCGATGCCGAGATCGGTGGCCAGGCTGCGAACCTGCGCACCCCACATCGACGCGAGGACTCCGGGTGAGAAAAGAATAGGCTGATGGTCCGGCGCGGCCCCGAAACCGAAAGTCACGCCGGTGAATTCGGCGTCATCATAGGTCCCGTAGTCGAAGATCTCCTGCACGGTGACGGCGGTGGCGCGCGCTGCTAAGCTCAATGCGGTGTAGACCAGGGTGTCGCCGGAGAACCCCGGGTCAATTCCGTTGATGTACAACGTCGTATCGCCGTCAGAACAGGCTTGTGCCAGTGGGCCGCGCAGCCAATCGTCGGCCTGGTCCGGCGCCACCAGCCAGACGAACGACGTTCCAACGACATTCGTGCCCGCCGCCAGAAATCGGCTGATCTCGGCCAAAGCTTCGTGCGGGCGGGTCTCGGCTTGCGACGTGTAGACCACGCAGTCAGCGTTCAGAGCTAGTAGCGCGTCGGTGTCGTCGGTGGCGAGCACTCCGGTGGCCCGGTCGAACCCGCATAGGTCCGCGGCGTCACGTCCGATCTTGTCCAGTCCGCGTGCGTGGACGCCGACGAGCTCCAGGTCGGGCCGCTCGATGATGCTGCGTAGCGCGTGGACTCCGACATTGCCGGTGGAGAATTGGACTACTCGACGGGTCACTGGAGTCCTTTCACAGCAGATCGGTGATGGTCTTCAGTCCGGCGTCGTAGAGCACGCCCGGCAGCATGCCACCGTCGATTTCAATGGTGGTGCCATTGATGAAATCGGCTGCGCCGGAGGCAAGGAAGACACACGTTCGGCCGACTTCTGCGGGTTCACCACCACGCTTGAGGGGAAGCGCGTCGAAGTACGTCGATCCCGTCGGGTCGTCTTTCGGCAGGACGAACGAGCGGAAGTTGTCGGTGATCGTCGGCCCGAGCGCCACACAGTTGACCCGGGCCGCCGGGCCCCACTCTTCGGCGAGAGACCGAGTGAGGTGGTTGAGTCCCGACTTCGCCGCACCGTAGGACACCAGGGTCGGAGAGCCCGCGGGATGGCCCGCGCCGCTGGAGACATTGATGATGCAGCCGGTCCCGTCTTGGACTTGCATCTGGCGGTACACGCGGATGGCGAACCATAACGGGCTGATGAGGTTCATCTGGACGGCGAACGCGTGAAACAGCACAGTGCGCTCGAAGTCGTCGTCGGAGCGCGGCGCGCCTTGGATGCGCGACACCAGTGCGGGAATGTCCTCGGCGTGCGGCGCGGGGACCGTCCCGCCGGCATTGTTGACCAGGATGTCGACCCGCCCATAGCGCTCGACCACCGCGGTAACCATCGCGTCGATCGCATGGTAATCGCCTTGATCACAGACCATTTGGTCGGAACGCTTCGCCCACCCCGGCTCGCCATCCACGCCGGGGATGGCGGCCAGCGGTGACCGCGAACACCCTATGACCGTGGCGCCCGCCCCCAGCAGTTCATGGGCGATGCCTACGCCGACACCTCTGCTGGTCCCGGTGACGATCGCGACTTTGTCGTCCAGCACACCCATGGTCAATGCCCCTTGCCGTTCGATCCAGGCGCCAGAAAAGCCTGTCATGAAAAAAATTACATGTGTAATCATTACAGGACAATAGCGAGAGGGGCACAGAACAGGGCAAGCCGGACCGCTACGCACTGAACCGGCTCATCCGGGACGGCAGCTAGTAGCCGCAGCGGCCGGCGTTCGACAAGGACACGGCAATGAACCTGGCTCCCATGAGTGATTCGCAGTTGTCGAATGGTCTGTCTCCGTTGACTTCTCAGATCTCCAGTTGACCACGTTCGATCTGGGCACCCAGCCGCTGGCGGGCCGACTCGCGGTAGCCGACGGCGGTGATCGTGGACACGAGTGCCTCTCGGTCGGCCTACCGGCAGGCAAGCAAGCTGCGCGCAGATCGCCGTGGCGGTAGGGGAGGAAGGCATTGCGTAGATCACACTCGTTAAATGTAGACAGTGCTTACAGGGACCCATTAAAGTAAGCGGTGTTCACAGCATAGGCGATTCGACGTGATGGCGGTGCAGTTGATGGCCATAGGGCTCGATTTGGTCGAAAGCGGTAGTCGCACAGCAGCCGCTGTGGTCAATCGCGGACTTGCCGGCGCTTGGGCTATGCGCTCTCGCGGTCGTGGCGGATGAGCCGCGTTGTCTAGCCGCTACGGCATGTCCATTCGACGAAACGGAAATCCTCATGAGTGATGGTCTTACGCCCCATACCCACATCGCCATCGTCGGCACCGGCTTCGGCGGTATCGCGGCCGCAATCCGGTTGAACCAAACCGGGTTTGACGATTTCGTGCTGCTTGAACGCGCGGGCGACGTGGGCGGCGTTTGGCGCGATAACACCTATCCAGGTGCTGCCGTAGATGTGCAGTGTCAGCTGTACTCGTACTCGTTTGCGCCAAATACCCAGTGGCGACATGTGTTTGCCAAGCAAACCGAGATCTGGGAATACCTCAAGGAGGTTGTAGAGCGGTTTAGCTTGCGCCGCCATCTGGTTCTCAACTGCCCTGTTCATCGGCTGGACTGGGACCGGGACGGCCAGTACTGGCGCCTGCAGACTGCGCACGGTGAGCGGACCGCAAACCATGTCGTGGTTGCGACCGGCGCACTGGCCGATCCGGCGATTCCGGAGATCCGTGGCAAGGATCGGTTTGCCGGTGTCACGTTCCACTCCGCACGGTGGGATCATGATTTCGACCTAGCGGGCAAGCGGGTCGCGGTGATAGGGACGGGCGCCTCGGCGGTTCAGTTCATTCCGGCTATTCAGGCAGACGTTGCACAGCTCACGGTGTTCCAGCGGACGCCAGCTTGGGTGGTTCCACGGCATGACCGCCAGATCGGTACGCGAAGCCGGAGGGTACTGGAGGCCTTACCGGCGCTCCAGCGACTCCAGCGCATTGGCCTCTATCTTCTTAGGGAGGGGCTCGCAGTCGGGTTCCGCCATCCGGCATTGCTGGGGCAGGTTGAACGTCGCGCCCTACATCATCTCGAAGCTCAGATCAAAGATCCTGAGCTGCACGCAAAGTTGGTGCCCCGTTATCGTCTCGGTTGCAAGCGCATCCTGGTGTCGGATGACTACTTCTCCGCGCTGGGGCAGCCCAATGTCACGGTGGTCACCGAAGGCATTCGCGAGATCGATGAAGATGGCGTCATCGACGTTACCGGCGCTCACCATGGCGTCGACGCCATTATCTTCGGCACAGGATTTCAGACATCGCAATTGCCGCTCACCGATCAGTTGTATGGCATTGCGGGGCAAAGTATGGCCCAAGTGTGGAATGGCAACCCGACTGCCTACCTCGGTACGACGGTTAGCGGCTTTCCCAACTGCTATCTAATTCATGGTCCCAATCTGGGAGTAGGCCACACGTCGATGATCTACATGTACGAATCGCAAGCGAACTACATCGCTTCGGCCATCGGTTACGCGCGCGCCCACTCCATCGCGTCGATACAACCTACCCCGGCCGCCCAGCTCGCATTCACTGCCGATGTAGACCGGCTCAGTGCAGGAACAGTATGGACCGCAGGCGGCTGCAAGAGCTGGTATCTGAACGACAACGGCCGCAATGTCAATCTCTGGCCCGGCAGCACGTTTGACTATCGCCGTAGGACAATGCGATTCGACCCCACTAAGCATGTCTTACATGAAACGACCGCGCACGCACCGGCTGGTCGGTGAGCGTGCCGTGGCGAAAGCAGCACCCCGATAGCACTCGAGCGATTTTGCTCGACATGGTGGCCGGGAAACTGGTCAACATAAGGAAGGTGAACACGCCACTTGAGCACGACGTGGCCGGTAGCGGATGCTCTGTCGTGGGCCAGCAGTTCGCCACCGCATTCAGATCTTCGTCAAACCGGACGGCATGAGTGTAGAGCAGCATTTGCTGGGCGTTGTCATGGCCGTAGTCTCGCGCACGAAACGCTCGAACCTCACGTGGCCGACCGTCCTCGGCTCATTCGACGGGGCGTCACCCACCGGAGTCACTGTACTCGGGGTCCGCTCAATGACCGTAAAAACCTTGCCGCGCAGGTGAATCGGCGACTTGCGACTAATGAGCACGCGCGGGTGATCGCGTCGATTCCCGAGCAGCCAGCGCAAATAGCAAGTCACGGATGCCGGTCAGCGAGTTTGCCGGCAGGAACAGATCGCAATGCGGCAGCGCCGCCGCCATCGAGCCGGCCAGCGGTTGGTATTCACTGTGCGCCGCGCGCGGGTTGAGCCAAACCAGCAACTTGGCGCGTCGACGCACCCTGGCGAGGGCGTGCTCGAGCACATGCGGGGGATCGCTGTCCCAGCCGTCCGACGCAACGATCACTACCGCACCGCGTAGCGAGTTGCCGTGTGGTGGATCCAGCAGAGCGCCGACACTGCGCCCGATGAACGTGCCGCTGTACCGGTCGGTGACTTTCTCGTTGGCGCGTTTTAGCGCTACCTCTGCCGAGCGGTGGGACAGCACCGCGGTGAGGCGGGTCAGTGACGTCGAAAACGCGAAGACTTCTGGGCGCATCCCTACCTGCCGCCGCACTGCCGCGCGCATCAGATGCAGATAAATTGCGGCGTAGGGCTGCATCGAGCGGCTCACGTCGCAGACCAACACGACCCGCCGAGGTCTCCGGCGACGTCGTGTCCGCGCCAGCGTCACCGACTCCCAGCCAGTCCTACGCGACGCGTTCATCGTCGCCCGCAGGTCGACCCTCTTGCCGTGTCGGCTGGATTCGAATCGCATGCCGCGGCGCCAGGGCCAACTCTGCACCGACGCCTCGAGCCACGAACCGAGCAGGCGCAGTTCTTTGGGGTCGAATTGGTCGAACGATTCGTCGGCCAATGTGGCGATGCGGCTGGGTAAAAGGTCGGGTAAGAGCACGCCGGCCTCGGCGGAGTCGTCGTGGTCGGGCACCGTCCGCGTGATCCACGGGAGTTTCTCGGCGCTCGCGTCCGACGGGCTGCTCGCGGGCTGTGCGGCGGGAGCACTGGACGGCCCCGGCGTCTTGGGGCCGGCGATCGGTAAGACTGACCCGGGGCCTCGTGTGTCGCCGGGTTGGATACTGCCGAAAACCTCTTGCATCACCGTGTCGAAGACACTGAGGTCTTCCATCCGGTTGACCAGAGTGAGCCTGGCGGCCCAGTAAATCGCCGACGCGGTCTGCGGCCCCAGCTGCTGAATTGCGCGCACGAAACTTCCCTGGCCGCCTGCGGACACCGAGACTCCCGCGCTGCGCAGCCGCGCCACCAGGGCTGCCGCGAACGCCGCCCGATCGACGCCGCGCAACAACAACGGGGTATTCACGAGCGTTTGCGCAGCACCCAGATCAGCGCCAGCACGGCGACCAGCGCCGCGGCCGCGGCGCCGTACTTTTTGAGTACGCCGCCGCCGGCGAGCTCCAGCAGATCGATGGGCTTGGGGTCGGCCAAGGGCCCTTTCTCGGTTCCCGGGACCGGGTTGGCCGGCCAGGCCGGAGTCACCTCTTCGGCACCGGCTGCCGCACCATTAGCGGCCGGACTGGCTGTGCTGCCGGCATTCTCGGCCGCAAGCTTGGCCTCCAGGGATTCCACAAACTGACCCAGTAGCTTCTCCGATACTTGCTGCAGCATGCCGCTGCCGAACTGCGCCAGCTTGCCGACGATCTTCAGATCGGTGTCGACGGTCACCTGGGTGCGGTCGCCGGCCTCTTGCAGCCAGGCGGTGACCGTGGCGGCGGCGTTCCCGGTGCCACGGGACTCCTTACCTTTGCCGTCGATGACCGCGCGGTGTTGGGCGCGGTCTTGCTCGACGAAGCGCACCTTGCCGCTGAACTCACTGGTAACGGGCCCGACCTTGACCTTGACCTTGCCGAGGTAGTCGTCACCTTCGTGACCGACCAGCTGTGCCCCCGGCATCAGCGGGATCACCTGTTCCAGGTCGCACAGCACGTCCCAGGCCTGATCGATTGGCGCGCTGACGGTGAACTGGTTGGCGATCTTCATGCTGTGGGTCCTCTCATGTGGGGCTGTACTCGATAAATGCGTCGCGAAGCAGGGTGCGGTCGTCGGGCGTCTTGGCCAGTGCCCCCAGGCTGGCTAGGGCTGACTCGGCAGCATCGGCCGGGTTGAGGTCTGCTACGCCCAGCGACACCAGCGCGGCGACCCAGTCGATGGTCTCGGCTACTCCGGGTGGCTTATCCAGATCGAGATCGCGCGCACTGCCGACGAATTGGGTGGCATGTTCGATCAACGGCGTCGAGGCCGCGGGAACCGTTCGGCGGACGATTGCGGCCGCCCGAGCCGGTTGCGGGTAATCGATCCAGTGGTACAGACAACGCCGTCGCAGCGCGTCATGCAGATCGCGGCTACGGTTGGAGGTGAGTATTGCGATCGGCGGATGTTCGGCGACGAAGGTGCCCAGCTCGGGCACGGTGACTGCGGACTCACCGAGGAATTCCAGCAGTAATGCCTCGAATTCGTCGTCGGCCCGGTCGATTTCGTCAATCAGCAACACCGGCGACGCCGGGCCGCGGTGCCGCACACACTGCAGAATGGGTCGATCCACCAGGTAGGCCTCGGTGTAGAGATCGGCTTCGGAGATGTTGGAGACACCGGTGCCGCGCACTTCGGCCAGTCGGATAGCCAGTAGCTGGCGTTGGTAGTTCCAGTCGTACAGTGCCTCGCTTGCGGTCAGGCCCTCATAACACTGCAGCCGCAGCAATGTTGTATCCAACACTGCTGCAAGGGTTTTCGCTGCGGTAGTCTTGCCGACACCGGGCTCCCCTTCCAGCAGTAGCGGCCTGCCGAGCGTGACCGCCAAATAGATCGCGGAGGCGGTTCCGGTGTCGAGTAGGTAATCCCGGGCATCGAATCGCCGGATCACGTCGTCGGGGTTTGCGAAGATCATGTTGGGACCGACTCCAGGAGTCGCTGGTAATCGTCCCAGGTGTCGACGTCGAGTGGCACTGGGCCTGGCACGGCAATCTCGTGTACCGGGTACCGGGCGGAGTGCACCAGCTTCCAGACCCCCTTGTCGCCGTGCAGCTGCGAAAGTTCGCCGAACACATCGCGACTGAACCAGAACGGATGCCCGATGCCATCGGCGTAACGGCACACGAGCACGTCGGCTCCGGCGGCACTGGCGACTATCCGTCGCAGTGTTGCGGGAGCCACGCTCGGCTGATCGCCCAGCATGAGCACGATGCCGGCAGCTTGTGGGTCGACCTCTCCCAACGCGACACGCAGCGACGCCGAGCATCCGGTCCCGTAATCGTCGACGGTCACCACGTCGGCCCCGTCGAGCCGCACCGCGTCACGCACCGCTTCCGCGGCCCCGCCCAGGGTGACGATGAGCTGATCGAAACCGCCGCCGCGGGCGACGTCCAGGGTGGCTCCAAGGAGCGTGGTATCCCGGTATGGCAGAACCTGTTTAGGTGTTCCGAGCCGTCGCGATCTGCCGGCGGCCAGCACGACGCCGGTGATTCGCTGCGCGTTCATGCGCCGGCTCTCTGGGCCGCGAACGCCGTCCGGCATCCCGAGCAGCAGAACCAATAGTCGGCGCCGCCCAACTCCAGATGTTCGCTCGCCGGCCCGATCGGCACCGTCATGCCGCACACCGGGTCGACCGCCTGACGCGAGACAGCGGTCACGGTGGGACGCGACAGGCTGCCGTCGCGCACGGCGGCGATGAGTTCAGCAGCAATGGACACCGCGATCTCGGCGGGAGTCTTGGCGCCAATGGGCAATCCGACGGGGGTGTGTATTCGGGCCCGCTCGGCATCGGAGAGTTCGAGTTCGTTCAGGATCGAGGCGCCGCGAACCTTGCTGGCTACCAAGCCGATATACCCCACGCCGTTATCCAGTGCGGCCCGGATGATTTCGGCTTCCGGACCGCCGTGGCTGGCGAGCACCACTGCAGAGGTGTCGGTCAGATCGGTCTCGCGGCGCGCGTCATAGCCCAGCACGCCGCACAAATCGATCAACGCGTCGGCAATCGGAGTGGCCCCATAGATCCGGATCAGCGGGGGCGGCAGCTGCGGTGTCAGAAAGATTTCCAGCGATCCACCCGACAGGCACGGGTTGACCACCACAGCGGCGCCGGGAGCGTCGGGGAAATGAACGTCGCCGTCAGGAAGCACTCGCAGCAAGACACTTTCACCGGCTTGCAGGACGCCCAGTGCCGCCTTGCGGACGGAATTCTGCGCACACTGGCCGCCGACGAAACCCTCGATAGTGCCGTCGGGCATAAGGATTGCCTCGTCCCCGGGGGTGGCCGAGGTGGGTTGCTGGGCGCGCACCACCGTCGCGTGCACGAAGGGTGTGCGCGCGGCCAGTAACTGGGCAGCCCGCTCGCCAATGCTCATGCCGATTGCGCCACTCCTCCTCATCGCTCGTTCCTCGCTCTGCATCGTCGTGCCGCGTCAAATCGGCGGCCTCGCTCTGCCCTGCATGGCCTCCCAGACTCTCGAGGGCGTCAGCGGCATGTCCGCGTGGCGAACGCCGAACGGCGCCAACGCATCCACTACCGCATTGACCACCGCCGGCGGCGATCCGACAGTGGCCGATTCGCCGACGCCCTTCGCGCCGATCGGGTGGTGCGGAGACGGCGTGACGGTATGTCCGGTTTCCAGGTGCGGCACCTCGACCGCCGTCGGGATCAGGTAGTCCATCAATGACCCGCCCAGGCAGTTGCCCTCCTCGTCGAATGCGATCATCTCCATCAACGCCATCCCGATGCCGTCGACGATGCCACCGTGCACCTGGCCCTCGATGATCATCGGGTTGATACGGGTGCCGCAGTCATCGACGGCCAGGAACCGCCGCACCTTGACCACCGCGGTGCCCGGATCGATGTCCACCACGCAGAAGTAAGCGCCGTAGGGATAGGTGAGGTTCTCCGGGTTGTAACAGATCTGGGCGTCCAGGCCGCCCTCGAGTCCTTCCGGCAGGTCGCCCGCGCCGTGTGCACGCATAGCGATGTCGGCAATGGTCACCGACGCCGACGGGTCACCTTTGACGTGGAAAGAGCCCTTCTCCCACTCCAGGTCGGCCACCGAGACCTCGAGCATCCCCGACGCGATGATCTTGGCTTTGTCGCGGACCTTGCGCGCGACCAGGGCTGCGGCCGCACCTGATACCGGCGTGGATCGGCTGCCGTAGGTACCCAACCCGAAGGGCGTCTGGTCGGTGTCGCCGTGTACCACGTCGATGTCGTCAGGTGGGATGCCCAGCTCCTCGGCGACGATTTGGGCGAACGTCGTTTCGTGACCTTGGCCCTGAGTCTGAACCGACAGCCTAACAACAGCTTTGCCCGTCGGGTGCACGCGTAACTCGCACCCGTCGGCCATGCCCAGGCCGAGGATGTCCATGTCCTTGCGGGGGCCGGCGCCAACGGCCTCGGTGAAGAAGGACATCCCGATGCCCATCAGTTCACCGCGCTCGCGCTTCTCCTTTTGTTCGGCCCGCAGTGCGTCGTAGCCGATCATGTCCATGGCCAGCCGCATGGTGGTCTCGTAGTCGCCCGAGTCGTAAAGCCAGCCGGTCTTACTCTTATAGGGAAATTGATCGGGCCGCAACAGGTTTCGTAACCGCAATGCGGCGGGGTCCATCTTCAGATCGAAGGCCAGGCAGTCCACCAGCCGTTCGACGAAGTAGACGGCCTCGGTGATCCGGAACGAACATGCGTAT
This sequence comes from Mycobacterium sp. Aquia_216, assembly GCF_026723865.1. Lineage (NCBI taxonomy): Bacteria > Bacillati > Actinomycetota > Actinomycetes > Mycobacteriales > Mycobacteriaceae > Mycobacterium > Mycobacterium sp. Aquia_216. Next base: position 5,278,620 of record NZ_CP113529.1, on the reverse strand, counting down.
GCCACGCCACCGGGTGCCTTGTTCGTGTACACCGCCGTCATGTGGCAGTAGGCGGCCTCGATGTCATAGCTGCCGGTGAACACACCAAAGAAGCCGGCGGGGTACTTCACCGGCGCCGCCGTACCGTTGAATGCGCCGTGGTCGGCCAACACGCTGGACCGGATCGCCAGAATCTTGCCCTCTTTCGTGGCGGCGATCTCGCCGACCATGATGTAGTCGCGTGCGAAGCCTGTCGAGGTCAGGTTCTCGCTGCGGTCCTCCATCCACTTCACCGGCTTGCCCAGCACCAGCGAACCGACGATCGCGCAGACATAACCGGGATAGATCGGCACCTTATTGCCGAAGCCGCCGCCGATGTCGGGAGAGATCACCTGAATCTTGTGTTCGGGCAGGCCGGCGACCAACGCGTACAGCGTTCGGTGCGCGTGCGGTGCCTGGCTGGTGGACCACAGCGTGAGCTTTCCGCTGATCGGGTCCAGATCCGCCACCGCGCCACAGGTTTCCATCGGCGCCGGGTGCACCCGCGGGTAGACGATTTCCTGCTTGACGATCACGTCAGCTTTCGCGAACGCGGCTTCGGTAGCCGCCGCGTCACCGGTTTCCCAATCGAAACAGTGGTTGTCGGTCTTGCCTTCGAGATCGGTGCGGATCACCGCCGCCGAGGGGTCGAGTGCGGTGCGGACATCCACGACGGGATCCAGCGGGTCGTATTCGACGTCGATCAACTCCAGCGCGTCGCGCGCCGAATACCGATCTTCGGCAACGACAAACGCCACTTCCTGACCCTGGAAGCGCACCTTGTCGGTGGCGAGCACGGCCTGCACGTCGTTGGACAGCGTCGGCATCCAGGCCAGACCCTTCTCGGCCAGGTCGGCGCCGGTCACCACCGCTTTCACTTTCGGATGTGCAAGCGCCGCAGTCACATCGATGCTGACAATGCGGGCATGCGCGTAGGGCGAGCGCAAGATCGCCAGGTGCAGCATGCCCGGCAACACGACGTCGTCGACGTAATTGCCTCGGCCACGGATGAATCGGGGGTCCTCTTTGCGCAGCATCCGGCCATGCCCGCACGGCTTTTGATCGTTATCGGCGGTGTCTTCCGGTGAGGGTGGGCGGTTCGCCCCCTCTTTTGTGGTGGTCATGATGTCGCCGCCGGTGTCGCGTTGCGTGCAGCCCACTGGATGGAGCGCACGATCGTGGTGTATCCGGTGCACCGACAGATCTGACCGGAGATCGCCTCGCGGATCGTCTCCTCGTCGGGGTCCGGGTTGCGGTCCAGCAGGGCGCGGGCGGTGATCAGCATCCCCGGTGTGCAAAACCCGCATTGCAACCCGTGACACTGCATGAACCCTTCCTGTACGGGGTCAAGCTGTCCGTTCACCGCCAACCCTTCTACGGTCCGCACGCTGTGCCCGGATGCCATCACTGCGAGCATGGTGCAGGACTTGACCGGCATGCCGTCGACCTCGACCACGCATGTTCCGCAGTTGCTGGTGTCACAGCCCCAGTGAGTACCGGTCAGCCGCAGCTGATCTCGCAGAAAGTGCACCAGCAGCGTCCGTGGTTCGACTTCGGCGGTCACCTGCTCGCCGTTGACGGTCATATTCACTTGCATAGCGCTTCTCCTGTCTGATGGTGACCCTGCGCCGCAAGCGGGCGGTACCCCCATGCGCCCGGCTTCGCCGCGCATGCGATCACCACTAACTCCCTTGGTCGCGGACGCGGTCGGCGGCGGTGCGCAGCGTGCGGATTGTCAGCTCGCAGGCCAGATGCCGCTTGTACTCGGCGGTGCCGCGGACATCGGTGACGGGTTCGCAGGCTTCGGCCGCCCGGCGGCCCGCCTCGGCGAAGACCTCTTCGGTGGCGGACTGTCCCACCAGGACGGTAGCGAGCTCAGCCAGGGCCGCGTGGTCGGGATTGACCGCCGTCAGGCCCACCCGGGCGGCCGCTATCGCGTCACCGTCGAGGGTGATCGATGCGCCTGCCGCCGTGACCGCCCAGTCGCCAACTCGCCGTTCGACTTTCGCGTAGGCGCTGGATGTGTTGTGCCGCACCGGGATCCGTACTTCGACGAGCATTTCGTTGTAGGCGAGAGTGGTCTCGTACGGCCCGGCGAGGAAGTCGTCGATCGGGATCTCGCGCTCACCCGACGGCCCCCGTGCCAGGCAGACGGCGTCCAGCACGAGGCACACGGTTGTCAGATCCTCGGCCGGATCCGCCTGGCAGAGTGAACCGCCCAGGGTGCCGCGATTGCGCACGACCGGGTCGGCGATTACCCGCTCGGCGTCGGGGAAGATTGGGCACACCGCGGCCAGCGTGTCCGACTCCAGCAGCGCGCGGTGGCGGGTCATCGCGCCGATTCGAACCAGGGTCGGATCGGTGATCACGTAGCCGAGCTCCAGCTCCAGGTCGTTGATATCGACGAGGTATTCGGGGTTGGCGATCCGCAGCTTCATCATCGGCAGCAGGCTGTGCCCACCGGCGACCAGCCGCGCGTCGTCCCCCAACCGATCCAATAATCCGATCGCATGGTCGACGCTGGTCGCGCGTTCGTATTCAAAGGGCCCAGGCACTTGCATGTGACGCACCTCACGAGGGAAGGGAAGCCCAGTGTGGGGCGTCGGAAGACCCGCGTCAATGTCGAGTTAAGTGATCCTTTAACTCGCCCTCTACCTGCGCCTCATGGTGGATTCGCCCCACGATTTCAGCCAGCGGGCGGCCTCCGCCGCCCCATCGGCGGGCGATGATGTCCGCCGCGATCGAGACCGCCGTTTCCTCCGGTGTGCGGGCACCGAGGTCGAGTCCGATCGGGCTGGACAATTTGCTCAGCTCGGCCTCGGTCAATCCCGCCGCCCGCAGTCGGCCCATCCGGTCGTCGTGGGTCCGGCGCGACCCCATTGCCCCCACATATCCGATATGCGGCAAGCGCAGCGCCAGTTCGAGCACCGGGACGTCGAATTTCGGATCGTGGGTGAGCACACAGATCACCGTGCTCTCGTCGACGGTGCCCGATTCCGCCTGGGCGGCCAGATACCGGTGCGGCCAGTCGACGATCACCTCGTCGGCCGTCGGGAAACGTGCTCGGGTGGCGAACACCGGGCGGGCATCGCAGACGGTGACGCGATAGCCGAGGAACGATCCTTGCTGTGCCAGGGCGGCCGCGAAGTCGATGGCGCCGAACACCAGCATGCGCGGACGCGGCGCAAAGCTGGACACGAAGACCTCCATGCCGTCGCCCAGGCGCTGGCCGTCGGGTCCGTAGTGCAGGACGTCGCTGCGCCCCACCGCGAGCAATCCGCGCGCGTCGTCGGTGACCGCGGCGTCGGCCCGGCCCGAACCGAGCGATCCCGCCACCGCCTCCGGCCGGATGACCAGCCTGCGGCCAACCCACTGCGTATCGGGGTGGGCGATGACGGTCGCGACTGCTACGGCACGGTGCTCACCGACGTCCTCGGCTACTTCATCTAGGTCGGGGAAGGTTGCCCGAGAAACCGACTCGACGAAGATGTCGATGATGCCGCCGCAGGTTAGCCCGACCGCGAAGGCATCGCCGTCGCTGACCCCATAGCGTTCCAGTCGTGGTGCACCGATTTGCGCCACTTCGGTAGCCGCTTCGTAGACGGCACCTTCGACACAGCCACCCGAAACTGACCCGCTCACGGATCCGTCAGGAGCTACCACCATCGAGGCTCCGGGTGACCGCGGGGCGGAGTGGAAGGTCCGCACCACCGTTCCTAGGCCGGCGGTGTCGCCGGCGCGCCAGATCGACATCAGCTCGGCAAGCACGTCACGCACGTATCCCAAAGTAGGCTCATATCTATGACTCCGGCTCAACTTCGGGCCTATTCGGCGGTGGTCCGTTTGGGTTCGGTTCGCGCCGCCGCCACGGAACTCGGCGTATCCGATGCCGGAGTCTCGATGCATGTGGCGGCGCTGCGCAAGGAGCTCGACGATCCGCTGTTCACCAAGACGGGTGCCGGACTGGCGTTCACGCCCGGCGGACTTCGGTTGGCCAGCCGCGCGGTCGAGATCCTGGGTCTGCAACAGCAAACGGCGATCGAGGTTACCGAGGCGGCCCATGGGCGCCGGCTGCTGCGGATCGCCGCATCCAGCGCCTTCGCCGAACACGCCGCGCCGGGCCTGATCGAGCTCTTCTCGTCGCGGGCCGACGACCTGTCGGTGGAGTTAAGCGTGCACCCGACGAGCCAATTCCGCGACCTGATTTGTTCGCGCGCCGTCGACATCGCGATTGGCCCGGCAAGTGAAAGTTCCTTCGTATCCGACGGTTCGATCTTCGTGCGGCCCTTTCTGAAATATCAGGTGATCACGGTGGCCGCTCCGAACAGCCCTCTGGCGGTGGGTGTTCCGACACCCGGGGTGCTGCGACAGCAGCAGTGGATGCTCGGGCCATCGGCCGGCAGCGTGGGCGGCGAGATCGCAACCATGCTGCGTGGCTTGGCAATTCCGGAGTCACAGCAGCGAATCTTTCAAAGTGAGGCCGCCGCCCTCGAGGAGGTTCAGCGGGTGGGGGGCGTGACCCTGACCATCGGTTTCGCGATCGCCAAAGACCTTGCCGCGGGACGCTTGACGCACGTGTCGGGGCCGGGGCTGGACAAGTCGGGGGAGTGGTGCATCGCGACGCTGCCTCCGTCAGCCCGCCAGCCTGCCGTGTCCGAACTGGTCAGGTTCATCACGACTCCCAGGTGTATCCAGGCGATGATCCGCGGCAGCGGGGTCGGTGTGACGAGGTTTCGCCCGAAGATTCACGTCACGCTCTGGAGTTAGCCCCGCGCGGAGCCGAGCTAAGCCGTAACGTGTTCGGGATAGTGGCGCCAAGCAAGGGTGTGACGAGTCGACTCATCTATCACCTATGTCGTGAACTCACCCCCCTTAGCTCCACGAGATGGCCCCACTTCAGGGCCCTAAGTTTCGGCCAGATCTGACCTTTCATCAGCGGCCGCAACCCAATCCGCGTCACGGCTTGTCGACCTTGACGCCGCTCGACAAGCGGATATACGGTCTACGATATTGTATCGTAGATAGGTCACTGGCTCTCGAGCCGGATGTGTTTGGGGTTTGAGAGGGTTGCAATGGAAGCGACGAAGATCTACTACGAGCCGTGGGACCCCGCGTGTCAGGGGAACCGATTCGAGACTTACGCCCTGCTCCATGCGCACGCGCCCGTGTATCAGGCGCCCCAGTCCGGTATCTGGGTCGTTTCGAGTTACGCAGCGGTCGAGTACATCATGACGCACCCCGAGCGCTTCTCGAACAGGCCGAATCAGGATGAAACGATCGGCTTTCCGCCGAAGATCGATCCCGAGGCGGCGGGTTCGGAGGAGTTGATCGGCCGCCTCCTGCAGGCCGCTGCCGATATTCCGCTCGATTTCCAAGAGGTGTTCACCGCGAGGGTGATCGTGGGCGCGGATCCTCCTGTCCATACGCGCCAGCGCAAGCTGGTGAGTCGCGGATTTACCCCCCGCCGCATCAATTCGTTACGACCGATGATCGAAAAGACGGTCGCCGACAAGATTGCGGCGATCGAGGGGCGGCCCCGGTTCGACCTAGTCCGCGACTTTGCTGCGCCGGTCCCCACCGAGGTGATCGCCAACCTGCTTTCCGTCGACGTGGAACGCTACAGCGATATCCGACGCTGGTCGGATCAGCTGGCGAGTCTCTCGATGACCGCCGACCGCGGCTCGGCAGACACGATCGTCGAACTCGTTGGGATGCTTCGCGAATTCGCGCAGTATTTTGTACCGAAGATCGAAAACCGCCGTGCCGAGCCTCGGGACGACCTGCTCAGCGATCTCATCCAGGCCGACGGAGCCGATCTGATGAGTGCGACCGAGCTGGTGCTGTTCATCCTCGTGCTGTTGGCCGCCGGAAACGAGACGACGACCAACGTCATCAGCAACACCGTGGTTCAGCTGCTCGATCACCCCGAACAACTGGCCATGCTGCGGGAGGATCCCGACTTGATCGGCTCGGCCATCGAGGAGTCCATCCGACTCCAGTCGCCGTTTCAATTTCTGTTTCGGGAACCCTACGAAGATACCGAAATTGGTGGCGTGACCATTCCCGCCGGCGCAATGATCGCCATCATGGTGGGTGCCGCCAATCGCGATCCCGCGGTGTTCGAGAATCCGGATAGCTTCGACATCACCAGGGCGACACCGCATCTCGGGTTTGGCAAGGGGATTCACTTCTGTCTGGGCGCACCGCTGGCCCGGCTGGAAGCCCGGATCGCCCTCGATGCCCTGCTGCCGATGCTGGGAAGTGTCGGATTCGACCCGGACGAACTTGTGCGGCATCCCAGCCTGCTCATCCATGGCTACGAGTCTGTGCCCATGACGGTCAGTCGCTAGTGTCGGGCGAGGTCCAGATAGCCATGACGCCATATGGCGATGATCGTGAAGTGCCGACCGATCACGAAGCCGCCGAAGGTTGCGGTTGTCGGCGCCGGTACCGAGTACGTGATGGTCGCGCAGCGAGCTACCGGGAACGGTGTGGCCGCGGGCGTACCGGACCCGGGCCGGCCAGCTGAAGGGCACACGCATGACGACCACCGATCCGGTCAACGTCGGATTCGTCGGCCTTGGCGATATGGGTGGGCGCATGGCTCATCGGATACTCGACGCCGGGTTTGCCCTAACGGTTTACGACAAGCGAGAGACCGCGTGTCGCGACTTCGCTGACCGAGGGGCACTCGTGGCTGTCGATGTTCGTCGGCTGGCCGACGCGAGCGATGTCGTGTGTATTTGCGTGGTCGACGACAAGCAGCTACGCGCCGTGGTGCATGAGGCACGCCAGGGTCTGGGCCCCGGCGACACCCTGATAATCCATAGCAGCGTCACGCCGGCCACCGTTCGCGAGATCGAGGCCGAACTTGCCGGTGTCGGTGTCGGCGTGATCGATGCCCCGGTCAGCGGGTCGCGGCCCGCTGCCGATGCCGGGACCTTGACGGTGATGGTCGGCGGGGATCCGGCCACCGTCGATGCCGTCGCACCGCTGCTGGCCGCCTACGCCGGCAACGTGATTCAAGCCGGACTTACCGGCAGCGGGCAGGCTCTCAAGATCGCCAACAATGTCATGCTTCACATGAATCACCTCATCGTGCTGGAGGCAATTCGCTTCGCGCGGAGTCAGGGGCTCGATGAATCGGTACTGATCCAGGCCGCGAATATCTCAAGCGGGCGGTCGTGGGTGACCGAAACCTGGGGACTGATCGATTCGATGTTCTCGGACCACCCGCTGGCGAGTTCGGATGCGATCTATCCGTTGATGTCCAAGGAGATGTGGAACTCGGTGAGCATTAGTAGAGAGACGATGACGAGCATGCCGCTGACGGCACTGGGCACGCAGCTGTCGGAGGCGTATTTCCGTGAGCGGGAACGCGATCTGGGCCAGTAGCGATCGGGGACCGGCCAATTGACGCTCATGCGGCAACACGATATCATATCGCAGTGAGTCATTTCGCCCTGCGCGTGACGATTCCCCCGATCGGGAGGGAGTGAAGACACGTGGACAGCGCGGGGCTGCGGGTCGGATTCATCGGACTGGGTAACTTCGGCGAGCCGATGGCTACCAGGGTCGCCCTGGCCGGACTCGACTTGGTGGTCTTCGACCTTCGCGACGAGCCGATGACACGGCTCGAACGGTGCGGTGCCCGCAGCGTAGCTTCGGTCGAGTCGATGGCTCAAAGTTGCGACATCATTCAGATCGCAGTCGTCAATGATCAACAGGTCACCAACTTGCTGATCGGTGATGCGGAATCGCCAGGAATCATCGAACGGGCCGCGTCCGGCTCTATCATTTTGGTGCACAGCACAATTCACCCGGACACGTGCCGCCGGCTGTCGGCGGTGGCTGCCACCAAACGAATCGAGGTCCTTGACGCACCGGTCACCGGGGGTCCTGCCGCGGCAGCCTCGGGTGCGTTGTCGGTCATGGTCGGAGGTTCGGCGGCGGCCGTTGAAACCTGCCGTCCGGTTCTCGACGCCATTGGGACGACGATCACCCACCTGGGAGCGTCCGGCGCCGGTCAACTGGCGAAGCTGGCGAACAACATCGGCATTGCGATGACCATGCGGGCCGTCCACGAATCGTTGTCCTTCGCTAGCGCAAACGGAATCCCGGCCGATCAGATGCTTGGCCTGCTCGGCCACGGGGCGGCAAGCAGCTGGGTAGCCGAGAACTGGCTCACGATAGGTCACACGGCTGCGCACTATCAGGCCGGCGGTGTCCAAGGAGTCGCTGACCTGACTTACAAGGATCTCTGGCTGGCGCTTTCGATCGCGCACGACAGCCGGTTGGCATTGCCGGGAGCGGCGTTGGCGGCACAGCTCATCGCTGAACCATACTGTGCTGCAGCTGAATTGAACGGTTTGTACGCAGATCCAAACTTGGGATGCGTCTCGGAGATGTCGGCTGCCCCAGCTGCCGACAACCACAGTTGGGGAAGGGCCCAAGAATGACCGTCGAGACTCCGCACAAGGTCGACCTGCCACGCTTCGATCCCGTCGACACGGTGCTGCTGGGCGATCCCTATCCGACGTATGCGCGCTATCGTGACGCTGACCCAATTCACTGGGGCTTTGCGTCGATGTCTGATTTGCCGGGCTCCTGGTATCTGTTCCGGCACCAGGACAACGTCGACGTCTTGGCCAACAGTGATCGGTATGCAAACGATCCAGCCAGCGTCGGTATGGCGCACGCCGTGCCCGAGGCGTTCAAACCGGTCGCTCACGTCTTCCAACGGTGGCTGGGCGGAATGGACGCACCGGACCATCGTCGTTTGAGGGCGATCATGGCCAAGGCGTTCACGCCACGTCGCGTCGCCGCGCTACAGCCACGGATTGCCGAGATCACCACCGAGCTTGTGCAGTCTGCGATCTCGCGATCCGAGGACAGCTTCGATCTGATCGCCGACGTCGCCTTCCCGCTGCCAATGGCGGTCGTCGGCGATGCGCTTGGCGTAACGCCCGATGACTGGCCGCTGTTCCAGAAGTGGTCCGCTGATCTGACAGATGCGGTCGACAGGGCAGGCTCACCCGAGGCAGCTCGCCTGGGCCGCGAAGCGGTGGCGCATATGGTCGAGTACTTCGCCGCGTCGGTGTCCCGGCAGCGCCGAGATCCCCGGGACAACCTGTTGGGTGCGATGGTCGCTGCAGCCGACGATGACGGCGCTCCGATGAGCGAGTTCGATGCCATCGCCATAGCCACCGAACTTGGCGTGGCCGGCCACGAAACCTCTACCAACGCGATAGCGAAATCCGTGCTCGGGTTGATGGCGCAACGCGAACGCTGGGACGAGCTGAAGTCATTGTCGGACAAGCCGTTCGACCACGCGATCGACGAGTTGTTGCGATGGAGTGCACCCGTCCAGCGTCAGCGTTGGCGATGGGTCACCGAAACCCACGAGTTAGACGGGCGGTTGTTCGAACGAGGTCAGTCGGTGGTGGCGATCTTGGGTGCCGCGAACCGTGACCCGGCCGTGTTCGCCAACCCCGACACGATCGATTTCACCCGCCCACACGGCGGTCATATCACCTTCGGATTCGGCGTGCATTTCTGCCTCGGCGCGCACCTGGCACGACTGGAATTCAAAACCGCGCTGGTTGCGTTGATAGCCGCACTGCCCGATATGGAACTGGCGGAGTCCGCTGATGACGTCGCATGGCGGGCCAATTTCATTCTGCCGGGACCCGCCAGCGTCCGGGTGCGCTAGGCCAGGGAGCCGGCATCCGGCCGGGCGAGTCGTGTTCAAACCGATTCGTTGGGCTCGCTACTCATTCACAGATGCGGCCTGCCAACATCTTTGGCGCGTACATCGCCCGCGAGCCGCGAATCATCCGCATCGCGACGAGGCCATGGCGCGGTCAGCGGTGAGACGAGACTTCGGTCAACACATCGGCGCCGGACGGGTCGTGGCGGTTCTGCGCCGCAAGTGCCCTCAGTAGCAACACGCACAGAGTCGTCAACCAGATGAAGAAGAAGAAGAACGGGATCCAGAAGATGAAGAGCCCGTTCCAGGAGAGCGGGCCGGCCTTGAATAGGAAAGCGACCCCACCAATTTCGAACATGAGCACACACCAAATGGTGAAATACCCGAAGATCCGCGGGAACGGTGAATCTCGCACTGTATGGCCGCGTAAACACGCGACTGCGACCGATACGCCGAAGAAGATATAGAACTGCACGGTGGTGAACAGCGACAGCAGTGCCAGGTCATGCAACATCGCGGTGAGCGCGATGGGTCTATCGGGCCTGAAGGCCGCGACGCCGAAGAAAACCGGGGGAAGTACCAAGAAAATAGACGTGAACGTCCCGCCGGTGAACATCAGGATTGACCAAACGGGGCGGCCTGCTTCCTGGCGTGCCGATTGCAGAGCGGCGACGATGGATATCGGAATCAAAAAGGCGCTGGTGAACGATGTCGTCACGGCTCCCACCAGAATTCGTCCGGTGTGCTGTTGATAGAAATCGGCCACCCGCTCAGCTGTCCATGTCGCGGGCGGTGGAGGCACGATACCGATCAGGAACGCGAGTGAGAGCGCGTATCCAGCCGTAAAAGCTATGCCCCACCAGAGCAGGACGGTCTGACTGCGTGTAGACACCGTTGACTCCCATCCGGAATTTCACGATATGATATCATAATGAACGGATTATGCTCGCCCGGTCGCGTAGTTGGCCATGCCGAAAGTGCGGGGAAACATTGATGGACAACACTTATCAGACGGCGTCTGGCATATCCCTCAAACCGGTCTACGGACCGGCTGACCGCGCCGGTGAGCCGGCCGCGCCCGGGCAATACCCGTTCACGCGGGGGAACTTTGCGACAGGCTATCGGGGCAAGACGTGGACTTTTCGCCAGTATTCGGGCTTCGGCACTGCCGAGGAGTCGAATGGGCGGTATCGGTACCTGCTTGGCCAGGGCGGGACCGGTCTTTCGGTGGCCCTGGATCTGCCGACGCAGTGTGGTTATGACTCCGATGACCCGGAGTGCGGGGAAGAGGTCGGCCGGGTGGGCGTAGCGGTGGACACCCTTGCCGATGCGGAGATCCTGTTCGACGGGATACCGCTGGACGAGATCAGCACGAGTTTCACGATTAACGGCACCGCGGCCATTTTGCTGGCGTTCTACGTCGCCGCCGCAGAAAAGAAGGGAGTGCCGCGGGCGGACCTCACCGGCACCATCCAGAATGACATCCTCAAGGAGTACGCCTCGCGCGGAACGTGGATCTGGCCACCGGAGCCATCGCTGCGGCTGATCGCCGACACCATCGAATTCTGCGCTGCGCAGGTGCCGCGATTCAATGCAATTTCGGTGGCGGGCGCGCACTTTCGAGACGCCGGTGCCAATGCGGTGCAGGAGATGGCGTTCACACTGGCCGATGGGGTGACATACTGCGACACGGTCGTCGAGCGCGGCCGGATGAGTATCGACGAGTTCGCCCCGCAGATCTCATTCTTCTTCTACACCCACGGCGATTTCTTCGAGGAGATCGCCAAATACCGTGCGGGACGGCGCCGGTGGGCCAGCATCGTGCGGGAGCGGTACCTCGCAACCAGCGACAAAGCGTCGATGTTCCGCTTCGGATGTGTGTCCGGCGGAGCTTCGTTGTATGCGCCGCAGGCCCAGAACAACGTGGTGCGGGTGGCCTATGAAGCGCTGGCATCGGTGCTCGGCGGGGTACAGTCGATGTTCACCGCCGCCTGGGACGAACCGTTCGCACTGCCCAGTGAGGAGTCCGCGACACTGGCGCTGCGCACCCAGCAGATTCTTGCCTATGAGACCGGCGTGGCGAAAGTTGCGGATCCCTTGGGTGGTTCGTATTTCGTGGAAGCACTCACGGACGCCACCGAGGCGAAGGTCATCGAGATAATGCGCGACCTTGAGCAGCATGGTGGCATGGTGTCCTGCATCGAGGACGGCTATCTGCAGGGGCTGATCGCCGACGAGGCTTACCGCAACCATCAGGAGGTCGAGGCGGGGGAGCGGCCGGTGGTCGGGGTCAACCGGTTCGTCGTGGATGAACCGCCGCCGCAGATCGCCACCTACGAATTGGATGCGCGCGGCCGCGATCTGCAGCTTCACCGGCTGGCCAAAGTGAAGGCCGAACGCGACAGCGTCGGCGTCAAGGAAGCCCTTACGGCACTGGCGCGTTCGGCCGAAGGAGATGACAACCTGATGCACCGGCTCATCGACTGCGCCAACGCCTACTGCACGGTTGGCGAGATGGTCTCCACACTGAAATCGGTGTGGGGCGAGTTCCAACAGCCGGTGGTTTTCTAGACATGGCCACTCGAGTGCTGGTCGCCAAGCCCGGTCTGGACGGTCACGACCGCGGCGCCAAGATCGTCGCGCGGACGCTGCGCGATGCCGGCTTCGAGGTCATCTACACCGGTATCCGGCAGCGTATCGAGGACATCGTGTCCATCGCGGTACAAGAAGACGTTGCGCTGGTGGGACTTTCGATCCTGTCCGGCGCACATGTCGCGCTGACCACCCGCGTCGTGGAGGGACTGCACGCCGCCGACGCGGGGGACATCGCGGTCGTCGTCGGCGGCACCATCCCACAATCGGACGTACGAAAACTATTGGACGTCGGTGCGGCCGCGGTGTTCCCCACCGGGACAGCGCTGGACACCCTGGTCACCGAGGTTCGGACCTTGACACGTGCATCCGTGGAACAAGGGTGAGCGGCGTTTCGGGTCCCGCTCCGCTGGAGGGCATTCGGATCCTCGAGGTGGGCCACATGTTGGCTGGGCCCTACGGGACCATGATGCTGGCCGACCTGGGAGCCGAGGTCACCAAGGTCGAGCCGCCCGGTGGTGACATCTCACGACAGGTCGGCGACGCCTATTTCGCGAGCCTCAATCGCGGAAAACGCAGCATCTGCATCGACCTGACCACCGACGCTGGGCAGTCCCGGCTGGGCGAATTGGCCGCCGAATCGCATGCGCTGCTGGCGAATCTGAAACCGTCGGCCATCCGCAAGTACGGCCTGACCTATGATGCGCTGCGCCGCTGGAACGAGCAGATCGTCTGCGTGGCAGTCACGGGCTGCGGCTTGGATGCCGGCGATGATCCCGCGTTCGACTACGTGATTCAGGCGGCCACCGGGATTGCCGCGCTGACCGGTGACCCGTCCGGGCCACCCACCTTGCCGGGCTACTCGTCCGCCGACAACTCCACCGGCCTGACCGCCGCGCTCGGGCTTCTCGCGCAGATCGTGTCGGGTCGAGGTGGACAGGTGGAAGTCTCGCTGCGCGACGTTATGTTGTCGCAACTGAACTACCTGGCGTCGAACTACCTCAACAATGCCGTTGAGCCCCGGCGGCGGCCGGCCGGTGCGCACTCGTATTATGTTCCGGCCCAACTATTTCCTGCGGCGCAGGGACATCTGGCATTGTTCATCACCCACGATCGGTTCTGGGCGTTGTTCGCGGCGGAAGCCGGTATCGAGGGCTTCGCGACCATGGCCGAACGTGCCGCCCGGCGCGAGGACGTCGTCGCGCTGGTAACCACTGCGCTGGCGGCCCGTACCGCCGCGAGCTGGGAATCGCGATTGCGGCCGCTGGGGGTACCGGTTGCCGCGGTACGCACCTTGCCCGCCGCCTTGGCGGAGGCCCCCGAAGCCGTCATCACGGCCGGTGAATTCCGGCTGGTCGGTAGTCCTATCCGGGTTGTTGGTCACCAGCCGCACTACGGACCTGCGCCGCGTCTGGATCAGCATGGTGAATGCGCGCCGACCCGTCAGGGGTGACCGCCGTCGTCGGCCGGGCCCGACACAACGTCCGCTGCCGCGCAGCAGCTGATCGACCGCGGTGTGGGCGTCGCAGCGCCCGTCGGCGAGCGCAGCGGTCAGTTTGGCAAGGCCGGGGTGGCAATGCGGCCGGATCTGCGCGAGCGAGAGGATCTGACTGCGGGCCCTGACCACACGACGCGCGGCTGTGTCAGCGCGATGGCGATCATCAATCGCCGCAACGACTTCGGCCAGGCCATCCCCGGTTGACGCGGTGCGCATCAGGATCTCGGCGTCGGTCTCGGCACGAAGTTCACGGGCGCCCGGCCGGTCGGCCTAGTTGATCACGATGAGATCAGCGACTTCCAGAAGTCCCGCCTTGGCCGCCTGAATCGCATCACCGGCACCCGGATTGAGTATGACGACGGTGGCCTGCCCTTGCCACTCGACCGCGCCATCAGTCTACGATACTGTATCGCAGAAGTCGCTGGCTCGCCGAGACGGCCCGTCATTGCACTTTGCGGGTGCGGTGCCGCCCAGACCGGAAGCGTTCCCATTCGCCGCGTAGCTGGAACCGCCGGCCCGGCCGCGCGCGACGGCCACGCCGCGCCGTGGTGGGTGGGGCAGGCCGACGTCGGAACTATGCGGGACACGAGAGAAGGTCAGATGGACCAGCTTCGATTCGATGACCGGGTGGCAATCGTCACGGGAGCCGGCCGGGGCGTCGGCAGCCACTACGCGCGACTGTTGGCGAGCCGAGGAGCCCACGTGATCGTGAACGACCTCGGTGTGGAACCCGACGGTTCCGGCGCTTCGTCCGCGCCGGCCAATGAGTTGGTTGCTGAGCTACGCAGTCGGGGTTGGTCGGCGCTGGCCGACACGCACTCGGTCGGTCAGCAGGACGGGGCGTCGGCCGTCGTCCAGCGTGCATTGGACGCGTTCGGCAGGGTCGACATCCTGATTCACAATGCGGGAATCGTCGACGGGTCCTTCGAGCAACTGGCCGCGGTGAATTTGAGTGCGGCCCACTGGCTGACCGAGGCGGTGTGGCAGCCGATGCGTGCGCAGCAGTACGGTCGGATTCTGCTCACCACGTCGAGCGCCGGCCTGTTCGGTGCGTCGTTCGGTGCCGACTACGGGCCCATTCAGTCCTATGGCGCAACGAAGATGGGTGCGTTCGGTTTGGGGCGCTGCCTGGCGGTCCGCGGGCGGACGTGCGGGATCAACGTCAACATGGTGTCACCGCATGCGTATACCCGGCTGGCGGCCGGGCTGCCCGAAACCCCGAACGCGCAATTCATGGCCGCGTACTCCAAACCCGAACTCGTGGCGCCAGGGTGTGCCTTCCTCGTGCACGAGCGCTGCACCGCCAGTGGCGAGACGTTTGCCATCGGTGCGGGACGTATGGCGAGAATCTTCGTCGGAGAGACGGCGGGCTATGTCGACGGTGATTTCACCCCCGAGAAGGTGGCCCAGCACTTCGCCGAGATCTGTGACGAGTCCGGCTATCACGTTCCGACGGACATGACCGAAATTGTCGATATCTACCGCAAGGCGGTGGCGCCCAACTGGAATCCTGGCTCGCCCGCCGTCGTCTGACGCGCCACCGGCAGTCGTCACAATTGACAATCGATGCGCCGCGACTGCCGGTGCTGATCGGGGCGCGCACGAGGCGCACTTGGGGCGTTGACGCCAAAGATGTTAGCGTGACCGAGATCTCATTCGTTCGGAAATCCGGCGCGGCGCCCCCGCCCGTCCGGCAGCTCATGGAGGTCACGGAACCGATGCCTTTGGTGTGGCTGGACTGCCCCGCGACGGATCCCCGACGGCCGGTGTGGCTGACACATTCCGGAGCAACGCCTCGATGAGGGTCGAGGATCTCACCACCCTCGCGGTCCAGCGGCTGGCTTCGGCCGAGCCGACTCGCGTTGCGGTCCAAGACGTGGGTGGAGCCGAGCTGACGTACGCCGCATTGCACACGACGGCGCTGCGGTGGGCGCAGGCCCTCGAGGCCGCGGACGCGTGCGCGGGGGATCGAATTGGTCTGATGCTGCCGACCACAGCGGGCGCCTTCACCGTGCAGCTGGCCGTCGGCTGGCTGGGCGGCACCGTCGTCGCGCTGAACCCGCTGTTGCGCGGGCGGTTGCTATCTCGCGCCCTGAGCTGCACCGGCTGCACGGTCTTGGTGACCGATGCCGAGCACTGGGCGCAGGTGGCTCCCGTCACCGACCTGGCGCCCGACCTGCGCTCCGTGGTGCTCACCGATGCGGCGGGGCCGGTAGAGCGGGCCGATGCCTCCGGACGTGAATCCCTGCCGGTCCTGCATGCGGCCGACTTGCTGTCCGCTGCCGAACCCAGCCCCCGGCCCCATCCCGACCTTGCCGATATCCAGGGGATCATCTTCACCTCTGGGACAACGGGCCCGTCGAAGCCGGTGATGTTGTCACACGAATTCGTGCTGACCTGTGCGCGCCGGCTGATACCGGGTGGGGCAGACGCTGTCGGCGGAGCGTATTACAGCCCGTGGTCGGTGGGACATTCGCTGGGGTCCTTGGCGCTGGCGGCCGCGGTCGACCGGGGCGTCCGGCTGGTGCTGCGCGACCGGTTCAGCGCGCCGCAGTTCTGGAGTGATGTGCGCGGATTCGACTGCCGCACGACAGTATTGGTTTCCGTGTCGGCAGCACTGTGGGATACGCCGAAGCGAAGCGACGATGCCGACAATCCCCTGCGGTATGCCGCCATGACTCCCGTGATCCGCGACTACCGCGCCTTTTCGGAGCGGTTCGCGGTGCAAGTCTCCGGGCTGTACGGTGCCACAGAGATTGGGCCCGTGCTGTTTTCGTCCGACCCCGCCCACCATGGTGTGGCGGGGCGGCCCGCTCCGGACTACGAGTGCAGGCTGGTCGACGCGTACGGCGCGGTCGTTCCCGACGGAACGGTCGGCGAATTGGTGGTGCGAAGCCTCAACCCGCGCGGGCTGATGAGTGGATACGCCGACCAAGCCACCGATACCGGCAACGTGATGCGAGACGGATGGTTGCGCACCGGAGACCTCTTCCTCCGGGAGCCGTCGGGTGACTTCTGTTTTCAGGACAGGCTCAAAGACTCGATCCGCCGGCACGGACGCAGCATCTCCTCGTACGAAATCGAGGCGGAAGCGGTCGCCCATCCGGGCGTGGAGATCTGCGCGGCAGTGGGCGTGCCCGCGGACCCGACCAGCGATGCGCCCCACGCCGACGAGGAAGTGAAGCTGTTCGTGGTGCCCAAACCGGGCAGCGATCTCACGTCGCCTCAACTCGTGGAATTTCTCGAAGGCCGGCTGCCGCGATTCATGGTGCCGAGATACATCGATTTCGCCGAAAGTCTGCCCGTGACAGCCGATACGGGCAGGCCCGTCAAGTCCGCGCTACGTGAGCGTCCCAATTCGGCGAACACCTACGATCGCTATGCGAGCCGACCGGCCGTCCCGGCGGCGTCAACGCCGATATCTCCTTGAGTTTCCTGCCCACCGCTGAAGGCCGGGAGATTCCCACCTGCTGGATGCGCGCTCAGGTCTCCGGACCCGACCAGTACGCATCGATGAACAGTTCGGCCGCCGCTTGGCTCTTCAAGTGCGACACCAGTTGAGCGTGGTTGCGATCGCCGCTGCTGAATTGCTCGATAAGTTCGCGTTGCCAATTGATGGCCAACTCGCGCCAGCCCGCGACATCCAAACTGAAGTCCGGAAAGTAATGCAAGGTGTTTCGAAGGATCACATTGATTGTCGGGGACTCCGCCGCCGCGTTGATGGCGGCGTGGAACCGGCGATTGGACTCGGTGAGTTGGTGAAAGTTGCCCGATTTGAGTGCCTGGACGGAGTTTTCATGCTCCTGCCGTAGCGTGACGAGCAGCGCGTCGGTCTTGTTGTCCCACGCCCGCGCCGCGAGTTCGCCGGCCAGCACCCCGTGAATCCAGTAGACGTCCCTGATGCCCCGTTCAGTGGTGGTCGCCACTTCGAAGGATCGGTTTGCGGCGGTGACTACCAGACCTTCGGCGACCAGGCGCAGCAGCGCCTCGCGGATGGGCATGGTGCTTACACCCAACATTTCCGCCAGTTCAACCTGAGTTACCCGCAGCCCCGGTTCGAGCTCGCGGGACAAGATCATCGTTCGTAGCTGTTCGCTGACATTGTCTGTCATCGACTTGTGCTTGATGGGCGAGCTTTTGCCTTTCAGGTTGTTGACCACGACGACATCATACATTTTATCGTGACTCGAATCGGGTTGGTGCGTATGACGGGGCACCAACCCGCTTTGCCGCGTCGGCCTTCAGCAGTGCCTGAGCAGAAACTCGATCATCCGTTCGTTGACCTCATCGGCCTTCTCCCACTGGGGCCAGTGGCCGGCGTCTTCGAGCAGATGGACTTCCCGATTCGGAATGGCGTCAATGGCCGGTTTGATCGCCTCGAAGCTCTTGCCCGGATTGTGGTCGGTCCAGATCACCGATGCGGGGCACTGGATGTTCGCCAGGGTGTGGTCGTAGTAGTCGACATCGCCGAACGCCTCACGATTCATCTGCATCACGGTCTTCATCACCTTGACCATCGTTTCGATCATGCCGGGTTGCGAGTAGATCTTCAGCCGAATCTGAACCATCTCGTCGGTCATGCTGGTCGGGTCGTACACCAGCCACTCCAGCCGCCGCCGGACCGTCTCGGCGTTGAAATTGTCGGCCAGTTGCGCGGTGCGCGCCTCGATATCGTCGAGGTCCTTGAGTCCCTTCTCGTCGGGCCGGGCCAGAATCCCGGTGTTGAGACACAGCGCACGAATCTTGTGCGGGTACTTCAAGGCGGTCCAGCACGAGACGCCCCCACCGAGCGATTCGCCGGACAGGAAAGCCGATTCGGCACCGATCGCGTCGATGAGCCCGGCCACATGATCGGCGAAGATGTCCATCGTGTAGTCGCCGTCGATCGGGCTGGTGTACCCGTGTCCGACCATGTCGACCGCGAGAACGCGAAAGTGTCGGGACAACGGGGCGATATTGCGCAGATAGGTTTCGGCATGACCACCGGTGCCATGCAACAAGATCAGCGGGAGCCCGGTACCGGCCTCTAGCGCGCGGGTACGAATACCGTTGACGTTGTAGTACTTTTCGGCCACGCCGGCGCCCATGAGATGGCACCAACCCGACGCCGTGCTCACCACCTCACCGGCAGCGTGTCGAGGGTCCGAAAGAACTGATGATCGCTCCATTGTGCTTCTCCTGCGGACTCGATGTTGGGAATGCGGCTCAGCAATGCGGTGAAGATCTCCGTCGACTCGAGCCGTGCCAATGCGTGTCCGAGGCAGTGATGTGCCCCGAAGCCGAAGGAAATCAGGTTGTTGTTGGTGCGATGTATGTCAAAGCGTTCCGGGTCGGAGAAATGCGCCGGGTCGCGGTTGGCCGCGGCCAGCGCCACGACGACGGTGTCACCACGCCGGATCGTCGTGCCGGCGATCTCGACATCGTCGACCGCCACCCGGGGCAGCGGCATGGGTGCGGGACTCTCGTAGCGCAGCAGTTCGTTGATCGTGTCGGGAAGTAGGTCGAGATGGCCGGTCAACTCCGCCAACTGATCGGGATGCTGCAGCAGGACATGCAGACCGTTACAGACGAAGTTCGACGTCGTCTCGAACCCGGCGTGGATGAGCTCGATTGTCATGGCGACCAATTCGTGTTCGGCGAGGGTACCGTCCTCGGGCTCCTCGGCCCGGATGAGCTTGGTCAGCAGATCATCCGCCGGTTGGTCCCGTCGCTCCGCGATGCGTTCTCGGACATATGCGGTGATCTCGACGGTCGCCTTGTTGGCGGATTCTCGAAAACTGGTGGGATCGCCCCCCGGCGGCGGTTCGGTGATCGCCTCGGACCACTCCAGGAACTGGGGCAGATCGCCCTGGCGAATGCCGAGCAGTTCGGTGATGATGGCCGCCACCACCGGGTATGCGTAGTCGCTGACCACATCCATTCGGCCCTGGGGCAGAATCTGATCCAGCGTCTTGTGCGAGATTTCGGCGACCCGATCCCGCCACTTCGCGATACCACGGGGCGTGAACGCCTGGGATACCAGGCGCCGCAGGCGGGTGTGCTCGGGTCGGTCGTTGTAGAGCATCTTCGACGTGATGATCAGCCGGGCTTGCGGATCGTCGACCACGAGATGCTTGAGCCCGGCGTCGCGGCGGCTCAGCAGCACATCGTTGCGCAAGGCATCGCTGGCCGCGTCGTAGCCGGTGATCAACCAGATGCCCGCGTCGGACTGGATCACCGGCGATTCGGCGCGCACCTTGGCGAAGAAGTCCCACGGATCACGACGGAATACGGGATCGGTCAGATATCGGGTGGCATTGTGCGCCAACGTATTCGATGTCGTCATTTCCAGTGACATGTGAACTCCCTCTGCCGTGCTTACTGTTGGCCGACGTGGCTTGCCGGCGTGTGATGGTCACCGCTGGCGACGTGGCCGTGCCCGGTGCCGATGACGACGATCCCAAGTGCTGCGGGTTCGCTGCCCTCGTTGATCCATCGGTGGGCGGTCCCGGTCTGGACGAACGCGTCACCCTGGTGCAATGTCGAGATCGTGCCGTCGGCCATCTCCAAGTTCACGGTGCCCTGCAGAACGAACCCGAGGTCCAGGGTGTCGGTCGCATGTAGATCACCGGCGCTCTGGGAATCTCGATCCGGGGGGATGACCAGGACCCAAAGCCGAGCGCCATTGGCGGCCGGAAAGATTCCCGGGGACGGTTGCATCTTCGCGGCGAGCTCGAGAAGCCGGTCGGTGCCCCAGAGTTCGGCGAGCGCACGCCCGGTGGGCAATCGGGTTGTGGGAGCGACCCTGTCGACGCCGATGGTCGACCGACCGGCCGTGGAACGGGCCGTTTCGACGACCCGCGTCACCTGCACCATCTTTGCCATGGCGACTAGTTCGCTGTCTTGTCGCATGCGGTGTGGACCCCCACCGATCCGAGATGGGCGAAGTGGGCGTCCACCGAGATGCCGGGGGTCAATGCGACCGCGGCGGTGATTCCACCGGTGAACACGATCTGACCGGCCCGAAGATAGTCCGATTGATCCGCGGAAAGCGTTGCCGTGTAGGCCATGTCGTTGACGACCGACGCTACGGCATTGGCCGGGTGGCCAAGGACCGCGGCGGGTGTGCCCGAAGATACCGGTTCGCCGTTGACCTGGACCACGACGCCGAGCAGCGTCAGGTCGAGATCGCGCCAGCCGGCAGCGGAATGACCCAGAACGAACTTGGCTGCCAGGGCATTTCGGGCAATCAGTTCGTCGACTGAAACCTCCACGTCGGTTGGGAATCTGGTCGGCAGCTCGATACCGGCGCAGATCGCATGCGTCGCCGCAAGTACATCGAGATGCGTGATACCCGGTCCGCGCAGGTCGCTGCCAAGAATGAAGACCAGCTCGGCTTCGGCGCGCAGCGACGCGATATGCGGTCCGGCGATCTGCGCCCCGTTGGGCAATTCCATGTCATCGGTAAGCCATCCCCAGATGGGTCGAGAGCAGCCCACCCGGCGTTGCGCTTCCGGCGACGTGAGAGCGACCTTGACGCCGACGACGGTCGTATCCGGGGCGATCCCTGGTCCTTTCGATCGTTGCCCGATGGCGTGCCCGGGGTGGATAAGTTCGCTCATCGTCGTCTATGTCCTATTCAAAATATGTTGTGACGCAGCCGAGTTTGTCGAAATCAGCGCGGATCGTCTGTCCGCTGGCGACGTCGTAGGCCCGGGTACATGACCCTGGCAAAATGACGTGGCCGGCCTGCAGGCGTACGCCGAAAGCCGCGACCTTGTTCGCCAGCCAAGCGACCGCGGATGCTGGGTTGCCGAGTACGGCCCCGGACGCACCGGTTGCGACGAGCTGCCCGTTGCGGTGCAACGTGGCGCCGACGGTCCTCGGGTCGATCTCCTCAAGAGAGGTGCGGATGCCGCCGAGCACCACCAGACCCGACGAGGCATTGTCGGCGACCGTATCCACGAGGCCGATATCCCAGTTGACTATTCTGCTGTCGATGATTTCTATTGCGGGGCAGACGAAATCGGTGCAGCGCAAGACGTCGGCGACAGTGCAGCCCGGCGCGGGCAACCGTTCGGCGAGAACGAATGCGATTTCCACCTCAACGCGAGGGGAGCACAACGACGATGTCTTTATCGGAGTGCTCTCTGCAACGAACATGTCAGAAAGCAGATGTCCGTAGTCGGGCTCGTCGACCCCCATCATCAACTGCATCGCACGCGAGGACAGCCCGACCTTGTGTCCCCGCACGACAGCGCCGGCGTCGACGCGGCGCCGTATGTTCAGCAACTGAATCTCATAGGAATCCGCCACCGACATTGCGGGGAAGAGCTCGGTGAGCCGTGGGATCGGCTTGCGTTGTCGTTCGGCGTAACGCAGTGCGTCAGCCGCCTGCCGACGGTCTTCGCCGGTCATCTCGCCGCTAATGCGCACCAGCCCAGGTGCTTCAGCGGTCACGGCGTGCCGATCGCGGTTGGGGCACATACGCGAAGGGCGGGAGCCGAGTGGGATGCAACGGTGACACTGGGGGTATCTCCTACCGCAGAAGTCGAGCTCGTCCGTTGGGACATTGAGCACGGGGGATCAGATTGATATGATATCGTAGACGTAGCGAACCTGCCAAGCGACCGGATCGGCGAGTGGTCTGCGAGACGCAGCGTGTATTTCGGTGCGAGAAAGAAGCGATTTCGATATCAGCGGTGGGGAGACGAGAGGTCGACGAGGTGGTGGCTCAGGCGGACAACCGCGAGGTTGTCGGGTTGTTCTTTGCGGCTCTGTCCGGCGGTCGCTACGACGACGCGAGACGGATGCTCACCACCGATGCCACCTGGTGGATGCTGTCCAAGCGCGACTACGTCGACCCTGCAACCTGGTTCGCGGGATTCCAAGCGTTCTTCCCGCGGGGCCTCGCGTTCGACATCGAGGGCCTGACCAACGAGGGCTCCAGGATCGCCGTTCGTGCCTGCGCCGCCGCCGTGACGGCCAACGGCCGCAACTTCGACAACGCGTTCCACTTCCTCTTCGAGATCGCCGACAACAAGATAGTGGCGGCTTGGGAGTACGGCGATACCCTGCATGCCGAACGAGTCTTCCGCGGATGAACGACCCCAGTGGACGTCACGTCACGCAGATCGAGCACGGCGGAGAGAGCATCTACGCCGAGTCAACCGGTGCGGGCGAAGTCGTTGTCCTCTGCCACGGATTGGGTGGCAATCACGCGATCTGGTGGCGACAGATCAACGCATTCGCTCGCCACCATCGCGTAATCACCTGGGATCAGCGTGGATTCGGCAACTCCACCGCGCGCTCCGGGCGGACCGGCATCGACGAAGCGGCCGATGACCTGGTGGCGGTCCTTGATGCGTTGGACGTCGAGCGGACGCACCTGGTGGGCCAGTCGATGGGAGCGTTCGTCGCACTTCGCGTCGCACTCGAACACCCGGAACGTACGGCGTCACTGGTGCTGTCGACGACACTGGCCGGGGCGGACCCCCGCCATACGCGGGCATTGCGCGCGGCCGTCCCGAAACGTCCGAGGCGCGACGAACATCCCGTCGTGTCGGCGGCGTTCTCCGTCGCCGACCCCGACCTGGTGGTGTTGTACAACCTGATCTCCAGCTTCGGTACCAAACCACCGGTCGAGGCCATGCTCGAATCGATGGCAGCGCAACAGTTCTCCGACAGTGAACTCGCCGCACTCAGCCTCCCGGTGCTGTTCCTGGCGGCCGCCGACGATGTCTTGTGTCCACCAGACGTCATGCGCAGCGCCGCCGCGCGGGTGCCGTCGTCGACCACCCGAGTGCTGGCCAACGCTGCCCATTCGGCGTACTTCGAATGCCCGGACGCCTGGACGACAGCAGTTCTCGAATTCATCGATTCATCGCCCAGCGCCAGTGGTGATTCATCGCGGCAGCGAAGGGAGACCCATGTCCATTGATGAGCAGAAGCCGCCCTTGGCCACGACGCCGACCGTGGTCGGTGCCCCGCGGCGCGGCGGCCTCGGACTGCGCGACCAAATTCCCGAACTAGGGCTCACCGAGTACTGGTATCCGGCCATCGCGGCGCGTAAGGTGCCCCATCGCAAGGGAGTTCGGCGGACTCTACTTGGCCGCGAACTGGTCTTCTTCCACGGCAGTGCGGGCGACGTCGTCGCGCTCACCAATTGGTGTCCACACCGCAATGCGTCACTGGCGCAGGGGCAATGTCTGTTTCGTGGCACGATCACCTGCCCTTACCACGGCCTGACCCTGGACGAGAAAGGAGAAGCAAAGGCCTTCCTCGGCGAGGGTGCTCGATCGCGCTACATCGGCCGGCGCGGTTCCAATGCGCGGTCGTATCCGACCAGAACTCTCAAGGGGCTGGTGTTCGTCTGGATGGGCGACGGCAAACCGGCGCCGATCGAAGAGGACGTACCGCCGGAGTTCTTCGACGACGCGGCGCTCGTGATGCATTCAGAGCAGATCTGGCGCGCGAATTGGCGTCCCGCGCTGGAAAATCTGCAGGACTCCCATGCGTTCTTTGTACATCGCAACTCCCTTGAGGTGCTCAGTCAGGATCCGTCGGGGCTCAATCTGTTGCTGCACATGGGACCCGAGCGACCGCCGACCAAAATCGTCAACGGGCGGGCGCTGGTGTTCGAGAACACCCGGTTCTTCGACTTCCAGGACTCGCAGCAATCACGCAAGTCGACGGTGGAGCGCGCCGAGTTTCAGGAGAGCTACCCGGGGCTGGACGACGCGAAGTTTCCACGCACCAAGTTCCGGTTCCATCTGGCGCGTGTCATGGGTTTCCTGCGACAGCACCTACGGGGCGAGCATGATTGGCTGGTCGACGACGAGGAATGGGCCTTGGGGGTGCACCTGCCTACGACGTTCCGGTTCGACTACCAGACTCACGTCTACTCGCGTGCTGTCACACCGAAGAATGCCGACGAGAGCTGGGTTTTCTATTACAACACTTCGTATCCGCGGAGTCGCGTCGCGCGGCTGTACCGCAAGGTCAACTACGTCGTGTACTACAACTGGAAGCAGCACCACAATTTCTCCGGCCAGGACAAGCGCGTTGTCGAGCAGGTCAGCTACAACGAACCGCGGGAGAAGTTCTCGTCATCGGATGCGTTTCCGTTGGCCTACCGACTGCTCGTCACCGAGAACAGCCGCAAAGTCAGCCGCTGACAACGTATTCCAGCGATGCCCGGTAGGGCAGTCGGGCCGCGATCGAGAAAGAGGACGTGAACGTGCAACCTGTGGTCGCCGGTGACGGCGAATCAATCGACACCGTCGGGGACACCAGGACGCTGCGGGTTGAGCGGGTTGAGCGCGTCGCCGACAAGGTTCTCTTGCTGACGTTTGTGGAACCGGGCGGCGCGGCGTTGCCGGCGTGGGAGCCCGGTGCGCACCTGGACCTGTCATTGCCGTCCGGGCTGAGTCGGCAGTATTCGCTCTGCGGCGATCCTGGCGATGCGTACTCGTATACGGTTGCGGTGCTTCGCGTCGACGACGGCCGGGGCGGGTCGCTGGAGATCCACAATACCGACCTGGTGGGAACCACGCTTCGGGTGCGGGGCCCGATCAACCACTTCAGGCTGGCTGACGCGCCGTCGTACCTCCTGCTGGCGGGTGGCATCGGCGTCACGCCGATCATCGCGATAGCGCGCGAGCTGCAAATGCGTGGCGCCACCTGGACGATGGTCTATGGCGCCAGGACGGCTGAGGCAATGGTGTTCGCCGAGGAGCTGTCCGGCCAGCCTGACCGGGTGACGTTGTTGACCGACGATGTCGATGGCATACCTGACTTTTCGGCGTTGATCGCCGCGCAACCGCCGGGCACCGCGGTCTACTGCTGCGGACCCGAGCCGATGCTCTCCCGTGTCGAGGAACTGTGCGCGGCCAACCCCTCGGTGACGTTACACACCGAGCGATTCGCCCCCTCGGGCAAGGTGGTCACACCGTCGCGCGGTGAGCGTTCGTTCGAGATCGAACTCAGCCGTCGCGGTGTGGTTTTGACGGTCGCACCGGACGAGAATGCGCTCGACGTCGTGCGCCAGGTCGTCCGCAATCATCCCTACTCGTGCCAGGAGGGCACCTGCGGATCATGTGAGGTCTCCGTGATCGGCGGCGACATCGACCATCGCGATGACGTTCTCAGCGATGAGGAACGCGCCGGCAACGACGTGATGATGCTGTGCGTCAGCCGCTCCCTCTCGGATCGGCTAATCATCGACCTGTGATGTCGGGGGATGCTTAAAGGCCAAGGAGCACAATCGAACTCTCGAGCATCCCGGCTCGCCGTAGCGCTGATGGCGATGACCGTTGCTTCCTCCGCGAAAACGGCGATATGATATCAACTGTCGTCGTTGCGCCCGATGGACGAATTCACGCCGGGGCGAACACGGCATGATTCACGTCTGCGCCGCCACAAAGGAGTGTGCCAACTATGCCCGCCGAATCCATGAGTGTCGAGCCGGACTATCAACCGCGCCGGCAGGCACGTCCGTATCGCACGATCGTTTGTGGCACCGGAGGAGTCGGTGCCGCGGTGTTGCGAGAGGCCTTGCGCCTGCCGTGGATTGACGTTGTCGGCGTGCAAGTTTATACCCTCGACAAGGCGGGAATCGACGTCGGCACCCTGGTGGGGCTTTCGCCCGTGGGGATCACGACTACCGCCGACGATGACGAGATCGCCGACCTCGACGCCGATTGCGTCTTGTACTGCGCGCGTGATTTCGGCGACTGGCGATCCGACGACGCGCTGGTGCGCTTGCTCGAATCCGGCAAGAACGTGGTCACCTCGCTCGCGTACTTCCGTGCCGGCTCGCGGCCGCCCGAAGCGGTGGAGCGACTGGCGGCCGCATGCCGGCGCGGCGGCACCAGCCTGCACGCCACCGGGATCAACCCGGGCTACATCGGCGAGCGTCTCGGCGTGCTCCTGACAGGATTCAGCCACGACATTCAACATCTCAAAATCGAGGAGTTCTACGACATCACTCCACTGTCGGGAGAGCTCGCGCATCTCCTCGGGATAGGGCTGCCGGCCGATGAATCGCAGAACGTCAGCGCGGCGGCGCAGTTGGCGCAGCTATACCTGGAGCAGTCCATCGGACTGATCTGCGACGCTCTCGGCGTCGAGATTGACCGCATCGAGCACAGTCAGTTTCAGCGCCTCGCTGACGGCGAGATCCAGGCCGACAGTTACACGGTGCCCGCCGGCGCGGTGGGATCGGTCACTCACCGCTGGACGGTGACAGTCGCCGGCGCGCCCTTCTTGTTGTACGAGAACACCTGGTTCGTCGGCAAATCCATGCAACCCGAGCATTCCGACGTCGAGCACCACTGGCTCGTCACGATCGAGGGCAGACCGTCGGTGCGTATGCTTCTGGAAGTCAACGCAAGTATGGACGCGGGAACGGCCTACTACGACGGTGACCCGACGTCCGCGGGGAACTACGCGATAGGGATCCCACTCGTGCAAGCGATCCCCCGGACGTGTGAGTCAGAACCGGGGATCCTGGGCCCGGCGCCGGTGGGGCCGCACTGGACCAATGCCCTCGGCCGCACCCAAGCCCTGGCCGAGGTGTAGTGGCACGAACGGCGAGAGGGGAACGGTCCTAAACCGCGGCGGGCGCACAGGACATCTGGATGGCAAGGTCGATGATCATGTCTTCCTGGCCGCCGACCAAGCCCAACTCGCCGCACCGACGCAGAATACCTTGCGCCGGAACGTGATAACGTTCGGCCGCGCGCTCGGCGTGCAGCAGAAAACTGGAGTAGACGCCGGCCCAACCCTGGACGATGGCATTGCGGTCCATTTTCGGCCAGCGATGGAGATAGGGCCGCACGACCTCCTCGGCCGCGTCGAGCAGGGCGGGAACATCGACGCCCGAATCGATGCCCATGCGATCGAACACGGCGGCGAGCACCTCGGTCGGGGAGTTCCCGGAACCCGCTCCCAGCGCGCACAACGAGCCGTCGATCTGTTTGACGCCGGCTTGCACGGCTAGTACCGAATTGGCCACGCCCAGTGCGAGATTCTGGTGTCCGTGGTAGCCGACCCACGCTTGGTCGCCGACCGCGTCGATCAATGCCTCGAAACGCGCCTTGGCCTCGTCCATAAGTAGTGCCCCGGCCGAATCGGTCACATACGGGCATTGGCACCCCGCGTCGACCATGATGCGGGCCTGCGTGGCCAGCCGCTCGGGCGTCGTGCGATGCGCCATCATGAGGAATCCCACGGTTTCCATGCCGAGCTTGCGGGCAACGGTGAAATGTTGGATCGACACGTCGGCCTCGGTGCAATGGGTGGCGATACGTACGATGTCGGCGCCCGCGTCTCGGGCGCGCCGCAGATCGTTGACGGTCCCGATCCCGGGTACCAGGAGCACGGCGATCCTTGCGCGGCTTGCGGTCTCGCGCGCGTAGGCGATGAGCTCGAATTCATCGGTGTGGGAGAAGCCATAGTTGAACGATGACCCGCCCAGCCCGTCCCCGTGGGCGACTTCGATGACCTCGACGCCGGCCGTGTCGAGTGCGCGCACGGTGGCGACGACCTGATCGACCGTGAACTGGTGTGCCATCGCATGACTGCCGTCGCGCAGCGTGGTGTCCGTGAGTCGGATGTCGTGGACGATCTCGGGACGGCTCATGCGGGCACCCCTTGTTTGGCGGCGGCCATCAGGTAGCCGACCCGGCTGGCCGCGGCGGTCATGATGTCGAGATTCCCGGCGTAGGGCGGCAGATAGTCGCCGTTACCTTCGACTTCCAGGAAGACGGCGACGCGGGCGTTGCCGGACCACCCCGGTTGCGGATCGTCGAACTGTGGCTCCGACCGCAGCGTGTAGCCCGGCACATACTGCTGGACTTCGCTGACCATGGTGAGCACGGACGCCGTGATCGCCACTCGATCGGCGTCGCCCGGGATCGCACAGAAAACTGTGTCGCGCATGATCATTGGCGGCTCCACCGGATTGAGGATGATGATCGCCTTGCCGCGTTTGGCACCTCCGACGCTGACCACGGCTTGGCTGGTGATCTCGGTGAATTCGTCGATATTGGCTCGGGTTCCCGGTCCGGCAGACCGTGATGACACCGACGCCACGATCTCGGCGTAGGGAACCTCGTGGACACGGGAAACGGCGGCGACGATGGGGATGGTGGCCTGTCCACCGCAGGTGATCATGGAGATGTTCGGAGCCGAAATGTGGTCGCGCAAGTTCACCGGCGGGCATACCATCGGCCCGATATGCGCCGGCGTCAGATCCACGGCCTGAATGCCGCACTCGGCGTACCGCGGCGCGTTCGCCAGATGGGCATTGGCCGACGTCGCCTCAAACACAATCTCCGGTAGGGGATCCCGGCGGAGCAACCAGTCGATGCCCTGCGCGGAGGACTCGACGCCTGCCGCGCGGGCCCGCGCAAGACCGTCGGATTCGACAACGCCGACCATATAGCGGACATCGATCGCGGGGGTGCGCCGAAGCTTGGCCAGGAGGTCGGTTCCGATATTGCCCGGACCGACGATCGCGGCGGTGACAGGGCGGGGTGCGGCGGTCATGAAGTTGACCGTGACATCATATCGTGACAACCTCAAGCAATGCGTTCCGAAGAACGGAACACCGCGGGGCTGTCGATGCTCGGGCGCTCGATCACGCTTCTCCTCGCGTTTCGCACCGGCGAGAGTATGACGCTGGCGCAGTTGTGTCGTGCCAGCGGCATTCCGAAGGGCACCGCACACCGATTGGTCGGCGAATTGGTGCAATGGGGGTTGTTGGAGCGCTCTGGGCCTCGCTTGAGGCTCGGCATTCGCCTGTTCGAGCTCGGTCAGCTTGTCGCTCAACGCAATATCGTCGACGTCGCCGCGCCGTACCTGTCGGATTTATACCAGGCGACGGCCTCGACGGTGCACTTGGCTGTGATCGACGGTATCGAAGGCGTGTATCTACAGAAGTTCACGCGACCCGACGGCCCGCCCGTGGCCTCGCGGATCGGTGGGCGAATGCCGTTGCATTGCACGGGAGTTGGCAAGGCGCTACTCGCGTTCAGTCCGCGGTCGGTGACGGACGCGGTGATCGACGCCGGGCTGATCCGCCTCACGTCACGAACGATTGTGGCGCCGGGAATCCTGCGCCAGGACCTGAACCGGGCGCGGGCCCGTGGGTTCGCAGTGGAGCGTGAAGAGTCCTCGGTCGGTGTCGCATGTGTTGCGGTACCGATACTCAGTACTTCCGGTCACGCCGTCGCGGCGATCTCGACCACCGGTCGCCCGCAGCGTTTTTCGAGTACTGCACTGACTACGGCGACGCGTATGGCGGCACTCGGTGTGTCTCGCGCCTTGTCCGCCGGTCCCGGTAGCCGTTAGCAGTCTCGGCTGGGACGGGGCCAAGACAGGGCCTTGGTCTTAGCGTCGATCAACGCTTCCACCACCATATCGCCCATATTCTCTAGGCCGGGGGGATCTTCGGGCTGGTACGGGCCCGGATCTACGTGCACACCGAGAAGCTCGCCGGTCGACGAGACGGTCACCGTGACCCGACCGTCGGCGGCGGTTCCCTGAACTCTTCCCATGAGGTGAGGCGGATTCCCGTCGTGCTGTGGATCTCGCGATGTTGGGTCGAGCATCCCACCCTCCTGCATGATGATATCATATCGCAGATGCATGCGCGGTCGGGCGACAAGAGTCGGTCGTCGGCGTGCGCCACTCACAGGCCCGCGGTTGGGCTTACAGAATGCCGGGAGGGTCACCAACATGGATCTGGGCATCGCGGGCAAGGTCGCCTTCGTCTCAGGCGGAAGTATGGGCATGGGTCGCGCGACCGCTGAGCTTTTCGCGCAAGAGGGGTGTCGGGTGGTCGTGGCCGCCTTGCCCGAGCATGCGGAGTCGATCGACGCGACGGTGCAAGCGATTCGGGTCGACGGCGGCGACGCGGTGGGCGTCGCGGCTGATCTCACAGTCGAAGGCGACGTGCAGCGTGCCGTCGCGGCGGCCGACACCGCATTCGGGTCGCGGCCGGACATCGCGATCGCGAATGTCGGTGGACCGAAGCAAGGTGAATTCTTCGATGTCAGCAATGACGACTTCAGTGCCGCGCTGCACCAGATGGCGATGAGCATGGTGTATTTGGCGCGCGCGGTTATTCCGCACATGCGTGAACAGCGGTGGGGGCGCATTGTCACACTGAACTCGGGTGCGGCCAAGGAGCCGCCGCCCGAGTTGCCGCACATCCTGGCCAATACCTCGCGCGCGGCGGTGGTTCCGTTGAACAAGTCACTGGCCAACGAGTTCGGGCGCGACGGTATCACCATCAACACGATTGCCACCGGGTATATCGGAACCGCGCGTATGCAGGCCTACTACGACAAACTGGCCGCGGCCAGGGGGGTGCCGGCCGAGAGCATCATCGACCAGCTCACCGTGAACGTTCCCGTGCGTCGGGTCGGCACCCCGGAGGAGATGGCCGCGGTGATCGTGTTTCTGTGTTCGCAACAGGCGGGCTATGTCACGGGCGAGTTTCTCTCTGTCGACGGCGGATTCCACCGCAGCGCTTGGTGATTGGCGCCAACGCCGGCTGCGGCCCTGGTCACCGTCCACCTGGTCGCCGGGCGTCGGCCCGGCGAGATCGGGTGCGAATCCCCGTGGCCGCCAGCTCACCATAGCTGTGATACGATATCGCAGAAATTAATATGCGCCCCGAAGTAGGTGTATTGCGGCGCCCATGACGACGGGACAGGGCTGTACCGCAGCCCTGCGTCGAACCAATGAGAGTTTAGGTGGACCCATGTCGTTGCCGGCGGCGCCCGAAGTCGACGAGATGCGTACGCGGGCCGCGGTCGAAGGTTTCTACGACGGCATGTTGACGGCCGACCTCGCCGCCGTCGAGGCGGTGCTGCATCCGGACGTGGCGGTCAGTGAGCCGGGTTCCCTGCCCTACGGCGGTGAGCATGTCGGAGTCGACGCCGTGGTCAAACTGCTCGGCCTGCTCTGCGCCGGTATCGCGCTTGACGATGTGCGCCGGGGCGACGTGCTGGTGCGCGGCGAACGTGCCGCGGCATTCCTCGAAGTGCCGTTCACCCTTGCCGACGGGAGCTCGCAGTTCCTGCCGGTGGTCGAGACGTTTCTGGTCAAGTACGGCCTGATCATGCAGATCAGGCCCTACTACTTCGACACCGCCGCGCTGCTCGCATCGTTGTCGGCTGCCGCACCGTAGGTTTCGCCGTTGCATGCACGGCAGGGACAGCCGCAATTCATCACCAACACTGAAGAGGACAGACCGTGAAAGCAGCCGTCGTCAACTCGCCCGGGTCCGGATTCGCCATCGAGGACATCGCGATCGCCGAACCGATCGAGCGGGAAGTCCTGATCGACGTCAAGGCGGCCGGGCTGTGCCATACCGACCACACCATCGCGTCCGTCGATCTGGGTTATCCGATGCCGGCGGTGCTCGGGCACGAGCTCGCCGGAGTGGTCGTCGGCGTGGGGCCCGCGGTCACCCATGTTCAGGTCGGCGACCATGTCGTCGGTTGCCTGGCCCAATCCTGCGGCGCCTGCGCGCGCTGCTTGGACGGACGGCCCTACCAATGTCCGCATCCGACGGCCACCGAACGGCCGGCCACCGCGCCACCACGCCTGACCCGCGGCGGTGCACCGGTGTCGCAGATCTTCGCACTCGGCGGATTCGGCGCGCAGGCGTTGGTGCACGAGAACCAGTTGGTCACCGTCGGAACCGATATCCCCTTTCCACAGGCCGCTTTGCTCGGGTGCGGTGTCGTCACCGGCGCCGGCGCCGTACTCAACACCGCCAACGTTCGTGCGGGCGACACCGTCGTAGTCATCGGCGCCGGCGGCGTCGGACTCAATGCGGTCAGTGGCGCAATCATCGCCGGTGCGTCCAAGATCATCGTGGTCGACATCGACGAGCTGCGGTTGGCGGCAGCGACCCGATTCGGTGCCACGCATGTCATCAATTCGGTAACCGCGGACCCGGTTGCGGAGGTGCTCGCGCTAACGAGCGCGGGCGCGGACCACGTGTTCGACTTCGTCGGAACATCGGCCGTGGCGCAGAACGGAATTGGGATGCTCGCGGTGGGCGGCGGCCTCTACCTGGTCGGTGTCGGTGATCCGGCCGACGCGGTCCCCGTCAGCATCATCACGTCGGTTCTCAAGCAGATTCGGGTTGAGGGTGTCACGTTGGGGTCTTCGAATTTCAAGCGAGACATTCCCTACTACGCGGACCTGTACCGGCAGGGCCGGATGAATCTCGACGATCTCGTGTCGCGTGAGATCGCGCTCGACGACATCGAGAGTGGTTATGCGGCAATGAAAGATCCGGCAATCACGCGCGTGGTTGTGACGTCGTTCTGACCGGCAGGAGTCGTAGGGTTGCTTGACACTCCAGTTGGCCACGATATCATATCGAACAACGCGGGCGCAGGGAGGGAAGGGCAATGGCAAGGGTCACCCGACTGGGGTATATCGCCCTCGGAGTCAACGATCTGGTTGAAGCCGCCGAATTCTATTCTCGTTTCGTCAGACTCGACCTGACCGAGCAGGTTGGAGATACCGCCTTCATGACGGGTGGAGTCGAGCATCACTGGATTCGCCTAGAAGAGGGAAATGGCAGTGGCGTCAAAAGGATCGGGTATGAGGTTCCGGACGAGGCGGCGCTGACGGAAATCTGCGCACAGCTGAAAGAACGGAACATCGATTTTGTCGAAGGCGGCGATCTCCGCAAGGACAAGGTACAGCGATGGGTACGGTTCGTTGATCCCGGCGACTTCACCGTCGAGGTGTACACCGGCATGGTGGAACGGGGTGTTGCGCCGATCAACAACGGTGTCAAAATTGAGAAATTTCTGCATGCGGCCTGGGGTGTCCGGGATTGGGAGCGCGCGACGACATTCTACCAAGACGTGCTGGGTTTCAAGGCGTCCGATTGGGTCGGTAATCGAGCCGGATTCTTCCGTTGCGCCGATCGCTATCACCACTCGCTGGTCCTCTTGCGCAGCGAGGCACCGTCTTTCAATCACTTTTGCATTCAGGTGGAATCTCTCGACGACGTGATGCGTGCGCGAAACAATGCGCTGCGATGGGGAGTCGAACTGCGCGACGATTTGCTCCGGCACGCGCCCTCGGGGTCCATCGGGGTGTACCTGAAGGACCGGGTGCGTGGCTTCGCGGTGGAATTTTGCGTGGGCCACCCACAACTCGACGACGCGACGCATCACGCCCGCATCCTGCCTGCTTCGCCGGAGACGCGGGATGTGTGGTTGGCGCCGCTCGGCAGTCCGCTGGAGCCGGGCACGGTGACGTCGGGGTCTGATCGCGACATCGCGGACTCGGCGGGCGAATGGATCCCCGGCAGTGTCGTAAAACCAATCGGCAGTGGGCTTTCCAAGGCGGCGAGCGGATGACCTCCCGGCCCCCTGGTGACGGAAACGTACTACGCGGCTCATACGGAGGCACGCGCGAATGATCGAGCATAGCCAGTTCCTGATCGGTGGGCGGATGGTCGCGCCGCAGACCGCGGAAGTCATCGACGTGATCTCGCCTCACACCGAACAAGTCGTGGGGCGGGTGCCCGCGGGCGCGCCGGCCGATATCGACGCCGCCGTTGCGGCCGCGCGTGCGGCGATGGTCGGCGAGTGGGGCAACTCCACACCGGCCGAGCGGACCGAGGCGATCCGCCGGCTGCTTGACGAAAGTCGCAAGCGGGCAGAGGAACTCGGCATGGCCCAAGTCGTGGAGATGGGCTGCCCGATCTCCCAGGTGCAGCCGGTGATGGTCGAACCCGCCATGGCGCAGCTGGAATACTACGCAGACCTGCTCGCAGACACCGTGTTCGAGGAGCGCCGTAGCGGCGTCGGCGGATCCAGTCTGGTCCGTAAGCGGCCAGTCGGTGTCGTCGGGGCGATCGTGCCGTGGAATGGCCCGCCCATGTTGACGATGATGAAGCTTGCCCCCGCTCTGGCGGCGGGATGCGCGGTGGTGCTCAAGCCGGCCCCGGAAGCCCCGCTGGATGCTTACGTCCTTGCCGAGGCGGCGCTGGCTGCCGGACTGCCCGACGGCGTACTCAATATCGTCCCCGGCGACCGGGTCGTCGGGGAATATCTGGTGACTCATCCCGGCGTCGACAAGGTCGCCTTCACGGGTTCTGGTGCCGCCGGTCGGCGCATCGGCGCGCTGTGCGGCGATCTGCTCCGACCGGTGACCCTCGAGCTGGGCGGGAAGTCCGCCGCGATCATCCTGGACGACGCCGACCTGCAAGCCACGCTCACCGGTTTGGCATTCAACTCGTTCCTCAACAGTGGACAGGTGTGCGCCGCCGACAGTCGGATTCTGCTTCCGCTCAGCCGGCAGGCGGAGTTCACCGAGGCGATCGCGGCGATGGTCGGGTCGTTCAAAGTCGGTGATCCCCTTGACCCGGAGACCTTCATCGGACCACTTGTCGCAGAGCGTCAGCGGGCCAGGGTCGAGTCCTACATCGCCTCCGGTTGGGCCGACGGAGCCCGGGTGATCGTGGGTGGCGGGCGGCCGGCGTCACAGCCCACCGGCTGGTATGTCGAGCCCACCGTGTTTGTCGATGTCGATTCCAGCATGGCCATCGCCCGTGAGGAAATCTTCGGCCCCGTGGTCACGATCATGGCGTATGCCGACGTGGACGAAGCGATTGCCATCGCCAACGACACCGACTATGGGCTCGCAGGCTCGCTATGGACCCAGGACGTCGACCGTGCGCTGGCGCTGTCCGCCCGCATCGATACCGGCACCATGGCGATCAATTCGTTTGGCTGCCAGCCATGTACACCATTCGGTGGGGTAAAGGGCAGCGGCATCGGTCGCGAAGGCGGGCCTGAAGGTCTCGACGAATATCTGTGGTCTCAATCCGTGCTGGGCGTCTGATCAGCAGGGCACGAATGCCGGCAACGATCGGGCACAACGTCGAAGCAGCAGGTCCTCAAAATGCCCCTGCCGTGTCATGGATGACAGCTCATCGCAGTGCTCGGCCAGACCAACGACCCAACGACGCATAAAGTTTGGATCGGTAACAAGTCATCGTGCACCGGCTGCCGCGCCACGGCCAGACTCACCGGGATGCGCCATACACGGCGCACAATACGGCCCCCGACTACTTGCGCTTCAACGCTATTCGACGTTGCACTGGTTAATGCTGATGACGGTGTGACTCGGCGTGCTCGCGATGTTTCTGGGCCGCGTTGGTGCCGCCGGCGGGATAAGCGTGAATCATCGCGGTAGTCAGCTTGGGCACCGCGTGAATCAGGTCGTGTTCGGAGTCGTGCGCAATCTCATGTGCCGCAGCCAGACTCAGCGCGGGGTCGATGTCGAGCTCGGCATCGGCGTGCAACCGGTGCCCAATCCAGCGCATCCGCACACTGCGGACCGCGCGGACACCCGGTCGGGCGGCGAGCACGGCTTCGGCGGTGTCGATCAACGTCGGGTCTACGCCGTCCATCAAACGGCGGAACACGTCGCGCACCGCCGTGTGAAGCACGGCCAGAATGGCGACCGTGATCACCAAGCCGATGATCGGGTCGGCAAGCGGAAAGCCCAGAGCCACACCGCCGGCGCCGATCAGCACCGCCAGGGAGGTAAAGCCGTCGGTGCGGGCGTGCAGGCCGTCGGCGGCGAGCGCGGCCGAGCCGATGCGGCGTCCTACCCGGATGCGGTAGATGGCCACCCATTCGTTTCCGAGGAAGCCGACAAGGCCCGCCACCGCGACCCAGCACACGTGGTCGATGGGCCGTGGATTGATCAGCCGGTCAATGGCCTCATAGGCGGCGATGATCGCCGACAGCGCGATCATAGCGACCACGAACAGCCCCGCGAGGTCTTCCACCCGGCCGAAGCCGTAGGTGTAGCGGCGCGTTGCGACCTTGCTGCTCAACGCAAATGCGATCCACAGCGGCACAGCGGTGAGAGCGTCGGAGAAGTTGTGGATGGTGTCGGCAACCAGCGCGATGGAGCCGGAAAGAAGCACGACGACGATCTGCGCGATCGCGGTCGCGCCCAGGACCAGCAGGCTGACCTTGACCGCGCGAATGCCGTCGGCGCTGGACTCCAGCGCGCTGTCAACGCTGTGGGCGGCGTCGTGGGAGTGCGGCGCAAAGATCTCTTGGATCGCGCCCCACAACCCCTTCGGGTGATCGTGATCGTGATCGTTCATCGCGCTCTGGCCTTTCGCGGCTGACGGTCGGTCGTGATGCCCCGCACGTCCGGGTCGCCGCGGTGGTGGGACGGCACACCGGGGCCGGCGTGCTCGGCGTGGAATACCGCATCGACGACCAACTGGCCGACGTGTTCGTTTTCCAGGCTGTAGAAGATCGTGGTGCCGGACCGGCGGGTGCGTACCAGCCGAGCCATGCGCAGCTTCGCCAGGTGCTGGGACACCGACGGTGCGGGCTTGTCCACCTTTTCGGCGAGGTCGTTGACCGACGACTCGCCCTCGGTCAGTGCCCACAACACTCGAATGCGCGTGTGGTCGGCCAACATTCGAAAGATCTCGACGATCAGGCTGACCTGATCCTCGGCGAGCGGCGCTGCAGCGTTATCTGCATGCATACGTAGATAGTAGCTTATGTAGGAGGCCGGCGTTGCTGACCGACTATGCGGCGACTGTTGAAAGCGATATCGGATGCGATAGCGCATCTGCGAACCGTCTAATGGTCGGCGCGTGTTACTCGTGTGAGGGTGAACGGCCCCCGGGCCACGGACGCCCTAGAACTTCGCGACGGCTCCCGCGTCGACCGGCAGTGCCGCTCCGGTGATGTACTGCGCCTCGTCGGAGGCGAGAAACAGCACGGCGTTGCTCACCGCGCGGGCCTCGATTACCGGCACCGGCAGCATATGGAAGTGACCGATCACCGCGGCCGTGTCGTCCATGGTGGGCTCGGGCAGGTCCGGCCGCAGCGTGCGGTGGAACTGCTCGTTGTCGATCATCGGCGTCAGCACGTTGCCGGGATGGATCGAGTTGACTCTAATCGACTGCGGTGCAAGTTCATTCGCGAGCGAGTTCATCAGGCCGACAACGCCATGCTTTGCGGAGGCGTAATGCGCCATGTATCCGCCGCCACGGAGTCCCAACATGGAGCTCACCAAGATGATGGATCCGCCCCGCCCGTCGGACATATGCGGCACCGCCACCTTGACGGTGTGCCAGACGCCGGTGAGATTGATGTCGAGCATTGTCTGCCAGGCGGCTTCTTCAATCAGCGCGGCGGGCGCGGGACTGCCGCTAATGCCGGCATTGGCCACCACCACGTCAGGCCGGCCCAACTCGTTGATTCCCTGCTGCAGCGCATCGCGAAGGCTCGCGAGGTCTCTGACATCGGCCTTGGCGGTGACGATGCGCCGGTCTAACTTCTCGACCAGCGCCCCGGTTTCCTCGAGATCGGCCTCCGTCGCGCCCGGATAGTTGACGCCTTCGACGTCGGCACACATATCGACGGCAATGATGTCCGCGCCTTCCTCGGCGAGACGGACGGCGTGTTCTCGTCCTTGGCCGCGCGCCGCGCCCGTAATGAACGCGACCTTGCCTGCCACCCTGCCGACGGCGTTCGTCATCGTGACCCTTCCTACCGATCGATTGGTGTCACCGAGACGATATCGCTGAGCGCCAGGCGCGCCCGTTCAGGAGTCGCAAACCGTTGAGCGCGACGATGACCGTGGAGCCTTCGTGGCCCGCGACGCCGAGGGGTAGTGGCAGGTGGCCCAGCAAGTCCCATGCGACGAGCCCGGTGATGAAACTCGCCGCGATGGCCAAGTTGACGACGACGACGCGGCGTGCGCGCCGTGAAAGCGCAACAATCGCCGGGATCGTGGCGAGTTCGTCTCGGACGGTGACGGCGTCGGCGGTTTCCAGCGTCAGGTCGGCTCCGTTGCGGCCCATGGCGATCGAGGCGTGTGCGGCGGCCATGGCGGGCGCGTCATTGATACCGTCACCGACAAACAGCACTCGGTGGCCATCGTTCTGCAGCTGGCGGACGGCGGCGACTTTCTCCTCAGGCAGCAGGTCGGCACGGACATCTGCGATCCCGACCTGTGCGGCCAGCTGCTCCGCTGCCGGCCGAGTGTCGCCGGTCAGCAGGGCCGGCGGGTGGGACGTGAGCGCGGCGATGGCGCGAACCACCACGTCGGTGCCCTCGCGCACGGTGTCGTCGAGTCCGAGGATGCCCACGGGTATCGCATCGACCACGACGAAAACGGCGGTGGTGCCCTGCCGTTCGAGGCTGGTCGCGGCGAGCGGGTTGCCCCGGAATGCTCGCGGGCTGAGAACTTCGATCGCGCGCTCTGCGACATGCGCGCGAACGCCACGGCCGGGAAGCGCCTGAAAATCGTTGGCTTCCAACAAGGTGAGCCCGCGTGCGCGGGCGGCCGTGACGACCGCGCGCCCGAGCGGATGCTCGCTGAACTGCTCTGCGCTGGCGGCTATCCGCAGTACGTCGTCATCGGAGTAGCGGTCGTCAATCGCAGCGACGCTGGTGAGTTGCGGCGTTCCCGTCGTCAGGGTGCCCGTCTTGTCGATGGTGACCGCAGTGGTGTCCGCGAGGTGTTCCATCGCGACCGCCGACTTCACCAGGACACCGTGGCGTCCGGCGTTGGCGATTGCCGAAAGCAGCGGCGGCATGGTGGCCAACACCACCGCGCACGGCGAC
The DNA here is from genome assembly GCF_026723865.1 of Mycobacterium sp. Aquia_216. Lineage (NCBI taxonomy): Bacteria > Bacillati > Actinomycetota > Actinomycetes > Mycobacteriales > Mycobacteriaceae > Mycobacterium > Mycobacterium sp. Aquia_216. The sequence continues at coordinate 5,239,160 of NZ_CP113529.1, read as the reverse complement.
GCCACGATCATGAACGTCATCGCTCGAAGCAACGTGGACCGTAGGTCGGCGCCGAACGTCAGCGGGACCGCGAACAGGGCCAGGGTCGCCACGACAACGCCCACGGAATAACGTTGCTCGACCTTCTCAATGAACAGTTGTGCCTTGGCTTTGGTGGACGATGCCTCGGCGACGAGGGCAACGATGCGGGCGACGACGGTTTCGGACGGGTCTTTGGTAACGCGAATACGAAGTGCCCCAGCACCATTGAGCGTGCCGGCGAATACCTCGTCATCGACGGACTTGCCGGCCGGCAGGGGTTCCCCGGTCACCGACGATTGATCGACATCGGAGGCGCCATCGACAACGACACCATCCGCGCCGACGCGCTCGCCGGGGCGCACGCTGACGAGGTCACCGATGCAAAGGTCTGCAGCGTTCACCGATTCTTCGATCCCGTCGGCGTCGATACGGACAGCGCGATCGGGTGCCAGGTCGAGCAAGCCCTTGACCGAATCCTCGGTGCGCTTGGTTGCCGCGTCTTCCAATGCTCCCGAGGTGGCGAAAATGACGATCAGCAGCGCGCCGTCAAAGATCTGGCCGATACTCGCCGCACCGATCGCGGCGACCACCATGAGCAGATCGACGTCGAGGATGCGAGACCTTAACGCCTGCAGCCCTTCTAAGGCCGGTGACCAGCCGCCGGTGAGGTAGCACGCCAGGTAGAAAGCCCACCAACTCCAGGAAGGGGCCGCTAGCAGTTGCGCCGCGAGTCCGGCCAAAAACAGAATCAGGGCGACGCTCGCCCACCGCACCGATGGGACCGCCCACAAACCCACGACGCGTGACCGCCCGCTGGCCATCAACGGGGTGCGCGTCGGCGGCACGGTGGTGCAACTCATCGAAGCGGCCCCAATCCCATCGTCACCAACACAGACGATACATTTATACATGTATAGCTCTACATATTTCATACCAGTTGATGGTGCGTGCTTCAATTGAGAAATGGGACACGGAGTCGAGGGCAGGGTGCCGCCACCCGCTGCGCTCGACCTGGCATCGGCAGGCAGGATCGCCGAGACGCTGCAGGCCTTGGCCTCACCCAATCGGCTGATGATCCTGACCCGGCTGCGGCAATCCCCGTGCTCGGTCGGCGACCTGTCGACGGCGGTCGGGATGGAACAGCCGGCCGTGTCTCACCAGTTGCGCCTGCTTCGCGCCCTCGGACTGGTTGCCGGTGACCGCAACGGACGCAACATCGTCTACCGCCTCTACGACAACCACGTCGCTCAATTGCTCGACGAAGCCGTGTACCACATCGATCACTTGCGCCTCGGCGCGAGCGACCCCGGCGCCTGACGCCCCGTTCTACGCGCCCGGGGCGTAGTTGAAAATCATTGTCGACAAGGCCGCCGGAAGGCGGTACCGTTCGACTAGCTCTAATGAAAATGATTATCAATAAATGCTGAAGTGAGGCCGCGGATGAAACCCGACATCCACCCCGATTACCACCCCGTGGTCTTCCAGGATGCAACGACGGGCGCGGCCTTCCTCACCCGATCGACGATGACGAGTTCACGCACGATCGAATGGCCGACGCCGCAGGGCGTGCGGACGTATCCACTTGTCGTGGTAGAGGTCACCTCGGATTCACACCCGTTTTGGACCGGGGGTCGCCGAATCCTGGATACCGCGGGGCAGGTGGAAAAGTTCCGCCGCCGCTACGGCAATCGGCGTTGACGAATCGGACGTCAAGCAAGTCAAGAAGGTTCTTCGCCGGTCACCGCCGGTTGCGGGATCTCGAGCACCGCGGTCCAGTGCGCTATCACCTCGCTGACGGATGGGTCGGAGTTGTCGCTGACCACGTCGAGCAACGCGCGCGAAACTCCGCCTAGCCCGACCCCGCTGGCCCGCGTGGCGGACACCAACGCGTGCAAGGCATCTCGCTGCGAGCAACGACGAATACCCATCAGAACGCCGATTGCCATATCGATTTCACGCCTCGTCCGGTGCTCCCCGGGCCGGTAGCCGTGGGTGTGGGCCATCGCTGTATCTCGCTGTCCGTCAATGGGTGTGAGCGACGCTCCACGGCGGCAACGGATCGGGATAGGCGACCCACCGCCGCGGTCCCTGGGCTAGTTCGGTGTCGGTCAGCAGCGCCGACGCCATGAGGCTCAGTACCCGATCGCGGTCGAGCTCGAGCCCGATGAACACGATCTCCTGGCCGGGGCGAATGTCGGCGGTCGTCCAGTATTGCGCCGGCTCGATTACCAAGTTGGGTCCGGCCTGCGACCAGACTGCCGCGACGCTGGGACGGCTGGCGATCCAGCAGAAACCCTTGCTGCGCAACAACCCTTGCAACTGTTCCAGTGCCGCATGCAGGCGCTGGGGGTGAAAGGGGCGCCGCGCGCGGAACGTCACGCTGCTGATGCCGTATTCCTCGGTCTCGGGCGTGTGACCGCCGTTGATCTCCTGATCCCAGCCCGGTGATTCTGCGGCGAGATCGGGGTCGAACAGGCCGGTGCCCAGTACTTCCTGCAGCGGCACCCGGCCGTGGTCGGTGGGCACGATGCGTGCCGACGGGTTCAGGCGCCTTAACATCGCGGCGGTTCTCGCGCAGGCCTCCTCGCTGACCAGATCGGTCTTGTTGAGCAAGATGACGTCGGCGAATTCGACTTGGTCGACGAGCAGGTCGGCGATGGTGCGGCTGTCGGCGTCGCTGACCGCGAGGTCGCGAGCCGCCAGCTCGTCGCCGCGCGCGAGCTCGCGCAGAAACGTCGACGCGTCAACTACCGTCACCATCGTGTCGAGCTTCGCGACACTCCCGAGGCTGAAGCCGTCTTCGAACTCCCAGCTGAAGGTCGCGGCGACCGGCATCGGTTCGGAGATGCCCGTCGACTCGATCAGCAGGTAGTCGAACCGGCCCGTCGATGCCAGGTGAGCCACCGACTCGATGAGATCTTCGCGCAACGTGCAGCAAATGCAGCCGTTGGTCAGTTCGACCAATTTCTCTTCGGTGCGGTCCAGATAACCCGTTCCGGCGACCAAGGCGGCATCGATGTTGACCTCGCTCATGTCGTTGACGATCACCGCGACCCGTCCGCCTTCGCGGTTCGCCAGCACGTGATTCAGCAGCGTTGTCTTCCCGGCTCCGAGGAAGCCGGACAGGACGGTTACCGGAAGTAGGTCGGAGCGTTGCGAGGCCACGGCTTAATGATAATCATTTTCAATAAGCACGCAACGGCGGCGCACCTGTAGGCCTCAACCCGACGATGCGCGTCCAGCGCCGGCGGGGTCCCGAGTGTGGTCGGAAAAATTTAGCTGAACATTTGATAAGACGGTGTTTCGGCGCGGGATTAGATACGGTGTCGGCTCTAATGTGATGGAGATGAGTATCGAGTACTACCTGCAGAAGGTCCCGGTCGAATCCGTTCAGCCGGGCTTCTCGCTGGCCATTCACGAAGAGGGCGACTACCGGCTGTTCCAGGTCGAATGCACGCAGATGTCGCAACGGGCCGGCCTGCCGACCATGTTCAAGCTCACCTCGGAGCCCGTCAACGGCGGCGATCCGTGGGTCCTGGAGTTTGAGGAGGGCACGCCGGTCGTGCGGATCCTCGGCGTGGCCAAGGCGGCCTCCTAGCGCGTTGCGCCCGATTTTGCGGCAACGACGAACTGCACTGCGCGCTGTGTCTGCTGCTCGATGTCGACGAGCCCGGCCGACGAGAACAGATCGACGAAGTCACGTCGGCCGAACACCGTCAGGCCAATCGTGCGCGCGGCCGCGGTCATCAGCTGCCGCACCGGCGCCGCTTCGCGCGCATAGCTGGTCAGGATCGCGATCCGGCCCCCGGGTTTGACTACCCGCACCATCTCACCGGCGACGCGGAACGGCTCGGGCATCAGGTACAGCGCACCGAAACAACAGACGGCGTCGAAGGTCTCATCGTGGAACGGCAACATGCGGGCATCGCCGCGGACATAACACGTTCGCGGCCCGCTGTTGTCGGCGACGGCCCGCGTCAGCATCGACTCGGAGATGTCGAACCCCACCGCGAGGCCGCCGTCGGGCAGTTCCGTGGCCAGGGGAGCGGTGAAATTGCCTGGGCCACAAGCAACATCGAGCAACCGTTCGGCGGTCGGCAGCCGCAGTGCGGACGCCGCCCGGCGCTGTTCGGCCCGGTGGGTGAGGCCGCTGGCGACGTAAAAGGCGGTCGGCCGCCACAGCCTTTGGTAGACCGTCGCGACGAAGGGGCTGTTCATCGCGCGCTGCGCGACGGTCGGTACCGGCGCGCTCGTCGATTCGCCCAACACGTCGAGAAAACCGTGCCGCAGCTGGGCGGTCCGGCTCATGAGGCCGCGGGTCAACTCGACCGAATCCTGGCTCATTGCGATGCACGCTAATCCGCGGGGCCGCCACGCCGGTGCCCCGGGTGCGGGCACCCGCCGGGACCACAGTGATAATCGTTTTCATCAACTGTCATGAGATCTCAAGCCGGGTGCGTTAGGTGAGGGCCGAGCGTCGATCGCGTTTCGGGTCGATGGAAGTCCTGGTCTTCGGCTTGGTGGGGTTCGCCATCGCGGGGACATGGCTGCGCGCCATCGTCGCGAACAGCGACTCCTTGGCCACCGCGGGAACCGTGTTCTGCGGCGTCTTCGTCCAGGCCTTGCCCTTCCTGGGCTTGGGGGTGGTGGTCAGCGGATTGATAGCGGTGTTCGTGTCGCCCGAGCGGCTGGTGCGCTGGCTGCCGCGCCGGCCCGCGACGGCGGTGCTTGCCGCCGGTGTCGCCGGGGCCGCGCTGCCGGGCTGCGAGTGCGGCTCGGTGCCGGTGGCGCGCCGGCTCTTCGGCGACGGCGGGGTGGCGGGGGCCGCGGCCTTGACGTTCATGCTCGCCGCGCCCGCCATCAATCCGGTCGTGGTGGTCGCGACGGCCGTCGCGTTCCCGGGGCAGCCGAGGATGGTCATCGCCCGGGTCGCCGCGTCGCTGCTGACCGCGGTCGTGATGGGCTGGGCGTGGTCGCGGTGGGGCCGCACCGAGTGGATCACCCGCCGACTTCCGCCGCACGAGTCGCACGGCCCGGGGACGCAGTCGAAGTGGCTGCTGTTCTGCGAAGTGGCCCGGCACGATTTTCTGCAAGCCGCGGCCTACCTCGTGGTGGGCGCCGCCGCCGCGGCGGCCCTGCACGTGCTGGTGCCGTCGTGGATCTTCGAAAACGTCGGCGCGCACCTGATGCTGGGTGTCCTCGCCATGGCGGCGCTCGCGGTAGTACTGGCGGTGTGCTCGGAGGCCGATGCGTTCGTGGCCTCCAGCCTGACGATGGTTCCCCTGGTTCCGCGGCTGGTGTTCCTGGTGGTCGGGCCCGCCGTCGACGTCAAGCTGCTGGCGATGCAGTCCGGCATCTTCGGGCGGCCGTTCGCTTCCCGTTTCGCCCCCGCAACCCTGGTCGTCGCCACCGTGGTGGCCACCCTGGTCGGCGTGCTCCTGCTGGGTGGCGCTCGATGAAGCGCGAAACCGAGAACACGATTCTGCTGCTGGTCGGGCTGAGCATCGGGCTGATCGTGGCCACCGGCGTTTTTACCCGCTATGTCAAGCCCACGCTGTTGCCATGGCTGGTACTCACCGCCGCGCTCCTGATCGGGCTCGCATTGGTGGCCATCGCCTCCGACATTCGTCGTGGCGGCCGCGATGCCGAAGACGGGCACTCCCACCGCGGCGGCGTGGTGTGGTTGCTCGCCGTGCCCATCGTGGTGCTGATCTTTGTGACGCCCCCGGCCTTGCGGCCCCAAGCCGCCACTGGGTCGGTGACTAATGTCTCCAATGATGTTCTGCGGACGGCATTTCCGCCATTGCCACCAGGGCGGGCGCCGGAAGTCTCGCTGGCGGAGGCGGTGGTGCGGGCGGCCAACGACAGCACGGGATCGCTGGACAACCGGCTGATCACGGTCACCGCTTTCGCCCTCAACGAACCCGGCGGCATCGACCTTGCCCGTATTGTCATCATCTGTTGCGCCGCCGACGCCCAGCTGGCCCGCATCCATCTGCGCGATCACGACGGCGCCAGCGCCTTCGCCTTCCCCGACAACACCTGGCTGCGGGTGGAGGGCGTGGTGATTCCGGCCGAGCGCCAACCCCATACGCCGCCGATCCCCACGCTGCGGGCCGTCTCGGTCACGCCCGTCGCCGCGCCGGCGAACCCCTATGCGTGACCGCACGTCCTTGCCGCGGCGAGCAGCCACCTCATAACCTGGGCAATATCGGACCGTGTCCAGCTGTCCCATCCGGGCGCGGTAGACGAAGGCAATGCAGGCGGGCGGTCATGGCAGATCGATCATCGCGAGTCGCGGGCCGGTGCCGCCGCCGCGGAGTGCCCGGATTGCCGCTGTGGCCGAATTGATCGGTGCGCGGGCGGAAGAACTCGCCGCGATGGACATCTTCGAGGGATGCGCCGTCGAAGACTTGGAGCCGTTGGCGGCCTGCCTGCAGCCGCTGCGTGCCGCGGCGGGTCAGGTGCTGATGCAGCAGGGCGAGCAGGCCGTTTCGTTCCTGCTCATCTCCTCGGGCACCGCCGAGATCAGACACACCGGTGTCGACGGCGCGGTGGCCATCGGCGAGACTGGCGCGGGCTCGCTGATCGGCGAGATCGCCCTGCTCCGCGACAGCCCGCGGATCGCGACCGTCACCACGGCCGAACCGTTGTCCGGCTGGATCGGCGACAACGACGCCTTCGACCGACTGCTGTACATCCCGGGCATCATGCCCCGGTTATTGCGGATGGTGCGCCAGCGCCTCGCCGCCTTCGTCAAGCCCATCCCGATCCGGATGCGCGACGGCACTCACCTGCAGCTGCGCCCGGTGCTTCCCGGCGACGACGTGCGGACCGTGCACGGTCATATCCAATTCTCCAGCGAGACGCTGTACCGGCGGTTCATGACGGCTCGGCTGCCGTCGGCGGCATTGATGCACTACCTGTCCGAGGTCGACTACGTCGACCACTTCGTTTGGGTGGTGACCGACGGTGACGATCCGGTAGCCGACGCGCGTTTTGTCCGCGACGAAAACGATCCGACGGTCGCCGAGATCGCGTTCACCGTCGCCGACGCCTACCAGGGCCGGGGGATCGGCAGCTTCCTGATCGGTGCGCTGTCGATCGCCGCCAGGATCGACGGAGTCGAAAGGTTCTCCGCGCGAATGCTTTCCGACAACTTGCCGATGCGCAAGATCATGGACCGCTACGGCGCGGTTTGGCAGCGCGAAGACGTCGGGGTCATCACGACCGTCATCGACGTGCCGCGCCGGCGCCACCTGGGCATCAAGGGTGACTTGGCCGACGAGATCAAACGCGTCGCCCGCCAGGTGATCGAGGCACTCGGCTGAGTCGGCGTCTCGTGATATCAACGGGCATGCGGCGGTTCTGGATTGGCCCGGTGCTGCCGTTGCTGCTCGCGCTGCTGATTGCCGCGTGCGGTGCACATTCGCCGGCGCGCCGACCACCGGCGGCGTCCTCGCCTCCGGCGCGCGGCAGCGTCATCAACCCCGGCAACATCAAACGCGTCGTTCGCGACCTGCCGCCCGGTTACGAGGTCACCAGTGGCATCCCCCGCGCGGCCTCACCGCGGGCGATCTGGGGTCTGGACGCCGACGCGGCATCCAAGCCCGGGGTATGCGCCGCGCTCGCCGATCCCGGCAAGGGAAGCGACCAATCCGCGCAGGGTTTGTCCGCCTCGGGCCCGGGCGGCATCATCGACGCCGTGGTGGTGACTTTGCCCGACGCTGACCTGGACCGCGACGTCGTCGACACCTGTGGTCAGTGGGCCATGACCGCCGCGCGCACCACCGCCACCGTCCGGCTCACCGAACCGCCACACATCGACGGTGCGCAAACCCTCGGCATGGTCGTCGACGTCAAATCCAGTGTCGAGTCGGGCACCGAAATCGATTCGCGGGCATATACATTCATCGCATACCTGGGCGGCTTCTACGCCTTCACCACACTGACCACGGATCCGGGTTCGGCGTTGCCGGCATTGCCGCCGCAATTCGCCGCCGATCTGCTCGTCAAAACGGTGTCCACGTTGCGCAGCTGAACGTCCGGCTTTGGGTAGATTAGCCACGGTGTCCAAGCTGGTATGCGCGATCGGGGCCGCCTGCGTGCTGGCCGGATGCTCGTCGAATAGCACTACCGCGACAAGCGCCGACATCGCCAAGGTCGTGTCGGTGAAGTCGAGCTTTGGGCCCGAGTTCAAGGTCACCGACATCTCGGAACGGGCGATCGATCCCAAGCTGCTGTCCGCCCGCAAGCTGCCCGACGGGCTGAAGTTCGAACCGGCCAACTGTGCGAAGTTGGCGTCGGGGCCGGATATGCCGCCGGACGTGCAGGGCAACATGGCCGCGGTGTCCGCCGAGGGCGATGGTGACCGCTATGTCGTCATCGCGGTGGAGACCTCCAAGCCGCTGCCGATCAACGACCCGGGCAAGGACTGCAACAAGGTCGCGTTCTCGGGCGGCCAGGTGCGTGGCGGCCTCGAGGTCATCGACGCGCCGCACATCGACGGGACAAACACGTTCGGCGTGCACCGCGTCCTGCAAGCGGTGCTTGCCGGTGGCGCCCGCACCGGCGAGCTCTACGACTACTCCGCGCAGTTCGGCGACTACCAGGTGATTGTGATCGCCAATCCGCTCGTCGTCCCGGACCAGCCGGTCGCCAAGGTCGACACACAACGGGCCCGTGACCTGCTCGTCAAAGCGGTGACCGCGATCCGCACGTCCTAGCGCACGTCGCGGGGCCGGAACTGGATGCTGACCCGCGGGCCCTTGCGCAACGAGGTCTTCGGAACGGCATGCTCCCAGGTGCGCTGACAGGATCCGCCCATCACCAGCAGGTCGCCGTGCGCCTGCGGCAGCCGCAACGATGCCCCGCCGCCGCGCCGGCGCAGCGCGAACGTTCGAGTGGCACCGAGACTGATGATCGCCACCATGGTGTCCTCGGAGCTACTGCGGCCAATCGTGTCGCCGTGCCAGGCGACGCTGTCGGAGCCGTCTCGGTAGCAGCACAACCCGATCGTGGTGAAGGGCTCGCCGAGTTCGCCCGCGTAGATGTCGTTGAGCCGGCGGCGCAGGCGCCCCAGCAGCGGGTGGGGCGGGTCCTCGACGGTCAGGTCGTGAAAGCTCACCAGCCGCGGCACGTCGACCACCCGGTCGTACATTTGGCGGCGCTCCGCGCGCCACGGGATCGTCGACAACAGCGCGTCGAGCAGCTCTTGCGCACCGGATGGGTCGTCGCTGAGCCAGCCTGCGCGAATCTCGATAAAAGCACCGTCGCCGAGGTGCCGTCGCTCGGTGTGCTCGAACAGCGAGCCCTGTACCGCGGTCCCCACGTCGCACATCTTATCGCACATCCGTTCGACTGATCGGGACTCGCCGGGCCACCAGCACGCCTCGGGTGTGACGCGACGGGCGCGATCGGCGCGGCTACGGTTTAACTGTGGGTGTTATTGAGCTGAGCACCAATTCCGAAGTAGGCACGCTACGGATCGTGATCCTGCACCGCCCCGGTGCCGAGCTGCAGCGACTCAATCCGCGCAACAACGACCAGCTGCTTTTCGACGGATTGCCGTGGGTGGCTCGTGCGCAGGAGGAACACGACCAGTTCTCCGAGTTGCTGAGGTCCCGGGGCGTGGAAGTGCTGCTGCTGTCCGACCTGCTGACCGAGGCGCTTCACCACAGCGGAGCCGCCCGGATGCAGGGCGTTGCGGCCGCCGTGGACGCGCGCCGGCTCGGAGTGCCACTGGGGCAAGAGCTTTCGGCATACCTGCGTGGCCTGGAGCCGGCCAAGTTGGCGCACGTGCTGATGGCCGGCATGACGTTCAACGAGCTGCCCGCCGATACCCGGACCGACGTGTCCCTGGTGCTTCGCATGCACCACGGCGGAGATTTCGTCATCGACCCACTGCCCAACCTGGTGTTCACTCGGGACTCGTCGATATGGATCGGGCAGCGGGTGGTGATCCCGTCGCTGGCGCTGCGCGCGCGGGCACGAGAGGCGTCGCTGACCGACCTCATCTATGCCCACCACCCACGGTTCACCGGTGTGCGCAAGGCTTACGAATCGAGATCCGCTCCCGTCGAGGGCGGGGACGTACTGTTGCTTGCTCCCGGTGTCATTGCGGTCGGCGTGGGCGAGCGGACCACCCCGGCCGGTGCGGAAGCGTTGGCGCGCAGCCTGTTCGACGACGATCTTGCTACCACGGTGCTCGCCGTTCCGATCGGGCAGCAGCGTGCGCAGATGCACCTGGACACGGTCTGCACGATGGTCGACACCGACACGGTCGTCATGTACGCGAACGTCGTCGACACGCTTTCGGCATTCACAATCCAACGCGCAGCCGACGGTGTGAACATCAGCGATGAGACGCCCTTTTTAGAGGCGGCGGCCAAGGCGATGGGGATCGATAAGCTGCGCGTCATCGACACCGGTCTGGATCCCGTCGTCGCCGAGCGCGAGCAGTGGGACGACGGCAACAACACGCTGGCGCTGGCGCCTGGCGTCGTCGTCGCCTACGAGCGCAACATGCAGACCAACGCGCGCCTGCAGGATGCCGGCATCGAGGTGTTGTCGATCGCGGGGTCCGAATTGGGCACCGGCCGTGGCGGTCCGCGGTGCATGTCGTGCCCGGTCGCCCGCGACGCGCTCTAAACATGCCGCGAAACTGCAACTGGCAACGCGTTTCTCGAGTAGGGCCGTGGCCGGTTGCAGTCTCGACGCGAAGAGCGGGCTAGCGCCAGCTGGGCAGCCAGATCTCCATGTCCCAGGTCTGCTGCGAGATGGGCAGACCGGTGAGCACCGGAAACAACCAGGCGAAGTTCGTTACCACCAGAGCGACATAAAAGCTCACGATGATGAGTCCCAGGGTGCGCCGCTCTGCGGTTTGGCCCGGGCGATAGAGAATGTCACCGCAGATCAACGCGAGGGCCATCACCAGGAACGGCGCCATCGTCGCCGCGTAGAAGAAGTACATCTGCCGGTCGATGTCGGCGAACCACGGCAGCCACCCGGCGCAGTAACCGACCAGGACCACCGCGTAGCGCCAGTCCCGCCGGACGGCCGATCGCCACAGGGCATACACCAGCACCGGCACCGCCAGCCACCACATCGCTGGTGTGCCGACCAGCATCTCGGCCTTAACGCACGATTGCGCCCCGCACCCGCCCACGTTCTGCTGATCGATCGCGTAGAGCACCGGCCGCAGCGACATCGGCCAGCTCCACGGTTTGGATTCCCACGGGTGGTAGTTGCCCGCCGAATTCGTCAGGCCCGCATGGAATTGCAGCGCCTTCGCGCTGTAATGCCACAGCGAGCGCAACGCGTCGGGCACCGGAAAGTTGCTCTGCGGACCGATCGTCTGGCCCACCTCGTGTCGGTCGATCGCGGTCTCGGACGCAAACCACGGCGCGTAGCTGGCCAGGTACACCGCGATCGGGATCAGGCCCAGCGCGTAGCCAGTGGGGACCAGGTCACGCCGCAGTGCCCCCAGCCACGGTCTCACCACCTGATATTGGCGCCGCGCGGCCACGTCGAACGCCAGCGACATCACGCCGAAGAACACCACAAAGTAGAGGCCGGACCACTTTGTCCCGCAAGCCAATCCGAGGAGGACACCCGCCAAGAACCGCCACCAGCGCACGCCGAGTCGCGGCCCCCACGGGGTATCGGCGGTGCGGCCTTCCAGCAGCGCGACGTGCATGCGCCGGCGCACCTCGTCGCGGTCGACGATCAGGGCGCCGAACGCCGCGACCACGAAGAAGGTGAGCAGGCCGTCAAGCAGCGCGGTGCGCGAGGCGACGAAGCTGACGCCGTCGCAGATGCACAGCACTCCGGCGATCGCGCCGACCAGCGTCGAGCGGCTGATTCGCCGCACGATCCGCATCACCAGCGTCACCATCACCATGCCGAGCAGCGCGCCGGTGAATCGCCAGCCCACTCCGTCATAGCCGAAGATCGCCTCGCCGATCGCGATCAGTTGCTTGCCCACCGGTGGGTGGACGACCAGACCGAACCCGGGGTTGTCCTCCACCCCGTGGTTGTGCAGCGCCTGCCACGCCTGAGGCGCGTAGTGCTTCTCGTCGAAGATCGGTGTACCGGCATCGGTCGGCGACCCCAGATTGACGAATCGGGTGATCGCCGCCAGCAGGGTGATGACGCCGGTGACCACCCAGCCGCGGATGTGGTCGGTCGGCCCGAAATCCGCGACCGGAACCAACGGTCCCGGGCTGACGACGGGGACGACGCGCTCCTTGACGGCGCTATCCACGGTCAAGGAGGCTTCGCTGGGCGGGGCGGACATCGGTGTCGATCGTAGGCTGTCCGTCATGTCCCACGGTCGCCTATTGCTGGGTGCGACCCCGCTCGGCCAGCCTTCGGATGCCTCACCGCGCCTGATCAGGGCGCTGGGCGAGGCCGATGTGGTGGCCGCCGAGGACACCCGGCGGGTGCGAACGTTGGCCAAGGCGCTCGACGTCCGGATCGCCGGTCGGGTGGTCAGCTTGTTCGACCAGGTCGAGGCCGCGCGGGTGCCCGCGCTGGTCGAGGAGATCAAGGCCGGTGCCACGGTGCTGGTGGTCAGCGACGCCGGAATGCCGTTGATCAGCGACCCCGGCTACCGGATGGTCGTGGCGTGCGTCGAGGCCGGGATCGCGGTGACGTGCTTACCCGGACCGTCCGCGGTGACCACCGCGCTGGCCGTGTCCGGTCTGCCGTCGGAGAAGTTCTGCTTCGAGGGTTTCGCCCCGCGCAAGGGTGGGGCGCGCAAGACGTGGCTGGCCTCGCTGGCCGACGAACGGCGCACCTGCGTGTTCTTCGAGTCGCCGCGCCGGCTGGCGGCGTGCCTGCTCGATGCTGTCGAGCAGCTCGGCGGTGCACGCTCCGCGGTGATCTGCCGTGAGCTGACCAAGGTGCACGAGGAAGTGGTGCGTGGGTCGCTCCAGGAGCTGGCGACATGGGCGGCCGACGGCGTGCTCGGCGAAATCACGGTCGTGCTGGCCGGCGCGAGCCCGTCCGCCGACGTGGCGTCGCTGGTGGCTCGGGTGAAAGACCTCGTTGCCCAAGGGGTTCGCGTCAAGGAGGCCTGCACCGAGGTGGCCGCGGCCCACCCGGGCGTGCGTTCCCGACAGCTCTACGAGGAGGTGGTGCGGGCGCGCCGCCAGGACTAGCCCACCGAGGCGGCGGGTGCGGTGCACGGCCACCCGACGACGGGAGCGGCCTTGTGCAGGCATTCCTCCCATTCGGCGTCGGGGTTCGAATCGGCGGTGATGCCGCCGCCGACGCCCAGTACGGCGGTTCCGGCGTCGTCGAACTCCACGGTGCGGATCGCGACATTCAGCTCGCATCCGGCGATCGGCGACGCTAAACCGACTGTGCCGCAATATATCCCGCGGCGATGCGATTCCCATTGCGAAATCAATTGGCGAGCACGATGTTTGGGGGTGCCGGTGACCGATGCGGGCGGGAAGGCGGCGTCCAGCAGTGCCGACGTCGGCAGCTCGACCCGCACCTGAGCCGAGACCGTGGATACCAAGTGCCACACGCCCGGCGCGCGTCGCACCACCAGCAGCTCGGGCACCTTGACCGTGCCGGTGACCGCGACCCGGCCGAGGTCGTTGCGCACCAGGTCCACGATCATGATGTTCTCGGCCACCTCTTTGGGCGAGGCGCGCAACGCCGACGGCCAGGCGTCCAGCGGCAGCGTTCCCTTGATCGGGCTCGACATCACCACCGTGCCGTGGCGGCGCAAAAACAGCTCGGGCGACAGCGACGCGACCGCACCCCAGCGGCCGGCGACATAGGCCGCGCGGGCCGGCGACGTGCGCGCGACACCGTCGATGAAGAAGTCCAGCGAGGACCCGGTGACCGCCCCGGTAAATCGAGTGCATACACACGCCTGGTAGACCTCACCCGCGCGAATCGCCTCCAGGCAGGCCAGCACCGCGCCGCGGTGCGCCTTCCGGTCGGCGATGTCCCACTCGATCCGGCACTCGCGCGCCGCGCCCGGCGCCGCGGATAGCGCGGCGGCCAGCCACTCCGGCATCTCCGCCCCGGAGAGGCTTTCGTACCACCAGCATCCGTCCCGGTCGCGGCGCAGCACGCAGTCGGTCCAGCCGCCGGCGGCCTCCGGGATCCGGTGCGGGCGCCCGTCGGCGCCGGCGTCCGGATAGGACAGATAGCCAAGCCAGCCACCGCCCACCGTGGGGGAGTCGCTGGCCGGCGCGCCCAGCTGGACCGCGAAAGCGTCGGCCGCATCCACCGGGCGCACCGCCAGGCTAGGCGCGATGACCGCCAGCGCACCGAACCATTCGCCGGTCAGAGCCGCGGGCGGCGGCAGACCGAGCCGGGCGGTGGCATCACCGATCGCGCGCAGCACACGGGGTGCCTCGCCGAGGCTGCCGAGCCGGTCGATTCGCACTGCCCTAGCTTGACAGAACGGTGAATTTTCGCACCCTAGGGCCGGCGTCGCTCAGCCGCGGCTGATGTCGCGGGCGGTCGCCAGGGCAGCCAGCTTGTCCGGATTTCGCATCACGTAGAAGTTGGTGATCAAGGCGTCGGCGATCTCGAGCGTGACCACCATCGAGAGTTCGTCTTCGAGGTAGAACAACACCGCCGGAGCACTGTTGCAGGTAACCAGCTCGACGCGCATTCCGGTTCCGGCCTTGCGCACCAGCCCGGTAATGGCCCTGGCCACCTTGTCCGCGCCGACCACCGGCCGCCGCGCCGCGGACACCTTGCCGCCGCTGTCGGCCATCCAGGTCGCATCCGGGGCGAGCATCGCCATCAGCGCTTCCACGTCGCCGCTGGCCGCGGTGGTCAGGAACTGGGCGGTGATCGCGGCGTTGCGCTCCGGGTCGACGTTGTCGAAGCGCTTGCGGCGCGCCCGGACGTGTTCGCGGGCCCGGTGGGCGACCTGGCGGACCGTCGGCGCCGGCTTGCCCACCGCGTCGGCTATCTCCCCGTAGTCGAAGCCGAACACCTCGCGCAAGACGAACACCGCCCGCTCGTCGGGGCTCAGTGTTTCCAGCAGCACCAGCATCGCCATCGAAACCGATTCCGCCAGAACGACATCGGTCGACGGGTCCTGGTCGTCGAGCAGCAGTGGCTCGGGCAGCCACGGACCGACGTACTCCTCGCGGCGACGGGCGCCGGCCCGCAACGCGTTGAGTGCCTGGCGGGTTACCAGCTGGGCCAGGTACGACTTCGTGTCGTGCACCGTCGACAGGTCGACATCCGCCCACCGCAGATAGCTGTCCTGCAATACGTCGTCGGACTCGGTGGCCGAGCCGAGGATTTCGTAGGCGATGGTGAACAGCAATGGGCGCAGCAGCGTGAACCGTTCCGCATGCCCGCCGGTCGCGATCACTTGATCGCGACCCGCTGCTCGGCCGGTTGAGCAGGCCGGCTACCGCCCTTGAGCCAGTAGTACGAGCCGGGTTTGGCGGCCTCGCGCCGGATGGCCCACAGCGTGCCACGGCAGATCTTTTCCTTGATCGCGGCGGTGGTTCGACCGCCGAGGGCCATGTTCACCGGCGAGTCGTCGGTCCGCGCGAACTGCAGCGTGCCGTGCCTGCGGCCGATGCTGATGCACTGCCCGACGAATGCCTGGTTGAGTGCCGCGGGGGTCTCCCCGGCGATCCGGGCGAGCACGGTCTCCGCGGCCTGGGCGCCCAGCGGTTCGGCGGCCTGGCAGCTCATCCGCAGCGGCTCACCGGACGGCGCGGCGGCGTCACCCGCGGCGACGATGCGGCCGTCGTCGACGCTGGTCAGCGTCTCGTCGGTGAGCAGCCGGCCCAGCTCATCGGTGCGCAGACCGCTGCGGCTGGCCAGATCCGGCACGGCGAACCCGGCCGTCCACACGGTCGCCGCGCTGGGCAGCACCGCGCCGTCGCTGAGCACCACGCTGTCCCAGCGCACCTCGCTGGCGGCCACGGGCTCGAGGATGTTGACGTTGAGTTGGCGCAGTTGCCTGGCCACCGAGCGCCGGCCCCGCTTGCTCAGCGACGTCCCGAGCGTGCCGCCGCACGCCAGGGTCACCGGGCGGCCCTGCTCGGCCAGCTCGGAGGCCGTTTCAATGCCGGTCAACCCACCGCCGACCACGGTGATGGGCGCACCGAGCGGCAGGTCGGCGAGCGCGTAGCGCAGCCGCTGCGCGCTTTCCAGGTCGGAGATCGAATGGGCGAATTCGGCCGCACCGGGCACCGATTCCTGGGCGGGCACCGCGCCCGTGCTGCCGACGGCGTAGATCACGTAGTCGTAGTTGAGCGCGGTTCCGGAGGTCAGCACCAGGCGCCGGGCAGCGGTGTCGATCCGCTCGACGGCGTCGACGACCAGCTGGATTCCGTCGCCCAGCAGCGTGCCGTAATCGGCGGTCGCGGCGCCGGTGTCGGCGACCAGCTGGTGCAAGCGGATTCGCTCGACGAAAACCGGTCGGGGATTCACCAGGGTGATCTCGATGTCCGGCTGCTGCCGCAGGCGATTGGCCGCGAGGGTGCCGGCGTATCCGCCGCCGATGACCACGACGTGAGTGCTCTTGGTCATTGCTGTCTCCTACTCTCCTTGGGACTTGTGCCCTTGAGACACCGCAGGATGGCCAGGCGTGACAATTCGGCCCGTGATTGTGAGCTGTATCACTGCAGCGGCCGCCGCTCATACCCCTCTGGGAAGGAACGCGAAGTTGTTGACGTAACGGCCATCGGTCGCCCAGCCGTTCTCGCCGCTGCTGACGCTGGCCGGATTCTGATGGTGGGCGGGGTCGAATTCTTCTATCGGCCGCCGAGTCCCCTCGACATCGAAGTAGCCGGCGTAGCCGAGCCCGGCCAGCAATTCGGCGATGCCGGCAACGGCATTGGGGTGATGACGTTCTTCGGCTTCTACCACCAGCGCTGGTTGGTTGCGCGCGACCGTGTCTGTGGCGCCGAGCAACACGGCCAGTTCGTGGCCCTCCACGTCGATCTTGATCAGGCCGATGCCGTCCAGGTGCAGGTCGTCGAGGCGTTTGACCGGCACGTCGATGCTCTGGACAGCGCCGCCGTCCACGTCGCTCAGCACGTTGTCGGTATCGATCGTGCTGCGCCCCGGCTCCGACTCAACCACCCGCATGGTCGTCACACCGGGCTTGTTCGACAGCGCGACCGCCTCCACCCTGACCGGGACGCCGACCGCGTCGAACATCGACGCCAAATCGTGGGCCTGGGTCGGCCGGGGTTCGAAAGCGATCACCGATCGCGACGTTGCGAGCATTCCGATCGTGAATTCGCCGACATCGGCCCCGATGTCCAGCGAAACGCGGTTGGGGTCGCACAGCGACGCGACCAACTGCACGTCCGGGCGGGTTTTTCCCAGCTGTTGCAGGATGCGGTACTTGCGCCGCCAGAACAACCGTGGTGCGACCGCCTTTACGGTCGGGGCGAGCCATTGTCTGGCCGAACGCGCGACGGGCATCTTCGGTGCCTCCAGCAGTGTGTTTCCCGGGGATCGCAAGCTCGGCAGAGCCGGACGCAGCTGGTCGCGAGCAGTACGCTTCAAGAGTCATCAGCGTAGTTGACATATCGGCGCGTGAGCGTTTGCGGGACTCTCGTCTGGAGCCCGTTTGAGGATGACGTTTGACATCCCGCCGGGGTCGGCTGCTGCGTGTTAAGCTGCGCCAACGCCAATTCGTGGCCTGCCACCGGCCGAAATTCCAGCCTGAAGACGACCGCCTGATTGGGCTAGGCGCCCAGCCGGGACATGTGCCCCGTATCGGAGGAGCCCGTGCCACGCAGCAGGCTGGATTTGGTTGTTACCTCTGTTGCTGCTCAGCTGATGGAGGCTACGGCGTCCACGGCGACTCAGGTGAGCCAAAAGGTCCTCGCGCAGCTTGTCGAGCAGTTCGGTCTGGACGCCAGCTTCCTGCGGCACCGCGACGAGCTTTCCGGCGCCTCGGTGCTGATCGCGGAGTGGCCACCGCGAATCGAGCTTCCGGATCCGGATCCTACGGCCGCTGCCCAATACGTCGGAACGGACGCCCTGCTCGCCCAATGCGAGCAGGGCAGGAAACCGGTGCTGATATCGGCCGGTCAGTCCCGCCGTTCGTGGAGGCGCCGGCCCGAGGGACCCCAGCAACCCGCCACTCCCTCGGTGGCGGCGGCACCGCTGGTCTCGGGCGAGGTGACGACCGGTTTGCTCGGGTTCGTGAAGTTCGGTGTCCGCAAGTGGAAGCAAGCCGAGATCAACACGCTCGAGGTGGTCGCGGCCCTGTTCGCGCAGCTGCAGGCTCGCATCGCGGCCGAGGAGAAGCTTCGCTACCTGGCCGAGCACGACGATCTGACCGGCCTGTATAACCGTCGGGCACTGGTCGCGCACTTGTCCGAACGGCTCGCCCCCGGAAAGCCGGGACCGGTTGCCGTGCTCTATCTCGACCTCGACCGATTGAAGCCGATCAACGATTATCTGGGCCATACGGCGGGGGACTGGTTCATCAGGGTCTTCGCGCAACGCATTCAGGCCTGCGCCGGCAGCGAAGCCATGATCGCCCGGCTGGGTGGCGACGAGTTCGTGGTTGTTCCCGGGCAATCGATGTCGCCGGAGACCGCGGAGTCGTTCGGTCGTCGCTTGTCGACGATGCTGTGTGAACGCTTGGCCATCGGTGGCCACATGATCAGCCGCACCGTCAGCATCGGGCTGGCGCTCGGTATGCCGGAGCGAGACAACTGCACGGCTCTCTTGCGCCGTGCCGACGAGGCTGTGCTGACCGCCAAGCGCGCCGGAGGCAACCAGATCGCGGTATTCACCGATGACATGTCGCTGAAAAGCGCGTTCCGCAACGACATTGAGCTGCATCTGCAGGGGGATATCGGCAGCGAGGCGCTGCTGTTGCACTATCTGCCCGAGGTCGACTTGTGGACCGGCGCGATCGTGGCCGCCGAGGCGCTGGTCCGTTGGCGGCACCCGATCTGGGGACTGCTGCTGCCCGACGCCTTCATCGGGGTAGCCGAATCCACCAACCTGGCCGCGGAACTGGGCCGCTGGGTGATGCGCACGGCGTGTGCCGAATTCAGTCGGTGGCGCGCCAACGGCGTGGGGCTGGGCGCCGTCTTGCGCATCAACGTGTCGCCCGTCCAGCTGATCACCCGCGGCTTCGTTCGCAGCGTCGCCGAAGCCATCGAAGAATTCGGCATCGATGCCGCATCGATATGCCTGGAAATCACCGAGCGCGCCGTCGTGCACGACATCGAAACCACCCGCAACACCCTCGATGAGCTCAAAGAGGTCGGGGTGCAGCTGGCTATCGACGACTTCGGTACCGGATATGCGGTGCTGTCACATCTGAAGTCGCTGCCGGTTGACATGCTGAAGATCGACGCCGGCTTCGTGCGCGACTTGGGATCAAACGCCGGCGACCTGGCCATCGTTCGGGCGATCATCGGACTCGCCGAGGCATTCGGTCTGCAAGTTGTCGCCGAGGGGGTCGAGACACCAGCTGCGGCACTGACTTTGATGCAGCACGGATGCCACCGGGCGCAAGGGTTCTTGTTGTCGAAACCCGTCCCCGGCGATGCGATGGAGGCGTTACTCTCGGCGCGCTGGATGCCGATGCCATTCCTCGCCGATCGCGAGGCGCTGTCACTCGGCGTGATCTAACTTAGAAGAGAATGGTCTGAAAAATTAGCAAGAAAGCACTGGCTATTGCCATGTTCGCAATGTTGGTACTCAACGGATGTGGCGGTCAGAAGCAAACCGGCCCGTTGAGCGCGATGGTCAGCCCGGCCATCCCGTCGAACACGCAGGAGATCCCCAACCCGCTGCGCGGCCAGTACGAAGATCTGCTGCAGCCCCTTTTCCCACAAGGAAATCCGGCGCAGCAACGGTATCCGTCCTGGCCGGCGTCCAACGATGCCAGCCTGCGTCTTTCGTGGCGCCAGATACAGCCCGTAGACCCGCACACGTTGCCACCCGATGCCCCCGATGATCGCAAGTTCGACTTCAGCGCGATCGACGATGCGCTGGCCAAACTGGCCGACCGCGGCATGCGAATGACGTTGCGGGTGATGGCCTACAGCTCCTGCTGCGACGACTCATACCCGAACAACACGAACATCGACGTTCCCGACTGGGTGCGCGCGATTCCGGGCGCGACCACCAACTACCCCAACCCGCCGACCGGTCCCGCGGCCGGGGTGATGCAGGTGGTGCCGAACTGGAACGACCCCAACTATTTGCGTGCTTTTCAGGATCTGCTCGGTGCGCTCGGGCGGCGCTACGACCGTGACGAGCGGCTCAGCGTGTTCGAGTTCTCCGGCTACGGGGATTTCAGCGAGAACCACATCGCGTATTTGCGTGACACGCTTGGCGCGCCCGGCCCGGACCCCGACAGCAGCGTCGCAAAGCTGGGCTACTACAGCCAGTTTCGTGATCAGAGCATCACCACCGCATCCGTCAGGCAACTGGTCGCGGCGAACGTCAACGCCTTTCCCCACACCCAATTGGTCACCGCGCCAGACAATCCGGAGATCGTGCGCGAACTGCTCGCCGACGACGTCACGAAGAAGCTGTCCGCGCCGGTCGGTATCCGCGCAGACTGTCTCGGTGTCTACTCACCGTTGCCGACCTGGGCCGAGTCCAACGACTCGCAATACGTTCGAACCAACGATGCGGTCGTCAACGCGATCAAGCAGCGGTTGTCTTCGGCGCCGCTGATCACCGAATGGTGTCAGCTGCCCAGCGGAACCAACCCCCGGACCTACTACGAAAAGGGTCTGCACGACGTCGTCAGATACCACGTGTCGATGACATCGAGCGTCAATTTCCCTGACCGGGACTCGAATTCGGCGATGGACCCCCAGCTGTACGTGTTGTGGGCCCAGGCCAACGCCTCCGCCGGCTATCGGTATTCGGTCGAGGCCCGCCCCGGATCGCAATCGCTGGACGGCAAGGTGGCGACGATTTTGGCGGTGTGGACGAATTACGGAGCCGCGGCTGCCACCGAAAATTGGTTGCCGAGTTACAAGTTGGTGGATTTCTCCGGAGCCGTCGTGCGGACGATACCGGCAACGGTCAACCTCAAGTCGCTGGTGTCCGACGACACCAGCCAATCGCGCGAGCAAGCGGTGCCGACGTCGGCCACCGAGACGGTTCACGTCGACTTGGGGGGCTTGGCGCCGGGGCATTACACGCTGCGCGCATCCGTCGAGTGGCAGCAGCACAAGCCGGACGCGACGCATGTGGTGAACTATCCGCCGATGCAGCTGGCGCGCGATGGCCGGGACAACTCCGGGCTGTATCCGATTGCGACACTTGATGTTCCGCGCGACACGCTGATCTCCGACCTCGGTAAGTAGCGTGTCGCAGCTCCCACGCGCGGGCCTTCGGGTGCTGTGGCTTTCGCCCTGGATGCGGCCGTTGGCGCGCGTCCAGGTGGAGGCGTTGCAGCGGCGTGGCGCCGACGTGTTGTTGGTGACCTGTGACCTGCACCCGGAGTCTGACGCGCCCCGCGATTATGAGCTGGTGCTCGATCCACGATTTCGCACGGCGGGGACCTGGCCCGCCAGCCTCGCGGCATGGCGGCACATTCGCACGTATCGGCCCCACGTCGTCGTTGCCGAGCTGGTCCGCGATCCACGGTGGATCGCGTTGGCCGGCCGGGTTCCGCGCGTTCAGCTGGTGCACGACGACCGTCCCCACGATGCGATCGAAGAACGGCCGGCGTACGAGAGTGTGGTGTTCGACCGTTGGGGCGCCCACTCGGCGGCCACGATTGCCTACAGCGACTATGTCGCGGCGGCCGTCGCCGACCGGCGCGATGTGCGCGGTACCCGGGTGCACGTGTTGCCACTCACCAGTGACCTCGATCCGGCTCTGGTTCCCCCGCTGGTGGGTGCCGAAGAACGCCGCGACTTCGTCATGATCGGGCGGCTGCACCCCTACAAGAACATCGAGCTGGTCCTTGAGGCCTGGCGTCAACACGTGGCCGGCGGCGCCTGGCACGGTGACGACCTGGTGCTCATCGGCGACGGATCATTTGATCCGGGCACGCTGCCCGAACATGCGCGGCGCTGCGCCGGCAGTTACCGCTATGCCGACATCGTTGCGACTCTGGCCGCGGCGAAGGGTTCGATCGCCCACTACCGGCGCGCGTCGCAAAGCGGGGTGCAGGTGCTGTCGATGCAGCTGGGCGTCACACCGATCGTTTCCACGGCGGCCGGCCTGCTCGAATACCAACCGCCGGGCTGCCCCGCAGTCGGTGTCGATGACATCGCCGGTCTGGTCACCGCATTCGACGAGCTGGCCGACCCGTCCATCGCGGCGCAGCGCGGAGCCATCGCTGCGCGTCACTACGCGCAGCGATGCGCCGTCGACTACGTCGCGGATCGATTGTTGGGCGTGCTTACCGACGTGGTGGCCACTCGGCGCTGACCGGGGCATTGCCCGGCGAGCCGGCCGCGACGTGTCAGCGCAGGATCAAACGGCGACGTTTTCGCGCTCTGGATCCAGCGGAAGCTCGAGCGCGGGAACGTAGGTGTCGCGGATGCGGTTGATTCGGCTCACGAATACCAGGTTTCCGGTGATGTAGCGGTGAAACAGCCGTTTCGGCTCGTTCAGCAGCCGGAAGACCCATTCCAGGTGGGCTTGGCGCATCCACAGCGGTGCCCTTTTCGCCTTCCCGCCGATGAAATCGATCAGCGCACCCGCATTGACGATCAGGGGGTTGTAGGTGACGTTGTCCTTCAGGTACGCGGCGACGAACTCCTGCTTGGGCATCCCCATTCCCAGGATGATGATCTTGGGGCGGTGCTGCTCGACCAATGACAGGTACGTCGACCTGTCCTGGAAGCCGTCCTTGCTCACCGTCACGTGGTGACCGGCCTGCGTGAGCTGGTCGACGGCACTGGACAGGTACGGGTCTGCGGTGCCCAGGATGCCGATCGTCTGGCCTTTGGCGCGGTCCAGCAAGCGGGGGATGAAATCGGTGCCGTTCATGTTCAGCCCGGCGTCGATCTTCAGCGCCTGGAAGAGCAACTGCATGCCGATGCCGTCACGCAAAATGACGTCTGACCGCAACAGGGCGTCGGCAAACTCGCGGCTCCGGTTGCACAGGTTGAAGGCGTGCGCGTTGACGAACGAGAGAATCCGACTGGTGGGGGAAGATAAGCACTCGCGGATCAGGGTTTCGGCCTCGTCGGTGGTCTGGACCAGGGTGATGCTGTTGATGATTTCGGTCGTCACTTCGCGGTCGAGCGTGGCCGTTGCGACTTCCGCCGGCGGGATCGGCGGGACCGCGGCAAACTGCGGCAGGCTGAGAGCCTCGCCGGGCCATCCAGCGGTGTCGGCGAAGCGGAACACGTCGAGACGAAGCGGCTGCGACGAACTGAAAGCCTGCACAAAAGTAATAATACATGCGTCCAGTATGGTTTAGAGGCAGAAACAGACTGTGAGTTGTTTAATAGCTGGACGACCGAGCCGGGTGGCAACCGCCGCGATCCGGTTTACGTCAATGCGACCGCGAGGAGTGCTTGGGCGACCCGATAGCGGCGCCCGGGCCTTCTACCAGCAGCGGGATCGGCTCGGTTATCGCGTGATCGGCGGCCGCGCCGTCGTCGAGGCCCGCGCTGCTTGGTTCATCCGGCCGTCTGCGAGCCACGTTGGCGAATCCCATCGCCGAACCGAGCACCATACCGAACACCACGGAATCGGGCGTGTCTTCGATGTTTGGACCGATGATGTTCAAAACCAGCAGGCCAGCGCTGACGGCGCCGGCGACCTTGGCCGGCTTGGATGCGCTGCGCAGCGCCCTGATCACCGGCCTGACCGCAAACCACGCGAAGACCGCCATACCCACGGCCCCGGCTTTGACGAGCCACCATAGATAGAAGTTGTGCGCGTAGGTGGTGCCCAGCAGCACGGTGAAGCTGTCGAACCCGAACGCGTCATTCCCCGATCCCTCGTCGCCGAAAGCCAGTCGATACGCGTACCCCATTCCGTGGCCGAACAGGGGTGCTTTGGCAATTTCGCGGGTGAGGTCGGCGTTTTCGATCAGCCGGTACTTCGTCGAATCGTCCACGGCGAGCGAACTGGCTTTGACGCCGCCGAGCACCCGGTAGCTGAAGCCGGCGAACTGATGGCCCAGCCATGCTCCAGCCTTCGAATCCTGCAGCAGGAACAGTGCGGCCGGCACCATTGCCGCCAACAGCGCCGCGCTGGTGACGGTAAACGTGGCCGAGCGGCGCAGCGCTTGCCAGCCGGGGTTGGCGAAGAACGCGGCGATGGCGGCCACCGCGATCGCGATCAGGGTGCCGCGGGAAAACGCCAGCAGCGAAATGATCAGTGCGGGCACGCCCATCGCGAAAAACGTCGCGGGCCTGACCCGGCCGAGGACCCGGGCGGCGACCAGCGCGGCCAGCACCGCGACGGCCGGCGCGGTGGTGGGGATGATCAAGCGGGTGACCGAGCCGCCGGTGGTCGACTCGCCGATGGTTTCGAAGCGGCCGGTCAGGCGCAGCCCCAACGACGAGCTCACGATGGCCATCGCCGCCGAGAACCACAGCGTCAGGATGAGCGTCTGCGTCGCTCCCTTGATGTAATCGCCGTAGACGATCAGCAGTGCCAGCAGGTACCCCGCGACCATCTCGAACAGGCATGCCACTTCGTGGAGTACCGCCTCCGGGGAGTGGCCGGCCGCGAACCCGACCCCGGTGAAAAACATGACGGTCAACAAGAAGATCCCCGGCGGTACGTAATCAGAGAACCGCGGCCGCACCAGTTGGACCAGATACAAGATCGCCAACAACACCACGACGTGCCAGACGTAGATCGTCGTCGGGCCGACGACCTTTCCGATATACAAACCAATGGGCAGCGCGCCGAAGGTGTAGAACAACGCGATCCACACCATCGCCTCGGGTCGCGCCCAGTACACGACCAGACTGAACATCGCGCCGACGAGCACGGCGCCTTCGTACGGGTCGCGGACCGAGGCCACGCCGAAGGCGAAACATCCGAACAGGAACACCGCCATGACCACGGCGGCCAATGCCAAGCGGTGGCGATAACGCAGGTACCGGATCACGCCGACCCGCCGAGCTTCGCCCGGTAGGTCCGGGCGGCAGCCCTGGTGTGCCGCGCCACTTTGGCGTCGGTCAGCACCGTGCCGATGACGCGGGCCCCGGCCGCGTTCAGCGCGGTCAAGGCATCGGCAAGTTCTTCCTCGGTGGTGCGCCGCGCCCGGACAACCAACACCGTGGCGTGTACGGCGCCGGCCAGCATGCCCGAGTCGGCCGTCGCCAGCACCGGGGGGCCGTCGACTACCGTCCGGGTAAAGGTGGCCGACAGCTCCTGCATCACGTTGTCCAGCACTTCCGGTGGGTACGCGCTGCAGGGCAGGGTGTCACGCCGGGCGGCACGTGGCGCAAGCATGAACAGTTTGGCAATCGGGGTCGGCTTGACCACCTCGACCGCGATTTCGGGGTTGGCCAGCGCGCTGGCCAGTCCTTCGCCCGATTCCACCTTCAGCAAGCCGGCGATCACCGGCCGACGGGTGTCGCCCTCAACGAGCAGCACATCCTCGCCGGCCTCGGCGGATGCCTTCGCCAGGTTCAGGGCCGTGGTGGTGGTTCCCTCGCCGCCGAACGGTGCCGTGACCACCATCCGGCTTGCCCCGGGTCCGGCCGCCCGGAGTAGACGTGCGCGCAGGCCTCGGACGGCGTCGTCGAATGAGACGTCGGTGCCGAATCGCGGTGCAGTACCGCGCTTTCCGGGCAGCTCGGCCAATGTCGGTAGGTTCGAAAGCCGTTCCAGCTTCTCGCGATCGCGAACCGTGTGATCGGTGGCCTCACGGGTCAACGCCACCCCGACGCCGAGGAGTACCCCGGCCACCAGGCCCAACGCCATGTTGCGCATCGGCACCGGGCTGATCGGTCGGCTTGATGCACGGGCCGGCTCGACCACTGTCGCCCTGGTCGCGATTGCCTCGATCGTCTGGGGTTGCGGCGCGGGTTGGCCGTCGGCGCTCGGCGGCGGCGGGAGCGTCCCTTTCGGATTCATGCCCAACGTCCCGACGACCTCGACGAACTCGTCGGCCATCCCTTTCGTCAGTGCCGCAGCCCGATTCGGGTCGGTGTCGGTGACCGAGATGGTGAACATCAACGACTTCGGGATGTACAGGACATGAGTCTTGCTGACCAGGGCCTCGGCGCTGATCGGCAGGTCGTAGTGCGCGACCGCGCGCTCTGCTATGGAGCGTCCACCGGCAATCGCCGCGTAGGACGGCAGCCGGTCCTGTGCGGCTTGCGTGCCGTAGTACAGCTGCGACGGGTCGGTCTGCCCGGGAAAGGAGATGAGGACGGTGGCCGACGACTCGTAGGCCTTCGTCTGAAACTCCGTGACGGCCGCGGCACCGGCGAGACAGGCCAGCAGGGCGCCGACCAACAGCTTCCAGTGGACGGTAAGCGTCCGGGCAAAGGTGCGGAAATCCATCGGGTGATACCTCTCTATGCCCTACCCGGGCATATTCTTCAGACTGAGTTTCTCCGGGCCCGGTAGAGGAGCACGCCGCCGCCGATAGCGGCAACGATCACCCAGGCGCCGGCGACCCACCACACCCAGGTGTAGTCGTCTTCCTGCGTCGTCGGTTTCGCCGCGATGTCGCTGGGCGGATTGGCAACCGTGATTGGTTCACTGCCCGGGACGGAGATGGCCATTCGGCCGTCCAGCCCGAACCACCGGCCCGGCTCCGCGCCTAACCACCGCAGCAATTCATCGAGCTGCCCCGGTGCCCCGTTGGAGGTCGCGATCAGGATCGAGCGGTGACCGTCGAACACGGTCTGCAGTGAGCCGAAGTGCACCGATGGATCGAGGGTCAGGGTGGTGGACTCGCCGCCGGCATCCAAGCCCTCGATCGTGATGCTGCCCTGTTCTGCGTTGAAGGGCAGCGCGATCGTCTGGACCGGCCAAGCGCCCGCAGAAATCAGGACCGCCGGGTCATTGCTGTCGATCGCCTGCTTGAGGCTGGTCACCTTCGTCGGCAACGGCACCGCACTCAGCTGTTGCAGGCCCACCGCGATCTGGACCGCGCGCACGGTGTCGTTGAATATGTCGTCACTGATGCCGAATTCGATCCGTGGCATCAGCGACTGCGGCAGCGACGGAAAGCCTTTCGGGATGGGCGGATTGGCGCGACCGGTCTGGACCTCGGCCTTGGGGTCGATCTTCAGGGTGATCGGAAGGTACTCGCCGCAATGTCCGGCGTCCCCCGTGGTGTGCACCTTGATCGACAGGCTGGTGGCGCGGGACAGCAGCCGGTCCGGAATGTCCACCCAGTGATCGATCGTGCCATTGGCTTCGGCCGGCCATCGGTTGACCGTCTGCCCGGCGACCGACGCGAGCACTTCACCGCCGAAATTGTTGGGCAGGGGGGTGTGCGAGCCGAGCACGTGCACTCGGATGTGGTCGAGCGAATGGCCCCATCGGGTCTGTTCCAGGCTGATGCTCACGTCGGGCCACAGGTCCTCCGCGCTGAGCCCGGTCTGATTCAGTTGTTCAAGCGTGGTGGTATCGGCGGCCAACTTCTGCTTGTTCGGCAGCGGGCCGGCAACCGCGGTGGGGCCGTATGCGAACTTCACCGAGGGATCCGTCAACAGGCGTGTCTGGTTGGTGAGGTCGTCACCGGTCCCCGAGATCAGTAGTGCCGGAACGCCCATGGTGCCCTGCAGCGAAAGGCCCTTATCCGGACCCTCTCTGATGATGATCTGCCGCTCCAGGGGGAGCGACGGATCCACCGCGGTGCTCCCACGGTCGTAGAGGGCTTCGACGACGATCTGCGGGTTCTGCCCGCCGAAGCGATCTTCCAGTGCGGCGGCCAATTGCACGGCCGCGTCGGACTCCTGCTGCGTCGGTTTCGGCGGGACGAAGATGGTCAGCTTGCGGATCACCGGAGGCAGGAACTCGGCGATGGTTTTCGGTGCGACTTCTCCGCCGGCAAACGTGATCGATCCGTTGACGAGCCGGATCGGGGTTAGCGGATCCCAGCAGTAATTCTCCAGCGGAAGCACCGTCGCGGTCAGGGTGAGGCTGACCGAATTACCGGTGACCTTCGTTCCGGCCAGCGGAATGACCATCGGAGTCTGGTCCTTGGACGGTAACTCCATCCGGCTGATGGTGCGATCGTCCTGGGTGACCGTCAGATTGCCGAACCGCAGATTGACCGGGATTTCGAGCGTCGCGTTCAACGATGCCGGGCTCAGTCCTTCGGGCACCGCGAACGTCAGACCGGTGATGGAGAGCTCGCGGTGCGGATAGAACTCGATCGTGCTCTGCGCGCCCAGATTGGGCAGCGGGATGGTCGGAGCCTCGATGAGGGCCCCGCCGACGCTGGGCGGGTCCGCGATTGCGGGCGGCGCCGCCAAGAGAAGCATCGCGATAACCCCGGCGATTGCCCCGAGGCGGCGCGGCAGGCTCCGTATCATCGCTGCATTGTAGGCAGTCGAGTGACGCCGATCAGGCCCGATGTTATCGAGCCGCCGGGAGGTAAGGACAACGCGTCGTCGACGAGCGTTGTGACCGGGCTCCGCATCGCGAATCTGCTTGTCGCTGATCTTAATTCCCTCCGGCTACTCGGCTGGCACGAGCCAAAACCATCTTCATTTTCCGTCGCTGTTGGTGAAAGTCGTTGTGGAGTAGTAGATTTGCGCGGGCATGTGTGGCGATGCACGACGCGTAGCATTCGGTTCGTTCACAGTATTGCGTCTATCGCGTCGAGGTAGGCGTCGGTCATGGCTTCCACGGTGTAGTGCTTGCGCATGCGTTCGAAGCCCTGCATCCCCACCGACGGCAGCGCGTCAGGGTCCGCCAGTATCTCGGCCAGGCGCTCCCGCCATCCCTGCGCCGTCGGCGGATCGACGAGGAAGCCGGCCTTTCCGAAATCCAACATTTCCGGGACCGCGCAGATCGCCGACGCGGCAACAGGTATCGCCCGGGCCATCGCCTCGAGTATTGACAACGGGAACGCCTCCAAGCGGCTGGGCAGGCACAACAGGTCGGCCTCGGCCAGCGCATGCGCCGGACCGGGCGACCAGCCGCGCCAATGCACCCGGTCGCGCAACGCGGCAGGAGTGCGGGCCTCGAGTTTCGCCCGGTCCGGTCCGTCGCCGAATATCGATAGCGTCCAAGGGAATTCGGTAAGGTCACTGAGCGCATCGACCAGCAGGTGGGGGTTTTTGTGCTCGACGATCCGCGACAGCACCACCAGATGCACCGGAGCATCGGGCGGGCGGATCCGCTGGCGCGGCTGGTCCTCCAGGGTGACGCCGTTGGGTGCCACGAAGCGCCGTCCGGTCAACCGATGCTGAGCGGCCAGCATTTCCCAATGACGTTGTGCCAGAACAATAAAACCGTCCGCTCGAGACATTGCGGCGGCGAGTGGCCGCGAGTAGATCGGCCTGTCCTGCTCCGGCGGAGTGTGCGGGGCGACCAGCCAGCGCCGCTCGCGGGAGGCGGCCCGCCACAGCGTGCCGAACCCCGTCTCGGTATTGGTGTCGCCGCTGATCAATACCGCCGGGCCGTCGCGCAGGTCGACGGCCGGCGCCCACCACGGTTGTCGCACCACCCGCACGCTGTTCGGAATCTCCCCGATCATCGGGCCGAATCGTTGCACGCAGACGATGGTCACCGGGTAGCCGCGGCGAGCCAATTCGGCTGCCAGCAATGCCTTCTGCCGCTCGGCTCCGCCGTAGACCAGGCGGTTGGTGGCGATCACGATCTCCGGCAGTCCGTGGCTCCGACTGCGCCGCGCCCTGCGGCGCTCGGCGCGCTTCGGGGGTTGCAGTCGGTCCAAAAGCGTTGTTCCGGCTAGGTATATATCCGCGTGGTGAACGCCGAACTGGTGCTCGAGCACCAGCGCGGTATTGGCCCGCAGCAAGTCGTGATCGCGGCGGCGTCCGTCGGCCGAACCGTTCCCGTCGGGCAATGCGTCGACTCCGAGCGCACCGAAGTCGGCCACCGGACTACCGCGACGGAAGCCAAGTTCGTTGGCGAGCAGAATGCGCCAGCCCGCCGCGCGGGCGCGGGTCTGCCAGTCGACGTCCACCCCGTAGCCGAAGAACTCCTCGTCGAAGCCGCCGACGGTGTTCCAGGCCGCGCGGCTGATCGCCAGGCAGCCGCCGTCGACATAGCCGTCGATGCTCCGCGATTCGCCGGGTTGGTGGGTATACCGGGGTGAAATCGGGCTTCGGCGTAGCGAATTCGAATGGCCGGTGGCCGCCACCAGCGCACGGAGCAGCGTGGGACGGCGCATCGCCAGGTCCCACGGGGACGACTCGGATGCGGTATCGGCATCCGCCATCGGCGATACCGCCGCCACTCGTGGCTGACGCAGTAGTTCCCTGGTGCGCGTCAACGGTCCGCGCAGCTGGGCGGCGGGATTCAGGAGCAGTAGGTCGGCGTCGCCGGGAACGTGCTCCACCAACGCGTTGAACGCCTCGCCGACGCCGAGGCTCGCCGACCCCAGCACCCAATGGACCGCCGGATACCGGGCGGCCAGCTCCCCGCGACCGGGATATCCCGCACCGCTGTTCTCGTAGACGTAGACGGGCAGCTCGGGTAGCTGCGCGGCGACGCTGGTCAGACATTTCGCAACCAGGGCGTGGTTCTTGTCGGTCACGATCAGCACCGCGAGCGGCCGCGCGGCCGGCAGCGCGGACGTGTCACCGATCGGGAGTTTCAGATAGGCCCGGTCCCGCTGCCGGGTCATGCCGGTGCCGTTTTCCGGGTGAGCGATGTCAACATCGACCAGTTGACGGGCCCGATTGCCATGTTGACAGCCAGGTAGACGGCGGCCGCAATCGTCAGCGCCAACACCACGTGCAGACCGGGGAGCAGCAGCACGACGGCGACACTGGCCGCGGTCGGCACCAGCACCCGCAGCAAGAACTTCACCGGTGCGCGGTAGCCGCACCGGCGTCGCAGCCGCCAGCTCGCGGCCGCCGTGCCGAACAGCTCCGTGCACACCAGCGTCACCCCCGCACCGACAGCGCCGAACCGGCCGGCCAGCACGAGATTCAGCGCGATGTTGAGCGCCAGCGTGACGACCCAGACCCGGAACAAGAACCGCTGTTGATGTGAGGCGAACAATCCCTGGCCGAGGGTGCTGGCGATGCACCGCAGCGCGGCCGCGGCCAACAGCAGTGCCAG
This sequence comes from Mycobacterium sp. Aquia_216, assembly GCF_026723865.1. Lineage (NCBI taxonomy): Bacteria > Bacillati > Actinomycetota > Actinomycetes > Mycobacteriales > Mycobacteriaceae > Mycobacterium > Mycobacterium sp. Aquia_216. Next base: position 5,207,984 of record NZ_CP113529.1, on the reverse strand, counting down.
CGTCGGGGTTCCGCGAGCGACGAAGGCCCGGTCGCCGAGCAACCCGATCAACGGCCCGGCCAGTAACCCGCCGACCACGGCGACCGGCACCATCAGGAAATACATCAGTTCGACGCTGCGGCGCAGGAACTCGGCGAAAGCGCCGACATCGCGCGAGAACAGCTCCGTGGCGGTCGACAGCGATGACTTCAGGAAGAACAGTGCCAGCACCTCGGTATTGAACGCGAGCGTGTAGGCCAATCCGTATATGCCGACCTCGGATTGAGTGCTCAGCAAGGACAGGATGACGCCGTCGGCGCGCCAGTACACGAGGGCGACCACCATGACACCCATCAGCGGCAGGCTTTCCCGCATCAAATCAGCGGCCTCTCGCAGCGCGAAGATGGGGCGCAGCGAGACCTGTCGCGCCGCGGCGGTGCCTTGGATCAACAGTTGCAGGGCCGGCGGGATGAGCTGGACCACCGCGAACCAGATCACGTCCGCTCGGCTGGTCACCAGCCAGCAGACCGCGGCCAGCACCGCCAACCGGCTGGCAACGTCGGAGATGGCCACCGCGGAGAACTTGACGGTGGCCATGAAAACCGGCTCGAACCGAGTGGTCATCGTCATCATCAACAGCTGCCCGGACAAGACCACGAGCATCACCCGGACGTCGGCATCGTGGTACACGAGCAGCCCGGTGACTGCCGCCGCGGCGGCCAGCGGCAGGCAATACAGCAGGGACAGGCCACTGTTGACCCGGACGAGCCGCTCGAGATCGCCCCGGCCGGATGTGACGCGCCGGACGATGACGGTGCCAATGCCGAGATCGGCCAGGCTGGACCACATCCCGATGAACACGACCGCGATCGTGAGCTGTCCGTAGAGCCCGGGGCCCAGGTAGTGGGCAGTCATCGCCACCGACACGACGGACGCCACCATTCCCAAGGCCCGGCAGACCAGCTGGATTGCGTAAGCGTGAGCGATCTGCGAGAGCGGCACCGTCGGCCCGACTGCGGGGTCGACCACCGGTCCTGTCATCGCTGTGTCATCAGTAGGCCCCATCGCCTACCAGGACGGCCTTGACCGTCTTCGCGACGATTATCAGGTCCCCTGCCATTGACCAGTTATCGACATAGGACAGATCCAACCGGACCGAATCTTCCCAGGAAAGGTCTGAACGGCCGCTGACTTGCCACAGTCCGGTGACGCCCGGCTTCACCAGCAACCGGCGTTTGGCTTCAACGTCGTACATCTCCACCTCGCGCCGCAGCGGCGGCCGTGGTCCGACGACGCTCATGTCCTGCTTCAGCACATTGATGAATTGCGGCAACTCGTCGATGCTGAGCTTGCGCAGCACCCGCCCGACCGGTGTGATGCGTGGGTCCCGGCGAATCTTGAACAGCATGCCCCCGGCGGTCTCGTTGTGCGCCAGCAGATGTGCGACTTGCGCTTCGGCGCCATCCACCATGGTGCGGAATTTGAGCATCGTGAACGGCTTGCCCTCGAGGCCGATGCGTTCGGCCCGGTAAAAGACCGGTCCCTTGCTCGTCAGCTTGATTGCGACGGCGCAGGCGATCATGACCGGCGTCGTCGCGACGACGGCGGCCAGTGCGAAACAGAAGTCGAAGGCCCGTTTCTGAAAGCGGTTGGTCTCTTCGTATTGGGGCTTTTCCACGTGCAGCAGCGGGAAGCCCGCGTAAGGGCGAAGGGTCAACCGCGCGTTGGCGACGTCCATTACCCCGGGTGACACCACAAGGTCGATGTCCGTGGTTTCCAACTGCCACATCAGCTCTCGGATGCGCTGCACGCCCAAGCGCTCCGTGCGGGCCACCGCCACGGTGTCCGCCCCGCAACCCTCGACCGCGCGCGCCGCATAGCTGTCGTCGCCGAGAACCGGGATCGCGTGGCCATGAACCTCGAGCGTCTCGCCGCGTGGTGCTCCGTACCCGGGAATGCACACGCCGACCACGACATAGCCGTTTCTCGGGTTGCGCTCCAGTTCGAGCGCCAGATGCTGCACACCGGACCGGTCCCCGATCGCCAATACCTTCGTCAGGTATTCGCCGTCGGCGCGCTTGCGGCCGACATACCGGCGCCACCGGTTGCGGCTCACCAGCAATCCCAGGGTGCCGACGGGAAGCGCGACCGCCAGGTACCCACGCGCCAGCTCGATCTTGGCGAGCAGCGTGATGATCGCGATGATCCCGAAAGTCTGGAACGACGCGTGAGCGATGCGCCGGTACTCGTCGATTCCGGCTCCGATGACGCGGGTTGACCGTGTTTGAAAAATTTCGAGCGACGACAGCCACAGCGCCGCGAAGAGCACCGAGAACATCGACATGACCCCGCCGGCGTATCCGGAGGCGGAGGGTGAATCGCCGAACCGGGCAAACTGCGCAAGCATCACCGACCCGGCCACGATCGCCGCGTCGGTGATGCGCACGCGGTTGGCATACTTCCTCTGCCAGCGACGGAGGTTGCGGCTGCCGGTCGTTGGCACGGGAAGCGCGGCTGCTGGCGCGCTGCGAGTCCGGGTGTGTAGCAAGGCGGTTATGCTGACCCGCTCTCGTGGCGATGCGACAGCGCGTCGGGGCTGAACCGCGCGCCGGACGGCGTGGCGCATTCGCTGAGATGGACTGGCCGGCGCGGCGGTGCGATGCGTGCCGGGACAGCGGAGGCGTCATAGGTTGGCCGTTCGGCCAGCAGTCGATCGACGTCCACCATCACGATGACGTCGCCGTCGACGCTCTCCAACTTCGGCCAGGTGGCGTCCTCTTCGGAGATGACCGTTACCGGCAGCGGCCAGTCGATTCCGAATTCCGGCTCGTTGAACCGGAACCCCTCTTCGCCGGCAGGCTTGACCGAACCGCTGACCTGGCAGCTGACTTCGGTCTTGTCTCTCAAGGTCTGGAAGCCGTGGGCGACGTAGGGCGGCACGAACAGCGCCCGGTGGTTATCGGCGCTCAGCTCGACCATGACGTGTTTGCCGTAGGTCGGCGACTCGGGACGAACGTCCACCACGACGTCGGCGATCGCACCGCGAGTGCAGCGAATCAGCTTCGCCTCGGCGTGCGGCGGCGCCTGACGATGCAAGCCTCGCACCGTGCCCCGGGTGTAGTTGAAGGAGATTTGCGTCTGCACGACATCGGCGATCAGCCCGATTTCGGCGAATTCCGGAGCGGAGAAGGACTGTGAGACGAAGCCGCGGTGATCGCAGGTGGGTTCGATGTCGACGATCGTGACCCCCGCGATGCTCGTCGGCGTGTATTTCACTTGCCTCTCCTTTCGGAACAGAAGCTCATAGGGGTTGGGTAGGTCGTCGTTGCCGCGCATGCCGTAGCCGCCGCACATCGGGAGTGGTTATCCGTATCCGGCGGACGGCGGCTGGGCCATGACGGTGGGCACCAGGCCATATCGCGGCCCAGGGGTGGGCCCCGACCCGGACCCCGGCGCCCGTAATGGCACTCCGCCCAACATGCTTGGTGGTGCGCCCGCAGCGCCTGCAGCGCCGGGCAGTGTCGAAGGAACACCGCCTAGCGGGGACGGCGGAATCACGCTGGTCCAGCCCTGCGGCACCGACATCGGGCCCAAGGAGGTAGCCGAGCCCATGCTGCCCAGCACGCCGGCGTTTCCGAGGCCGGCGGCGCCGGCCTCGACCGCTCCCGCCGCACCTGCCGCTCCCGCCGCTCCGAGGTCGGTGCCGACGGCGCCCGTGGCCATGCCCATGGATTGCGCACTCTGGGCGATTCCAAAGAGGCTGGACATCGCGTACAGCGGGGTGGGCAGCGCCATGATCCAGATGGCCGAGATGTTGCTAAGAGCGGAAATGGTGTCCGAGTTGAACAATCCCGACAATCCCGAGGCCGTGTCTCCGACCACACTTGACGACACGAGGCCGGTCGGCGTCGACATCGCGTTCAATGTCGGCGAAACCGTCGCTACCAGACTCTGCAGCGCCGCTTGCTGCCCGCCTGAGAGGCCGGTGGCCTTGGCAACCGCGATCTCCTGCGAGGACGCCCCGCCCTCATCGGTCACGTCCGGCGCCGGGGTGAACGGCGTCACGTCGGTCGCAAGCGCCGAATTCGCCGCGTACTGGTACATCGCCGCAGCGTCCTGCGCCCACATCTCGCCGTATTGGGCCTCGTTGATCGCGATTGCCGGCGAATTCTGGCCGAAGAAGTTGGTGGCGGTCAGCGAGGCGAGTTGGGCCCGGTTGCCGAAGACGGCCGGGGGTGGGACGGTCATCGCGAAGGCGGCTTCATAGGCTTCCACGCCTAGTCGGGCTTGGCCCGCGGCCTCGGCGGCCCGCGCGGCCGCCCCCGTGGTCCACGCCACGTACGGTCCGAACGCAGACGCCATGGCTAGCGAGGAAGGTCCCAGCCAACGTCCGGTGGTCAATCCCGCGATCACTGTTCGGTAAGAGCTCGCCACGAAATGCAGGTCGGCGGCCAGATTGTCCCAGGCCACCGCGGCCGCTGACAGGGATAGCGGGCCGGGACCGGCATACATCCTGGTGGAGTTGATCTCCGGTGGTAACGCGCCAAAATCCAACACTTCGAACCCGCGCGTCAGTTGGCCGCGACCGCGTGGGCGGCGGCTTGGCTGGGGGTGGTTCCGCCGGCAGCAGTTGCCGCAGTCGGACGTCCGCGGTTCATCGCGGAGTCGGTTTCCGATGGTCTGCAGCCCGGCGCGGCCAGGCCACCGGGCTGCGTGGTGACCAGCGACATGTACTTCTCCCTTATCGGACGACCAAACTGACCGACTTACAATAACGCACGAAACATACTATTAGTCCTTATCTACTCCGCGAGCCTTACTAGAAGTATTGAAGAGTTACGGCTCGCGGACCCAGGGAAGGCCTCTTCGGCGGCTGCTAACCTCAGTAGTGCCCAAACGTCGCTTGAGACACTGGCGCGTGTTCGCTCTGGACCGCTGACGAAGCGAGGTGCCTGCCCTGCTGAAAGACGGCTTCAATATCGCGGAGGCGATCGACCTCGCCCCGGACCCCGGCCTAGCCAACGGTGATCGGCGATGCACGGCATCGCAAGGATGAGTTATCCGATCCGATGAGTTCCCAATCCCACGATGGCCGCGCGGACGCGACGCGGCGACAGATTTTGCGAGCCGCCTCGCATCAGTTCGCGCGCCGGGCTTATCACGAAGTGGGTCTCGACGACATCCTCGCCGAGGCCGAGCTGACCAAGGGCGCGATGTATTTCCATTTCAAGTCGAAGCACGCGCTGGCGGTGGCGATCATCGACAAGCAGACCGCCGCGGGCGAGAGCGCAGTGCGGGACTTGATGAAGCGGGGACTTTCGGGCCTCGAGACCTTGATCGACTTCTCGTATCTGATCGCCGTGGGGGACCTCCAGACCGATGCCGTGCGGGCGGGGCTCAACCTCATCGAGTCGGTGGGTCGGACCCAGGGGCTGCAGGAAAAGCTGTTCGGCAACTGGGTCAGATCCTTGGCCGACGTGGTTGAGAAAGCCATCGCCGAAGGTGACATCGACCAACGGTGCGATCCGGTGACTGTCGGACGCTTACTGGTGTCCCTGCATATGGGACTGCGGCAAACCAGCACTCTGGATGAACCCCAACGGTTCCTGCTCGACGTAGAGAAGTGCTGGACCTTCATTCTGACCGGGATCCTGCAACCGGACCGGTTCGATTACTTCGGCCAATTTCTCAAGCGGCGGGCGACGCTCGCGATCAACTCCACCTCTGGCGGCACGAAGTCGCCGCAGTAACAACGACGCGGGCTACGGATCGGCGTAGCGGCAACGGCTGTTAATCTGCTTGCGAGACAATGGGAGACGAGATCAACAGAATCTGCGCACCGAAGATAGTCCGGAGGCATAGCGGCAATGGCGCGCCAGGTTCGGTCTGAAGCGACTCGGCGGAAGATCCTCACCGCCGCGATCGAGGTGTTCGGCGACGTGGGGTATGCGGCCGCTGGGTGGAGCGCAATCATCGAGCGGACGGGGATGACCAAGGGTGCCCTCTACCATCACTTCGATTCGAAAGAAGCGTTGGCGTCGGCCATCATTGAGGAAGGCTCCGACAAGCTCCTCACCGCCTTCCGGAATGTGTGCGGGTCGTCATCGCCGGGGCTGGAAAACCTGCTACACGGCACCTTCACGATCGTCAAAGTGCTGAGTTCCGACGAAATCGCCAGCGCCACTGAGCATTTGATCTCTACGCTGGGTCGCTACAACACGGCTGCCGGGCGGTTCTGCACGGACCTCGTCGCATTGGTGGCTGCCGAGGCCCAACGGGCAATCACCGAAGGAGACCTGCGCAGCGACGTCGATCCGGAAGTGATCGGCGAGTCGATCGTCGGGGCCATTCTCGGGATGCGCTTGCTGTCCAACACGATATCCGGGCACGACAACACCGGGGGCGCCGGCGCAGACGGCATCGAGCGCCTGACGCGAATATGGGGACTTCTTCTCCCCGGGATCGTCGCGGAACCGTCGCAGGCTTACTTCAAGCAATTCCTCAGTCGCGAGGCGATGCGTCATGCCCGGGCGACCGCGCCGACGCCGGCGCAACCGGAATCGCGCTAGCTTCGCGAGCGCCGCAAACCGGGCAGGCTAGTGCTCTTCGTCCCACAACTGTTCGGTGAGGTCCTGAAACGTCGCGAGGGCGAATTGGTCGTCGGCCCGCATTCCTACCGACCTGCTCATCAGCGCGCGCACGACCGAGCCGTCCTTGTGCGCCAATTCGACGACCATGTTCGCCAGGGCATGAACGACCGGCAGCAGGGATTCCGAGTCGGGAGCTTGGTAGAAAATCTCACGGAATCGCAGCGCCAAGACTTCGTCCGGCTCGTAGCCCACCATTTCCGCAAATGCGGTGTTGGTGAACAAGATCGTGCCGTCATCGCCGACCGCCAGCACCGGAACCGGAATCCGTTCCAGGACCACCAAAGCAGGCAGCTGCTTCAACGTGGTCATCGGCGATTGGTTGTTCTGGTGCCGATTCTGTCGTCGTTCCACAGGCCGATTATGGTCTATGCCAGAGGTCATGTTGGCCCTATTTCCTAACGCACGCGCTGACGGCCGTTTGGTGTCACTTCTCTTGGTTTCCGCTCACTCGACTTCGGTAGTCGGCTGGTATCGGGGGAACACGCCCGTGGGCGGCGGCAGCACCGAGCCAGGGATTAGCCGCGCAGCGATCGCGGTAAACGTTCGTTGGTCGTCGGGCTGTCCGAGCAGGTCCAGGAGCTTGCCGGCCGACTCCGGCATGACCGGCGCAACCAGCAGCGCCGCGATGCGGACCGCCTCGCAGGTCGTGTACAGCACGGTGCGGAACCGCACCTGGTCCGCCTCGGATCCGCTCTTGCGCAACACCCACGGCTGCTGGGCCGAAAAGTACTTGTTGGCCTCGCCCAGCATCAGCCAGATCGCTTCCAGCGCCAGGTGCATCGCCTGCTGGTCGAAGCTGGTGCGCACCCGCTCCAGCAAGGCGTCGGCGGTCTTGAGCAGCTCGGAGTCGGCGGCGGTGAACTCACCGGGTTGGGGCATCACCCCGTCGAGGTTCTTGGCGATCATCGACAACGACCGTTGCGCCAGATTCCCCAACTCGTTGGCCAGATCGGTGTTGATCCGGTTGATGATGGCCTCTTCGCTGTAGCTGCCGTCCTGGCCGAAGGGCACCTCGCGCAGCAGGAAATAGCGCAGCTGGTCCACGCCGAACGCGTCCGCCAGTGCCACCGGATCGATGGTGTTGCCCACCGACTTACTCATCTTCTCGCCGCGGTTGTGCAAGAAGCCGTGTGCGAAAACCCTTCGCGGCAGCTCGATCCCGGCTGACATCAAAAACGCCGGCCAGTAGACCGCGTGGAACCTGATGATGTCCTTGCCGATCATGTGCAGATCGGCGGGCCAGTAGCGGAACAACTCCGAGTCCGTATCGGGGAACCCGGCGCCGGTGAGGTAGTTGGTCAGCGCGTCGACCCACACGTACATGACGTGGTCGGGATGACCCGGCACCCCAACGCCCCAGTCGAACGTGGTTCGCGAAATCGAGAAATCGGTCAGTCCACCGGAGACGAAGCTGACCACCTCGTTGCGGCGTACCTCGGGCCCGATGAAGTCGGGGTTGGCGTCGTAGTGAGCCAGCAGCTTGTCGGCGTACGCCGAGAGCCGGAAGAAGTACGTCTGCTCCTTTTCGCTCCAGGTCACCGGCGCACCGGTTTCGGTGGCAATGCGGGTGCCGTCGAGCACCTCGGTTTCCGAGTCGCTGAAGTACCGCTCGTCGCGCACCGAGTACCAGCCGGAGTAGGTGGCCAGATAGATATCTCCGGCCGCCTCCATGCGCCGCCAGATCTCCTTGGACGCCTCGTGGTGGTCGGGGTCGGTGGTGCGGATAAAGCGATCGAACGAGATGTTCAGCGCTTCCTGCATGCGCTGGAACACATCGGAATTGCGTCGGGCCAGCTCGGCGGTCGGCACCCCCGCGGCCGCCGCGGTCTCGGCGACCTTCTGGCCGTGCTCGTCCGTACCGGTCAGGAAGCGCACGTCGAAACCGTCGAGCCGCTTGAATCGGGCGATCGCGTCGGTGGCGATGTATTCGTACGCATGACCGACGTGCGGCGCACCGTTTGGATACGCGATCGCAGTGGTGACGTAATAGGGCCTCATCGAGATTCACCCTATTGTGTGCGCGTGAGCTCCAGCCGACCTGGTAAACGAGAAGCCCCGCCCGCCCCGGAACCGCTGTCGCCCCTCATCGACGCCCACACCCACCTCGACGCATGCGGCGCCCACGACGCCGAAGGGGTGGTGGCGATCGTCGAGCGCGCCGCGGCGGTCGGAGTGGGCGCGGTCGTCACGATCGCCGACGATCTGGATTCGGCGCGCTGGGTCACCCGGGCCGCCGATTGGGACCCGCGCGTGTACGCCGCGGTGGCGTTGCACCCGACGCGCGCGGACGCCCTCGACGGTGAGGCTCGGGCGGAGATCGAGCGGCTGGTGGCCCACCCCCGAGTGGTGGCCGTCGGGGAGACGGGCATGGATCTCTACTGGCCCGGTCGGCTGGACGGCTGCGCCGCGCCCGAGGTGCAGCGGGAGGCCTTCGCATGGCATATCGACCTGGCCAAGCGGTGCGGCAAACCGCTGATGATTCATAACCGGGAAGCCGACGCCGCGGTGCTCGACGTGCTGGCGGCCGAGGGCGCACCCGAGGTCGTCATCTTCCACTGCTTTTCGTCCGACAGCGCAATGGCCCGCCGCTGCGTCGACGCGGGCTGGTTCGTCAGCCTGTCCGGGACGGTGAGCTTCCGCAATGCTCGCGCCCTGCGCGAAGCCGTGCCGCTAATACCCGCCGACCAGCTGCTGGTGGAAACGGACGCGCCCTTCTTGACGCCGCATCCCTACCGTGGCGCGCCGAACGAGCCGTACTGCCTTCCTTATACTGTTCGAGCGATCGCTGAACTCGTCGATCGTCCGGCAGAAGAATTGGCGCGCAGCACTACTGGCAATGCCCGGCGCGTCTACGGACTGGGCGCCCTGACCGGGTGATTTCCATAACACCTTCGTGCCGGAGTTGCCCAACATTGACCAGTTCGTTACCGTCTTGTGATCGAATCGTCCGTTTATTGCACTGCTGTCGAATGCTGCTGGATAGGTCGTTAAGTGGTTGTTGAGGTCGGGGTAGACGCGCGTTGACTGTATTGAGAAGGCTTGATCAGAACCCATCGCCGATGTTGCGGCTGGTCGCGGGAGGGCTGCTTTTAGTACTCGCCTTTGCCGGCGGTTTCGCGGTCTCGGTCTCCAAGACGGTGACCTTGACCGTCGACGGCATCGCGATGCGGGTGACGACGATGAAGTCGCGAGTCATCGACATCGTCGAAGAGAACGGCTACTTCGTCGACCAGCGCGACGATCTGTACCCCGCCGCCGATGTCCAGATTCACAACGCCGACAAGATCGTGCTGCGGCGCAGCAGGCCCCTGGAGATCTCGCTGGACGGCCACGACACCAAGCAGGTGTGGACGACGGCATCCACCGTCGACGAGGCGCTGGCTCAGCTGGCGATGACCGACACCGCTCCCGCCGCTGCGTCGCGTGGCAGCCGGGTTCCGCTGGCCGGAATGGCCCTGCCGGTCGTCAGCGCCAAGACCGTTCAGATCAACGACGGCGGCACGATCCGTACGGTGCACCTGCCGGCGCCCAACGTCGCGGGGTTGCTGAATGCCGCCGGTGTACCGCTGCAAGACAGCGACCAGGTGACGCCCGCGGCGGCCTCGCCGATCGTCGACGGTATGCAGATCCAGGTGACGCGTAACCGCATCACCAAGGTCACCGAGCGAATCCCGTTGGCACCCAACGCGCACCGGGTCGAAGACCCCGACATGAACATGAGCCGCCAGGTTGTCGAAGACCCGGGTAGTCCGGGCACCCAGGACGTGACCTATGCGGTGGCCACGGTCAACGGCGTGGAGACCGGTCGGCTGCCGATCGCCAACATCGTGATCGCGCCGGCCCGCGACTCCGTGGTGCGGGTGGGCACCAAGCCCGGTACCGAGGTGCCACCGGTGACCGACGGATCCATCTGGGATGCCATCGCGGGCTGCGAGGCCGGCGGCAACTGGGCGATCAACACCGGTAACGGCTATTACGGCGGCGTGCAATTCGACCAAAGCACCTGGGAGCGCAACGGCGGGTTGCGGTTTGCCGCCCGCGCCGACCTCGCCAGCCGAGACGAGCAGATCACCGTCGCCGAGGTGACCAGGGAGCGCCAGGGGTGGGGCGCGTGGCCAGTGTGCAGCGGAAGAGCTGGTGCGCGCTGACGATCCAGCTGCTCGGACGCACCGATATCAGGCGGCTGGCCAAAGAACTTGAGTTTCGGCCACGAAAATCGTTGGGCCAGAATTTCGTTCACGATGCCAACACGGTCCGGCGGATAGTTTCGACCTCCGGAATCGGTCGCACCGACCACGTCCTGGAGGTCGGCCCGGGCCTCGGCTCGCTCACGCTGGCACTGCTCGACCGCGGCGCCACGGTCACCGCCGTCGAAATCGACCCGGTGCTGGCCGACCGGCTGCCGCAAACCGTCGGCGAGCATTCGCATAGCGAGATCCAACGGCTGACGGTGCTGAATCGTGACGTGCTGAACCTGCGGCGCGACGAGCTGGCTTTCGAACATGGCCAAGCGCCGACCGCGGTCGTCGCCAATCTGCCCTACAACGTCGCGGTTCCGGCGCTGCTGCATCTGCTTGCCGAATTTCCGTCCATCCAGGTCATGACCGTGATGGTGCAGGCGGAGGTCGCCGAGCGCCTCGCCGCCGAACCGGGTGGCAAGGAGTACGGCGTACCCAGCGTCAAAGTCCGCTTCTTCGGGCGGGTCCGTCGGTGCGGCATGGTTTCGCCGACCGTGTTCTGGCCGGTGCCCCGCGTCTATTCCGGGCTGGTTCGCATCGACCGGTACGACACCGCGCCGTGGCCAACCGATGACGTGTTCCGGCGGCAAGTGTTCGAACTGGTCGATATCGCCTTCGCGCAACGGCGCAAGACGTCTCGCAACGCCTTCCTGCAGTGGGCGGGCTCGGGCAACGAGTCGGCAAATCGATTACTGGCGGCCAGCATCGATCCCGCCCGACGCGGTGAGACGCTGTCCGTCGACGACTTCGTGCGACTGTTGCGCCGTTCCGGCGACCCGGCACAACCGCAGGCTTCCGGCAACTGACCCCGGCGCCGCTGCGTGTGGTTGGCTCCCCGCAGCGATAGTCTGCTGCGGTGGCGGAGGCTGGCTGGGTGACCGAGGATGTCTGACGGCAACACCGCTGCGCAGTGGGTGCCCACCGGGTCCATCACGGTTCGGGTGCCCGGAAAGGTCAACCTGTACCTCGCGGTCGGCGACCGCCGCGACGACGGTTACCACGAGCTGACGACCGTGTTTCAGGCCGTCTCGCTGCTCGACGAGGTGACGGTGCGCAATGCCGACGTCTTGTCGCTCGAACTCGTCGGCGAAGGTGCCGACACGCTGCCCACCGACGAACGCAATCTGGCGTGGCAGGCCGCCGAGCTGATGGCCGAACACGTCGGCCGGGCGCCCGACGTCTCGATCATGATCGACAAATCCATTCCGGTGGCCGGCGGTATGGCGGGTGGCAGCGCCGACGCGGCGGCCGTGCTGGTCGCGATCAACTCGCTGTGGGAACTCAACGTGCCCCGCCGGGATCTGCGCATGCTGGCCGCGCGGTTGGGCAGCGACGTGCCCTTCGCACTGCACGGTGGCACCGCGCTGGGCACCGGGCGCGGCGAGGAGTTGGCCACCGTGTTGTCCCGGAACACCTTCCACTGGGTGCTGGCCTTCGCCGACGGCGAGCTGCTCACCCCGGCGGTGTTCGGCGAGCTCGACCGGCTCAGGGATGCGGGAGACCCGCCGCGGCTCGCCGAGCCCGGGCCGGTGCTGGCCGCATTGGCCGCGGGCGATCCGCAGCAGCTGGCGGCGCTGCTGGGCAACGAATTGCAAGCCGCCGCGGTCAGCCTGAATCCGGGGCTGCGGCGCACCCTGCGGGCCGGTCAAGAAGCGGGCGCGCTGGCCGGCGTCGTCTCCGGCTCGGGGCCGACGTGTGCATTTTTGTGCACGTCAGCGATCTCGGCGGTCGACGTCGGCACGCAGCTGTCGGGAGCCGGCGTCTGCCGGACGGTGCGGGTCGCGAGCGGTCCGGTGCCCGGCGCGCGCGTGGTCCCGACACCGATGACCGAAGGTTGAATGAACTGTGAAATCCACCTCAAAATGCCGAATAGTTGGGTTGTTACTTAAGAGGAGCTTAAGATAGCTCGCGGTGACAATTATTGATCAGGAAAAGCACTCGGCTTGGCCGTCCGCCGGCAACTGCGGTGGACGGCCAATTCGTCGACGCCGGCCGGATGTCACGGCCCGTGCCCAAGCTGATCGGGCAACCGGACACGGGGTTGCTGGTTTATCACAATTTCGAGATCTAACCGCTTCCCAATTGTGCTCGCGCGCCTGCTGCAAAGTTTTGCCGAGCGCGCGGAACATGAAAAACCGGGTGTTGGGGATAGCGCCGGAGCCGAGGAGGTTTGCGTGAGCAGGTTTACCGAGAAGATGTTCCACAACGCCCGCATTTCGAAGAAGGGCATGGTTACCGGTGATCCGCACGCGCCCGTCCGCCACACCTGGGGCGAGGTTCACGAGCGTGCCCGCTGCATCGCGGGCGGCTTGGCCGCCGCGGGCATCGGCCTCGGCGACGCCGTCGGCGTGCTCGCCGGCTTCCCGGTAGAGATCGCCCCGACCGCGCAGGGCCTGTGGATGCGCGGAGCCAGCCTGACCATGCTCCACCAGCCCACCCCGCGGACGGACCTGGCCGTGTGGGCTGAGGACACGATGAACGTCATCGGCATGATCGAGGCCGACGTGGTGATCGTCTCCGAGCCCTTCCTGGTCGCCATCCCGGTACTGGAGGAGAAGGGCATCAACGTCCTGACCGTCACCGACCTGCTGGCGTCGGAGCCGATCGACCCGATCGAGGTCGGCGAAGACGATCTCGCGCTGATGCAGCTGACGTCCGGATCGACCGGCTCGCCGAAGGCCGTCCAGATCACCCACCGCAACATCTACTCCAACGCCGAGGCGATGTTCATCGGCGCGCAGTACGACATCGACAACGACGTGATGGTCAGCTGGCTGCCCTGCTTCCACGACATGGGCATGGTCGGCTTCCTCACCATCCCGATGTACTTCGGCGCGGAGCTGGTCAAGGTCACCCCGATGGACTTCCTGCGTGACGCGCTGCTGTGGGCCAAGCTGATCGACAAGTACAAGGGCACCATGACCGCGGCGCCCAACTTCGCGTACGCGCTGCTGGCCAAGCGGCTGCGCCGCCAGGCCAAGCCCGGCGACTTCGACCTGTCGACGCTGCGGTTCGCGCTGTCCGGCGCCGAGCCCGTCGAGCCCGCCGACGTCGAGGACCTGCTGGACGCTGGAAAGCCGTTCGGCCTGAGGTCATCGGCGATTCTGCCGGCCTACGGCATGGCCGAGACGACGCTGGCCGTGTCGTTCTCGGAGTGCAACGCCGGTTTGGTCGTCGACGAGGTGGACGCCGATCTGCTGGCCGCCCTGCGCCGGGCCGTGCCCGCGACCAAGGGCAACACCCGCCGGCTGGCCACCCTCGGCCCGCTGCTGAAGGATCTCGAGGCGCGCATCATCGACGAGCAGGGCAATGTGATGCCACCGCGCGGCGTCGGCGTCATCGAGCTGCGCGGCGAGTCGCTGACGCCTGGCTACCTGACCATGGGCGGCTTCATCTCGGCCCAGGACGAGCACGGCTGGTACGACACCGGCGACCTCGGCTACATCAACGAAGACGGCCACATCGTGGTCTGCGGCCGCGTCAAGGACGTCATCATCATGGCGGGCCGCAACATCTATCCGACCGACATCGAGCGGGCCGCTTGCCGGGTCGACGGGGTCCGCCCCGGTTGCGCCGTGGCGGTCCGCCTGGACGCCGGCCACTCCCGCGAGACGTTCGCCGTGGCGGTCGAGTCCAACGCCTTCCAGGACCCGGCCGCGGTGCGCCGGATGGAGCACGAGGTCGCCCGCGAGGTGCTCAAAGAGGTCGACATGCGGCCCCGCAACGTTGTGGTGCTCGGTCCCGGGACCATCCCCAAGACGCCGTCGGGCAAGCTGCGCCGGTCCAACTCCGTCACCCTGGTCACCGGCTAGCGGACGCCGCCACTACCAGGCGTGGACGCGGTTCTGCGCGGGCTCTAGCCCCAGTTCGATCAGCAGCTCGGTGGCGTCGGCCGCCTGCTCACAGATCGTAGGAATCTCGGGGCGCTCACTGGCGGTGAAGCTCTCCAGCACGAACGCCGCCGGGTCTTTGCGCCCGGGCGGACGCCCGATGCCGACGCGCACCCGCTGAAAGTCTTTGGTGCCCAGCGCCGAAGCCACCGAGCGCAGCCCGTTGTGGCCGCCTTCGCCGCCGCCGATCTTGAGCCGGATGCGACCGAAGTCGAGGTCGAGTTCGTCGTGGACGACGATGATGTCGGCGGGCGCCACGGAGTAGAACTTCGCCAGCGGGCCGACCTGGCGGCCGGACTCGTTCATGTAGCAGCGCGGCTTGGCGACCAACACCGAGTGCCCGGCGAGCCGACCGTTGACCACTTCAGCGCCGGAACGCTTGTGCACCTTGAACTTCGAGCCCACCCGGGCGGCGAGCAGGTCGGCAACCATGAACCCGAGGTTGTGCCGGGTACGGGCGTAGTTGTCCCCGGGATTGCCCAGGCCGACCACCAAAAGCGGTTCGGCCACGTCGTCGGCCGCCTACTCGGACTCGTCTTCGGCGGCCTGGTCGTCGCCGGCCCCGTCGGCTGCTTCCTCGCCCTCGGCGGCCTCGCCGGAACCCTCTTCCTCGAGGTCTTCGGCGGTCGGTGCGTTCACCACGTTGACCACCAGCGTGTCCGGGTCGGAAACCAGGGTGACCCCCGACGGCAGCGTGATCTGTCCGGCCGTGAACTGGGTGCCGGGTGCGGCGCCCTCGACCGACACCGTCAACTGTTCGGGAATCGACAAGGCCTCGGCCTCGATCTCGATGGTGCTGGTCTCCTGGGTGACCAGGGTGTCAGGCCCGGCCTCGCCCTCGATCACGACGTTGACCTCGACGTTGACCTTCTCGCCGCGACGCACGACCAGCAGGTCGGCGTGCTGAATGGTGCGGCGGATCGGGTGGATATCGAGCACTTTGGTCAGCGCGAACTGCTCTTTACCGGCGATATCGAGGGTCAGCACGGCGTTCGTGCCGGCGTGCCTGAGCACAGCCGCGAAGTCGCGCCCGGGCAACTCGAGGTGCTGCGGGTCGGCGCCGTGGCCGTAGAGGACGGCGGGAATCCTGCCCTCGCGCCGGGCACGCCGGGACGCGCCCTTGCCGGTCTCGGCCCGCACCGTGGCGGTGATTTGGTTGGTTACGGCTTTTGTAGCCATCGTGTCGCTCCTGTGTGCTGAAGTACCCGGGTCTCAAGGCACGGCGAGGTTCGCGACATATGTCGGTCGCCGTCGATAACGGTGCTGGCTAGACGCCTGCCACCCTCGCCGTGACGCCCGGCAAGGTTAGCGCATCGGCACCTCGGAGCGGAAATTTGGAATCCGCTCGCGACCAGTGAACGTCACATCGGCCCCACTGGTGTCTGGTCGCGGGGACGTTCGACGTGCCCGCCTCCGACGACAAGACCGGATGGTGGCGCACCGGAAGCCCACTTGTCGCTCAGAGGTGGGCAAAACGCCGGCCGATCCCAGCGGAGGCCGGTGTGGCACCGGTGGCCAGCCTTAAAGCGGAAATTTAGTGCCGGTGAGCTCCTCGGATAGGTCCCAGAGCGCGGTGGCGGTGGTTGGATCTTGTGCCCGCCGACTGCGACTGACGGGCTGCGTTCGGCCGATCCAGCCGAATTTGGGACCGATGAACGTGTCGCCCGGCAGGTCCTGCGACGCGGCGTACAGCGTTTGCTGCCCCCCGAAGTCTGCGCTGGTGGCGACCACCCGGGTGGCGGCCGACATCAGCGCGTCGCCCACTTTGCGACCTGTCGCACCCTGCAGGTTGGTGTGCGAGTAGCCGGGGTGGGCGGCCACCGCACGCAGCGGCGAGCCGGCCAACCTGAGGCGTCGCTGCAGTTCACTGGTGAACAGCAGGTTGGCCAGCTTCGACTGGCTGTAAGCCAGCCAGGCCGAGTATCGCCGCGTCTTCCAGTTGATGTCGTCGAAATCGATCCGACCGGGCCAGTGCGCGAACGACGACAGCGTCACCACCCGGTCGGTGAGCTTGGGTAGCAACAGGTTGGTCAGCGCGAAATGGCCGAAGTGGTTGGTGCCGATCTGGCTCTCGAAGCCGTCGGCGGTCAGCGCGAAGGGGGCGGCCATGATGCCGGCGTTGTTGATCAGCAGGTCGGCGCCGACGATCCGGTCGGCGAATTGGTGTACCGACGACAGGTCCTGCAGATCCAGCTGGCGCACCTCGACGTCCCCGGACATCTTCGCGGCGGCGGCCTCACCCTTGCTCGGGGTGCGCACGGCCAGGATGACGTTGGCGCCGACGCGGGCCAACTCACGGGCGGTGATGGCTCCCAGCCCACTGTTGGCGCCGGTGATGATCACGGTGCGCCCGGCGAACGACGGCAGATCGGCGGCGGTCCAGTCGGTCATGCCCCTAGTGTCTCCTAGTTCCCCGGGTCGAACTCCAGTGGCACGCGCAGCGGTCCGGTAATCCCGGCCATGCCTTTCCACGGGCTCGGTCCCGTCGGGCGCGCGTTGGGCATGCGTCGGGTGATAACCCGAAGAGCCTCAGTCAGTTCCAGCCGCGCCAGGTGGGCGCCCAGGCAATAGTGCACGCCGCCACCGAAGTTCAGGATGGGGGCCGCGTTCTGACGGGTGATGTCGAGCCGGTCCGGGTCGTCGTAAACGCACGCATCGCGGTTTGCCGAGGCGGTGTTGGCAGCCACCAGAGTCCCGGCCGGGATGCGGATACCGTCCAGATCGATGTCTTCGGCGGCCCGCCGAACGGTGCTGAAAACGATGGGGCAGTACCGCATTAGCTCCTGGACCGCGTTGGGCACCAATTCCGGTTGCCGGGCGACCAGCGCCCATTGGTCGGGGTGGGTGCAGAGCACGCCTATCGCCGCGGCCAGCTGGTTGCGGGTGGTGTCGGTGCCGGCGCCGAGCAGGGTGCCGCAGAGCATGATCAGTTCGTCGTGGGTGAGGCGGTCGCCTGGAACAGCCGGGTCTTCGGCGCGGATCAGATCGGAGATCAGATCGTCGGTCAAGTTCTCTCGGCGGTGGTCGATCAGGTCTTCGAGGTAGGCGTCGAGTTCGTTCCATGCGGCCAGAATCAGCGGCTCGTCCGCGGCGATGTTCCATTCGAAGATTTTCTTGATGTCGTTGACCCAGTCGGAGAACAGCTGCCAATCCTTGGCCGACGCGCCCAGCAGCGCGCAGATGACCGGAGTCGGGTAGCCCTGGGCGATGTCGGAGACGATGTCGCAATGCCCCGTCTTGGTGAACGGGTCCACCAGCGAATCGATGATCTCGGCGGCGAGGGTTCGCAGTCGTTCGGCGGCACGAGGCGCGAAGGCCTTGGACACCAGCCGGCGCAGGCGCTGATGCGCGGCGCCGTCGAGGCCCAGGATGTTGGCGGTCGCGCGGTCCCACAGCGGGCCCGAAGTGACGCCCTGTGCGTCGAGTCCGAGGCCCTGCGCGGTGACGAACCGGTGGTCGCGCAGCACCGTGCGGACCAGCTTGTAGCTCAGCACCTCGGGTCCGTAGCGGCCGATCGCGATGGGGGCCTGCCTTCGGGCGTCGGCCAGGATGCGGTGTGCCTCCTCGGGATCGGCGAGGTGGTCGTAGGCGATGGCGGGCAATCCCGCGTCAAAAACGCTCGGGCAGTTGTTGATGAGGGCGGTCATGGCAGTCGACTATCCGGCGACGGGAAACGAAGACCATCCGCCACAGCGCGTAGATCTACGCGCGGCATGTCGTAATTGCGTTGGCTCGATAGTAGTCATCTACGCGTTCTGGCCGATGTTTTGCCTCGACTGCGTCGCCATGCTGGCTAATATGAGCCAGAATGCGGAAATACCGTCGCTAACCTGGAGCGATTTGGGCGTGAGCGAGTTGCTGCCGACCGGAACGGTGACATTGCTACTGGCCGATGTCGAGGGTTCGACGCGACTGTGGGAAGCCGAGCCCGAGAAGATGACGGCCGCGCTCGCGCAACTGAATCGCACCGTGAACGAAACCGTCGGTGCGTACGACGGCGTGCGCCCGGTGGAGCAAGGCGAGGGCGACAGCTTCGTGGCCGCGTTCGCCCGGGCCAGCGACGCCGTCGCGTGCGCGTTGCTGTTGCAGCGCGCCCCACTGGCGCCGATCCGGCTGCGTATCGGTATACACACCGGCGAGATCCAGCTGCGCGACGACGCAAATTACGCCGGACCCACGATCAACCGCACCGCACGGCTGCGCGATCTGGGCCACGGGGGACAGACGGTGTTGTCGGGGGTGACCGAATCGCTGGTGGTGGATCGGCTACCCGATGGAGCGTGGCTCACCGATCTGGGCAGCTATCCGCTGCGCGATCTGCCGCGCCCGGAGCGGGTAGTGCAGCTATGTCACCCGGATTTGCGCAACGACTTTCCGCCGCTCCGCGCGACGAATGACGTTGTCAGTTCCCGTCTTCCGGTCCAGTTGACCAGCTTCGTGGGCCGTGATGCTCAGATCAGCGACATCGGGCAGATCTTGAAAGACAACAGGCTGGTGACTCTGACCGGCGCGGGCGGCGTCGGGAAGACACGCTTGGCAATTCAGGTCGCCGACGAAATAGCAGCCGAATTCGGCGGCGGAGTCTGGTTCGTCGATCTGGCGCCGGTCACCAATCCCGTTGTCGTGCCCGTTGCCCTGGCCCGCACTTTGGGCCTGGCCGACCAACCGGGCCGTTCCACCATGGAGACGGTGTCGAGGTTTGTCAGGAACCGAAAGATGTTGCTGCTTCTCGACAATTGCGAGCATCTACTGGACGCGAGCGCGGCCCTGGTAGTGGCGCTGCTGGATGCCGGTCCGGACGTCACGTTTCTGGCTACCAGCCGCGAGCCGATCGGCATCGTCGGTGAGCTGACCTGGCGGGTCCCGTCGTTGTCGGTAGATGGCGAAGCCATCTCGTTGTTCGTCGACCGTGCCCGTCGCACGAAGCCGGATTTCCGCCTCACCGAGGATAATTCGTCCGCGATCGCGCAGATCTGCCGGCGCCTGGATGGTATGCCGCTGGCGATCGAGCTCGCCGCCGCGCGCACGCGCACCCTGTCGTTGACCCAGATCGTCGACGGCCTGCATCGCAACTTCCGGCTGCTCGCGGGCGGCGCGCGCACCGCGGTTCGCCGTCAGCAGACGCTGCGCGCGTCCATCGACTGGTCACACGCCATGCTCACCGAACCGGAACGCATCTTGTTCCGCCGCCTGGCGGTGTTCATGGGTGGCTTCGACCTCGACGCCGCGCACGCCGTCGGGGCTGACGGCGGCGTGGAGCAGTTTCAGCTCGTCGATCTGCTCGGGCTGCTCGTCGACAAGTCGCTGATCGTCGCCGAGGAGATCCAAGGCGCGATGCGGTACCGGCTGCTGGAGACCGTCCGCCAGTACGGTCTGGAAAAGCTCGCGGAATCAGGCGAAGCCGAGGCCGTGCGGACCCGCCACCGTGACCACTACACCGCCGCCGCGATGACGCTGGAATCGCAGACAGGCGGCGACGGGACACCGTTAGTCCCCTGGGCTGAACTCGAAATGGACAACCTCCGAGCGGCCCATGCGTGGAGTTGCGACGCCGCCGATTTCGACCCGGCTTTACGCCTCGTGTCGGCGTTGCAGCGATTGTGGGTGACCCGCGGGCGATTCCGGGAAGGCGTCGCCGGGATGGACGCCGTCTTCACCGACGAGCGCTACCGCGACGATCAGGTCGCTGCCGAAGTTTGGATACGAGCGGTGGCAGACTGCGGGCGGCTAGCGGTCTGGTGCTCCATGCAAGCCAGTCGGCAACGGGCAGAAGAAGCCCTGGCCGCGGCACGCGAACTCGACAACGCGGCACTGGTCGTGGACAGCATGATGACCTGCGGTCTGCTTGCGATAAACGAACCCGAGCTGGCAAGCCCGTATTTGGCCGAAGCGGTCGATTTAGCTCGCGCGGCGGGTGATTCCGTCGCTCTTTGCCAGGTGCGTGGCTACCAGTGCTTCATCGCGAGTGTCGCCGGAGATGCAACCGCTTCCGTCGCGGCCGGTGTGGAAGGGCGAGACCTTGCCGACGCGCTCGGCGATAGCTTTATGTCCCGGTACAGCCGGACGTTTCTCAGCGGCTCGCTGGTGTTGCAGGGCAACCTGGCGGAGGGTCTCTTGGTATCCCGTGCGCTGGTAGCGGAGGCGCGAGCCGCTCAGGACCGCCCGATGGAAGCATTCGGACTGATGACCTTGGCACAAGCGCTGGTATTCGGCGGCGATGCTGCCGCAGCGCGCGCCGCGGGCGAAGCCGCCCTCGAAATTGGGGCCGCTATGGGTGGTTTCCACGAGGACACCGCCTATGTGGCAGTGGCGAATGCAGAGCTGGCAAGGGGCAACACGGTGGCGGCCAAGGAAGCCTGCGAGGCGGCCTGGCGGCACACTACGGCGCTGAAGGAGCTATTCGTCAGAAGCGTCCTGCCCATGGCTGAGGCGGCGTTGGTGTGCGGGGATCTGGTCGCCGCGCGACGCTGGGCGGATGACACCGTCGCCTCGGTTCCCGGATCGCATCAGGTACGGGCGCTGACGGCGCGCGGTCGAGTCGCCGTCGCCCAAGGCGAACTGCAGCAGGCCGAACGCGACCTGCACGAAGCCGTCGAAGTTGCCGAGCGCACGGGCGGACACCTACATCTGCCCGACGCCCTCGAATGCCTTGCCGCACTGGCCGCCATCGTCAACCCTGAACACGCGGCGCGGCTGTTCGGTGCGGCCGAAGGCATCCGGCAGCGGCAAGGCAACGTGCGCTTCCTGGCCTTTCAAGCGAGCTACGATGCCTCGCTGTCTCAAGTACGAAAAACCCTGGGGCAGAATTCGTTCGAAAGCGCATGGTCGGAAGGGAATGCTCTGTCCACCTCCGAAGCCATCAGCTACGCGCGGCGGGGTCGCGGTGCACGCGGCCGCCCCGCCAGCGGCTGGGGATCACTTACACCCACCGAGCTCGAGGTGGTCCGCCTGGTCTCAGAAGGCTTGGGCAACAAGGACATAGGTCTGCGGCTTTTCATCTCACCGCGCACGGTGCAGACACATCTCACGCATGTGTACGCCAAGCTGGGGCTGACCTCCCGCGTGCGGCTGGTGCAGGAAGCCGGACGCCACGCCTGATTACTTCGCGGCGACGACGAATCCGTGGATGATCGTGTCGACGTCGGTCGACTGCGCGGCCGCCTGATCGGCCAGACCGGTGATGGTCAGCTGAACGAAGTACTTCTGCTTGGCCGGTGGTGATCCGGTGGGCAGGACGATCCGGTTCCAGCTGTGCAGCCGGGTGCCGTCGCTGTTGTTGTAGCTTCCCTGGAGCATCGACGACGGAAACCCGTTGAAGGGCGCCATCGAGGCATCCAATTGCTTGAAGTTCTCGAACAGTTGGGCATCGTCGTTGCCGTGCTTGATGACTTGCGCCGGGTCGAAGTCGCCGTTCAGCTTGAACACCACCAGCCTCGCCGTCGGATACTTGCCGCCCTTGGCCAGTATTAGCGTCTCCGGCGCGATGTGCGGATTGGTGAACGGCGCCCAGCCCGGAGGCGTCGGTATCGACACCGTCAGGTCGATCAAGGAGCTCGGCGCTACCTGCTTGCCGGTCACGCCGATGCTGTCCAGATACTGCGACAGGGGGACAGGCTTGTCGATCGTCGTGGTGGTCGCGGTCGTCGAACTCGTCGTCCAGACCGACTGGTAGTCGGGCGTTTTGGGCCCACAAGCAGCCGTCAGCGCGGCAATCGCGACAGCGGCCGCGAGCCGTCTCACAGAATCTCGCGGACCGCGTCGATCGGACGGGCCAGCCGGGTTCCCTTCGTCGTCACGACGAACGGGCGCTCGATCAGAATCGGGTGTTCTGCCATCGCGTCGAGCAGTTGATCGTCGGTCGCATCGGCCAGTCCCAGTTCGGTATACAGCGATTCACGCTTACGCACCGCGGTGCGCACGTCGATACCCGCGTCGCGAATGATCTTCACCAGCTCGGCCCGGGACGGCGGGATCTTCAGGTACTGAACGACGGTGGGTTCTAAACCGTTGTCCCGCAACAAGTCCAGCGTCTTGCGTGACGTGCTGCACTTTGGGTTGTGGTAGATGACGGCTTCGGCTGGCTTGGCAGCCATCTAGGCGTCTCCGTCGAATAGCCCTGTGACAGAGCCATTTTCGAATACGGCACGGATGGTGCTGGCCAGCAGCGGTGCGATCGACAACACCGTGAGCTGAGGGAAACGCTTCTCCTCGCCGATCGGCAGCGTGTTCGTGACGATGACCTCGCGGGCGCCGCAGGAGGCGAGCCGCTCGGCGGCCGGCTCCGACAGCACACCGTGGGTTGCCGCGACGATCACGTCACTGGCGCCGTCCTCGCGCAACAGGTTGACGGCGCCGGCAATCGTGCCGCCGGTGTCGATCATGTCGTCGATCAGCACGCAGGTGCGGCCTTCGACTTCACCGACCACGCGGTTGGAAACGACCTGGTTGGGCACCCGCGGGTCACGGGTCTTGTGAATGAAGGCCAGCGGGACCCCACCCAGCGAGTCGGCCCACTTCTCGGCGATGCGCACCCGGCCGGAGTCGGGGGAGACCACGACCATGTTGTCGTCCGGATAGTTGTCCTTGATGTAGGTCGTCAGCAGGGTCTGGCCGCGCATGTGGTCGACGGGGCCGTCGAAGAAACCCTGAATCTGATCGGTGTGCAGGTCGACGGTCACGATCCGGTCCGCTCCCGCGGTCTTGAGGAGATCGGCAACCAGCCGTGCCGAGATCGGCTCGCGGCCGCGATGCTTCTTGTCCTGGCGGGCGTACGGATAGAACGGCATGACGGCGGTGATCCGCTTGGCGCTGCCTCGCTTCAGCGCGTCGATCATGATCAGCGCTTCCATCAGCCAGTTGTTCACCGGGTCCGGACAGGACTGCAGGACGAACGCGTCGCACCCGCGCACCGATTCGTCGAAGCGAACAAAGATCTCGCCGTTGGCGAACTCCCGCGCGGTTTGCGCGGTGACGTGAACGTCGAGTTCCTTGGCGACCTGCTCGGCCAGCTCGGGGTGCGCCCGGCCGGAGAACAGCATCAAATTTTTGCGGTTATCGGTCCAGTCGTGGCTCACCGTGCTGCCCTCGCCGTATCGGGGTCGAGATTGGAAATGGAGAAGATGCCCATCGTACGTAGCGAATGGTACGGAACGATTGCCGGGTTGCCAGACACCAAATTCATGGTGTCTATTCGGATTCCGGTGATTCCGGCGGCGGGCTGGCTGCTGGAGCTTGCTGGGCGGCCTTGTCCGCGGCTTGCGCGGCGGCACTGCCTGGACGTTTCCGTTGCACCCAGTTCTCGATGTTGCGTTGCGGCCCCGCTGAAACCGCCAGCGCGCCGGGCGGGACGTCGTCACGCAGCACCGTGCCCGCACCGGTGTAGGCCCCGTCGCCGACGGTCACCGGTGCCACGAACATGGTGTCCGAACCGGTGCGGACGTGCGAGCCGACGGTGGTGCGCCGCTTGGTGGTGCCGTCGTAGTTGACGAACACGCTGGACGCGCCGATGTTGCTGTACTCGCCGATGTCGGCGTCGCCGACGTAGGTCAGATGCGGCACCTTGGTGCCGGCCCCGATGTCGGAGTTCTTGACCTCGACGAACGCGCCCAGCTTCCCGCCGGCTCCCAGCACCGTGCCGGGCCGCAGGTAGGTGTACGGGCCGACCGTGGCACCGCCGCCGATCGCCGCCGACTCGCCGTGCGTCCGGATCACGGAGGCGCCGTCGGCGACGGTGACGTCAGTGAGCGTGGTGTCCGGGCCGACGACACAACCGCCGCCGATCTGGGTGCGGCCGAGCAGCTGGGTGCCGGGGTGGATGACGGTGTCGCGGCCGATCGTCACGTCGACGTCGATCCAGGTGGTGGCAGGATCGTCCACGGTCACGCCGGCCAGCTGATGGCCCGCGACGATGCGGCGGTTCAGCTCGGCGCCCAATTCGGCGAGCTGCACGCGGTTGTTGACGCCGGCCACCAGCGCGCTGTCGTCCACGTGCCGCGCATGAACGGTCTGCCCGTCCCCGCGCAAGATGGCGATGACGTCGGTCAGGTAGAGCTCCTGCTGGGCGTTGTTGGAACTCAGCCGGCCCAGCGCCGAGCGCAAAGCGGTGACGTCGAAGGCGTAGACACCGGCATTGACCTCGCCGATCTTGCGCTGTGAGGCGGTCGCATCCGCTTCTTCCACGATCGCCATCACCTCATCGTCCTGGGTACGCAGGATGCGGCCGTAGCCGAAGGGATCGCGCAGGGTGGTGGTCAGTACCGTCGCCGCGGCCGACACCGCGTTGTGGGTCGCGATCAGATCGGCCAGGGTGTCGGAGTCCAGCAGCGGAGTGTCGCCCGAGGTGATCACGACGACGCCGGCATAGTCCTCCGGCAGCGCCGACAGGCCGCAGAGCGCGGCGTGACCGGTGCCCCGGGGCCGGTCCTGCAGCGCGACGTCGATCCGACGTCCGAGCGTGTCGGCGAGTTCGGCGACGATCGGCGCGACGCGCTCGTGCTCATGGCCCAGTACCACGACCAGCCGCTGCGGTGCCATCTTGGCGATCGCGTGCAGGGAATGCGACAACATGCTGCGGCCGGCGAGGGTGTGCAGCACCTTCGGGGTGTCCGAGCGCATCCGGGTGCCGGGCCCGGCCGCTAACACCAGGACCGCTGTGTCACCGCCAAACGACATCGACTCTCCTCGTGCTGTGTCCCACGCGAGGCGGGCCGCCGCAGCGCCGCCACGGCGTCAAGACTGTCATTTCACCTGCACCGGTGGCAAAAATCCCACACCCCGTGCCCTGGTCAGACAAGCACCCGAAGCTCCGTCGCCAGGACTCGAACCTGAACTATCTGAACCAAAATCAGAGGTGCTGCCGATTACACCACGACGGACTGCAGATCACGGGCGGTGGCGGCTAACGCCGACCGCGCCACCAAGACTTTAGACGGTGTGCCGTTCATTGGCGGGCCCCAGGGAAAGTCGGGCATTTTCACCTGCGCAAACCGATACCCTGAGTGACGTGGCAGCCCCGGATAAAGAAGTACGGGCGCCCCGCGCCCGGATGACCGGCAGCGAGCGTCGACACCAACTGATCGGCATCGCGCGCTCGCTGTTCGCCGAGCGCGGTTACGAGGGCGCGTCGATCGAGGAGATCGCGCAGCGCGCGAACGTGTCCAAACCGGTCGTCTACGAGCATTTCGGCGGCAAGGAGGGCCTCTACGCCGTGGTCGTCGACCGCGAGATGTCGGCGCTGCTGGACGGCATCACCTCGTCGTTGACCAACAATCGGTCCCGGGTGCGGGTCGAGCGCGTCGCCTTGGCGCTGCTCACCTACGTCGAGGAACGCACCGATGGCTTCCGGATCATGATCCGCGACTCGCCCGCGTCGATCAGCGCGGGCACCTATTCCAGCCTGCTCAACGACGCCGTCAGCCAGGTCAGTTCGATCCTGGCCGGCGACTTCGCCCGCCGCGGCCTGGATCCGGATCTGGCGCCGCTGTACGCCCAGGCGTTGGTCGGCTCGGTGTCGATGACCGCGCAGTGGTGGCTCGACACCCGGGAGCCCAAGAAGGAAGTCGTCGCCGCGCACCTGGTCAACCTGATGTGGAACGGCCTGACTCATCTGGAATCCGACCCCCGGCTGCAAGACGAATAGGCCCCGACGGGGCGCCGCCCTCTTCGCGAGCGTAACGCCGGTGCGATATTCGGTCTGATTTTTCGCAGCGGCGTTACGCTCGGCGATCTAAGTGGTCGTAGCGTTGGCCCCGAGGGGCCGAATTCAACCGCAATCGCGCGACATCAGGTCCGCGACCGTCTCGCGGCGGACCAGTTGGCGGACCCGACCGTCCTTGACGGCCACCAGCGGCGGCCGGCACACCATGTTGTAGTTCGACGCCATGCTGTGGTGGTACGAGCCGGTGCAGGCCACGGCCAGCAGGTCGCCGGGATGCAGGTCTACCGGCAGCTCGATATCGCGGGCGATCTCGTCGCCCGCCTCACAGTGCCGGCCGGCCACCGTGACCCGCTGCTTGAGTCCCAGCGAATGGCGGTTGGCCAACGTGACCGTGTACTGGGCGCCGTACAACGACACCCGCGGGTTGTCACTCATGCCGCCGTCGACCGCGACGAAGGTTCGCCCACCCGGCTGCGTCTTGACCGAGCACACGCGATACAGCGTCACGCCGGCCCGGCCGCTGATGGCGCGACCGGGTTCGACCACGATCGTGGGGCGCGGGAAATGCTCTGCGGCGCAGGCGTCGTCCAGCGCGTCGTCGATGACGACGGCCAAGTCGTCGATCTCGAGTTCGCGATCGCCCGGCAGGTAGGGGATGCCGTGGCCGCCGCCGATGTTCAGCTCGGCGAGGATGACGCCGTGCCGGGCGCGAATGTCGGCCATCGCGGCGATCATCCGGTGGATCGCCTCGCCGTACAGGGCCGCGTCGGTGACCTGGGAGCCGATGTGGCAATGCAGTCCGACCAGGTCGAGGATCGGGTGCGCCAGCACCCGCTTCACCGCGTCGGCGGCATGGTCCTCGGCAAGGGTGAACCCGAATTTCTGGTCGGTGACGCCGGTGGTGACCGCGCGGTGCCCGTGAATGTCGATGTCCGGGGTGACCCGGATCAGCACCGGCTGGCGCTTGCGCGCGCATCCCGCCAAGTAGGCGATCTCGATGCAGGAATCCAGCACGATACGCCCGACCCCGGCACGCACCGCCTCTTGCAACTCGTCGGGTGATTTCGCGTTGCCGTGCATGATGATCCGGGCCGGGTCTACGCCGCCGGCCATCGCGACGGCCAGCTCACCGGCCGAGCAGACGTCGACGCCCAGGCCTTCTTCCCGGGCCCAGCGCGCCACCGCCGTCGTCAGCAAGGACTTTCCGGCGTAGACGACAGAAACTCCGGGGTCGCGCAGCACCTTGCGGTATCGGCGGGCGCGGTAGCGGAAGTCGGTTTCATCGATGACGTAGGTGGGGGTGTGGAACTCGTCGGCGATGTCCGAAAGGGGTACGCCGCCGATGCACAGGTGACCCTCCTCGTCGGAATGTGTAGTGACAGGCCAGATCGCGGGATCCAGCCGTCGGGGCGCCGCCCGACCAATGGAGGGCAGCATGTCAAGCAATGTCATGCTTTCAAGTTGCGCCCGGCCAGCACCGGATGGCGCGATCCTTACGATCCTTTGACGGCCCCAGGGGCAAAATTGACGATGTTCTGTGATTTTTTTAGGCACCTAGAATGGGTGCATCATGACCTCACCGGGGCCTGCTCGCCCAGAAACCCCGATCGCGGGGCTCGTTGATCTGGCGCTGACCGCGCCGACTTTTGATCAGCTCGCCGAGAACGCGGCTGCTCGGCCCGCCGAAA
Organism: Mycobacterium sp. Aquia_216; assembly: GCF_026723865.1. Taxonomy (NCBI): domain Bacteria; kingdom Bacillati; phylum Actinomycetota; class Actinomycetes; order Mycobacteriales; family Mycobacteriaceae; genus Mycobacterium; species Mycobacterium sp. Aquia_216. The sequence continues at coordinate 5,179,883 of NZ_CP113529.1, read as the reverse complement.
TGAATCTAGTCGGCCCGGCCAGCGCGCGCTTGTTCGTGGCCAGCGCACTGGCGCAACGGGGTTCGCTGCTCGTCGTCACCGCCACCGGGCGCGAAGCCGACGATCTCGCTGCTGAGCTGCGCGGCGTTTTCGGCAGCGCGGTGGCCGTCTTCCCGTCCTGGGAGACCCTGCCGCACGAGCGGCTCTCGCCGGGCGTCGACACCGTGGGCACCCGCTTGATGGTGCTGCGGCGGCTGGCCTACCCCGACGACACTCGCCTGGGCCCGCCGTTGCGAGTAGTGGTGACCGCGGCGCGGTCGCTGCTGCAGCCAATGGCCCCGCGGCTGGGCCACCAGGAGCCGGTCACCCTGCGTATCGGCCAGGAGATCGGCTTCGAGGAAGTGATCGCCCGGTTGGTCGAGCTGGCCTACACCCGGGTCGACATGGTCGGCCGGCGCGGCGAGTTCGCCGTGCGCGGCGGGATCCTCGACATTTTCGCCCCCACCGCCGAACACCCGGTGCGCATCGAGTTCTGGGGCGACGAGGTCACCGAGATGCGGATGTTTTCGGTCGCCGATCAGCGTTCGATCCCCGAGATCGAGGTCGAAACGCTTGTCGCGGTCGCCTGTCGCGAGTTACTGCTGACCGACGACGTGCGGGCGCGGGCCGCCGAGTTGGTCGCCCAACACCCGCCGGGCGAGAACGCGATCACCGGCAGCGTTTCCGACATGCTGGCCAAGCTGGCCGAGGGCATCCCGGTCGACGGGATGGAGGCGTTGCTTCCCGTCCTGAAGCCCGACGACCACGCGCTGCTGGTCGAACAGCTGGCCGAGGGAACACCGGTGCTGCTGTGCGACCCGGAAAAGGTGCGCACCCGGGCCGCCGACCTGATCAAAACCGGCCGCGAGTTCCTCGAGGCGTCCTGGTCGGTGGCCGCGATGGGGACCGACGCTCCCGTCGACGTCGAGCAGCTGGGCGGGTCGGGCTTCGCGGAGCTGGACGACGTGCAGGCCGCCGCGGACCGGTCCGGGCATCCGTGGTGGACGTTGAGCCAGCTGTCCGACGAGTCGGCGGTGGAGCTGGATGTCCGGGCGGCGCCGTCGGCGCGCGGGCATCAGCACGACATCGAGGGCATCTTCGCGATGCTGCGCGCCCATGTCTTGACCGGCGGCTACGGCGTGATCGTGGCGCCGGGCACCGGCACCGCCCACCGTGTCGTGGAGCGGCTGGCCGAGTCCGACACCCCGGCCGCCATGCTGGAATGCGGTGCGGCGCCCAAGGCCGGTGTGGTCGGGGTGCTCAAGGGGCCGTTGCACGGCGGCGTGGTCATCCCCGGCGCCAACCTGGTCGTCATCACCGAAGCCGACCTGACCGGCAGCCGTGCCACCGCCGTGGACGGCAAGCGGCTGGCGGCCAAACGGCGCAACACCGTCGACCCGCTGGCGCTGACGGCCGGCGACCTGGTGGTGCACGATCAGCACGGCATCGGGCGGTTCGTGGAGATGGTCGAGCGCACCGTCGGCGGCGCCCGGCGCGAGTACCTGGTGCTCGAATACGCGTCCAGCAAGCGGGGACAGCAGGCCGACAAGCTCTATGTTCCGATGGATTCGCTGGACCAGCTGTCGCGCTATGTCGGCGGGCAAGCCCCGGCGCTGAGCAAGCTGGGCGGCAGCGACTGGACCAACACCAAGACCAAGGCGCGGCGCGCGGTGCGCGAGATCGCCGGCGAGCTGGTGTCGCTCTACGCCAAGCGGCAGGCCAGCGCGGGGTACGCCTTCGGGCCGGACACGCCGTGGCAGGCCGAGATGGAGGATGCGTTCGGGTTCACCGAAACCGTCGACCAGCTGACCGCGATCACCGAGGTCAAGGCCGATATGGAGAAGCCGATCCCGATGGACCGGGTGATCTGCGGCGACGTCGGCTACGGCAAGACCGAGATCGCGGTGCGGGCGGCGTTCAAGGCGGTGCAGGACGGCAAACAGGTGGCCGTGTTGGTGCCTACCACCCTGCTGGCCGATCAGCATCTGCAGACGTTCAGCGACCGGATGGCTGGCTTCCCGGTGACGGTCAAGGGGCTGTCTCGGTTCACTGACCCGGGCGAGTCCCGCGCCGTGGTCGACGGCCTGGCCGACGGGTCGGTGGACGTGGTGATCGGCACGCACCGGCTGCTGCAGACCGGGGTGCGCTGGAAGGATCTGGGCCTGGTCGTGGTCGACGAGGAGCAGCGGTTCGGCGTCGAGCACAAGGAGCACATCAAGTCCCTGCGCACCCACGTCGACGTGCTGACCATGAGCGCCACCCCTATCCCGCGGACCCTGGAGATGAGCCTGGCCGGGATCCGCGAGATGTCGACGATCCTGACGCCGCCCGAGGAGCGCTACCCGGTGCTGACCTACGTCGGCCCGCAGGAGGAAAAACAGATCGCCGCCGCGCTACGCCGCGAGCTGTTGCGCGATGGGCAGGCCTTCTACGTGCACAACCGGGTCAGTTCGATCGATGCCACCGCCGCCCGGGTGCGCGAGTTGGTGCCCGAGGCACGCGTCGTCGTCGCGCACGGGCAGATGCCAGAGGACCTGCTGGAACGCACCGTAGAGGGGTTCTGGAACCGGGAGCACGACGTCCTGGTGTGCACCACGATCGTGGAGACCGGGCTGGACATCTCCAACGCGAACACGTTGATCGTCGAGCGCGCCGACACCTTCGGACTGTCCCAGCTGCACCAGCTGCGAGGCCGGGTCGGCCGCAGCCGCGAACGCGGCTACGCCTACTTCCTCTATCCACCGCAGGTGCCGCTGACCGAGACGGCCTACGACCGGCTGGCGACCATCGCCCAGAACAACGAATTGGGCGCCGGCATGGCGGTCGCGCTGAAGGACCTCGAAATCCGCGGCGCCGGCAACGTGCTGGGTGTCGAGCAGTCGGGGCACGTGGCCGGGGTCGGCTTCGACCTGTACGTGCGGCTGGTGGGCGAGGCCGTCGAGGCCTACCGGGCGGCCGCCGACGGCCAAACGGTCCTCAGCCCCGAGGAGCCGAAGGATGTGCGCATCGACCTTCCGGTGGACGCGCACCTGCCGCCGGACTACATCGCCAGTGACCGGCTCCGGCTGGAGGGCTATCGGCGCCTGGCCGCCGCGGCCGACGACGCGGGCGTCGACGCCGTCGTCGAGGAGCTCACCGACCGCTACGGGGCACTGCCCGAACCGGCCCAGCGCCTGGTGGCCGTGGCGCGGCTGCGCCTGCTGTGCCGCGCCTCCGGCATCACCGAAGTATCGGCCCCGTCTGCGGCGACGGTGCGGCTGTCGCCGATCACGCTGTTAGATTCTGCCCAGGTGCGGCTCAAGCGGATGTATCCGGCCGCCAACTACCGCGCCACGACGTCCACGGTGCAGGTTCCGATTCCACGAGCCGGCGGTGTGGGCGCGCCGCGGCTCCGCGATGTCGAGTTGGTGCAGATGGTGGCCAACCTGGTGACGGCCCTGCAAGGTAAACCGCAGCAAGAAATTGGTATAACGAGTGCGTCACCGCCGCGCGAGGACGATGCGGGCCGCAAATCGGCCGGCTGAGGAGTCGGGCTATCAGTTTCAGCGATGACGAGGGAGGAACGGCGCAGGTGATAGTCGTCTTGTTCGACCCCCGCCGTCCATCGCTGGTGCCGCTCCAAGCGATCGAGCACCTCACCGGCGAGATCCAATACACCGAGGAGATGCCCGTCGCGGTGCCCTGGTCGCTGTCTTCCGCACGCCCGGTCGACACCGGGGACGACGCGCCCGTGTTGTTGTCCTCGGACCCCGACCACCCGGCGGTGACCGCGCGGTTGGCCGCGGGAGCCCGGTTGATCGCGGCGCCGGACACGCCGCGCGGTGAACGATTGGTCGATGCCGTCGCGATGATGGACAAGCTGCGCACCGCCGGCCCGTGGGAAAGTGAGCAAACCCACGACTCGCTGCGCCGGTTTCTGCTCGAGGAGACCTATGAGCTGTTGGACGCGGTCCGCAGCGGCAACGCCGAGCAACTGCGCGAAGAACTCGGCGACGTGTTGCTGCAGGTGCTGTTTCACGCCCGCATCGCCGAGGAGGCGCGCCAATCCCCGTTCGACATCGACGACGTGGCCGCCACGCTGATGCGAAAGCTCGGCAACCGGGTGCCGGGAGTGCTGGCGGGTCAATCGATTTCACTCGAAGAACAACTGGCCCAATGGGAAGAGCGCAAAGCCGCCGAGAAACCCCGCAATTCGGTGATGGATGACGTCCATACCGGTCAGCCGGCGTTGGCGCTGGCGCAGAAGGTGATTCAACGCGCGCACGCGGCCGGGCTGCCCGCCGACTTGATTCCCGCCGAGATCACCTCGATCTCCGTATCGGCCGACATCGATGCGGAAAGTTTCCTGCGCACAGCGGTTTTGGAGTTTGTGGACACGGTCCGTGCGGTCGAGAAGTCGATCGCGGCAACGCGTCGCGGGGACAGCGTGCCAGAAGAGTTCGATGTGGCTCCGCTGGGCAAGGTCACCGAGGGGGAGTGGCGCGAGCACTGGCCCTCCGCGGTCGACGACGTCGCGCCGGACGAGTCGGACGGTGCCGGCCAGAGCGAGGCGGCCGAGCACGCCGGCGACGAGGACGACGACGACGTCGCGCCGAACGACGAGTCCGAGGCCGGCGATGAGGACGACGCGGGCGAGGCTGATGACGAGCCCGGCGCGGAGTCCAAACGGTCCGGCAAAGGCTCCAAGCGGGGCCGAGACCGGGACTGATCCCGGTTTGGATCGCCCATGCGGATTTGCCCATCAGTGATCGCTGCGATGTTTGCCGTTCGCTTCGTCGAGACGGGTAATGTGCCTTGTGAGTTGGCGAATCCCGGTGGTCGGCATTGTGCGGACTTTGCTAGCCCCGGTAGGTGGCAGCTAATCGATACATTGGCTGAAACCGGGTGCGTCGGCTCGACGCAACCGGCTACGGCGCGAGGTCATGGGACGATAATCAGTGGGTGACGTTGATGTAGGGGAAGTCGAGGGGAACGTGGTGTCGCCGGGGCGTTGGGTGCGCGCGGGCGCCGTGATCGGCGCGACCGCGATGCTTCTGGCCTCCAGCTGTACCTGGCAGCTCAGCCTCTTCATCCCCGCCGGCGTGCCGCCGCCGTTCGGGGATCCGGTGCCGGCGGTGAACACTCATGCCAGTGGCCGGCCCGCGGACCAGCTGCGGGCCTGGGCGCTGCCACGCTCCGCGGCATTGGAGATCCCGGTCATCGCCTTGGAGGCCTACGCGTATGCCGCGCGGGTCGCCGAGGTCGAAAACCCGAAGTGCCATATCGCGTGGACCACGCTGGCGGGCATCGGCCAGGTCGAGAGCCACCACGGCACCTACCGGGGCGCGACGCTGTCGCCGAATGGGGATGTGAATCCGCCCATCAGGGGTGTCCAGTTGGACGGTAGCGGGGGCAACCTGCGCATCGTCGACGCCGCACAAGACAGCACAGACAGTCAGCCCGCGGTCGCGCGCGCGATGGGTCCCATGCAGTTCATTCCGGAGACATGGCGGCTGTACGGGGTCGACGCCCACAACGACGGCCGCCTGTCCCCGGACAACATCGACGACGCGGCGCTGGCGGCGGCGGGTTACTTGTGCTGGCGCGGAAAGGATCTCGCGACACCCCGGGGCTGGGTCACCGCGCTGCGGGCCTACAACAACTCCGGCGTCTACGCGCGGGCCGTCCGGGACTGGGCGACCGCTTATGCGGCGGGTCACCCGTTGTAGCAGGATGAATCGCTGACCCAGGCTTTAGGCTGGGCCTGTTTGAAGGCCGGCCCAGAGCGCGCCATCAGCTACGACGCAAGGAGATCCCAGTGCCGATTATCGAGCAGGTCGGGGCCCGCGAGATCCTCGATTCCCGAGGTAACCCGACCGTCGAGGTCGAGATAGCCCTGATCGATGGAACCTTTGCCCGCGCGGCGGTGCCGTCCGGCGCGTCGACCGGAGAGCACGAGGCCGTGGAGCTCCGCGACGGCGGCGAGCGCTATGGCGGCAAGGGCGTGCAAAGAGCCGTGCAAGCCGTGCTGGACGAGATCGGCCCGGCCGTGATCGGCCTCAACGCCGACGATCAGCGTTTGGTCGATCAGGCGCTGGTGGACCTCGACGGCACCCCCGACAAATCGCGGCTGGGCGGCAACGCGATCCTGGGCGTGTCGCTGGCCGTCGCCAAGGCGGCCGCCGATTCGGCCGGGCTGCCGCTGTTCCGCTACCTCGGCGGGCCGAACGCGCACATCCTGCCGGTGCCGATGCTGAACATCCTCAACGGTGGCGCCCACGCCGACACCGCCGTCGACATCCAGGAGTTCATGGTCGCGCCGATCGGCGCGCCCAGCTTCGTCGAGGCGCTGCGCTGGGGTGCCGAGGTGTACCACTCGCTGAAGTCGGTGCTCAAGAAGCAGGGCCTGAGCACCGGCCTGGGCGACGAGGGCGGCTTCGCCCCCGACGTGGCCGGAACCACCGCGGCGCTGGACCTGATCGGCTCGGCCATCGAGTCGGCCGGGTTCAAGCTCGGCACCGACGTGGCTCTGGCCCTGGACGCGGCGGCCACCGAGTTCTACACCGACGGCACCGGGTACAGCTTCGAGGGCTCCACCCGGACCGCCGGGCAGATGACGGAGTTCTACGCCAAACTGCTCGACTCCTACCCGCTGGTGTCCATCGAAGACCCGCTGTCCGAAGACGATTGGCAGGGCTGGGCGGATCTGACTTCCGCCATCGGTGACCGCGTGCAAATCGTGGGCGACGACATCTTCGTCACGAATCCCGAGCGGCTCGAGGAGGGGATCGAAAAGGGTGTCGCCAACGCGCTGCTGGTCAAGGTGAACCAAATCGGCACGCTGACCGAGACACTCGACGCCGTCGCCCTGGCCCACCACAGCGGGTACCGCACGATGATGAGCCACCGCAGCGGCGAGACCGAGGACACCACGATCGCCGACCTGGCGGTCGCCGTCGGCAGCGGACAGATCAAGACCGGCGCGCCCGCCCGCAGCGAGCGAGTCGCCAAATACAACCAGCTGCTGCGCATCGAGGAAGCGCTCGGCGACGCGGCCCGCTACGCCGGCGACCTGGCTTTCCCGCGCTACGCACTGGACGTGAAATAGCGTGACGGTCAACGAGAAACACGGGTAGATCGCGGATGCCCGACGCGAAACGGCCAGATCCGAAGCGGCGCTCCCCGGCATCGCGCCCGGGGAAGGCCGGCGACTCGGTTCGGCGCGGTCGGGCTGCCAAACCTTCGTCCAAGCCGTCGTCGCGCACGTCGAAGCTCGCACAGAACGCCGCCGCTGCCCGGTCGACGGCCGAGCACATCGTCGAACCCATCAAGCGGCAGATCGCCGAGTCCGTCGAGCAACGCTCCGAGCAGCGGCTGGGTTTCACCGCCCGGCGTGCCGCGGTGCTGGCCGCGGTGGTCTGCGTGCTGACGTTGACCATCGCGGGCCCGGTGCGCACCTATTTCGCGCAGCGCACCGAGATGGCCCAGTTGACGGCCAGTGAAGCCGCATTGCGCCGTCAGATCGCCGACCTCGAACAGAAGAAGGTCAAGCTCGGCGACCCGGCCTACATCGCGGCGCAGGCCCGCGAGCGCCTGGGGTTTGTGATGCCCGGGGACACGCCGTTCCAAGTCCAGCTTCCGGCGGCCGCGGCGGTGTCCCCGCCGCCGGGCGCTGAGACGGCGAAGCCGACGGACAACGCGCCGTGGTACTCCTCGCTGTGGCACACCATCGCCGACGCCCCGCACCTACCCCCGGCCGGCCCGGCGCCCGCGCCGGCCGAGCCCGCACAGCCCGCGGCGCCCGAATCACCGAAACCCACGACTCCCGGTGGTTGATCGTGCCGACCTGGAAGCGGTGGCACGCCAACTCGGTCGCGAGCCCCGCGGTGTGCTGGAGATCGTCTACCGGTGCCCCAACGGCGAGCCCGGCGTGGTGAAGACCGCGCCGAAACTTCCTGACGGCACCCCGTTTCCGACCTTGTATTACCTGACACATCCGGCGCTCACCGCGGCGGCGAGCAGGCTGGAGACGACGGGACTGATGCGGGATATGACCGAGCGACTGGGCACGGACCCCGAGTTGGCTGCCGCCTACCGGCGGGCCCACGAGTCGTATCTGGCCGAGCGCGACGCGATCGAACCGCTCGGGACCACCTTCTCGGGCGGCGGCATGCCGGACCGGGTCAAGTGCCTGCACGTGCTGATCGCGCATTCGCTGGCCAAGGGACCCGGAGTCAATCCGCTCGGCGACGAGGCGGTGGCGCTCCTTGCCGCCGAACCGGCCGTGGCCGCGGCGCTGGATGGTGAGTTGTGGCGCTGAGGGCAGCCGGTGTCGACTGCGGCACCAACTCCATCCGGTTGCTGATCGCCGACGTTTCGGACGGGCAGCTGCACGATGTGCATCGTGAGACGCGGATCGTGCGCTTGGGCCAGGGCGTCGATGCCACGGGTCAGTTTGCGCCGGAGGCGATCGAGCGGACCAGAGCCGCGCTCGTCGATTACGCGGACCTGATGAGAGCCCATGGCGTTGAGCGGGTTCGGATGGTTGCCACCTCGGCCGCCCGGGACGTCACCAACCGCGACGTCTTCTTCGCGATGACGGCCGACGTGCTGGGCAGGGTGCTACCCGGCGCGGTTGCCGAGGTGATTACCGGTGCCGAAGAGGCCGGGCTGTCGTTCCGCGGCGCGGTGGGGGAATTAGACGGCAGCAGTGGGCCTTTCGTCGTCGTCGACCTGGGCGGCGGCTCGACCGAGATTGTGCTGGGCGCAGATGCGGTGGCGGCGAGCTACTCGGCCGACATCGGCTGCGTCCGCCTGACCGAACGCTGCTTGCACTCCGACCCGCCGACGCGCGAGGAGGTGGGCGCGGCGCGTCAGTTCGTGCGCGATCGGCTCGAGCCTGCATTGCGGACCGTGCCCGTCGAGGAGGCCCGGACCTGGGTCGGATTGGCCGGCACGATGACCACGCTGTCCGCGCTGGCGCACAACATGACGACGTATGACGCTGAGGCCATTCATCTTTCACGGGTCGCCGGCGATGATCTGTTGTCGGTGTGCGAACGGCTGATCGGCATGACACGATCCCAGCGTGCGGCGCTGCCCCCGATGCACGAAGGCCGGGCCGATGTGATCGGTGGCGGCGCGATCGTGGTCGAGGAGTTGGCGCGTGAGTTGCGCGCCCGGGCGGGTATCGACGAACTCGTCGTCAGCGAGCACGACATCCTCGACGGCATCGTGCTGTCGATCGCGCAGTAGCACCCAACTGCTCAGCAAGCTTTGGGTGCCCGCGCGTTCGCCGGTTGCCGTATGTTCCGAGCGCCGGACGGCAAATCGGTCCCGCTACCTGGTCTACCACGACGGTGCGGCCCTAACTGTCGCTCGGAGGCGGGCGAAAAGTGGTCCGCCTTCCGGAGGCCGTTGCTGCGGCTGAGGACGCGACAGCCGGCGGTCCGTACTCGAGTGTGTACGTTCGCCGCCGTGGACGCACACTCGACGTCCTGGACGCACACTCGAGGCCGTGGAGCTCAGGCCTCGAACCGGTAGCCCATCCCCGACTCTGTCAACAGGTGCTTGGGATGCGACGGGTCGTCTTCGAGTTTGCGCCGCAGCTGCGCGAGATACACACGCAGATAATGAGTTTCGGTGGCATATGCCGGACCCCACACCTCTTTGAGCAGCTCCTCGCGGCCGACCAGCTTGCCGCGATTGCGCACCAGTACCTCGAGCATGCCCCATTCGGTCGGGGTGAGGTGGACTTCGGTGCCGTTCTTGGTGACCTTCTTGGCGGACAGGTCGACAGTGAAGGCGTCGGTTTCGATCACCGGCTCGTCGGTTTCGGAGGCTGCGGCATTGCGGCGGACCGCGGCCCGCAGGCGAGCCAGAAACTCGTCCATCCCAAACGGTTTCGTGACGTAGTCGTCGGCCCCGGCGTCCAGCGCCTCGACCTTGTCGGAGGAATCGGTGCGCGCGGATAACACGATCACCGGTGCGGTCAGCCACCCGCGCAGACCGGCGAGTACCTCGATACCCGAGATGTCGGGCAGACCGAGATCGAGGATCACCACATCGGGTTTGTGCTCCGCTGCGGCGCGCAGGGCGCCGGAACCGGTTGCCGCGGTGACTACCTCGTAGCCGCGCACCGACAGATTGATGCGCAGCGCGCGCAGGATGTGCGGCTCGTCGTCGATCACCAATACTCGGGTCATCGGCGCCGCTCCTCTCCTCCGCGAGCGGGAGGTGCCCCCACTGCATCGTCGCCGGTGCGGGTCATTGGACACCAATCGGTTGCGGCGGTGCGGCCAACTCTACGACGACGGTGAGTCCACCCCCGGGCGTGTCGCCGGCCTGGATGCTGCCTCCCATGGCTTCCACGAAGCCGTGTGCTACCGACATCCCCAGCCCCACACCGGTGGTGTTGTCGTGATCGCCCAGCCGCTGAAACGGTTCGAAGATCTGACCGTCGGTTCCGTGCGGGACTCCCGGGCCTTCGTCGATGACGTTGATCAGCACCCGGTCGCCGACCCGCCCCGCGTTGACCCTGACCACGCAGTTGGGTGCATAGCGCAGCGCGTTGTCGATCAGGTTGGCGAGAACCCGCTCCAGGAGCCCGGCGTCGGCCATCGCCACGGTGCCACCCACGTCAACCTTGACGCGGTCGATCGCGGATCGGTAGAAGCCGGTGGCGCCCTTGCCGATACTGACCAGCGCGCGTTGCACCGTTTCCTCCAGATAAACCCGCTGCAGATCCGGGCGGACCACGCCGGCGGCCAGACGCGAGGAATCGAGCAGGTTTCCGACCAGCGCGGTCAGCTGGTCGATCGACTCCTCGATGGTGGCCAGTAATTCCGCGGTGTCCTCGGGGGAGAACGCGACATCTTCGGCTCGCAAACTGGATACCGCGACCTTGGCCGCCGCCAGCGGTGTACGCAGGTCATGGCTGACCGCCGAGAGCAGCGAGCGGCGCAGTTCGTCGGCCCGCCCGATGGCTTCGGCCCGGCTGGCTTCCTCGGCCAGTTCGCCCTGCCGGATCAGGCCCGCGGCCTGCTTGGCGACCGCGGTGAGTACTCGACGATCGCGAGCGGACAGCTTCCGGCCCGCCATCAGCATCCAGAACTCGTCGTCGCCGACCTCGATCGCGGTGTCAGCGGAATCGACCGTCACACAAGGATCTTTGCCCACGCAGGCGACGATGTAGCTCTTCCTGCCGGCGGCGCGGTCGTCCTGGTCGGGTTCGCGCAGCACGCTCACCGCGCGCTGCGAGTAGGTCTCGCGCACCCGTTCGAGCAGCGTGTCGAGATCGGCGCCGCGCAGCACCGATCCCGCGAACAGCGTCAGCAATTCCGCCTCTTGGGAGGCCAGCCGGGCCTCCCGGGCACGTTTGGCCGCGAAGTCGACGAGCACCGCGACAGCGACCGCGATCAGCAACAGCACCAACTCGGTGATGGCGCTGCTGGGTTCGGCGATCGTGAAGCTGTGCCGCGGAGCGATCAGGTAGTAGTTCAGCAGCAGCCCGGACAGCACGGCCGAAAGAGCCGCCGGGGCGACACCTCCCAGCAGACCTACGACCAGGACCCCGACGAAGAACAGCGCGCTCTTCCCGCCGGTGTCCAGATACCGGTCGAGCATCGTCACCGTGACCGCGCAGATCACCGACGGGACGATGAAGGCCGCCAGCCAAGAAGCGGTGCGTCGCTCGCGGGGCGCCAGCGACGCGATGTGAAAGCCGCGTTTGGATTCCTCGTGCGTGACGATGTGCACGTCGATCTTGCCGGAGCGTTGCACGATGGTCGGGCCGATACCCTCCTCGAATATCCGCGACCACCGAGACCGGCGCGAGCTGCCGATCACCAACTGGGTGGCATTGATCTCGCGGGCGAAATCCAGTAGCGCCGTGGGCACATCGTCGCCGACCACGGTGTGCACCGAAGCGTCCAGGCTGTTTGCCAGTTCACGGACCTTGTTCATCCGGGTTTCCGACAGGCCGGCCAGCCCGTCGCCCCGGATCACGTGTACAACCATCAGCTCGGCGCTGGACTTCGACGCGATCCGGGATGCTCGCCGTACCAACGTCTCCGATTCCGGGCCGCCGGTGACGGCGACCGCGACTCGCTCGCGTGCTTCCCACATGTCGGTGATCTTGTTATCCGCGCGGTATTTGGCCAGCGCGGTGTCCACCTGGTCGGCCAGCCACAGCAGCGCCAATTCCCTTAGCGCAGTGAGGTTTCCGCGGCGGAAGTAATTCGACAGCGCAGCATCTACTCGTTCGGGAGCGTAGACATTTCCATGGGATAGCCGGCGCCGCAGTGCTTCCGGCGTGATGTCGATGAGCTCGACCTGTGCGGCCTCGCGCACGATCGAATCCGGCATCGTCTCCTTCTGCTCGATCCCGGTGATCTGCGCGACGACGTCGTTGAGACTTTCCAGGTGCTGGATGTTGACCGTGGAGATCACGGTGATCCCGGCGTCGAGCAGCTCCTCGACGTCTTGCCACCGTTTCTGGTTCTTGCTGCCCGGCGTATTGGTGTGGGCGAGTTCGTCGACCAGAACCACTTGCGGATGGCGCGCCAGCACGGCCGGCACGTCGAGTTCGGGAAAGCTTCCGCCGCGGTATTCGAGGTAGCGCGGCGGGATGATCTCGATGCCTTCCATCATCTCCGCGGTTTTCCGGCGCCCATGGGTCTCCACCACGGCGGCCACCAGATCGGTGCCGCGTTCCAAGCGCCGGTGGGCTTCGCCGAGCATCGCGTAGGTCTTGCCGACGCCCGGAGCCGCGCCGAGGTAGATGCGTAGCTCCCCGCGCTTGGGATGATGGTCCCCGTGGCTGACGTCGCTCACGTCAACCATCATCCCCCCGCGTCACTAGCTCGTGGCCGGAAACCGGTGGTCGAGTTCGGCGTTCAGTTGCGCGACATTGACCGTCGGCTCGCCGAAGAATCCCAGCGCGCGCCCATCGCGGAACTGGGCGAGGACCGCGCGGATCTGGTCCGGGCTGACGTGCCGGGCCTTGGCCACCCGGGCGACCTGAATGTCGGCGTAGGCCGGTGAGATGTGCGGATCCAGGCCGCTGCCGCTGGCGGTGACCGCGTCGGCAGGCACCTGCGGGTTATCCGGGGCGGCGCCGCGAATGGGCACGATCTGCCCGCTCGAGTAGTCGTCGCCGAACTTCGCGCACTCGACTCGAACGCCTTCGTAGAGGTCCAGGAAGGGCTGCTTGGTCGTCGCGCACGGCTCGTTGACACTGATCACCTGGGTCGGGTGGACGACGTAGCCGCGCGAATCGCGGGGGCCGATCACCGACAGTACGGCCCCGACCCCGCCGCCGGTGCAGAACGGGCGGGATCCGTTGACGCCCTCGAGTTGTCCGATCGACGCACTGCGGGTGCACACCTGGGTCAACAGGCTGGGCTTGAACCCGGCATCGGAGGCGCTGGCGCCGGAAGCCAGCTTGGCCGGATCGCCCGGTGTGTCGACAATGCTCTCGGGGCCAAGGTTGCTGCCACCGCTCGCCGTCGGGTCATACCCGTTGCTGCCCGCGGCCGAGGGACGGCTCTGGAAGTACTTCGGCAACGGGTTGCCGCTAGCGTCGGTGAACGACTGCCCGATGATCTTGCTGCCGATGGGTTTCCCCCCGGCGGTCAGGATCGAGCCCTCCGCCTTGTCGTGCAGTCCCGGGATGAAGGCAATCAGCCAAATCAGCAGGGGGTAGCCGAAACCCAGGATCACGGTGAAGACGAGCAGCGCGCGCAGCGCGGCCCAGTGTTGGCGAAGCGTGTTGACTAACTTCATTTCACGTCCATTTCTAGCCGATTCCAGGAAGCAGTTGGACCAGCAGGTCGATGAGCTTGATCCCGACGAACGGGGCGATGATGCCCCCCAAGCCGTAGATGTAGAGGTTGCGGCTGAGCAGTTTCGACGCACGGCTGGGCGTGTACCGAACGCCGCGCAGCGCCAACGGAATCAGGGCGATGATGACGACGGCGTTGAAGATGACCGCGGACAGGATCGCCGATTGCGGGCTGTGCAGCCGCATCACGTTGATCAGGTCCAGGCCGGGGAAGATCGCCACGAACATCGCCGGGATGATCGCGAAATATTTGGCGATGTCGTTGGCGATGGAGAACGTGGTCAGCGCGCCGCGGGTGATCAGCAATTGCTTGCCGATCTCCACGATCTCGATGAGCTTGGTCGGATCGGAATCCAGATCGACCATGTTGCCGGCCTCTTTGGCCGCCGACGTGCCGGTGTTCATCGCCACGCCGACGTCGGCCTGAGCCAGTGCCGGCGCGTCGTTGGTTCCGTCACCGGTCATGGCCACCAGGCGCCCGCCCTGCTGCTCCTTCTTGATCAGCATCATCTTGTCTTCGGGGGTGGCCTCGGCGAGGAAGTCGTCCACCCCTGCCTCGTCGGCAATTGCCTTGGCGGTCAACGGATTATCGCCGGTGATCATCACCGTGCGGATACCCATCAGGCGCATCGCGTCGAACCGTTCGCGCATGCCCTGTTTCACCACGTCTTTGAGGTGAATGACGCCCAGCACTTCGGCATGCCCGTCGGTGATCTGTCCGACAACGAGCGGCGTTCCACCCGCCGCCGAGATGCCATCGACGATCTCGCCGAGTTCGGGCGGGACGCTGCCGCCGTGACTGCGGACCCACTCTGAGACCGAGCTGGCCGCGCCCTTGCGCAGTTGCCGTCCGTCGACGTCGACACCCGACATCCGCGTCGTCGCGGTGAATTCCACCCAGCTGGCGTGCGCCAGCTCTCCGGGTGTCCGGGCGCGCAGCCCATACGCCTCTTTGGCGTACACGACGATGGAGCGGCCCTCGGGCGTCTCGTCGGCGAGGCTCGACAGTTGCGCGGCGTCGGCCAGGTCCGCATTGGTCACCCCGGTCACCGGAATGAATTCCGACGCTTGACGATTCCCGAGCGTGATCGTTCCGGTCTTGTCCAGCAACAGGGTGTTGACGTCACCGGCGGCTTCGACCGCGCGGCCCGACATGGCCAGCACGTTGCGTTGCACCAGTCGGTCCATGCCCGCGATGCCGATCGCGGACAGCAGCGCGCCGATGGTGGTCGGAATCAGGCACACTAGCAGTGCCACCAGGACGATGCCACTGATGCCGTCCGAGCTCAGCGCCGAGGTGTCCGGCACGCCGGGGTTGTTCACCTTGGAGTAGATCGCGAGCGGCTGCAGCGTCGCCACCGCGAACACGAAGATGATGGTCAGCGCGGCCAGCAGGATGTTCAGCGCGATCTCGTTGGGCGTCTTCTGCCGGTTTGCGCCCTCGACGAGTGCGATCATCCGATCCACGAAGCTTTCGCCCGGTTTCTGGGTGATCTTGACCACGATGCGGTCGGAGAGCACGGTGGTGCCACCGGTCACCGCTGAGCGGTCGCCGCCGGACTCCCGGATCACCGGCGCCGATTCACCGGTGATGGCCGACTCGTCAACCGAGGCAATGCCTTCCACAACATCACCGTCACCGGGAATGACCTGACCGGCGATGACCACCACGACGTCGCCCTGCTGCAGTAGCGGCGCCGCGATCTCCTCGAACGTCCCTTCCGCGCCGGGCTTCCAATCCTTGAAGCGGTGGGCGACGGTGTCGGCTTTGGACTTGCGCAGCGCATCGGCCTGTGCCTTGCCACGCCCTTCGGCAACGGCCTCGGCGAGGTTCGCGAAAAGCACTGTCAGCCAGAGCCAGAACACGGTGAGCCAACTGAACCAGCTGCTCTCGCCGATCGCCAGCACCGTCGACCAGACGGCGCCGATCTCGACGATGAACATCACCGGGTTGCGCCACAGGGTGCGCGGATCAAGCTTGCGCAACGCGTCCGGCAGTGCCTTCAGCAGGAGGGCGGGGTCGAGCAACCCGCCTTGCAGCTTTTCGCCGGGTGCGTGGGCGGTATGCCGGCGGACGTGTGAATCCAAGGTAGTGGTCACTTTCAGTGAATCCCTTCGGCGAGTGGCCCGAGCGCGAGCGCGGGCAGGAAGGTGAGGGCTACCAGAATGACCGTCACACCCACTACAAGTCCCACGAACTGAGGCTTATGGGTGGGCAGCGTGCCACTCGACTCCGGTGTCATGCCCTGGCTTGCCAGCGAACCGGCAAGCGCGAGAACCAGAATCATCGGCAGGAATCGGCCGAAGACCATCGCCAGTCCCAAAGCGGTGTTCCACCAGACCGTGTTGGCCGAGAGGCCGGCGAAGGCCGAACCGTTGTTGTTGGCCGCCGACGTGAACGCGTACAGCACCTCGGACAGGCCGTGCGGGCCCGTGTTGGCCATGCCGGCGCGCTCGCCCGGCAGCGCCATCGCGGTCGCCGTGCCGAGCAGCACGATGAGCGGGGTGATCAGGAAATAACCTGAGGCCAGCTTCATCTCGCGCGGATTGATCTTCTTGCCGAGGTATTCCGGTGTCCGGCCGACCATCAAGCCGGCGACGAACACCGTGATCACCGCGAGAATCAAGATGCCGTACAGACCCGAGCCGGTACCGCCGGGTGCGACCTCACCGAGCTGCATGTTGAACATCGTCATCATGCCGCCCAGGCTGGTGTACGAGTCGTGGGTGGAATCGATTGCGCCCGTTGAGGTCAGCGTCGTCGCGTCGGCGAAGACCGCGGAGTCGGCGACACCGAAGCGCTGCTCGACCCCTTCGGACGCGGCGCCCACCGCCGAGGGCACGGTGCCGTGGTGCTGCAACTGGAACAGCATCATGAAACTCACGCTGAGCACGGCCAGGATGCTGACGATCGCGACGATCGCGTAGCCCTGCTTCTTACTGTTCACCATGCGGCCGAACGTGCGCGGCAGCGAGAAGCCGATGACCAGAAGGAGGAAGATCTCGATCCAGTTGGTCCACGCGGTCGCGTTCTCGAACGGGTGCGCCGAGTTGGCGTTGTAGAAGCCACCGCCGTTGGTGCCCAACAACTTGATCGCTTCTTGGCTGGCGACCGGACCACCGGGCAGGGTCTGCGGGGTGCCGGCCAGCGTCGTGACGACCTGGTCGTTGAGGTGGAAGTTCTGGACGACGCCCCCGGCCACCAGCAGCAGTGCGCCGATGATCGAGATCGGCAACAGGATGCGCAGCGTGCCGCGGGTCAGGTCCACCCAGAAGTTGCCCAGTTCGTTGGTGCGGTGACGGGCGAATCCGCGGACCAGCGCGACCGCGACCGCCATGCCCACCGCGGCGGACACGAAGTTCTGTACCGCCAGACCGGCCATCTGCACCAGATGGCCCATTGTCGACTCGCCGGCGTAGGCCTGCCAGTTGGTGTTTGTGACGAAGCTGATCGAGGTGTTCCACGCCAGCGCCGGTGTCATCGTCGTGCCCCGGTCGTGCAGATGCAGCGGCAGCTTGTCCTGCACCAGCTGCAAGACGAACAGGAACACGACGCTGACCGCCGAAAAGGCCAGCACGCTACGGGCATACGTTTTCCACGTCTGCTCCGAGTCCGGGTTGGCGCCGATCAATCGGTAAACGAATTTTTCGGTGCGCGAATGCTTTTGAGCACTGTAGACCCGATACATGTAGTCGCCCAGTGGTACATGGACGACTGCCAGCGCGACAATCATCAGGGCGAGGAACATCACACCCGCCGCGGTGCCGCTCATCAGAACCGCTCCGGAAACATCAGGGCAGCACCGAGTAACAGTGCAATCAGGACGGACAGAATGAGGCCCACCGTGTTGGCGGTGCTCACGATCCCAGCCTCAGCGTGAGGCCGAGCGCGGCGAACACTGCCACAGTCAGCAGGAGGTAAATCACCACAGACATTTTTTGTCTCTCGTTTGACGACCGAATTGATGCTGGTCGTTCTGGGGCAACAGTAACTTGACCTCGGGTGAGGAGGACAGGTTTGAGGCTAGGCCCGATCGCGGTCCACGACGTTCGCCCTTAACGTTTTCTTTACGACTTGACCGCCACTTTTGCGGTCTTCCTGACCTTTGCCGGCCTCGTCTGTGTCGCGTGTCTCACCAACCCCGGTTTGCACCGGGATGGGCGCGCTAGTCGACGCCCGGTTTGTCGATCATCGGCAGCCGCACCCGGAAGACCGTTCGGCCGTTCGCGTATTCGGCGCTGACCGAGCCGTGGTGGGCCTTGACGATCGAACTGACGATGGCCAGGCCCAGTCCGATGCCCGACCCGTCGGACCGGGAGGTGCTCGCGCGGACGAATCGCTCGAACAACCGGGGGAGCAGATCCGCGTCGATGCCGGGCCCGTCGTCGGCGACGGTCAGTTCGGCGTGCGGCACGTCGGGATCGCTGCGCTGACAGGTGATTGCGGTGGTGACCGTGACGCCGGGCGGCGTGTGCAACCGGGCATTGCTGTGCAGATTGCTGACCAGCTGATGCAACCGGGCATGATCCCCACGGACCCAGACCGGTTCGTCGGGCAGGTCTTTGACCCAATGGTGTGTCGGCGCCGCGGCCGCGGCGTCGTTCACCGCGTTGATGACCAGCTCGGCCAGGTCGACATCTTCGCTCTGCAGGTCCTCGCCCTCGCCCAGGCGCGAGAGCAGTAGCAGTTCCTCGACGAGCAAGGCCATCCTGCGTGCTTCCGATTCGATGCGCGCCAGCGCGTACTCGGTCGTCGGCGGTAACGCCGAACTGTCCTGGCGGGTCAGCTCCGCGTAGCCCTGAATCGCCGCCAGCGGGGTCCTCAGCTCGTGGCTGGCGTCGGTGAGGAATTGCCGCATCCGCATGTCGGAATCGACCCGATGCGCCAGCGCGCCATCCACGTTGTCCAGCAAGCGGTTCAGCGTGTGTCCGACGATCCCGACTTCGTTGTCCGGGTCGGTGTCTTCCTGCCGGACCCGGACGCTGATCCGGTGTTCGTCGCCGGTGAGGGGCATCGCCGCGACTTCCGCGGCGGTCGCGGCGACCCGGCGCAGCGGGCGAAGTGTGTAGCCGACCACCCACACCGTGAGTCCCGCGGTGATCATCAGCGCGGCCGCGACCAGCAGGCTGGTGGTGATGTACTTGCGGGCCATGATCTGGTCGGCCAGCTTCACCGACATGCCGACGATCAGCAGGTCGGATCCGTCGGCGCGGCTGTCGACGCGGTAGGCGCCGAGGCTGCCGAGCCGTACCGTGCGGGGCGGCGCATCGGCCCAGGACTGCGCTTCGATGGCGCGAATGACGTCGGGCGGCGCGGGTTTTGGTTGGTCCTCGGAGAACACCGCGGAGCCGATGACGACGCCGTTGTGCACAACGGCGATCAGGTTGCCCGGCGTCTGCCCGGTGAACTCGAGCATCGCCTCGGCTATCGGCGGAGTGCGGCGATGTGCCGAGGTGTGCTCGCCGTTGTGGTATCGCGTGTACGAGTTGTGCAATGCGTCAAGGGATTCGGCGACGTCGGCGTCGCTGAGCGCGGTGACGTAGCCGCGCAGGCTGAGTACCGAGACCACACCCACGGACACCAATACCACTGTGACAACGCCCAATACACCGATCAGCAATTGACGGCGAAGCGACCGGGGCAACCAGAAAGGGGTGTTGCGTTGGCCCGTCATTCCGAGGGCCGCAGCATGTATCCAACACCTCGGACGGTGTGGATCATCGGCTCGCGGCCGGAGTCGATTTTCTTTCGCAGGTACGAGATGTAGAGGTCGACGATGCTGGTGCGCCCGGCGAAGTCGTAGTTCCAGACCCGGTCGAGGATTTCGGTGCGGCTCAGGGCGCGGCGCGGGTTGCGCATCAGGAAGCGCAGCAACTCGAACTCGGTCGACGACAGCGATATCGGCGTGCCGTCTCGGGTGACTTCGCGGCTGGCGGTGTCGAGCCGAAGATCGCCGACCTTGAGTGCTTCGGCGGCCGGTGGCGACAGTTGGCTGGAGCGGCGCAGCAATCCGCGCAGGCGTGCGACCAGCTCTTCGAGACTGAACGGCTTGGTCATGTAGTCGTCGGCGCCCGCGGTGAGGCCGGTGACCCGGTCCATGACCGAATCGCGCGCGGTCAAAAACAGCGTGGGGGTGTAGACGTCGGATTCGCGGATCCGCTGCAGAATGCGCAGGCCATCCATGTCGGGCAGCATGATGTCGAGGACCAGCACGTCGGGCGTCACCCGGTCGAATTTGGCCAGCGCTTCGCGTCCGTTGTGGGCGATTTCCACCACCCAGCCCTCGTAGTGCAGGGCCATCTTGACCAGATTGGTCAGCGCCGGCTCATCGTCCACCAGCAAAACCCGGATCGGTGATCCGTCAGCACGATAGATCCTGGGCAGCTGCCCAAGAATGGCTTGGCGCGGTCGCTGGCTACCCGCGTATCCCGACATTGCGGTCATGTTCTTGAATTCTCGCAAAGCGCATATGCACTTGTCACGGGGTTCATAGAGTTCTCAAATCTTGCGAAGTCTTGAATCCCGTGCCGCGCGGCCTTGCTTGAAAATCATGTTGTCTACCAACGAGTCTCGCCGACAACCGGATTCGGCTCGCGAAAGAAGGCGCCCGGGCCCTCGTTGGGGTGCCCGTCGCCGGCGACCAGGTTGCGCCGGCTGGGGTGTGTCGCACAAACACCGGGGCCGCACACCAAGAGGTGTGCGGCCCCGGTTGAAACGAGGGGGTGTCAGGCCCAGCTGGACCCGACGGCGCTGTCAGTGCTGGCCATGTTGTTGCCGGCGCTCTGCACCTTCTGCCCGTGCTGGTTGGCCTGCTCGTAGATCACCTGGAAGTTACGACCCAACTGGGTGATGAACTCCTGGCAAGCCACCGAACCGGAACCGCCCCAAAAATCACCGGCAGCAAGCACATCGCGGACGATGGCCTGGTGCTCGGCCTCCAACGAAGCGGCCTGCGCGCGGATCAGCGCGCCGTGCGCATCGACGTCTCCGAACTGGTAATTGATCGACATTGTCTACTTCCTCCTGAGTTAAAAGTGTTGGGAAACTGCGAGTTTCGCGATTAGTGGCTGAGGGACTGCTGCGAGGCCTGCTCTTGCGTCTCGTAGTTGTTCGCGTCCCGGATGAGTCCGTCACGCACGCCGTGAAGCATGTTGACGATGTTGGTGAACGCCTGGTTCATCTGACCCATGGTGTCGTAGGACGTCGCCTGGGCCTGACCACTCCAGCCCGCGCCGGCGATGTTCATCGAGGACGCCCACATCTTGCGAGCCTCGTCGGACACCGTCTGGGCGTGCATCTCGAAGCGGCCTGCCATTGCCCGCATCGCGTGCGGGTCAGTCATGAAACGTGTAGCCATGGTGCTTTTCTCCTTTGTTGGTTGATGCCTTCGGACAGTGGAAGTTTTGGTGATTGGTCTCGGTGCGGTGGTAGCCGCGCAGCGGATAGATTACGGCTTAGCGGTTAACTGCCAGCCTCCAACGCGTGACATGTGACCCTTATTTTGCGCGTCACACGCAGACCTGCTTGGGCATGACAATCGGCTTGGTGCCGTACCGTGGCCCCGCACCGTAAGCGCCGGCGCCCTTGGCTCCTCCGACCATTCCCGGCATACCGGGTGCACCCATGCCCCCGGCCTCCTCGGTGGCGGCGGTCCAGCCCGAGCCCTCGAGCGGCGCGGTCGCCGCCGTCAACTCCGTCGCAGGGTTGGCGTTCGCCGCCCAGCTGGCCGGCACCGAAAGCTTGCTCACGGTGGACGCCCCACCGAGGCTCGCCGACGCCGCGGAGCCCAAGCCGCCCGCACCCATGCCCGCCGGGCTCACCGAGCTGACCACGGCGCCTTCGATGACGCCGCCCGCACCGGCCGGTACCACGTCACTGACCGCGGCCGCCGGGACCGCGGCGCTGGCAAGAGTGTGGCCCAGCGAGACTGCGGTCGGGATGGCGGTCATGACGAACCATGCCGAGGTGTTGACCGCGCCGTTGACGCCGTTGAAGAAGGCAGGAGTGCCGAGCAAGCCGTCGATCGACTGCAGGATGTTGTTGCTGGCAAACGGCGGCGCGATGGCTTGCAATGCGTCGGCCAACGAGCTCACGTCCAACGCCTGGACGTCGGCCGCCGGCTGCAGCGCGTCGTTGGCCGCGAGCAGAGCCGGGCCGCCCGGGTCGACGGTCGAGGCCAGCGGCGTGACCGGCTGTATCAGCCCGGCGGCCGCCTCGGACGCGGCCTGATACCCGCTCATGGCGGTGGCGTCCTGGACCCACATCTCGTTGTACTCGACCTCCAATTCCATGAGCTGCGGGAGGCTGAACGGGACCGCCGCGAGCGCGGCCGCGAACTCCGCGCGGTTGGTAAAGACGAGTGCTGGGTTTACCACCGCCGCGTGCGCCGCCTCGAAAGCGGCCGCCGATGCCGAGGCAGCGGAGCCCGCCTGCTCGAGTGCGGTCGCCGTGTCGGTCAGGTACGTCACGATCGGCTGGGCAGCGGCTGCCGCCGCTGACGCCCCACCACCCGTCCACTGGTCGGTCGTCAGCGACGAGATGATCGAATCCCACGAGGTTGCCGTGGTGCTCACCTCGGCGGCGAGGTTGGCGTACGCGGTTGCGGCAGCCATCAGTGGCGCCGAGCCCGGCCCGCTCCACACGAGCGTCGAGGTGATCTCCGGCGGTAGTGCTGCAAAGTCAAAAACCATTTCTTTTCCCGCTCCCTTTAGGTTCTGATGTCGCTTCTTCGTGGATGACCGTGACCGCGCCTAGACGGCCTTCAGCTTCGGCATGACGATCGGCTTGACGCCGTAGCGGGGTGCACCGAAGCCACTGGAGGCGCGTCCCGCGCCCGTGACCATGCCGGGCATGCCGGCCATCGGCGTGCCGGTTGCGGCCGGCGGCGCCGCTGAGGTCCAGCCCACGGTGTGCAGCGGGGCGGCGGTGGCACCGACCACCGGAGTCACCTGGCCGCCAACCCAGCTCGGCGGTACGGCCAGCTGGCCGACCAGGGTGCCCTGGCCAATGCCCGCGGCCACCGGCATCGCGCCTCCCATGCCTCCCATTCCTCCCATGCCGACCGGCATGGGGGACGTCGAGGCGGCGAGATCCGCGGCGCCGGCCGCGGCGGCGGCGTCGCCGATCGTGTCACTACCGGCGGGAAGCAGACCACCACCGGCCATACCGAGGAGGGCGGAAGCGGCGGAGGCATAGTTTCCGCCACCGATGTTCAGGATGTTGGCCCCGTTGCCCGACAGGCCGAAGATGCCGCCCAGCATTGTCGGGTTGGTGAAGTTTCCGGTTCCACCGAGGAGGTACTGGAGCCAGTCGAGGGCGGTGCTGCCGGGACCGGGAGCCGCGACCTGCGAAACCGGATCCGCCAGGAGGCTGACTTGTTGCGTCGGGTCGGCACTCTGCAGCAGTGCTGACGCCGCGTTGTTGGCCTCGGTGTCGCTGTAACTGGTGGAGCTGGTGCCCAGGTTGGTCGCATACGTTTCCAGCTGGGTCTGCGCCTCGCCGGCAGTCGTCTGGTACGTGGTGCCGAACGCCGAGAAGATCCCCGCCTGCTGGGCCGATACCGGATCGAGGGCCGCCGGCGCGACAACCGTGGTCGCCGCGGCGGCGCCCGCGTTTTGCGCCGCCAGGTTGGCATTGATCGTTTCCAGCTGACCCTGGGCGGCAAGCAACTCTTCAGTCACTGTTGTCAGGAATGACATCCATTGCTCCTCTGGTGTTCGAAACATGTCGACTCAATGTGCGGGGTCGACCCTGTGTGGTGGCGTACGAGCCCCTGTGTACTGGCGTAAGGCTAATTTCCTCACCGCTCAACTTCCCGATCGAAAGGGCGTGGGTGACGGGCGTTTACGGCGTTTTAACGCCTACGCCGGCAGTTTTAACAAGGTCCGATTGGCCGACATGGCCGTGTCATCTGTCGCTGAGGGCCGAACAGCGCTAAGGCGCGCGGCGCGCGGATCTTACGCGAAGTACGCCGCGCACGCACGCCCTGAACTCGGTCACATTTCGGCGGGACGCGGTGTCCCGGACCTCGATCCCGCGCGCTAGATTCGCCGCCGGGCCCCCATAGCCCAATTGGCAGAGGCAGCGGACTTAAAATCCGTCCAGTGTCGGTTCGAGTCCGACTGGGGGCACGGCACGTCGGCCGGTAGTTCGTCAGGCGCAATCGTGGGTGAAATTCCCGCCATCGCGCCCTGGTAGTAGGCGATGATGTCGGCCTCGGTGATCGAGGTCTCGCTCCTGCGGCCGAGGAAGAACACGCTGCTGGCACCGTCGATCGTGTGTCTCGGGTCGAGGAAGCGGTCGGTCCAGCTGAGCCAGAAGAAGCACAGCACAGCGAGTCTGCCGAGCCGGCGGGAACGGGTGAGGGCCCGGACGAAATAGTCGATCGACCACCGCAAAGCGGTGCCCGCGCCGGCCACACTCCCGGAGTCGATGCGTTCGAACCCGCGGAACAAGTAGCGCTGCCCGCTGTCGGTGAACCGCATCAAATCGTAAGGTCCCTCGGCGACCTGCTGGATGAATGGCGAGTCGGCGTAAACGATTCCCCGGCTACTCAGCACCCGGTGGATCTCCTTTGCCACCACCGTCGGTTCGAGCACGTACTGCAGCACCGCCTGGATGATCACGCCATCGACGGAGCCGTCGGCCAGCGGGATCGCATGCCCGTCGCCGACGAATTGGACCGACGGGCTGGCGTAGATGTCGAAGGAGATGAGGTCGACATCCGGGTCCGCGTAGAGCTCCGCCAAGCCGTCACCCTGCGAGCCGCCTCCGATCACCAGAATCCGGGGCCGCCACCCGACCGTGGCGGCGTCGGCCCGGAGTAGCTCCAGCATCCGAGCCACGCTGGCGGCAGCGGTGGTGTTCGCGGGGTGTACGAGCGCGGCCAGTGCGCGGTTGAGCCCCCACCGGGCGACCTCCGAGGCGCCCTCGGAACCCCGCAACCGGTCGGCGTTGACCACGCTGTGCTCGAAATCGATCAAGGCCGGTACCCCGGAGACGACCGGGAACGGATCGTCGGCGTACCGACAGGACTTATTGGTGCATCGCCAGGAACCGGTCTCGGAACGCACCGGAGCGGCGCAGCGCGGACAGATCAAGAGGTTTTCGCGGACCATCGTGTCCAGGGCGAGCACCAACTGACCTTAGCTCGCGGAGATCCGGCGGAAGCGGGATTGCGTCCTCGCGGATTTGCCGGCGTGGTCCCTACATCTTGCTGCGGTTCTCCGGGCAGTACGCCGCAACCGCCGCACCGACGATGCTGCCGGCGCCCATGTTGCTCACCCCGAGCGCTTTTTTCACATCGTCGACGGTTTGGGCCATCGTGTCGCCGGCGTCAAAGTCCTGACACACCGCGTGGCCGGCACTGATCATCATCTGGTCCTGGCCGTTGGGCCAGCCGAGCCCACGCTGCTGCAGCGTGTGCAGGAATGTGTCATCCGGCCCGTCGGCATTCGCGATCGGAGCGGCGGCGATGGCACAAAGACCGGTCACCACGGCAGCGATCGGGCCCGCCAACCATGCCGTGTTCTTCATCCGTGACTCCTTGGTGTGAATCGTGCAGGACCAGAATCCTAACGTTGTCCTCACATTATGTCTCGGCGACGAAATGAGCAGCATCCGCCGGTGGCGGGCTTGCGCCGGCTTTCGGTGCGAGATACGGCTCAGTGCAAACTGTTACGCTCCGTGGCCACTCGCGCCGATGGCCATCGAAAGGAAGTCCAAGCGCCACAGCTCCTGAAAAAGCTTGCGCGCGAAGTCCTCTGCCTCGCCCGTGCTGCCCGGGAGATCGCTGCCACCGCGCTGCGCGACGCCGGCAGCGATCTCCCGGATGCTGCGACGGCCGTCGACGAGTTGCGCGAAGGGCAGCTGAGCCGGGCCGAGCCGCAGCCGGTAGCCGGGTCCCAGCAGGTCAGCCTCGGACAACAGGCACGCGGTGCGCGACATCGGAACGTAGTCAAGAGCCTGGGCTGCCGTGAAATCGATCGTGTATTGCTCTTTCGGACGGTCCGGACGACAGGCCATGAAGAAGTGTGTCGCATTGCCAGTCTGCAGCCGCTCCATCACCGACCAGAGTTCGGCGTCGGGCAATTTCGCTAAGTGAGTTTTGAATTCCCCTGCCGGCGTGAGGGTTTCGTGCGGATAGTACGGCGACTTGTGAAACCATCCTTGAAACGTGAGGCCGGCGGAGGCGACCAGATCAAGGCAGTCGTCGACGGTGTAGCTGCGTTGGCGACCGTGCAGGAACGTATCGACGAGCGCACCGTCGGTCCGCAAATCGCGGGCCACCGTCAAATAACTCCGGACGGGATGATCGGCGGGCAGCACCGCGACGACGTCCTTGACCATCTGTACCGAGGCTTCGTCCTGGCCAAGGCCCACGTCATGAAAGACCGACTCGAGCAGCTCGACCCCGATCCGGCCGTACTTGGCGTAGAGCATGATCCCCATCGCGCCGTCACGGCGCAGTCGGCTCGCGAGCGCCGTCATGCCGGTCAGCGGATCCGCCATGTGATGCAGAACGCCGGTCGACACGATCAGGTCGAAGTCGCGGCCCAGCGCCGACACCTCTTCTATCGGGAGGAGGTGCAATTCCAGGTTGTGCAGGCCGTGCTTGTCTTTCAGGTACCGCTGATGGTCCAGTGCCGATTGGCTGACGTCGACCGCGACGACGCGGGCGTCGCGATTGGTGAAGGCGAATACCGCCGCCTGGTTGGCGCCGCATCCCGCGATCAGAATGTCCAGGTCGGGCCGGTATCCCCGGTCCGGCCACAACACCCGGTGGGCCCACAGCGGGTCGAACCACTCCCAGTTGTTCTTCGAGTAGGCCTCGAGGTCATCAATGGGGGGCGGGTACTGCCACCGATCGTATTGCCGGGAGACCACGTCGTTGCGCGGATCGTCGTTCACTACAGACGCAATCTAATGGCTTTGCTGGATGGCCGCACGACGCGATGCGGCGGTGCGCGCCGTCGTGGGAGGCGGCAACTCATACACTGACCCACCGTGGGCATGCTGTTTGGATTCGCGCCGTGGCTTATCTACTGGGTGCTGGTTGGCAACGTCCCCTTCAAGACCGCGGTGGTGGTCGCGCTCGCGATCGCCGTCGCCGCGTTTGCGATCGGACGCGCGCTGGGTAAGTCGGGCGGCACCCTCGAGATCGGGGCGGTAGCCACCTTCGCGGTGCTGACGATTCTGACGTTCACGCTGAGCGAGACGTTCATGCACCGGTGGATACAGCCGCTCAGCAGCGGCGGGATCTTCCTGGTGGCGCTCATCGGCCAGCTGGTCGGCAAGTCGTTCGTGCGGGAGTTCGCCGCGGCCGAGCAGCCTCCCGACGTGGTCAAGACCGACCTGTTCGACCGGATCACCGACGTCTTGTCCTGGATCTGGATCGCCGCGTTCGCCGGCATGACGGTGTCGTCCGCGATTCCGCCGGTGCTGGAGGAGTTCGGCGGACGCGAGGCCACGATCCTCGACACGAAGACCCCGCTGCTGTTCATCTGTTACTGGGTCATCCCGTACTCGTTGTTGGGTATGGCGGCGCTGGCGTCACGGTATGTGCCGGAGCGGATGCTCGTCGGGATCGACGACATGGCGCGGGAAACGTCGTTCGTCGCGTACGACGAAGCGACCATCGACGAGCTGTACTACCTGGCCCAGGAGCACGCGAATCGCGAGGTCGGCCCGGGCAAGGAGGCGTACAGCGTCAAGGTCGGGGGGATGGGGACTCCGCTGACCGGAGACGAGTCGCGTAAGTCGTGGCCGTCGTCGTACAAGGTGCGCGACAAGAAGTAGGGCGCGGCGTCTGCTCGCGCGAAATTCACCGGCGAGACAACTTCCACTTGTTAGGTCGACTGCATGGCATCCACCAGGGTCTGGTCCGTCGCTGCCGCCACTCTGCTCGTGATGGCCGCGGCCTGCTCGTCGGGCCACTCCGGGTCAGGCCTCAAGCCCGAACTGAAAACGGGTGCCGGCAAGGCGCTGACCATCACCCCGGCTCAGATGCTGGCCGCGACCGAGGGAGACACGCCGGTGGCGTACGCCAAACCCGAGCACGGCACCATCACCTACGGCGCCAGCGGCGCCATGATCTACACCCCCGATGCCGGGTTCACCGGCACCGACCAGCTCCACCTCACCAGCACCCCCAGCGTGAAGCTCTATGCCGAGAACCTGCCGCCGCTCGCCACTATCGGCGGCGTCGCGATCCAGGCCAACGCGCATGGTTCGGCTATCGCCCCGGTTCCCGGTAGCTCGAACGAGATCTTCGGCCTCACCGACCGCGGCCCCAACGTTGCGGGGCGTACGCCGAACGAAATCGTGTTTCCGATACCCGATTTCCACCCGCAGATAGCCAAGCTGAAGCTCGCCGACGGTCTGGCGTCGGTGGAGAAGATCATCACGCTGGCAGGCAAGGACGGGGCGCCCTTGGTCGGGCTGTCCCACCCGCAGGCCATCACCGGCGAGTCGGCGGTCGACATCAATGGCGCACCGTTAGCGCCGTCCGATCACGGTCTGGACGGTGAAGGCTTGGTCGCCTTGTCCGACGGTACGTTCTGGGTTTCCGATGAATACGGCCCGTTCATCGTCCATTTCGACGCCAATGGCAAAGAGCTGGAACGCCTTTCGCCATTCGATGCGACGTTGCCCAAGGAGCTGGCGCTGCGCAGCCCGAACCAGGGCATGGAGGGCCTGACTCTTACCCCCGACGGCACGACGCTGGTGGGCATCATGCAGTCGGCGCTACAAACCCCGGGACTCCTCGGCCCGTCGGTGTCGGTCCCGGTCACCCGGATCGTGACGATCAAACTCGCCAACCACACCGATGTGCACGAGTACCTGTACCCGTTGGCCAACCCGCAGCAGACCAAGGTCGCGGTCTCGGAAATCACGGCGGTCAGCAACACCACGTTCCTGGTCGACGAGCTGGACGGCGAGCCACAGCCCAACGGCAACAAGAAGATCTACCTGGCCGACATCTCCGGAGCCACCGACGTCGGCCCCCGCGCCAACGTGCCGGGGGCGAGCTATCAGGCCGACCGCGGCGGGCTGCTGATCAATGGTGCGCCGATCGAGACCTTTGTCGGGATCAGCGGGGTCGATGCGGCCACGAGCAAGCTCAGCGCCGCCGGGATCACGGTGGCCGGCAAGAAACTGAAGCTCGATCTCACCGACCTGCTCCGTTCGCTGTCGGCGGACGGCAACTTCTTCGGCCACGCCAAGATCGAGGGCGTCATCACTCCGGACGGCGGCAAGACAATAATCGTTGCCAACGACAGCGATTTCGGGCTGGACGCGCTGGCTTCCACCACTCCGCCGTTTGCGCTCAAGCCCAAGATGGCGCCCAACGGCGCTCAGGACAGCGGCGAGATTCTGACGGTTGACATGAAAATGCTGCCGCCCCGGATGGAAGCGGAGACGATCCCGATAAAAGTCGGCTGAGGCCTGAGCCGAAGTTCGGATACGTTGGTTTCCGGCGGGCGCACCACCCCGGACGAGCCGCACGCGCTCCGCTTGATTGTGGCCCAGCAAGGAGCATCTTGATGAATGTGGTTAGCCCAGATGCCATTCGCGCGGAGACGATCACCATCACCGGCCACGGCGGCGATCAGATCGAGGCCTATCGCGCTTGTCCAATTTCCGAGCCGCTCGCCGAAGGTTCGCGCGGCGGAATCGTCTGGATTCATCACATGCCGGGCTACGACCGGGAGACCAAAGAGTTCGTTCGCCGGCTGGCCGTCAGCGGCTACCACGCCGTGGCGCCGAATCTGTACTCCCGAGAGGCGCCGGGTGCCGCTCCCGACGACGCCGCCGCGACGGTGCGCGCCGCGGGCGGAGTGCCCGATGAGCGTCTCGTCGGCGACGTCGCCGGTGCCGTCGAGCACCTGCGCTCCCTGCCCGGCGCCAACGGGAAGTTCGGCGTCATCGGGCACTGTTCGGGCGGGCGGCACGCCTACCTGGCGGCCTGCTCACTGCCCTTCGATGCCGCGGTGGACTGTTACGGCGGGTACGTCGTCGAGGATGCCCGGGAGGGTCTGCCCAAGGCCATGAAACCGATCCTGCACCTGGCGCCGAACCTGAGTTGCCCGCTGCTGGGCCTGTTCGGGATCGACGACATGTTCCCGACGCCTGCCGCGGTGGCCACGCTGGACGCCGAGCTCACCAAGCTAAACAAGCCGCACGAGTTCCACTCTTACGACGGTGCGGGCCACGCGTTCTTCTCGGTCGATCGGCCTGCGTACCGGCCCGAGGCCGCGGTGGACGGCTGGCGTCGCATCGACGAGTTCTTCGCTACTCATCTGAAAGGCTAGGCGCGCCAAGCCATGTGCACACATCTGACCGAGCACGTCGAGATCGACGGCAGTGGCAAGGGCGCGCAGGGGTGGTTCGGCGCCCGGCGTGCGACCGTCTACGTCGACCACGCCGTTCACGCGCCCTACACCCACACGGTGAACATCGACGTGATCAATCCGGAGCTCGGCCCGTCGGCACGGGTCGCTCTGGAACTCACCGAGGAAAGTGCGCTGGCGTTGGCCGACGCCATCCGCACCGCGATCGCGAATGCACCGGCCGGTCTGGCGTCCAAGGACCAGTAGGCGACTCATGACGACCGACCACGACTACCCGCAGATGGCCGCGGACCGGGGACGCGTCGAGCCCGTGCCGCGACGGGTCCGGGGTTTCCTCGGCGACCAGCTGGTGTTCGACACGACCGCCGCTCGCTATGTGTGGGAAATCCCTTATTACCCCGCGTATTACGTGCCGCTGGCCGATGTGCGCCCCGGGTTCCTGCGCGACGAGAACCACGCACAAAGGGTGCAGTTCGGTGCGTCGCGGCTGCACTCCCTGGTCGGCGCCGGACAGACGCACGCGGGTGCCGCGCGGGTGTTCGACGCCGACAGCGACAGCCCCGTGGCGGGCACGGTGCGCTTTGAGTGGGATCTGCTGCGCTGGTTCGAGGAGGACGAGCCCATCTACGTCCATCCGCGCAACCCCTACTCGCGGGTCGATGCGTTGCGCTCGCATCGGCATGTCCGGGTTGAGCTGGATGGCGTCGTGCTGGCTGACAGCGGATCGCCGGTGTTGCTCTTCGAAACCGGTTTGCCGACACGGTATTACATTGATCCCACCGACGTTGCCTTCGCGCACTTGGAGCCCAGCCCGACGCAGACGCAGTGCCCATACAAGGGGGTGACGTCCGGTTACTGGTCGGTGCGCATCGGCGACACCGTGCATGCTGACCTTGCGTGGACGTATCACTTTCCGCTGCCGGCGGTGAGCCAGATCGCGGGACTGGTGGCGTTCTATAACGAGAAGCTCGACATCGCTGTGGACGGTGTCAGCCTTGGTCGGCCGAAAACCCAGTTCAGCTAAAATAATCCGGCGACATACCGGGCCCGGCAAATGTGATATTTGCCTCTTTTTGCCCGTGCGCCTAATGAATTCTTACCCTGTCATTCGCCAGTCGCCCGTTAGGTGGTTAGCTGGGATCCAGCATATCCCTAGTTGGAAGCATTATTCTTGTTCGCCGGGGGGTGACCGTGTATATACTCGGTGGCAATCACCTGAGCGGATCCTGAGGCCGCATGGTGATTTAGCCTACAGCGCCGATTTGAATTGCTTTTCGGCCGAAATTCGGCCAGTAAAATTTGTGCAGGCCAGCACATTTTTCAGGTGCTGAAACGCGGTTATCCCTTAGGCCGCCGGTGTCGCGCACGAGTTGCGGCGGCCGGTGCGCACGCCGGATGGCCGACACCAACAGCGAAGGCAAGGCGGTGCGAACGTGAGCGAACTGAACGGCCGGGAGGCCGCCCGCGAGATCGTCGAGGTCGACGCGACACCGATAGCCCCGGTGGCCGTCGAGATCGCCGTCGGCAACGGCCCCATCAGCGGCATCGCGATCAGTCGCGACGGCAGCCGGCTGCTAGCGACCAACTACGGAGCCGACAGCGTCTCGGTCATCGACACCGACACCTTTCGGGTCGTCGAGACGATCGAGGGCGTGGACGAGCCGTTTGCCATCGCGATCAGCGGCGGCCGGGCCTACGTCAGCACGGTGTCGGCGGCCTATGACTCGATCCAGGTCATCGACACCGATACGCACGGGGTGGTTGCGACGCATCCGGTGGCGCTGAGCGTGAGCGACCTGGCCGTCGATTCCGCGGGGCGGCATGTGTACGCCAGCCGCAACGCCGCCGGCATTGCCGACGTCGCCGTGCTGGACACCGTGACCGGGCGGGTCCAGGCGATCGACGTGGGCGCCGCCGCGGCCCCGGGGACCGCGACGGAATGCGTGCGCGTCAGCACCGACGGATCTCGGGTCTACGTGGGTGTCAACGGGCCCGCCGGCGGCCGGGTTGTCGTGATCGGCACGAAGGCGCCCGCCGACGTGGCCGGCGGTCGCGCGAGCTGGCGCAAGAAGCGCACCGCGGTCCAGCAGACCGCTATGCGGGTGATCGACACCGTGGAGATCGGTTTGCCCATCCGTGACGTCGCGCTGAGCCACAACGGGGCGATCGCCTACGTGGCGAGTTGTGCTCCCGAGGTGGGAGTCGTGGTCGATCTGATCGACACCCGGACCAACAAGATCACCCACACCCGCAAGGTCGGCGAGATCGGCGGCGTTCTCACGGGGATGACGCTGTCCGCCGACGGTGATCGCGTCTACCTGGTCAGCGACGACAGCGTCACCGTGCTGTGCACGCTGACCCATGACGTCATCGCCACTCTCGGGGCCGGTATGCAGCCGTCGTGCGTGGTGGAGAGCCCGGATGGAACGCGGCTGTACGTCGGCGGCTACTCCGGTGCCGTGAGCGTCACGCCGATCGCCTCGGCCTCCCCATTGGCCATCGAGGCCGCCGCGGCCGACAGCGAGCTGTCGACGGCCGGCTGGCTGCTAGCCGACCTGGTGCCGCACGAGCCGGTGCTCGCCTGAGTTTCGTCAGGTCCGGATACAACACGCCTTGTCGGGGGAATCCGTTTCCCGTGATGTAGCGCGGCGATACCATTCGCCCGACCGACCATGAGGCGGTGCTGCGCCGAGACCGTAAGGCGGTAGATCCATGGACAGCACAATGCAGGACTTTCCGCTGACAATCGGCGCAATCATGCGGCACGGCTGCGGTGTCCACGGGGCCCGGACGATCACCACCGCTACCGGCGACGGCTACCGCCAGACCACCTACCGCGAATTGGGCCAGCAGGCCGCCCAACTGGCGAACGCGTTGCGGCGCCTGGGTGTGACCGGGGACCAGCGCGTCGCGACGTTCATGTGGAACAACGCCGAACACCTGGCGACCTATCTCGCGGCGCCGTCGATGGGTGCCGTGCTGCACACCCTCAACATCCGGCTCTTCCCCGAGCAGGTCGCCTACGTCGCCAACGAAGCCGAAGATCAGGTCGTGTTTGTCGACATGTCACTGGCCAAACTGCTCGCCCCGATACTGCCGAACCTCGAAACGGTGCACACCGTGATCGCGGTCGGGGACGGGGACACCGCGGCGCTGCAGGAATCGGGCAAGACGGTGCTGCGGTACGCCGAGTTGATCGAGGGCGAGTCGACCGAATTCGAGTGGCCACAGATCGACGAGAATTCCGCGGCCGCGATGTGCTATACGAGCGGCACCACGGGAAATCCCAAAGGTGTTGTCTACAGCCATCGTTCGAGCTTCCTGCACACAATGGCCACGTGCAGTACCAACGGGATCGGGGTCGGGGCCTGTGACCGGGTGCTGCCGATTGTGCCGATGTTTCATGCCAATGCGTGGGGGTTGCCGTTCGCGGCGGTGATGGCTGGCGCCGACTTGGTGCTACCCGATCGCCACCTCGACGCCCGATCGGTGATCGACATGATCGAGACGCAGCGACCCACCCTGGCCGGCGCGGTGCCGACCATCTGGAACGACGTGATGCACCACCTGGAAAAAGACCCCGACCACGACATCTCGTCGCTGCGCTTGGTGGCCTGCGGCGGCTCGGCCGTTCCGGTGTCGATGATGCGCACCTTCGAAGACAAGTACGACGTCCAGATCCGGCAGCTGTGGGGCATGACCGAGACGTCGCCACTGGCCACCCTGGCCTGGCCGCCGGTCGGGACGCCGGAGGATCGGCACTGGGCCATCCGCGGGACCCAGGGCCAACCGATCTGCGGCGTAGAGATGCGCATCGTCGCCGACGACGGCAAAGTGCTTCCCAACGACGGCCAGGCCGTAGGTGAGGTGGAAGTCCGTGGCCCGTGGATCACCGGCTCCTACTACCTGGGGCGCGACGAGTCCAAATTCGACTCCGGCTGGTTGCGCACCGGCGATGTCGGCCGCATCGACGAAGAGGGCTTCCTCACCCTCACCGACCGCGCCAAAGACGTCATCAAGTCCGGCGGGGAGTGGATCTCCTCGGTCGAGTTGGAGAACTGCCTGATCGGTCACCCGGACGTGCTCGAGGCCGCGGTCGTCGGCGTTCCCGACGAACGTTGGCAGGAACGCCCATTGGCCGTCGTCGTCCTCAACGAAGGGGCGTCGGTCAGCGCGGGCGAGTTGCGAAAGTTCCTCTCGGACAAAGTCGTTCGTTGGTGGCTGCCCGAGCGTTGGGCCTTTGCCGACGAAATCCCGCGCACCAGCGTGGGCAAGTACGACAAGAAGACCATCCGATCCCGGCACGCGGACAACGAATACGAGGTCACCGAGGAGCGGGACTGAGCTGGCTCGTGGTGTGCGCCGCTCGTCACCGGCCGGGCCGCCCGCCACCTGCGTGCCGACGACGAAAAGTACCCCGCAACCGCATTCGGTACCGTCTTAACCCATGTGTCGACTCTTTGGGCTGCACGCCGGGACGCAAGCCTGCACCGCGACCTTCTGGCTACTGGACGCTCCAGACAGTTTGTCCGAACAGAGCAGGCGAAATCCCGACGGCACCGGTCTGGGTGTGTTCGACGCGGACGGCCAACCGCAGCTGTACAAGGAGCCGATAGCGGCTTGGCAGGACGCCGACTTCGCCACCGAAGCACACCGGCTGACCGGTACGACGTTCGTCGCCCACGTGCGCTACGCCACGACCGGGTCGCTCGACATCCGCAACACCCACCCGTTCTTGCAGGACGGTCGCGTCTTCGCGCACAACGGGGTGGTCGAAGGGCTCGACGTCATCGACGAACGGCTGCGCGAGGTCGGCACCGACCACCTGGTGCTGGGTCAAACCGACTCGGAGCGGGTGTTCGCCTTGATCACCGCCTCGATTCGCGCCCACGGCGACGACGTCCCGGCCGGTCTCGTCGATGCGGTGCGGTGGCTGGCCGCGAATGTGCCCATCTTTGCCGTCAACGTGCTGCTGACCACGGCCACCGACATGTGGGCGCTGCGCTACCCCGAGTCCAATCCGCTCTACGTCCTGCATCGACCCGACGACACCGCTGCGTCCAATCCGCAATTCGACTTGCGCACCAAGCGGATTCACGCGAAGTCAGAGCATCTGTGCAGTCGCGCATCGGTGGTGTTTGCCACCGAACGTATGGATGACGATCCGCGGTGGTCGCTGATCGAATCGGGTGAACTTGTCCACGTCGACGCGCCACTGCGGATCACCCGTAGCGTGGTACTACCCGATCCGCCCAAACAGCTGTTGCGCCAACAGGATCTGAGCCCAGTCGCGCAGCGGGCCCAGCACACGACGGCGTGAAGAGCGCACGGTGAACGTGACAACCAAACGCGCGCTTGTGCTGGCCGGCGGAGGAATCGCCGGAATCGCTTGGGAGACGGGCATTCTGCAGGGCATTGCCGATGAGGCGCCGGCCGCGGCGCGGCAGCTGCTGGATTCCGATGTGCTGGTGGGAACCTCGGCCGGTTCGGCGGTCGCCGCCCAAATCGGCACCGGCAGCACGCTAGAGGCGCTGTTCGATCGACAAGTCGCCGAGACGTCCGGCGAGATCGATTCCGGCGTCGACGTCGAGACCATCACCGAGCTGTTCCTGGCCGCCTTGGGCGAGCCGTACGACGACTCGCTCGCCAAGACGCGTCAGCAGATGCAGCGGATCGGGGCCGTGGCGCTGGGCACCAAGACGGTTCCCGAGGCCGTTCGCCGGCGGGTGATCGAGCAGCGTCTGCCGTCGCACGAATGGCCCGACCGCGCACTGCGCATCACCGCGATCGACACGGCCATCGGCGAATTGGTGGTCTTCGACTCCGAATCGGGAGTGGAGCTCGTCGACGCGGTCGCGGCCAGTTGCGCGGTGCCAGGGGCGTGGCCGCCGGTGACGATCACGGGCCGGCGGTATATGGACGGCGGCATCGCCAGCTCGGTGAACCTCGCTGTCGCCCGCGACTGCACCGCGGCGGTGGTGTTGGTGCCCTCGGCGCCCGACGCCCCGTCGCCGTTCGGCGCCGGGCCTGCCGCGGAGATCAAGGCATTCGACGGCACGACATTCGCGGTGTTCGCCGATCCCGGCTCGTTGAAAGCGTTCGGGCCCAACCTTTTAGATCCGCGCTGTCGCGTCGGCTCGGCCGTGGCAGGGCGCGAACAGGGCCGCCGCGAAGCGGCGAGGATCGCGCAGTTCTTGGGTGTCTGATCAGACCGTGAAGTTCTTTTCCCCCAATGACTCTCGCCGTGCGCATGTCATGGTTCGGGCGTGAACTCAACCTTCGATCGCGGGCGGCGCGGGTTCCTCGGCCGGACCATCCAGCTCGTCGAGGGCTCGCTCGGCCAGCACCCGGCCGACGTCGATCACCTCTGCGGCCCGGTGAAAATCCAGGCTCCGGCAGGTCGAACGCGGTACCTCGATCAGCAGATCGGGCGGGTAGGCCGACAGCATGTGCCGGGTGAGCGCCGACTGGGCGATGTCGAACGCGCGGTACATCACCTCGAAGCTGCCGAGCTTCGGAACCCCGGGCGCCTCCAGGAGACCGTCGGGGCCGCCCTCGCCCGATTCCTC
Organism: Mycobacterium sp. Aquia_216; assembly: GCF_026723865.1. NCBI lineage: Bacteria > Bacillati > Actinomycetota > Actinomycetes > Mycobacteriales > Mycobacteriaceae > Mycobacterium > Mycobacterium sp. Aquia_216. The sequence continues at coordinate 5,143,121 of NZ_CP113529.1, read as the reverse complement.
TGACCAGGTGTCCGCGCCGAATCGGCTCAACACGGCTCGTGCGGTGGGCCGGTCGAGCAGCGACCGGACGGCCGAGGTGTCGAGCAGCGCGGAAGTGCTGCGAACCATGCGGTTCAGCAACTCGACGGTGGCGCCGGGCTCGGGCTCCCGCTTAGCGATCACCTCGCTGCCGCTGACCCCCACGGCGATCGTCAGGTCGGCGTTGACCGCGGCGAGGGGGGCCATCGGCAGCGGATCCAGGATGCCGCCGTCGGCGAGCAGGCGTCCGCCGACTTCGTGGGGCGGGATCACCCCCGGAATCGCGATCGATGCCCGGATCGCCTCGTCGAGCGGACCGTGCTGAAACCACACCGACTTGCCGGCCAGCAGGTCGGTCGCCACCGCGGTGTACGGGATCGGCAGCTCCTCGATCGTGACCGGGCCGAGGATGTCGCGCACCGCCTCCAGGATCTTCTCGGCCCGCATCACCCCCGCGGCGCTGATGGACGGGTCGAGCAGCCGCAGGATGGTGCGTTGCGTCAACGACTTCGCCCAGTCGGCGAACTCGTCGAGTCGCCCGGCCGCCTGCAGGCCGCCGATCATCGCGCCCATCGATGAGCCGGTGATCCCCACGATCTCGAAGCCGCGGCTCCGCAGTGCCTCGATCACCCCGATGTGGGCGTAGCCCCGCGCGCCGCCGCTCCCGAGTGCCACGGCGACCCGGGAACGTGAGGATCGACGCGCGACGGCTTCGCCAGACACCCCTACATTTTGCGTGTCGCAACGGTCCCTCGCCGGGGCGGGGCACCACTTTTTTCATCCGTGATCGCAATTGCGCAGGAGTGCGAAGCGCGGGGGACCGACGCTACCCGCATTCGTCGTCGGCGGCCGCCCGCGCGGCGGTGATCACCGCCGCCTGCCGGGCCGGTGTCAGGTCCGCCCATCGTGTGTTCCAGGTACCCGCGGTGCTCGAGGGCGAGGTCTGGACCATCGCCAAGTAGGGCTCGAACAGGGATTCACCGGTCTTGGGCCGTCCCTCCATCCACACTTTTGCGGCGTGACAGGCCTGGTAGTACTCCTCTTCGGTCGACTCCGCGGGGACATCGACCTTGGTTGTCACCCCCGCGGGGGAGAGGCCGATCACCCCCGGCGGTGTCGAACTCGGGCTATGCGGGCCGGCCGGGGAGGGCACCGGCGACGGCGTCGTCTTGGCCCCCGGGGGACCGCCCGGCGAGCACCCCGTCAGCCCGAACAAAACCGTGAACCCAGCCGCTACCACGAGCGCGCCCCATCGCCGGGGCCGATGACTACACCACCGCACCGTCTCAATCTATGCAACACTGGCGCCCGTGATGGAGCGCTTCGGATTTTGGGAGTGTTGTCGGCCTTAACCAGCCGCCGCTCACCCAATCCGATCTCTTCTGGAGCTCTCCCAATGTCCTCACCTGTCGCAAGTTCCGTTGCGTTGCGTTCACCGACCATCGCGTCGCCGGCCGCGGGGCCGACCCGGTTGCGGGTCCCCGACCTGCTGCACGCCACCGACCGGGCCGCCGACGATGTGCTCAGCGGCCGGTGCGACCACCTGCTGCCCGCCGGCGGCGTCCCGGACTCGCAGCGCTGGTTCACCCGCATCCACGGCGACGACGAACTCGACGTCTGGCTGATCAGCTGGGTTCCCGGCCACGCCACCGAACTGCACGACCATGGTGGGTCGTTGGGCGCGCTCACCGTGGTGTCCGGGTCGCTCAACGAATTCCGTTGGGACGGAAGGACATTACGGCGGCGCCGGCTCGATGCCGGCGATCAGGCCGGCTTCCCGTTGGGCTGGGTGCACGACGTGGTGTGGGCGCCCAGGCCCGTCCCAATCCCAATCCCGGGGCCCGCGGCCGCGATCAAGCGACCGGTTGCGCCGACGCTGAGCGTGCATGCGTACTCGCCGCCGCTGAGCGCGATGTCGTACTACGAGGTGACCGACCAGAGCAGGTTGCGCCGTCAGCGCACCGAACTGACCGACCAACCGGAGGGGACGGGATGAGCCGTATCGATGTTGTCTTGAGATCCGCCCGACGTCGTTTTCGGCGGCTTGCGCCCGCCGAGGTGCCCGATGCGGTCAGGCGCGGGGCAGTGCTCGTCGACATCCGGCCGCAGGCACAGCGGTTCCGCGAGGGCGAGGTCCCCGGCGCCCTGCTGATCGAACGCAACGTCCTGGAATGGCGCTGCGACCCGACCAGCGATGCCCGCCTGCCTGAAGCCGTCGGCGACGACGTCGAGTGGGTGATCGTGTGTTCGGAGGGCTACACCTCCAGCCTGGCCGCAGCCGCGCTGCTCGACATCGGCCTGCACCGCGCCACCGACGTCGTCGGCGGCTATCACGCGCTCGCCGGTGCCGGCGTGCTCGCCGAATTGGCCGGTGGTCCGGTGGTGCTGGCTAATGCCGGCGAGACCGGCCGCCGCTGGCTCTAGCTAATCGTTGGCGTGCAACAACGGTCGCAGCCGCTCGGTCTTCTCCGGCGTCCACCCGGGTGGTGACAACACCGCGGCCCACCCGTTGGCGACGTCGGCGACATAGCGGTGGCCGTGGCCGTCGGGTACATCCACGGCGACCGCCATGTCGGCCGACACTTGCAGGAAAGTCACCACCGGGATCCAACGTGTTTGCGGCAGCACGTCGTAGCCCCGCCGTTCGCGCAGCCAATCCGGTTCGCTGAACAGCAGATCGGGCGTCCACCAGGCGATCGGGTCGGAGGCGTGCTGCAAATACACCACCCGGGGCGAACCCCACGGGTCCTTGGGGCGGTCCAGATTGCCCGGGCGAGCGATGAATCGGACATTGCGACCGTCGTTGTAGATGGGCAGCCACTCCGGCGAACCGGAGTCTCGGGTGGAGGTCAGGTCCGTCCAGATGGTGTTGTTGAACGTCGGCCCGCTGAACAGGGCTCCGTCGGTACGAGCCAGCACGTTGTTGAGGCTCATGAAAGGCGCCTCGCCGCCGAACGAGCCCAGGCTCTCGCCGAACACGACGAGCTTGGGGCGCTGGCCCTCGGGCAATTGCCGGATCAGTTTGTCAACGGCCTCGAACAGGGCCTGGCCGGCGTGGCGGGCGTTCTCCTTGTCCACCAGAAACGACAGCCAGCTGGGCAAGAACGAGTACTGCATGCTGACTATCGCGGTGTTGCCGTTGTACATGTATTCCAGCGCCGAAGCTTCCGCCTCGTTGATCCACCCGGTCCCGGTGGTCGTCGCGACGGCGACGACGGCGCGCCGCAGCCCGCCGGTCCGCTGCAGTTCACGCGCGGCCAGCTCCGCGGTCGCCGTGATGCCGTCCGCGGAGTTCAGCCCGGCGTAGGCGCGGATCGGCTCGGTCGCGGGCGCGCCGTTGAATTTCGTCAGGTCGTCGGTTCGGGGGCCACCCTTGATGAAGATGCGCCCCTGATGGCCGAGCGATTCCCAGGACACCAGCGATTGCGGGCCACCGGATCGCAGCGGGGTGGTCGGTTGCGTGCTATCCGGGTTCATCTCGTTGTTGACCGAGGCGAAGGTGTTGTTCAGCGTGCGCATGGTGAACTTGACGACCACGCCGTTGAGCAGGGTGATGGTCAGGACCACCAACAGGACCACCACGATGGTGGCCGAGAGGCGAAACGGCACGATCCGATCGAGTTGTCCCACAAGGAATCTGACCAGCAGGCGGATGGCCTGGCCGATTTCGACCACCGTGAACAGCACGATGAACGACAGGATCGCGGTCAGCGGGTAGTCGTACCACTCCAGATGTGCCACGCCCATCAGGTTGCGCACGTCGTCCTGCCATACATGGAACCAGATGGCCATCAGCACCTGGCCCACCACGGCAACCGGGATAAGCACCTTCCACGCCCAGCGCGGCGGCGGCGGGCTGGACTTCTTCTCGCGCATGTACCGCACCAGCCAGACGGAGAAGACACCCAGCCCATAGCCGATGGCGCCGGAGAACCCGCTGACCAACGCCTGGAACAGCGGACCCCGGGGGAGTAGCGACGGGGTGAGCGAGAACCAGATGAAGATCAGGCCGACCGTGGTGCCGGTGAAGGTGTAGTGGCGTACCCAGAAAGGTTTGGTGGCGATTTCCGTGGCGTCGGCGGCATCCTGGTTTACCACGTCCGCTTCGGCGTCGGTGGTCAGGGGAGCGCCAGCGGAGGCCGCGAGTCTGTCTGCGCCGACGGCTGATTCGTCGTCGGTGCCGGTCGCAGTACCTGGTTCGCTCACTGCAGGGATCTTACCTATGCGTGAAGTTGGGAGGGCGCTTCTCGATGAAGGCCGCCATCCCTTCGGACTGATCGTCAGTCGCGAAAGTCGAATGGAACAACCGGCGTTCGTAAAGAAGTCCCTCGGCCAGGGTGGACTCGAAGGCACGGTTGACGGCTTCTTTGGCCATCCGGGCCGCCGAGAGCGACATCTGCGAAATCGCGGTGGCGACGGCCTTGGCCTCGCTGAGCAGGTCGTCGGCCGGCACCACCCGCGAAACCAGTCCGCTGCGTTCGGCTTCTTCGGCGCCGATGGTGCGGCCGGTCAGGATCAGGTCCATCGCCTTGGCCTTGCCGATGGCGCGAGTGAGACGCTGCGAGCCGCCCATGCCCGGCAGCACACCGAGTTTGATCTCCGGCTGGCCGAACTTCGCGGTGTCGGCCGCGATCAGCAGGTCACACATCATCGCGAGCTCGCAGCCGCCGCCGAGTGCATATCCGGCCACCGCGGCGATCGTCGGGGTGCGCACGGCGGCCAACTTGCCCCAGGTGGCGAAGAAGTCGGGGCCGAACGCATCGGCGAACGTCAACGCGGCCATCTCCTTGATGTCGGCGCCCGCCGCGAAGGCCTTGCCACCCGAACCGGTGATGATGATCGCCCCGATTCCCGGGTCGTTGTCGAATTCAGTTGCTGCACCGGTGACTTCGTTCATCACCTGGCTGTTGAGCGCGTTGAGCGCCTGCGGCCGGTTCAGCGTGATGGTCCCGACCCGCTCGTCGCGCTCGACCAGGATGGTTTCGTAGCTTTTCGGGGTGTCCTGGCTCATCCAAACCGCCTTTCTAGAAACTCAAGTCGTCGTCGACCGGCGCGAAATATGCGTCGATGTCGGCCGCGGAGACCGCGGCGAGATTCGCCGGCGACCACTTCGGATCGCGATCTTTGTCGATGATCTGTGCTCGAATGCCTTCCACCAGATCGTGTGAGCGCGCCGAGGCCGACGACACTCGATAGTCCTGGACCAGAACATCTTCCAGTGTTTCCATCTTCGCGGCCCGGCGCACCGCCTCCAGCGCCACCGACACCGCGATCGGGGATCGGGTCGCGATCAGGTCGGCGGCCTCTTGCGCCGGCCCCGCGCCATGCCCACGCAGCGCGGCGATGATGTCCTCCACGGTGTCGCCGGCGAAGCACTCGTCGATCCAATGACGTTGCGCGACAAGATCACTCGGCGGTGGCTCAATGGCGTGGGCGGCAAGTGCGCTCTCGACGCCGTCGTCGACGATCGCTTGCGTGAACGCCTCGAGTTGGGCGTGCGGGAGGTAGTGGTCGGCGAATCCCAGTGCGATGGCGTCGGCTCCGGAGAACGGCGCGCCGGTCAGTGCGGCGTGCAGACCGAGCGCGCCCGGCGACCGGGACAGCAGAAACGCCCCGCCGACATCGGGGATGAACCCGATGCCGACCTCTGGCATTGCCACCTTCGAGGTTTCGGTCACCACCCGCACGCTCCCGTGCGCGCTGACACCGACCCCGCCGCCCATCACGATCCCGTCCATCAACGACACGTATGGCTTGGGGAACCGGCCGACCTGACCGTCGAGCCGATACTCGTCGCGCCAGAATTTCCGTACCTCGACGCCATCCTTGCGGGCGCTGTGGTAGACCGCGACCACGTCGCCGCCGGCGCACAACCCGCGCTCGCCGGCTCCGGACAGCACCACCGCGCGCACCGCATCGTCGTTCTCCCAACGTGCGAGCAGCGGGCGCAGCACGTCGACCATCGTCTGGTTCAGCGAGTTGATTGCCTTGGGGCGGTTGAGCGTGATCAGGCCGACGCCGTTGTCGACACGAGTCAAAACCTCGTCGGATTCCTCAGCCACGCCCTAGCCTCTCATCGCCGGAATCTGTGCCCAGAGTGTCGCCGCGCCGACTTCCGGGCCTTGACCAGCAATCTAGATCGTGACAACCGACGCGATGTCCGCGGGTAAGGATTATGTTTGAGCCGACGACAGTCGCCTAGCCCGGAGATACCCTAGGAACACACCAGTCCCGCTGGGAACCTGGGAAGCCGACTGAACGTTGAGCAAGTGTTCGCACAGCTCGAACCCACAGTCTTAAGAGAGGATCCGACGGTGCGGGAGACTAGCAACCCGGTATTTCGTTCGCTGCCCAAGCAGAGCGGCGGATATGCGCAATTCGGCACTGGGGCTGCCCAGGTGCAGCAGGGGTATTACCAAACTGGCCCCTACCCGGCTCCGTATCAGGAGGCCAAGGCCACCCGTCCGCTGACCATCGACGACGTCGTCACCAAAACCGGCATCACGCTGGCCGTCTTGACGGCCTCTGCCGTGATCTCGTTCTACCTGGCGGCGAGCAACCTCGCGCTGGCGGCGCCGCTGACCCTGATCGGTGGCCTCGGCGGTCTGGTGCTGGTGCTGATCGCCACGTTCGGTCGCAAGCAGGACAGCCCGGCGATCGTGCTCAGCTACGCCGTTCTCGAAGGCCTGGCCCTCGGCGCGATATCGCTGCTTCTGACGTTCCAGGTTTCGGTCGGCGGAGGCCGGTCGGTTAACGCCGGGGCGATGATCGGCGAGGCCGTCTTGGGCACCCTCGGCGTGTTCTTCGGGATGCTCGTCGTCTACAAGACCGGCGCCATCCGCGTTACCCCCAAGTTCACCCGGATGGTGGTCGCCGCCCTGTTCGGAGCGGTGTTCCTGATGCTCGGCAACTTCGTGTTGGCGATGTTCGGGGTCGGCGGCGGCGCCGGCCTCGGCCTGCGCAGCGGCGGACCAATCGCGATCATCTTCTCGCTGGTGATGATCGGCATCGCGGCATTCAGCTTCCTGATCGATTTCGACGCGGCCGACCAGATGATCCGCGCTGGCGCACCGGAGAAGGCGGCGTGGGGTATCGCGCTGGGCCTGACGGTGACGCTGGTCTGGCTGTACCTCGAGATCCTGCGTCTGCTCAGCTATTTCCAGGGCGACAGGTAGTCGACTACACGGGAAAAGCCGGCACGCCATCGGGCGTGCCGGCTTTTTTGTGCGCTGACGAGGCCGTGTGCACTGAGGCCGTGTGCGCTGACGAGGCCGCAGCGCCTCGAGTGTGCGGTCACGGTGTCCTGGGCGCACACTCGACGAGCTAGCTGAGCCGCTCGAGCACCATCGCCATGCCTTGGCCGCCGCCGACGCACATGGTCTCCAGGCCGAACGTCTTGTCGTGCGTCTGCAGGTTGTTGATCAGCGTGGCGGCGATGCGGGCGCCCGTCATGCCGAACGGGTGGCCCAGGGCGATGGCGCCACCGGAGACGTTCAGCTTTTCCTCGTCCATGCCCAGCTCGCGGGCCGAGCCCAGCACCTGGACCGCGAAGGCCTCGTTGATCTCGTAGAGGTCGATGTCGTTGATCGACATGCCGGCCCGTGCCAGCGCCTTCTTTGACGCCTCGATCGGGCCCAGCCCCATGATCTCGGGCGAAAGGCCACTGACGCCGGTGGACACGATGCGGGCCAGCGGCGTCAGACCCAGCTCCTTGGCCTTGGTGTCGCTGGTGATCACCAGCGCGGCCGCGCCGTCGTTGAGCGGACACGCGTTGCCCGCGGTCACGGTGCCGTTGGGCCGGAACACCGGCTTGAGCTCGCTGATCTTCTCGTAGGTGGTGCCGGGACGCGGGCCGTCGTCGGTGCTCACCGTGGTGCCGTCGGGCAAAGTCACCGGCGAGATCTCACGCTCGAAGAACCCGCTCTTGATCGCTTCTTCGGCGCGGTTCTGGCTGCGTACTCCCCAGTGGTCCTGGTCTTCGCGGCTGACGCCGGTCAGCAGCGCGACGTTCTCCGCCGTCTGCCCCATCGCGATGTAGACGTCGGGCAGGTTCTCGTCGGCGCGGGGGTCGTGCCACTCGTCGGCGCCTCCGGCCGCGGCGGCGGACCGCTCCTGCGCCTCGTTGAACAGCGCGTTCTTGGTGTCCGGCCAGGAGTCGGAGCTGCCTTTGGCGAAGCGGGACACGGTTTCCACACCCGCCGAGATGAACACGTCACCCTCGCCCGCCTTGATCGCATGGAAAGCCATTCGGCTGGTCTGCAGCGACGACGAGCAGTACCGGTTGACGGTGGTGCCGGGCAGGAAGTCGTAGCCCAGTTCGACGGCAACGACGCGGGCCAAGTTGAAACCGGCCTCACCGCCCGGTTGGCCGCAGCCCAGCATCAGGTCGTCGATCTGGTGCGGGTTGAGCGCGGGGACCTTGTCGAGGGCGGCGCGAACCATCTGGACGGCCAGATCGTCGGGCCGCATGCTGACCAGCGATCCCTTCATGGCGCGCCCAATCGGCGAGCGGGCAGCGGAGACGATGACGGCTTCGGGCATGACAGTTCCCTCCAAGATGCGGGCTCGTGTGAAGAACGGGTGGCACACCCACCCCGACGGGCTAAGGCAAATCTAGTCGGTGCCGATTCGTCAGCCCGAGGACGGGGCGGCCGAGCTGGGCGCCGGGCGCCGCCACAGCCGCGACATGGCACTGAGCGGGGTGTGGCCCCCGCTGACCATGGGTGTCTCGGCGCGTGCGGCCAGATTCAGCACCGGGCTCTCGACCTCTTCGCCCAGCGCATCGCACAGCGCCACGAGCAGCTGCGCCGCCGCCAGCGCGTACGCGGTCGGCGAGGGGTGGAAGCCGTCGGCCGAGAACATCAGCTCGGGTATGGCCCGAAATTGCGGGGCCAGCAGGTTGGCCAGCGGCACCGGCACCCCGCCGGCGGATCGCACCGCCGCGGCCTGGGCGCGGGCGAGCTGCCTGGTCCGCGCATGTGCCAGGGAACGCAGCGGCTGAGGAATCGCGGAGATCACACCTAGATCCGGGCAGGTGCCGACGACCACGATGGCGCCGCGCGAACGCAGCTTGCGCACCGTGCGGGCCAGCCGCCGTGCGGACTGGCTGATCCCGTTCAGGGCAGTGACATCGTTGGCGCCGATCATCATCACGGCTGCATCCGGCGGCGACCCGGCGACGAACATCGCGTCGACCTGCCCGCTGACGCCCTTCGACGTCGCGCCGACAATGGCCTTGGTGCTCAACCGGATGCGTTTGCCGGTCTGCTCGGCCAGGCCCCGCGCGATCAGCACGCCCGGCACTTCTTCGGCGCTCGCGCATCCGTACCCGGTGGCGGTCGAGTCGCCGAAGATCATCAGGTGCAGGTCCGCGGACATGCCACGCTGCCAGCGTTCCACCGGCCCGCCGCCCGGGCTGTACACGCCGTCGGCACGCGGCGGAATGTCCCAGGCCTTGGGGATCACGGTGCGTGCGTGCGTCGCCTGGCCGACCAGCAGATTCCGCGCGCCCAGATAGGCCGTACCTGTCGAGGCGACTGCGCCCGCCGTGGCCAGGGCGATTGTCGAAAGACGCGGCACCCTCATGGTCACGGGATCATTTTAGATCGACTGTCGTGTTTGCGCGGACCCCCGACAAACAAAGCGATCACGTTGTGAATCAGATGTGGTATCAAATCAGACTCTTCAAACGTTCCTTTAAGAAATGCCTGCGAAGCTAAGTTTAACGGGTTGGCTGAACGGCTCGGCGCACGAATTGAACTGGGCGCTCGGCTCGCTCGTCACATGCTGTATAGGCCTACAAAGGCGTAGGAGTGTTGAGCATGACCGCACCGAGCAAGGTTTCCGGCGCACCCCGGAATGCCGCCCAACTTCGTGACCTGCTCAAGTCACGGCGGGCCGAGGCGCGCAAATTCGCCATCAGCGACGGCGCGCCGGTCGAGGTCCTCGAATCCGGGCCCAGCGTCCCGGCGCGCGTAGCCACACTGGCTTCACGCGTGACGATCCGGCCGATTCTGGCGGCCGGCAGCTATGCGCCGACGCTGCCCTGGCCATGGGGTTTGATCGACCTCGCGGCCCGGGCGTTGCTGCCCGCCTCCGCTACCGTGCGGCAGACCGTGAAGTTGCCGAATGCGTCGGCACAATTGGTCCGCGCCCCGGGCGTGCTGCCCGCGGACGGCACCCGGCGGATGGTGCTCTACTTCCACGGGGGTGCGTTCCTGACTTGTGGAGCAAACTCTCACGGCCGCGTGGTCGAGGCGATCTCGAAGTTTGCTGACACACCGGTCCTGGTGGTCAATTACCGACTGTTGCCCAAGCACTCGGTCGGCATGGCGCTGCAAGACTGTCACGACGCCTACCGGTGGTTGCGACGGCGAGGCTACGAGCCCGACCAGATCGTGCTGGCCGGCGATTCCGCGGGCGGGTATCTGGCCCTGTCCCTCGCGCTACGGCTGCAAGAGGAAGGCGAGGAGCCGGCGGCGCTGGTAGCAATCTCGCCACTGCTGCAGCTGGCAAAGGAATACAAACAATCGCATCCCAACATCAAGACCGATGCGATGTTCACGGCAAAGGCTTTCGACGCGCTCGTCGAATTGGTTGCTAGCGCGGCCGAGAAAAATGTCGTCGACGGCAAGGCCGAGAAGATTTACGAACCCCTGGAACACATCAAGCCGGGTCTTCCGCGCACCCTGATCCACGTTTCCGGGTCCGAGGTGCTGCTGCACGACGCGCGGTTAGCGGCGAGCAGACTGGCCGCGGTCGGGGTGCCGGCCGAAGTTCGGATTTGGCCCGGCCAGGTTCACGACTTCCAGCTGGCGGCGCCGCTGGTGCCCGAGGCCATCCGTTCGCTGCGCCAGATCGGGGACTACATCCGCGAAGCCACCGGTTAACCGGTCGGTTCTTCGCGTCGAGGCCGGATCACCGTCGCACCGAGAGTCGGTGTGCGCGGCCAGAAATCGCCTGAGACGATGAACGCATGCGAATTGCGCAGCACATCAGTGACATCATCGGCGGCACGCCTCTGGTTCGGCTGAACTCCGTCATCCCCGCCGGCGCTGGAACTGTTGCGGCAAAGGTCGAATACCTCAACCCGGGCGGCAGCTCAAAGGACCGCATCGCGGTGAAGATGATCGACGCCGCCGAGGCCGATGGGCTGCTCAAGCCGGGCGGCACCATCGTCGAGCCCACCTCGGGCAACACCGGGGTCGGTCTGGCTCTGGTTGCCCAGCACCGCGGCTACAAGTGCGTGTTCGTCTGCCCGGACAAGGTCAGCGAGGACAAGCGCAACGTGCTGATCGCGTACGGCGCGGACGTGGTGGTGTGCCCGACGGCGGTGCCGCCGGAGCATCCGGAGAGCTACTACAGCGTCTCCGACCGGCTGGTCGAGGAGATCGACGGCGCCTGGAAGCCCGATCAATACGCCAACCCGCAGGGCCCGGCCAGCCACTACGAGACCACTGGTCCCGAGATCTGGACCGACACCGACGGGAAGGTGACTCACTTCGTCGCCGGTATCGGTACCGGCGGGACGATTACCGGCGCGGGCCGCTACCTCAAGGAGGTGTCGGGCGGCGCGGTGCGCGTCATCGGCGCGGACCCCGAAGGGTCGGTGTATTCGGGCGGCAGCGGCCGGCCCTATCTGGTCGAGGGCGTCGGCGAGGACTTCTGGCCCGCGGCCTATGACCCCGCCGTGCCCGACCAGATCATCGCGGTGTCCGACTCCGACTCGTTCGACATGACCCGGCGACTGGCTCGTGAAGAGGCCATGCTGGTCGGCGGCTCGTGCGGCATGGCCGTGGTGGCCGCGGCGAAGGTGGCCGAGGAAGCCGGTCCCGACGCGCTGGTCGTCGTGCTGCTTCCCGACGGCGGCCGCGGCTACATGTCGAAGATCTTCAACGACGGGTGGATGTCCTCCTACGGCTTCCTGCGTACCCGCCTGGACGGCTCGACCGAGCAGCCCACGGTCGGTGACGTGCTGCGTGGGAAATCGGGGGCGCTGCCCGATCTGGTGCACACCCACCCGTCGGAGACGGTGCGCGACGCGATCGGCATTCTGCGGGAGTACGGAGTGTCGCAGATGCCCGTCGTCGGCGCCGAGCCGCCGGTGATGGCCGGTGAGGTCGCCGGCAGTGTCTCCGAGCGCGAACTGCTCTCGGCGGTCTTCGAAGGCCGAGCCAAATTGGCCGACGCCGTCTCCGTGCACATGAGTCCGCCGCTGCCGATTATCGGTGCCGGCGAGGTGGTCAGCGCCGCCGGAAAGGCACTGCGCGACTGGGATGCGTTGATGGTCGTCGAGGAGGGCAAACCCGTCGGGGTCATCACACGATACGACCTGTTGGGCTTTCTGTCGGACGGGTCGCGGCGGCGTTAGTAGAGACGCCGTCGGGCCGCGACCGGCGCCGCCGCGAAAGACGGCGGCTCAGGTACTGTAATGCGGCTAGTTCAGCTACCCGCAGTGGAAGGTTGCACCATGACCGATCAACCGCCGCCCTCCTCGTCGCCGGAACCATCCGGCGGCGATGCACCGGCCTCTGGCGGGTATGAACCCAGTTCTTCGGTGCCGGGTGCCTCGTACCCACCGCCGCCTCCTCCGCCCGTCGGTGGTTACCCCCCGCCTCCTCCGTCCGCCGGTGGATACGTCCCGCCGCCGCCCGGCCCGGCGGTCCGCGCGCTGCCGACCGACTCCTACACGCCGTGGATCACCCGGGTGCTGGCGCTGCTCATCGACTACCTTCCTTACGCGATCGTGCAGGGCATCGGCACGGGCATCATGTACGCGACCCAACAGTCGTCCTGCGTCACCGACATCACGCAGTACGACGTCAGCCAGTACTGCGCCAGTCAGCCCTCGACGTTCGGCCAGTTGACGCACTGGTTGGCGACGCTGCTGGGCTTGGCCTACTGGCTCTGGAACCGCGGCTACCGACAGGGCACCACCGGATCCAGCCTCGGCAAGACGGTGCTGAAGATCAAGGTGGTCAGCGAGACCACCGGGCAGCCGATCGGTTTCGGGTTGTCCGTCGTGCGCGACCTCGCCCACTTCGTCGACGCGGTCATCTGCTTCATCGGTTTCCTGTTTCCACTGTGGGACGCCAAACGACAGACGATCGCCGACAAGATCCTGACGACGGTGGTCCTGCCGATCTGAGGGCGCGCAGCGGCTCCCGGTGCGGTTACGCCTCAGGCTGATCCCATTCGCTGCGCCAGGCCGCAGCCGGCACAACCCGCCTGGCTCACTAGGCTGGTCGTCGATGAGCGAAAAGCGGAACGGACACCACAGAATCACCGGACTGGCCACCAAAGCCATCCATGCCGGCTACCCCCCGGATCCGGCAACCGGGGCGGTGAACGCGCCGATCTATGCCAGCAGCACGTTCGCCCAAGACGGCGTCGGGGGTCTGCGCGGCGGATTCGAGTACGCACGCACCGGCAACCCGACCCGGGCCGCGCTGGAGGCCTCGCTGGCGGCCGTCGAAGGCGGCGCTTTCGGGCGAGCGTTCGGTTCCGGCATGGCCGCAACCGACTGCGCCCTGCGGGCCATACTGCGCCCCGGCGACCATCTGGTCATCCCAAATGACGCCTACGGCGGCACATTTCGCTTGATCGACAAGGTCTTCACCCAGTGGAACGTCGGGTACACGCCGGTGGCGCTGTCCGACCTCGACGCGGTGCGGGCCGCGATCACGCCGCAGACCCGGCTGATCTGGGTGGAAACACCGACGAATCCGTTGCTGTCCGTCGCCGACATCGCCGCCATCGCTGAGCTAGCGGCGGAGCAGGCCGCCAAGAATGCAGTAAAAGTGTTGGTGGACAACACTTTCGCATCGCCTGCGCTGCAGCAGCCGTTGACGCTGGGCGCCGACGTGGTGCTGCACTCGACGACCAAATACATCGGTGGCCACTCCGACGTGGTGGGTGGCGCATTGGTCACCGACGACAAAGCGCTCGACGACGCATTCGCCTTTCTGCAGAACGGGGCCGGCGCGGTGCCGGGCCCGTTTGACGCTTACCTGACGATGCGCGGTCTGAAAACTCTGGTGCTACGGATGCAGCGGCACAGTGAAAACGCTTTGGCCGTAGCGGAATTCCTGGCCGGGCAGCCGTCGGTGAGCACGGTGCTGTATCCGGGTCTGCCCAGCCATCCCGGGCACGATGTCGCCGCGCGCCAGATGTCAGGCTTCGGCGGCATGGTGTCGGTGCGAATGCGCGGCGGACGCGCGGCCGCCGAAAAACTCTGCGCCGCAACCTTAGTGTTCATCCTGGCCGAATCGCTGGGTGGGGTCGAGTCGCTGATCGAGCATCCGAGCGCCATGACGCACGCGTCAACGGCCGGTTCGCAATTGGAAGTACCCGACGACCTGGTCCGGCTATCGGTGGGCATCGAGGACGTCAGCGATCTGCTCGCCGACCTCGAACAGGCCCTGGCCTAGCGCCGCCCTAGGAGTGGTACGGCTCCGCGCTGATCAGCGTGACCTTGACGGTGTTGCCGTTGGGCACGGTGTAGCTGCGGGTCTCGCCGACCTTGGCGTCGATCAGGGCCTCACCCAAAGGGGACTTGGGCGAGTACACCTCGAGCTTGCCGTCGTTGACGCCCTCCTGGCGGGTCGCGATCAGGAACGTCTCGGTGTCGGACTTGTCGCCGTCGTAGTAGACCTTGACGACGGACCCGGGTAGCGCCACGCCGGACTGCTTGGGCGCCTCGCCGACCTTGGCGTTGTTGAGCAGATCCTGCAGCTGGCGGATGCGGGCCTCCTGCTGGCCCTGCTCTTCACGGGCGGCGTGGTATCCGCCGTTCTCGCGCAGGTCGCCTTCCTCGCGGCGGTCGTTGATTTCCGCGGCGATGACGGGACGATTCGCGATCAGCTGATCGAGCTCGGTCTTCAGCCGGTCATGTGATTCCTGGGTCAGCCAGGTCACCTGAGTGTCCGTCATCTCGTCGTGCTCCTCGTCGTGTCGTTCCGCGTATCCGCGTAAGCCCCTGAACTCCGCTGAAGGGAGTGTCTGGGTCCCTCCCCTTGCTGCCGGTCCGCTGTGCTCACGGCCGCTAATGCAGCAATACACGGTCCCACCAGGAACCGTGCATTCATCCATGTTACCACCGTGCAAACAGCCGATGACGTCATTCGAGGTTCGCCTTTGTGACCAGTCAGGCTGCGCGCAGGTAGCCGGGCACGTCGGTGCCGCATCCGTAAATGTCTGCCATCACCGGCGGCTGCGAGGATTTTACCGTCGTCGTGACCTGCACCGTTGCCTGCGCGGACGGCGGGACCAGTACCTCGCGTCGGCCCGTCTCGCTGCCGTCTTTGGCCCGGACCCGCACGATGCAGTCCACCGGGCGCGACGGAACAGATCGCGTCACGCTGATCGTGACCGACGCCGTCTCGCTGTCGACCACCTCGTAGCCGGCCAGCGAACCCGAGACGGCGCTGGTGCCCAGCCGTTGGTAGCCGACAATCGCGACAGCGATGCCGGCCGCAAGGGCCAGCACACCCAGCGCGATGGCCGCTCGGCGCCGCGAAACGCGAGATAGTCGCGAACGCCCGTAGCGGGCCTCGGGGCGCGGAATGGAAGTCTCGGTCATGGCTGTTTCAGGTGTGGGCTTATGTGCCGCCGGAGCGCGGTCAGCAGCATGCGATATCGGGAAACTGAAATTATAGGGTCCTTATAGGCTCGAGGGGAGTCCAGCGGACCGACAAGGGGATACGTTGAGCGAACTGCGGTTGATGGCGGTGCACGCCCACCCCGACGACGAATCCAGCAAGGGTGCGGCCACACTCGCCCGATATGCCGACGAGGGGCATCGCGTGCTGGTCGTGACGTTGACCGGCGGTGAGCGCGGCGACATCCTCAACCCGGCGATGGATCTGCCCGATGTGCAAGAGCACATCGCCGAGATTCGGCGTGACGAGATGGCGAAAGCGGCCGAAATTCTCGGTGTCGAGCACACTTGGCTCGGCTTCGTCGATTCCGGGCTACCCAAGGGGGATCCGCCTCCGCCGCTGCCCGAGGGCTGCTTCGCGCTGGTGCCGTTGGAGGTGTCCGTCGAGGCGCTGGTGCGCGTGGTCCGCGAGTTCCGCCCGCACGTGATTACCACCTACGACGAGAACGGTGGCTACCCACATCCGGATCACATTGCCTGCCACCGGGTTTCGGTCGGTGCGTACGAAGCGGCCGGCGACTACGCGCGCTTCCCGGACGCCGGCGAGCCCTGGGAGGTGTCCAAGCTGTACTACGTCCACGGCTTCCTGCGGCAGCGGATGCAGTTGCTACAAGACGAATTCGTCAAGCATGGCGAAGAGGGCCCCTTCACCAAGTGGCTGCAGCATTGGAAGGCCGAACACGATCCCTTCGAGTCGAGGGTGACCACGCGCGTGGAATGTTCGGAATATTTCAGCCAGCGTGACGACGCGCTGCGCGCACACGCCACGCAGATCGATCCGAATGCCGAATTCTTCGCCGCCCCGATCGCCTGGCAGCAGCGCCTATGGCCGACTGAGGAATTCGAGTTGGCTCGCTCCCGCGTCCCTGTCCGCGAGCCCGAGGACGACCTGTTCGCCGGAATCGAGAACGGCGCGTGAGACACCTTTTACTCACGGTGATCGCTGATGGGACTCCGCACAACACCGGGCCCGATTTCGGCAAGGCCAGCCCGATCGGGCTACTGGTCGTCGTGCTGCTGTTGATCGCCACCTTGTTTCTGCTCCGCTCGATGAACCGGCAGTTGAAGAAGGTGCCCGAGTCGTTCGACCCCAAACATCCCGAGCCCGATCAGGCCGCCGACGAGGGCACCGATACGGTCGGACCACCCGATGACGAGGCCCCCGGGCAGACGAACGGGTCGACCCGGCCGTCAGGATCCGGCGATGCGCCCGGCTGAATCGTCGTCGACGAACACCCTCGGGCTGGCGACCAGCCCCTATCTGCGTCAACACGCCGACAACCCGGTGCACTGGCAGCAGTGGACGCCGCAGGCAATCCAAGACGCGGCGGCACGCGATGTGCCGATCCTGCTGTCGATCGGCTACGCCGCGTGTCACTGGTGCCACGTGATGGCCCACGAATCGTTCGAAGACGACGAGGTGGCCGCCGCGATGAACGCGGGATTCGTTTGCGTCAAGGTCGACCGCGAGGAACGGCCGGACATCGATGCGGTTTACATGAACGCCACCGTCGCGCTCACCGGGCATGGCGGCTGGCCCATGACGTGTTTCCTGACACCGGACGGACGCCCCTTCTTCTGCGGCACCTACTACCCGAAATCTGATTTCCTGCAACTTCTTTCAGCCGTCACCGAGACGTGGCGGGAGCGCCGGGGTGAGGTCGAGGAGGCGTCGGACCATATCGCCGGTGAGTTGCGCAAAATGACCTCTTCTTTCGGGGGACACCAGGCGGGCGGTCCGGACGTCGACCCGGCGCTATGTGATCACGCGGTCGCCGCGGTGCTGGCCGACCAGGACACGGTGCATGGCGGATTCGGTGACGCGCCCAAATTCCCGCCGTCGGCGGTTCTCGAAGCGCTGCTGCGCAACTACGAGCGCACCGGATCGCCGTCAGCGTTAGAGGCCGTGGAGCGCACCGGCAATGCGATGGCCCGCGGTGGCATCTACGACCAACTCGCCGGTGGCTTCGCCCGCTACAGTGTCGACAACGCTTGGGTCGTACCGCATTTCGAGAAGATGCTGTACGACAACGCGCTGCTGCTGCGCGCTTATGCGCACTGGGCGCGGCGTACCGGAGATCCGTTGGCCCGCCGGGTCACCGCGCAGACCGCGCGGTTCCTGCTCGACGAGCTGACCGACGGGGCCATGTTCACCTCATCGCTGGATGCCGACGCCGACGGCCGCGAGGGCTCGACCTACGTCTGGACGCCGGAACAGTTGTCCGAGGTGCTCGGTCCCGACGACGGTGCTTGGGCCGCTGAGGTTTTCGCGGTCACCGCGGCCGGCACCTTCGAACACGGGACGTCGGTGCTGCAATTGCCCGGCGATCCGGACGATCCGCAGCGGCTGGACCGGGTGCGGTCCGCGCTGCTGGCCGCCCGGCTCACCCGGACCCAGCCGGGACGCGACGACAAGGTCGTCACGTCGTGGAATGGGCTGGCGATCACGGCGCTGGTCGAGGCCAGCGTCGCCCTGGAAGAGCCCGACCTGGCACGTGCGGCGCGACGCTGCGCGACGGCGCTGCTGGACACCCACGTCGTCGCCGGCCGGTTGCGGCGGGCCAGCCTCGGCGG
Source organism: Mycobacterium sp. Aquia_216 (assembly GCF_026723865.1). NCBI lineage: Bacteria > Bacillati > Actinomycetota > Actinomycetes > Mycobacteriales > Mycobacteriaceae > Mycobacterium > Mycobacterium sp. Aquia_216. The sequence continues at coordinate 5,124,871 of NZ_CP113529.1, read as the reverse complement.
GGTCGTCGGCGACGGCGCCGCCATCCTGGAGGATCACGCGATGCTGGCCACCGGGCTGCTGGCGCTCTACCAGCTGACCGTCGAAGACGTCTGGCTGACCGCGGCGTGCGAACTGCTCGATACCGCGTGCGCGCATTTCGCCGACCCGCAGCGGCCCGGCTGCTGGTATGACACCGCCGACGATGCCGAGCGGCTGATGCTGCGGCCGGCCGACCCGCTGGACGGGGCCACCCCGTCGGGTGCGTCGACGATCACCGAAGCGCTGCTGACCGCGGCGCATCTGGTCGGCAGCGTCAAAGCGCCGCGTTACCTGCAAGCGGCGACCGAGGCGCTCACCGCGCATTCCGTACTGCTGGCGCGCGCCCCGCGGTCTGCCGGGCATTGGCTTGCCGTGGCCGAAGCCGCGATCCGCGGCCCGCTGCAGGTGGCGATCGCCTGCACGTCGCCGCGCTCGCCGCTGCTGACCGACGCCCGCCGCTGGGCGCCCGGCGGAGCGATCGTGATGGGCGGCAAGATGGATTCGTCAGCCCTGCTGGTCGGGCGGGATCGGGTGCGCAGTGCCGACGCGGCCTACGTGTGCCGGGGACGTCTGTGCGACCTGCCGGTGACTCGCTCGACGGAGCTGGCCGCCGCGCTGGGTGTGCCGTCGCGGTAGCGCCGAATCAGAAGACTACGAACCACATCGCGATGTAGTGGCAGATCGCCGCGATCGCGGTGCAGGCGTGGAAGAACTCGTGGTAGCCGAACGTCGAGGGCCAGGGGTCGGGCCAGCGCAGCGCGTAGAGAATGCCGCCGATGCTGTACAACGCGCCGCCGACGAACAGCAGCACCATCGCGGCCACGCCGGAGTTGTGCAGGATCTCGCCGGTGTACCAGACCGCCACCCACCCCAGCAGGATGTAGAGCGGCACACCCACCCAGCGTGGCGCCGACGGCCACAACATCTTGAGCAGGATCCCGGCCGCCGCGCCGCCCCACACAATCCACAGCACCACGTGCCCGTCGCGGCCCGGCAACGCCAGCAGGGCGAACGGGGTGTAGCTGCCGGCGATGAACACGAAGATCATCGAGTGGTCCGCCCGCTTCATCCACTTCTGGGCGGTCGCGGACGTCCAGTGCACGCGGTGATAGGTCGCGCTGACGGTGAACATGATGATGGTGGCGAAGGTGTACAGCAGTGTCGCCAGCCCGGCGCGGGTGGACGCCACCGCCCAGGACACCGCGACCAGGGAGGCACCCGCGACCACGGCGGTACCGGCGGAATAGACGTGAATCCAGCCACGGAACCGCGGCTTGGTCAGTACCCGGGTGACGCCGTCAACGAGATGCTGCGCGGCGTTGGCCGCGATCCCCTGCGGTTCGGGTTCCGGGTCGGTGACAGTGCTGGTCGGGCCGCTCATGTCTCCTGCTGCCTTCTTCGGATGGCGGTCAAAGTGCCAATGCCTGACATCGATAAACACTAGCTCGCGCCGGCCGGGTCCTGTCCGTACAGCGGCGGTGACATCCCCGGCAATCCGCCGGGAATTGGTTGCCGCCCACAGTAGTGTGGATCTTCGTGGAGATTATCCCGCCGCGGCTCAAAGACCCGTTGTATCGCGTCTACGAGCTGCGGCTGAGGCAGGGCCTGGCCGCTTCGAAGTCGCAACTTCCTCGGCATATCGCCGTGCTGTGCGACGGGAACCGGCGGTGGGCCCGCGACGCGGGATACGACGACGTCGGCTACGGCTACCGGATGGGTGCGGCCAAGATCGCCGAGATGCTGCGGTGGTGTCAGGAAGCCGGCGTCGAAATGACCACCGTCTATCTGTTGTCCACCGAAAACCTGCAACGCGATCCCGACGAGCTGGCCGGGCTGATCGAGGTCATCACCGACGTGGTCGAGGAGATCTGCGCGCCGGTCAATCGCTGGAGCGTGCGCACGGTGGGGGACCTGGAACTACTCGGCGGCGAGCCGGCCCGCCGGTTGCGGGGGGCGGTCGAATCCACGCCCAGCGTCGCGTCGTTCCACGTCAACGTGGCGGTCGGCTACGGCGGCCGGCAGGAGATCGTCGGCGCGGTGCGCGCGTTGTTGAGTAAGGAACTCGCCAACGGCGCCACCGGTGAGGAGCTCGTCGACGCGGTGACCGTCGACGCGATCTCCGAGAACCTGTACACGTCCGGGCAGCCCGACCCCGACCTGGTGATCCGCACCTCGGGCGAGCAACGGCTGTCCGGGTTTCTGCTCTGGCAGAGTGCCTATTCGGAGATGTGGTTCTGCGAAACGCACTGGCCGGCATTCCGCCGCGTCGACTTCCTGCGCGCGCTACGCGACTACAGCCAGCGGCATCGCCGGTACGGCAAGTAGCGCGCGTCGAGACAGCACAGTCGATCGCAAGCCTAGACCGCACAGCGGTCTTAAGCGGCAGGTCACGCCCGTGCCACACTGGATGCATGGCTGCGCTGTCGGCGGTGGTGTTCACGCTGAGCGCCTGGCTGGGCCTGTATCTGGCGGCTCGTGATCCGCGCAAACCCGTCCTCGTGCTGGCGGCGATCGGCCTGTGCGGTTTCGCGCTCGTGGTCGGCCTGGATGCGGTGCGGACCGCCAGCCCCGCGCACGCCCAGCTGCTCAGCCGGGTCGAGATCTACCCGGCGATCATCCCCGGCGTGGCGTGGTTCGCGGTGCTCGTCGAGCTGTCCCGGCCCAGCGACGGCTGGCAGGCGCGCACCCGCGAGCTGCTCCTCGTGGCCGGGGTCGCCGCGCTGACCCTGTTCGGGGCGATGCTGGCCGGCAGCGTCGACGGGCCGCTACGGGCGGGGCACTGGCTGATGTTCGCGGTGATCTCGGTGTCCACCCTCGGCGCGATGGCCGTCGCGTTGCGTCGGCCGCGCCGGCCGAGGCCGGCCGTCGGACTCGCCATCACCGCGACCCTGTTCTTCGCGCTGGGCAATGCCATCCTGATCATTCCGCTGGGCCTGGTGCCCAGCTGGGTGGCGCTGGCGTCGACGAGTTTCGACGTCCTCTCGCTCGGGATCGCCGTTGCCCTGTGGGACGCGTTCGACGAGGGCCAGGCACTGCGCGCCGACATGCTGCGCTCGTTCACCGGTTCGGTGCTGGTCGCGATGCTGTTCGGCGGTCAGGCGTTGATCGGGTTGGCAGTGACCCGCGACGATGCTGCCGCGCAGACGACGCTCACGGTGCTGCTGTTCACCAGCCTGGCGGTCGCGATCACCGTGCAGGTGCTCGCGGACCCGCTGGCCGGGGTGCTGGACCGGCTGGCGTTCTCGCGGTCGCCGCGCCTGCGCGCGGACCGTGCCGTGCTGCGGCATACCGGGGCTGCGCTGCCGCTGCGCCAGAAGGACCCGCTCGCCGACGTCGACGACGTGACCTTCGCCAGGCTCACCCGACGAGCGCTGGGCCACTACGGCGACCTGAGCAAGCTGGTGGCGAGCCCGCTGACCGCGTTGCCGTTGATCGACGAGCGGCTGGCCGCGCGCGGGGCTCCCGACCACCCGCTGGAGCGGGCTAACGAGCTCAAAGCTGTACTGGCGGAAGGTATTTCACGGCTGAAGCCGCGCGACGGCGGCGATTTCGGCACCACCGAAGAGTGGCGGTACTACAACTCGCTCTACTTCCCGTACGTCGTCGGGGTGCGCGCTTACGCGCAGAACGCCACCGCCTCGGGGCTGGATCCGACCGCGCGCCAGGCCTGGCAGTGGTTCGTCACGGAAGTTCCCCAGCGCTCGCTGCACAACTGGCAAAACGCCGCGGCTCGGCTGATCGCCGCCGATCTTCGCGGGCGCGTCGCCGTCCCCAGCGACTAGCCCGACGCCGGCACCGGCGCAGTCGTTTCCGGACAACCGGCTGCGTTATCTGGATGACAACGCTGGTTGTAATGGCGAGGCGGCCCATCTTCAGGTGGACTGGCAACGAATACGGGTATGTGCGATCGCCCGGTCTGCACGTGATATCCCGAGTCTGCCAGGGGGACTTATGTTTTCGCCGACACTTTCACCCGTCCAACTCGCGCGAGCTGTCGAGATCGTGCGGTACCGCGTCGGTCAGCTACACCAGCGGATGGTTCCGCCGCCGGCCGCGATGTTGGAGATGATCACGAACGCTTGGGCCGCGCAGGCGATTACCGCCGCCGCCGACCTGGGCATTGCCGATGCGCTGGCCAAGGGACCGCTGTCGGTCGACGAATTGGCGGACGCCGTCGATGCGGATGCCGACACCGTGAGTCGTCTGTTGCGGGCGTTGATCTCGCGAGGTGTTTTCCGCCGGCGCCGTGACGGGCGCTACGACCTCACCCCGCTCGCGGACACGCTGCGCAGCGATAGCGATGTCTCGCTGCGCGCATTCGCCCGGTTCGTGGGTTCACCGCAGGATCGCGAGCACTGGAGCCACGTCACGGACTCGATTCGCAGCGGCCGGGCCGTGGTCCCTGACTTGCGCGGTAAGTCGATGTTCGAGTTCCTGGCCGAAGAAAAAGAACTCGACGAGATTTTCAATGAGGCCATGACAAACATGACCGGGCTCGCGATCCCGCCGGTCATCGCCGGCTACGACTTCAGTCGGTATGGGACGATCGTCGACGTCGCCGGTGGGCACGGTCGATTCTTGGCTGAAATCTTAACCGCCACGCCACAAGCACGGGGCATTCTGTTCGACCAGCCGCACGTGGTGTCGGGCGCCTCGGCATTGCTCGACGAACACGGGGTGGCCGACCGGGTCAAGCTGGTCGAAGGTTCGTTCTTCGAGACCGTGGTCGAGGGCGGCGACGCGTACGTCCTCAAGCACATCATCCACGACTGGCCCGACGACGAGGCCATTCAGATTCTCGGAAATATCCGTAAGGCCGCCGGGGTCGGCAAGAATGTGTTGATCGTGGAATTCGTTATCCCGCAGCATAATCGGGAATCTCCCGGCAAGTGGCTGGACCTGGAAATGCACGTCGGAGCCGGCGCGCGCGAGCGCACCGCCGCCCAATACGGCCGCCTGCTGAGCCGCGCCGGCTTTCGGATGACGCGAGTGGTGGAAACGGTATCGCCGTACAGCATCGTCGAAGCGGTCGCCGTCTAACCCCGCATCTCCAATTATTCAGGAGTACTTATGTTTTCGACTAAAATTCCGTCTGCTCAGGTCGCGCGGATCGTCGAGCGTGTTCGCCATCGCATCGGTGCGCTGCACCGGAATATGGTTCCGCCGCCGGCCGCGATGTTGGAAATGATCTCGAATGCTTGGGCCGCGCAAGCGATCACCGCTGCGGCAGATCTCGGCATCGCCGACGCGCTGGCGAACGGGCCTTTGTCTGCCGACGAGCTGGCCGACGCGGTCGATGCGGACGCCGACACCGTCGGGCGCCTGCTGCGGGCGTTGATCGGCCGCGGTGTTTTCCGGCAACTGCGCGACGGGCGCTATGCCCTCAACCCGCTCGCGGACACGTTGCGCAGCGACGGCGATGTCTCGCTGCGAGCGATGGCTCGATATGTCGGTGCGCCCCAGCATCGGGAGCATTGGAGCAACATCACGACTGCCATCCGCACCCGTCGTTCCGTTGTTCCCGAAATGCGCGGCAAACCGATCTTCGAATACCTGTCCGGGGAAAAGGAACTCGACGAAAAGTTCAACGAAGCGATGACCAACATCTCGGAGTTGGCGATCCCTTCGGTCATCGCGGGCTACGACTTCAGCCGCTACGGGACGATCGTCGACGTCGCCGGCGGGCGCGGTCGGCTGCTGGCGGCAATCTTGAATGCCGCCCCGCAAGCCCGGGGGATTCTTTTCGACCAGCCCCATGTCGTTGCGGACGCACCACTGCTGCTCAAGCAGCAGCGGGTGGCCGACCGGGTCAAGCTGGTCGAGGGTTCGTTCTTCGAGAACGTGGTCGAGGGCGGCGACGCGTACGTCCTCAAGCACATCATCCACGACTGGCCCGACGACCAGGCGTTGCAGATTCTGCGCAACGTGCGCAGGGCGGCCGGGCTCGGCAAGCATGTGCTGCTGGTGGAAATGGTTCTTCCCGGTCACGATCGCGATTTCGTGGGCAACTGGCTCGACCTGGAGATACTCGTCGAATTCGACGCCCGCGAACGCACCGCCGCGGGATATGCGCAATTGCTGGGCCGCGCCGGATTCCGCATGACGAAAGTGGCGCAAACGGCATCGCCGTACAGCATCGTCGAGGCGGTCGCCGTCTAACGCTGAATCATCCAGGAGCACTTATGTTTTCGTCTAGAATTCCGGCCGCTCGAGTTGCTCGGATCGTCGAGATCGTCCGGCATCATTTCGGTCGGTTACAGCAGCGCATGGGTCCGCCGCCGATTGCGGTGATGGAGATGATCATGAATGCTTGGGCTGCCCAGGCGATTACCGCCGCAGCCGACCTCGGCATCGCCGACCAGCTCGCGAAGGGTCCGCTGCAAATTGACGAGCTGGCGAGTGCGGTCAGCGCCGATGCCGACGCCCTGAGCCGACTGCTGCGGGCCTTGACGAGCCGGGGCCTCTTCCGGCTACGCCGCGACGGCCGCTACGAACTCACCCCGCTGGGGGACTGCTTGCGCACTGACGCTGAGGTGTCGCTGCGCGGGTTGGCCCGGTTTCTGGGAGCACCCCAGCATCGCGAGCATTGGAGCCATCTCACCGATGTCATTCGCACCGGGCGTCCCGCCGTCCCGGCCTTGCGCGGTAAGCCGATGTTCGAATACCTGGCCGACGAGCCGGAATTCGCGGAAATCTTCAATGCCGCCATGACGAGCATGTCCGAACTGGCGATCGCGGCCGTGACCACGGAGTACGACTTCAGCCGCTACGACACCATCGTCGATGTGGGTGGCGGGCACGGACGGCTGTTGGCCGCGATTCTGCAAGCTACCCCGTCGGCGCATGGCGTCCTGTACGACCTGCCCCAAGTTGTGGCGGGCGCCCCGGCCGTGTTGGCGGAATGCGGCGTGCAGGATCGGGTGAAAATCGTTCCGGGTTCGTTCTTCGAGGCGATACCGGATAGCGGCGATGCCTATGTGCTCAAGCATGTGATCCACGACTGGTCCGACGACGAGGCCGTGCAGATTTTGCGCAACGTGCGGAAGGCGGCCGGCGCGGGTAAGCACGTGCTGCTCGTCGAATTCGTCCTTCCGGGACACGACCGCGAATTTGTGGGCAACTGGGGGGACCTGGAAATGCTCCTCGTAGTGGGTGCCCGCGAGCGCTCGGCTGCGGGATATGCCCGATTGCTGGGCCGCGCCGGATTCCGCATGACCCGGGTGGTGGAGACGGCGTCGCCGTACAGCGTCGTCGAGGCGGTCGCCGTGTAAACCCGCATGTAACGCCCAGCACGGGAATACCTGGAGGTAATCCCTGGTCATTTCTTCCGTGGCAGGAGTTGGCAGCACCACGCGTCGATATGGCAGTGCGCGGGCGGCACGCTCAAACAAGTTCGAACAATCGCCGTCGCAAGGAGAAATCAAATGTCCGTTGTCACTGGCATACCGAACAGACATATGTACGACTCGACCGACTCGTTATTGCGTTTCGGCATGCGGGCAGATGCCACGTTGACGGGGCTGTTCGGTGTCGCCATCGCCTTCATCGCCGACTTTGGTTCCAATCTGGAATACGTACTGGGCGCCTTTTTCGTGCTCTACGGCTTGGTGGTCTACAGCCTGACGGGATTGCCGGACCTGCGCAGTGTCGGCGTCTGGGTGGTGGTGGCCAACGTCGTGGTCACGCTGGGCGCCGTCGTCGCCGTCGACGCGGTGCCCATGACCGCGACCGGGGTGGCCGCCACGCTGGCCGTCGGCATCTACAGCGCGGCCTTCGCGTGGATGCAATACCTGGGAGTGCGCCGGCTGCAGACCGTCTAGCTCCCGCCGTCAAGGGAGCGGAGCGCGTCTTACAGCTTGCGCAGCCGGAGCCGGTTGATGGAGTGGTCGGCGTCCTTGCGCAGCACCAGGGTCGCGCGGGGCCGGGTCGGAAGAATGTTCTCGACCAGATTAGGCCGGTTGATCGATCGCCAGATCTCGCGCGCGGCGGCGGCCGCCTTGGTGTCGTTGAGGGCCGAGTAGTGGTGGAAGTGGGATTCCGGGTCGGCGAAGGCCGTGCCACGCATGGCCAGGAACCGCGAGACGTACCACTGTTCGATGTCTTCGATTCGGGCGTCCACGTACAGCGAGAAGTCGAACAGGTCCGACACCATCAGGGTCGGGCCGGTCTGCAAGACGTTGAGGCCCTCCAGGATCAGGATGTCCGGATGCCGGACCACGTGTTTGGCCCCGGAGATGATGTCGTAGCGCAGGTGCGAGTACACCGGCGCACATGCATAGTCGGAACCCGATTTGACCGAGGTGACGAACCGCATCAGTGCCCGGCGGTTATAGCTTTCCGGAAAGCCCTTGCGGTGCATGAGGTTTCGACGGTCCAGCTCGGCATTCGGGTAGAGGAAGCCATCGGTGGTCACCAGGTCGACCCGCGGGTGGTGATCCCAGCGGGCCAGCAACGCCTGCAGTACGCGGGCGGTGGTCGACTTCCCGACCGCCACGCTGCCGGCCACGCCGATGATGAACGGCACCGGCCGGTCCGGGTTCTGCTGCGGCTCACCGAGGAATTCCGAAGTGGCGGCGAACAATCGCTGCCGCGCCGCGACCTGAAGGTGGATGAGCCGGGCCAGCGGCAGATACACCTCTTCGACCTCGAGGAGGTCGATCTGCTCGCCGAGACCACGCAGACCGACAAGTTCCTCTTCAGTCAGGGCCAGCGGCGTCGACATGCGCAACGCGCGCCACTGCTTTCGGTCGAACTCCACATATGGGCTCGGCTCGCTCAGCCGGGGCATAGTGCCAGTGTGGCAGGGACGATCGCACGCCGGACGGCTGGGCTGGCTAAAAGCTCCGCTCGATAGACTGGCACCTGTGACTGCCGCACCTGATGCCCGTGTATCCACGTCCGTGATGTCCGCCCCGCTCGCCGAAGTCGACCCGGACATCGCCGAGCTGCTCGGCAAAGAGCTCGGCCGCCAACGCGACACGCTCGAGATGATCGCGTCGGAGAACTTCGTGCCCCGCTCGGTACTGCAGGCCCAGGGCAGCGTGCTCACCAATAAGTACGCGGAAGGGCTTCCCGGCCGGCGTTACTACGGCGGTTGCGAGTACGTCGATGTCGTGGAGAACATCGCCCGCGACCGCGCCAAGGCGTTATTCGGTGCCGATTTCGCCAATGTGCAGCCGCACTCCGGCGCCCAGGCCAACGCCGCGGTGCTGCACGCCCTGATGTCACCGGGGGAGCGGCTGCTGGGTCTGGACCTGGCCAACGGTGGGCATCTGACGCACGGGATGAAGCTCAACTTCTCCGGCAAGCTCTACGAGAACGGCTTCTACGGTGTCGACCCGACGACGCATCTCGTCGACATGGACGCGGTGCGCGCCCAAGCGCTCGAATTCCGGCCGAAGGTGATCGTCGCCGGCTGGTCGGCCTACCCGCGCATCCTCGACTTCGCGGCGTTCCGGTCGATCGCCGACGAAGTCGACGCCAAGCTCTGGGTGGACATGGCCCACTTCGCGGGCCTGGTTGCGGTCGGATTGCACCCTTCTCCGGTGCCGGACGCCGATGTCGTGTCCACCACCATCCACAAGACGCTCGGTGGCGGCCGCTCCGGGATGCTGCTCGGGAAGCAGGAGTACGCCAAGGCCGTCAACTCGGCGGTGTTCCCCGGCCAGCAGGGCGGACCGCTGATGCACGTGATCGCGGGTAAGGCGGTCGCGCTGAAGATCGCCGGCACCCCAGAATTCGCCGAGCGGCAGCAGCGCACGCTGTCCGGCGCCCGGATCCTGGCCGACCGGCTGTTGGCCGCCGATGTCGCCAAGGCCGGCGTCTCGGTGGTCAGCGGCGGCACCGACGTCCATCTGGTGCTGGTCGACCTGCGCAACTCTCCGCTCGACGGGCAGGCCGCCGAGGACCTGCTGCACGAGGTCGGCATCACGGTCAACCGCAACGCCGTGCCCAACGACCCGCGGCCGCCCATGGTGACGTCGGGCCTGCGGATCGGGACGCCGGCGCTGGCCACTCGCGGCTTCGGCGACGCCGAGTTCAGCGAGGTCGCCGACGTGATCGCGACCGCGCTGGCGGCCGGCACCTCGGCCTCCGAAGGGCAAGTGTCGGGTCTGCGGCAGCGCGTGACGCGGCTGGCCCGGGAGTTCCCGCTGTACGAGGGCCTCGAGGACTGGTCATTGGTCGGTCGGTAGGTCACGGAATGGCCGCGACACCGGCGATTGATTTCATGACACCTGTGTATGCGGGTTACAGTTACTTTTATGGCAACGAAACCTGTCGCTAATGCGCTGACCCTGGAACTCGAGCCGGTCGTCGAGGCCGAGATGGATCGCCACCTCTCCACCGACGACATTTGGTTCGCCCACGATTACGTGCCGTTCGACCGCGGCGAGAACTTCGCCTTCCTCGGCGGCCGCGACTGGGACCCGTCCAGCATGACGCTGCCACGGGCGTTCACCGACGCCTGCGAGATCCTGTTGCTGCTCAAGGACGACCTGGCCGCGCATCACCGCGAGCTCGTCGAGCACTTCATTCTCGAGGACTGGTGGGGCCGCTGGCTGGGCCGGTGGACCGCGGAGGAGCACCTGCACGCGATCGCGCTGCGGGAATACCTGGTGGTGACCCGCGAGGTGGACCCCACCGCCAACGAAGAAGCCCGCGTCCAGTACCTGATGCAGGGTTACCGCGCCGACACGTATACGCAGGTGGAAACCCTGGTATACATGGCGCTCACGGAGCGCACCCATGCCGTCTTCTGCCGCAACCTGGCCGCTCGGCTCGAGGAGCCCATCTTGGCCGGGCTTGTCGACCGCATCGCCCGCGACGAGGTGCGCCACGAGCTGTTCTTCTCGAATCTCGTCGCGCACTGCCTCACCTACGTTCGTGACGAGACGATCGCCGCGATCGCGACCCGCGCGGGCGACCTGCAGGTCGTCGGTGGCGACATCGCCGCGTACCAGGACAAGGTGCAAAACGTCGCCGACGCCGGGATTTTCGGTCCCGCCGAGCTGCGTCAGGCGATCTCCGACCGCGTCACCGCATGGGGCGTCGCCGACGAACCCCGACTGCGGCAGTTCGTCATCGGCTGAGCCGACCTCGCGAGCGATCACGCCGCTCGCCGTCTTCCTCGCCCATCGTCGGCGTCGGTGTCGGCGCGTCTGCGCTGCTGCAAAGCGGCGACGAGAGTAGCGTCGTTCTCGATGGTCAGCGTCTTGCTCAGCTGCCAGGGCGGCACCTCCCGTCACCGCGAGGGAAGGACCGGCCCCGGTCCTGGTGTCGCAGTTCCCGCCGACATGCCTGTGCGGGTCCGCGCGGGCCTATCCCGCTCGAGGAGCGCTCCGTGACCGATATCCGGACCTACGTGATCGACACTTCCGTACTGCTGTCCGACCCTTGGGCATGTAGTCGGTTCGCCGAACACGAGGTAGTGGTTCCCCTGGTCGTGATCAGCGAACTGGAGGCTAAACGCCACCACCACGAGCTGGGGTGGTTCGCGCGTCAGGCGTTGCGTCTGTTCGACGATCTGCGGTTGGAGCATGGGCGGCTGGATCAACCTATTCCCGTTGGTACACAGGGTGGTTCGCTGCACGTCGAGCTCAACCACACCGACCCGGCCGTGCTGCCCGCCGGTTTCCGCACCGACAGCAACGACTCCCGGATCTTGAGCTGTGCGGCCAACCTTGCCGCCGAAGGCAAGCGGGTTACGTTGGTTAGCAAGGACATTCCGCTGCGTGTCAAGGCCGCCGCGGTGGGCCTGGCCGCCGACGAGTACCACGCGCAGGATGTGGTGGCCTCCGGTTGGTCGGGAATGCAGGAGATCGAGACCGCCGCCGAGGACATCGACGCGCTCTTCGCCGACGGCGAGATCGACCTGGTCGAAGCCCGGGATCTACCCTGCCACACCGGAATTCGGCTGCTGGGCGGTAGCTCCCATGCGCTGGGCCGGGTGACCGCCGCCAAACGCGTCCAACTGGTTCGCGGTGACCGCGAGGTGTTCGGGCTGCGGGGCCGCTCCGCCGAGCAGCGCGTGGCGCTTGACCTGTTGCTCGACGAGTCGGTGGGCATCGTGTCGCTGGGCGGCAAGGCCGGCACCGGAAAGTCGGCGCTGGCCCTGTGTGCCGGTCTCGAGGCGGTGCTGGAACGGCGGACCCAGCGCAAAGTGGTGGTATTCCGTCCGCTCTACGCCGTCGGCGGCCAGGAGCTGGGCTACCTGCCCGGCAGCGAGAGCGAAAAGATGGGGCCCTGGGCGCAGGCGGTCTTCGACACCCTGGAAGGTCTGGCCAGCCCGGCCGTGCTGGAGGAAGTGCTGTCTCGCGGCATGCTCGAAGTGCTGCCGCTGACCCACATCCGGGGGCGCTCGCTGCACGACTCGTTCGTGATCGTCGACGAGGCGCAGTCGCTGGAGCGCAATGTCCTGCTGACCGTGTTGTCCAGGTTGGGCAGCGGATCGCGGGTGGTGCTGACCCACGACATCGCCCAGCGCGACAACCTGCGGGTCGGCCGTCATGACGGGGTTGCCGCGGTGATCGAAAAGCTCAAGGGTCATCCGCTGTTCGCGCACATCACTTTGTTGCGCAGCGAGCGCTCGCCGATCGCCGCACTCGTCACCGAGATGCTCGAGGAAATCGCCGGGCCGCACTGATTGCTTGCGCCGCGAAACTGCGTTCGAGCACGTTTTCGGGGCGGCTCCCTCGCGAAACGCGTCGCGAGCTGCAGTCTTCGCGGTGGGTAGGCTTTTACCGTGCGCAAACGACCCGACAACCAGGCCTGGCGCTATTGGCGGACCGTGTTCGGCGTCGTGGCCGCCGGCGCGGTGCTGGTGATCGGTGGCCTGACCGGTCATGTGACGCGCGCCGACAACCTGAGCTGCTCGGTGGTCAAGTGTGTTGCGCTGACGTTCGACGACGGGCCGGGCCCGTTCGACGAGCGGCTGCTGCAAATCTTGAAGGACAACGACGCCAAGGCCACCTTCTTCCTGATCGGCAACAAGGTGGCCGCCAACCCGGCCGGCGCCAAGCGCATCGCCGACGCCGGCATGGAGATCGGCAGTCACACCTGGGAACACCCCAACATGATGACGATCCCCGCCGAAGACGTCGCGGCCCAGTTCTCCAAGGCCAACGATGCGATCAACGCCGCAACCGGCCGGACCCCGACGCTGTATCGTCCCGCCGGCGGGCTGTCCACACCCGAGGTGCGCCAGACCGCCGCGCGCTATGGGATGGCCGAAATCCTCTGGGATGTAATCCCTTTCGATTGGGCAAATGATTCGAACACGGCGGCGACGCGGTACATGCTGATGACGTACATCAAGCCGGGTTCGGTGGTGTTGTTCCACGACACCTACTCGAGCACCGTTGACCTGGTGTACCAATTCATTCCGGTGCTCAAGGCCAACGGCTACCGCCTGGTGACGGTCAGCGAACTGCTGGGGCCGCGCGCGCCGGGCAGCAGCTACGGCAGCCGGGAAAACGGGCCACCGGTCAACGAACTTCACGACATCCCGCCCGGCGACATTCCGACGCTGCCCGATACGCCGTCACCCAAGCCGATGCCGAACTTCCCGATCACCGATATTCCGGGCCAGAACTCGGGTGGGCCGAACAATGGTGCGTAAGCGCCGCGCCGCTACCTTTATACGGTGATCAAAGCGGACGGCCTGCGCGGTCGGGGTGCGCGGTGTTCGCGCGAGCCGGCGGCGACATCCGCGACACCGCAGCGCAAGTCGGCCCGCCGGCTATCGATCGAATACGCGGTCGACCTTGCCCTGTCCTACATCATCGCCGTCATCGACGTCGCCGCCATTCTGATTCCGCTCCGGGGGCACACGTCCGCCGCCACCAGCGTCGTCTTCGCGGAAAAAGACACGGTCATAGTCGTCGCGCTGGTATTGCTGGGAATCATCGGCGTCGCGGTGTCGGGTTTGTTCAGCCTTGCTCCGACCCTGCGCTGGTATGCCGCCGGCCAAGAACCCACCACGGCGCAGCGGGAAACCGCGATGAAACTCGCGGGCCGCCAAACGGCGATCCTGCTCGTGGCCTGGGGCTTGGCCGGCGGCATCTTTGTGTTGCTCAATCTCGACGGCGGCGCCGCGCTGTTGTTGCCGATGGTGCTCGGTGTGCTGCTGGGTGGACCGGCGGCCGCGGGCACGGGAATGCTGCTCGCGCAACGCACCCTGCGTCCCATCATGGGTGAGGCGACCCGAGGGCTCGAGCCTCGGCTGTCAGTCCCGGGGGTATTCGCGCGGCTGGTCATGCTCTGGTTTCTGGTCAGCGCACTTCCGATCGGCGTCGTGGCAGCCCTGGTTACGCTGCGCTCGTACGGCTGGCTGATTCAGAAGTCCGCCTCGTTGGACGTGCCCATTCTGGTGGTCTCGCTGGCCGCGCTGCTGCTCGGGCTGCCCACGATGATCCTGACATCGCGCTCCATTTCGGATCCGATCGGCGAAGTCGTCGACGCGATGGCGCAGGTCGAACGCGGCCACATCGACACGACCGTCGGCGCCTACGAACGGTCCCAAATCGGGCGTCTGCAAACGGGATTCAACCGAATGGTGGCCGGGTTGGCCGAGCGCGACCGATTGCGCGACCTGTTCGGGCGCCATGTCGGTGCCGACGTTGCCCAGCGCGCCATCGAAGAAGGCGCATCGCTGTCCGGCGATGTCGTCGAGGCGGCGGTCCTGTTCATCGATTTGGTGGGCTCGACTCGGCTTGCGGAAAGCCGTCCGCCCCAAGAGGTTGCCGACGTGCTCAACGACTTCTTCCGGATCGTCGTCGAGGCCGTCGACGAACACCAAGGCCTGATCAACAAATTCGCGGGCGACGCCGCGCTGGCGATCTTCGGGGCGCCGCTGCGCACGGGCGAGCCGGCCTCGGCGGCGCTGGCCACCGCCCGCGCGCTGGGCACCCAACTGCGCCGGCTGCCCGTGGTTGATTTCGGGATCGGGGTTTCGGCGGGCCGTGTTTTCGCCGGCAACATCGGTGCCGAAAACCGCTATGAATACACGGTAATCGGCGACGCGGTCAACGAGGCCGCCCGGCTGGCGGACCTCGCCAAGACCTCGGATCGGCGGATCCTGTGCTCGGCAGGGGCCATCGACCGAGCCGACGAGACCGAGCGGGGGTACTGGGCGGGGTGCTATTCCACCGTGCTGCGTGGCCGCTCCGAAGCCACGCACGTCTCGGCGCCCGCGAGTCCGGCCTAGACCTGTCACGGCGCCGGCGGTGTTACTTGGAGACCTTCAGCGACCCGATCACCTGGTTGAGCAGTCCTGCCGAGGCCGCGTCGCCGATCGGCGTTGCGCCCAGGAAGATGGTGACCGGCTTGGTGTCGACCGCGATGATGACCACGGAGTCGCCCTTCACATTGCGGGCGGGGTCGGCGATCGTGACGTCGGCGTCCACCCGGGCGGCCTTGACTCCCTCAATCGTGATCGACGACTTCTTGATCGGGCCCAGCGTCGGTGAGGCGTTCGAATAGCCCGGGCCTTCGGCCACGCAATTCATCAACTTCGCTGCCTGCGCGGTGACGTCCATGCTGGGGACGAAGTTGCTGACGGCGACCTCGGCCTGCATCACCCACTGGTTGGCGCCCGGCACCTCCTGCGCCAGCCCCACCGCGCCAATAAGATTGGGGGTCTGGTCGTCCGAGAACGGCAGCCATCCGGGTGCCGCGTTGGCCGGGAACGACAACTTGCCCGCCCTGATCGGGGCGCCCCCCGCGGGCTTGTCGCCGCCGGACACATTGGGCGTGCAATCGCTTGCGGTCTGTCCCGAATCGCTGGGCTGCGACGTCGGTGCGCTCGAAGAGGAGGGGCCGGCCTTGGGGGACTTGGGTTCGTTGCCCAGGCTGAGTACCAGAATCACCACCAGCGCGATGACGCCGAGCACCGCGATACCGGCGACGATCAGCCATGGCATGTTCGACCGGGGCCCATTCGGCGGTGGTCCGGGCGGGTAGGAGCCGGGCGGCCACCCAGGGGGAAACTGCTGCCCCGGGTAGCCGGGTGCGGAGGGATCCGCACCGCCCGACGGGTTGGGGAACGGCCCGGTCGGCGGGTACGGGTACGGGCCGCTCTGCGGCCCCGAATAGGGACCACCCTGTGGCCCCGGGTAGGGACCGCCCTGCGGATACGGGGGTGGACCGCCTTGTGGCGGCCCACCCCAATAGGGGCCCTGCCCATACGGATTCGCTCCGTACGGATCCTGACCGTAGGGACCGCCCGGAGGAACCGTCATTACAGAACCACCCCACCTAATTCGTTGGTTTAACCTTGGCCATCGCCAGCACATCAAGCCGGCGGTCCAGCTCCTCGATCGACAACTTGTCGCCGATCAATCCGCGGTCGATGACGGTCTGACGGATCGTCTTCTTCTCTTTGAGCGCTTGCTTGGCCACGGCGGCGGCTTCTTCGTAGCCGATGGCCGAATTCAAGGGTGTCACGATCGACGGCGACGATTCGGCCAACTCGCGCAGGTGCTCGACATTGGCGGACAACCCGATAATGCAGCGCTCGGCGAACAGCTTTGAGACGTTGGTCAGTAGCTTGAACGATTCCAGGATGTTGCGCGCCATCATCGGGATGTAGACGTTGAGCTCGAACGCGCCCGACAAGCCGCCGACGGCGACCGCTGCGTCGTTGCCGATCACCTGCGCGGCGACCTGCGTAACTGCCTCTGGCAGAACCGGATTGACCTTGCCCGGCATGATTGAGCTACCCGGTTGCAGATCGGGGAGTTGGATCTCGGCCAGGCCGGTCAGCGGCCCGGAACCCATCCAGCGGACATCGTTGGCGATCTTGGTCAGCGACACGGCGATGGTGCGCAGCGCGCCGGACGCTTCCACCAGTCCGTCACGCGCGGCTTGTGCCTCGAAAGAGTTTGCTGCCGTGCTTAATTCGGATAGCCCGGTCGAAGCGATCAGCGCCTCTACCACCTTCGGGCCGAAGCCGTCGGGAGCGTTGAGCCCGGTGCCCACCGCGGTTCCGCCGATAGCCAGTTCGCCGAGCCGCGGCAGAGTGGCACGCACCCGCTCGATCCCGGCCTCGATCTGGCGGGCGTATCCGCTGAATTCCTGGCCGAGCGTCACCGGGACGGCGTCCATCAGGTGGGTGCGGCCCGACTTGACCACGGTGTGCCACTCGCCGGCTTTGGTTGCCAGCGCGTCGTGCAGTACCTCGAGCGCCGGGATCAGATGCCGGACAGCGGCTTCGGTGGCCGCGATGTGGGTTGCGGTCGGAAAGGTGTCATTGGACGACTGCGACATGTTGACGTCGTCGTTCGGGTGCACCGTGACGCCGTTGGCGGCCGCGATGGATGCGATCACCTCGTTGGTGTTCATGTTGGAGCTGGTGCCCGAGCCGGTCTGGAAGACGTCGATCGGGAACTGGTCATCGTGGAGTCCGTCGGCGATCTCGGCCGCCGCCGCGATGATCGCGTCGGCTTTCTCCGGCGCTAGCAGCCCGAGGTCGGCGTTCACCTTCGCGCAGGCGCCCTTCAGCAGTCCCAAAGCGCGGATCTGGGTGCGCTCGAGGCCCCGGCCCGAAATCGGAAAATTCTCCACCGCGCGCTGGGTTTGGGCTCGCCACAACGCTTTTGCGGGTACGCGTACCTCGCCCATAGTGTCGTGCTCGATGCGATATTCGCCGCTTTCGGCCATGAATCAGTTCCTCTTCGTTGGGGGTGCTATCGCGGTTACGGCAGGGGATAGGCAGCGGTGCTGTCGCCGGTGAAGTCGATCGCGGAGTATTCGTTGAGCTTCGAAAGGCGGTGGTAGGCCTCGATCATCCGGACGGTGCCCGACTTCGAGCGCATCACGATCGATTGCGTCGTGCAACCGCCGGGGGAGTAGTGCACACCCTGCAGCAGGTCACCGTCGGTCACCCCGGTCGCGCAGAAGAAGACGTTCTCGCCGGAGACCAGATCTCTGGTGGTCAGGATCTGGTCCAGGTCGTAACCGGCGTCGAGCGCCTTGCGGCGTTCGGCGTCATCGCGCGGCGCCAGTTGCGCCTGGATGGCCCCGCCCATACACCGGATCGCCGCGGCGGCGATGATGCCTTCCGGGGTACCGCCGATCCCGGCCAGCATGTCGGTGCCCGAGCCCGGCCGACACGTGGAGATCGCGCCGGCGACGTCGCCGTCGGTGATCAGCCGGATGCGCGCTCCGGTGTCGCGCACGTCCTGAATGAGCTGAGCGTGCCGGGGGCGGTCCAGGATGCACACGGTCATGTCCCGCACCGACAAGCTCTTGACCTTCGCGACCTCGCGGATGTTGTCGGCGATGGGCGCGGTGATGTCCAGCACGTGCGCGGCGTCGGGTCCGACGGCGATCTTGTTCATGTAGAACACCGCCGAGGGGTCGAACATCGCACCGCGATCGGCGACGGCCAGCACCGAAATGGCGTTGGGCATGCCCTTGCTCATCAGCGTGGTGCCATCCACCGGGTCGACGGCGAAATCGCACTCCGGCCCGTCGCCGTTGCCGACCTCCTCGCCGTTGAACAACATCGGAGCTTCGTCTTTCTCGCCCTCGCCGATCACGACCACACCGCGCATCGACACCGAGTTGACCAGCTCGCGGATCGCGTCGACGGCCGCGCCGTCGCCGCCCTCCTTGTCACCACGACCCACCCAGCGGCCGGCGGCCATCGCGCCGGCCTCGGTGACCCGTACCAGTTCCAGGGCCAGGTTGCGGTCTGGGGCTTCGCGGCGCGCCCGTACCTGCGGCTCGGGGCCCGAGGTCGCGGTGGACGACGAACCGGATCCGCCCGATGCTGTCATGGTTGCTGATTCTCCCAGAAGCAGATCGGTCCGCTGGATCTGGGCTGTGGCTGTTGACGGCGGACTGGGATACTCGAGGGGTGACCGACGAGCAGCCCCACGCCGACCTGGCCGGTGAGCCGTCACCGGCGCCCCGGCCGGCCAAACCGCGGCTGCTCCAGGACGGTCGCGACATGTTCTGGTCGCTGGCCCCGCTGGTGATCGGATGCATCCTGCTGGCCGGCATGGTCGGGATGTGTTCTTTCCGGCCGACCGGGGCGAACAAGGGCACAATCCCGTCCTACGACGCGGCGGCGGCGCTGCGCGCGGATGCTCAGACGCTGGGCTTTCCCATCCGGTTGCCCCAGTTGCCCGCCGGCTGGCAGCCCAACTCCGGCGGCCGCGGCGGTATCGAGAGTGGGCGGACGGCCAATGGTCAGCGGCTGAACGCGGCCACTTCGACCGTCGGGTACATCGGCCCGACCGGAATGTATGTGAGCCTCACGCAGAGCAACGCCGACGAGGACAAGCTGGTCCGTTCCATCCATCCGTCGGCGTATCCGACCGGAACGGTCGACGTCGCGGGCACCAACTGGATCGTCTATCGCGGTTCCGGTGACAGTGCTGCCGATGCCGAGCCGGTGTGGACCACCAAGCTGACCAGCCCGGGCGGCGTCACCCAGATCGCGATCACTGGTGCCGGAAATACCGATCAGTTCCGTACGCTGGCGGCGGCGACGCAGTTGCAGTCGCCCCTGCCGACCGGTCGATAGGAGCGACTCGCGTGACAGCACCCGAAGCAGACCTGTCCGGATGGGTGTCGGCACCGTTCACCGGTGACGGCTACACCCATGACGTCTATCGCAAGGGCAGCGGTCCGGGCGTGGTGCTGATACCCGAGATACCCGGAATCCATCCCGGCGTGCTGGGCCTGGGTAATCACCTGGTGGACAACGGCTTCACTGTCGCCATGCCGTCACTGTTCGGCGAGCCGGGCAAGCCGAAGACAGCCGGCTACACAACGGCGGTCGTCGCGCGAGCTTGTGTGGCAAAGGAATTCGCCGCCTTCGCGACGAACAAGCAGCGGCCGGTATCGCTATTCCTGCGTGCGTTGGCCCGTGACCTCAAGGCGTCGACGCCGGGCAAGGGCGTGGGCGTGATCGGCAACTGCTTCACCGGCGGTTTCGCGCTGGCGGCCGCGGTCGACGACAGCGTGCTGGCCCCGGTGCTCAGCCAGCCGTCGGTACCGTTGCCGCTCGGTGCGACCCGGCGCGGCGACACCGGGCTCAGTGAATCCGAAATCACCACGATCGCCAATCGCGCTGCCAGCGAAGGCTTGTGCGCCCTGGGTTTGCGATTCAGCGAGGACCGGATGTCCCCGCGTGACCGATTCAGCGCGCTCAAGGAGCGCCTTGGCGACGCGTTCGAGGTGATCGAGATCGATTCGCGCCCGGGCAACGCACACGGTTTCGGTAAGGCTGCGCACTCGGTGCTCACCGACGAGGTCCGCGAGGTCGACGGCCATCCTGCTTACGAGGCCCGCAAGCGGGTCGTCGAATTCCTCACTGAGCGGCTGACTTAACCTCTGACTCCTTCGCCTTCCGGCGCGGCAGCCAGGGGACGCGCGCAGGTGGTTTGTCGTCCGGCTTCACCAGCTCGACGCCCTTGTAGACCGCCAGGTATACGTCGATGGTCGTGACGATCAGGATCATCAGTACCGGCCCGATGACGATGCCCCAGGGGCCGAACATGGCGATGCCGGCGAAAACCGACAGCAGCATCAGCGCCGAATTCAGCCGGGCGTCCCGCGGTACCAGGACCGGGCGTAAGAAGTTGTCGATGTTGGTGACCACCAGCAGATGCCACAGAATCACGAACGCGCCGCCGAAGATGTTGCCGTAGAAGATCATTCCGATGCCGAATGGAATCGTCACGATCCCGCCGCCCAACGGAATGATCGACAGGGCCGTGAGCAGAATCGCGAAAATGAAGAATCCGTGGTGGAATCCGGCGACGTAGATCGACCCGGCTCCCGCGACACCTTGGCATAACGCGATGACGAACTGGCCGAACACGGTGCCGCGCACCATTGCACCGGTCTTCTTCAGGTATAGGTCTGTGACTTCTTCACCGAGCGGGTTGAGCTGACCGATCAACGTGCGCAACTTCTCCCGGTGCACCAGCAGCGCGAGAAAGACGTAGAGAAAGATGATCCCGTAGGCAATGGCGCCGAAGACGCTTCCCGCCGCGCCCTGTAAGGTTTGCAGGAGCCACTGCCCGACATCCTGCGCGCCGGTGATCATCGCTTTTCGCAGCATTTCCGCATTGATCGTGATGTGCAGGAAGGGAACTCGGGCCGCAAGGTCGTTGACGATGTGCAAGATCTTATCGCCGAGCCCGCTCAGGTCGGTGGTCTTGACCCACCCGGAAATGCTGTCGAGCATGCGGGAGATCTGGACGACGGCCAAGACGATAAAAAGGCCGACCGGCGCGATCACGGCGGCCAGTGCCGACAACAAGGTGCACGCGGCCGACAAGCCGGTGCCGAGGCGCCGGTTGAACCAATTGAACAACGGCGTGAACAGGTACGCGCCGACCGCGGCCACCACGATCAGCACGAAATAGTCGCGCAGGAAGTAAGCGCCGAACAACAGCGCGATCAGCGTCAAAACCGCGAGGGCACGTTTCTGAGTCAGCGTGAATTCGGTGTTCATACGACCGTGCCGCCCTCCGCGTCGCCGTTGAGCTTGAACCTTAGCCCTGCCTGATGGCGATCGCGCACGTATGGCCCTACCGAGACTGGTTGGCTGCCCGTTTGGCGCCGGCTTTGGCCATGACGGCATGGCTTTCCGTCTGCTGGTACATCGCCCGGCTTGGCTGACGTTAGGGGCATGTCGGCGCGAATGGCGCTGCGGGTGTTGCACGCATCGCGAACGAATTTCTTGATGCCCCAACGTGTTTGTGTGAGCGGTGGTGGTGAGCTATCTAGTTTTTTGTTGGTGGTGGTTGGGGTTGGAAGGGTTGGTACCACCACCAGTGGGCGCGTTCGCCGGTGGGCCCGGGCCATGGTGGGACCGCGGGCGGGGGACGGTTGGGTGGGCGCGCGAGTGATCCTGCTTCAAGGGGTTGCCCGGCGTTGTCGGTGACCATGAGATGGTCTGCGGGGCCGGTGATGGTGATGACGCCGCGGTGGTGCAACCGGTGGTGATAGGGGCAGACCAGCACCAGGTTGGCCAACTCGGTCAGGCCGCCGTCCTCCCAGTGCCGGATGTGGTGGGCGTGCAGACCGCGGGTCGCCCCACAGCCGGGGACCGCGCAGGTGGGGTGGCGGTGCTCGAGCGCGCGGCGAAGCCGCCGGTTGACGGTGCGGGTCACCCGCCCGGCGCCAACGGGCTCGCCGTCACGTTCGAACCAGACTTCACAGGTGGCATCACAGGTCAGGTATCGGCGTTCGGCGTCGGTGAGCAGCGGACCCAGATGCAACGCCGCAACGTGCCGGGCCACATCGACATGCACCACCACAGTGGTGTGCTGCCCGTGGGGGCGGCGGGCCGCCTCGGCATCCCACCCCGCCTCCACCAGACGCATAAACGCCTCCACAGTGCCCGGCAACGGCGGCGCAGCATCGCAGGCGCGCTCGCCATCGCCGTGGTCGTGTTTCCACTGGGCGATCAGCGCATCCCGATGCGACGCCAGCGCGGCCTCGAACTTCGCCGCATCCAGGTGCCCCAGTGTGATCCGCCAACAGCTGAACTGCTCGTCGGAGGTCATGGTGATCGAGGGCTGCGGTTCGGGCCGAGGACCGGGTTGGGGTCGCGGTTCCAGCTTGACCGCGGTGCGCAGCTGGCTGACCGTCGCGACCTCGGCCAGCTGCGCATAGTGCTCATCGGATCCCTCGCCGGCCCGCGCCGCGATCACCCCGACCTGATCCAGCGACAGCCGACCCTGGGCCATCGCCTGCACACAGCGCGGAAACTCCGCCATCCGGCGCGCCACCGTGGCGATCGTGTGCGCATTTGCCGACGACGAGCCAAGCTTCCACGCCACCAACGCCGCCACCGAGCGCGCACCCGTCGCGCCGCACAGCTCGTCGCGGTCGAGCTCGGCGACGATCTCCACGATGCGCCCATCGATCGCGTTTCGCTGACCAGCCAACTCCGCCAACTCCTCGAACAACACCTCAAGCCGCTCAGCAGGACTCACCACCACGGCGCCAGCGGATGCGATCGAAGACATAACCACATCATGACAGCCGGGTACGACAAATCTCGCCGCCCAAACCACGCCGGGAAGTGGCCGACATCCACGGCTAAGAATTGCTCACGAGAGCGGTCCACATCGCGAAAACCACACCACCCCGAAGCCCGGGCCCCGGACGAAACCAGGTCGCCACGGTTGTCAATGAAGTTAGCGCGGAAAATGCGATCGCCATCGAGGATGAAGGCGTTGGCGCGGGGCGTTCGCTTTTCGTGTCGGAAGTTTACGGAGCGCCACTTGTCAGGTTAGCGTCGCTCGCTGGTTATTGGTGTAGTGAATGTTGTTGTTTTGGACGGCTTTTGGGAGTTTGTCGTCGCGCGTTGGGTGGTGCGGTGCCGGGTTACTGTGCTTGAACCGTAGCCTCGCCCGACAGCGATCGCGCCCGTATCGCCTTACCGAGAACGCTTGGCGGCGGCCTTGGCCATCTCGTCCTGCCTCTTCATCTGGCCGAACATGTCCACGTAGTACGGCAGGCACTCGGTCAACGCCTTCTCGGTGGTGAACAGCGGCTGGTAGCCGAGGTCGCGGGAAGCCTTGCCAACCGAGAAGAAGTTGTCCAGGTACAGGCGTTCGACCGCCAGCGGCTCCAGCAGCGGCGCGGGAATCCCGAACCGGAAGTGCATCCGCTGCCAGCCGGTCATCGCCGCCCGCACGACCGGGCCGTTGACTCGTATTCGCGGCCACGGCTGCCCGCAGGCCTCCACCACCGGCCGGGCGAACTCGAACATGTTGATCGGGTCGTCGTCGTTGATGAAGTAAGCCTGACCGGGTGCCGTACCGCCGGGTACCAGATGTTGGGCGGCCAGGATGAAACCGTGAATCAAGTTGTGCACGTAGGAATTATCCAGCCGCGCGGACTTGCGGCCGATCAGGACTTTGACGTGACCGGCGATCACACTCTCGAACAGTTTACGGAACATCGTCTGGTCGCCACGGCCCCAGATGCCGCTGGGGCGGATCGCGCACGTCAGCATGCCATCAACACCGTTCTGCGACAACACGAATCGCTCGGCGATGACTTTCGTCTCGGTGTAGAGGTCGTTGAATCGAGTGGTGTAGGGCAGAGTTTCGTCGCCGCCGGCGATATTCTGGCCGCCCATCACCACGCTGTTGGATGACGTGTAGACGAATCGCTGCACACCTGCGGCATGCCCGGCGTCGACCAGATTCTGGGTGCCGCCGACGTTGATCGCAAAGCTGCGCTGGCGGTATTCGTCGGTCACCGACGCGCCGCCCATCAGCTCGATGATCGCCGCGGTGTGGAAAACCGTGTCGACGCCTTCCACTGCCTGCGCGCAGACGGCCTTGTCGGTGATGTCGCCTTGCAGCACCTGCAGTTGCGAATGCGGGGCGAGCGGGGACGGGGCGCGGTCGAAGGAGCGCACGGAATACCCGCGGTCGAGCAAGGTGGTCACCAGGTTGGCGCCGACGAACCCGGAGCCGCCGGTGACCAGCACGCGGCCGAGGTCGGTTGTCAGTGATGCATCACCCATGTCGCAAAGCCTAACTGAAACGTGTTCCAATTCTAGAAAGAATTGTGGATTGCTCGGTCGGTTCAGTCTTCCTCGTCCCGGCCGGCCGCCAGCGCATCCTCCACCCGTTTACGGGCGCCAGCTAAGTGCTCTTCGCACCGCTTTGCGAGCTGTTCGCCCCTTTCCCAGAGTTTCAGCGATGCATCGAGGTCAAGCCCCCCTTGTTCCAGGAGGCGCACGACCTCGATCAGCTCGTCGCGGCAGGCTTCATAGCCAAGTTGACTAATGGGCGTAGCCGACTCGGCTCCGCCGCCGTCTTTGTCAGTGACCATCGGTCAGCCCCTCACTTACCGCCGCGACGGCGCCGTCGGAAACGCGGACCCGCAGCCGGGCGCCGGCCGGCGCGTCGTCCACGGAGCGCAGTACGCGCATCGCTTCGCCAGCGCCGGCGGCGGGGACGGTCTGCACCACCGCGTAGCCCCGGGCCAAGGTCGCCGCCGGGCCCAGCGTAGCCAGCCGTGCGGCCAGGTGACCGACGCGTTCGGATTCGGCGCCGACCAGTCGGGTGATGTCGCGGCGCACCGCCGAGCGGGCGCGGTGGATCTCCTCGGCTCGGGCCGTCACCGCCGTCAACGGCTCGGCCAGCACCGGGCGGCTGCGCAACTGGGTCAGCGCCCGCTGTTCGCGAGACACCCAATTACGCAGCGCCTGCGCGCTACGTCGGCGCAGGTCATGGATTCCTCGCTGCTCCGCGGCCGTGTCCGGAACCATCTTTTTTGCCGCGTCGGTCGGGGTGGCCGCGCGCAGATCGGCGACCAGATCGCACAACGGATTGTCGGGTTCGTGCCCGACCGCGCTGATCACCGGTGTGCGACAGGCCGCGATTGCGCGGCACAACGTCTCGTCGGAGAACGGCAGCAGGTCCTCGACGCTGCCCCCGCCGCGGGCCAGCACGATTACGTCGACGGCCGGGTCGCGGTCGAGTTCGCCTAGGGCATCGACGATCTGGGCGACCGCGTTGGGCCCCTGCACGGCGGTGTTGCGCACCGCGAACCTCACCGCTGGCCACCGGGCGCCGGCCACCGTCGTCACGTCACGTTCGGCGGCGCTTGCCCGGCCGGTGATCAATCCAACCATGTTCGGCAGGAAGGGGATTGGCCGTTTGAGCCTCGGGTCGAATAGCCCTTCGGCTTCCAACAGGCGACGCAGCCGGTCAATACGCGCCAGCAGTTCGCCGACACCGACGGCACGAATCTCACTGAGCCGCAACGAGAATGTGCCACGCCCGGTGTAGAACGAGGGCTTACCGCAGACGACCACTTGGGTTCCCTCGACCAATTTCACCGGCGCGTTCAGCACCAGGTCTCGCGGGCACGTCACGGTCAACGACATGTCGGCGGCCGGGTCACGCAGCACCATGAACACGGTCTTGGAGTCGGCCCGAATGTTGATCTGCGCCAACTGCCCTTCGACCCAAACGGTTCCCAGCCGGTCGATCCAGCCCGCGACCCGGATCGCGACGGCGCGAACCGGGAACGGGTTCTCGGCCGAGTTCGCCTCCGAATTCGCCGCTCGGGTCACTTCGCGGTCGCGCGGGTGATCCTGTTGGCCAGCAACGTCTGAAACGGAGCGCGGGCCTTGGTGGCCTGCTCGTAGGCCAGCAGCGCCTCGAGCTCGTCGACGCTCAGCGATTGCACCCGGGCTCGCAGCTGGGCCAGCGTCAGCGTCGGGTAGTCGAGTTCGGCAGCCACCGACGGCTCCGGAACCGATTGCTTCGATTGCCCGGTCGGCTTACTCGGGGCGCCCGCGTCCAGCGCGGCATCGGCGACCGAATACAGCGCGAACCGCCCCTCGGCCCGGCGATCACCCCCGGCGCCGTCCGGCAATTCGGCGAAAGCGCTTTCGAGGGCCTCGGCCGTGTCCTCGTCGAACGTTGCCCACTCCGGCTTTTCGTCCTTGGGCGGAAAAATGGACTCCAGGGTGGAGTCACCCTTGATCACCAGCTCCGCCAGATTCTGCTGAAATCGCATCACGATGTGCGCCGCCTGACTGGCTACTGTCATCGGGTACATCAGGATCGTTTTCGGCAGTTTCATGGTCTCCTCGACGGCGAGGGTCGCCGCGCCGACCAGTAGTCGAACTCCATACGGTGCAGTCGCCATGGGTCCAAGATTGCCTTAAGCAGCGGCTAACGCCAAGCCCACCGGCGCGAGCTGGCGGCCCCGTGTCGGCAGAACGTACCCTGAAGGACATGGTGCCGACTGTCGACATGGGGATTCCCGGCGCGGCCAGCTCGGTAGCCAGCGATCCGATCAGCAAAAGGGTGCTCCTCGCGGAGCCGCGTGGCTACTGCGCAGGTGTGGATCGGGCGGTCGAAACGGTCGAGCGCGCGCTCGAGAAGCACGGCGCCCCGGTCTATGTGCGCCACGAGATCGTGCACAACCGGCACGTGGTGGACACGCTGCAAAAGGCCGGTGCGGTGTTCGTCCAGGAGACCAGCGAGGTGCCCGAGGGCGCCATCGTGGTGTTCTCGGCGCATGGCGTCGCGCCGACCGTGCACGTCGAGGCGGCCGAGCGGAATCTGCACACCATCGACGCCACCTGCCCGTTGGTCACCAAGGTGCACAACGAGGCCCGGCGGTTCGCCCGCAACGACTACGACATCCTGCTGATCGGCCACGAAGGGCACGAGGAGGTCATCGGCACCGCCGGCGAAGCGCCCGAGCACGTGCAGCTGGTCGACGGCGTCGCCGCCGTGGACAACGTGACGGTTCGCGACGAAGACAAGGTCATCTGGCTGTCGCAGACCACGCTGTCGGTCGACGAGACCATGGAGATCGTCGAGCGGCTGCGGCAGCGTTTCCCGAAGCTGCAGGACCCGCCGAGCGACGACATCTGCTATGCGACCCAGAACCGGCAGGTGGCGGTCAAGGCGATGGCACCGGAGTGCGAGCTGGTGATCGTCGTCGGGTCCCGCAATTCCTCGAATTCGGTGCGACTGGTGGAGGTGGCGCTGGGTGGCGGGGCGACCGCCGCTTACCTGGTCGACTGGGCCGACGACATCGACCCATCCTGGCTGCAGGGCGTGACTACGGTAGGGGTCACCTCCGGAGCATCCGTCCCCGAAGTCCTGGTGCGAGGCGTGCTGGAGCGGCTCGCCGAATGCGGCTACGACATGGTGCAACCGGTGACGACGGCGCAGGAGACACTGGTGTTCGCGCTGCCCCGCGAGATTCGCTCGCTGCTCAAATCGACTTAAGACAGCGCGTCCAACAGCGCATCGACATTTAACTGGGGTTGGATTCCTGAGGTTCCGGCCAGGCCTGGTGTACCCAGCAGGCTGCTGAGCCACGATGGAGCTCCCGGAGCCGGTGGAACTGCCGGAGCCACGGTGACGGGGCCGAGGTAGCCGCCGGGCCCCACCGAGCCCCCGGGGCCGACCGTGACGGTTTCGCCCGGGCCGATGATGACGGCGCCGTGGGTGCCGACATTGACCATGCCTCCGGGGCTGACGGCGAGCGAGCCACCGTCGATGGAGACGGTGCCGGCCGTGGGGCCTGACCCGATCGTGACGGTGGCGTTCGAGCCGACGGTGACAGTGCCACCGGGGTCGACACTGACGATGGCGCCGGGGCCGAGGACGTTGACGAAGCCGTGGGGGGCGACGGTGACCGTGCCGCCCGAGCCGACGGTGACGCTGCCGTTGACGGCGAAGCTGCCGGATGAGGCGACGTTGACCGCGCCCGTCACGCTGGTGGACCCAGTGACGGAGAACTGGGCGCCCCCGCCGACGGTGACGGTGGCGCCGGGGTCGACCGTGAGGGTGCCGCCGACGGTGAAGGTGGTGCTTGTGCCGAGCGTGACGGTGCCCCCCTTGGCGACGGTGGCCGTGCCGCCGGGGGCGATCGTGACTAAGCCCGGGTGCGGGGGCGGGGCGAGGACGACCCCGCTGACGTTGATGGCGCCGGCGTTGAAGAGGCTGCCCCCGGAGCCGATGGAGAGGGACCCGCCGTTGACGGTAAGGGTGCCGGCGTTGACCAGGGCGCCGTTAACTGTGGCAGATGCGCCGGGCCCGATGGTGAGGGTGGCGCCGGGTTGGATGGTCAGGGTGCCATTCACGGTGAGGGTGCCGTTGACGATGAGGGTGCCACCGGACTCGACGGTAAGGGAGCTGCCGGCGTCGATAGTCATGGTATCGCCGGCGCTGATGGTGACGGTGCCGCTGATGGTGACGTTGCCGCTGATGGTGGTGTTGTTGCCGCCGGGACCGATGGTGATGTTGCCGCCGGTGTTGACGGTCGAGTTGAGTTGCTGAGCCAGGGATTGGGTCTGGGCAGTCGTGGTGTTGCCGGCGGCCTGGGCCACGGCGCGGGCCTGCGCATTTTGGCCCGTCGAGTCGGTGGTCTGTGTCGGCTCGTCAAACGAGGCCAGGGTGCTGGCGACCTCCGAGTCGGCCGCGTAGCCGTACATCGCGGCGGCGTCTTGGACCCACATTTCCGCGTAGTGGGCTTCAGTGGCGGCGATCGCCGGGGTGTTCTGTCCGAGAAAATTGGTCGCGATCAACGCCATCAACTGCGCCCGGTTGGCCGCGACCACCGGCGGGGGCACAGTCATCGCGTAGGCCGCTTCGTAGGCCGCCGCGGCCGTGTAGGCCTGGGCAGCGGTTTGCCCGGCTTGGACAGCGCTGGCCTGCAGCCACGCCACATGGCGGGTGGCCGCAGCCGCCATCCTCATCGAGGAAACGCCGAACCAACGGCTGGTCAATCCCGCGAGCTCCGATGAGTAACCGCCGGCGGCGGATTCGAGCTCTGCGGCCAACGCTTCCCAGCCTGCCGCGGCTGAGAGCATCGGCCCTGGCCCGGGCCCGGCATAGATGCGCGCGGAGTTGATCTCGGGAGGCAACAACCCAAAGTCCATGGCGCGACTCGCTTTCCGGAGCAGAGCGGCGATTCTTGGACAGGAGTGTAATACGGCTGGGTGACGACCGCAGGGGAGGTTGCCCGAAGCAGGTGCAGCTCGTCGACGGAGTCGGCGGAGTAGCCGGAGCCATGTGACGGGGACCGCAGTCGTTCGTCGTGACCAGGAATGGAATCCCGGTCCGCGAGCTTTCCCGGCTGCGTCGGCGTCGATTCATCGATCCAACAACGGACTCAGCCGTAGCCGAGCGCCACTTGTCCACGCAAATTCGGCGGTCGCCGGGTCGCTGTTCGTTGCCGGAGCCCTCGACGGCGTCAGCGTGACGATATGGCAGGGCCACTTTGGTGTGCACTGAAACAGTCGGCCTCGTCGCCAATGTCAGGCTCGGCTAACCCACGCCGAGTCGGGGTGTGACCGACCGACGATACAAACCGACTATCGCTCCGACCGCGAGAATGCCGCTGGCCGAACAACTTCCGGAATCGGTGGCGTTCGCTGCTGATGAGTTCGTCATCGGTCCACCGTGTGACAACCCGTACCGCGTGGCGGACAGCTCCGCTCGCCGTTACACGACTGCCCACAGCGCATGCAGCGGCGCGCTGCCCGAGTTAAAGGTGAGGACTCTTCCGGATTGGACTTTGCGGACGGCCCGAGCTGATGGGAGGGGTTGCTCGGGCCGATGTGAGTGGATTGCTCGGCCAATGGTGTGCCGCCCACCTTTAGTCAACTGGGCCGCCGCATCGACCCAGCGTGGTTTGAAGCGGTTATCTGTGCTGTAGTCGCTCGCCCAGTCCGGCTTCGACGTGGTGTAACCCGCGACGACGGCGCAGGAAACGCTGGTGTTTGCGCTGCCCCGGGAGGTCCGTTCGCTGCTCTGAACGCTCAGCGCTCCTCTAGGAGAGTGCGTCCGATAGCGCCGCAGCTAGCTGATGATGTCTTCCAGTATCTCGAGCGATCTGTTGTCGCGGTCCAGGTCGTCGGGACCGTTGGAGAGTGCATCTAAAAGCGCGTCGGCATTGAGCTGGGGTTGGATTCCTGAGGTTCCCGACAGGCCTGGCGAAGCCAATAGCAGGCTGTCGGGGTCCAGCGGCGTCGGGGGAACCGGCGGCGTGCCCGGAGCGACAGTGACGGGGCCGATGTAGCCGCTCGGGCCGGCGGAGCCCCCGTGTCCGACGGTGACCATCTCACCCGGGCCGACGAACAGGGTGCCGCCGGATTGGACGGGGACGGTGCTGCTGGCGTTGACCGTGAGGTAGCCGCCAGTGTTGATGGAAAGGGTGCCGTCGGCGTTGACGGTGAGGATGGTGCCGTCGTTGAGGGTGACGGCGCCGCCCGTGTTGATGGTGAATGTGCCGTAGTCGTTGAGGGTGCTGCCGTCGAGAACCAGGGTGCCGCTGTCGGTCAGGGTGCCCCCGGTGTTGACGTTCAGGGTTCCGTAGTCGTCGAAGAAGCCGCCGGGGTCGACGGTGAGGGTGCCACCGTTGTTGATGGTGAGGACGCCGTAGTCGTCGAAATAGCCGCCGGGGTTGACGGTGAGGGTGCCGCCTGTGTCGACGCTGAGGGTGCTGTGGGGATTGAAGAGGAGATAGCCACCGTCGTTGACGGTGAGGGTTCCGTAGTCGTCGAGGATCCCGCCGCTGCCGACGGTGAGATAACTGCTTTGGTTGACGGTGAAGGTGCCGCCGTAGTTGACGGTGAGGGTTCCGTAGTCGTCCACGATACCGCCGTCGTTGACGGTGAGGGTGCCGCCGGTGTTGATGGTGAGGTTGCCGGTGTCGTTGAGGGTGCCGCCGGTGTTGACGGTGAGGGTGCCGGAGTCGGTGAGGGTGCCGGTGTCGTTGATGTTGAGGGTGCCGCTGTCGGTCAAGGTGCCGCTGGAGGTGACGTTGAGGGTGCCATGGACGCTGACGTTGAGGGTGCCGCCGGTGTTGATGGTGAGGGTGCCGCTGTCGGTGAGGGTGCCGCCGGTGTTGACGGCGATGGTGCCGGAGTCGGTGAGGGTGCCGCCGGGGTCGACGATCAGGGTGCCGCCGTTGACGTCTTGGAGCACGCCGCCGGTGTTGATGGTGAGCGTGCCGGTGTTGGGGGCACTGGTGGGGTTGATGGTGAGAGAGCCGGCGTCGGTGAGGACACCGCCGTCGTTGACGGTCAGGGTGCCGCTGTCGTTGAGGGTACCGCCGGTGTTGATGGTGAGCATGTCGGATTCGTTGAGGGTGCCCCCGGGGTTGATGGTGAGGGTACCGCCGTTCGGAGTGCCGGTGGGGTCGATGGTGAGGGTGCCGCCGTCGTTGAGGGTGCCGCCGGTGTTGATGGTGAGGGTGCCGCTGTTGTTGAGGATGCCGTTGTTGCTGGCGGTGGGGCCGGGGTCGATGGTGAGGGTACCGGTGTGGGTGGTGGAGGTAGCGATGTTGAGGGTGCCGCTGTTGTTGAGGATGGTGTTGGGGTTGAGGGCGGTGCCGGGGTTGATGGTAAGGGTGCCGGTGTCGTTGAGGGTGCCGTTGTTGGCGAGGGTGCCTTGGTCGATGGTGAGGGTGCCGGTGTCGTTGAGGGTGCCGCTGTTGGTGAGGGTACCGGTTTGATTGAGGGTGCTGTTGCCGATGGTGAGGTTGCCGGTGTCGTTGAGGGTGCCGCCGGTGTTGATGGTGAGTGTGCCGGTGTCGTTGAGGGTGCCCCCGGGGCCGATGGTGAGGTTGACGCTGCTGCCGGTGATGGCCCCATTGTTGGTAACGGTGATGGTGCCGCTGTTGGCGAGGGTGCCGCCGTTGACGGTGAGGTTGACGCTGCTGCCGGTGATGGCCCCATTGTTGGTAACGGTGATAGCGCCGCTGTTAATGAGTGTGCCGCCGTTGACGTTGAGGGCAACGTGGTAGGGGATACCGGTTAAGTTGCTACTGATGGCCAGGGTACCGGTGTTTGTGAGGGTGCCACTGTTGATGGTGAGGATGCCGCTGTCGCCGAGTACTACGATTGGGCCGTTGGCGATGGTGAGAGTGCCGGCATTGGTGAGGGTGCCGCCGTTAACGGTGATGGCGCCGAAGTCAGTGACGGTGCCCCCGGATTGAATGATCAGGCTTCCGCCGGATTCGATGTCGAGGGTGGTGCCGGCGGTGATGTTGAGGGTGCCTTCGACCGTCATCGATGTATACGTTTGGCCCGTGCCGAGGATCGTATTGCCGGACAGGGTGTAAGTCGTGCCGGCGGGGACATCGAAGGTGCTCCCGGCGTCCGCGGCGGCCTGTGGGGCGACGTTGGCTGCGCTGAGTTGTTGGCTGGTGTTGGTGGTGGCGGTTTGTACCAGGGTTTGGGTGCGGGCGGTGGTGGTGTTGCCGGTGGTTTGGGCGAGGGCGCGGGCTTGGTCGGTTTGGCTGTTGGGGTTGGTGGTTTGGGGTGGTTCGTTGAAGGGTGTGAGGGTGCTGGCGGTTTCGGCGGCGCCGGCGTAGCTGTACATGGCGGTGGTGTCTTGGATCCACATCTGCATGTACTGGGCTTCGGTAGCGGCGATCGCGGGGGTGTTTTGTCCGAGCCAGTTGGTGGCGATCAACGTCATGAGTTGGGCGCGGTTGGCGGCGATGACTGGTGGGGGCACGGTCATGGCGAATGCTGCTTCGTAGGCGGCTGCGGCGCCGTAGGCCTGGGTGGCGGTCTGGGCGGCAGCGGCGGCGCTGGTTTCTAGCCATTCCATGTAGGGGGTGGCTGCGGCGCTCATCGCCGTGGAGGCCGGGCCCGACCAGGCGATGCCGGTGAGTCCGGTGATTTGGGCGGAGTAGCCGGTGGCGGCGGATTCCAGTTCGGCGGCCAGGGCGTCCCAGCCCGCCGCGTTGGCCAGCATCGGGCCCGGGCCCGGGCCAGCGTAGATACGGGCGGAGTTGATCTCTGGTGGCAGCAACCCGAAATCCATCGCTTGGCCCCCTTTTCCCCGGGTTCGAAGCGCGCGACGCTGGCCGCAGACCCCCCGCATCCCGCTCAAACACACGTCAAATACGTTTCACATATAACACCACCGGCCACCAGCAGCGACCCGCTTGAAACGTGATGCAGAACACGTTGACAGAACGGTGTCTTATAAAAAAGTAAGTCAAATTATGCCCGAGCTGGGCTGTCACGCCGTCTGCCTTGATCTGGCGTTTGTTGCGCCCAAGATAATTTACGTCCACGTCACTGCACGCTTGGTCAGCGATCGGCCCAAAGCCACGCGGACTGGTCGCGCAATCGACAACTGCCGCGCGCTCAGCAGCCAAGGGCGTCGCGACGGATTTCGCCGCGGAGTCGACTAAATCAGCGCGGGCAACCAGTCTTGAGGCGGGCGGGTCACGACGATGAAGGATTCGGCAAGAGGGATTCAGCGATTGGTTGCGTGCGAGGAAGCCATCGGCGCGGTATCCGGCGCGTGATTGCGTGATCTCAACCCCCCTCCCTGAGTTGGGCATGGCGGATCACGTTCGATGCGGCTGAAGGTCGAACGTTGTGCCGGCCCGGTCGGCAAGGTCAGTGACCGCTGGCGCCCTGCCAGGAAAAGCAGTGTCATATCGGTCAGCGATCTGCCAAACCTTGTTGCAGTTCAACGGGTTTCGATTGCTCGATGGGTGGTGTGTCATCGTGGACGGATGTTGACCGGTCCGGTCCCGTCTGGATCGTGGTCAGTGTTCCAAGACGCTCCGTACAGCGTTCGCAGGGCCGCACGGATATGGTGAGTCGGCTATTCCAGCACCGGTCGGATTGGGAGTAATTCATGGAGTTAACAGCCGTCCTGTGTAATCATGCCGAGGCCCAGAACAATTTGTTATACGTACTGGGTGGCGGCATAGATCGCACTGTCATCCCTGCTGGACGGTCGGGACCCTTCGCTATCTCACTGGGCATCGGAATTGTCGTCGAGGTCCCGTGGTCGGCGACCGATGAGCAGCACACAGTCACCGTCGAGCTCGAGGACGCTGACGGGCATCAGGTGGAGATTCAAAGGGGCCCAGGCGAACGCGAGCCGTTTCGCGCGCAGTTCCATTTCAACGTCGGCCGGCCGCACCACCTCAAGGATGGCGACACTCAGTCGGTTGCTTTTGCACTCAACGTTCCCGTCCTTCCGTTCGAGGAAGTCGGGTCATACGTCTTCGCCATCGGCCTCGACGGCACCGTCGCGCGCCGTCTGCATTACCGGCTGATTGAGCAGGCCGAGGAGCCCGTCGCGGCGAATTGGCCAACGGGATTCAGAAGCTAGCTGCCGGTTGCGCGTCACGCATCCAGTAAGCCGAAATCCTTGTGCGGCAAGGCAATTACGTTACCGTCAAGACGCCATGAGCTGGCGCCCGACCGCCGGCCAGGCCCGACCAGGCGGTCGCTAAATTGCCGCCGCTACGGCAAGGCAAAACTGCACTCCGCGCGACGCCGGCCCAACATCTTCGGATTCGTCCCGCAGAATTGGGTCGACCTCGGCGCCGGGTAACGGTAAAACGCAGCTCAGGCGTCGTACTCCCAGGATTCTGCCGGCGGTCTTTCCGAAGGCCGGCCGTTCGAACGTAGTCGACTGCGGCGATCCCCGCGCGGCTCACCGCGGCGCTCATCCGACGGGCCCGATCCGCGGTAGCGGACCTGCGAGATCGGGTGGTGCGTGGAATCGGAGCCGTTCGTGCCGTTCGCTGCGGGGCGGCGGCGCCGAGGCTCGGCGGCGCCCGGGTAGGACTCGGACGGGTCGTAGGACTGGTATCTGCCGGGGGACGGTGGTTCGTACCTGTCGTAGCCGTCGTCGTGGCGGCTGCCGCGCGGAGCCGGACGCTCGTAGGGGTTGGGGCGGCCGCGCGGCTCGCGACGGCCTTCCCGCGGCGACTGGCCGCGGAGATCCGGATCGCTCTGCGGTCGCGGACGGCGTCCAGAGGACCGGCGCGGCGGGTCGGCGGGATCGAAGTCGCGGGACGGGGCCTGGCGCCGCCGGCGTGGCCGCTCGTCGACGGGTCCGTGCTCGTCTTCCGGCGACGGGCGGGCGTGCCGGGAGCGACTTCGGGCCGAACCCGTGGCGGACCGACCGCTGCGCGAGGTTCGGCTGGCTCTGGCGGAGGACCTCGCGGCGCGGGGTGCGTCGGTGGCTTCGTCGGCATCCTCTTCGGAGGACGCAATGCCCAGGAGCGAGTTCAGCTTCGCGCTGACGACCTGGACGAAGGACGACTTCGGCGCGGGACCGGCAGCAGCGGTGTCGCCAGTCGCGTCCGCGGCAGGCGTCCGCTGCGAGAGACCCGTGTACCACCTGATCAGGCCGATCAGTAGGACGCCACCGGCGGCGCCCAGCATCAGGGGGAACCGCTCGATGAGCGGATAGCCGCAGTTGATCAGCAGGTCTTTGAGGCTGCCGAGTTTGGCACCGTGGAACAGCCAGTAAGCCCCCGGCACCGCGCAGAAAAGTATCAGCGGCGGCTGGATAACCGCGGTGAACAGCCCGTCCTGACGCACGGCCAGCACAGCTGCCACGCAGCCCGCTATATAGAGGCCGGCGAAGATGCCGGTCAGCTCCTTGTGGCCGGATCCGGAGTCGATGCCATACCCAATGGCAGTCGCGGTGATCGCGATGAGCAGGGCTATCCACGACGGCACACCCGGAATGCCGGGGTGGATTGAGCGATGGGCAGCTTCTACTGCCGAGGTTGCCCGCTGCGCTGACACATGTAGACCGTACCGGCAATGGGCCAAAACCCCCGTAAATACCTCGTACAGATGCCGGGCGTGGCACGGGTTTTACGCGGGAATCGATGCGCGGCGCCAAGGCTGCGGGCGCGGAGCCCTAAACTTGGTTCCCCGTGAGCCTGAGCCTGGGAATCGTGGGCCTACCCAACGTGGGCAAGTCGACACTGTTTAATGCGCTGACCCGCAACAACGTGGTGGCGGCGAACTATCCGTTCGCGACGATCGAACCGAACGAGGGTGTGGTATCGCTGCCCGATCCGCGGCTCGACAAGCTGGCGGAACTATTCGGATCCGAGCGCATCGTTGCGGCGCCGGTCACCTTCGTCGACATCGCCGGAATCGTGAAAGGCGCCTCCGAGGGCGCCGGGCTCGGCAACAAGTTCCTGGCCAACATCCGCGAGTGCGACGCGATCTGCCAGGTGGTGCGGGTGTTCGCTGACGACGACGTCGTGCACGTCGACGGCAAGGTCGATCCGCGTTCCGACATCGAGGTGATCGAGACCGAGTTGATCCTCGCCGACATGCAGACGCTGGAGAAGGCCATCCCGAGGCTGGAGAAGGAAGCCCGCAACAACAAGGAGCGCAAGCCCGTGCACGAGGCGGCCGTCGCTGCCGAGGCCGTGCTGGACTCCGGCAAGACGCTCTTCGCGGCCGGTGTCGACGCGTCACTGCTGCGCGAGCTGAACCTGATGACCACCAAGCCGTTTCTGTACGTGTTTAACGCCGACGAGTCGGTGCTGACCGACGACGCCCGCAAGGCCGAGCTGAGCGCGATGGTCGCACCGGCCGACGCGGTGTTCCTCGACGCGAAGATTGAATCCGAGCTGGCCGAACTCGACGACGAGTCGGCGGCCGAGTTGCTTGAGTCCATCGGGCAAACCGAGCGTGGACTAGATGCGTTGGCGCGGGCGGGTTTTCACACTCTCAAGCTGCAGACCTACCTGACAGTAGGCCCAAAAGAGGCGCGCGCGTGGGTGATTCATCAAGGCGATACCGCGCCCAAGGCCGCCGGAGTGATCCACACCGACTTCGAGAAGGGCTTCATCAAAGCCGAAATCGTGTCGTATGACGACCTGATCGACGCCGGGTCGATGGCGGCGGCCAAGGCGGCCGGCAAGGTCCGGATGGAAGGCAAGGACTACGTGATGGCCGACGGTGACGTGGTCGAATTCCGGTTCAACGTCTAGCAGCAGCCACTTTGGCTCTTCAACGGCTTGACTCTCCCGTAACGGGAGGGCTCAGGCTGTGTCCGACGGTCATTCGACGTCAGGACGCAAGGAGGAAGCAATGACTACACAGCTCAGACTGGACACCGTGCTCACCGCGCACTTCGCCGCGATCAACAGCTTCGACGTGGACGCGATCATGGAGACCTTCGCGGACGATGCGCTCGTGAACGACTTCTCGCGGGAGTTCTGGGGCACCAACCGTATCCGCGCGTTCATGGCCAAAGAGTTTGTCGGCGACCGCGTCACGATCGAACCCGTCGAGGTCGTCGACAACGCCGGCATGTGGTGCGTTCGGTGCCGCTACGACGGTGACTACGACAAGACCGGTCTACCCGACCCGTTGGTCATGACGAACTACTTCCGCCTGCGTGACGGCAAGATCGTCAGCCTGTTCATCATCAAGAACACCGAACCGCAGTATTGACCAGAGGGGCCGCTTCCGAGCGGGGAGCGGCCCTCCTGACCCGGAGCCGCCATGAGCATCACCGTTTCTGTCGGGCAATTCGCCACGATGACCCACCTCAGCGTCAAGACGCTGCGCCACTACCACCATGTCGGACTACTCGAACCGGTACACGTCGATAGCGAGACCGGATACCGCTACTACTCTCTCGACCAACTGCCCACCGCTCAACTGATCCGACGACTACGTGACCTGCGGATGCCCGTCGCCGACGTCCGAGAAGTTCTTGTCGCTCAGCATGCCGGTGAGCGCGAATCCTTGATCGCAGCCCACATCGACCACCTCGAAGCCGAGCTGGCCCAGACAAAGGCCGCGGTCAATTCGCTTCGGGCCCTGCTGAATAACGCGGCGAGTCCGCAGCCCGTGCACCGACGTGCCGAGTCGACCATCCCAGCGGTCGCCATCACCGCCACCGTCGACCCCATCGACATCGAAATCTGGTGGCACGACGCCCTACACGATATTCGTGAGGCGGTGCGGACTGGTCGGCTTGACCAAACCGGGCCCGCGGGCGGGATATACGACGAGAGCCTGTTTCAACACGAACCAGGCCAAGCCACCGTGTTTATCCCCGTCACCACACCACGGCAACTGGGGCACGTCGAACCCATCCTGGTGCCCGCCGCGGAGGTCGCCGTGACGACCCACCACGGCGCCCCGGCCGATATCGACCTCGCCTACGCCGAGCTTGGCAGCTACATAGCCAGCCAAGGACTCGCCGTCGGACCACGCATCCGCGAGTACTACCACTGTGATCGCACGCACACGGCAGACGAAACCCAATGGAGAACCGAAGTCGCCTGGCCCATCATCGACGTCCTTACGCCCAGGGCATGAACTCGGCCACCAGGAGCGCCATGACACCCGTCACCGCCGCCACGATCACCCAAACGCCAGCGGAGCTGACCGGAAAGCGCGCCCTCGTCACCGGCGGTACGCGCGGCATCGGCAAGGGCATCGCCGATCGACTACGTGCTGCGGGCGCAACCGTCATCGTCGCGGCACGCACGACACCCGACGCGCCAACCGAAGGATTCGTCAAGGCTGACGTCTCCACTGTGGGCGGGACGTCGGCACTCGCCGAGCGCACATTGGAGCTACTCGGCGGCGGCCTGGACATCCTGATTCACAACGTCGGCGGTTCCGACATCAAACCCGGCGGGACCGTCTCCCTGACAAATGACGACTGGCAGCAGGCATTTGAGACGAACTTCTTCGGCGCAGTGCGACTGGACCGGGCACTGACGCCCACAATGATCGCGAACAAGCGTGGAGCGATCGTCCACATCACCTCAGTCCAGCGCCGCAGCCCAATGCCCGGCACAGCACCCTACGCGGCAGCGAAGGCAGCTCTCGCCAACTACAGCAAGTCGCTGTCGAATGATCTGGCGCAGCACGGCATTCGCGTCAACAGCGTCTCACCCGGATTCATCGAAACCGAGGCCGCGAGGGAGTTCACCAACCAGCACGCTGCGGCCCGCCAGATCAGCAGTGCCGCGGCGCGCGAAGAGATCATCGAATCGATCGGTGGAATCCCGCTCGGCCAACCCGGCACGCCGCACGATGTGGGGGATTTAGTTGCCTTTCTCGTCTCCGACAGAGCCGGCTACCTCACCGGCGCGGAATACCTCATCGACGGTGGCAGCACGCGCACTATGTGAGGCGCCGTCCTCGGCCTTGTTACGGGCAAACGCTGGGCCGAGTCCATAACTTAGGGTACCCTAAGTTATGGACTCACTCACTACGTCGCCGGTTGCCGACGTCCTTGACCGCCTTTTCCGCGAGGCGGAGATTGCCGATCGGCCCTTCATCGCGGACCTGCTCGCTAACGCCGAACCGGGAGTCGACCCGTTGGTCAGCGTGCTCGAAGCCGAAGCCCAGGACTACAAGGACCTCTACCGCCAAGCAGTAGGTAACTTCCTCAGCGTCTCACCGGAATTCGGGCGCCTGCTCTATATCTGTGCGCGTACCCGAAACGCCTCCCGCGTCGTCGAGTTCGGAACCTCCTTCGGCATTTCTACGATCCACCTGGCCTGCGCCCTTCGCGACAACGGAAGCGGCACGGTCGTCGGCACGGAACTAGAACCCGCCAAGGCGGCCCGAGCGCTGGAACATCTGGTCGCTGCGCGGGTAGCCGACCTCGTCGAAATTCGCGTCGGCGATGCCCTCGACACACTGCGCGAGGGCGTGGGCGGCCCCGTCGACCTGGTCCACCTCGACGGTGCGTTCAGTCTGTACCTGCCGGTGCTGCGGCTGTTGGAACCGCACCTACAGCCCAACGCGCTGATACTCGCCGAAAACGGCACGCCGAACTATCTCGACTACGTCCGCGACCCACGCAACGGATATGTCTCGCTCACACTCCCTTTCGAGCCGGCGCGGGGCAACGAACTGTCCCTGTTCACGCGTTGATCGGCGGCGGCCTTGAGCCGACCGTTCAAACGGCCGGCTGTCGGAGGAGGTGGCTAGCGTTCCCGTTCGAAGACGCTGTCCGCAGGCCGCGCCACCCGAGTATCCAAGGACGCCCCATGAAGTTCGTTTCGACCCGCATCATCACCGCAGACGTCAATCGGCTCGTTGCTTTCTACGAGATGGTCACCGAAACGGCCCCGGTCTGGGGCAACGAACTGTTCGCCGAGATTCCGACATCGGCCGGGACGCTGGCCATCGGAAGTGACAAGACCGTACCGCTGTTCGGGGCCGGTTCTGCCGAGGCGGCGGCCAACCGGAGCGCGATCCTGGAGTTCATCGTCGAGGACGTGGACGCCGAATATGAGCGACTCAGAGGGAGCGTCGGCGAGATCGTGACCGAGCCGACGACGATGCCGTGGGGTAACCGTGCCCTGCTTTTTCGAGACCCGGATGGAAACCTGGTCAACCTGTTCACGCCGGTGACGGAGGAGGCGCGCGCGAAGTTCAACGTGTAGCGGCGCGCACTGATGCATCGACCGGGAGGCGGGAGCCAGTTTGCCGAACACTAGCGGTGACGTCGCGGGCCGACCATTCTTAGGGGATGGCGAGGGAAAACCACACGAGACGGTGGATCCGGCTGTTGGCGGTCGGCGCCCTGGCGTTGTCTGCGGTGGGCCTGGCCGGCGGTGTCGCCCAGGCGGCCCCAGCTCCCGCGCCCGGCAATCACTGGTGTCCGGGTCAGCAATGGGACCCGGCTTGGGGGACCAACTATCACTGGGACTGGAATCAGTGCCACGACTGGCAAGGCCCGGCACCGGCGGGCTGGGGACCCTGGGGACCCCCGCCGCCGTGGGCGCCCCCGCAGCCACCTCCACCGGCGTGGGCGCCGCAGGCCCATTTGATGTGGAACCCGACTTCCGGAGCGTGGGGATTCTTCAACAACGGGATCTGGACTCCGGTCTAACCGGACTTCGAGTCGAAGGGATGCGGACGTGGGTGGTGTTCCCAGTCGTCAGGCGCGCCTCGCGCACGCGGGCAAGCATGCCGAATTGTGGAACGCGGGCAAGAAAGACGAGTGGGTGGCATCGTGGCGGACCATCTGCCCCGGCGAGGTCCGCATGTTCGATCCGGTCGGTACGGTGGAAAAGCATGGTTTCGAGGCCGCGACGTCGGACGCGTTCGACATGTTCCAGTCCATCCTCAAGATCAAGATGATCACCGTGCAGGTGAATGGCAACGAGATGGCTTGGGTGTGTGAGAACCACTTCGGAGCCGAACCGAACGTTCAAATGGCTTACAGCATAGAGACATTCGCCTGGGATGATGACGGCAACCTGCTGATCAAGACGTATTATCCGATGCCCGAATCGGTCGACTCCGAGACCGATCCCTACGCGCACCTGCTCGGAAACCAGCCGTAGATCAGACGGTAGGGTCGCCGCATGCCGCTGCACTACGTCGACCCGACCAAGGAGTACGGCCGGTGGTACCGGGCCCTGGAGCGCTTCGGCCGCTCGCGGACTGGAGGGTTCATGGCGCGGCATCTTTTCTGGCACATCGATCCGTGGCTGTACCGCGCAACCGGTGGGCGCTACCCGTCCATCCTTGGCGGGCTTTCCTCGGCTCCATTGATCAGCACGGGCGCGAAATCGGGTCAACCGCGCGAGCACCAACTCGCGTACTTCCACGACGGCGCCGACGCGATCCTGGTCGCCTCCTACTTGGGTGAACCCAAGAATCCGCAGTGGTACCACAACCTCAAGGCGCATCCCGAATGCAAGCTCGGCGACGAGCACTTCGTCGCGGAGGAGGTCACCGATCCCGACGACTACGAGCGCCTGTACGCGGTTGCTGAGCATGTCTGCGTCAACTACGGCGACTACCGCGTCAAGGCCGCTGCCGCCGGGCGCGGCATTCCGGTGTTCCGGCTCAGGCCCGCGTCGGCGGGATAACGCCTGGCCAACCGGCTGACAACTTCCGTTTCCTTAAATATGCATTCCCGTGACTTATTTGCTGTAAGGGCAGCGCAGGCCATTATTTAATCGCCACGTGACGCAGGCCACAAATTTTGTCTCGCTAACTACCTTGTTGCTAGTGTCCGTCGTCATGTTTGTTCTTGCATCGTTGGTGTCGCTGATCAATCAGGTCTCGGGGACGCCGTATATTGTGGGTGGAGATTCTCCCGCAGGTACCGATTGTTCGGGACTTGTCTCGTGGGTTGTCAATGCGGCAACCGATCGGCCGGTTTTTGGAGATCGATTTAATACAGGGAACGAAGAAGGCGCGTTATTGGCGCGTGGCTTTCAATATGGAACGGCCCCCAACGCGTTGGTTGTCGGCTGGAACGGTGGCCACACGGCAGTGACCCTGCCGGACGGCACCCCGGTGTCCAGCGGTGAGCGTGGTGGTGTGCACATCGGTGGTGCGGGCGCTTACCAGCCCGGATTCACGCATCACATGTTCTTGCCGATGCCGCCGGACGCTGAAGGGCCTCCGCTTCCGCCGCCGGATGCACCGCCTCCGCCGCCGGACGCGCCGCCCGTTTTGGTCGGTGCCGTGGCGCCGGCACCACCGGCTCCGCCGGCTCCGGAATTGCCGCCGCCCGGCGATGCCGGAATTCCAAATTGATAAAGAAATGGATGGTGCTCGCGTTATCTAATTCCGCGGATAGAATTGCGACGCGGATCGCGTTCATTGCATTACGCGCTTGGCGCCAGTGAGGTAGTCGCGAAAAGCGACCGGCCGTGAGCTACGCCACATTTATGTGGGTATCATTGCAAATTCGATAAGCACAGGATCAAAGCAAAGTCCGCGTGGGTGTCAACTAAGACATCCAAGCGGACTTTGCTGTAGCGCCGCGAGACAGGGTCGCACAAAGACCCGAAATGCCACATCGGACGCAAGCGAGGCGCGACAGGCCGATATCCTGGCGCTGCCCGTCGATGAGCGG
Source organism: Mycobacterium sp. Aquia_216 (assembly GCF_026723865.1). Classification (NCBI taxonomy): domain Bacteria; kingdom Bacillati; phylum Actinomycetota; class Actinomycetes; order Mycobacteriales; family Mycobacteriaceae; genus Mycobacterium; species Mycobacterium sp. Aquia_216. The sequence goes on along the minus strand of NZ_CP113529.1, from coordinate 5,081,728 downwards.
GCAAGTGCACTGGTAGCTGCGAGCACAAGCGGGGACCGCAAATGATCTTCATCGTCGTCAAGTTCGAAACCAAACCCGACTGGACCGACCGCTGGCCGGACCTGGTCGCCTCGTTCACCGCGGCCACCCGCGCCGAGGCGGGCAACCTATGGTTCGAGTGGTCGCGCAGCCTGGACAACCCGGCAGAGTATGTGTTGGTCGAGGCGTTCCTCGACGGCGACGCCGGCGCCATCCACGTCAACAGCAATCACTTCAAGCGGGCGATGCAAGAGTTCCCGCAGGCGCTGAAGTCCACGCCGCGGATCATCAGTCAGACGATCGAGGCGACCGGCTGGTCGGAGATGGGGGAGATGTCGGTCGACTAGCCGACAGTCACCCCGATTTCTTCGCCCAGCTGATATCCGGGCGCCAACGGCAGCGTGTCACCGCTCCAGAACTTGCCCGGGTCGAACCAGTTGGTGTCCTTGTCGGTGACGAGCAGCCCCATCTCCTCGTAGGTGATCGCCACCGTCTCGGCGCAATACGCCGTGGCCAGGCTCACCTTGCGCTTTTCCCGACGCCGCCGGGTCTGCTCACGAACTTTCTTGTCCACCAACGGGATCCCGCGCACCCAGTCATAGGCGGTCGGGAGCCGGCCACGGAACCAGCGGGCGGTCAGCCGGGCGGTGGTGGGAAACGCGGTGCCGTCCATCCGCGCGATCACCCGCAGCAGTTTGTCCTCCTGTTCGCGGGTGGCATGCGGTGTCAGCTGGCGCAGCCAGCAGCGTTGGTGGTAGCGCTCACTCCACTGCAGGACGGCTTGGTGCATGTCGTTGAGCTGCACACCGCGATGGTTAGTCCCGGTCCACAAATCGACCAGCTTGTCGCCCAATTCGGCATGCCAGATCAGCGGTGGCAGGTCGTCGATGGCCACGGCCATGCCGACGTGGTTCACCGGACTGTTGGTCAAGGTCTGAATGGCACGATCGGGTCCCGAACCGCCCCGAAATAACCAAAGGTCGCCGGTCCGCGTCTCGTTCAGCGCTTGTTGCAGGGTCAGCATGCTGCGGCAAGCCTATTCGCCGACCAGAACGTCGCGCGCGACATTGCTTGCGGTGGTGGCCGCGGGATAGCCCGCGTAGCCCGTCATGTGGTAGATGACTTCTTCGATCTCGTCGATGGTCAGCCCGTTACGCAGCGCGATCGGAAAGTGCAGCCTCAGTTCCTCGGTGGCCCGCAGTGCGATCAGCGCGCCGAGGGTGACCAGGCTGCGCGAGCGACGATCCAATCCGGGGCGTGTCCACAGCGCGCCGAAGACGTGATCGAGGCTCAGTTCGCCCAGCTCGTCGGCGAACCCGCCGCGGCGCAGAGTGGTGGCGTCGTCGGGTATCAGGCCGGGCAGCATGTCCTTAAGCACCTCAAGGCCTTCGGCGCGAGAGTCGGTCATCGGGTGTCGCCTTTCATAGGGTATTGGTCAGCACCGGCCCGGGCGCAGTAAGGTGACGCCGATGTTCTTGGGCCGCAGGTAGATTGCCAGACCTTCGCTGGTCTGCACGATCGCGGCCTTGGTGGCCGCATACGGCATTCGGCCGATGCCGCTGGCCGACCCGGTAATGACGGCGACCTTGTGGTGAAGGGTGTCCATGGCGGTAATAGCGTGTCAATTATGCGCAACATTTGGAAGTGGATCGGCCTGGCCGGTGTCGCCGGCGTCGTCGCCGGGGGCGCGCTGGTCGTGCGTGATCAACGCAACCGGCGCGCGTACATCCCCGACGAGATCCGCTCGCGGCTCCATCAGCGGCTGGCGGAATCCGACTCCACCGCGAACAAGCGATAGCTGCCCGAAAAGCCTTTCAACTCGACGTCGCGGCCTGCGTCGAACCGGATGTCGGTACAGTCGCTCAGCGCATCTCGCACCGATTGGCTCACCAGGATCTCGCCACCGGCGGCCTGCGCGGCGACCCGCGCCGCCATCGCGACGTTGCGCCCGAACAGATCGTCGCCGCGGCGTACCGAGCGTCCCATGTGGATGCCGATGCGCACCCGAATCTCCTCGTGCCGCTTACGCTTTGCGTCCTTGTGCAATTCGCCCTGAAGGTCGATGCCACAGCGCACCGCCTGCTCGGCCCGCGCGAAGGCGATCATGAAGCCGTCGCCCTGGCTCTTGACCACATGGCCGGACCGGCGCTTCACGAGCCCGGAAACGAGCTTGTCGTGCGAGCTGATCAGCCGGACCCACGCCCGGTCGCCGATCCGCTCATTGAGGGCGGTGGACTCCTCGATGTCGGAGAACAGAATCACCACGCGTCCGTCGGGAGTGACCCGGGCCAGGTCGGGCCGTTCGACCTCGGCCCAGTCCGCGAGGTCTTCGATGGAGCTGCGCACGGCCGCGCCAAAACCCTCCTTGCGCATCACGGAGGCGGTGTTCCACACCGTCTTGACAGCCTCGCGGCCACCGGATATCAGCCAATTGCGAGTGTCGGCACGTTGCCTTAACTCCTCGGCCTCCTCGCGGCTACGAACGAGCAACCTCCACATCACGCCGAGTGCGCAAGCTTCGATCACGGCAACGCCGGCCAGGACGTAGACCGCGATATGCAGTGCATCACCCACGCCACGCATCCTTGCAAAGCGCGCGATGGCTTCCGGTTGTCGGCCCTATAAGCAGTGTCTAGGGTTGAGTTCGATCACCCCCGGGTAGTGCATGTCGAGTGGACCGATCCGGTGACTTTTGGGAGGTTCGGTCTTGGCCGACGACGGTGGTGGTTCGTCCAACCTGCTGGTGATCTTTGGAATTACCGGCGATCTGGCCCGCAAGATGACGTTCCGGGCGTTGTATCGGCTAGAGCGCCGCAACCTGCTGGACTGTCCGATCCTCGGTGTGGCGAGCGACGACATGAGTGTCCAGGACTTGATCGAGCGGGCGCGGGGCGCCATCAACGACGCCGGGGAGAAGATCGACGACGAGGTGTTCGACCGGCTGGCCAATCGGTTGGACTACGTCCACGGCGACGTGTCCGACGGCCAGCTCTATCACCGGCTGGCCGAGATGATCGGTTCGGACTACCGCCCGCTGTATTACCTCGAGATGCCGCCCGCGTTGTTCGCGCCGATTGTCGAGGGGCTCGCGAGGGAGGGTCTGCTGCAGCGCGCACGGGTCGCGGTGGAAAAGCCGTTCGGCCATGACCTGGCCTCCGCGTGCGAACTCAACGAACGGTTGCACGCGGTACTGGACGAAGACCAGATCCTGCGGGTGGACCACTTCCTGGGCAAACAGCCGGTGGTGGAACTCGAATGCCTCCGGTTCGCCAATCAGGCGCTGGCCGCGCTGTGGGACCGGCAGAGCGTGTCGGAGATCCAGATCACGATGGCCGAGAACTTCGGCGTGGAGGATCGGGGCAGGTTCTACGACGCCGTCGGCACCGTTCGCGACGTGGTGCAGAACCATCTGCTGCAGGTACTTGCGATGGTGGCGATGGAGCCTCCGGTCGGCGGCAGTGCCGACGACCTCAACGACAAGAAGTCCGAGGTGTTCCGTGCGATCCCGGCGCTGGATCCCGAACACTGCGTACGGGGTCAGTACCGCGGATACACCGATGTCCCCGGGGTGGCGAAGGATTCGGCGACCGAGACTTTCATCGCGCTACGCACCGAGATCGACAACTGGCGCTGGTCCGGGGTGCCGATCTTCCTGCGGGCCGGAAAGGCGCTGCCCGAGCGGGTCACCGAAGTGCGGCTGATTCTCCGTCGCGTTCCGCAGTTGGCTTTCCTGCGCCAGCGCAAGACGGCCGAGCCCAACCAGATCGTGCTGCGCATCGACCCCGACCCGGGCATGCGACTGCAGCTGGCCGCCCTCGCCGACGGCGAGTGGCGCGACGTGCACCTGGACTCGGTATTCGTCACGGACCTGGGCGAAGCGGAGGGACCGTATGAACTGCTGCTGCACGCCGCGCTGACCGGCGATCGTCAACTTTTCGCGCGGGAAGACAGCATCGAACAGACGTGGCGCATCGTCCAGCCGCTGCTGGACAAGCCGAGCGAAATCCACCCCTATGAGCCCGGATCCTGGGGACCCGAGGCCGCGCAGTCGCTAGTCCGTGGGCACCGCCATTGGCAGGACCCGTGGTTCTCTCCAAATACGCAGTCGGGACAGTAAGGAGACAACAGATATGCAGCTGGGAATGATCGGCCTCGGCCGAATGGGTGCCAACATCGCTCGCCGTGTGGCCGACAACGGGCACGAATGCGTTGTGTACGACCACAATTCCGACGCCGTCAAGGCGATGGCCGGCGAGCCAAACACCACTGGCGTGTACTCCCTGGAGGAGCTGAAGGAGAAAATGACCGCGCCGCGGGTCGTGTGGGTGATGGTCCCCGCGGGCACCATCACCCAGTCGGTGATCGAGGAGCTGGCCACGACGCTGGAGTCCGGCGACATCGTGATCGACGGCGGCAACTCCTACTACCGCGACGATCTCAAGCACTCAAAGCTGCTGTCCGAGAAGGGGATTCATCTGATCGACTGCGGCACCAGTGGCGGTGTGTGGGGCCGTGAACGCGGCTACTGTCTGATGATCGGCGGCGACGACTACGCCTTCGAGCACGCCGAACCGCTCTTCAAGACCATCGCACCCGGAGTCGACGCGGCGCCGCGTACCCCCGGCCGCGACGGCGAGGTTACGCAACCGGAGAAGGGCTACTTGCACTGTGGCCCGTCCGGGGCGGGGCACTTCGTGAAGATGGTCCACAACGGCATCGAGTACGGGATGATGGCCTCGCTCGCCGAGGGGCTGAACATCTTGCGCAATGCCGATATCGGTAAGCGTGTCGAGGCGGGGGACGCCGAAACCGCGCCACTGTCGAATCCCGAGTGCTACCAGTACAACTTCGACATCGCGGATGTCGCTGAGGTCTGGCGGCGAGGCAGCGTCGTCGGCTCCTGGCTGCTGGACCTGACCGCGATCGCACTCCACGAATCGCCCACGTTGTCGGAGTTCTCCGGACGGGTCTCCGACTCAGGTGAGGGCCGCTGGACCGCCATCGCGGCGATCGACGAGGGCGTGCCCGCACCGGTGCTCACCACCGCGCTGCAGTCCCGCTTCGCCTCGCGCAGCCTCGACGACTTCGCCAACAAGGCGCTGTCGGCGATGCGCAAGCAGTTCGGCGGGCACGCGGAGAAACCGGGAGTGGGTGGCTGATTAGTTTGTCAGCCGCTTGACGAACTCCACCACGACGTCGCTGAAGGCGTCGTTGTCGTCGCCGGCCGCGGTGTGTCCGGCGTCGGACAACTCGACGAACTCCGCACGCGGAACCGTCGCCAAGAAGTGCTGGACGCCTTCGGGGCTGACGACGTCGGAGAGCTTGCCGCGGATCAACAGCACCGGAACCTTCAGGTCCGCCGCGGCCTGCTCGAAATGCTCGGTGCGCAGCTCCGGGTCGTCCCCGGGTGCGGTCATGAACGCCGGATCCCAGTGCCAGTACCAGCGTCCGTCGCGCAGCCGGAGGTTCTTCCTCAGCCCTTCGGGGCTGCGCGGCTTTTCCCGGTACGGCAAATAGGCGGAGACGGCGTCGGCCGCCTCCTCGAGGGAGCCGAAGCCGTGCAGGTTGGTCAGCATGAAATCCCGGATACGGGCGCTGCCGGTCTTCTCGTACCGCGGCACCACGTCGACCAGCACCAATCCGGTCACCTTCGCCGGGCCCGCGCTGGCTGCGACCAGGATGCCGGTCAACCCACCCATGCTGGCCCCGATCAGCACGACGGGGCGGCCGATCGCGTCGAGGATGTGCAAGACGTCGGCGGTCAGGGTTTCGATGGCGTAGTCCGCGCCCGGCGCCCGGTCGCTGTCGCCGTGCCCGCGGCTGTCCAGCGCGACGACGTGGTAGCCCTCGTCCGCCAGGACCTGGCCGGTGTTCTTCCAGGAGAATCGGTTTTGGCCGCCGCCGTGCAACATCAGGATCGATGGTCGGCCCGCGACGGCGGCGTCGCGGTTCCATTCGTCGGCGACCAAGCCAATATCGCCCACACCTGCGAACTTGACCGTCTGGGGACTGCTGCTCACGGCGCTCACGGGCGTCCTCTCGTAGATCGTGCCTCGACGTTACCGAGGTCGTCTACACATTTGCGTGCGAGGGGGTGCGGCGGTGAGTTCCGGCGGTCGTTCGGGTCTATCAGGGAAACCAACGAAAGTAGGAGACCGCATGCCATCAATCACGCCCTCGCTGTGGTTCGACCACAACCTGGAGGAGGCGGCGACGTTCTACGCCTCGGTGTTCCCGAACTCGCGTATCGAGGACTTCAACCGGGCCACCGACGCCGGTCCCGGCGAGCCCGGCTCGGCGTTGTCGGGCACCTTTGTGCTGGACGGCACCCGGTTCATCGGGATCAACGGCGGCCCGCAGTTCCCGTTCAGCGAGGCGGTGTCGTTCACGATCGATTGCAAGGACCAGGACGAGGTGGACTACTACTGGAACAGGCTCACCGACGGTGGTGAGGAATCGCAGTGCGGCTGGTGCAAGGACCGCTACGGGCTGAGTTGGCAAATCGTCCCGAACCGGCTTTACCAGCTGGTGAGCCACCCCGATCCGGCCTGCGCGACGGCCGCCACCCGGGCGATGTACGGCATGCGCAAGATCGTCCTCGCCGACCTGGAACGGGCGGCGGCACGGGCGTCGAGTGAAAATGCTTGATGCCCTGAGGGTTTAGAGAATCTACCGCTCCGGTCGGTGTGGCCTGAACAGGCACGCGTTAGGTTGGTCCGTGCGGACGCGCCGAACAGGAGTGAATATGGCGGACTACCCGAGATGACCGAGCCGCGGTGGATCGACGTGCCGGGTCCCCCCGCGGACCTCAAGGCGCTGACCTGGGGCCCAGCCGACGCCCCGATCGCCTTGTGTCTGCACGGCTTCCCCGACACGGCCTACGGCTGGCGCAAGATGGCCCCGCTCCTCGCCGCAGCCGGCTGGCGCGTCGTCGCGCCTTTCATGCGGGGATATGCGCCCTCGTCGATACCGGACGACGGCAGCTACCACGTCGGCGCGATCATGGACGACGCGCTGCGCGTGCGGGCGGCCGCCGGAGGCACCGACCGCGATGTGGTGATCGGTCACGACTGGGGAGCACTGGCGGCCACCGGCCTCGCGGCGATGCCCAACAGCCCGTTCACCAAGGCCGTGATCATGTCGGTGCCGGTGTCGGCCGCATTCCGCGGCCAGGTGAGCGAGCGGGGGCGGCTGGCCCGTCTGGTGCCGCGCCAGCTGCTGCGCAGCTGGTACATGTTCTACTTCCAATTGCCTGTGCTGCCAGAGCGTTCCGCGGCCTGGATCCTGCCGCGGCTATGGCGGCGGTGGTCTCCGGGCTATCGCGGAGCCGACGAGGACCTGCGCCACGTCGATGCCGCGATCGGGACACCGGAAAGTTGGCGGGCGGCCCTGGGGACCTACCGGGCCACGTTGCGCAACACCCGCCCGCCGCAGCGGTATGCCGAACTTAACCAACTGTGGACCGAGGCGCCGATGCTGCCCAGCCTGTATCTGCATGGCCGCGACGACGGTTGCATGACTGCGGCTTTCGCGCACTGGACGGCAAAGGTGCTCCCCGCCGGTAGCGACGTGGCCATCGTCGACCATGCCGGGCATTTCCTGCAGCTCGAACAGCCCGACAAGGTCGCCGAGCGGGTGCTTGCCTTCGTCGGCTCACCCGGCTGACGCCGTGGCCGCGCGCCGAATGGCCGCCGTCGATGCGCAGTTCTACTGGATGTCGGCCAAACTCCACAATGACGACTTCATGGTCTACGCCTTCGACGGCGAGCCCGCCGATGTCGAGCGGGCCGTCGAGCAGGTCGTCCATCGGGCCCGCGCCTGCCCGGATCTGGGATTGCGGGTCCACGAGGGGTCGCCGCTGAGGTATCCGCAGTGGGTGCCGACCGCGGTTGGACCTGATTGGGTAGTCCACCACCCCCTGGCCGATCGCAGCTGGGACGGATTGCTGGAGGCAGTTGCCCGCCTCGCCGATGACCAGTTGGACATGCGCCGGATGTCCTGGCGCGTACACGTATTCACGCCGGTCTTCGGCATTCCGGGTACCGGTGGCTCGGGCAGTGTTGCGGTGATGCGGGTCCCGCACGCGCTGGCCGACGGCGTCCGTGCCTCGGCGTTGGCGGCCTGGCTTTTCGGTCGGGCTGTCCCGGTACCGGAGGTGCAACGGCCGCGGACAGGCTTTCTGCCCTGGCGTGCCGTCGACGCGGCCCGAAGCCATCGCCGGCTGGTTCGCGATACCCAGGCCGGGCTGGTGACGCCCGGAATCGGGTACCGGCCGCCGCTGCCCACCAACGCCCGCCCCGCTGGCGAACGCTCGTTGCGCACCCTGGTGCGGCACCGCTCACAGATATCGGGCTCGACGGTCACGGTCGGAGTGCTGGCCGCCGTGTCCTCGGCCCTGTCGCACCTGTTCGGCGCTGCGGCCGACGCGTTGGGGGCCGAAGTGCCGATGGCTAAACCTGGTGTGCGACAGGCGAATAACCATTTCGGAAACGTCGTCGTCGGGCTTTACCCGCAGCTCGATCGCGACGCCCGGGCGCAGCGGATCGCGACCGATCTAGCCAATGGTCGCCGTCGCTTCGAACATCCGGCTCCCCGCTCAACCGACCGGGCTTTCGCCGCGATGCCCGCGCCGCTACTGCGTTGGGGCGTTTCGCTGTTCGACCCGGATGCGCGGCCTGCGCAGGTGCTGGGCAATACCGTAGTCTCCAGCGTCAACCGTGGACCCGCCGATCTGCATTTCGGCGACGTGCCAGTGGTATTGGCGACCGGCTGCCCAACCCTAGGGCCTGCCATGGGTCTGACCCACGGTCTGCACGGCATTGGCGAGACCATCGCGATCAGCGTCCACGCGGCCGAATCGGCGATCCCCGACATCGACGCCTATCTAGAGCTTCTGAACGCGGCGCTCTAAATCATTGCGCATCACCGGATCTGGCCGCTTACTCGCGGGCACGGCCGCTGGGGCTGGTCCACCGCGCGATGTCGGCGAGTTCGCGCGGTTCCGGCCTATCGTCCGGCGACCACGCGGACGGGGCCAGATTGCCTTCGCGCCCTTCGCCTTCGTAGCCGTCGACGGTGATTTGCTTGCCGGCCAGTGTTGCCGACGCTCCGCGGCCCACCACCGCCACCCGGCCCAGTTCGCGGCTGACCACCGCTGCTGTTATCCGATCCGCGCGATGATCTAGGTTTGCACGTATGACTCCCTATGACGTCGGATTACTGATCCTGCGGCTGGTGCTGGGCGTGACATTGGCCGCGCACGGCTACAACAAGTTCTTCGGCGGCGGGCGGATACCGGGCACCGCGCGATGGTTCGAGAGCATCGGCATGAAGCCGGGCAAGTTCCACGCCACCGTGGCCGCCACCACCGAAATCGCCGCGGGCCTGGGGCTGGCCGCCGGGCTACTCACGCCGATCCCGGCCGCGGGCTTTGTCTCGTTGATGCTGGTCGCGGCCTGGACCGTCCACCGCCACAACGGGTTCTTCATCGTCAAAGAGGGCTGGGAGTACAACCTGGTCCTGGCGCTCAGCGCGGTCGCCGTGGCGACGCTGGGGCCCGGCAGGCTGAGCCTGGACTGGGTGATCTTCGGGATCAACGACCCGCTGATCGGCTGGAACGGGCTGCTGATCTCGGTGGTGCTCGGCCTCGCCGGCGCCGTCGGGCAGTTGCTGATCTTCTACCGGCCGCCGGCCAAGCAAGCCGGCTAGCTAGGCGACAGCGGGTCGACGCGCTGCCGAACCTTGTGCTTGGCGTCGTACAGCTCGGCGTCGGCGGCCGCATACAGCGAGCGGATGTCGGCGCTCGCACCGCGCTGCGATGCGGTGCCGATGCTGGTGTGGGGGGTGTGCAGCCGGACGTCGGCGACGAACTGTTCCGAATTGTGCGTCTGGTTTGTGTCGTCGGCGATACACACCGCGAATTCGTCACCACCGATCCTGGCCAGAACGGCGTTGGCGGGCACGAGATTTCGCCAGCAGTCGGCCCGGCTGACCAGATATTCGTCGCCGGCAAGATGCCCCTGGGTGTCGTTGATCGTCTTGAAGTTGTCGATGTCGAGCACGGTGACGGTGACCGCCGCCGAACGGGATCGCGCCAATAGGTCCGCGGTCGCGATCTCCCATCCCGCACGGTTGAGCAGGCGGGTCAGTGGGTCGGTGCACGCCGCTGACTCGCGGAAACCGCTTCCGGCTTGAGGATGCAGCCGAAGTCGGTGGCGCCGAATGGCTCGGTCGCCGAATCGGCTCGGGAGGCTAACACCCATGCAGTCAACTCTCCTGGTCAGGACCCCCGGGGGCGTTCTGCCTAGCCGACCGCGGCGGTTGCGGCGGCGATCACCTCTGACGCGGCGCGCTCGCCGGAACGAATCGCTCCATCGATCCACCCGCACATGACCGCCGAGCTTTCGGTGCCGGCCCAGTGGATCCGTCCGCAGGGTTGGCGCAGGGTATAGCCGAACTGGGTCAGCACACCGGTGGGGGCGTGGCTGATCATCCCGCCGCCGGAATAGCGTTCCACCGTCCAGTTCTGCTCGTGGAATTCCAACGGCGCGTTGGCCTTGCTGCCGAACCGATCAACGAGTTCGTCGATGACGACCGCCTTGCGCTCGGCCTCATCGAGTTCGCCCAGCCGGCGCGCCGCCGGTCCCTCACTGATGACACACATGATCCCCGGGTCCCCGGTATCCGTGCAGGCGTCGATGGTCAGGGCGGCCGGGGAATTCGGTGCGGCGGACTGACCGGAGAGTCCGTCGGCGCGCCAGAAGGGCTCGTCGTAGATGACCGAGATCTTGATGACCGCACCGCTGGGCATGCGCTGGTGCAGGAACGCGCGGTCCACCGGCAGCATCGGCTCGTAGTTGATCGAGGTGGCGATCGCCAGTGGTATCGCGACGACGACCCGACGTGCCCGCACCGTCACGTCGTCGGCGTCGACAGTGACCCCGTCGGCATCCTGGGTGATCTGTCGGACCGGCTGCGAAAGCTGCAGCGAGTCGCCCAGCGCGGCCACCATCGGGCGATGTAGGGCGCCCATCCCACCGACCGGGCGGGCATCCTGAGAGCCGCCCTTGCCGGAGATGGCGAAGGTGGGCCCGCCGGCGGAGCCCGTCTGCAGCAGCATCCACAGCAACGACGTCTCCGATCCTGCCGAGGTGTAGAGGCCGGCCAGGGCCATGTCCAACATCTCGCGGGCAGTCTTCGACATCGTGTTCTGCTCGATCCACTCGCCCAGGCTGATCCGATCCCATTCCTCGGCTTGAGTTGCCTCCCAAGGGGATTCGAGCGGAACGGCCTTGCACATCTTCTCCACGGCGCGCAAACCGAGACCCAGGTTGGCCACCGCCCACGGGCTCATCGTCCAGGGTATGGTGCCGCCGTAGCGGTGCTTCTTGCCGTCGACGATCATCATGGCGTCACCGTCGTTGTGCTGCTTGTATTCCGGCACGCCGAACTCGTTCATCAACGCGTAGATCCGGTCCTGGCCCGGCCCGATCCAGGCACCGCCGCGATCGATCCACGTCCCGTCGTCGCGAGTGACGGTGTAGGTGCGACCACCGACCCGGTCACGCGCCTCCAGCAATGCCACCGAGTGCCCCGCTTGCTTCAAGCGCAAGGCAGCCGTCAACCCCGCGAATCCCGCTCCGACCACGCAATAATCGACGTCCGCCACGGTGCGCTCCTCGGTTCCGGCTGGGTGTTGAGCAGCAAACTACACCGATCGCGGCACGGGGGCACTCCGTTCGCGTGGAATTGAAATTAAAAGTGTTGGCCGACGGGTATTTTGACCGTTCCTAGGACGGTATTGCCGGCGGATAGGGCAGATCGGTGCTGGAGTGGGGATCGACGTGCACGGGATGGCCCAGATAGGGAAAGGCGCGTTGCGGGCAGGCGGGACGGTCGCAGATCTTGCAGCCCGCACCGATCGGCACGATCGCTTCGACGCCGGTGATATCGATGCCGACGGAATAGACCAGCTTCTCGGCGTGGGCCAGGTCGCAGCCGAGCCCGATCGCAAAGCTCTTGTCCGGACCGAGATAACGGCTGGGCTCCGTCGAGGTGGTTCTGGCGATCCAAAAGTACGTGCGGCCGTCGGGCATCTGGGCGATCTGCGTCAAGAACTGGCCGGGTCGGGCAAAGGCGTGATGAACAACCCATAGCGGGCAATTTCCGCCTACGCGCGAGAAGTGAAAAGCGGTGGCGGACTGGCGTTTAGAGATGTTGCCCGCGCTGTCAGTCCGGACGAAGATGAAAGGCACTCCGCGCGCGCTCGACCGTTGCAGAGTGGACAAGCGATGGCAGACGGTTTCAAAGCCCACCTCGAAACGCCTTGCCAGCTGGTCGATGTCGTAGCGCACGCCTTCGGCGGCCTCGAGGAAGCGCTGGTAAGGCAGCAACAGGGCACCGGCGAAGTAGTTGGCCAGGCCGATGCGCGCCACGCCCCGCGCATCATCGCTGAGCTGGTCGTCGCCGGCGATGATGCCATCGATCAGCTCGGCTTGGGTAAGCAAGGCGATTTGGGTCGCCAACTGAAAGGCGCGTTGGCCCGGATGGAGCCACCGAGCCAGATACAGGGTCTTCGACTCGGTTTGAAACAGCCGCTTTGAGTTGGGTGTTAGGACCCGGCCGTCGTCGATGACGACCGTTACCCCGAGCTTGTCATGGACCAGCTCTGCCAGCTGGCTATCGAGTCCGCCTGTGTGCAAACGGTTTTGGTTGAACAACTCTTCGGCCGCGACGTCCAGATCTCCGATGTAGTTTTTGCGGTCGTAGAAGAAGTCTCGGACTTCTTCGAACGGCATCGGCTGCGAAGGGCCCGTGGACGTCTCGGAGTTGGCGCGACTGTGCAACGCTTCGAGGTCGGCCGTGGCGTCGTGTAGGCGCCGTTGCAGGTTGACCAGCGTCTGACCGACCTCCGGCATGCGGGCAACGAGCTCCTCGATCTGCCCGGCCGTCGCGGGTCCCTCGGCGAAGATTTCGCGCAGGTCCGCGACCAGTCGGGCATCGGAATCCGGCGCGAAGTACTGGGTCGGTAAGTCGAAGCGCTCGGCAAGGGTCAGCAGCACCGGCACGGTGATCGGACGCTGATCGTTTTCCAGCTGGTTCACGTAGCTCGTGGACAGTCCCAGCGCACGCGCCAGCGCGACCTGAGTCAGCCCGTGCTCCTCGCGTAGGCGTCGCAGCCGCGCGCCGGCGAACGTCTTCGCCACCTGCAACAGGGTACGCGCACCGGCTTCCACAACATTCGCAAAATCATCGGGACAAGGACACAAAGTTACGCTTGTTTAGGGGATTTACCCCGTTCGACCGGCTGCGTACTGTGCGGTTTATGCGCATTCATGACGTTCGAACGCGGCGTAGCGCCGACGACTTCCCCCGCAGTGAGCACCTGGCCTTCAAAATTGCCCAGATCGCGGCGGACCCGGTCGCCGTGCCCGCGGAGACCGAAGCGATGGTCATCAACCGCATCATCGACAACGCCGCGGTTTCCGCTGCCGCGCTGATCCGTCGTCCGGTGACCACCGCCCGGGCCCAGGCGCTGGCGCACCCCGTCCCGGCGCGGGGCGCGAAGGTCTTCGGCGTCGAGGGCGACTATGCGCCGGAGTGGGCGGCCTGGGCCAACGGTGTCGCGGTGCGCGAGTTGGACTTTCACGACACGTTCCTCGCCGCCGAGTACTCCCACCCGGGCGACAACATTCCCGCGCTGGTCGCCGTTGCACAGCACCTCGGTGTCGGCGGGGCCGATCTGATTCGCGGTTTGGCAACCGCGTATGAGGTCCAGGTTGATCTGGTCAAGGGGATCTCCCTGCACGAGTTCAAGATCGACCACGTCGCGCACCTCGGCCCGTCGGTGGCCGCCGGCCTGGGCACGATGCTTCGTCTGGACGAAGAGACCATCTACCAGGCCGTCGGGCAGGCCCTGCACCTGACCACCGCCACCCGCCAGTCCCGGAAAGGCCTGATCTCTAGCTGGAAGGCGTTCGCGCCGGCGTTCGCCGGCAAGATCGCCATCGAGGCGGTCGACCGTGCGATGCGCGGTGAAGGTGCTCCGGCGCCCATCTGGGAGGGCGAGGACGGCGTGATCGCCTGGCTGCTGGGCGGTGCGGAACGCGTCTACCAGGTGCCGTTGCCGGAGCCGGGCGAGCCGAAGCGCGCCATCCTGGACACCTACACCAAGGAGCACTCGGCGGAGTACCAGAGCCAGGCGCCGATCGACCTGGCCAGGCAGATGCGCGAGCGCTTGTCCGGTTTGGCAGGTGGCCTCACGCAGATCGCGACGATCGTGCTACACACCAGTCACCACACCCACTACGTGATCGGCACCGGCTCCGGGGACCCGCAGAAGTTCGACCCGGACGCATCGCGGGAGACGCTGGACCATTCGCTGCCGTACATCTTCGCCGTCGCCTTGCAGGACGGCACCTGGCATCACGAGCGCTCCTACGCACCCGAGCGAGCGCACCGGCCCGACACCGTCGTGCTCTGGCACAAGATCTCCACGGTCGAAGACCCCGAGTGGACCCGGCGCTATCACTCGGCCGATCCCGCCGAGAAGGCGTTCGGGGCGCGCGCCGAGGTGACGCTGAAGAGCGGCGAGGTGATCGTCGACGAACTGGCCGTCGCCGACGCACACCCGTTGGGGGCAAGGCCATTTGAGCGCAAGCAGTACGTTGGGAAGTTCACCGAGCTGGCCGAGGGCGTGGTCGCTGATGCCGAGCAGCATCGGTTCCTTGCGGCGGTGGAAGCTCTTCCCGAACTGCAGGCAGGCGCCCTGGGCGCGCTCAACATCACCGTCGGTCCGCTGGTGCTCGACAAGGCGCCGACAATTCCGCCGGGAATCTTCTGATGAGCGGCCTGATCGGCAGTGTACCCGCGGCACAGAAGCGGGCGAGGTTCCGTGCCGCGCTGGAAAGTGGTCGGCTGCAACGGTTTCCGGGCGCATTCTCGCCGCTGGTCGCCAAACTGATCGCCGAGACCGGCTTCGACGGGGTGTACGTTTCGGGCGCGGTGCTCTCCGCTGATCTCGGCCTGCCCGATATCGGCCTGACCACCCTGACCGAGGTCAGTTCGCGCGGCGCCCAGATCGCCGGCGTGACCGACCTGCCCACGCTGATCGACGCCGACACCGGCTTCGGTGAACCGATGAGCGCCGCGCGCACCGTGACCGTCTTGGAGGACGCCGGGCTGGCCGGCTGCCATCTGGAGGATCAGGTAAACCCGAAGCGGTGTGGGCACCTTGACGGCAAGGCCGTGGTGCCGACCAGCGAGATGGTCAAACGCCTGCGGGCCGCGGTATCCGTGCGCCGCGACCCGAACTTCATCATTTGTGCCCGCACCGACGCCGCGGGTATCGAAGGACTTCCCGCCGCGATCGACCGAGCCAAGGCCTACGCCGACGCGGGTGCCGATTTGATCTTCACCGAAGCCCTCTACACGCCGGCCGATTTCGAGCAATTCCGGGCCGCTGTGGATACACCGTTGCTCGCCAATATGACCGAGTTCGGTAAGTCAGAGCTGCTGACCGCCAAGCAGTTATCTGACATCGGCTACAACGTCGTGATCTACCCAGTGACCACCCTGCGGCTAGCCATGCGCGCCGTCGAGGTCGGCCTGCGTGAAATCGCAGACGCCGGAACGCAATCCGGCCTACTCGACCAAATGCAGCACCGCAGCAGCCTCTACGAGCTGCTCCGTTATGCCGATTACAACCAATTCGACTCCGACATCTACAACTTCGCCCTCGAAGGGAAAACCCCATGAGCAGCAACATCGAAGACAAGCCTCGCATCCACAAGGGCTTGGCCGGTGTCGTCGTCGACACCACGTCGATCTCCAAGGTCGTCCCGGAGACCAATTCGCTGACCTATCGCGGCTATGCGGTTCAGGACCTCGCCACGCAGCGCAGCTTCGAAGAGGTGGCGTACCTGCTGTGGCACGGCGAGCTGCCCAACGACCAGCAGCTGTCGCTGTTCACCCAGCGGGAACGCGCTGCCCGCCGGCTGAACCGGTCGATGATGGACCTGCTGCAGAAGCTGCCGAATAGCTGCCACCCGATGGACGTGGTGCGCACGCTGACCAGCTTCATGGGCGCCGAGGACCCCGACGAGGACGACAGCAGCGAGACAGCGAACTACGCCAAGTCGCTGCGGATGTTCGCGGTGCTGCCCACCATCGTCGCCGCCGACATGCGCCGGCGCCGGGGTCTGGCGCCCATCGCTCCGCACAGCCACATGAACTATGCGCAGAACTTCCTGCACATGTGCTTCGGCGACGTCCCGGAGAAGGTGGTCGTCGACGCTTTCGAGCAGTCCATGGTCCTGTACGCCGAGCACAGCTTCAACGCTTCGACATTCGCCGCGCGGGTGGTCACGTCCACGCAGTCCGACATCTACAGTGCGGTCACGGCCGCGATCGGTGCGCTGAAGGGTCCGCTGCACGGCGGGGCGAATGAAGCGGTCATGCGCGACATGATCGAGATCGGCCACGCCGACAAGGCGTCGGAGTGGTTGCAGGGCAAGCTGACTCGCAAGGACAAGATCATGGGCTTCGGCCACCGGGTGTACAAGAACGGTGACTCGCGGGTGCCGACCATGAAAGAGGCGCTGAAGCGGATCGCGGCCGTGCGCGACGGCCAGAAATGGCTCGACATCTACGAGGTGCTCGAGAAGGGCATGGCCGTCTCCAACGGGATCAAGCCGAACCTGGACTTCCCGACCGGGCCGGCCTACCACCTGATGGGCTTCGACATCGGGATGTTCACACCGATTTTCGTGATGAGCCGCATCACCGGATGGACGGCTCACATCATCGAGCAGACCGCGTCCAACGCGCTGATCCGTCCGCTGAGCGAGTATGTCGGCCCAGCGCAGCGGGCGCTGGTGGTCAGGTAAGGCGGGCTAGTCCGACGGCCCGCCGTATTGCCAAACCAGGTTGTGGTCGCCGGTCATCGTCGGATTGCACCACATGGTGCGGCCGTTAGTGTCCTGCGTGGTGGCATGCAAGGTCGTACAGGAATCACCCGGTGCGGGTGCCTGGGCATACCCGGCGGTGACCACTGCCAACGCGGTGGCTGAAATCAGGAACCGAAGTCTGCTCATGCGCGACATCTCCTAAGCGGGTGCCAAGACGTCACGCTATCCGGCGGAGAACCTGCGGGCAAAGGATGTCATCCGCGATCCTCAGCACGCTTAGCTAGAACAGGTTCTAGTCTGTGAAACCATGGGATTTCTCCAACCCGAACTGCCGCAGGTCGACATCGACGAGTGGAACAAGCTCAGCCGCAGCGAAAAGATCCGGCCGATGGCACGACACTGGGCCGAGGTGGGGTTTGGAACGCCGGTCGTGCTGCACTTGTTCTACGTCGGCAAGATCCTGCTCTACATCCTGTTCGCCTGGTTGTTGGCGGTGCCGACCACCCGCGGATTGGCGTTCACCAACGTCGTGTCGTGGTATTCCGAGCCGATCGTGTTCGAGAAGGTCGTGCTCTACACGATGCTCTTCGAGGTGATCGGGCTGGGCTGCGGCTTCGGGCCGCTGAACAACCGGTTCAATCCGCCGCTGGGTTCGATCTTGTATTGGCTGCGGCCCGACACCATCCGGCTGCCCCCGTGGCCCAAACGCGTCCCCGCGACCAAGGGCACCGCCCGCACCCTGGTGGATGTCGCGCTATACGGGCTGCTTTTATTGCTGACCTTCCTGACGCTGTTCGCCGACGGCACCGGCCCGGTGCCAGAGCTGGGCACTCAGGTCGGGTTGATACCCACGTGGCGGATCGTGCTGGTCCTGGTGCTCCTCGGCGTGCTGGGATTGCGTGACAAGGTCATCTTCCTGGCCGCCCGCGGTGAGGTCTACGCGACGCTGGCGGTGACGTTCCTGTTCGGCGGTCTCGACATGATCATCGCCGCCAAACTGGTGTTCCTGATCATCTGGATGGGCGCGGCGACGTCCAAGCTGAACAAGCACTTTCCGTTCGTGATCTCCACGATGATGTCCAACAATCCGTTGTTCCGGCCCCGGTTCATCAAGCGGATGTTCTTCGAGGAGTTCCCCGACGACCTGCGACCGGGACGTTTGTCGCGGCTGTTCGCCCACGTGAGCACCTTCGTCGAAATGTGTGTGCCCATCGCGCTGTTCGTCGCGCACGGCGGCTGGTGGACCGCCGTTCCCGCGGCGATCATGGTGATCTTCCACCTCGGCATCCTGACAGCCATCCCGATGGGGGTGCCGCTGGAATGGAACGTATTCATGATCTTCGGCGTGTTCGCCCTGTTCGTCGGCCATGCTCATACCGGTCTGACCGATCTGAAAAACCCTGTCCCGGTTGGGATTTTCATCGCGTTCATCGCCGGAATCGTGATCGCGGGCAACCTGTTTCCGCGCAAGATCTCGTTCTTGCCCGGCATGCGCTATTACGCCGGCAACTGGGACACCACGCTGTGGTGTATCAAGCCGTCAGCGGACAAGAAGATCAACCACAACCTGGTCTCGATCGCCAGCATGCCCGCGGCCCAGCTGGAGAAGGTGTACGGCAAGGAGCGCGCGCAGATCCCGATGTATCTCGGATATGCGTTCCGCGCCATGAACACTCACGGCAGGGCGTTGTTCACGCTGGCGCACCGGGCGATGGCCGGCGAGAACGAGGACGACTACGTCATCACCGACGGGGAGCGGATCTGCAGCACCGCCGTCGGCTGGAATTTCGGCGACGGCCACATGCACAACGAGCAGCTGATCGCCGCGATGCAGCAGCGCTGCGGCTTCTTGCCCGGTGAAGTGCGGGTCGTGCTACTCGACGCGCAGCCGATCCATCGGCAGACCCAGTCCTACCGGCTGGTGGACGCCGCGACCGGTGAATTCGAGCGCGGGATCGTCAAAGTCGCGGACATGGTCACCCGGCAGCCCTGGGCCGACGACGTGCCGGTCCAGGTGCTGTCGGACGCCATTGAAGAGCCAGTCGAGCCCGAGCCCGAGCCTCAGCCCGAGCCCGGGGCCGAGTCTCAGCCCGAGGAGTAGATCCGCGAGCGTAACGCCAGTGCGAAATCTGAGGTCTGAAAATCGCAGTGGCGTTACGCTCGGCGCAAATCAGGCCCCGAGGCGCCCCACGCTCGGCGCAAATCAGGCCCCGAGGCGCCCCACGCTCGGCGCAAATCAGGCCCCGAGGCGCCCCACGCTCGGCGCAAATCAGACTCCCGCGCGCACTTCCTGCGCGGCGGCGACCATGTTCTGCAGCGACGTGGTCACCTCGTCGGTCTTGCGGGTCTTCAGCCCGCAGTCCGGGTTGACCCACAACCGTTCCGCCGGAACGGCCCGCAGTGCGGCGCGCAGCGACTCGGCCATCTCGCCTGTGCTCGGCACCCGCGGCGAGTGGATGTCGTAGACGCCCGGGCCCACGCTGTTGGCGAAGCCGACCGCGTTCAGGTCGTCGAGCACCTCCATGTGTGAGCGTGCCGCCTCGATGGAAGTGACGTCGGCATCCAAATCGGAGATCGCGCCGATCACTTCACCGAACTCCGAGTAGCACAAGTGGGTGTGGATCTGGGTCGAGTCGGCGACGCCGGAGGTGGCCAGCCGGAACGCCCCGACCGCCCAGCGCAAGTAATCCTCCTGATCGGCCCGACGCAACGGCAGCAGCTCGCGCAACGCGGGCTCATCGACCTGGATGACCGCGATCCCGGCGGACTGCAGATCCACGGTCTCGTCGCGGATGGCCAGCGCCACCTGGTTGGCGGTGTCGGCCAACGGCTGGTCGTCACGGACGAACGACCAGGCCAGGATTGTCACCGGGCCGGTCAGCATGCCCTTGACCGGCTTTTCGGTCAGCGACTGCGCGTACTTCGCCCACTCCACGGTCATCGGGTGCTGGCGGATGACGTCGCCGTAGAGCACCGGCGGCCGCACGCAACGGCTGCCGTAGGACTGCACCCAGCCGTTCTTGGTCGCGAAGAAACCGTCCAGCTGCTCGGCGAAGTACTGCACCATGTCATTGCGTTCCGGCTCGCCGTGCACCAGCACGTCCAGGCCGAGTTGCTCCTGCAGCTTGATGACGTCGGCGATCTCCTGCTTCATCCGCCGGTCGTATTCGGCTTCGTCGATCTCACCGGCGACCAGCGCGGCGCGCGCCTTGCGGATCTCGACGGTCTGCGGAAACGATCCGATCGTCGTCGTGGGCAGCGGGGGCAGACGCAGCCGCTCGTCCTGGCTGGCGCGGCGATCGGCCGCGTCGCCCCGGTGCGTCCCCGCCGCGACGATCGAGTCGATACGGGACCGGAGCTGGTCGTTGTGCAGGCGCGGGTCCTTCTTGCGCGCTGCCACGGCGGCGTTGGAGGCCGCGATCGCCTCGGCGACCGTATCGCGTCCCTCATGCAACGCCCGGGCGAGCGTCACCACCTCGGCGACCTTCTCCTGCCCGAACGCCAGCCAGCTCCGTAGCGCATCATCCAGGCCGGTCTCCGGCTCCAGCGAGTACGGCACATGCAGCGTGGAGCACGACGTCGAGACCGCGACCGTGGCCGCCGACCCCAGCAGCGTCGCCAGCTTGCCCAGCGCCGCCTCCAGGTCGGTGCGCCAGATGTTGCGTCCGTCGACGACACCGGCCACCAGGGTCTTGTTCGCCAACTCGGGCACCGCGGCGATCGCGGTGTCGGCACCGTAAACCAGGTCGACGCCGATTGCCTCGACGGGTGTGCGGGCCAGCGCCCCCAACGAAGCGCCGGGGTTGCCGAAGTAGGTGGCGACGTAGATCGCGGGGCGGTTGCTCACTTTGCCCAGCGCGTTGTAGACCGCCTCGGCCAGGGCCGGCGCGTCGGGCGAGATGTCGGTCACCAGGGCCGGCTCGTCGATCTGCACCCACTGCGCGCCGTTGTCGGCCAGCAGCGACAGCAGCTCGGAGTAAATCGGCACCAGTTCCTGCAGCCGCTCGATCGGGGCGCCGCCACCGTTGACGGCTTTGCTCAGCAACAGGAAGGTGACCGGCCCGACGACGACCGGACGCGCGGGAATCCCTTGTTCAAGAGCCTCTTTCAGCTCGGAGAGCACCTTGTCCGGGTTCAGCGCGAACTTCGTCGCGGGCTCGATCTCGGGGACGATGTAGTGGTAATTGGTGTCGAACCACTTGGTCATTTCCAGTGGCGCGACGTCTTTGTTGCCGCGAGCCGCGGCGAAGTAGCGGTCCAGGTCGTCGGGAACCTGTGCCGCCCGGGCCGGCAGCGCGCCCAGCATGACCGCGGTGTCCAGGACCTGGTCGTAGTAGGAGAAGGTGTTCACCGGCACCGAGTCCAGGCCGGCGTCGAGCAGGCCCTTCCAGGTGTCGCGGCGCAAGGTGGCGGCGATGTTCTCGAGATCTGCTCGGCTGGTACGTCCTGCCCAGTAGCCCTCGGTCGCGCGCTTGAGTTCACGTTTCGGGCCAATGCGCGGAGAGCCGACAACCGTCGCGGTGAATGCTTGGGGGGTCACGGTATTCTTCGTCCTTCAATCGGCGTGGTGGTCACCGCCGGCGGACGTGCAGCCGATCCGGACGCGGTAAGCACCCCTAGGTACATAACCGCAACGGCTGCAGCGTAACGCCCATTCCACGAGGCGATGAGCCGCCGGACGCGGCGCGCCCGGCACGGCTGGCAGGTCTCCGGACTCGCAGGCGCGCACCGGGTGGTGCTCCTAATGGCCGTCGCTTCCCAGTCTTCGGGCGGACCCAGTGACCAGTGCTTGCCAAAAACTCTGACGGCGGTCGTTCCTGCATACCGTTGCGGGACAGTCCCGGATTCTCACCGGGTTCCCTCTTACGAAGCTTTACTAACGTTCCGCTTCGCTCGATGCGTACGCCGCGGTTGCGGCGCAAGCAGACCAGCTGCGAGATGCAGTTTAGTCAGCCTGCCAGCGCTTGCGCGATCGGGATGTCCCCATTGTTGAATTCGATGGTCCGCCGGATCGTCGAGTCGTCGGCCAGCACCGCGGCCGCGACGAGCGCGACGTCGGCGCGTGAGATCTCGCCCTTGCCCTGGCCGACGGCAATGCGGCCGGTCGCCGGTTCCGGTGTGAGCCTGCCGGGACCCAGCACCGTCCAGTCCAGTTCGCTGTCGCGCAGGTGGGCATCCGCGGCGGCCTTGGCCTCCGCGTAGGCGAAGAACGGATTATCTTGCGGTACGCCATGATCCGGACCCGCACCGAAGTAGGACACCATCACGAACCGCTTGATGCCCGCCCGCGCGGCGGCGTCGATCACCCGGATCGCGGCGTCGCGGTCGACGGCATAGGTCCGCTCCGGATTACCGCCGCCCGCACCTGCGGAGAAGACGACTGCGTCGTGCCCGGTCAGCAGTCCGGCCAGCGCCGTCGTGTCGAGCTGCTCGATGTCGGCCAGCACCGGTTTGGCGCCGGTGGCAGCGACGTCGTCGGAGTGGTCGGGGTTGCGGAACACCGAACTCACCTCGTCGCCCCGATCGGTCAGGATGCGGGCCAGTTGCAACGCGATCTTGCCGTGACCACCGATGAGGACGATGCGTGCCATGCCTGCGACGGTAGCGCGCCTAGAGCTTGACCTTGCCCATGATGATGTCGATGATCATCTTGCCGGGGGCGTAGGAGCCGGTCATCGAGGCCATGGTGTGGCCGGAGTCCACCAGCAGGGTGATCCCGCTGATGCCGCACGCGGCCTCGCTGTTGAGGAACGCCATGGTGTCACCCATCTGCTCGGGCGTGTGCACCTTGGAGCCGGTTTCGTCTCGATAGTCCTGGGCGAAGGACAGCCACAGGTCCGCGTTGGCCTGGGCCAGCGGGGTGTCCGTCGGGCCGGGGCAGATCGCGTTGATGCGGATACCCTTCTTCGCCAGCGGATAGCCCTGCATGGCCACGTACTGGTTGATGATCTTCTTGCTGGTGCCGTAGTGGATGATGCCCTCGGCCTCGTGGGCCTCGGACCAGGCCACGGCCGCCGCGTAGTCCGGCGTGGCCAGGAGCTCGTTGATCAGTTCCAGGTCGTTCTCCCAGCCCATGCCGGCGACCGAGGAGATGAAGCAGATGGCCGAGCCGTTGGGGAGCTGGTTGCGTTCCAGCAGCCGGTCGATGAGGTGGCGGTGGCCGATGAAGTTGATCTTCAACAGGTCGGTGGTTCCGTCGGCGACTCCGGCGGCCGAGAAGACGGCGTGGATGGGCCCGTCGATCTGCTCGAGGGCGGAGTCGATGGAGGCGGGGTCGCGCAGATCGACCTGGACGGACTGGGCGACGTCGTAGTCCACCGGCGCGTAGTCCAGCACGATGACTTCGGCTCCGAGCTCCGCGGCCGACTTGGCCGCGGCCGCGCCCATGCCGGTCGCGCCGCCGACAACGAGCGCGCGCTTACCGTCGTAGCGCAGCCGATCGACAATAGACATGGAAATCCCCTTCTCGGATAATGCCAACGCGGTTCTAATTGCTCAACTGTATGGGTAACAGTTATTTGGTTCAATACCGGGGCCGGATCGGTCGAGATCGAGCTAGGCGGTGTTACTTGCCGCGGACGGCGGCGCCACGCAGAACCGTGTCGCGAGCGTGCAGCAGGGACGCGCGTATGCCTATCGCGCGCAGAATGTTCTCCGGTATCCACTGAATTCCGATTACACAGCGCGCCAGCATGGCGGCCGACGGAGTTTCGATGCTGATCTCGCCGGAACGGATCCCCGCGGAGAGCAGCGATTTCATCTGCCGCAGCCGGGTGGGATACGACCAGCCGGGGTTGGTGGTCGGCGGCGACTGCCGCATCCATGCCAGCTGGATCCGGAATTCGTCGGAGAATTGGTCCAGCGCGTTGACGTTGACCCAGCTCAGTGCGTCCAACTTCTCGATCGGTGTGGCATCCGAGCGCAGCACGCTCACCCAGCCGGCCTCCACCTTCTGACCGAACGACCGCATGATGGAATCGAGCAGTTCGTCCTTGGAACCGATCACCCGGTAGACGGTTCCGGTGCCCAGACCGGCCGCCGACGCGATATCCCGGATCGTGGTGACCTCATAGCCTTTGCGACCGAACTCGCTTCGCGCCACCGCGCGCACATGGGCGGCCTTATCGCTGGGGTCGGCATCGCTGTCGTCGGCCCACGATTCGACGACGTCGCTGGCGGCCGCGAAGGCGTTGGAGCGGTCCAACGCCGAATCGGCCGGCGGTCGGGCTGCCAAGCCCTGCAAGATGATTCGGCACAGCAGCTCGGCCACCTGGTCGGTCGGCGAATTGTGGCGCATGACGTCGAGCCCGACCTGCATCATGGTCTGACAGATGCGGTCGGCCAGCGTCGGGAGATCGATATCGGCTTTGATGTAGCCGCTCCATCGGCCGGCGCGCAACGTTTGCACCATGGCCTCTTGAATCGCGACGGGCTGTTGACGAGTCAGTGTCATCAGCTCGGGGTCCGCGCTCGGTCCCTCGTAAAACGACATCTGCAGGGCAGCGCGGTGTCGTACGGCGCAGTGGGCGATCGCCGATCCCAGCTCGATGATCTTCTCGGCCGCCGGCCGCGCATCGGCTTCGTCCAGTTTGGCCTGGGCGTTGCGGCCGATGCGGTCCAGATCGTCCTGATACCGGCGGATCAGCTCGACGAGGATCGCTTCCTTGGACTCGAAATGGTGATACAGGCTGCCGGGCAGAATCCCCGCCGCGTCGGCGATCTCCTGCAACGAAGTCCGCAAACCGGAGGATGCGATCAAAGATGCCGCGGTTTGCAGGATCTCGGTGCGGCGGGTGCCGGAGTCGTCGGCCTGGTCGGCCACCACGCGCTTGCCTTTAGCCAAGGCTTCGGCTTTGGCCATGGCTAACGGTGCACAGGTCGAGAGGACTGCGACCGGGCAAACCTGCGCATTCGTCCTCCTGCCGAACCAAATCTTTGTTAAGGCTATCAGATTGCCCGCCCGGAAACCGGCTCAAATGCGCTGCTAACAGCGGTGACGGCCCCATTCTAGAGCCTTAGCCGCCGGGACCATCCCACCTGTGGGCAAGGCGCGCACCGACTTCGGTGAGATACCGGTCGGGACCTCCGAGAAGTGCGCTCCAGCTCAGCAGGCGCTTGAGGTAAAGATGTGCGTCGTGCTCCCAGGTGTAGCCGATACCTCCGAACACCTGGATGGCGGTGTCGCCCACGGTGGCCAGTCGCCCGGCGAACGCCTTCGCCCGTAGCGCGGCAAGATGCCGTTCGTCGGATGCAAGCTCGGCGTCGGCGGCCCAGAGCGCGTGGATCACTCCGCTGCGGGCCAGCTCGACTGTCTCGTACATGTCGACGCACAGGTGCTGGACCGCCTGGAACGCTCCGATGACCTGGCCGAATTGCTTTCTGACTTTTGCGTATTCGACGGCGAGGTCCATGACGGCCCGCGCGGCGCCGAGCGCGTCGGCGGCAGTGGCGATCAGCACGTCGTCGATCACCGCCGAAACGTCGGTCGGTGCGGCCGTGGCCAGCCGCTGCGCGGGCGTGCCGTCGAGCTCGACGCGAAACTGTTTGCGGGTCTGGTCGATACCGCGCGCGGGCCGCGCGGAAAACCCGGGGGAGTCGGTGTCCACCGCGAAAAGCCCGATGCCCTCTGAGTCTTCGGCGAAAACCAGCAGGACGTCGGCCGCCTCGGCATCGGACACCTCGCCGAGTTCGCCCCGCAGCACGATGCCCTCGCCCGCCGCCTCGGCCGCGACCTTCTCGAAGTCCAGTAAGCTGACGGTAGCGATCATCGTCCCGTCGGCGATTCCGGCTAAAAGCGTTGCGGCACTGTCGCTGTCGCAGATCTTTGCCAACGTGCGCGGCACGGCCACCGCGGTGGACAACCATGGCCCCGGGTGCAGCGCGGCGCCGAGCTCCTCGGCGACGACGCCGGCTTCGACCATGGTCATCCCGGCGCCACCGTGTTCCTCCGGCACCAACAGCCCGGTGGTACCGAGGTCGGCCAGGCCGCGCCAGACCGCGTCGTCGACGCCGGCCGGGTCGTCGAGCAATTCGCGCACGTGGCCCGAAATCGGTGCCTTGTCAGCGAGAAAGCGCCGCGTGGTGTCCCGCAGTGCGATCTGCTCGTCGGTGAGTTCGAGGTTCATTTGCGCGGCAATCCGAGTACGCGTTGGGCGGTGATGTTCTTGTTGATCTGTGTCGTACCGCCGGCGATGGTCAGCGAGCGTGAGGTGAGGCGGTAGTTGGCCCACGGCGCCTCGGTGCCGCGGGTACCCAGCACGTCGAAGGCCAGAGCGGCCAGGTCCTGTCCGATCTCACCCCATACGGTCTTGGCGAGGCTGGCCGATCCGAATGCTGCGCTTTCTGAACCGCCGTGCAGTGTGGCCGAGATCGATCGCTGGCAGAGCACTTCGAGATATTTGATGCGGACCGCGATTTCGCCCAGCCGGCGCAGCGTCACGGGGTCGTCGGCGGCGTCGCTGTGGGTGGCGATGTCGTCCACCAGTTCTTCCAGCCGCAACTGCATTTCGGCGTACAGCCGTGCCGCGCCGGCGCGCTCATGGCTCAGTGTGGTGGTGGCCACCTGCCAACCGCCGTTGAGCGGTCCGAGCAACGCGTCCGCCGGCACCCGCACGTCGTGAAAGAACACCTCGGCGAAATCGGTGTCGCCGTTGAGTGTGACGAGCGGACGGACCTCGATGCCCGGCAGCGTCATGTCGACGATCAGGCAGGAGATCCCTTTGTGCTTCGGGGCGTCGGGATCGGTGCGCACATAAAGCTGGCACCAGTGCGCCCGATGCCCCAGCGAGGTCCAGATCTTCTGGCCGTTGACGACGAAGTCTTCGCCGTCTCGCACCGCTCGGGTGCGCAGCGCGGCGAGGTCGGATCCCGCTTCGGGCTCCGACATACCCTGGCACCAGATGTCGTCGGCGCGCATCATTCGGCGCAGCAGCGTCTTCTTCTGGTCTTCGGTGCCGTACTGCATGATCGCGGGGGCGATGTTGTTCATCCCAATGACGTTGAGCGGCATCGGAGCCCGCGCGCGGGTGGTCTCCTCGGTGTAAACCAGCTGCTCGAGAACGGTGGCTCCGCGACCGCCGTATTCTTTCGGCCAAGAGACGGCGGCCCATCCCGCGTCGGACATCGTGGCGCTCCAGCCACGCAGCATCTCGAATGTCGCGCCGTCGCGCCCCGAGGCCCGGCGGGCGGCCACCAGCTCCTCGGTCAGGTTCGCTGACAGCCAGTCGCGCAGGTCTACGCGGAATTGTTCCAATTCCGCGGGGTAGGAGAAGTCCACTGTCCCTTTACTCTGGTCCCTGGTCGTTTAGCCGGACTCTACGGTTGAGCAGATTTTTGGTCAACGCGTTGCGGTTCGGGAAATGCGACTTGCGTTTCTCCAAGGGCTTGTCCTGGTATCGCGCTGACGCCGCGCCGCGCACAGACTTCGAGCACCTCGTCGACGATCGAGCCGGGCACCAGGAAACGCTCGGTGGCCGACATCTGCTCGATATTTGCCTCGATGTCTTCTGCCGCGGGCTCAGTCTCGGCGTCCGCCAGCCAGCCTTCGCTCAGCCCGACGAACACCCGCGCGTAGCGTCCGGCGGCGGCCGAATAGTTGCGGTGGGTGAACGTGCAGGTACGGCTGGCGAGGAAGGTCACCAGCGGCACCACGAGTTCAGGCCGAATGGCCTGCATGAAGCCGGATTCGGCGAGGAACTTCTCGTCGCGGACGGTCTCGGTGACCATTCGTGAGAATCCGGTTGGCATAACGGAATTGGCGAATATGCCGTGTGCTTCGCCTTCGATCGCGATCACGTTCGTCAAGCCCACCAAGCCGGCTTTGGCCGCGGCGTAGTGCGCCTCCATCGGCTGGCCGAAGATGCCGGCGGACGACGAGATGAAGACGAACCTGCCGCCGCCGTTGCGCTTCATCACGCGATACGCGGGCTGCGACAGGTAGAACGCGCCGTCGAGGTGCACCCGCAGCATCCGCGACCACTCGTCGACCGAGAGGTCCTCGAACGCCGCGCTGCCGAAGATTCCCGCATTGCTGACAACCGCGTCGACGCGTCCGAATGCGCGCACGGCCGCATCGACAATCGCCTGGCCGCCGTCTGGGCTGTCCACCGAATCGTAGGATGCGATCGCCCGGCCGCCCGCGTTCGTGATCTCGTCGACCACGACGTCGGCGATTTTCGAGTCGGCGGCCTCGTCTGGTAAGCCGCGCATTCCGCAGCCGAGGTCGTTGACAACCACCGCCGCGCCGCGCCGGGCGAGGTCCAGTGCGTACAGTCGGCCGAGCCCGCGACCGGCGCCGGTGACCACAGCCACTTGGCCGGTGAAGTCAATCATGGTGTGCTCCTGACTAACCGACGGCTGTTTGACTCCCGTGACGCCTGGACTTTACGGTGGAACAGATATTTGGTCAACAAGTCGGAGGGCGAGCGTGGGGCCTGGTGCCGAGCGGTTGCAGGCCCTGGGCATGCTCGCCTCCGCGCTGGCGGGCCGGGCCGTTGCGGTTGCCGGGCTGCCACCAGGTGGACCGACGTGGACGGACGGCCAGACGATTTACCTCGATGCCGCCGCACCCGCCCGCGCGCAACTCGAGGCCATTGCCGTGCAGGCGTCGATGATCGCTGCCGGCAGCCTGGACCGCGACATGGTGGGGTCCCTGGTTCGTCACCCCCGGGTGGCCAAGCGCTACCTGGCGATCGAAGGCAATCGCGCACTGGTCGCCAACGCGCATTTGCTCCCGACGATTTTGTCGGCGTTGGGCAATCGCGACATTGCGAGTCGCAGTGACTCGCCCGCGGCTTCGCTGGACATGGCCGCCGGACGGGCGCAGCTTGACGACCCGGCGCCGGGGTTTGGCGTGATTCGTGCGGCCAAGGTGATGGGCGCGGCTGCCCACGTGGCCAAACAAGACGACGGCGCCGAGCATGTGCCACGCAGCCGCGGCGCGCAGCAGCCGGAGGAGCTCGCGGAACTTGATGATGGCGAGGCCGACGATTCCGACCATCCCGATCTGTTCACCAGCCCGGTCGGCGGGGGCGGCTTCATCGGCAAGTGGCTGAGGAAGATGCTGTCGTCCGCGCGCAAGACCGGCAGCGGCGGCGGACCACCCGGCGCCGATGCCCCGACGCACCGCATCAGCTCGGGAATCCGTGCCCGCTATGCCATTTCGTCGCTGGCCGCCACCGTGAGCGAGGACGTCGACGACGACGAGGTCAAAACCGCGGCGGACGGTGTGCGGTATCCGGAATGGGATGTCACCCGGAAGCGCTACCGGCCCGGCTGGTGCACCGTGCGCGAAGTCGAGCCGAAGATCAAGGCCGTTTCTTCTGGGGCGACCTGGCCGCTCGGCGATGCCATCGGGGTGCGACGGCCGCTGTCGCGACTCGGCATGGGGCTGCATCGCCGACACCGCCAGGCGCAGGGCGACGACATCGATATCGACGCGGCCATCGAGGCCCGCGTCGAAGTGCGCGCCGGATCGGTGCCCGACGAGTCGGTCTACCTCGACAGCTTGCGGCGCCGGCGCGACCTGTCGGTACTGCTGCTGCTGGACGTATCGGGGTCGGCGGCCGAGCCCGGGACGGTGGGGCGCACGGTGCACGAGCAACAGCGCGCGGCCGTCGTCGACCTGACCGTCGCGCTGCACGACCTCGGGGACCGGGTCTCGCTCTACGCCTACTACTCGCAGGGGCGCGCGGCGGTGACGATGGTGCCCGTCAAGCGGTTCGACGACCACCTCGACGCCCGCATCATCCGGCGGCTG
Source organism: Mycobacterium sp. Aquia_216 (assembly GCF_026723865.1). Taxonomy (NCBI): domain Bacteria; kingdom Bacillati; phylum Actinomycetota; class Actinomycetes; order Mycobacteriales; family Mycobacteriaceae; genus Mycobacterium; species Mycobacterium sp. Aquia_216. The sequence goes on along the minus strand of NZ_CP113529.1, from coordinate 5,052,046 downwards.
AACAGCCTGGAACCCGGCGCGTACTCCCGCCTCGGTGCGGCCATCCGGCACGGCTCGTCGGTGCTGGAGGCCCGCGGCGGCACGTCGCGGCGGCTCCTGGTGGTGCTGTCCGACGGCCTTGCCTACGACCACGGGTACGAGCGGGCGTACGGTGCCGCGGACGCGCGTCGCGCGTTGACCGAGGCCCGGCGCCGGGGGACCGGCTGCGTCTGCCTGACCGTCGGGGCGGGCACCGACGTGGTATCGCTGCGCCGGGTGTTCGGCAGCACCGCGCATGCCACGATCGCGCGTCCGGATCAGCTCGCCGGGGTGATCGGGCCCCTGTTCCGATCCGCGCTGCGCTCGGCAGAGGTTCGCCGGAGGGCGAGCGCCTGATCGCGCGGTATTGACGCTGATGCCATGTCCCCGAATGCAGTTCGTGTATGCGTTCCGGATCCAAAGCCGCTCGTCAGCGCTCTTGAAACAAACATCTGTTCCGGTTAGGCTCCAATCACACGGAAGGGACGTTATGACCAACGAGTCCGGGATCGCTTGTCGCAATGGGGCGGATCCCGACCCGCAAGCCGGCGTTGCCGGGGTGCGGCCCTATTACCAGGCGGTCGGCGGCGAAGAGGCCATCTTCAAAGCCGCCTACCGGCAGGGCCTTGCGCTCGTCTTGAAGGGTCCGACGGGTTGCGGCAAGACCCGGTTCGTCGAGGCGATGGCCCACGACCTGGGCCGGCCGCTGATCACCGTTGCCTGCCACGACGACCTCACCACGGCCGACCTGGTCGGGCGGCATCTGCTGCGCGGCGACGAGACGGTGTGGGTGGACGGGCCGTTGACCCGCGCGGTGCGCGACGGCGCGATCTGCTACCTGGACGAAGTCGTGGAGGCTCGGCAGGACACGACGGTGGTGCTGCATCCGCTCGCCGATCACCGGCGGCAGCTGCCGATCGAACGGCTCGGCATCACGCTGGACGCCGCGCCCGGATTCGGGCTGGTGGTGTCCTACAACCCCGGCTATCAAAGTGTGCTCAAGGATCTCAAGGATTCGACACGCCAGCGCATGGTCGCGATCGAATTCGGGTTTCCCGCAGCCGATGTCGAAGAAGGAATCGTCGCCCACGAAGCTGGCGTGGACGCTACGGCCGCCGCTGAACTGGTCCGCTTCGGCCAGGCCATCCGCCGCCTGGAAACCGGTGGCCTTCGTGAAGTCGCGTCGACTCGCGTGCTGATCGCGGCAGGCCGGCTCGTCTCCGAGGGCCTGAGCATGCAGGAGGCGGCGATAGCCGCGATCGCCGGACCGCTCACCGACGATGTCGCGGTGGGCAGGGCGCTGGGCGAAATGGTCGAGGTCTATCTGGGCGGCGGCGGATAGATGATTGACGCTGCATAACGCCCCCGCTACCGTCTGAACAAATATTAGGTCAGAAATGGATTGTGGCGAGTGAGCGGATCACCCGGGAGGTCAGATGTCCTACGAAAGCAGCGCTGAGCCGATCAAGGTCGGCTATTTGATGGACTTCAAGCTGCCGCAGGGCTTTCCGGAGGAGCTGTTCGCCTCTTTCACCCGGACATTCGACCTCATTTTCGACGAGGCGGTCGCGCGGGGCCTGATGGACCGTCCCGTGCAGATGATCTATCGCGAAGTGGAGGGTCTGCCCAAGGGTTCGGTCAAAGCGGTGATCGACGCGTACGGCGAACTAGTCGACGAGGGTTGCCTGGTGGTCTTCGGTCCGAACATCACCGACAACTGCGTCCCGTTGCGGGAAGCGATCGAGGAACGATTCAAGGTTCCGGCGATCAGCGTGACCGGCACCGACGACTGGTTAGGGGAGTGGACCTTCGCATTCCCCCAGGGATCGATGACCGATGAGCCGATCTTCCTGGCCGACCTCATTGCCAAGCGCGGACTCGCCGAGATCGGTGTGCTCGTCGAACAGAGCCTCATCGGTGAGAGCTACCTGAAGAACCTGCGAAGTGCCTGTCGGCGCAAGGGCATTCGGATCGCGGCGGAAGTTGCCATCGCCCAGACGGCCCAGGACATCAACGCGGCAGTGCAGACCCTGCATGAGGCAAAGGCCGAGGCGATCGTGCACTTGGGATTCGGGTTCGGCATCGTCTTCATCAACCCGGCGCTCGAGTCCCTCGGCTGGGACCCGCCCCGCTTCACCACCACCGCATGGCAGAACGCGTGGGTCAACCCGATCATGTGGAACGCGTTCATGGGTTGGACCGGTGTCGACCAGTACGACGAAGCGAATCAGATCGGGCAGGACTTCCTCGACACCTACGCGAAGAAATACAACGGCAGTCGTCCCGAATTCTGCGTGACCGTCGTGAACCGCGATGTCGCCGCCACCCTCGTGCGGGCGTTCACGGACGCTCACCCGCTCAGCCCGCGCGGCGTCAAAGAGGCGCTGGAGCGGGTCAAGATGATGCCCGCCGCATCCGGCGCTCCCGGCACTCGGGTGTCGTTCGGCAAATGGACCCGCCGGGCCTGGATGGGGGCGGGCTATCTGGTGGCACGCACCCTGGACGCCGACGGCATCAACTCGCATCTGGTCGATCGGTTCGGAGAGGAAGCCTGACACACATGAGTACCGACCAATCCACATCGCCTGCCGCGGAAGCGAAGCCGGCGTCCCCGCAGCAGAGCGCAAAGCGTGGTTGGGGCGGCTGGATCGCCGGCGCCGCGCTGGCGGCTTTCGCGCTCTTCTTCATCGTGAATTGCCGCACCGCCCTTGACCCGCGCGTCGCCAACCCCAACGTGCAAGGGCGGCCCCGTCCGGTGAAGTTCCTCTTCGGGCTGGACTACATCACCTTCCTGCACGTCTCCACCGTCATCATGCTGCTCGTGCTGCTCGCCGTGTTCATCAGGGGCTGGCGCCGAAATCCCGGCAGCCCGGTGATGCTGATGTTCTTGTGCACCACGCTGATCGTGTGGCAGGACCCGATCATGAACTGGTCGCCTTTCGCCGTGTACAACCCCGACCTCATCCACTGGCCGGAATCCTGGCCGCTGGTGTCGCTCTCGCCGACCGTCGAGCCGTTCGTCGTATTCGGTTACGTCACTTTCTATTTCGGGCCCTATTTTCCGGCGATCTGGATCCTGCGCAAACTGCAGGCCAGATACGGGCCAGAGTCCTTAGTGTCGCGGCACCCGTTGTGGAGCCTGGGTCTACTGGCCTGTGCGATCGGTTTCGTGTTCGACGCATGGCTGGAGATTCAGCTGGTGCACGCCGGCATGTACATCTACTCCCAGGTGATTCCGTGGGGCTCGGTATTCACCGGCACGACCTTCCAGTTCCCGCTCATCTGGGAGTCATTCTCCGTCACCTTCGTGATGGTCCCCGCGGCGATTCTCTGCTACCGCGACGACACCGGTAAATCGGTGGCCGAGAAGCTGACCGCGAAAGCCAAGATCTTCCCCGGCCGGCCGGTGCTCGGCACCTTCCTGGTGATGTTCGCGATCATGAACGTGTCGTACTTCGCCTACGGCGCCTGGTTCTGGGCCATCAAGGCCAGCCACGCTGCTACCTCCGTGGCCTGCCCGTGGCCGTACCCGGAAGCCAAAGTGTATGACCCGCAAGGATATTACGAGAAGGCGGGCGCGAAAGGCCCGTACTCGGTCGGTATCTGGTCGACTTGGGCGAGCGGGGAGCCCAACGGGCGACCGCACGTCGATCCGCCGCCGCCGGGTCAGGGTGCATGTGCGAGTAACAATGGCTGAACCACGCGCGGTTGTGATCACCGGCGCGTCCCGCGGATTGGGATTCGCCTCGGCGGTCCGCCTCTACCGCGAGGGGTGGCGCGTGGTCGCGGCCATGCGCACTCCCGATCGGGGGATGCCGCGGCTGCGTGAAGCCACCGGGGCCGGTGTGGACGACGACCGGTTGGTCGGTGTCCAGCTCGACCTGTTGGATGCCGAGTCGATCGCAGCGGCCGCCAAGGCCATCGAAGAGGCCGTCGGCGCTCCCTACGCGCTGGTACACAACGCCGGTATCTCAGCCGCGGGAATGGTGGAGGAGACGGATATGACGTTGTGGCAGAACATGTTCGCCACCAGCGTTCTGGGGCCTATCGCGCTGACCCAGGCGCTGCTGCCGTCGATGCGGGCGGCCGGCGAGGGGCGGATCGTGCTGGTGTCCAGCGCGGCCGGGGTGCGCGGCCAGCCGGGCACCGCGCCGTACTCGGCGGCCAAGGGAGCGCTGGAGCGTTGGGGCGAGTCGATGGCGTGCGAGATCGCGCCGTTCGGTCTCGGGGTCACCGTATTGGTGGCCGGCACCTACGACACCGAGATGATCACCGACGCGGGGACCACCGACAATCGCAATCTCGAGGGACCGTACGCCCGGCTACACAACACCATGAACAGCCGCGGCCGGTTCGCGATGAAGTTGGCGCGGTCAGCCGAACGGTTCACCGGGGGATTGCTCAAGGCGCTGGACGACACCGTGTCGTTTCGGCGTCGGGGTGTGGGCCCGGATGCGTCGATGTTGTTGGTATTCAACCGGATTCTTCCGGCATCGGGGATGCATCACATGTCGCGGGTCATCCTGGGCATACCCAAACAGGGGTCCATGCGCGGCGGGGCATGGCCGCTGACGGTCGACCAGAAGGCAATGGTGTTGGTCGCACGCATTCTTCCGCAGCCGGTACTGCAACGCTTGGCATCCCTGGCGGCAACGCGGAGTAAGGACCTGACGGGGAGTAAGGGGTAGTTATGGAACAGCTTTTCGACGACCTGGAGGATTTCGGATCCTTCGACGACGCGATCTCCGGTGACGTGCGTGATCCGTACACCGAGCTCGCACGGCTGCGCCACGAGGAGCCGGTGCAGCGGCTCGAAACGTCGGGGGCGCTTCCGCACGAGGAGTCGCTGCCGATGTTCATCGTGTATCGCCATGAGGACATCCAGCAGATGCTGCGCGACAACGAGACGTTCTCCTCGGCGGCCGTCATCGCCGCGTTCGGCCCGGTGCTGGGTGAGGGCGTGATGCTCGGCATGGACGAGCCCGTGCACGGCCGGCTGCGTTCCCTGGTATCGAAGGCGTTCTCCCAGAAGTCGTTGGCGCGCTGGCAGGACGAGTTGGTCGGCCGGGTGGCGAACAGCCTGATCGACAACTTCGCACCTAACGGCAAAGCGGATCTGGTGAAGGAGTTCACCTTCGACTATCCGAGCCAGATCATCGCGGGCCTGCTGGGCCTGCCGGAAAAGGACTACCCGCAGTTCCAGCGGTGGTCGATTTCGCTGCTGAGTTGGCTGATGAACCCCGAACGCGGGCTTGCCGCCTCGGCTGCCCTGTGCGACTACTTCGCCCCGATTCTTCAGGCTCGCCGCGTCGAGCCGAAGGACGACCTGATCAGCGCGCTCGGTGCGGCCGAGATCGACGGGGAAAAGCTCGCGGACGAGGAGATCTTCTCCTTCCTTCGGCTGCTGCTGCCCGCCGGCGTCGAGACGACCTATCGATCCTTGGGCAGCCTGCTTTTGGCGCTGCTGTCCGACCCCGCACAGTTGGATGCGATCCGTGCGGATCGGTCGCTGCTTCCGCAGGCCATCGAGGAGGGCGTGCGGTGGGAATCGCCGCTGCTGACCATTACTCGGGTGGCGACCCGCGACACCGAACTCGGCGGCGTGCCGATCCCGGCCGGGGCGACGGTGATGCCGATGCTTGGATCGGCCAACCGGCAAGAGGATCGATATCCCGATCCGAACACGTTCAATATCCACCGCGAGGCCCGGGCGAATCTGGGCTGGGGGCACGGCGTGCACGTGTGCCTCGGCATGCACCTGGCGCGCCTCGAGATGCGCACCGCCCTCAACCTGTTGCTCGACCGGCTGCCGAATCTCCGGCTGGATCCCGACGGCGACGACCCGCACATCCGCGGGCAGGTTTTCCGATCGCCGACGTCGGTACCGGTGCTGTTCGACGCCCAGTAGCGGGCCCGTAATGGTGAGTGCTTGCCAATCGGCTAGTTTCCAGTAAGGCTCACCGTAGGGTGAGCCCCACTGGCGATGTCATTCCACGTCCCGGCGCTCTAACCAGCGCCTCGTCTAAAGAGAGCTGAACAAGTATGGCTGACACTGTAAAGGTCCGCTTCGAGCCGAAGATGATGATCGACGGCAAGCTGGTTGACGGCCAGGCCGGTACCTTCACCAACATCAACCCGGCGACCGAGGAATCGCTCGGCGAAGTGTCCGACGCGTCGATCCAGGACATGCACCGGGCCATCGACGCCGCCCGCCGCGCGTTCGACGAGACCGACTGGTCGACCAACAAGGAGCTGCGCAAGCGCTGCCTACTGCAGCTGCACGAGGCGATCGAGTCCGAGATCGACGAGCTGCGCGAGGAACTGATCCTCGAGGTCGGCTCGCCCCGGGCCATTACCTTCGGGCCCCAGCTGGATGCGCCGTTGGAAGACGGGCTGAAGTACCCCGCCCGGCTGATCGACGAGTACGCCTGGGAGACCGACCTGGGCGACAAGGTGGTCAGCCTGACCGGCACCCTGACCACCCGCAAGGTCTGGCGCGAGCCGGTCGGCGTGGTGGGCGCGATCGTGCCGTGGAACTTCCCGTTCGAGGTCACTGTCAACAAGCTCGGCCAGGCGCTGGGCACGGGCAACACCGTGGTGCTCAAGCCGGCGCCGAACACCCCGTTCAATGCGAACCGGCTCGGCCGGCTCATCGCGGAAAAGACTGACATCCCCGCCGGTGTGGTCAACGTCGTCACCGCATCCGATCACTTCGTGGGTGAGGAACTGACCCTGTCGCCCAAGGTCGACCTGATCTCGTTCACCGGCTCGACGGTGGTCGGCAAGCGGATCATGGAGAAGGGCGCGGCCACCATGAAGCGGCTGTTCTTGGAACTGGGCGGCAAGTCGGCCACCATCGTGCTCGAGGACGCCGACTTCGGCACGGCCTGCCTGGTCGGCATCGCGCCGTGCATGCACGCCGGCCAGGGCTGCGCCAACCCGACCCGGCTGCTGTTGCCGCGGTCCCGCTACGACGAGGGTGTCGAGATCCTGAAGAACATCTACGAGAACGTGACGTGCGGCGACCCGCAGGACCCCGCAACGCTGTGCGGCCCGGTGATCTCGCAGCGGCAGTACGAGCGGGTGACGGGATACATCCAGAAGGGCGTGGACGAGGGCGCCACGGCGCTGGTCGGCGGCCCCGGCGCGGCCACCGGTTTCGACAAGGGATATTACGTTCGCCCAACGCTTTTCATCAACGTCGACAACAAGATGACCATCGCCCAGGAGGAGATTTTCGGGCCGGTGCTCTCGGTCATCCCGTTCGACGACGAGGAGGACGCGATCCGGATCGCCAACGACAGCGTGTACGGGTTGGCCGGCAACGTGTTTGCGGGTTCCCTCGAGCGTGCGCTGTCGGTGACCCGCCGCATCAAGGCCGGCTTCATGGGTGTCAACGGGGGCGCCCCGTACGGTGCGGACACACCGTTCGGCGGATACAAGGAAAGCGGCGTCGGCCGCCAGAACGGCATCGCCGGATTCGACCAGTACACCGAGGTCAAGTCGGTCGCGTATCCCGCGGTGTAAGTACCGAGTCGGATAGCGCCACGGCCGCCGCCTGTGTCTTGGTACACGGTGGCGGCCATGGCGCCTGGTGATTCCCTCGCGATACCGGTGTGGCCAGTGTGGCGTCGAGCCCGCGCGGACTCTCCGGACACCCCGCCACCCGGTCGTCCAACCCCTTGGTTGACAATCGACGCAAGACCGGAGTCAAAGGAGACACAACAATGCCTGAAGCTGTCATCGTCGAGGCCGTGCGCTCGCCCGTCGGCAAGCGCAACGGAGGCCTTTCCGGGGTGCACCCCGCCGAGCTGTCCGCGCAGGTGCTCAACGGGCTGGCCACCAGGGCCGGCATCGACCCCGCGATCGTCGACGACGTCATCTGGGGCTGCGTGATGCAGGCCGGCGAACAAGCCCTCGACATCGGCCGCACCGCGCTGTTGACCGCGGGCTGGCCGGAGACCGTCCCGGGCGTGACCGTCGACCGGCAGTGCGGATCGAGCCAGCAGTCCGTCCATTTCGCCGCGGCCGGCGTGGTGGCCGGGCACTACGATGTCGTCGTCGCCGGCGGGGTGGAGTCGATGTCGCGTACGCCGATGGGAGCATCGCTGGCCAACGGCGGCCGGCCCTACCCGGAAGCATTCATCTCGCGCTATGACGGCAAGATTCCCAACCAGGGCCTGGGCGCCGAGATGATCGCCGAGCAGTGGGGCTTCGACCGCACCGCTCTCGACCAGTTCTCCCTCGATTCGCACGAAAAGGCTGCTGCCGCACAGGATTCCGGCGCTTTTGACGACCAGATCGTGGGCATCACGGTAACGGACGGCTCGGAAAAATCAGTCGTGCTCAAGGACGAAGGCATTCGGCGCGGCACACCGATGGAGAAGATGGCCTCGCTGAAGCCGGCGTTCAAGGAGGACGGCGTGATCCACGCCGGAAACTCCTCGCAGATCTCCGACGGTGCGGCGGCGCTGCTGTTCATGTCGGCGGAGAAGGCAAAGGACCTCGGGCTGAAGCCAATTGCCAAGGTGCACACCGCCACCCTGGCCGGAGCCGACCCGGTCATCATGCTGAGCGCGCCGATCCCGGCCACCCAGAAAGCGCTGAAGCGCTCCGGGCTGAGCATCGACGACATCGGAGCATACGAGGTCAATGAGGCGTTCGCTCCGGTTCCGCTCGCGTGGCTGAAAGACATCGGCGCTGACGAGAAGAAGCTCAATCCCAACGGCGGCGCGATCGCGCTCGGCCACCCGCTCGGCGGCTCCGGCGCGCGGATCATGACCACCCTGCTCTACCACATGCGGGACAAGGGAATTCGCTACGGCTTGCAGACCATGTGTGAGGGTGGTGGCCAGGCCAACGCGACCATCGTGGAACTGCTGTGACGGACACCGACGGCGCCGCACCGGCAGTGCTGGTTGAGCGCCGCGGCAACGTGCTGGTGATTACCATCAACCGGCCCGAAGCGCGCAACGCCATCAACGCGGCAGTCAGCATCGGCGTTGGGAACGCCCTGGAAGAGGCCCAGCACGATCCCGACGTACGGGCAGTGGTGCTCACCGGCGCCGGCGACAAATCGTTTTGCGCCGGAGCCGATCTCAAGGCGATCGCTCGCCGGGAGAACCTGTATCACCCCGACCACGGTGAATGGGGCTTCGCCGGTTATGTGCACCACTTCATCGACAAGCCCACCATCGCCGCGGTCAACGGCACCGCGTTGGGCGGCGGTACCGAGCTGGCGCTGGCCAGCGACCTGGTCGTCGCGGACGAGCTCGCCAAATTCGGTCTGCCCGAAGTCAAACGCGGGCTGATCGCCGCTGCCGGCGGCGTCTTCCGCATCGTCGATCAGCTGCCCCGCAAGGTGGCGATGGAACTGCTGTTGACGGGTGAACCGATGACGGCGTCCGACGCCTGGGAGTGGGGCCTGGTCAACCAGGTCGTCAAGGAAGGCTCGGTGCTGGACGCGGCACTGGCGATGGCGGCGCGGGTCACCGTGAACGCGCCGCTGTCGGTGCAGGCCAGCAAGCGCATCGCGTTAGGCGTCGACGACGGCGTCATTGCCGGTGACGAAGCGGGCTGGGAGCGCACCGTGAACGAGATGCGCACCTTGATCAGGTCCGAGGACGCCAAGGAGGGGCCGTTGGCGTTCGCCGAGAAGCGGGAGCCGGTCTGGAAGGCGCGCTAGCGCTAGCTCGCCAGGACGTTGACCCCGAAGCGAAACACCCCGGGCAGCCGCTCGCACGTCGCCACGATCGCGGGGCGCGTCACGCGCGGCGTGCTTGCCAGCACCACTGCCCGGGTGAGCAGCCGGTAGTTGCGCGTAACCCGGTGCCAGGACGCCTCATACGACGCCGGCGTCCCGTTGACGATGGCGTCGACCGCGGCCCCGGCCTGTTTGACGGCCAGGCTGACGCCTTCGCCGGTCAGCGCGTCCTCGTAACCCGCCGCGTCGCCCACCAACAGCACTCGGCCCGCGACGCGGCGCGAGACGACTTGCCGCAACGGGCCGCAGCCGCGTGCATGTCCACGGCCGGCACCCTCCAGGTGCTTGGCTAGCCGCGGGAACCAGCCCAGCTCGGGCCGTCCCTGGGGAGACAGGATCGCCACCCCGACCAGGTCCGGCTCCACCGGCGTCACATACGCCTCACCCCACCGCGACCAGTACACCTCGACGAACTCCGACCAGGCCGGCACCGTGAAATGCCAACGCACGCCGTAACGTCGCGGTCTACCGGCCGTGGCCTTGATGCCTACGCAGCGCCGGACCGCCGAGTGCAGTCCGTCTGCGCCCACCAAGAACTTCGCCCGGACGCCGGCGGCGGTCACGCCGTGCGCATCCTGCACGACACTGGTCACCTTGGTCCGAATCCATTCGGTTTCTTGCTCTTTGGCCCGCGCCTGCAGCGCGGCATGCAGGGTGGTGCGCCGCACGCCGCGGCCCGGTCCGGTGCGAAACAGGGCCTCGGCGCGGCGTTTTTCGCTCAGATAGGCGATCCCGCGAAACGGCATCCCGGCCGGGTCGACACCAAGCGACGTCAGTTCGGCCAGGCCGCCGGGCATCAACCCCTCGCCACACGCCTTGTCGATGGGGTCCTCGCGCGGCTCGGCCACGATCACCGAGAGCCCATGCCGGCGCGCCTGTAACGCGGTGGCCAGACCACCCGGGCCGCCGCCGACGATCAGCAGGTCGGCGTCGTAGCCGCTCATGTGTACCCCAACGCGGAGTTCTCCACCCGGATCCGCACACTGAGCAGGATCGCGTTGGCGACCGTGAACGTGGCCGCGGTCAGCCATGCCGTGTGCACGAGTGGCAATGCGAACCCTTCGGCCACCACCGCAACATAGTTCGGGTGGTGCAGCCACCGGTAAGGTCCCCGCCGAACCAGGGGCGCCTCCGGTAGCACGATCACGCGGGTGTTCCAGCGCCGGCCCAGCGTGGTGATGCACCACCAGCGCAGCACCTGACCGGCCGCGGCGATCGCCAGCATCGGCCAGCCCAGCCATGGGATGAACGGCCGGTGCAATGCCCACGGTTCGACGAGGCAGCCGACCAGCAGGGCGGTGTGAATGATGACCATCACGACGTAGTGCGGCCGGCCAAACTCCTTGGCGCCCTGGGTGAAAGACCACTGCGCATTCCGCTTGGACAGCACCAGCTCCGCGATGCGTTCGAGTCCGACCGCGAGGATCAGCAGGTAGTACATGTCACTACTATCCCGTGTCCGGGGCTACCGGGCCAGCAGAACGGGCTCGGAGCAGAAGGGCGGCCCCATCGCGATCATCAGGCCGAGCAAACCAGCCGGTGGCGGATCGGCCAAGTTGGCAGCCAAGCACAATGAGCACCGCGACCGACGACAAATTCCCATTGTCGCGCAACGAGTTTCGGGTGCGATCCAGAGTGTCGCCGGGTAGTTTCGGCACGGTTGCCGCCTTTGGCACCGTAAGTTGGTTAGTTCACCCCAACTAAACTGCGATTATGACCACTGGTCATTCCTGGCATCTGGTTTAGACGGGCCCCGTCCGGGATAGGGTCAAGGATATGCGAATTCTGGTCACCGGCGCGACGGGCTACGTGGGATCGCGGCTGGTCACAGCGCTGCTCGCGGACCAACACCAGGTGCTTGCCGCCACACGAAACCCGAAGCGTCTCAAGCGGTTCGGCTGGTACGACGACGTTGCGCCGGTCCGCCTCGATGCGTCCGACCCCGTCTCGGCCCAGGCGGCGATGGACGCCGCGGGCCCGGTCGACGTCATCTATTACCTGGTGCACGCGATCGGCCAGCCCGACTTCCGCGACGCCGATCGGGCCGCGGCCGCCAATGTCGCGGCCGCCGCCAGGGACGCCGGGGTGCGGCGCATCGTCTACCTGGGCGGGTTCGTGCCCGCCGGCGGGGGACTGTCCGACCATCTGGCCAGCCGGGCCGAGGTCGCCGAGGCCCTGACGGTGCCCGACGGTCCGGAACTGGTGTGGCTGGGCGCGGCGATCATCATCGGCGCCGGATCGACGTCGTTCGAGATGATGCGCTACGTGGGAGACCGGTTTCCGTTCGTTCCGATCCCGGAATGGCTGGAGAACCCGATCGATCCGATCTCGATCCGGGACGTGCTGCACTACCTGGTGGCCGCGGCCGATCCGGACCGGGTCCCGGCCGGGGCCTACGACATCCATGGGACCGACACCACGTCGTATCGGGATCTGCTGAAGACCTATGCGCGTATCGCCGGCAGGTGGCATGCGTCGGTATGGGTGCCGTGGGTCAACCCGGCGCTGGCGTCGTTGATCACGGGCTTCGCGCTTCCGGTGCCGCAAGGATTGGCCTCAGACTTGGTCGAGTCACTGGATCATCCGATGGTGGCCTCCGCGAGCGACCTGCGCAGTCGGGTGCCCGACCCGCCCGGCGGACTGCTGGGCGTCGAGGATGCCATCGAGCTGGCATTGCGGGGTCTGGCCCGCCGCGCGCCGCGACCCGTCAACGGGCTGGCCGATCCCCACGACCTCGCCGACACCGATCCGGCGTGGGCCGGCGGTGATGCGCTGCGGATCCAGCGGGTCGCCTGGGCGGTGACCCTGCCCATCGCGCGGCCCTCCCTGGGACTGGTGAATTTGGTGCCGGGCCCGATCGCGGGAGCACTGCGGACCGGGCTCGACCTTTTGATCGCGTGGACCCCGAAGGTACGGATCGCATGAGCGAGGTCACCACTCCATACCACACCAGCGTGTACTCGGAGCTGCGTCGCGCCGTTACCAACGTCGCTGTGCCACACCATGAATCGCCTTCCACGGTGCGGCGGCGCCGCGTCGTCGTCGCGCTCACCCTGGTAATCGGCGCTGTGGTGCTTGGCTTTTCGCTGCGACGCGCTCCGGGTGACTCGAACTTCTATTGGCTGACCCTGGTGTTGGCGGCCGTGTGGATCGCGGGTGCGTTTCTCTCCGGCCCGCTGCATCTGGGCGGTATCTGCTGGCGCGGCCGCAATCAGCGCCCGGTGATCAGCGGTACGGCCATCGGTCTGGTCCTCGGCGGAGTCTTCGTGGTCGGTGGCCTGGTCGCCAGGGAGATTCCGGCCGTGGCGTCCCTGATCGCCCGCGTCCTTCAATATGCCCATCAAGGGTCGTTTTGGCTGGTCGTGGCGATCACTCTGATCAACGGCGTCGCCGAGGAGGCGTTCTTTCGTGGCGCGCTGTATACCGCGCTGGGTCGGCATGCGCCAGTGGCGATTTCGACCGTGCTGTACCTCTGCGCGACCCTGGCCAGCGGCAACCCGATGCTCGGATTCGCCGCGGTCATTCTCGGCACCGTGTGTGCCTTGGAGCGCCGGGCCAGCGGCGGGATCCTGGCGCCGATGCTGACCCACTTCTTCTGGGGGCTGATCATGGTGCTGGTGTTGCCGCCGATGTTCGGCGTCTAGCCGTCGGCTACTGGGCGGCACCAATCACGTTGCGGGCCAGCGCACTCAGGGTAACGGCATGCAGCGGCCGGGCGAGGAACCAGTACGCACGCCCCGGGAGGCCGGCCGGGACAAAGGTCGCCCGCTGCGTGTATATGCTGCCGCCGCCGTCTTGCGGCGTGACCGTCAATTCCAGCCACGCCGTACCCCTGGCGCGCATCCGGGAGCGCAGCCGCAACGTGGTCCCGGGTTCGCGCTCCGCCACGGTCCACCGTCGGTTGTGAGGGGCGGCCTTTTCCGCTGCCGTCCAGACTTCTTCGGGCCCTGCAGTTGTCGATGCCGTTCGCTCGTCGGTATAAACGACTTCGCCCGCCCAGTCCGGATCGCTGGGCAGCGATTCGGCCGGTTCGGAGTGCGACGAGTCCCAGCTGGCCTCGGGCAGACCCCGCGCGGCCCGGTTGAGCGCCAACTCGACGGCCCGGCGGTAACCGGTCAGGCCACCCGGCGGTGGCGCGATGATCGTGTCGATCTCCGAATTACGCATCACCGCATCGCATTCCAGCGATTCGATCAGCGGGCGCGCTAAACCGGAGGGAATCGGGGTCACCGTCCCCACCCAGAGGCTGGCGATCGACGGCGTCAAAAACGGCAGCACGAACAGGTAGCGCCGGCGCAGGCCCGCGACGTCGGCGTAGACGCGCATCATGTCGCCGTATTCCAACACGTCGGGGCCGCCCACATCCCAGGTTCGCGAGGACGGCACCGGTGCGGTGGCCGCGGCGACCAGGTAGTAGAGCACGTCGCGCACCGCGATGGGCTGGATTCTGTTGCGCACCCACTTCGGCGTGGTCATTACCGGCAACCGGTCGGTGAGGTGCCGGATCATCTCGAACGATGCCGACCCCGACCCGATGACCACGCCGGCCTGCAGCACCACCGCCTCGACGCCTGAGTCGATCAGCGCATCGCCGACAGCCTTGCGCGATTCGAGGTGCGGCGAGAGCCCGGTGCCGTCGGGATGCAGCCCGCTCAGGTACACCACTCGACGCACTCCGGTGCGACGCGCCGCCGTCACGACGTTGCGAACCGAGCGGCTCTCTTCGTCGGCGAAATTCTTCGACGTCCCCATCGAGTGGACCAGGTAGTAGACGACGTCGATGCGGGCGAACGCTTCGATCAACGATTCGACGTCGGCCAGGTCACCGCGTGCCACCTCGGCCTGCTCGCGCCACGGCACGTCCGTCAGCTTGCCCGGGTCGCGGGCCAGCGCGCGCACGCGGTGACCTTCGTCGAGCAAGCGAGGCACCAATCGAGCGCCGATGTAGCCGGTCGCCCCGGTCACCAGACAGCGCAGCTGTTCGGCCATTGTTTCCCTTCGTTATGTCAGTTATTCGGAACTGACATCACGAGGATTGCCGGTTCGGCCGAAAGTAAGCGCCTGGCTACCTAGCGGTCGCTGAAGCTGGGAGTGCGGCGCTGCTGGAACGCCGTTGCGCCCTCTTTGAAGTCGTGTGAGCGCAGCAATCCGGCCTGACCCTGGAATTCGCGCTCCAGGGCGGCGTCCAACTCGGTCAGGGTGGCGGCGTTGATCGAGTCCTTCGTCTTGGCGTAGGCCACCGCGGGGCCGGCCACCAGTTGCGCGATCACCTTGTCGACTTCGGCTTGGAAGTCCGCGGCCGGGTAGACCGCGGAGACCAGGCCGGCCGACAACGCCTCGGCTGCCGGCAACCGTTCAGCCAGCAGCGCCATGCGCATCGCGCGGATTCGGCCGATCGCCGCAGCGACCAAAGCCGAGGCGCCGCCGTCGGGCATCAACCCGATCTTGGTAAACGCGAGCATGAAAAATGCCTTCTCCGAAGCCAGTACGACGTCACAGGCCAGCGCCAGGGAAACGCCGATGCCGGCCGCCGGACCCTGGACGATCGCGACGACCGGTCGGGGCAAGGCGGTGATGGCCCGAATGGCGCGGTTGGCTTGCGTGATGATCTCGGTGCCCGGGCCACCGCCGGCGAGGTCGTCGGCGCCCATGCCCGCACCGGAGCAGAAGCCGCGACCCGCGCCGCCGAGGCGCACCACCTTGACATCCGGATCGGTGGCCGCGTGTTCCATCGCGTCGGCGATCCCTGCCAATATCGGCGTGTTCACCGAGTTGAGGCTGTCCGGCCGGTCGATCGTCACCGACAGCACGCCGTCGGAGACGGCGACGTCGAGGCCCGTGACGGGAGTGAGGCTTTCGATGGCGGATTCCGGCATGAACTCACCCTAACGACCGCGGAACCGACCGGGTTGCGCGGCCGCAACGGGCGGCTGCGAAGATCTCAACGACCGGGTTGACGCGCGTCAGAGCAGACGAAAGGTGGGTGGATCATGTCGGGACCACTCAATGGATTGCGGGTCGTGGAGCTGGCGGGCATCGGGCCGGGGCCCCATGCCGCGATGATTCTGGGAGATCTGGGGGCCGACGTGGTGCGCGTCGATCGGCCCGGGAGCGCCGGCGGGGTTGTGAAGGACGCGATGAGCCGCAACCGCCGGATCGTGGCCGCCGACCTCAAGTCCGGTGAAGGACACCAACTTGTCCTGGACCTGATCGCCAAGGCCGACGTCTTGATCGAGGGCTATCGCCCCGGCGTCACCGAGCGGCTGGGCCTGGGCCCCGAGGACTGCGCGAAGGTCAACGACCGCCTGATCTACGCCCGAATGACCGGATGGGGCCAGGCCGGCCCGCGCAGCCAGCAGGCGGGCCATGACATCAACTACATCTCGCTGAACGGGATCCTGCACGCCATCGGCCGGGCGGGCGAGCGGCCGGTGCCGCCGCTGAACCTGGTCGGCGACTTCGGCGGCGGCTCAATGTTCCTGCTGGTCGGGATCCTGTCCGCGCTGTGGGAGCGGCAGAGCTCCGGCAAGGGTCAGGTGGTCGACGCGGCGATGGTGGACGGCTCCAGCGTGCTGGTTCAGATGATGTGGCAGATGCGCAGCTCCGGGATGTGGTCCGACGAACGCGGCACCAACATGCTGGACAGCGGCGCGCCCTACTATGACACCTACGAGTGCGCCGACGGGCGCTACGTCGCGGTCGGTGCCATCGAACCGCAGTTCTACGCGGCCATGCTGGCCGGGCTGGGCCTGGACGCCGCCGACCTGCCGCCGCAGAACGATGTCGGTCGCTGGCCCGAGCTGCGGGCGGTGTTCACCGACACCTTCGCCCGCCACGACCGGGACCACTGGGCCAAGGTGTTCGCCGACTCCGACGCCTGCGTCACGCCGGTGCTGGCCTTCGGCGAGGTGCAGACGGAGCCGCACATCACCGAGCGAAACACCTTCTATGAAGTCAATGGTGGTCTGCAGCCCCGGGCGGCCCCGCGGTTTTCCCGGACCGCGCCCGATACACCGCGCCAGGCGGTGCCGGTGGCCGACGTCCAGGACGTCCTCAACGACTGGGTATAGTCCCCGACCAACAAGTTGGTCGGCAGGATCGCAGCACGAAAGGACTCGGATGGAGATCAAGGACGCGGTTGCCGTCGTCACCGGAGGCGCGTCAGGCCTGGGCCTGGCCACCACCAAACGGCTCCTCGACGCGGGCGCACAAGTGGTGGTGATCGATCTGCGGGGCGAAGACGCCGTCCGCGAACTGGGCGACCGCGCCCGCTTCGTCGAGAGCGACGTCACCGATGAGGCCGGCGTCGGCAGCGCGCTCGACGTGGCCGAGTCGCTGGGCCCGCTGCGGATCAACGTCAACTGCGCGGGCATCGGTAACGCCATCAAGACGCTGTCCAAGGACGGCCCGTTCCCGCTGGACGCGTTCAAGAAGGTGGTCGGGGTCAACCTGATCGGCACCTTCAACGTGCTGCGGTTGGCCGCCGAGCGCATCGCCAAGACCGAGCCCGTCGGCCCCTCGGACAAACAAGAGCGGGGCGTCATCATCAACACCGCCTCGGTCGCCGCGTTCGACGGTCAGATCGGCCAGGCCGCCTACTCGGCGTCCAAGGGCGGCGTGGTCGGCATGACCCTGCCGATCGCCCGGGACCTGTCGCGCGAGCTCATTCGCGTGGTGACCATCGCGCCGGGATTGTTCAAGACCCCGTTGCTGGGTTCGCTGCCCGAGGAGGCGCAGAAGTCGCTGGGCAAGCAGGTGCCGCACCCCGCCCGGCTGGGCGATCCCGACGAGTACGGCGCGCTGGCCGTGCACATCGTGGAGAACCCGATGCTCAACGGCGAGGTCATCCGCCTCGATGGCGCCATCCGCATGGCGCCGCGCTGAGACCCGTTTTCGGATCGGTACACAAAAACCCCCGCCGAGGCGGGGGTTTTTGTTGGCAACAAGATCAATGAGATCGTCGGAACCAACGAGAGACTGAGGGTTCGGCCATCAGAAGCCGCGCGAGCAAGCTCATGATGGTCAGCTTGCGTTAGGTAGCGGTTGCCATTCGTCAAACTGCTCCGAGGTCTCGCCTTCCACCAACACGTCGCCGTGGTAGAGAGCCTCGAAGTCAACCTTGATGACGTCCGCACTCGAGTCGTCGATCCACATGACACTGAGCTTAAGAGCAACCATTAAGGAATCTTTGAGTCACGATTCGGAAAATCGTGGCAATTTACTCGCCAGTAGGTTCGCCAGGCGTGTAGTGCCGGATTTGGTCCGTGAGCAGCTTAGGTAGCGCCCATTTTTCTTGCCGGACTCTTAATGTTGGCGGGTTTGAAACCGCGTCGAACCATTCGGGCGCTCATCCCGTACCTCGGTATGGAGTTGTTTGACACCTGTCTCTTACCGCGGCTAGGTTACCGCGAATATGGTGCGCCCCCCGCGGGATCGCCACCGGGGGAGGAAGCATAGATGCTGCCAAGGATCGCTCGGTTCGCCATCGCCGCGCCGCGCCGAATCGGCGCGGTCGGGGTCCTGGTCTTCATCGCCGCGGCGGTCTTCGGCATCCCGGTCGCCAAGAGCTTGGCCCCCGGCGGTTTCCAGGACCCGAACTCCGAGTCCGCGCACGCCATCGCGGTGTTGGGTGACAAGTTCGGGCAGAGCGGTCAGCAGATGCTGATCTTGGTCACCGCGCCCGCGGGCGCCAACAGCGATCCGGCCCGCAAGGTGGGCACCGACCTCGTTGACCAGCTGCAGCACTCGCCCCTGGTCTACAACGTGTCCTCGGCCTGGACCGCACCGCCGCAGGCCGCCGCCGATCTGATGAGCAAAGACGGCAAGTCCGGGTTGATCGTGGTCAACCTCAAAGGCGGCGAGAACGACGCGCAGAAAAACGCCCAGACCCTGGGCGACCAGTTCGTGCACGATCGTGACGGCGTCACCGTCCGGGCCGGGGGCTCGGCGATGGAATATGCCCAGATCAACTCGCAGAACCAAGAAGACCTCTTACTGATGGAGATCATCGCGATACCGCTGAGCTTCCTGGTGCTGGTCTGGGTGTTCGGCGGGGTGCTGGCGGCGGTGTTGCCGATGGCGCTCGGCGCGCTGGCCGTCGTCGGCTCGATGACGGTACTGCGGCTCGTCACGTACACCACCGAAGTATCGATCTTCGCGCTCAACCTGAGCACCGCCTTGGGCCTGGCATTGGCCATCGACTACACGCTGTTGATCCTCAGTCGCTATCGCGACGAGCTGGCCGAGGGCAGCGACCGAGACGAGGCACTAATCCGGACCATGGCCACCTCCGGGCGCACCGTGCTGTTCTCCGCGGTCACCGTGGCGTTGTCGATGTCGGCGACGGCGCTGTTCCCGATGTATTTCCTGAAGTCGTTTGCCTACGCCGGGGTGGCCACGGTGGCCTTCGTCGCGACCGCGTCCATCGTGCTGACCCCGGCCGCAATCGTGCTGCTGGGTCCCCGGCTGGATGCCTGGGACGTGCGCCGGCTGGTACGGCGAATGCTGGGCCGCGCCGAACCCGTGCACAAGCCGGTCGAGCAGCTGTTCTGGTACCGGTCGAGCAAGTTCGTGATGCGCCGTTGGCTGCCGGTCGGGCTGGCTGTCGTCGCCCTTCTGCTGCTGCTCGGGCTTCCGTTCCTGTCGGTGAAGTGGGGCTTTCCCGACGATCGGGTGCTGCCCACTTCGTCGTCGTCGCATCAAGTCGGTGATCGACTGCGCACCGGCTTCGCGCACGATTCCGCAACGGTGGTGCCCATCGCCGTGCCCGATGCCCGCGGCCTGAGCCCGGCGGATCTCGACAAGTATGCTGCCGAATTGTCGCGGGTGCCCGATGTGTCGGCGGTAACCGACCCGACCGGGACGTTCGTGGGCGGCGATCGGGTGGGCCCGCCGGTCGCGGCGACCGGGCTGGTCGATGGCACTGCTTTGCTGACCGTGAGCAGCACGGCGCCGCTGTTCTCGCAAGCGAACGACACCCAGCTCAGCCGGTTGCACCAGGTGCCCGGACCGGGCGGCCGCGCCGTGGAGATGGCCGGCGTAGCGCAGGTGAACCGCGACAGCGTCGATGCGGTGACGGATCGCCTTCCGATGGTGCTGGGCGTGATGGCCGTGATCACCTTCATCCTGCTGTTCTTGCTGACCGGCAGCGTGGTGTTGCCGCTGAAGGCGCTGATATGCAATGTGCTCTCGCTGACCGCGGCGTTCGGCGCGCTGGTGTGGATCTTCCAGGACGGCCATCTCGGCGCGCTGGGAACGACGCCGAGCGGCACCCTGGTGGCGAACATGCCGGTGCTGTTGTTCTGCATCGCATTCGGCTTGTCGATGGACTACGAGGTGTTCCTGATCTCCCGGATCCGCGAGTACTGGCTGCAGTTGCGGCCGGCGAAGTCGACCGCCAAAGAGGCGCACGCCGCCAACGACGAGGCGGTGGCGCACGGCGTGGCGCGCACGGGCCGGGTGATCACCGCGGCCGCATTGGTGATGTCGATGTCGTTCGCGGCGCTGATCGCCGCCCACGTGTCGTTCATGCGGATGTTCGGTCTGGGCCTGACCCTGGCCGTGTTGGTGGACGCGACCCTGGTTCGGATGGTCCTGGTTCCGGCCTTCATGCATGTGATGGGCCGCTGGAACTGGTGGGCGCCCAGGCCGTTGGTGTGGCTGCACGAGCGGTTCGGCATCAGCGAGGGAGCGGCCGAACCGGCCGCGCCGATCGAACCGATCGCGATTTCGGTGGAGCACAACGGGTATCCGGTCGGCGACACGGTGACGAAAATCGGCTAGGCGTGGCGCATGCCGGGGGGCAATGTTGGTAGCCAAGCTACGGATCGACAGTCGCGGATTTCGTCGGACCTTATGCTGATGCCCGTTCGGGTTCGGAAGGTGGGGATGTGACAACAGCAGTAACAGCACCGTGCGACAACCCTTTTTTCGCGCGGGTCTGGCCGGTTGCCGCAGCTCACGAGACGGAGGCGGTCCGGGCGTTGCGCCGGGAGAACGTGGCCGGATTGTCGGGCCGGGTGCTTGAAGTCGGGGCGGGTATCGGAACGAACTTCCCCAACTACCCCTCGTCCGTCGTACAGGTGGTGGCGATGGAGCCCGAGCCGCGACTGGCAGCGCGGGCGCAGGCCGCCGCCGCGGCGGCGCACGTTCCGGTGGTCCTGACCAACGAGACGGTGGAGGAGTTCCGCGGCGGTCAGGCGTTCGACGCGGTGGTGTGCTCCCTGGTGCTGTGCTCGGTGCGCGACCCCGCGATGGTGCTGCGGCGGCTGTACTCGCTACTTCGGCCGGGCGGGGAGTTGCGCTACCTCGAGCACGTGGCCAGCGCCGGGATGCGGGGGCGGCTGCAACGGTTCGCCGACGCGACGGTCTGGCCCCGGTTCCTGGGGAATTGCCACACCCATCGCGATACCGAACGGACGATTGTCGCTGCCGGGTTCGAAGTGAACGCGTCCCGGCGGGAGTGGACGCTGCCCGCCTGGTCGCCGATGCCGGTCTCGGAGCTGTTGCTCGGGCGGGCGCGCAGGCCGTAACACCGGGCGTTACTTCAGCAGGGCGGGCAGCCGCTGCAGCAGGCCCGGCAATGCCCGACCCGCCGGCTCGCGGATGCTGAGGGTGACACTGTCGGACAGCGGTGTGGGCTCGGGATTGACCTCGATCACGGCGGTGCCGCGCGACAACGCAAGATCGGCGAGGCCGGCGGCCGGATAGACGATTGCCGAGGTCCCCACGACGACCATCACGTCGGCCCCCTCGGTTGCCTGCACCGCCCGCCGCCACGGTTCTTCAGGCAGCTGCTCGCCGAACCACACGATGTCGGGCCGGATCAGCCCGCCGCAGCGGGGACACCGCGGCGGTTGCACCTCGAGTGCCGGTTCGGGCATCTCGGGCAGGGCGTCGGTGTAGGGCGAACCGCAACTCGCGCAACGGAATTCGAAAAGACTGCCGTGGAGGTGGTGCACCGTGGTGCTTCCTGCGCGTTCGTGCAAGTCGTCGACGTTCTGGGTGACGACGCTGACCTCGGCGTAGTCCTGCCACGCGGCGATGGCCCGATGACCGTCATTGGGTTCGACGGTGCCCACCAGGTAGTGCCGCCACAGATACCATCCCCACACCCGCTCGGGATTATCGAGCCAGCCCTGGGTGCTGGACAGTTCGTAGGGGTCGAAACGGGCCCACAATCCATTCTTGTCGTCGCGAAAAGTCGGCACTCCGCTTTCGGCGGAAATCCCTGCGCCGCTGAGCACCGTCACTCGCATGCCACCAAGATAGCGGTGGGTGGGGTAATACTGGATACGTGGAGCTGGGCGAATGGCTACGGGTCGACCTCAAGGGCGGCCGGCCGCTGTTCGACCAGCTCCGGACGCAGGTCATCGATGGCGTGCGGGAAGGCGCGTTGCCGCCCGGCTCCCGCTTGCCGACGGTGCGCGAGCTGGCCGGGCAACTCGGAGTGGCCGTCAATACGGTCGCGCGCGCCTACCGTGAGCTGGAGACAGCGGCCATTGTCGAAACTCGCGGCCGCTTCGGCACTTTCATTGCCCGCTACGACCCGACCGACGCGGCGATGGCCGCCGCGGCCCGCGAGTACGTCCACGTTGCCCGCGGACTCGGGCTGGGGAAGGCCGACGCGCTGCGCTACATCGAGGCAGTGCCCGACGAGGACTCCCGCTAGCCGAATTCCAGCAGCGTCAAGCACGGCCGCAGCGCGTCCAAAAGACGTGTGCGATAGACGAGCGATACCGCGGCGTTGAACACCCGACCGCGTCCCGGTGGCAGCCGCAGCGAGTGCACCGCGCGCACACCCGGCACGGTGTTCACCAGGTCGGCCGCCTGGGCAACCGACAGGCCGAACGGCAACGGCGGCCCCTTGTAGCGTCGCGAGGTTCGCATACCGCGCTGGCTCACCTTGACGAACCAGGCCGGAGGCAGGTCGAAGATCATCCGTCCGCCGGGAAATCGGCTGGCGCACTGTGCAATCAGCGCCATCGCCTGCTCGGGTTCCAGATACATCAGCAGCCCCTCGGCGGTGATGAACACCCCGCCGGACGGGTCCACCGAGTCCATCCAGCTGTAGTCCAGGGCCGACTGGGCGCAGACCGATACCCGCGGCGAGGCCGGCAGCAGGCGAGTCCGAACATCGATGACTTCGGGTAAATCGATTGTCAGCCAACGGAATTGGCCCTCCGGAAGAGCAGCGTCCAATCGCCAGAAGCTGGTTTGCAGGCCCTCGGCCAGCGCTACCACGGTGGCGGCCGGGTGCTGCGCCAGGTACGTCACCGCCTGGGTGTCGAAGAGCCGCGCGCGCAGCGCGATGTCCTGGCGGGGCCGGCCGAATTTTGCGAAGTCGTAGTCAATCGAGTCGACCAGCGCGATCGCCATCGGATCATCGAGCAGCGCATCGGGGCGGCGCGCTTCGGTGGCCCGCGCGCTCAGCGTCAGCAGCGCAGTCTCGGAGACGCCTTCGAGGGAGACCTTCTCTTTTCCAGGTTCTTGGGCAGAGGTCATCGAGGCAAACCTTACCGACGTCTGGCACGAGCATCAGCGCAATAGTTTGCCCAGCGTGCGCAGGTTGCGCGTCGTGGTCGACGATTTGTACCGCGGCTTGCCCATCGTCTTGCCGATCGTGCTGTCCAGCGTGCTGCCCTTGGGCACCTGCCAGTAGATGACGCCGTCACCGCGGCTGATGTTCTCGTCGGGTCCGGCGTCGGCGGCCAGCGCGGTGAGCTCGTCGAGCACGGCGGTCCCGCCGTCGGGCGAGGCGACGAACGTGACATAGGACTGGTACCCGTCGACCTCCGGCTCGAACGGATAGGCCTCGACGAGGGCACGCAGCGCATCGACGTCGTAGGCGAGCACCCACGCGTCGTAACCGAACCGTTCGCGCAGGGCGGTTTCGGCTTCCTTGCGCACTGCGGGAGCTTTGGCGGACGACTCCAGCAAGACGTTGCCGCTGGCCAGGATGGTGTGCACGGCGGAGAAGCCCGCGTCAGTCAGGGCCGTGGCCACCTCGGCCATTTTGAGATTGACGCCGCCGACGTTGGCGCCGCGCAGGAGAACCGCGTACTTGGTCACCATCCGATTGCACCAGAGCGACGTAGTCTTTGGGCATGGGACGCCAAGTCTTCGATGACAAGCTGCTGGCACTGATCAAAGGGAACTCCCTCGGGGTGCTGGCCACGATCAAAGGCGACGGGCGCCCGCAACTGTCGAATGTGAGTTACCACTTCGACCCGCGGGAGTTGGTGATTCGGGTGTCGATCACCGAGCCGCGCGCCAAGACCCGCAACTTGCGCCGCGACCCCAGGGCGTCGATCCTGGTCGACTCCGACGACGGCTGGTCGTATGCCGTGGCCGAGGGCACCGCCGAACTGACGCCCCCGGCCGCCGCGCCCGACGACGACACCGTCGAAGCGCTGATTGCGTTGTATCGCAATATCGCCGGTGAGCATCCGGATTGGGACGAGTACCGGCAGGCGATGGTCACCGATCGTCGGGTGGTGCTTGCGCTGCCGATCTCCCACCTGTACGGCATGCCGCCGGGTAAGCGGTAGTCGGGCTAGGCTGCCGGTATGGCTGAATCGAACTCCGGAAAAGACGCTACGCCCGCGGAGGCGGAGGACGAGACCAAGCGCAAGTTCCGCGAAGCCCTGGAGCGCAAGACGGCCAAGTCGTCGGGCGGAGCCGACCACAGAGACGGTGGCGGCAAGCAATCGCGGGCGCAGGGCGCCGCGGGCAACCGTCGGGAATTCCGTCGTAAGAGCGGCGGATAATCATTGTCCGACAAGGTATTTCAGCCTTGAGACGGGGCGAATAGGCCAACCGACGGGTCTGCCTGGCCCGGTTTGCCGCGCAGGCTCCCTCGGGTGCTGGGATGTCCGAAGTCCACTTGGGACGGGTCGTTTTGGTATGCCCAATCCGCCACGATGGTCCGTTGGAGGAACTTCCAGTGGCCGTCGTACTTGATGTAGGTGTCCAGGTACCGGCCGCCGATGATGACGTCGATGTCGTGCTCGGGCCCGGCGAAGGTGTGGAACACCAGGCAGTAGATCTCGCCGCGGGCCCCGTCGCCCTCGACCACGAAGTTCGTGGTGGTGATGTTGTGTTGGGAGACACGCACATACGGTTGTGCCGCCTGTAGTTGTGCGATGAACGCTTCGATGCCGCCGGTCGAGAAGGAGCCGTGCGAGTCGGTTGCCTCCGGGTGGTACAGGCCGCGCAGCGCTGCATAATCGGCGCGGTCGACGGCCCGGCAATACGCAGTGACGAGCTGATGCAGTTCGTCGCGGGCCAGCATCAGTGCCAACTTCGCCTCATCCACCACCCCGCCACGATAACCCGACGGTTAGTCTCTGAACTGATGCGTCATCCCCGTAGGGCGTTCAGCGAAAGGTTGGTCGTTGACAGTGAAACTTTGCCTCGCCCAAGATCCTGAGGCCGACAAGCTGCTGGCCGACGATCCGCTGGCCCTGCTCATCGGGATGGTGCTGGACCAGCAAGTCACATTTGAGACCGCATTCGCGGGACCGAAGAAGATCGCGGACCGGATGGGCAGCTTCCCGACCCTTTCAGCCGCCGAAATCGCCGACTACGATCCGGACAAGTTCGCCGCGCTGTGTTCGGAAAAGCCTGCGATCCACCGCTTTCCGGGGTCGATGGCCAAGCGGATCCAAACGCTGGCGCAGATCATCGTGGAGCGCTACGACGGCGACGCGGCCGGACTGTGGACCGCCGGTGACCCCGACGGCGACGAGCTGCTGCGGCGGATCAAGGGATTGCCCGGCTTCGGCGACGTGAAGGCGCAGATCTTTTTGGCCTTGCTGGGCAAGCAGTACGGCGTGACCCCGAAGGGTTGGCGCGCCGCCGCCGGCGACTTCGGTCAGGCCGGTTCGCACATCTCCGTCGCCGATATCGTCGACGACCAATCGATGGGGAAAGTGCGAGCGTATAAAAAGCAGATGAAAGCAGCAGCCAAGGCGGCGAAGTAGAAGGTCGTCAGAAGGGAAGGCGCCATCGTGAAGACACACATCACGTGTCCGTGTGGAGAAGCCATCGTCGGCAAGGACGAGGATGAGCTGGTCGAGCTGACCCAGTCTCATCTTTCCAGTGTTCATCCGGGCCTGGAGTACGACCGCGACGCAATTCTGTTCATGGCGTACTAGCCGACCCCGCAGATACGGGTGCCGGTTGGCGTTACGGCACCACGGTTGAGCCGATGGTGGGCAGGAACTGGCACTGCTTTTCTTTGGTGGTGACCTGACCGAAGATCGTCGACATGATGCTGCCCGAACCGGTGTCGGCGATCCCGGTCAATGTCGTTGGCCCGTCGGGATTGATGTCGGTGCGCGGTTTCAGCGTCACCGTGCCCGACTTGCCTGTCGTCAGGTTCACCCACGTGACATTCAGCGGCAGCTTCTGTACCTCGGCGGGTCCTGGCGTGCCGACCGCGGTGAACACGTAGGCGGTCTGCCCGGCTTGGGGGCCGGGCAGCGGAATCGTGGCAGGCCCGGCCACCGACAGCGCTGCCGCTATTGAGCTACTGCCGTCGGCGAGGCAGTTGCTGCCGATCGAGGGATACATGAAGTCCTGCGTAATCGGGGAGCCTGGGGCGTAGCCCGGCGCCGGCGCGCCGGGCGAAGGGGCCGGTGCCGGCGCGGCTGCGGCAGCCGGCGCGGGTGCCGGGGCGGCAACCGGAGCGGGCGCCGGGCCCGGTGCGGGTGCGGCCTCAGGAGCAGGAGCAGGGCCCGGACCGGGTGCGGCC
Organism: Mycobacterium sp. Aquia_216; assembly: GCF_026723865.1. NCBI lineage: Bacteria > Bacillati > Actinomycetota > Actinomycetes > Mycobacteriales > Mycobacteriaceae > Mycobacterium > Mycobacterium sp. Aquia_216. The sequence continues at coordinate 5,025,509 of NZ_CP113529.1, read as the reverse complement.
TCAGGAGCAGGAGCAGGGCCCGGACCGGGTGCGGCCGCCGGTGCGGCAGCATGCGGCGTGCCGGCCGGGGGAGCGGCCACCGGGGCCGGGCCAGCGGCGTGGGCCGGGTCGATGCCGGTCGGCAGGTGTGCCTGGGCGCCCGGTACGACGCCGACCCCGGGTACGTGCTCGGAGGGCGCGGCGTCAGGCGCCGGGGCCGGGGCACCGGGAACCGGGGCACCCGGTTCCTGAACGAATTGATTCACCGACGCGGCCACGTTCTTCGATTCGGTGGGCGCCGACTGGTTATGGGTAAACGCCTGCGCGGCGGCCATCAGCAGCTGGGTCGCTTGGGCCGGATCGCCCGCCGCTTGCTGAATGATGGGACTCAGCTGCGACAACGCGGGCAGGCCGGGTAGCCCCGGGGCCACGTTGGGTTGGGGTGTCGGCTGCGGTGCCGCCGGATCGGCCGCCGCGCTCGGGCAGAACCCGAACGCGGCAGCCGATGCCGTGACGACGGCTGCCAAACCTTTGGACAGATTCCAGGTGCTTGCCACGATGTCCTCGTCCTTCGGTAGTGGATTAGCCGTTTAACAGACTGCTCAGGGCAGGGCGGAGAACAGCGACGGCGGCGTCAGCGGCGCCGGCGCAGGTGCGGCCGCAGCCGCCGCTGCCCCCGGGACGGCGCCGGTGGCCAGCGCCGGCAGGTCGCCCGGAAGCGACAGCTTCGGCGGCACATTCAATGGCAGGCCGGGCAGCGCCGGCATGTTCACGTTGGCCACCTGGGACAGCGGTGACGAGGCCGGTGCGGCGGATGCGGGTGCCGTCGGCGCCGTCAGGCCCGGGATCGAACTCAGCCCGGGGATGCCGGAACTCGCCGGAGCCGCGGGAGCGGCCGGTGTCGTCTGTCCCAATCCGGGGATCGAGCCGAGTCCGGGGATCGTCGGGCTGGCCGCCGACGGGGCGGTCGGTGCGGTCGCGGCCGGCGTGAGTCCCGGAATCGACGGGATACCCGCCGGGGCAGACGCCGCGGGTGCCTGTGCGGCCGAGCTCAGGCCCGGGAAGGTGATACCGGGCTGGGCCGGTGCCTGCGGCGGCTGTGCGCCGAGGGCGGTGGCCAGGTTTTGCAGAATCTGCGGAGCGTTGGCCGCCGAGGCGATCAACTGCTGCGGGATGTTCTGCAGGCCGGGGTCGGGGACCGGCGCGGGGTCGGCGTGGGCGATTCCGCCCGTCAGTAGGGCGGCGGACGAACCGACGACAACGGCGGCGGCTTTCGCATAAGTCCAGATGGTTGGCATTGCTCCCCCAAGGGATCGACAACAGGTGACGGAGCCGAAGCTACTTTGATGCTGATGGGACTCAAGTGACACGTGTGGCATTTATTTGATCGTTACCGATACGAGTGGCGGCGGTGACCAGACGGTTGCGCAGTCGCCACCAAGTGCGGATCGTGGGCAAAGTCCGTGACTATGCGCGCGGCGGCGGTGACGACGGACAACACCACAGCGCCCGTCGTGATCGCTAAAGTCAGCCGGGTAGACACCAATCCGGCCGCCCCGGCGGCACCCCTGTCCCGGCGGCTGGCGAGTCTGATCAGCTCCGCCGCGCCGCTGCTGTTGGTCGCGAGCATCGCCGCGCGACTCGCCGTGACGTACCTGGGGCCGAACGGCGCAAACTTCGTCGACCTGCATGTCTATCTCGGCGGCGCGGCCGCGCTCGACCACCCCGGCACCCTGTACAGCTTCGTGTACGACGAGCACACGCCGGACTTCCCGCTGCCGTTCACATATCCGCCGTTCGCGGCGATCGTCTTCTACCCGTTGCACCTGCTGCCGTTCGGCCTGGCCGGATTTCTGTGGCAGGTCGCCATGCTGGCGGCGTTGTACGGCTCGATTCGGATCAGCCAGCGCTTGCTCGGTGTCCCCGCCGGCACCGGTCACCGGGTCGCGATGGCGTGGACGGCGGTCACCATCTGGATCGAGCCGCTGCGCAACAACTTCGACTACGGGCAGATCAACGTGTTTCTGATGTTGGCGGTGCTCTGGGCGATCTACACCACGCGCTGGTGGCTGTCGGGGCTGTTGGTCGGCGTGGCGTCGGGGATCAAGCTGACTCCCGCCATCGCGGGTGTCTATCTCGTCGGCGTCCGGCGGTTCGGCGCGGCGGCCTTTTCGGCAGTCGTCTTCTTTGCCACCGTCGCGGTATCGACGTTGATCGTCGGCGATCAGACTCGCTACTACTTCACCGACCTACTCGGCGACGCTCATCGGGTGGGACCCATCGCGACGTCGATCAATCAGTCGTGGCGCGGCGGCATTTCCCGGATCCTGGGCCACGACGCCGGCTTCGGCCCGCCGGTCGTGGTCGCCATCGCCGTCACGGCGGTATTGGCGGTGCTGGCGTGGCGCGCCCTGGGCTCCTCGGATCGGCTCGGCAAGTTGCTGGTAGTCGAGTTGTTCGGGCTGCTGATGTCGCCCATCTCGTGGACCCATCACTGGGTGTGGCTGGTGCCGCTGATGATGTGGTTGATTCACGGACCGTTGCGCGAGCGACCCGGCGTGCGGAGTGCGGGCTGGGGCTGGCTGGCGCTGACCATCGTCGGCGTGCCGTGGTTGCTGCTCTTCGCTCAGCCCAACATCTGGCAGATCGGCCGGCCCTGGTATCTGGCCTGGGCCGGGCTGGTTTACACGGTGGCGGCAGTGGCAACGCTGATTGTCATTGCGGCCTCTGGCAAACGAGGTGTCGCCGGGTCCGATCCGGCGGCCGCCCGGCAATCGCAAACGCCTGCGGCGTCGTCACTGGGCTAGCCCGCGACTATCCCGTTGATCTCGCGCGCCATCTCGACGTCGTTCTTGGTGATACCGCCTTCGGAGTGCGTGACCAGCGCGAAAGTCACTGTCCGCCAACGGATATCGATATCTGGATGATGGTCCTTGCTCTCGGCGTGCTCGGCCACCCGGCGCACCGCGTCGATGCCGGCGAGGAAGCTTTCGAACTTGATCGAGCGGCGCAATGCCCCGTCGGTACGCTCCCAGCCGTCGAGGTCGGGCAGGGCGGCATCCACTTGTTCATCCGTTAACACAGCCATACCTCTTAACGTACCGCCGCGCGTCGGGCCGGCGCCTTGACGACGCTGACACGAGCGTTTACACCGAAGCCGTGGTGAACCAGCGCGACGGCCACCTCGTGAACCCCTAAAATGGCTCAAAGTCTAGAAAGGCGGGGAGCCGCCATGCCTGAGAAGCTGACGCCGCACTTCGAGGAAGTGCAGGCACACTACGACTTGTCCGACGACTTCTTCCGGCTGTTCCTCGACCCCACGATGACCTACAGCTGCGCCTATTTCGATCGGCTGCGCGACATCACCCTCGAAGAGGCGCAGATCCGCAAGGTGGACCTGTCACTGGGCAAGCTGGGTCTGCGGCCCGGTATGACTTTGCTCGAGGTCGGCTGCGGCTGGGGCAGCACGATTCGCCGCGCGGTCGACAAGTACGACGTGAACGTCATCGGCTTGACGTTGTCGGAGCACCAGGCCGCCCACGTGCGAAAGCTCCTCGACGACATGGACACCACGCGCAGCAGGCGAGTGCTGCTGCAAGGCTGGGAGCAGTTCGACGAACCCGTCGACCGGATCGTCTCCATCGGGGCGTTCGAGCATTTCGGCTACGACCGTTACGACGATTTCTTCGAGCTGGCCTACCGCATCCTGCCCGGCGACGGGGTGATGATGCTGCACACGATCACCATGCTGACGCCGCAGCAGATGGTCGAACGCGGCCTGCCGATGACCGAAGAGTTGAGCAGCTTCACCGAGTTCATCGGCACCGAGATCTTCCCCGGCGGCCAGTTGCCGCCGATCGAGATGGTCGAGTTCCACGCCTCGAAGGCCGGATTCAACCTGAGCCGTCGGCAGTCGCTACAGCTGCATTACGCGAGGACGCTCGACCGCTGGGCCCTGGCCTTGGAAGAACACCACAGTGAGGCCGTCAGGATTCAGTCCGAAGAGGTCTACCAGCGATACATGAAGTACCTGACCGGCTGCGCCCGAGCATTCCGGGCAGGCTACATCGACGTCAACCAGTTCACGCTGCGCAAGTAGCTTTCGCGTCACCGATCGCGGGTTGTCGACCGTCGACGCGGTCGGCGGCCGGCAGGTGCCGATCGGTTAACCTGCCGCATGGCCCCGATACAGCTCTCGATGGGAATCCCCTCGTTTTCGGCCGAGGCGCCGGCCAGCTGGGAGCACCTCACCGACTGGGCGCACGTGCTGGAGGGCAGCGGGTTCGACCGCGTGCTCGTTTCCGAGCACATCGCGTTCGGCATGCACATGGACGCGTACGCCGACCCCGGGGTGGGAGGAACGGCCGGCGGCCGCCAGCCCACCGGGCCGGACGGGCACTGGTTGGAGCCGCTCACCGTGCTGACCTACCTCGCGGCGCGCACCGAACGCATCCGGTTGGGCACCAACATCCTGCTCGCTGCGCTGCGCCCCGCCGCCGTTCTCGCGAAAACCGTTGCCACGCTGGATGTTTTATCGGGTGGCCGGGTCGACCTCGGGGTGGGCGTCGGCTGGCAGCGCGAGGAATACGACGTGGTAGGAGTCGATTTCGGCAAGCGCGGGGCCATCCTGGATCAAACGCTCGAGGTGTGCACCCGGTTGTGGCGGGAGGACGAGGTCAGCTACGCCTCGCCAGGGCTGACCTTCGATCGGATCCACATGATGCCCAAACCGCTGCAGCCCGGGGGAGTGCCGATTTGGGTGAGTGGGACGGTCAATCGTGCGGTCGCCCGCAGGCTGGCGCAGTTCGGAAAGTATTGGATCCCTTGGGGTCAGGACGCCCGCGACATCGCCGACGGAATCGGCCGGATGCGCGCGGCGGTCGAAAGTGCCGGCGGGGACCCGCATGGGTTCGGCATCACCGGCTCACTGCGAGTACCGGCCGACGCCGACGACCGACCGGATCTGGCTGCTGTTGCCGCGGACGCGGCCGCTCAGGCGAAAGCAGGCGTCACGGACTTGAGGTTGACGCGCTGGCCGGCGCGCTTCGGGAACGCAGAACGCGATCTGCGCGCGTTCGTCGAAGCGGTTCGGGGCGCAGTGGGCGGCTGACCCAGCCATGCCGACCCAGTTCGTCGTCGCCGGGGCCGTCATCCGTGATTCCACCGTCTTGGTCGCGCAACGCGTCCGGCCGCCGGAGTTGGCCGGCCGCTGGGAACTCCCCGGCGGTAAGGTCGCGCCCGGCGAAACCGAGCCGGAGGCTCTGGCCCGCGAACTGGCCGAGGAGTTGGGTCTCGACGTCGGTGACGTCGCGGTGCGGGATCGGCTCGGCGATGACATATCGCTGAACGACACCACGACGCTGCGGGCGTACCGGGTGCAGCTGATCCGCGGCGAGCCCCACCCGCACGACCATCGGGCGCTGCGCTGGGTGACGGCGGAAGAACTGGCCGACATCGACTGGGTGCCCGCAGATCGCGGGTGGCTGGCAGATCTGGCTGCAACGCTTTCGACGGCCTCGTAAAGACCTTCGTCGCACCGTTGTCCGCGGGCTCCTAGCGGCGCTGTCCTCCCGGTGAACTGCTCAGTTCGCCATTGGTGGGTCCCCACTGCCACAATCACCGTCGTGCCATTCCGCAATGTCGCCATCGTCGCGCACGTCGACCACGGCAAAACCACCCTTGTCGACGCCATGCTGCGGCAGTCCGGCGCCCTGACTCACCGCGGCGACGACACCCAGGAACGCATCATGGACAGCGGCGACCTGGAAAAGGAAAAAGGCATCACCATCCTGGCCAAGAACACCGCCGTGCACCGGCACAACCCCGACGGCACGGTGACGGTCATCAATGTGATCGACACCCCCGGGCACGCCGACTTCGGCGGCGAGGTGGAGCGCGGGCTGTCCATGGTGGACGGGGTGTTGCTGCTGGTCGACGCGTCCGAAGGCCCACTGCCGCAGACCCGCTTCGTGCTGCGCAAGGCTTTGACCGCGCATCTTCCGGTGATCCTCGTCGTCAATAAGACAGATCGGCCCGACGCGCGCATCGCCGAAGTCGTCGAGGCCAGCCACGACCTGCTGCTCGACGTCGCGTCAGATCTCGACGACGAGGCGGCCGCGGCCGCCGAGCACGCGCTGGGCCTGCCGACGCTGTATGCGTCCGGGCGCGCCGGCATCGCCAGCACCGAACAGCCCGCCGACGGTGAGGTGCCCGCGGGCGACAACCTGGACCCGCTGTTCGACGTGCTGATGGAGCACATCCCGCCGCCGCTCGGGGACCCCGAGGCGCCGCTGCAGGCGCTGGTGACCAACCTGGACGCGTCGGCGTTCCTCGGCCGGCTCGCGCTGATCCGCATCTACAACGGCAAGCTGCGCAAGGGCCAGCAGGTCGCCTGGATGCGCGAGGTCGACGCGGTGCCCGTCATCACCAACGCCAAGATCACCGAGCTGCTGGCCACCGAAGGCGTCGACCGCACTCCCACCGACGAGGCGATCGCCGGCGACATCGTGGCCGTTGCGGGGTTACCCGAGATCATGATCGGCGACACGCTGGCCGACCCCGATCACGCCCATGCGCTGCCGCGCATCCACGTCGACGAACCCGCCATCTCGGTAACCATCGGCACCAACACCTCACCGCTGGCGGGCAAGGTGTCCGGTCACAAACTGACCGCGCGAATGGTGCGCAACCGGCTGGACACCGAGTTGGTCGGCAACGTGTCGATCCGAGTGGTCGACATCGGCCGGCCGGATGCCTGGGAGGTGCAAGGCCGCGGCGAGCTCGCCCTGGCCGTGCTGGTCGAACAGATGCGCCGGGAAGGCTTCGAGCTCACGGTCGGAAAACCGCAAGTGGTCACCAAGACCATCGACGGCAAGCTGCATGAGCCGTTCGAGGCGATAACCATCGACTGCCCCGACGAATTCGTCGGCGCCATCACCCAATTGATGGCCGGCCGCAAGGGCCGCATGGAGGAAATGGCCAACCACGCGGCCGGCTGGGTGCGGATGGACTTCATCGTTCCCAGCCGCGGCCTGATCGGCTTCCGCACCGACTTCCTCACCCTGACCCGCGGCACGGGCATCGCCAATGCGGTGTTCGACGGTTACCGGCCGTGGGCCGGCGAGATCCGGGCGCGGCACACCGGGTCGCTGGTGTCCGACCGGGCCGGCAGCATCACGCCGTTCGCGATGATCCAGCTCGCCGACCGCGGCCAGTTCTTCGTCGAGCCCGGCCAGGACACTTACGAGGGGATGGTCGTCGGCATCAACCCGCGTGCCGAGGATCTCGACATCAACATCACGCGGGAGAAGAAGCTGACCAATATGCGCTCCTCGACCGCTGACGTCATCGAGACGCTGGCTCGTCCGCTGGAACTCGACCTGGAGCAGGCCATGGAGTTCTGCGCATCCGACGAGTGCGTCGAGGTGACTCCGGAGATCGTCCGGGTCCGCAAGGTCGAGCTGGATGCCACCTCCCGAGCGCGGAGTAAGGCGCGAGAAAAGGCCCGGGGTTAGCTAGGTGGCCCGCGTCGCCCGCGGGATTGGCCGAGCCACCGGACAGGCGGTCGATACCCTGATGGTCGTGCTGCACCGAGCCCGCCACGTTCTGCTGATGGTCGGCGTGGTGCTCGCACTGGTGGGGCTGACGCTGGCGGCCTGCACCGTCAGCCCGCCGCCGGCGCCGCAAAGCACCGATACGCCGCACAACGCGCCACCGCCACCGCAGCGCATCACCCAGATCATCATGGGCATCGACTCGATCGGCGCGGGGTTCAACCCGCATCTGCTTTCCGATCTGTCTCCGGTCAACGCGGCGATCAGTGCTCTGGTGTTGCCCAGCGCATTTCGGCCGGTGCCGGATCCCGGCACGCCCACGGGATCGCGGTGGGAGCTGGACCCGACCCTGCTGGTGTCCGCCGAGGTGACCAACCAGAACCCGTTCACGGTGATCTACAAGATCCGGCCCGAGGCGCAGTGGACCGACAACGCTCCGATCGGCGCCGACGACTTCTGGTACCTGTGGCATCAAATGGTCACTCAGCCCGGGGTGGTCGATCCGGCCGGCTACGACCTGATCACCGGCGTGCAGTCGCTCGAGGGCGGTAAGCAGGCCGTCGTCACGTTCGCGCAGCCGTATCCGGCGTGGAAGGAACTGTTCAGCAATCTGCTGCCGGCGCACATCGTCAAGGACGTGCCGGGTGGTTTCGCCGCCGGCCTGGTCCGATCGCTGACGGTCACCGGCGGGCAGTTCCGGGTGGAAAACATCGATCCGCAGCGCGACGAGATCCTGATCGCCCGCAACGACCGCTATTGGGGGCCGCCCGCCAAACCCGCCCTGATCCAGTTCCGTCGTGCCGGTGCGCCGGCGGCGCTGGCCGACTCGGTACGTAACGGCGATACCCAGGTGGCCCAGGTCCACGGTGGCTCGGCATCTTTCGCTCAGCTGTCGGCGATCCCCGACGTGCGGACCGCTCGCATCATGGCACCGCGCGTCATGCAGCTCACACTGCGCGCCAATCAGCCCAAGCTGGCCGACACCCAGGTCCGGAAAGCCATCTTGGGTTTGCTCGACGTCGACCTGCTCGCCGCCGTGGGCGCCGGCAGCGACAACACCATCTCGCTGGACCAGGCACAGATCAGGGCACCCAGCGACCCCGGTTATGAACCCACCGCGCCGCCCGCGATGACCAAACAGGCTGCCCTGGCGTTGTTTTCGGCGGCCGGCTACCAGGTCGAGAACAGCGTGTCGGCGTCACCGACGCCCGATTCCACGCCGCCGCCGACGACAACCGGGCCGCCGGAAGTGATCCGCGGCCGGATCAGCAAGGACGGCAAGCAGCTGTCGCTGGTGATCGGCGTGGCGTCGAACGACCCGACCTCGGTGGCGGTGGCCAACACCGCGGCCGACCAGTTGCGCAACGTCGGCATCGCGGCGTCGGTGGCGGCGCTGGACCCGGTGACGCTGTATCGCGACGCGCTGAACAACAACCAGGTGGACGCCATCGTCGGCTGGCACCAGGCCGGCGGAAACCTTGGCACGCTGCTGGCATCGCGGTACGGCTGCCCCGCATTGGAGGCGACGGCGGTTCCGACCGCCAGTGCGCCGCCGACGACCACATCCGTCGGCACGACCTCATCGGCCGTGCCGGCCAGCACCCCGGTGGCACCCACGCCGACGACGCCCAGCCGTCCGTCTGAGCCCGGCGCGCTGGTGCAGGCGCCGTCGAACCTGACCGGGATCTGCGATCGCAGCATCCAGTCCAACATCGACGCCGCCCTCAACGGCACCAAGAGCATCAACGACGTGATCACCGCGGTGGAGCCGCGGCTGTGGAACATGTCGACCGTGTTGCCGATCCTGCAGGACACCACGATCGTCGGGGCGGGCCCGAGCGTGCAGAACGTCAGCCTCTCGGGTGCCGTGCCGGTCGGCATTGTTGGCGATGCCGGCCAATGGGTGAAAACCGGGCCTTAAAACAGGCCTCGGCGGGGTATCAATCGGCCGCTGTGTCCGATGCTCTGGGCGGGATCACGGTGTCGACGATCAGTGCCAGCTCGCGCCGATTCGGTGGTTCGCCGGTCAACAGGAAGTGGTGGTTGATCAGGGCGGGGCCGATACGCGCGGACAGCGGCGTCAGCGTGGCCGGGTCGATGTCGCCGGCCTCGACGGCGGCGTGCAGGATCGAATCGACGATCGTGAGCCGCGGACCTACTACCGCGTCGGCGAAGATGGCGCGCATCTCGGGTTCGTGCAGCAGCTGGTGAATGATGTCCAGGCGGGGAAAAGCGGTCTTGCCCGCCAACAGGTCGCGGTGAGCGGTGAACACCGTCAGGAGGGTGTCGCGCGCCGAGCGGCCGGACCGCGGTTCGGGCAGCGACGGCAGCGCGAAGACCAGCGCGGCATGTACCAGGTCGTGCTTGCTGCACCAGCGCCGGTACAGCGCGGCCTTGCCGGTCTGGGCGCGGGCCGCGATTCCTTCCATCGTCACCCCGCCGTAGCCGACCTCGGCCAGCTCGGCCAACGTCGCCTGGTAGAGCGCGCGCTCGAGCACCTCGCCCCGCCGACGGCTGCGGATACCGCTCGCCGTTGTTTCGGTGGCGTGCGGCATCTGTCGATAGTAGGCGTCGGCGTTCCTATTTGGCGCACCCCGGCGCGACCTGACGCCCGAGATTGCCGGGTGGGCTGCGGGTAGGGTGCCGACCATGCCCGAGACTGCCCGGCTGTTGTTCGTCCACGCGCATCCCGATGACGAGAGCCTCAGCAACGGCGCCACGATCGCGTATTACGCCGGGCGCGGGGCCCAGGTGAGCGTCGTTACCTGCACGCTCGGCGAGGAGGGCGAGATCATCGGCGACCGCTGGGCCGGGCTCGCGTTCGATCAGGCCGACCAGCTCGGTGGCTACCGAATCGGCGAACTCACCGCGGCATTGCAGGCCTTGGGCATCGGCGCACCGATCTATCTCGGCGGCGCGGGACGCTGGCGCGACTCGGGCATGGTCGGCACCGAGAAGCGGCGCCGGGAGCGATTCATCGACGCCGACGAACGCGAGGCCGTCGGGGCGCTGGTCGCCATCATTCGCCGGCTGCGCCCGCACGTCGTCGTCACCTACGACCCCAACGGCGGATACGGGCATCCCGACCACATCCAGGCTCACACCGTCACCACCGCCGCGGTCGCGGCGGCCGGCTCCGAATCCGCCGCCGACGACTACCCCGGCGAGCCGTGGGCGGTGCCGAAGTTCTATTGGACGGTGCTCGCAGCCAACGCGTTCCTGGCCGGATGGCAGGCCCTGGACCGCGACGACCTCCTGCCCGGCTGGGCGATCCCGTCCCAAGCGGAATTCGGCTTTGGGTACTCCGACGACGCTATCGACGCTGTCGTGGCGACTGGACCGGATGCGTTGGCCGCCAAGGTGTCAGCGCTGGCCGCGCACGCCACGCAGGTGGTCGTCGGTCCGACCGGGCGGGCCTGCGCCCTGTCGAACAACATGGCGCTGCCGATTCTCGGCGAGGAGCACTACGTGTTGGTCGCCGGCTCCGCCGGGGATCGCGATGGGCGTGGCTGGGAAACCGATCTGCTCGCGGGACTAGATCTAGGCGGCGCCTCGACGCGGTAGGCTGCCGAAGAGGCAGCCACGGAAGGAATTCACATGGACCCCGACCTGGACCCTAACCTGCAGCACTGGCAGGACCGACTCGACAGCCTGCAGTGGGTTATCGGCTCCATTCTGTCCAACGTCGACAGCGTCCCGACCTGACTGAAACGAAGCCACGCGCCGCGTTTGTCGAGGATGCCGGCGCGACAGACCCCGCTATTCGCGTCGTGGTGTTGGCACTGTTGGCGGTCGACGGGGTCATATCCGCACTAGCCGGGGCTCTGCTGCTGCCTTTCTATATCGGCACGATTCCGTTTCCGATCAGCGGATTGATCAGTGGATTGGTCAACGCGGCCCTGGTCTGGGCCGCCGGCCGATGGACGCGGTCGGCGCGAGTGGCGGCGCTGCCGCTGTGGACGTGGCTGCTCACCGTGGCGGTAATCAGCATGGGTGGTCCCGCCGACGACATCATCTTGGGAGGTAGCGGGCTGATGGCCTACGGCGCCCTGGTGCTGATCGCACTGGGGGTGACACCGCCGTTATTGGTGATGTGGCGGCGCGGCCACCACCACGGCTGACGCCTACCGGCCTGGCGCTACTGTTGCGCATGAGCCACCCGCTATGGACGCCGAAATTTAGATGTTGGGACACGCGGATGAAATTCGATCGTGGGGAAGTTACACCAAGGTGCCAGTGACACCGAGGCCTCCGGGCCAGGAGCCCACCGCTCTGCCGAATCCTGTCGTTGCGCCTAAGGCAAGCGCGTCTGCCTTGCGGCGCGTACTGCGCCGGGCCCGTGACGGTGTCGCCCTCAACGTCGACGAGGCGGCTCTGGCGATGACCGCGCGCGGTGCCGACCTCGCCGACTTGTGTGCGAGCGCGGCGCGGGTGCGCGATGCGGGACTGGAGTCGGCAGGCAGGCGCGGCGCCGGTGGACGGTTGCCGATCGCCTATTCGCGCAAGGTATTCATCCCCGTCACCCATCTCTGCCGGGACAACTGCCATTACTGCACGTTTGTCACCGTGCCGGGCAAACTTCGTGCCCGGGGCGCCGGCATGTATCTGGAGCCCGACGAGATCCTCGACATCGCCCGGCGGGGCGCCGAACTCGGTTGCAAGGAAGCGCTATTCACCCTGGGCGATCGGCCGGAGGACCGTTGGCCCGAGGCCCGCGAATGGCTGGGTGAGCGCGGCTACGACTCGACACTGGCCTATGTGCGCGCGATGGCGATCCGGGTGCTGGAGGAAACCGGGCTGTTGCCGCACCTGAATCCGGGCGTGATGAGCTGGTCGGAAATGTCGCTACTCAAGCCGGTGGCGCCTTCGATGGGCATGATGCTGGAGACGACGTCGCGGCGGCTTTTCGAGACGAAAGGGCTTGCGCACTACGGCAGCCCGGACAAAGACCCGGCGGTGCGGCTGCGAGCGCTGACCGATGCGGGCCGGCTGTCGATTCCGTTCACCACCGGTCTGCTGGTCGGCATCGGGGAGACACTCGCCGAACGCGCCGATACCTTGCACGCGATTCGCAAGTCGCACAAGGAATTCGGTCATGTTCAAGAAGTGATCGTGCAGAACTTCCGGGCCAAGCAACACACCGCGATGGCCAGCGTCCCCGACGCCGGGATCGACGATTACCTGGCGACGATCGCGGTGGCGCGCTTGGTGCTCGGTCCGGGCATGCGTATCCAGGCGCCGCCGAATCTGGTTTCCCGCGAGGAGTGCCTGGCGCTGGTCGCCGCGGGAGTCGATGACTGGGGCGGGGTTTCACCGCTGACGCCCGACCACGTCAACCCGGAACGGCCGTGGCCTGCGTTGGATGAGCTGGCCGCCGTGACCCGCGAGGCGGGATTCGACTTGGTGCAGCGGTTGACCGCGCAGCCCAAATACGTGCAAGCGGGTGCGGCGTGGATCGACCCGCGGGTGCGCGGTCATGTGATGGCGCTGGCTGATCCGGCGAGCGGCCTGGCTCGCGACGTCGACCCCACCGGCATGCCGTGGCAGGAGCCCGACGACGCGCAGTCGACCGGTCGGGTCGATCTCAATGCCGCGATCGACACCCAGGGGCGCAACAGCGAAGCGCGCAGCGATCTCGACAGTGCTTTCGGCGACTGGGAATCCATCCGCTCGCGCGTGCACGAGCTGGCTGCCGCGGCCCCCGAACGCATCGATACCGACGTGCTGGCCGCACTGCGCTCGGCCGAACGCGACCCCGCCGGCTGCACCGACGACGAGTACCTGGCGTTGGCGACGGCCGACGGCCCGGCATTGGAAGCGGTTGCCGCACTGGCAGATTCACTGCGTCGCGACACCGTCGGTGACGACGTGACCTTCGTGGTGAACCGCAACATCAACTTCACCAACATCTGTTACACGGGATGCCGATTCTGCGCTTTCGCGCAGCGCAAGGGTGACGCAGACGCGTATTCGCTGTCCGCGGCCGAGGTGGCCGAGCGCGCCTGGGAGGCGCACGTCGAAGGCGCCACCGAGGTGTGCATGCAGGGCGGCATCGACCCCGAGCTGCCGGTCACCGGTTACGCCGACCTGGTGCGCGCCGTCAAGGCCCGGGTCCCGTCGATGCACGTGCATGCGTTTTCCCCGATGGAGATCGCCAACGGCGTGACCAAGAGCGGGTTAAGCGTTCGCGAATGGCTGATCAGCCTGCGCGAGGCCGGGCTGGGAACCATTCCGGGCACCGCCGCCGAGATCCTCGACGACGAGGTGCGCTGGGTCCTCACCAAGGGCAAGTTGCCCACGTCGATGTGGATCGACATCGTCAGCACCGCGCACGAGGTGGGGCTGCGGTCGTCATCGACGATGATGTACGGGCACGTCGACAGTCCGCGGCACTGGGTCGGCCATCTCAACGTGCTGCGCGAAATCCAGGACCGCACTGGCGGTTTCACCGAATTCGTGCCATTGCCGTTCGTGCACCAGAGCTCGCCGTTGTATCTGGCCGGCGCGGCCCGTCCGGGTCCTACCCATCGCGACAACCGGGCCGTACACGCGTTGGCTCGAATCATGTTGCACGGGCGCATCTCCCAGATTCAGACCAGCTGGGTCAAGCTCGGCATCGAGCGCACCCAGGTGATGCTCAACGGCGGCGCCAACGACCTGGGTGGCACGCTGATGGAGGAGACCATCTCGCGGATGGCCGGCTCCGAGCACGGGTCGGCGAAGACGGTGGCCGAGCTGATCGCGATCGCCGAGGGCATCGGCCGCCCGGCGCGTCAACGCAGTACCGACTACAGCCCGCTGGCCGCGTAACCGCGCTTGTCTGTCGGAGGCCTCGCGTATCGCCCGCCGCCGACGCGGCTCAGCTCAGCGGTTACTGAGCTGAGCCGTTGGCTCAGTAGTTGTTACAGACAACCGCGACTTGCTGGATGGTGTTGAAGTACTTCGCGGCCACGGGCGATTGCTGCATCTCCGCGGCCATCTGTGCGCGCTTGGGCGGCGGCGAGGCGAGGAACCGCTGAATGTAGCTCTGCGCGAATGGCGAACTGTTCAACTGCTGGGCGGTTGCCGGATCCGTCGCATTGAGTGCCGCCATCACCTGCCCGTAGTTGCAGGTGGTGTTGACGATCGGATCCAGCGGGTCTGCCGAGGCAACCCCCGCCGCGGCGCTGAGCGCCACTGCCGCACCACCGACCGCGGCTGCCAGTTTGCTTAGCGACAGCGTCATCATGCTTGGACACCTTCCCCGGATTTATGCACCGCCAACGACGGCTACGTGGTCAGCCCGAACGGCTGCCGTCTCGGACGAGATTACCAGCCGCTGCGGGCGTTCTTTTGTTTCACGGTTATTCGTAGCCGCCGCCCCAGATGTAACTATCGGCAGATCAACGCATGGGTGATGTTCGTCACATGGACACGACGTTGGGCGAATACCGCTCGGCGATCTCGTCGACGCCTTCGAATGGTGGGTGCGGCGACCTGCGCGACTGCGAGACTGACCGTATGAAACCTGGCAATCATCCGGGCGTGCCAGTGGTTGACGTGTATGTGCAACGTCTAGTATCAGTAACCGAAAGCTTTGCTTACGCGGCCGGGAGCGCCGCGGCGAGGCGAACAGCAGCCCACACTGAGCAGTCAAAAGAGAAAACGTTGAGGAGACGTCCGTGACGTACACGATCGCCCAACCCTGCGTCGACATCAAGGACAAGGCGTGCATCGAGGAGTGCCCCGTCGACTGCATCTACGAGGGCGCGCGGATGCTGTTCATCCACCCCGACGAATGCGTGGACTGCGGGGCCTGCGAACCGGTATGCCCAGTGGAAGCGATCTACTACGAAGACGATGTGCCGGAACAGTGGAGCCAGTACACACAGATCAACGCCGACTTTTTTGTCGACCTGGGTTCGCCCGGGGGCGCGGCCAAGGTCGGGATGACCGAGAATGATCCGCAAGCGGTCAAGGATCTGCCGCCGCAGGGCGAAGGAGACTAAGGGGGAGCAGTGCTGCAGGAGCCCAGGCGGGGCCGACCTGCCGTGTCGGCATCCCTGCCGGAGTTTCCCTGGGACACCCTGGCCGAGGCGAAAGCGCTGGCCGGGAGTCATCCGGACGGCGTCGTCGACCTGTCCATCGGTACCCCGGTAGATCCGGTCGCGCCGGTGATCCAAGAGGCGCTGGCGGCCGCCAGCGCCTCGCCTGGATATCCCGCCACCCACGGCACTCCCCAGCTGCGTGAATCGGCGGTCGCGGCGCTGGGCCGCCGGTTCGGCATCACCGGGCTCGCCGAGGCTGCGGTGTTGCCCGTGCTCGGCAGCAAGGAACTCATCGCCTGGCTACCGACCCTGCTGGGGCTTGGCCCCGCGGACGCCGTCGTGGTTCCCGAGCTGGCCTATCCCACCTACGACGTCGGCGCCCGGCTGGCCGGTGCGCAGGTGGTCCGCGCGGATTCACTGACCCAACTGGGTCCGCAATCGCCGGCACTGGTCTACCTGAACTCGCCGAGCAATCCCACCGGACGGGTCCTGGGCCTCGATCATCTGCGCAAGGTCATCGGGTGGGCGCGGGAACGCGGTGTCGTGGTGGCTTCCGACGAGTGCTATCTGGGGCTGGGCTGGGAGGCCGAGCCGCTGTCGGTGTTGCATCCGGCGGTCTGCGGCGGCGACCACACCGGACTACTGGCCGTGCATTCGCTGTCGAAGAGTTCGTCGCTGGCGGGGTACCGGGCCGGCTTCGTCGCCGGAGACCCCGGCCTGGTCGCCGAGTTGCTGGCGGTGCGCAAGCACGCCGGCATGATCGTGCCGACACCGGTGCAGTCCGCCATGGTCGCGGCACTCGACGACGACGATCACGAGAAGGTGCAGCGCGAGTGCTACGCGCGCCGCCGGGCCGTCCTCGCTCCGGCGCTGCGCGCGGCGGGTTTCGCCATCGACGATTCCGAAGCCGGACTGTATCTGTGGGCGACCCGCGGTGAGCCCTCGCGCGACAGCGTCGGGTGGTTGGCCGGCCGGGGCATCCTGGTGGCGCCCGGCGAGTTCTACGGGCCGCGCGGCGGGCAGCATGTGCGAGTCGCCCTGACCGCGACCGACGAGCGCATCGAAGCTGCGGTGCGGCGGCTTACCCCGCCGCCCGCGCGCTGATTTCGGGAAATCCAGCATCCGGTCGGCCCCGCAGTGGCTGAACCGGCAGAATGCATCGAAGGCATCACCCAACCGCTCGCTCTCGGGTAAGGAATGTTGTCGTGACAACTTCGGCTAGCAAACTGCGCATCCCGCTGTCGCTCGAGGACATCGCCAAGCGCCTCTTTCTGGGTAAGCCGCTGATCACCGAGAGCCTGTCGAGCGAAAGATTGTCGAATCCGGTTGCGCTGGGTGCGCTTTCGCCCGACGCGATCTCGTCGACGGCCTACGGTCCCGAGCAGATCCTGATCGAGCTGTTGCCGGCGGCGGGGCTGGCAGCCTTTGCCTTGTTGCTTCCGATCACCGGCGTCATCCTGCTGATCCTGGTGTTGGTGACCGCGTCGTATCGGCAGGTCGTGATGACCTACACCCGCGCCGGCGGGTCTTACATCGTGGCGCGGGAAAATTTCGGACCGCGGGTAGCCCAGGTCGCCGCGGCCGCGTTGTTGATCGACTACGTGGTCACGGTCGCGGTGCAGTCGGCGGCCGGGACGGTGGCGGTGGTGTCGGCCATCCCGGCGTTGGGGCCGCACAGCCTGCAAATCACGGTGGGCGTCGTGCTGTTCATCTGCTTTGCGAACCTGCGCGGACTGAAGGAAGCGGGATTGCCGTTCGCGCTGGCCACTTACTTCTTCATCGTCATGGTCGGTCTGACCATCGTGGTCGGCGTCGTACGGGTGATCATGGGCGATCTACCCGTCTACGACCCCGCGCACATGCCCGGAGCGGTGCCGGTGCACAAGGCCGATGGCTTGGTGATGGGCGCGACGGTTTTGACGTTGCTGCGCTCCTTTGCCAACGGGGGTTCGTCGCTGACCGGGGTCGAGGCGATTTCCAATACCGTCGACGTATTCCGAAAGCCACAGGGCGTCAACGCGCGCCGAGTACTCACGACGATGGCGACCGTCCTTGGACTCCTGCTGGCCGGAGTCGCTTATCTGGCGTATGCCACCCACGCAACGCCGTACGAGAGTGAGTATCCGTCGGTGCTGTCACAGATCGCCCGCGCGGTCTTCGGCGGCGGCACAGTCGGCAACGTCTTCTACATTCTGGTCCAGGCGGCAACAGCGGCAATTCTTTTCACGGGTGCGAATACCAGTTTCAACGGTTTCCCGGCGTTGGCGAGTTTCGTTGCCGAAGACCGCTTTCTGCCCCGGCAGCTGATGAAACGTGGTCACCGCCTGGTGTTTTCGAATGGCATCATCGCGCTGACCGCACTGTCGGTGGTGTTGCTGCTGACCACGGGCGGCTCGGTCAACGCGCTGGTGCCGTTCTATGCGATCGGCGTGTTCACCGGATTTTCGATGGCCGGTTACGGCATGACCAAACATCATCTGACCCACCGGGAACCCGGCTGGCAAGGCCGGTTGGCGATCAATCTCTCCGCGGGAATCCTGTCCACGGTCGTGGTCGCCATCTTCGCGGTGGCGAAGTTCACCGAGGGGGCATGGCTGGTCGTCGTCGTCTTTCCGATACTGGTGTTCCTGCTGATCCGGCTGAATCGCGAATACCGGGCCGAGGCCGCAATTCTCGAGATGTTCCGCACTGACCGGCCCGATTTGGTGAAGTATGCCCGGCACAAGGTGTTTGTGTTCGTGAACTCGGTGGACCTCGCGGTTGTCGAAGCGCTGCGCTACGGAAAAGGACTGCGGGCCGACGAAATGATCGCGGTGCACTTCATGGTCGACGCGGCCCTGGCCGGACAGATACGAAAGCGTTGGGATCACTTCGAACTCGACACCCGGCTGCGGGTGGTGGACTGCCCGGACCGGCGAATCATCCGGGCCGCGCAACTGTTTGTCGCCAGGGCGCGCGACGAACATCGGGACACCAACGTGACGGTGCTGTTGCCACGCCGCACGTATAACCCGTTGATGAGCCGGCTGCTGCACGACCGCACTGCGGACAAGATAGCCCGGGCGGTCAGCATGATTCCGGATGCCGCGGCGACGATCGTTCCTTACGACGTCCAAACGCGAATCGAGGAGGCATACCCGGAACGCTTCGAGCAACGGATCGCGCGCGAACTCGAGAAATTTGGCGAACGGGTTACCCGGGGTGAAGACCAGGACCTCGAAGCCTACGAGCATCCCGATCCGTCGCGTTCGGTGATCACCGTCGCGGGGCTGATTCCGGGCACCCGCGCCACCTTCGAAGGACGGGTCAACGAGGTCGAGGACATCACCAGGGGCAAGCGCACCCTGCGGGCGATCGTCGTCGGCGACCACAGCGGCGAGATCGCCATAACGTTCCGGCCCGGCCACGGTGGCGCCGACATCCAGCCCGGTCAGCTGCTGCGGATCATCGGCAAGCCCAAGCAGACCGGCAACCGGCCGCTATCGATGTTGGACCCGGCCTATCACATCATCGAAGACCCGGCGAAGGCCGCCAGGCCCGGGCCGGCACAACCAGCAACACCTAACTTTGGCCAACGGAAGGGACAGCAGTGAAGCGATTGGCAGCCGTCTTGGCGTCCATAGCGAGTGTCGCTTTCACCGCCAACGGCTACCGGCCGTTGTCCAAGGGTGGATACGGCTCGGTGTTCGCATTCATCTACGGCGTGTTCGCTTCGGAACTTCCACTCCAAAGCCTCGGCGTCCAGCTCACCGCGCTGGCTGCGCTGTCGCGTCGGCTGCCGGCACGAATCCGCGGATTTAGCTGGCTGCTGACGGCGGTGTCCGGCCTGGGGCTGCTCGGCCTGCGCCAGTTCGGGCATCGGGCCAACGAACCGCTCACCGCTGCGCTGGACGCGGACCTGGGTCCCGACCGCCGCAAGGAATCGGGTGACCTGTGGAAGCGTCCGGCACCCGGCGGCGCCACCGCGAAGAAGCCCGGTGTGGCGCGCATGCTCCGGGTCTACCGCGACTACACCCACGACGGTGACATCAGCTACGGGGAGTACGGCTCGCGCAATTATCTCGACATCTGGCGGCGGCCCGACCTCGACCGCAACGGCCGGGCTCCGGTGTTGCTGCAGATTCCCGGCGGTGCCTGGATGGTGGGAAACAAACGCGGACAGGCGCATCCGTTGATGAGCCACTTGGCCGAGCTGGGCTGGATCTGCGTGGCGATCAACTACCGGCTGAGTCCCCGCTCTACCTGGCCCGATCACATCGTCGACGTGAAACGCGCGATCGCCTGGACGAAGGAGCACATCGCGGAGTACGGCGGTGATCCGGACTGGATTGCGATCACCGGGGGCTCGGCGGGCGGTCATCTGACGTCGCTGGCCGCACTGACTCCCAACGATCCGCAGTTTCAGCCGGGCTTCGAAGACGCCGACACCCAGGTGGACGTGGCGGTGCCGTTTTACGGCGTCTACGACTTCACCGCGACCGGTGACGCGATACAGCCGCTGATGGTACCGGTGGTGGCCAAGAACGTCTTCAAGCTGAGTCGCGGTGACATCGCCGAGCCGTTCCGTCAGGCCTCGCCGATCACCCACGTCCATCGCGACGCCCCACCGTTCTTCGTGTTGCACGGCACCAACGACTCGTTGGTTCCGGTCGGACAGGCCCGCAGCTTCACGGCCCGACTTCGCGAGGTCAGTCGCCAGCCGGTGGTCTATGCCGAGTTGCCATGGGCGCAGCACGCTTTCGACATTTTCGGGTCCGCCCGCGCGGCACATGCCGCGGTCGCGGTCGAGCAGTTCCTCGCCGAGATGTATGTGCGTCGCCACTCGCTGCGCCAAACCGCGGGCTAGGCCGGTCGCCGCGCGAGAACCTCAAAGACTTCGCATGCCGACGAACACCAGGAAACACCCGGCAGCGGCCAGCAGGCTGGCGACCTCGACGCGCCGGCGCGACCGGATCCAGATCTGCAGCGCGACCATCCACGCACGCGTCTGCTGTGGCGCCAGCAAGTAGGCCAGCAGCGGGATCTCCACGAGCGCGAACGCCACGACATGAAACATCAACAGCGCGCTGAACTGTGTCGTGGCGGCGGTGCCGGAAGCCACGATGGCGGCCAGCGCCGCCAGGTAATCCACGGACGGTAGCGCGATCCCGAGACCAGCCACCCCCGCCACCCACAACGAGCGCCCGTGCAGCAGCCGCCTCGAAAACCTGCCCAAGCCGTGATGCTCGCGAACGTCCGACGCGTTCGCGTTTCGCTGGGTGAAGCGGCCGACCTTGCCCCTGACGGCGACCTGTGCCGTTAGCACGACGGCGACAACGAGCGCCATCGCGCCAATCAGGATTTGAAGTTTCGGCAGCGTGATGTGCGAGGAGTTGAGCAGCCTGCGCTGGAGTCCGAACACGACGCCCAGGCCCACGGTCATGCCCATCGCAAATCCGCCGCACAGGAATGCGAACAGCTGCAGCATCGGTCTGGGCCGGTTCAGCATCAGCACGGTCATGCCGATCCGGAACGGCTCGACGCTCATCGCGAAGGCCATAACCAGGAGGGTGATCCACATATCAGGACTCGGCTGCCTCGACGGACGAGTGCTGCATGAGCGTCACGTTACCGGCCGGCGTGCAGACCGGCGTGTTGCGCCTCGCCAGATGCTCTGGCTAGGTGGTTACGCCCCAATGCAATACGCGCGATGTGAGCAGGACAATTCCGAGCGAGACCGTCGCGACGACTGTGAGTCCTATCACAGCCACCACCAGCGGACGCCATCCGGTGCGGGCGATCTGCCGGAAATCGGTGTTGAGCCCGACACCGGCGAAGGTGAGCAGGAACGCCCACTTCGACACGTTCGCCAGGTTGGCGGTCTGGCCCTTCGTCAGCCAGCCGGCGGTCGCGATCGCCGACACCGCCAGGAACCCCAGCACGAACTTCGGGAACTTCTGCCAGATGAACGCCGCCTTGGCTTTTGCGCCGGGCGCGATCTCGTCGGCCTGTCCGCGCGCGGCCCAATACAGCGCGAAACCCAGGACGACAAACCCGATCAGCGCGTTGCGGGTCGACTTGACCAGCACCGCGATCTTGCCGGCGTGATCGGAGAACAGGTAGCCCGTGGCGGTGGTTTCGGCGGTGTTGTCCACCGAAAGACCTGCCCACAGGCCGAATTCGTGGTCGGTGAGCCCGATCGCGTGTCCCAGCGGCGGCAACACGAACAGCGACACCGCGCCCAGCGCCAGGATTGCCGCGATGGCGTAGCTGACGTCGGAGTTGCGGGCCCGGATCGCACCTTTGGCCGCGATGATCGCCGACACCCCGCAAATGGATGTGCCGATCGCCAGCAGCGAGCCCAGCTTGCCGGATAACCCGAAAGCCCGCGCGACGACGATGATGACGGTTCCGGCGATCGTCATGTCTACCAGAATCTGGACCAGGCTGATCGCGCCGAGCTTGGCGATGTCGCCGAGCACAAATCGCGCGCCCAACACCACGATCCCGACCTTGAGCCAGAACTCATAGGTCTGCACACCGGGACGAAATATCCGGTGCAGGCCGATGGTGTTGGTGATCAGCAGCCCAATCACGATGGCCCACAACACGTATTCGATGTCGGGCACCCGCCAGTGTTCGTGCTTGGCCAGCGTGTTCCACCAGATCTGGGCGTACTTGCCCAGCAGACCGACGCCGATCAGCAATAAAATCCCCGGCACGTAGTCCAGCGGTTGCCTGCTGGTAAAGGTCGGTTCGTCCAGCGTTTCTTCCGGCTCGACGCGAGTGGTGCTCACGCGATCACCACGGAATCTTCGGCAGCGCATTGGCCACTGCCAACACGACGATCACACCGGCGACCAGCGTCGCCCACCAGTCCAGCGACACCGAGCCGACCCGCTCGCGCCAACCACTATCACTCACGCACGCATAGTGGCGTGCCCCGCGTCGCGGACCAAGTGATTAGATCGCGCTGAATCTAGGTGGCGGCCGGTTTCGGGCTGCGCTCATCGAGCAACGCGATGACCCGAGCGGCGAGTTCGTCGATGTCGGCGTTGGTGTTCTCGAGCACCAGGTCCGGGTTTTCGGGTGGTTCATAGGGTGCGTCGACGCCGGTCAAACCCTTGAGCTCGCCCTTGCGTGCTCGTGCGTAAAGGCCTTTGGGGTCCCGTCTTTCGCATTCGGCCAGCGAGGTGGCCACGTGCACCTCGATGAACGGCAGCTTGGCGGCGTCGTTGAGCGCCCGGGCGGTCTCGCGGTCCGACTTCAGCGGTGACACCAGCGAGGCCAGTGCGATCACACCCGCGTCGGCCAGCAGTCGAGTCAAATGGCCGACGCGCCTGATGTTTTCGGTGCGGTCGCCGGGGGAGAAGCCCAAATCGTCGGACAGGCCATGGCGCAGGTTGTCGCCGTCCAGCAGGTAGGCCACTCGCCCGGATTCGACGAGTGCCCGTTCCACGGCCACCGCGATTGTCGACTTGCCGGATGCGGGCAGGCCGGTGAACCAGATCGTCGCCCCGGCCTGTCCGGTGGCCTGCCACCGGTGGGTACGGTCCAGCGCCGAGGGATGCCAGCGAATGTCCGTGCGCGCCTGGGTACCCGGCTTGACCTCCCGCGCCTCGATGATGGTGCCGGCGCCGACGGTGTCGTTGGTGGTCTCGTCGATCAGGATGAACGCGCCGGTATCGCGATTGTCCGCATACGGGTCGGCGATGATGATCGAGCTGGTCCGCAATGTCACGGTGCCGATATCGTTGAGCGTCAACTCAACCGGCTGGTCGAGTTCGTCGAGTGTCTCCGGGTCCAGCCGCGAGTGCAGCTCCTGGACGGTTGTTCGCACGGTCCTGGTGGTCTGCTTGAGTGCCAGCCGGTCCCCGGCCCGTAGCGGGGTGTCGATGAACCAGCACACGGTCGCGTCGAGTTCTCGGGCCAGCACCGGCAGAACCGCATCCTCAGCTCCGCTGACGAAGACATCGCCGCGACCCACGTCGATGTCATCGGCCAGTTCGATCGAAACCGACAGCGGCGCAACACCTGTCGCGCGCTCGTCGTCGAGGGTGTCCAGCGCGGTGACCGTCGAGCTGGTGCCGGCAGGCAGCGACACCACCGGGTCGCCGACACTGAGCGTGCCCGCCGCGAGCCGTCCGGTGTACCGGCGGCGCTGGTCTTCGGTAGGCCGCGACACCCACTGCACCGGCAGGCGCAGCCGCGAAGCCTCGGCGTTCGGCGCGGCCAGCTCGATGCCCTCCAGATACTCGAGCAGCGTGGGGCCCTCGTACCAGGGCGTGTTCTCGGAGCGGTGCACGACATTGTCGCCGTGCTTGGCCGCGATCGGGATCACCGCGATGTCCACGTTGCCCAGGCGCGCCGCCAGCTGACCAAGCTCGTCTTCCACTTTGGTGAACCCGGCCTGGTCGAAGTCGATCAGGTCGATCTTGTTGACGGTCGCGACAAAGTGTTTGATGCCCAACAGCTTTGCGATGCGGGCGTGCCGTCGGGTCTGCCGCAGCACTCCGGCACGCGCGTCGACCAGCAGGATCGCCACGTGGGCATTTGACGCGCCGGTGAACATATTGCGGGTGTAGCGCTCGTGGCCGGGGGTGTCGGCCAGGATGTAGCTGCGCGCCTCGGTGGAGAAGAAGCGGTACGCGACGTCGATCGTGATGCCCTGTTCGCGCTCGGCACGCAGACCGTCGGACAGCGCCGCGAGGTCGGCCACGCCCTCCTCGTCGGTCACTGCTTCGAGGTGATCCAACGGCAGGCTGTCGGTGTCGTGCATAAGCCGACCGATCAGGGTGCTCTTGCCGTCGTCCACCGAGCCCGCGGTGGTGATGCGCAGCAGCTGACGCGTTATTCCCTTGGAATGTACGGTCTTTTCCGCGTTGTCGGTGGCGGTCATCAGAAGTAGCCCTCTCGCTTGCGGTCTTCCATGGCGGCGGCCGACGTGCGGTCGTCGGCGCGGGTCTCGCCGCGCTCGGACACCGTTGCCGCCGAGATCTCGGTGATGACACCGGCGATGTCGGTGGCTTCGGAGCGCACCGCCCCGGTGATGGTCAGGTCGCCGACGGTGCGGTACCGCACCCATTCCGTCGCCGCGGTTTCGCCGTCTTGCGGACTGGCGTATTCCGACACCGCCAGCAGGATGCCGTCGCGCGCGAAGACCTCGCGTTCGTGCGCGTAGTAAATCGACGGTATTTCAAGGTCTTCCAGCTCGATGTAGCGCCAGACGTCGAGCTCGGTCCAGTTGCTCAGCGGGAACACCCGCACCTGCTCGCCCTTTTTGATCCGGCCGTTGTAGAGCGTCCAGGGCTCCGGGCGCTGCGCCCGGGGATCCCACTGGCCGAACTCGTCGCGGAAGCTCAGGATCCTTTCCTTGGCGCGGGCCCGCTCCTCGTCGCGGCGGGCACCGCCGAAGGCCGCGTCGAACTCGCCGGCTTCCAGCGCGTCGAGCAGCGTGCGGGTCTGCGCCCGGTTGCGCGACGCACCGGGGCCCGGGTCGGGTACCCGGCCGTTGTCGATGGATTCCTGCACCGACGCAACGATCAGTTTGTGCCCTTCACCGGTGACCCTGCGGTCACGAAACTCGATGACCTCCGGGAAGTTGTGACCGGTATCGACGTGCATCACCGGGATCGGCAGTGGTAGTGGCCGAAATGCCTTTTCCGCCAGCCGAAGTAGCACGATCGAGTCTTTACCCGCCGAGAACAGCAGAACGGGCCGCTCCAGTTCGGCGACGACCTCACGGATGATGTGCACCGCTTCTGCTTCCAGCAGCCGCAGTTCGTCGACGCGCCGCTCTTCGGTTGTGGTCATTGGCGCCACTCCTCCTCATCGCTTCTTCGCTCTGCATCGTCGCCGGCGCGGGTCATGTCGGTAGCCCCTCTCGTTCGGCATCGACCCGGTATCTGTCTACCCAATCGTCGGACCGTTTGTCGGCCTGACGCTCCAGCACCGGTTCGGGCGCAAGGTTGGGGTCCAACCCCAGCGACTCGAGAATGGTGCCCACCACCTGAGTTAGGTTGCGCCACAACACCGGATACGGAATTTCTATTGGCTTGACGTCTTCTTCGGCAAACCAATTCCGCCAACCTTGCTCCTGGCCCTGCAGCATCGTGATGACGTGGGCGATCGCTCCGGCGTGATAGGTGGCGCGCGCGTCGCGAACCGGGTCGGGCCTGCCCCGCCACACCCGGGTCTGCACCGCCCGCCAGAACGACACCGCCTGCGACACCACGTCGGGCCGGTACACATAGACCAGCAGTGGGTCCTCGCCGACGACATCGCGGATCGCGGACAGCAGGCCGGTGCCTGATCGGTCGGGCAGGCCGCTGGCGCGCTCTAAGAGCAGCGGCGTCTGGTTCCACATCAGCTTGCCGCCCCACACGCCGTTCGGGGTTCGTCCGACCGTGCGGATGTAGTCACGCCAGATCTCGGCCGGCGCCAGGTCGGGCTTCCCTGCGTCCAGCGGATCGAGCAGGCTCAAGATCGACTCGTCCTCGACGCCGGCGAACCACTCGCGCGGCTGCGGGGACTGGCTGGTGGTCGGCAGATACTGGAAGAACTCCTGAGGCTCGCCGGCCACGCCGGTAGCGCGCAGCGATTCGACGAGCAGAGTGCTGCCACTGCGTTGCGAAGCCAGCACCAAATAGGACGACGGATTTTCTGCCACCAGCAAAGCCTAGCCGTCCGAAAATCCGCTGCAACATTGGAATTTCGATTCATGCTGAGCATAACTCGTGCGCCCGGTCTTAGAACGGCGGCGGCTGATTACGCTCGGCGACGTGCGCGGCGTTCAGCGCTCGTTCGGCATCGATGCGCCGGACGCGATCTTGCTGTCGGGTTCGGCGGCGGATCGGCATCATGACGCCGCGAATGCCGCTAGGCCGGTATGGGCTTGGGGGAGAGGCCAATTCGCCCGTCGGCAGACACAGCGCGGGAAACAGCAGGAGACTGCCCGGACGGGTGGTGTAGGTCTGCCCGGTCGGCGAGGTCCAGACGACAGTTCCGTCTGGCCGTTGTTCGTCGTGCCAACCCGTCCAGAAAGTCTTCAGAAGGTGGTGCTTTCGGCATAGGCATTTAAGGTTCGACGGGTGCGTCGGACCCAGCGGGTAGGGGACCGTGTGGTCCACGTCGCAGCACTGCGCAGGGCGGTCGCAGCCCGGAAATCGACAGGACAAATCTCGGCATCGGACGAAGCGCTGCAGTGCCGTAGACGGGCGATAGGCCGACTCGGGCGGGGACGCACCGGGGTGCCGTAACGGCCGGACCTTGGCGCCATCGCGGATCAGCTCGGCCAGCCGCGGGGCCGGGACTGTGCCGCCGCCGATCACACGGGCGGCGGGCAGCCTGGCGGGCGCGGGCGGTTCGGGGTCTGGGGCCAAAGCCTCCGACAGGGCGGTGTCGGGCGTGAGCGGTCGCGGTGCGGGCTCGCCCGATGCGTAGGGATCGGGCGCACTCTCGAGGCTTCCGCTTTCGGCGATCACGTGGACCACTACCGCGCCGGCTCGCGGGTCGGTGTCGAGAGCGGCCGGACAATCCGATGCTCCGCATGCACACGCCAGTTGCTCGGCACCGGCGGCCAGTGCACCGAGCGCGTCGGCACGGCGTTGTGCCACGGTACGTGGGTCGCTCTCACACACCTGGTGGGCCATCTGGGCCAGCCGCCGGTCCAACACGGCCGCGTCAGTGGCGAACAGGGAGCCCCACAAGGACGCCGTGCCGGATCGGCCATCGGCAGCCGCGATCACCACGTCGCGTCCGCGCGCGTTGGCCCGTGCGCGACGTACCGCCGCGGGGTCGTGACGGTCGACGACGGCGTCGATGGCCTGGGCGGTCTTGGTCACCGACAGCGGGCCGAATTTCGTCGCGTCGCCGGCCAGCGTGGCGTCGACGGTCTGCACGATCTCCGGATCTTTGATGAGGTCGGTGTGCCACACGATCGTCGCAGCCACCCGCGCACTGATAGAGCCCTCGGCGAACAGCGCCGCTACCCTTGGCAGCCGGTCTCGCAACGCTACCGCCAGGTACATCTGGCCCGACGCCATGCCGTGGCTAATGCCCTGCGCGGCAGCAACTTCGGCGGCGATCGCGTCCCAGTTGTCGCACCACCAGCTGCCGTGGTCCACGAGGCCGTCGGCCCGCCGGTGCACCAACTCGGCGACGGCCTGCAATCGGCGCGCCGCGGCCGCCGACTCGGCCCGGGCGAAATCGGCGATTGCGGCCACCACCGCGGCGTCGTCCGCACATTCGAACATGCATTCGATTCTAGTAGCGACCGCCGGCCCGCCGCACTGCCGAAACGGGCCGTTGTGGATAACCGCCCGACTGTGGACAAAGCGCATTGGGGATCCAGTGTGCCGGTGGGCGTCGCGATCGCGGGTACTCCCGCGGGAATCATTGCCCCCGGCAGACACTCGCGTGCGCCCGACAGCGATCGGGCTATGCCCGCTCCAATGCCCGCAGTCCCAGCGAAAACAGCAGCCGCACTTCGGGATCCACCAGCGAGGTCGACAACAGCTTCTCGATCCGACGCACCCGATAGCGGACCGTGTTGGGATGTACCCGCAACCACTGTGCGGCGGCACCGATGTCGCCGAAGCTGTCCAGGTAGACCCGCAGCGTCTCCGCCAGTACCGGGTCCCGGGCCCGCAGGTCGCGCACTCGCGGATCGACCAGCCGCTCGTCGCTTCCGATCGTGGTGACGATCTCGTCAAGCAAAACGGTGGTGCGCGCCTCGGCCAGCGATGTCACCTGTCCGATCGAAATCGGATGCCGCTCAGCACTATCGAGTACACGATCGACCTCACTGCGCGCCCCCGCGATCCCGGCCAGGCCGGCGACCGGCGCCGCGATGGCGGCCCGCAGCTCGACACCGAGTTCGGTGCGCAACGCGCTGATCGTGCCGCGGACCCACGACGTGACCGACCGGCCCGTCGACGTCTGGGGCAGCAGCACATACATTCGCGAACCCCGCGAAGCGATTTGAGCGTCTCGACGAAAAGCGCTGGCACTCAACGCCAAAACGTCGGAGAGCCGGGCGTGACGGGACCCGGTGCCCGTAGTGTCCCAGGCGATCAGCGCGGCCGTACCGTCGGCGGCCAGGCCGAGTTCGCGGGCGATCCCGGCCACGTCGGCCGGCGCTGTGGTTGCGTCCGGGTCGGTCAGGCCGAGCAACTGCTGCACTCGCCGCACGTGCATGGACGGCCGGGCCGCCAGCCGGAACATGATCCGCGCCGCCAGCACGGCCGCGCCGTGCAGGATTTCCTCCGCATCGTCGGCCAGCGGCGCCGATCCCTGTTGCACCCAGATGGTGCCCGCGAACACCGGCGGACGGCGCGGCCCGGCCGGGCGCTGATAGATCCCGATCGCCAGCCGCGGACGCAAGCCCAATTCCGGACGCTCCTCGACCCGCACCACCTCGTCGCCGGCCCGCAGGGCGTCGAAGATGCCCCACTGGCCGATCCACTCCAGATGCTCGGGCGGTCCGGCTCGGCCCAGGATGGAAAGCCGGCGCAGCTCGTCGGCTTCGTCGTTGGAGGCCGAGTAGGCGAGCACGTGGGACTGGGCATTCTCGATGCTGACCATGCCGTGGATGCGGTCGGCCAGCGACTGTGCCAAGCCGAACAGATCGGTGCCGGAGTCTTCCATCGGATCGGCGCGATCCCCGTGGTGCTCCAAGACGTGGTTGACCAATTGGTAGAGCCGCTCCCAGCGGGCCCGCGGTTCGACGGCGACCACCGCCGACCCGACCGCGACGGCGTTGGCCACCAGCGCGGTCGACGGTTCCTTGGCGAAGATCGCCACCGGGGCGCGCTCGCGCGCTTGCTTGTCGATCCAGCGCAACGCCTCGTCGTCGCCGACGCCCAGCAGGAAGAACACATCTGCGGAACCCGTGGCCGCCGCCAGACCCAGCCGGACGTCGTCGGAATCGATCAGCGCTGCCGATAACACCGGCAGGTCCAGGCCGCGCGGGGCGTCTACCAGGCTGACCAGCGTCGCATCCAGGGCGAGCAGTAGCTCGCCCAATCCAACGCCGGGCACCCGCATGTTGTCCGATCTTACTGCGCTCAAGCGCATATCTTGTCCGATCGGCTAACAGAATGAGCGGCCACGCCGAGGACCCTGGGCAGCATGGATGCGATCACCCAGGTGCCGGCCCCGGTCAACGAGCCGGTCCACGACTACGCCCCGCAGTCGCCCGAACGCGCCCGCCTGCATATCGAACTGGCCAAGCTGGCCGATCACCCGATCGATCTCCCGCACGTCATCGGCGGTAAGCACCGGATGGGCGACGGTGAACGCATCGACGTCGTCGCGCCGCACCGGCACGCCGCCACGCTGGGCACCCTGACCAACGCCGGGCACGTCGACGCGACGGCGGCCATCGAGGCCGCGATGGCCGCGAAGAACGATTGGGCCGCAATGCCTTTCGACGAGCGCGCCGCGGTGTTCCTGCGGGCCGCGGACCTGCTGGCCGGTCCGTGGCGGGAGAAGATCGCCGCCGCGACGATGCTCGGCCAGTCCAAGTCCGTCTACCAGGCCGAGATCGATTCTCCGTGCGAGCAGATCGACTTCTGGCGGTTCAACGTGGCGTTTGCCCGTCAGATCCTGGCGCAACAGCCGGTCAGCGGACCGGGGGAATGGAACCGCAGCGAATACCGCCCGCTGGACGGCTTCGTCTACGCGATCACGCCGTTCAACTTCACCTCGATCGCGGGCAACCTGCCGACGGCGCCCGCGCTGATGGGCAACACCGTGGTGTGGAAGCCGTCGGTCACCCAGACGCTGTCGGCGTATCTGACAATGCAACTGCTCGAGGCCGCCGGATTACCGCCCGGGGTGATCAACCTGGTCACCGGAGATGGCCTTGCGGTTTCCGATGTGGCACTGGCCGATCCACGCCTGGCTGGTATCCACTTCACCGGATCGACGGCCACCTTCCAGCACCTGTGGCAGCAGGTGGGCACCAATATCGGCCGCTACCATAGCTATCCGCGGCTGGTCGGCGAGACCGGCGGCAAGGACTTCGTGGTCGCGCACGCCTCGGCGCGCCCGGATGTGTTATGCACGGCGCTGATTCGCGGGGCATTCGACTACCAGGGCCAGAAGTGCTCTGCCGCGTCGCGGGCCTTCATTCCGCATTCGGTGTGGCAGCGCATGGGCGACGACTTCCTCGGCGCGACAGCCGGACTGAGCTACGGCGACGTCACCGACCTCACCAACTATGGGGGAGCGCTGATCGATAGCAGGGCCTTCATCAAGAACGTCACCGCCATCGAGCGCGCCAAGAGCGCGGCCGGTGTCACCGTGGCGGCCGGTGGCGAATACGACGACAGTGTCGGCTATTTCGTCCGACCGACCGTGCTGCTGTCCGACGACCCCACCGACGAAGCGTTTTCAACCGAATACTTCGGCCCGCTGCTCTCGGTACATGTCTACCCCGACGACTCCTACGAACGCATCCTCGACGTGATCGACACCGGGTCGCGCTACGCGCTGACCGGCGCGGTGATCGCCGACGATCGCCAGGCCGTGCTCACCGCGCAGGACCGGTTGCGCTTCGCGGCCGGCAACTTCTACGTCAACGACAAGCCGACCGGTGCCGTCGTCGGGCGCCAGCCGTTCGGCGGTTCACGCGGCTCGGGTACCAACGACAAGGCCGGGTCGATACTGAATCTGTTGCGCTGGACGTCGGCCCGCACCATCAAGGAGACGTTCGTCCCGGCCACGCAGTACACCTACCCGCACATGGGGTCCGACTGATGGCCCGCGTGTTCGCCAACACCCTGCGGCCGGCGATCATGGCCGCCAGCCGTCGTCAAGGGTTGCGCCGCGCCGCCGAAGGGATGCCGGTCACCCGGCGGGTGGTGCACCGATTCGTGCCCGGCGAGACGATCGACTCCGCGCTGAATAGCGTTGCCGCCCTGCGTAATTCGAGCCATTTCGTCAGCGTCGACTATCTGGGCGAGGACGTCGCCGACGCTGACGGCGCCGACGCCGCCGTACAGATCTACCTCGACCTGATCGAGAAGTTGGGCCGGCTGGGCGAGCCCTCGATCGAGGATATCCGCCCGCTGGAGGTCTCGGTCAAGTTGTCGGCGCTGGGGCAGTCGCTGGAGCGCGACGGTGACAAGATCGCCCGGCAGAACGCGTGGTCGATCTGCGAGGCCGCGCAGCGGGCCGGTGTGTGGGTGACGATAGACGCCGAGAACCACACCACCACCGATTCGACGCTGTCCATCGTGCGCGATCTGCGATCCGAATTTCCTTGGCTGGGCACGGTTTTGCAGGCGTACCTGAAGCGCACGCTGGGCGATTGCCGGGAATTCGCCGCTTCCGGGGCCCGAATCCGGCTCTGCAAGGGTGCTTACGACGAGCCGGCATCGGTGGCCTACCGGGGCCGAGACGAGGTCACCGATTCCTATCTGGCCTGCCTGCGGGTGCTGATGGTCGGTTCGGGATATCCGATGGTCGCCTCGCACGATCCCGCGATTATCGAGGCGGTGCCGGCCATGCTCGGCGAATCAGGCCGTCGTACCGGCGATTTCGAGTACCAGATGCTGTACGGTATCCGAGACGACGAGCAGCGCCGACTGGCCGACGCCGGTAACCAGGTTCGGGTATACGTGCCGTTCGGCACCCAGTGGTACGGCTACTTCATGCGCCGGCTCGCCGAACGCCCGGCCAACCTGACGTTCTTCCTGCGGGCGTTGGCGCAACGCGGGCACTGACTGTGCGCCGGCTACTGGGCGCGGCGCGGCCGCGGGCGTTCGCTGGCGAACCCGCGCACCACGTGCGCACGCACGAATTCCGCTGCGACTTCGGGATTGTCCATATCCAGGGTCGAGGACGGCGTGCTGAACAGTGAGAACAGGATGCGCGCGAACCATTCACCGGCGGCCTCGACGTCGAGGTCTTTGCGGACCTCGCCCGTCAGCTTGGCGGCGGACAAGTGTGGGGCGAAGAAATCGACACATTCGCGCAGCAGCACCGCGGCGTCCTTGGTCAGCAGCAGGCTGACGGCATCCTCGTCGAAGTACTTCTCGGATGCCATGACCTGCCGCGCCTGGGTCACGAATACCGCTGCCGAACAAAGCTTGTCCTCGAGGGTGTTGTCCCGACCCATCGCCTTGGTCATCTCGAGATAGAACCGCCGCGACGCGTGTTCGGCGCAGGCCTCCACGACGGAGGCCTTGTCGCTGAAGTATTCGTAGATGGTGCTGCGGGACACCCCGGCCCGCTTGGCGATGTCGACGATCGTCGCCTTCTGCATGCCCTGTTTACCGAAACAGGCGATCGCGGACTCGACGATCAGGTCGCGGGTGTCGGTCGCCTGGGTCAGCGCGGAAGCCTGCGTCACCATGTCCTCCCCTCTACGACGCGCCTACCCCGCCGGCGCGAGAATCAAGCCACTGGTGGGCACTCCGGTGCCGGAGGTGACCAACACGTGTTCGACGTTGTCGACTTGGTTGCACGACGTGCCGCGGACCTGGCGCACGCCCTCGGTAATGCCGTTCATACCGTGGATGTAGGCCTCGCCGAGCAACCCGCCATTGGTGTTGATCGGGAATTCCCCACCCAGCGACAGCCGCTCGACGGTGGCGAAGTCTTTGGCTTCGCCACGCCCGCAGAACCCGAGCTCTTCGAGCTGGGTGAACACGAAGGGCGTGAAATGGTCGTAGATGAAGGCTGTTTGGATATCCTGAGGTTTGAGACCCGAGTCGCGCCACAGCCGGTCGGCTACCACGCCCATCTCCGGAAGCCCGGTGATGTCGTCGCGGTAGTAGCTGGTCATCATCTCCCCGTTCGCGGCGGCGCCCTGCGCGGCGGCGGTGATGATCGCGGGCGGTTGGCGTAGGTCGCGAGCGCGTTCGGCGCTGGTCACTACCACTGCGACTCCGCCGTCACTTTCCTGACAGCAATCCAGCAGTCGCAGTACGGGTTCGACGATCCAGCGGGAATTCTGGTGGTCTTCCAAGGTGATCGGGCGCTGGTAGAACCAGGCGTCGGGGTTGGTGGCCGCGTGGGTGCGGTCGACGACGGCGATACGGCCGAAATCCTCGTTGGTGACGCCGTAGGTCGACATGTACCGCTGGGCGTGCATCGCGACCCACGCTGCGGGAGTGAGCAATCCGAATGGCGCGTAGTGCGCCATGAACAGCGGGGTCTCTGCCATGCTGCGTCCGCTACCGCCGAACCGAAACCCGGAACGCTCGTTGAAGGCGCGCCAGCACACCACCACGTCGGCGACGCCGCTCGCGACGGCCATGGCCGCATGCACCACCGTGCCGGCTGCCGCGCCACCGCCGTGATGGACGCGAGAAAAAAAGCTGAGGTCGCCGATGCCCACATTTCGAGCGATGTCGATCTCGTCGCTGGAGTCCATCGTGAAGGTGACCATGCCGTCGACGTCGCTGGGCGCCAGGCCCGCATCGTCGAGCGCCGCGCTGACCGCCTCGCACGCCAATTGCAGCTCGCTGCGCCCGGATTCCTTGGAGAACTCGGTCTGGCCGATCCCGACGATCGCGCAGCTACCGGGTAGCGGACTCATGCTCGGGCCTTTTTGAAGGCTTCGTCGAGCAGGCTGAGAATCGCGGTGCCCGAGACATGATCGCCAAGGCTGTTGGAGCCCTTGAAGGTGACCTCGACGAAGTTCTCACCGCCGGTCCCTTCGGTCTTGCCGGTCACGCTGCCGGTGAAATGCAGCGGGTCGTCCGGGAAGCACGGAACGCCAAGCCGAATCGAGAGATTCTTGACCATTGTTTCGGGACCGGCCCAGTCGGTGAGGAAGCGCACGCAATACCCATTGGTGGTCAGGATGTTCATGAACAGGTTGGGCGAGCCTTGCTTCTTGGCGTACTCGACGTCGTGGTGCACCGGCATGAAGTCACGCGAGGCGATCGCACCGGCCACGATCATCGTTGTGGTGATCGGGATTTCGAGCGGAGCGACCGCGTCGCCTATCGCGATGTCGGCCCACTTCAGGGTGGTGGTGCGGTTTGCGGTCGTCGTCATCGATGTCCTCCCGAGGTGTAGGTGCAGCCGATACCGGCCAGCTGCGCGGCGGCGCAGGCTTCGAGTTCGGTGAGTAGCTCAGGGGTGGTGCGGCGCTCGAACAGTTCGCGGGCCAGCTTGCCGATGGTGTCTCGTTCTTCGGTGAAGGTGAGGTCCATGACCCATCGCCTAGGTGCTCGGCCGGAACTGGTGCAGCACGAGGTCGTTATCGAAAGCCCGGTAGAAAACCTCGACCGCCATCCCGACCGTGACGTCCGCGGGGTCGATCTCGCACAGGTTCGACACCAGCCGCACCCCTTCGGCGAGTTCCACCAGCACGACGATGTAGGGATACTCGAAGAACGGGAACTTTGGTTCGTGCGGCATAACGTAGCTGTAAACCGTGCCACGGCCCGAGGATTCGATGGCCTCCCACTCCAGCGAACGGCAGTTGGGACACATGGGCCGCGCCGGATTGCGCAGCGTTCCGCATCCCTTGCAGCGCTGGATCAGCAGCTTGTGCTCGCGCAGCCCGCTCCAGAAGAATTCGGTGTCCGCACTGATGGCCGGTGCCAGTCGGGCGGTCATCAGCTCTCCGGCCTGAAGCGCAGCACCCGGAATCGCTGCCGGCCGAGCACTTCGCCGTTCTGGTCGGTGTAGGTGATGACCCAGGTCAGGAAGAAGCCGGATCCCTTGGCCGTCTTCTTCTCTTCGGAGACTTCCTCGAACACCGATGTCGCGCTGATCACGTCGCCAAGGCGGGGATAGCGTTCGATCTCGAACTCCGAGTTGGTCGCTACGGTGCTGCTGTAACCGGCCTCGTCGAGGAACGCCGTGGGGTTGTCCTTGATCTCCATCGGCGCCCCGCCCCGTTCCCCGATCCCCTCCAGCTTGGGCGAGGGCATCGTCCAGGTTTGCAGCATGACGGGCGGTGACACGATGCCGCCGAACCGCGACGCGGCCGCGAACTCCGGATCGAGGTAGACCGGGTTCATGTCGTCGAGCGCGTAAGCCCAATGCCGGATCATCGGCTGGTTCACCGGATCCGGTGCCACCGTTGGCTTTTCGGAGCCGCCGGTGGGCTGGTCGACAAGCCCACGCAACTTGGCGAGGAACTCGGTGTCTTGGTCGGTCACTTGCTCGATCCTCCTGACTTTTCCTGATCTTGTTGGGCAGCCTGAAGGGCACGAGGTGCTCGCGGCAGGCCCAAACCCGCCATGGCGATGCTGTCACGTTGTGCCCCGAGTCGCACCGGCATGCGTTTCACCCCGGGCACCATCGTGGCCCGCATTCGGTCCACCGCACCGGCGAGCTCGATCGTCGGGAAGCGTCGCAGCAGTTCCTCGAACATGACCGTGGCCTCCAGGCGCGCCAGTTGCGCACCGATGCAGGAATGTTCACCGCAACCGAATGCGATGTGCGGGTTCGGGTGCCTGGTCACTTTGAATTCTTCTGAGTCGGAACCGAATACGTCCTCGTCCCGGTTCGCCGAGCCATACAGCATCACCACCACCTCGCCTTCCTTGATCCGTTGATCACGAATCTCGACGTCGGCGGTGGCGGTGCGTGCCATATGGACCACCGGGCTATTCCACCGCAACATCTCTTCGACGGCAGCCGGGATCAGCATCGGGTCCTCGACCAGCAGGCGACGCTGGTCGGGATGTGTGATCAGCGCGAGGGTGCCGAGCGCGATCAGATTGCGGGTGGTTTCGTTCCCGGCGACCAGCAGCAGGAACGCGAAGTTGAGCAGGTCTTCGTCGGTGAGGCTCCGCTCATCGATCTCGGCGCCGGCCAACACCGACAGTAGATCGTCACGCGGCTCGCCGCGCCGCACGGCGATCAGCTTCTGGAAGTAGTCGTAGAGTTGCCCCGCCGCGACCAACGGGTCGAGTTCGATCTCCGGATCGGCCGTTCCGGTGGCCGCGTCCGACCAGGCCCGGAATTGCTCCCAGTCATCGGGCGGGGCACCGATCAGCTCGGCGATCATCCGGGTGGGCAGCCCAGCGGCGATCTCTTCGGCGAACTCGTGGACGGAACCGGGCTCGATGTCGTCGAGAATGCCCGCCACGATCTCGCGGATCTTCGGCTCGAGCACCGAAACCCGGCGCCGGGTGAATCCCGAGTTGATCAGCTTGCGCATCTGCCGGTGCCGCGGCGGGTCGGTGAAGATGAGACTGCCCTCTTGTACCGGGTTCGGCACCTGCGGATCCGGAATGGTGATGCCCCGGGTGGAGGTGAACAGGGCTGGATTGCTCGACACGAAGCGGATGTCTTCGTATTTCAGCAGCGCCCAGAATTTGGTGACGTCGTTCCAGCACACCGGCGCGCTCGCGCGCAGCTCCCGGTACGCCGGGTAGGGATCGCCCGCATAGAAGTCGGGGGAGTGCAGTGGAAAAGCGGTCTGCACGGCCAGCCTCCTCAGGGCTCCAGCGTGATCGCCATCCGACATATTGCCACAATGTGTCCTGCGACGTTGTGTCTACTCTGGGCCGCGTGGCCCTGTCAATACACCTGCAACGCGGTGTAATAGCGGGGAATTCACGAGGTTGGTGATTGACCTCACATGGGCATGGGTGTACACCAGGTGTTTGGATGACCGACTTTCGGTGAGGATGCAGATGGCCGAGCTACGAACTCCGAAAACCCTTGTCGACACGTACCAGCTCTACATCGACGGCAACTGGGTCGAGCCGGGCGACGGTCGCTACGACGACATCTCCCCGGCCAGTGAGCAGACCATCGCGACGGCACCCGACGCGAGCGTGGCCCAGGTCGATGCGGCGATCGGCGCCGCGCGGCGGGCCTTCGACAGCGGGCCGTGGACCACGATGAGCGCCGAGCGGCGCGGCGGTTGTCTCAACCAGCTGGGCGACGCGCTGCGCAAGCACGCCGACGACTTCTACGCACTGTCCCAGGTGGAGTGGGGCTGCGTCGCGAATGAGCGCACGATGCAAATCGACGGCGCGGCGTTCATGTCGATGCATGCCGCCCAGCTCGCCACCCAGCTGACCGATCAAGAGGTCCGGGGGATGGGCGCCGGAACCACGTTGCTGCGTCATGAGCCGCTGGGCGTGGTGTCGGTACTGACGCCGTGGAACTTTCCGCACTGTCTCAACGTCATGAAACTGAATCACGCGTTGGCCGCGGGCAATACGGTCGTGCTCAAACCCTCTCCCTTGACGCCGCTGGCCGGGCTGGCGCTGGCGCGGATCATCGACGAGCACACCGACATCCCGCCCGGCGTGGTCAATGTCGTCACCCCGTCGGGAGTCGAGGCGGCCAAGCTGCTCACCACCGATCCGCGGATCGACATGGTGAGCTTCACCGGCAGCTCGGTGGTCGGCCGGCAGGTCATGTCCGCCGCCGGCGACACGATGAAGCGGATCCTGCTGGAATTGGGTGGTAAGTCGGCGAGCATCGTCCTCGACGACGCCGAAGTCACCGACGAAATGCTGCAGCAGATGCTGTTCCAGTCCTGTTCGCTGCACGCCGGACAGGCCTGCGTCCTGCACAGCCGGCTGCTGCTTCCCGATTCGCTGCACGACGACGTCGTCGATCGACTCGTCGCACTGGCCCGCGCGGTCAAGGTGGGCGACCCCGCCGATCCCGAGGCGCAGATGGGTCCGCTGATCAGCGCGGCGCAGCGGGAGCGGGTCGAGGCGCACGTCGCCGGCGCCCTGCGCGACGGTGCGAAGCTGGCGACCGGCGGCGGCCGTCCGCCCGGGTTGGACGTCGGATTCTACTTCGAGCCAACGATTCTCACCGACGTCGAGCCGAATTCGACGATCGCACAGGAGGAAGTCTTCGGCCCGGTGTTGGCGGTGCTGCGCTATCGCGACGACGACGACGCCGTCGCGATCGCCAACAACTCCCGGTACGGCCTTTCGGGCGCGGTGTGGGGCGCCGACGTGGACCGCGCCGTCAGCGTGGCGCGCCGCATCCGTACCGGCCAGATCGCCGTCAACGGCGCTACTCCGGGGGGCGCGCCGTTCGGCGGCTTCAAACTCAGCGGATTGGGCCGCGAGGGCGGTGGAATCGGCGGAATACACCAGTACATGGAGCCGATGGCCATCGGTCTTCCAGCGTGAGCCTTTGGTAAACAGTTCGTCACATGCCAAGCTGCTGACATGGTCTTCGAAATCGCCCGGCCCAAGCTAGAAGGAAACGTCGCGGTCGGCGAAGACCGTCAGATCGGGTTCGCCGAATTCGGTGACCCGCAAGGGCGGGCGGTGTTCTGGCTGCACGGCACACCAGGCGCCCGCCGCCAGATTCCGACCGAGGCCCGCGTCTACGCCGAAGATCACGGCATCCGGCTCATCGGCCTGGACCGCCCCGGGATCGGCTCGTCGACGCCGCACCGCTACGAGAACATCCGGGCGTTCGCTGACGACTTGCGGACGATCGCGGACACGCTCGGTATCGACAAGATGGCTGTCATCGGCCTGTCCGGCGGCGGTCCCTACGCACTTGCCTGCGCTGCGGTGCTGTCCGACCGCGTCGTGGCTGCCGGGGTGCTCGGTGGGGTCGCGCCGTTCGTCGGTGACGAAGGGATCACCAGCGGTCTGATGAACCTGGGCAAGCGGATGGCGCCGCTGCTGCAGCTGGGCGGTGACCCGCTGCGGATCGGCGCGAGCCTGCTGGTCCGGGCGATCCGTCCGGTCGCGAATTCCGCGTTGTTCCTGTATGCGGCGATCTCGCCGGAAGCCGACCGACGCCTGCTGACCCGCCCCGAGTTCGGGGCAATGTTCCTCGACGACCTGCTCAACGGCAGCCGCAAGCAGCTGGCGGCTCCCTTCAACGACGTGATCCTGTTCACCCGAGACTGGGGATTTCGTCTCGACGAGGTCAAGGTCCCGGTCCGCTGGTGGCACGGCGACCACGACCACATCGTGCCCTTCGCCCACGGACAGCACGTGGTGTCCAAGCTGGCCGACGGCGAGCTGTTCGTGCTGCCCGGCGAAAGCCATCTGGCCGGCTTGGGCCGCGGCGAGGAGATCCTGTCCACGCTGATGAAGCTCTGGGACGAGCAGGCCTGACGCTCCGTCGCCGCGGTGTCTGGGTAGCCTGCTGAAATGCTGCTGGAATCGCTGAACCCCGCTGCTGTCACCGCCACCGACATTGCCGATGCGGTCAGGATCGACGGCACGGCACTGAGCCGAAGCGACCTGGTCGGTGGTGCGACGGCGGTCGCCGAACGTGTCGGTGGCGCGGGCCTGGTCGCGGTCCTGGCCACCCCCAGCGTGTCGACCGTGCTGGCGGTCACCGGCTGCCTGGTCGCCGGCGTGCCGTTCGTGCCGGTGCCCTCCGATGTGGGCGCGGCCGAACGACGGCACATGCTGACGGACTCGGGAGCGCAGGCCTGGCTCGGGGCAGAGCCCCCGCAAGACTCGGCGTCCGAAGGCTTGCCGCACATCCCGGTGCGGCTACACGCCCGCTCCTGGCACCGCTATCCCGAGCCGGCGCCCGAGGCCACCGCGATGGTCATGTACACCTCGGGCACCACGGGAGCACCCAAGGGCGTGGTGGTGAGCCGCTCCGCCATCGCCGCCGACATCGATGCCCTGGCGCAGGCCTGGCAGTGGACGGCCGACGACGTGCTGGTGCACGGATTGCCGCTGTTTCATATCCACGGCCTGGTGCTGGGTCTGCTCGGGTCGTTGCGGGTCGGAAACCGCTTCGTGCACACCGGAAAGCCCACACCGGCCGGCTATGCCCAGGCTCGTTCGGAATCCGGCGGCACCCTCTACTTCGCGGTGCCGACGGTGTGGTCGCGCGTGGCGGCTGATCAGGCCGCCGCCGAGGCACTGCGTTCGGCCCGGCTCCTGGTGTCCGGTAGCGCGGCGCTGCCGGTACCGGTGTTCGACCGGCTGGAACAGCTGACCGGGCACCGGCCTATCGAACGGTACGGCGCCTCGGAGTCGTTGATCACGGTGTCGACGCGAGCCGACGGCGAGCGCCGCCCGGGCTGGGTCGGCCTGCCGCTGGCCGGAATTGAGACCAGACTGCTCGACGACGCCGGCGACCCCGTCCCGCATGACGGCGAAACCGTTGGAAAGCTTCAGGTTCGGGGGCCGACGCTGTTCGACGGGTATTTGAATCGGCCGGAGGCCACCGCCGAGGTTTTCGACGCCGGCGGTTGGTACCGCACCGGCGATGTCGCGGTCGTCGACGCCGAGGGCATGCATCGGATCGTGGGCCGCGAGTCGGTCGACTTGATCAAATCGGGCGGATATCGCATTGGCGCAGGCGAAATCGAAACGTCGTTACTCGGCCATCCTGGTGTGCAGGAAGCGGCCGTTGTCGGCATGCCCGACGAGGACCTGGGCCAGCGCATCGTCGCGTTCATCGTCGGTTCCGCCGATCTCAACGCAGACGAGCTGATTAACTTTGTCGCCCAAGATCTTTCGATTCACAAGCGACCACGTGAGGTGCGGCTGGTGGATGCGTTGCCGCGAAACGCGATGGGCAAGGTCGTCAAGAAGCAGTTGCTGTCCGAGGGATGAGACGCCACGCCGTTTCTGGTATGCAGGTTTAGAGCTGTCATACCGGTCGGGTAACCAACAGATCACAAGATGGGTTGCCAGCTGGAACTTTAAGTGACACGCAGGATATTGCCAGGCTTTCGGACGAGCGAGAGTTCACAGCTTCGCATAATTTCGTTTGTGGACATGCAGGCATACACGCCAAGGGGACAGTAGGGATGTGCCATGGGTGAGTCGATGCGCCCAGCCGGCGCTGTGACGACGATCGCGGACCAGCCGCGCGCCACACCGATGACGCGGGTCGCGATCTCGTGCCTGGTCGGTTCGGCAATCGAGTTCTATGACTTCCTGATCTACGGCACCGCGGCGGCGTTGGTGTTTCCCGCCGTGTTCTTCCCGAACCTCACTCCTGGCGTGGCCATGGTCGCCTCGATGGGAACTTTCGCCACCGCATTCCTCTCCCGCCCCATCGGCGCGGCCGTCTTCGGGTACTTCGGCGACCGGCTGGGCCGCAAGAAGACGCTCGTCACCACGCTGATGATCATGGCCGTGGCCACCGTGAGCGTGGGCCTGGTTCCCAGCACCGCATCCATCGGGATGGCAGCGCCGTTGATCCTGATGGGCCTGCGGCTGTTGCAGGGGTTTGCGGTGGGCGGCGAATGGGCCGGGTCGGCCCTGCTGAGCGCCGAATATGCGCCCGGCGGCAGGCGGGGCCGGTACGGCATGTTCACCCTGCTCGGCGGCGGTGTCGCCGGGGTGCTGAGCAGCCTCACCTTCCTGGGCGTGAACGTCACGATCGGCGAATACAGCCCCGAGTTCCTGCAGTGGGGCTGGCGGGTGCCGTTCCTGATCAGCGCGGTGTTGATCGCGCTGGCCTTGTACGTGCGACTCAACATCGACGAGACGCCGGTGTTCGCCGAGGAGAAGGCCCGCGACCTGGTGCCCAAAGCGCCGCTGTCCGAGGTGTTTCGCCTGCAGGGCCGGGAGATCTTCTTGGCCGCCGGCGCCATGCTGGGCACGATGGCGTTCTGCTACATGGGCAACACCTATCTGGCCATGTACGCCCACACCCACCTGGGCTATACCCGTAGCTTCATCTGGTCGGTCGGCGTGCTCAGCGGTGTGGTGAGCATTGCGTCCGTGGTGATCTCGGCGAGCCTGTGTGATCGAGTCGGCCGGCGCCGGATCATGCTGGTGGGCTGGGCGGCCTCGGTGCCGTGGGCATTCGTGGTGGTCCCGTTGATCGACACCGGCAAACCCGCGTTGTATGCGGTCGCCATTGTCGGCACCTTCGCCGTCACCGGGATCGGTAGCGGACCAACCGGAGCCTTCATCCCGGAACTCTTCGCCACCCGCTACCGCTACAGCGGCTCGGCGCTGGCGGTGAACTTGGCCGGCGTCATTGGTGGGGCCTTGCCGCCGCTGATCGCCGGAACGCTGCTGGCGACCTACGGCGGCTGGTCGATCGGCGCCATGCTCGCCGGCCTCGCGTTGACCAGCCTGGTCTGCACGTACCTGCTGCCGGAAACCCGCGGGACAGCGCTGTAGGCGCTGACTCAGTTGGCGTGTAGGTCCTCGTTCAGCGCGATGCCCTGACCGCCCCGGGCCACCACTTCCACGGCCCCACTGACCGAATTGCGGCGGAACAACAGGTTGTTGCCGCCGGAGAGTTCGAGTGCCTTCATCGTTTTGCCCTCGGGCGTGATCACCTTGGTGCCCGCGGTGACATACAACCCGGCTTCGACGACGCAGTCATCGCCCAGCGAGATGCCCAGGCCCGAGTTGGCGCCGAGCAGACACCGCTTGCCTATCGAAATGACCTCGGTGCCGCCGCCGGACAGTGTGCCCATGATCGACGCTCCGCCGCCGATGTCCGAGCCGTCGCCGACCACCACGCCGGCCGAGATGCGGCCTTCCACCATCGACGCGCCCAGGGTGCCGGCGTTGTAGTTGACGAAGCCTTCGTGCATCACGGTGGTGCCGGTGGCCAGGTGTGCGCCGAGGCGCACCCGGTCGGCGTCGGCGATGCGAACACCGGTCGGCACGACGTAGTCGACCATCCGCGGGAACTTGTCGACGCCGTAGACGGTCACCGGTCCCTTGCGGCGCAGCCGGGCACGTATCGCTTCGAAACCGTCGACCGCACAGGGTCCGTGATTAGTCCACACCACGTTGGTCAATACCCCGAACAAGCCGCCGGCGTTCAGCCCATGCGGCGCGACCAGGCGGTGAGACAGCAAATGCAGCCGCAGGTAGGCGTCGTAGGCGTCGGCGGCCACATCGTCGAGTGAGCCGATGACGGTGCGGACGGCCACGGTGTCGGTATTACGGTCGTCGTCTCGTCCCACCAGCGCGGCCAGTTCCGGCGGAACGTCGGACAGCGCGAGGCGCGACGTGGCGCTGGTTGCCGATTCCGTCAGTTCCGGTGCGGGAAACCACGTGTCGAGGATCGATCCGTCGGACGCGAGCGTCGCCAGCCCGATACCTGCAGCTCCAGTCACGGCGGCCAGGTTACTTTCCCGCCGAGTGGACAGCAAAAGGCCCCCGGTTCGGTTAACTAACGATCGCGTTATTCAGTTGCCGATCTCAGTCGAGCGCACGGCCGGCCACTACGCTGGTCACGTGCTGGATTTGCATGGGGACCCGATCGAGTTGACCGCGGCGCTGGTCGACATCCCCAGCGAGTCGCGAGCCGAAGCGCGCATCGCCGACGAGGTCGAGGCCGCGCTGCGGGCTCAGACATCCGGCTTCGAGATCGTCCGCAACGGCAACGCCGTCCTGGCGCGCACCCGGCGAAACCGGCCGTCGCGGGTGCTGCTGGCCGGTCATCTCGACACCGTTCCGATCGCCGAAAACCTGCCCAGCCGTCGCTCGGCCGACGAAGAAGGCGACGTGCTTTACGGCTG
This sequence comes from Mycobacterium sp. Aquia_216, assembly GCF_026723865.1. Lineage (NCBI taxonomy): Bacteria > Bacillati > Actinomycetota > Actinomycetes > Mycobacteriales > Mycobacteriaceae > Mycobacterium > Mycobacterium sp. Aquia_216. Next base: position 4,981,587 of record NZ_CP113529.1, on the reverse strand, counting down.
CGGCACCGCGGACATGAAGTCCGGCGACGCCGTCTTTCTGCACCTGGCTGCCACGGTGGTCGAACCCCTGCACGACCTGACGCTGGTGCTCTACGACTGCGAGGAGATCGACGCGGCCGCAAACGGTTTGGGCCGCATCGAGCGCGAGCTGCCGGACTGGTTGGCCGCCGACGTCGCCATCCTGGGCGAGCCCACCGCGGGCTACATCGAGGCCGGCTGCCAGGGCACCCTGCGAGTCGTGGTCAGCGCCACCGGAACCCGCGCACACTCGGCGCGTTCCTGGCTGGGCGACAACGCGATTCACAAACTCGGTGCTGTGCTGGATCGGCTGGCCCGATACCAGGCCCGCACCGTCGACATCGACGGATGTGAGTACCGCGAAGGCCTGTCGGCCGTGCGGGTAGAGGGCGGGGTGGCCGGCAACGTCATTCCCGACGCCGCGTCGGTCACCGTCAATTACCGCTTCGCGCCCGACCGCTCGCCGGCCGAGGCGCTGCAACACGTGCACGACCTGTTCGACGGGATCGACGTGGGCATCGAGCAGACCGACGGCGCGGCGGGTGCGCTACCCGGCTTGTCGCAGCCGGCCGCCAAGGCGCTGGTCGAGGCCGCCGGTGGGCAAGTGCGGGCCAAATACGGCTGGACCGATGTGTCCCGGTTCGCGGCTTTGGGCATCCCGGCGGTCAACTTCGGGCCCGGTGACCCCAACCTCGCGCACACCCGCGACGAGCGGGTGCCCGTTGCCGCGATCACCGCCGCGGTGGACATGCTCCGGCCCTACCTAGGTGGTTTAGCAGGCGGCTGAGCGCACTGCTGCGCCTGCGCGGCCGCACTGGCAGCCGCTGCCTGCATCCCGGCCGTCGTCAGCTCATCGGTCACCGCACGCAGCGCCGCCTCGTCGCGCGTCGCCAACGCTTTGGCGTGAGCCAGGGCGAGCTGTCCCGCCACGCAGTCGACCTCGTCGCACAGCCGGGCCAGCGGATCCACCGCGCGGATGTCCCCGAGCCGGACGGCCTCGTGCCAGACGCGCAGCGCCACGGCTGACTGGCCGCGGCGTTCTGCCATCCGGGCCGCGTCGCGGGCCGCGGCCACCGCCCCGTGCGAGTCGCGTTCGGACGCCAGCCGCCAGGCACGCGCCACCCCTAGCTCGGGACTGAACAGAGCCGATTTGGTTCCATGCCGGGATTCCGCTCTGCTCAAGGCTTTTGCCGCGCCGGCGATGTCGCCTTGCTGGGCCAGCGCGGTGGCCAGCAGCATCAGCGACAGCGGCCCCCAGGAATAGCCGGTGCGTTCCAGGGCCGCGGCCGCCGGGACCAGCACCGCGGCGGCCTCTGCGAATCTGCCGGCGGCAATCAGCACGTGTGCCAGCAGCACCTCGCCGATCGCCCGGCCCGGCTGCTGCAATTCGGCGAAATCGGTGAACTGCTGCGCTAATTCGGTCGCTGTCTCGAGCCGGCCCGTCATCAGCAGGGTCGTCGTCTCACCCAGGCCGACCGTGAAGCGCAGCAGGCCGGGGTGCTCGGCGCCCAGGGCGCGCTGCGCCAGCCGCTCGACGTCGGTGAACCGGCCTTGGCGCGCCGAGCACAGCGTGGCAGCGCTGGCCGCCCAGGCCACCGCCTGGTCGTCGGCGGCTGGTGAGTTCAGCACCGCATGCGCGATCTCGACGGCACGCTCGATGTTGCCCGCGTTCATCGCGAAGGTCGAACTCAGTGCGTCAAGCGTGAGGCGCGGGCCGACATCGGGTACGCGATTGCGGATGGTCTGCAGGAATGCGGCGGCCCGCTCCGGCTCGCTGAGCATGAAGAACTGATTGGCCGCCCGCAGCAGGGTCCATGTCATCAGCTCTTCTTCGGACAACGCCGCGGAGTCGACGGCGGCCAGCAACGCCTCCGCTTCGCGGCCGCGGCCCTGAAACGCCAGCGAATTGGCCAGCGGCAGCCGCGCCCCGAGTGCCTGAGCGTCTGCGGACCGTTCCAGCGCGGAGCGGGCCAGTCGCTCGCCGAGCGCGAGATCGCCGAGGCGCAGCGCCTGCTGTGCCGCATCGACGACCTCGGGCACCGGTTGCGGCGCGTCGCTGTCCAGCGCCAGGGACGCCAGCCGGAGCCGGTCGGACAGGTGCTCCGACGGACGCCGGGACCGCAGCGTGACCAACTCGGTGCGCCGCTTTCGGGCCCCGTCGGCGCCCAGTGCGGCACGCGCGCGTGCGGAGAACAGCGGGTGGGCGGTGTACACCACCGGATCTTCGGCATGCTCGTCGCGCACCCGGGTTTCCGCCGCGCCCCAGTCCTGCGCCTCCCTGACCGCGCCGTCACCCGCCAGCACGGTGAGATCGGCCAGCGACAGCGGCTCCTCGATGGCGAGATAGTCGAGCACCGCCCGCGCCGCAGTCGGCAACTCGGCGATGAAGGTGTCGACCTCGCCCACGGTGGTCGCCTCGCCGGGCGCGTCGACGTCGATCCGGTCCAGCAGGCCGTCCGTCCACAGCGCCGCGATGGCCTCGGGCGCCGCGTCCGCGCGGGCGGTGACGATCATCCGGGCGGTGCCGGCCAGCGCCAACTGGTAGACGAGGGTGCCCGACAGGATGTCCAGGTCGTGGGCGTCGTCGGCGATCAGCAGCAGCTCGCCCTGCCGATCCCGGCTCAGCGATGCCCGGGCCGCGCGCAGCAGCGCCGCCGGCTTTCCGATGTCGGCGATGTCCACAAGGTGGCTGAAGGCGCCGAACGGCACCACGCGCTCGGTCGGGGTGCCGGTGACCCAGCGGATGAACGTGCTCGGATGCCGGCTCGAGAAATGCTCGGCGGCCAACCGCGCCAGCGTGGACTTGCCCACCCCGTCGGGACCGAGCACCACCGCACCGCGCCGCGCCGGGTCACCCAGGGCCGCATCCAGCTGTTCCAACGCGGACCCGTGTTGCGGGACGTTCCATCGAATCGGCACCGAACAGAGTTTATTGCCGCGCGGTGTCCTGCTGATGACTAGCTAGCGCGAAAGCTCTATATGTGCTCGCTCCGGGCGGCTTTGGTCTACCTTGGCGGTTATGCGCCCCGACGGCGATTCACCCAGCGGATGGGCGGTATGTGTGTACTGCGCGTCGGGACCGACGCATCCCGAATTGCTTGACGTGGCCAGCGAACTCGGCGAAGCGATCGCCGAGCGCGGCTGGACGTTGGTGTGGGGTGGCGGCCACGTTTCGGCGATGGGAGCGGTGGCCAGTGCGGCGCGGGCACGCGGCGGCCGGACCGTCGGGGTGATCCCCCAACAGCTGGTGCGCCGCGAGCTGGCCGACAAGAATGCCGACGAGCTGATCGTCACCGACACGATGCGTGAGCGGAAGCGGATCATGGAAGACCGCTCCGACGCGTTCATCGTGCTGCCCGGCGGTGTCGGCACCCTGGACGAGTTGTTCGAGGCGTGGACGACGGGCTATCTGGGTATGCACGACAAACCCGTGGTGATGCTGGATCCGTGGGGGCACTACGAGGGCTTGTGGCTGTGGTTGAACAACTTGCTCGACAGCGGCTACATCTCCCAGGTGGCGATGGACCGGCTGGTGCTGGTCGATAAGGTGGGTGCCGCAATCGAGGCGTGTGCCCCTGTCTGAGGTCGTCTGCGTCGAGGGGAATCGAGGGATCACGTGTCCGACCACGGTGGGGGAGCACGTAGCCGGATCGGCCTGACCGATATCGCCTCAGGGGTGCCGGGCGTGCTGGCCGACCTGCCGGTGATCGTGCGCGGCGCGGTGACCGGGCTGCTGGTTCAGCCCAACTCCAACAAGTCCATCGGCAGCGTGTTTCAGGATCGTGCCGCTCGCTACGGGGATCGCGTCTTCCTGCGGTTCGGCGATCAGCAACTGACCTACCGCGAGGCCAACGCGGTCGCCAACCGGTATGCCGCCGTGTTGGCGGCGCGTGGTGTCGGCCACGGCGACGTCGTCGCGATCATGCTGCGGAATTCGCCGAACGCGGTGCTGGCGATGCTGGCCACGGTCAAGTGCGGCGCCGTCGCCGGCATGCTCAACTACCACCAGCGCGGCGAGGTGCTGGCGCACAGCCTGGGCCTGCTCGACGCCAAGGTGCTGATCGCGGAGACCGATCTGGTCAGCGCCGTCACCGAGTCCGGTACCTCGGGCACCGCCAACACCCTGACCATCGAAGACCTGGAGCGCTTCTCGCTGGGCGCGGTGGCCACCAACCCCGATTCGGTGGCGACCGTGCACGCCCGCGACACCGCCTTCTACATCTTCACGTCGGGCACGACCGGCTTCCCCAAGGCCAGTGTGATGACGCATCTGCGGTGGCTCAAGGCGCTGGCGGCGTTCGGCGGGCTGGGGCTGCGGCTGAAGAGCTCCGACACCCTGTACAGCTGCCTGCCGCTTTATCACAACAACGCGCTGACGGTGGCGCTGTCGTCGGTGATCAACTCCGGCGCGACGCTGGCGCTGGGCAAGTCGTTTTCGGCGTCGAAGTTCTGGGACGAGGTCATCGAGAGCCGGGCCACCGCGTTCATCTACATCGGCGAGATCTGCCGCTACCTGCTCAACCAGCCGCCCAAAGACACCGACCGCAAACACAAGGTTCGCCTGATCGCCGGCAACGGACTGCGGCCGGAGATCTGGAAGGAGTTCACCAAGCGGTTCGGCATCGCGCGGGTGTGTGAGTTCTACGCCTCCAGCGAGGGCAACACGGCGTTCATCAACATCTTCAACGTGCCGGGGTCGACGGGCATCGCGCCGACGCCGCTGGTGTACGTCGAATACGACCCGGACACCGGTGCTCCGCTGCGTGACGACAAAAGCCGGGTGCGCCGGGTGCCGGCCGGTGAGCCCGGTCTGTTGCTCAGCCCGGTCAACCGGCTGCAGCCGTTTGACGGCTACACCGACAAGGCGTCGAGCGAGAAGAAGTTGGTGCGCAACGCGTTCCGCGACGGTGACTGTTTCTTCAACTCCGGCGACGTGATGAGCCCGCAGGGCATGCGGCACGCCGCGTTCGTCGACCGGCTCGGCGACACCTTCCGCTGGAAGGGCGAGAACGTCGCCACCACCCAGGTCGAGGCGGCGCTGGCGTCGGACAAGGCCGTCGAGGAGTGCACCGTCTTCGGCGTCGAGGTGCCAGACACCGGCGGACGGGCGGGGATGGCTGCGGTCCAGCTGCGCGACGGAGCGAAGTTCGACGGCGAGTCGCTGGCCCGCGCGGTATATGGCCAGCTGCCCGCGTACGCGCTGCCGCTGTTCGTGCGGGTGGTGAAGTCGCTGGAGCACACCACGACGTTCAAGAGCCGCAAGGTGGAGCTGCGCGAGCAGGCCTACGGGCCGGACGTGACGGACCCGCTGTACGTGCTGGCCGGCCGCGACGACGGCTATGTGCCGTACTACGACGAGTATCCCGAAGAGGTAGCGGCCGGTAAGCGACCGCAAGGTTGAAGCCTTGGGGGAGCGCGCCGGCCCATCAGGTCGAGTCGGTAAGCGACCGCAAGGTTGAAGCCTTGGGGGAGCGCGCCGGCCCATCAGGTCGAGCCGGTAAGCGACCGCAAGGTTGAAGCCTTGGGGGAGCGCGCCGGCCCATCAGGTCGAGTCGGTAAGCGACCGCAAGGCTGAAGCCCCGCGGTGAACGGGCACTATGGACGTGTGCAGTCAACTCTGTGCGGCCGGCCCGTTGCGGGGGATCGTGCGCTGGTCATGGCGATTGTCAACCGCACCCCGGACTCGTTCTACGACAAAGGCGCGACCTTCAGCGACGAAGCCGCCAGGGACGCCGTCCACCGGGCCGTCGCGGACGGCGCCGACATCATCGACGTGGGCGGCGTCAAGGCGGGCCCGGGCGAGAACGTCGACGCCGACATGGAGACCGCCCGGCTGGTGCCGTTCGTCGAATGGCTCCGTGGCGCCTACCCGGACCAGCTGATCAGCGTCGACACCTGGCGCTCCGAGGTGGCCAGACTGGCCTGCGCGGCCGGTGCGGACTTGATCAACGACACCTGGGGTGGCTTCGACCCGGCTTTGCCGGAGGTGGCCGTCGAGTTCGGGGCCGGCCTGGTGTGTTCGCACACCGGCGGGGCGCTGCCGCGCACACGTCCGTTCCGGGTGAGTTACGGTACGACCACCCGCGGTGTGGTCGACGACGTGATTTGCCAGGTCACCGCCGCCGCCGAGCGGGCGGTCGCGGCCGGCGTCGCCCCCGACCGGGTGCTGATCGACCCGGCCCACGATTTTGGGAAGAACACCTTCCACGGGCTGGTCCTGTTGCGCCACGTGAGCGAACTTGTTAATACCGGGTGGCCCGTGCTCATGGCTTTGAGCAACAAGGACTTCGTCGGGGAGACTCTGGGTGTGGAATTGACCGAACGGCTTGAGGGGACGCTGGCAGCGACCGCGCTGGCGGCGGCCGCCGGGGTGCGGGTGTTTCGGGTGCATCAGGTCGCGGCGACCCGGCGGGTGCTGGAAATGGTCGCCTCGATCCAGGGCACCCGCGCGCCGGCGCGCACGGTGAGAGGACTGGCATGACGGCATCGGAGTTGGTGGCCCGCGATCTCGCCACCGGGGCCGTCGCGGCCCGGCCCGGCGACGTCTGGCTGTCCAACCACTGCTCGAGTCGCCCTGGCCGGACGCTGGGACAACTGGAGGAGGCGAAGGCGGGGCGCACGATCTCGGTGGTGCTGCCGGCGCTCAACGAGGAAGCAACTATCGCCTCCGTGGTCGACAGCATTTCACCGCTGGTCGACGGGCTGGTCGACGAGCTGATCGTGCTCGACTCCGGCTCGACGGACGAGACCGAGATCCGTGCCATCGCCGCCGGCGCCCGCGTCGTCAGCCGGGAGCAGGCGCTGCCCGAGGTTCCGACCCGGTCCGGCAAGGGTGAGGCGTTGTGGCGCTCGCTCGCGGTGACCAGCGGCGACATCGTCGTGTTCGTCGACTCCGACCTGGTCGACCCGCATCCGATGTTCGTGCCCTGGCTGGTCGACCCGCTGCTGACAGGCGACGGAATTCACCTGGTCAAAAGCTTCTACCGGCGGCCCCTGATGGTCCGCGAGGCCGACGGCGTCGACGACGCGGATGGCAGTGCACCCTCTACCGGTGGGGGGCGGGTGACCGAGCTGGCTGCCCGGCCGTTGCTGGCGGCGCTGCGGCCAGAGCTGGGCTGCATATTGCAGCCGCTGGGCGGCGAGTACGCGGCCACCCGGGAATTGTTGACCTCGCTGCCGTTCGCTCCGGGGTACGGGGTGGAGATCGGCCTGCTGATCGACACCTTCGACCGATTGGGCGTGGGCGCGATCGCACAGGTCAACATGGGTGTGCGGGCCCACCGCAACCGGCCGCTGGCCGAGCTGGGCGCGATGAGCCGCCAGGTGATCGCGACCCTGCTCTCGCGCTGTGGCATCCCCGACTCCGGGGTCGGGTTGACGCAGTTCTTCGCCGACGGCGAGGGCTACACCCGGCACACCTGGCCGGTGTCGCTGGCCGACCGGCCGCCGATGAACGGGGTTAGGCCCCGATAGGGCCCACGCTCGCCGTCCTGTCGGCGGTATAGGGCACTATCGATTCCGTGGCGTTGGTCTTGCTGTATCTCGTGGTGTTGGTGCTGGTGGCGATCGTGCTTTTCGGCGCGGCGAGCCTGCTGTTCGGCCGCGGTGAGCAGTTGCCGCCGCTGCCGCGGGGGACGACGGCGACGGTGCTGCCCGCATACGGCGTCACGGGCACCGACGTCGACGCGGTCAAGTTCACCCAGGTGTTGCGCGGATACAAGACCAGCGAGGTGGACTGGGTGCTGGACCGGCTGGCGCGCGAGCTCGAGGCGCTACGGGGTCAGCTTGCTGCGGTCAACGCCGCTCCGGCCGCCAAAGATGCAGCCAACGACGTCGCCGAGGCGGCGAACAGCGAGGGCGCGCCGAAGGACGAGGATCCGGCGTGACGGATGACGGGCTGATTCGCTGCGGCTGGGCGATGGGCAGGCCCGGTCCCGACTTCGACCTGTACCGCGACTATCACGACAAGGAGTGGGGCCGCCCACTGCGCGGCCGGGTCGCACTGTTCGAGCGGATGAGCCTGGAGGCCTTTCAGAGCGGCCTGTCGTGGTTGACGATCCTGCGCAAGCGGGAGAATTTCCGAAGAGCCTTCTCCGGGTTCGACATCGAAAAGGTTGCTCGCTTCACCGACGCCGATGTGCAACGGCTGATGGCCGACGCCGGGATCGTTCGCAACCGTGCCAAGATCGACGCGACCATTGCCAACGCGCGCGCGGCGGCGGATCTGGCTACGTCAGAAGACCTGTCCGACCTGCTGTGGTCGTTCGCGCCGCCGCCGCGGCCCCGTCCCGCCGACGGATCCCAAATCCCTTCCGCTACTGATGAATCCAAGGCCATGGCGAAGGAACTCAAACGCCGCGGATTTCGCTTCGTCGGCCCTACCACCGCTTACGCGCTGATGCAGGCGACCGGAATGGTCGACGACCACGTGCGTGATTGCTGGGTCCCCTCGCCTCGGTGAGGGCCCGGGCGGCGGGCCCGGCAAACCAGGCCTCCCCGGCCCCGAAGAGGGCCCTACGGACGGGTGTTGTGCATTTAGCGGCAGCAATAGGGAACAATGGAGGGGTGATTTGGCAGTTCAATGTCGGGTATGGCTGGAAATCTGCTGGCGGGGCTAGCTCGCCGCCGTCCAGGCTCGCGAGGACGAGTCAACTCGAATCTGGAGGGAGCACTCGATGGCGGCGATGAAGCCCCGGACCGGAGACGGTCCTCTGGAAGCAACTAAGGAGGGGCGCGGCATCGTAATGCGGGTACCACTTGAAGGTGGTGGCCGCCTCGTCGTGGAGCTCACACCCGACGAAGCCGCTGCCCTGGGCGACGAGCTCAAGGGCGTCACCAGCTGAGTCCGCCCTGGGTCTGGGACTGCTAAGAACACACCTTCCGGTAGATCTCTAGCGTCTGCTCGGCGATGTGCGCCCAGGAGAATTCCTCGATGCACCGCTGGCGTCCGGCGCGTCCGTAGCGCTCGGCTTTCGCCGGGTCCGCGACAAGTTCATTGACCGCTTCAGCCAATTTCGCCTGGTAACCCGCCGCGTCGTCGGCGTCGTAATGCACCAGCGAGCCCGTGATTCCGTCGACGACCACCTCCGGTATTCCGCCCACATCGGAGGCCACCACCGCGGTTGCGCACGCCATCGCTTCCAGGTTCACGATGCCCAGCGGCTCGTACACCGACGAACACACGAAAACTGTCGCTGCCGAGAGTATTTCGCGTAATTCCCCGACGGGAAGCATTTCCCGGATCCAAAAGACCCCGGTGCGAGCGCGGGCGAGTTCATCTACGGCGGCGCGTACTTCGTCGGCGATCTCCGGGGTGTCGGGAGCGCCCGCGCACAGCACCAACTGCACCTCCGGGCTGAATTGGTGTGCGGCAGCGACCAGGTGGCCGACGCCCTTCTGCCGGGTGATGCGCCCGACGAATGCCACCATCGGCCGGTTCGGATCGACGCCGAGCTCGGCCAGCACCGATCCCGCGCTCACCGGTCCGGCCGGATACCACACATCGCTGTCTACCCCGTTGCGGATGACGTGCACCTGGCTCGGATCCAGCGTGGGGTAAACGCGCAGCACGTCCTCGCGCATGCCGGCGCTCACCGCGATCACCGCATCGGCCGCCAGCACTGCGGTGCGCTCCACCCACGACGACACCCGGTAGCCGCCGCCGAGTTGCTCGGCCTTCCACGGCCGCAGCGGTTCCAGTGAGTGGGCGGTCAGAACGTGGGGAATGTCGTAGAGCAATGCGGTCAGGTGCCCGGCCATCCCGGTGTACCAGGTGTGTGAATGCACCACGGTGGCCTCGGCCGCGGCATTGGCCATCACCAGATCCGTGGACAGGGTGGACAGGGCGGCGTTGGCGTTTTGGATCCGCGGGTCGGGTTGATGCGCGACGGCGCCCGGCCGGGGTTCACCCATACAGTGCACGTCCACCGTGCACAGCCGACGCAGCTGGGAGACGAGTTCGGTGACGTGTACGCCGGCCCCCCCGTACACGTCTGGTGGGTACTCCCGAGTCATCATCGCCACCCGCATACACCGCACCGTAGTTTGCTTGTCACGCCGTTCGCGAGTCGGATGCAAAAGCGGCTGGTGAATTCGGCGGCGATGCCGCCGCGCGCCCGGCACAATGATCGATTACGGTGAGCGGCGCGTCACGTTTGCCAAATACCTTGACGGACAGCCCGTCAGAACGGTGGCCCGGGGGATTCCCCCTGGCAGCGGTTCGCGACGGCCGATAGGTTTGGAGCCATGAGGGAAGCACCACACGTGCTGGGCATCGTCCTGGCCGGCGGTGAGGGCAAGCGGCTGTATCCGCTGACCGCGGACCGGGCCAAGCCCGCGGTTCCCTTCGGCGGCGCCTATCGGCTGATCGACTTCGTGCTTTCCAACCTCGTCAATGCCCGCTATCTCAGGATCTGTGTTCTCACGCAATACAAATCGCATTCACTTGACCGTCACATTTCGCAGAACTGGCGATTGTCCGGTCTGGCTGGCGAGTACATCACCCCGGTGCCGGCGCAGCAGCGCCTCGGCCCGCGCTGGTACACCGGCTCCGCCGACGCGATCTACCAGTCCCTGAACCTGATCTACGACGAAGACCCGGACTACATAGTGGTTTTCGGTGCCGACCACGTGTACCGGATGGACCCCGAGCAGATGGTCCAGTTCCACATCGACAGTGGGGCCGGCGCGACCGTGGCCGGCATCCGGGTGCCGCGCAGCGAGGCCAGCGCGTTCGGCTGCATTGACTCCGACGAGTCCGGCCGGATCCGCAATTTCATGGAGAAGCCGCTGGAGCCGCCGGGCACCCCCGACGACCCGGAGACGACGTTCGTCTCGATGGGCAATTACATCTTCACCACCAAGGTGCTCATCGACGCGATTCGTGCCGACGCCGACGACGACCGCTCCGATCACGACATGGGTGGCGACATCATTCCGCGGTTGGTGGGCGACGGGATGGCCGCGGTCTACGACTTCAACGACAACGAGGTGCCCGGCGCCACCGACCGCGACCGCGCCTACTGGCGCGATGTCGGGACGCTGGACGCGTTCTACGACGCGCACATGGATCTGGTGTCGGTGCACCCGGTGTTCAATCTGTACAACCAGCGCTGGCCGATTCGCGGCGCGACCGAGAATCTGGCGCCGGCGAAGTTCGTCAACGGCGGCTCCGCCCAGGAGTCGGTGGTCGGCGCGGGCAGCATCATCTCCGCGGCCTCGGTGCGCAATTCGGTGCTGTCGTCGAACGTCGTGGTCGATGACGGAGCGATCGTCGAGGGCAGTGTGATCATGCCGGGCGTCCGGGTTGGCCGCGGCGCGGTGGTGCGCCACGCGATCCTGGACAAGAACGTCGTGATCGGGCCCGGCGAAATGGTCGGGGTGGATCTGGAAAAGGACCGGGAACGCTTCGCGATCAGCTCCGGCGGCGTGGTCGCGGTGGGCAAGGGCGTCTGGGTCTAGCCGGGAATCTCCGGAATCAACACATGAGCGTCATAACGCGGGCCCCAGTGCAGGGTCAGGCGACCGCGCGGCGAGCTGCGATAGGCCGCGGGTAGCTGGCCGAAGAGCGGATTGCGCGGACACAACCAGCGCCCGGCGACCACTACGCGCAGCTGCTCCCCGGCGCGAAAAAACGTCGCCGACGGGCCCAGCGCAATGTCGACCGGGACCACGTCACCGGCGGACACCGGCTGCGGCTGAGTGCATGTCGCGACCGGCTGCCACGGTTGCGAAAGCTCGGGGTCCAGCGCGCGCAGCGCGACCCGCTGCCAGCCGGTGCTGACCCGGTCGCGCCCATAGCCGTAGGAACCCTCGAATTCGATGAACCGCCCGTCACGCCACTTCTCCACGCCGACGAAGAGGTTCGCATCGTCGCAGCCGTCCAGTTCCACCCACAGCCGTACGGCCATCGGACCGGTCAGCTCCATGTCCACCGGGATCGTCCAACTGAATGATGTTGCCCGAGAACGTGTTCCGACGGTGATGCTGCCGTCCGTCGGTGGTCGATCGGGCGCCAGAGTTCCGGCATCAGCGAGATATATCGGCCGCCAACGCGTACGGGCCAGTGGCCATTCGGATTCTTCGCGCACGGCGGTGACGGTGTCGCGGTCCTCGCGCACCTCGAGGCGCACGCTGCGCGAACCGGGCGCGCCGGTCAACACGTCGCGGAAGAACGTCAACTGCTCGGCACGCGCGGTGTCGGAGTAAAAGGTCGCCCATTTGCCGGCGCGGTGGGTGTAGAGGCGGGCGTGGGTGGACCCGCCGTCGGTGAACGCGCGGATCGAGCCGCGGGTGTGCAAGTTGTTGTCCGAGAAGCTGCCGCACACCAGCATCGGCACCTTGATCGCCGAGAGGTCGGGCGCCAGCGAACGCCAGAAGTCGTCGCGCAGCGGGCGATCCTCCTGCATCTGGGCGAGGCTGTAGCTCTGCCGGGTCGACCGGTACACGGTGCGTCCCCACAATCGGGCGAAGCCGATTTCCCGAATCCCGCCCGGGAACATCAGGTCGCGGTACACGTCGGTGAAGCCTTCCCAGGGGCAGATCGCCCGCAAGGCCGGCGGCTGTATTGCGGCGGCTGCGTACTGGCTGACGGCCAGGTATGACACCCCCAGCATCACGACATTGCCGTCGCACCAGGGCTGACCGGCGAGCCACTGCACGAGATCGTAGGTGTCCTCGGCTTCTTGGCGGGACAGCAGCTTTCCGGTGCCATCGGAATGACCACAGCCGCGCGCGTCGGCGTTCACCACGGTGAAGCCTTGCGCGGTCCACCAGGCCGGGTCCGGGGCCTCCCAACCGGTGAGGGCGGAAAACGTCACCGGTTGCGGCTGGCGCATGGCGCGGTATTGCACCGAGAACGTCCATCGCTTGCCGCGCCGGGTCGCCAGTTTGTCCTTGCCGTAGGGATGGATACTCAGGATGACTGGCCGGGCTTGCTCGCCTTTCCGAAAGACGTTGATCCGCAAGATGGTTCCATCGCGGGTTGGGACGTCGACGTCGCGATCGATCACGATGTCGGCCGGTGGGTCGGTAACACTGACCGGAGGACTGGCGACGCCGCGAATTCGTTCGAGCGCATACCGCAGGGCGCCACGGCGTCGCCATGGCAGGTCGAGGAGAGGTGCCGGGATTTGGGCCACGTCGCCACCCTAAGCCTGCTACCAGACGTAGCGCAGCAGCCGATAGCGTACGCGCTGCGGGTACTCGCCGTACCCGGCCAATTCCTGGGCGAACATCGATTCGTCGAGCTCGGCGAAAGCGCCGGTCATCACGATCGCAGGTCCCGCCGACGGAATGCCATGGTTCCCAACGCGATCAGCACCGCATCGATGGCCAGCAGCCACAGCACCGGCACGACGGTGAAGCTGCTGCCGACCCGCGGAACATGCGCGAAGGGCTCGAGGTCGAGCACCCACTGCGGGAAACGCGCCAACGACCCGATCAGGTACAAGGCGATGAACCCGATCAGTACGCCCCACGCCACCGGCGTGAACCGCGGTGCGAGACCGAACAATCCGACGGTCACGGCCGACGTCAGCCAGACGGCCGGCAACTGCACGGCCGCGGTGCCCAGCACTACGGCCAACTTGCCGCCGACATCGCCGGCCGCGACGCCGTAGACCAGCCCGCCCGTTACCCCGGCGACCAGCATCGCTGCCGCGGACCCGAGCAGGGCGGTCACCAAATGGCTCGCCAGCCAACGGGTTCGCGACACCGCGCCGGCCAGCGTCGTCTCGGCGCGCAAGCCGGATTCCTCCTGGTGCAGTCGCGAGGTGAGCGAGATGGCGAATGCGGAAGCCACCATGCCCATCATCGAGAACGCCACCGCGATGAAGGCCTCCTCCAACACGGTGGTCCCGCCCATCCGCGCGACGATGTCACGCGCCACGCCGCTGCCGACCTCGTCTCCGATGCCGTGCGCCACGCTGCCCATCACCAGGCCGTACAGACACAGGCTCACCGTCCACAGCAGCAGCGCGCCGCGGTCCAGCCGCCACGCCAGCCCGAAGACGTTGCTCAGCGCCGGTGCCGCGCTGGCCGGACCGGCACGCTCGGCGACGAGTCCGGCGCCGACGTCGCGGCCCGCCAGCAGTCGATACGCCACGGTGGCCAGGGCGATCACCGTGACCAGATGCAGCAGCAGCACCCACCAGCGATCGCCCGCGTAGGGCCGCACCTGCAGCGACCAGCCCAGCGGTGAAAGCCACGACAGCGCACCGGAGCTGGCATCGCCGATGGCGCGCAGCGTGAACGCGGCGCCCAGCGCGGCGAAAGCGGCGCCGCGCGCGAATCGTGCGCTCGCCGACAACTGCGCGGTCACCGCGGCCACCGCCGTGAACACCGCGCCCGAGGCGCCCAGCGCGGCGCCGAAGGCCACCGACCCGCCGGGCGGGACCTTGGTGGTGAGCAATCCCGCCGCACCGATCGCGCCGGTGGCAATCGAGGCCCCGAAGGACAGGATCAGCGCCGCGGTGAGACTGGCGTACCGTCCGACCCCGGTCGAGTCCACCAGTTCGGTCCGGCCGCTTTCCTCGTCGGCGCGGGTGTGCCGGATCATCGTGAGAATGACGGCGACCGCGATCAGCACGTGGAACATCCCGGCCTTCCAAATGCCCACCGCGCCAAGGCTGTCGTTGTAGACCTGCCCGTAGAGGGCGCGCTGCGCCGGGCTGGCCATGATGGTCGCCGCGAACCCGGCGCGGCCGGCTTGGGTGGGGTAGAGGTTTTCGATGCTTCCCACATACACGGTCGCCAACGGCAGCGACAGCAGCAGAATCCACAACGGCGCCGAGACCCGGTCGCGGCGCAGATAGAGGCGCAGCATCGAAAGCGTTCCGGTGAAATTCGAACTTCGTTGTGGGGCAGAGTGTCCCGGGTGGCCCGGCCGATCGAGTGTTGCGGTGCTCATGATGCCGACACCTTCTTCTCGCTGCGCCCGGTGTCGTAGTGCCGCAGGAAGAGCTCCTCGAGTGTCGGTGGCTGGCTGACCAGGCTGCGCACCCCGGCGTCGCCCAGCACCCGGATGAGTTCCCCGAGGCTGTCGCCGTCGACCTGTGCGCGCAGGGTGTTGCCCTCGACGCTGACGTCCTCGACTCCCTTGATTCGACTGAGATCGCCAGGATCGCCGGTCATTTCCGCCCTGATCGACGTGCGGCTGAGGTGCCGCATCGAGTCGAGCGAACCGCTCTCGATGGTCTTACCGGCCCGGATGATGGTCACCGTTTGGCACAGAGCTTCGGTTTCGGCCAGGATGTGGCTGGACAGCAACACCGTCACACCACGGTCGCGGGCCTCGGCGACGCATTGCTGAAATATGTTCTCCATCAACGGGTCCAGCCCGCTGCTCGGTTCGTCCAGCAGTAGCAAGCTGGCTCGGGACGAGAAGGCCGAAATCAGCGAGACCTTTTGCCGGTTGCCCTTGGAGTAGGTGCGCGACTTCTTGGTCGGGTCGAGGTCGAAGCGCTCGATCAGCTCGCGGCGCCGTTGGTCGTCGATGCCGCCGCGCATACGGGCCAGCAGATCGATCGTTTCGCCGCCGCTCAGTGCCGGCCAGAGCGTGACATCACCTGGTACGTAAGCGATATGGCGGTGCAATTCGACGGCATCAGTCCACGGGTCACCACCCAGCAGTCGCACGCTTCCGCTGTCGGCTTTGACCAGGCCCAACAGGATGCGGATCGTGGTCGACTTGCCGGCGCCGTTGGGGCCGAGAAAGCCGTGCACTTCACCCTGACGCACCGTCAGGTCGAGGCCGTCCAGCGCCCGTGCCGCACCGAAGTTCTTGGTGAGATTGCGGATTTCGATGGGTGCGATATCAGCTGCCATGGGATTCTCCTTGATCTTCTGCGGCCAGGAATGTGTCATACATGGTGCGGTCGGCCATCAACCCCTCGGTGTAGATCTCCAGTGCGGGCAGCACCATATCGCGGGCGTAGTCGCGCAGGACCGCCCGCAAATCTGTTGGGGTTGGATGCATTTGGATATAGAGCAGCAGGCCGCCGCCCGAGCTGATGGCCAGAAACTTGGCCCTGGCGTGGGGATCGCGACTGGGCTTGATCGTCCCGGCCCGCACGCCGTCGGCAAAGTATTGCTCGGCATTGTCAATCATTCGCTGCCACAACATCTTCGCCAGCTCGCCGCCGGTCTGCAGGCTGCGCACCACGTAACCGGTGAGCGCCGCGTAGGACTCGATCTCCGCCATCTGTCCCAGCCAGCCGGCTGGATCGTTGGATGTGAGCGCTTCCGACTTGGTATCGCGGATCTCCTCGGCGACGTAGTCGTCGCACGCCTTGCGCAGGCCTTCCTTCGAGCCGAAGTGGTGAATGACCAATGCCGCGCTCACACCCGCGGCCTCGGCGATGGCACGCAGCCCGACGGCGAAACCGTGCTGGGCGAATTGCTCGATCGCCGCATCGCGGATCCGAGCGGCGGTGGTCAGGTCGTCTGAACGCATGTTCAGTAGATTAAACAGACGTTCAGCCGAAGGTCAAGGAGGCCGCCCCGAGGGATCTCGCGAAGGAAGGTCGTCTATTGGCTCGTCGAGCTGGCAGGTCGGCTAGTCGCGGACCGCTGCCAAGACCCCGTCACCGAGCGGCACCAGCGCGGGCGTCAGCCGCTCATCTTCGGCGATCAACCGGGCCGCCTCCCGGACCGCGATCACCTCAGCGTCGCGCGCCGCGGGATCGCCGGCCCGTCCGCCCAGCGCCGAGCCGTGCACGACGATGATGCCGCCGGATCGCAGCAGCCGCACGCCCTCGACGACATAGTCGGGCTGGTCGATCGGGTCGGCGTCGACGAACACCAGATCGTAGGACTCGTCGGCGAGTCGGGTGAGCACCTCTTGGGCGCGGCCGCTGATCAGCCGGGTGCGCGACGGGCCGATGCCGGCTTCGGAGAAGGCCTGCTTGGCCAGCCGCAGATACTCGGGCTCGATATCGATCGTGGTCAACACCCCGTCATCGCTCATCCCCGACAACAACCAGAGTCCGCTGACCCCGGCGCCCGTTCCGACCTCCGCGACCGCCTTGCCGCCGCTGAGCTTGGTCAGCAGGCTCAGCAGCGCGCCGACCGCGGGCGTCACGGCCCGAGCACCGATATCGACGGAGCGTTCGCGGGCGCCTGCCAGGATCGCGTCCTCCGATATCGACCCCTCCGCGTGCGCGGAGAGCGATTCTGCCCGACTGGGGACCGCCTGGCCGGGGGTTTCTTCGTCGGTGCCGTCCATGCCCGCAGCGTATTGCATGTCGGCGCCCGGACCGTCAGGCGCGCCTGCGCGGGATCGTTTCCGACACGCCCGGGAACGCCGGCGCGGCCTAAGTCACTCTGACCGGAATATGCCCTGCTTACGCCAGGTAACAAAAAGGTTTCTCAGCCAAACCTCAGATTGCTCCTATGCCGCCCATACGCCGGTGCGCGACGGTGACGGTATGGAACGTGGAGGACGTTGGGTGGGGAATATGGACTGGGAACTTCGTGTTGGCGCAGGTGATGGACTGCCGTCAACAGGCAGGGCGAGTTATTCGGAGGAATCGATCAACACCACTCTCTTGAGCCCGAGCACGATGTCGCACGCCCAGGAATGCCCCGACGACGAATGGGTCGAACCGGCTGACGGGCTGCAGGGCACCGCCGTGTTCGACGCGACCGGGGACAAGACGACGATGCCGTCCTGGGATGAATTGGTGCGTCAGCACGCGGATCGGGTGTACCGGCTGGCCTACCGGCTGTCGGGTAATCAGCAAGACGCCGAGGATCTGACCCAGGAGACGTTCATCCGGGTGTTCCGGTCGGTGCAGAACTATCAGCCGGGAACCTTCGAGGGCTGGCTGCACCGCATCACCACGAATTTGTTCCTTGACATGGTGCGCAGGCGCGCCCGCATCCGGATGGAAGCATTGCCGGAGGACTACGACCGGGTTCCGGCCGACGAGCCCAACCCCGAGCAGATCTATCACGATGCCCACCTCGGGCCCGACCTGCAGGCTGCCCTGGATTCGCTGCCGCCGGAGTTTCGTGCCGCCGTGGTGCTGTGCGACATCGAAGGCCTGTCCTACGAGGAGATCGGCGCCACGCTGGGCGTCAAGCTGGGCACCGTCCGCAGCCGGATACACCGCGGACGTCAGGCTTTGCGCGACTACCTGGCCGCGCACTCCGAGCCGGAAACCCACGCCAAATCGGCTTAGGCCGGGCGCAAGCACGGCTTTCGGGCCGATAATCATGCGATTTCGCGAGATGCATAGCGGTGCCGGGCACCTTGTCGCGCTACATTCGAGGGGTACGTGGCAGCGAAAGGAACTGGTGATGGCCGACCGGGGACATGTGTTCCGTCGCGCGTTCTCCTGGCTCCCCGCCCAGTTCGCCTCCCAAAGTGATGCCCCGGTGGGCGCGCCGCGTCAATTCGGTTCGACCGAGCATCTGTCCGTCGAGGCGATCGCCGCGTTTGTCGACGGTGAGCTGCGGATGAACGCCCACTTGCGGGCCGCCCATCACCTCTCGCTATGCCCGCAATGCGCGGCCGAAGTCGATGACCAGAGCCGGGCGCGTGCCGCGCTGCGCGACTCCCACCCGATCCGCATCCCCAGCACCCTGCTCGGCCTGCTGTCGGAGATCCCGCACTACCCGCCCGACGACACGCCCTCGCGGGCGCCCGACGGTTTCGCTGATCGCGATGTGCGCGACCAGCGTAAGCGCCGGTAGCAGCCGGGTCGCCCCAGCACGTGGGTTCAAGCCGACCGGTGAGCAACCGTGGATACTAGGGTGGACGCAAACAGTGCCGTGCCTGGGCTTGCCCTGGACAAGGGTCCGGTGCGAGGCCTGTTTCGAGCACTCAAGCAGCGGATCTAAAGGGGTAACGTGACCTCCGACCAAGGCTTCGATCCTGGGCAGGACAGCGGCAATAACGGAGGCAACCGCCTGGCGCCGCGCCCCATCTCCCGGCCACCGGTCGACCCCGCGTCGCGTCAGGCGTTCAGTCGTCCCGCTGGGTTGCAGGGGTCTTTTGTCGCGGAGCGGGTGCGCCCGTCGAAGTACCGGGACCAGACCGAGTTCAATCCGCACGATGAACGCCGCGACCCGGTGCTCGAAGAGGCGTTCAGCAAGCCGGTCGGCGGCACCGAGTCGCTGCAGCGCCACCCCGTCGACGCCACCGCGCTGGCGGCCGAGCAGAACGGATTCGACGAGGACGAGTCGGACGATCCGTGGCGGGACCCGGGCGCCGCGGCGGCACTGGGAAGCCCGGCAGTAGCTCAGTCGACATCGCACACCCCGTCGGGGTACGGCGGCAAGCTCGGCGTGCGTGATGTCCTGTTCGGCCGGAAGGTCTCCTACCTCGCGCTGGCCGTCCTGCTCGCGATCGCGCTGGTCATCGGCGCCGTCGGCGGGCTGATCGGCCGCAAGACGGCCGAGGTCGTCGACGCCTTCACCACCTCGAAGGTGACGTTGTCCACCAACGGCAGCACCGAGGAGCCCGCGGGCCGCTTCGCCAAGGTGGCGGCCGCGACCGCCAACTCGGTGGTGACCATCGAGTCGAAGAGCGACCAAGAGGGCATGCAGGGCTCCGGCGTCGTCATCGACGGCCGCGGTTACATCGTCACCAACAACCACGTGATCTCCGAGGCCGCGAACAACCCCAGCCAGTTCAAGACGACGGTGGTGTTCAACGACGGCAAGGAAGTGCCGGCCAACCTGGTCGGTCGCGACCCCAAGACCGACTTGGCCGTGCTCAAGGTCGATAACGTCGACAACCTGAGCGTGGCGCGCCTCGGCGATTCCGACAAGGTGCGCGTCGGTGACGAGGTTCTTGCGGCGGGTGCGCCGCTGGGGCTGCGCAGCACCGTGACGCACGGCATCATCAGCGCGCTGCACCGCCCCGTCCCATTGTCGGGGGAGGGGTCCGACACCGATACCGTCATCGACGGGGTCCAAACGGACGCGTCGATCAACCACGGCAACTCCGGCGGCCCGCTGATCGACATGGATTCCCAGGTGATCGGCATCAACACCGCTGGAAAGTCGTTGTCCGACAGCGCAAGTGGGCTGGGCTTCGCGATCCCGGTCAACGAGGCGAAGGAAGTCGCCCAGACGCTGATCAAAGACGGAAAGATCGTGCACCCGACGCTCGGGGTCAGCACCCGGTCGGTGAGCAACTCGATCGCCGCCGGTGCCCAGGTCGCCAACGTCAAGGCGGGCAGTCCCGCGCAAAAGGGCGGAATCCTGGAAAACGACGTGATCGTCAAGGTCGGAAACCGCAAGGTCGCCGACGCCGACGAGTTCGTCGTCGCCGTGCGGCAGCTGACCATCGGGCAGGACGCCCCGATCGAGGTGGTCCGTGATGGCCGCAACGTCACCCTGACCGTCAAACCCGACCCAGATAACGGCTAGATGTTCGGGAACCTGAGCTGGGAGCACATCCTGGTCCTCGTGGTGGTCGGGCTGGTGATCCTTGGGCCGGAGCGGCTTCCGGGTGCGATCCGCTGGACGTCGACCTCGCTGCGGCAGGCCCGCGACTACCTCAGCGGTATGACCAGCCAACTGCGCCAGGACCTCGGGCCCGAGTTCGACGATCTGCGCGGACCGCTGAGCGAGCTGCAGAAATTGCGGGGGATGACGCCGCGCGCCGCGCTGACCAAGCATCTGCTGGACGGCGACGACTCATTCCTCACCGGAAACTTCGACCGCCCGGCGGCCAACGGCACGCCGAACGGGGTGCAAAACGCAGCCCAGCAGCATGCGCCCGGCCCGGTGCCGTACGACACCGACGCAACCTAGCCGGTGACGATGCGGGCCGTGTCGGCCCGCCGCGGAGGCGGGCCATCGGGCCTGAGCGGCTAGCGCCGGGTCGGATCGAGTCCCAGCGACACGCCTGCCAATCCACGCTTTCGTGCCGACAGCTTGTCGGCCACGCTGCGCAGCTCCTTTCCCACCGGCGAATCGGGTGCGCTCAGCACGATCGGGACCCCCGAATCACCGGCAGCCACCAGCGCCGGGTCCAGCGGGATCTGACCCAGCAGCGGCACCTCGGCGCCCACCGCGCGAGAGAGCCGCTCGGCCACCTGCACGCCGCCCCCCTCGCCGAACACCTGCATGGTCGAGCCGTCCGGCAGGACGAGCCCGGACATGTTCTCCACGACGCCGACGATGCGCTGGCGGGTTTGCAGCGCGATGCTGCCGGCCCGCTCGGCGACCTCGGCGGCGGCCAACTGCGGCGTGGTCACGACCAGGATCTCCGCGTTGGGGATCAGCTGAGCCACCGAGATCGCGATGTCGCCGGTACCGGGCGGCAGATCGAGCAGCAGCACGTCCAGGTCGCCCCAGTACACGTCGGCCAGGAACTGCTGCAACGCCCGGTGCAGCATCGGTCCGCGCCACACCACCGGGGTGTTGCCCTCGGTGAACTGCGCGATCGAGATGACCTTCACCTCGTGGGCGATCGGCGGCAGGATCATCGACTCGACCTGCGTGGGCCGGTCGGTGGTGCCCATCATCCGGGGGATGGAATGGCCGTGGATATCGGCGTCGAGCACGCCGACCGACAGGCCGCGGGCGGCCATCGCGGCGGCCAGATTGACCGTGACGCTCGACTTCCCCACGCCGCCCTTGCCGGATGCGACCGCATAGACCCGGGTCAGCGAGCTGGGCTGGGCGAACGGGATGACGGGCTCGCGGGCGTCGCCGCGCAACTGCTTGCGCAGCTCGGTGCGCTGCTCGTCGTTCATCACGTCCAGGCTGACTTTCACCGCCCCGGTGCCGGGGACGTCGGAGACGGCCTGGCCGACGCGGTCGGTGATTTCGGTCTTTTTCGGGCAGCTCTCGGTAGTCAGGTAGATCGCGACGTGCACGCCGCCGTCGGAGTCGACATCGATGCTCTTGACCATCCCCAGTTCGGTGATGGGACGCCGCAATTCGGGGTCGATCACCTTGCCCAGGGCGGTGCGGATAGCTGCGTTCAACTCGCCAGTCTCATGACGGGACATCACCGCCGAGTGTAGGCGGCTCGGCTTTCGCGCCGCTGGCAGGCGTCAGCCGGGCGGAGCGGGCGCCTGCGCCGCTGGTGCGATCGGCGGGGCCGGGTTCGCTGGTGGCGGCGGGGCTTGCGGTGCGAACGGTGCCGGGGCCTGCGGTGCGAACGGTGCCGGGGCCTGCGGTGCGAACGGCGGCGGGGCCTGCGGTGCGAACGGCGGCGGGGCTTGCGGGGCAAAGCCCTGCGGCCCGAGTTGCGGTCCTCCGGTCGGCGGGGTCTGCGAGCTGATGCAGATCACCGTGCACCCGGGCATGTGCCCCGTTGTCGGCGCTTGGCTTGGCGGTGGCGTCATCCACGGGAACATCGGCGGCGGCGCGACGCTCGCCTGCGGCGGCAGGCCGGTCAGGTCGATCAACGGCATCCGCGCCAGCGGGTCGTCCTGCGGCAGGCCGATCATGTTGATCGGCAGGCCGGGCCCCAGCCCCTCCGGATGCTCGTCATGTGCGTTTCCGAGCGGCGGTGGGGGTCCGGTGATCGGCGGGAGATCGACCGGGACCACGCCGGTGGCGTAGGCCGCGGCCCAGCCCAGCACGTTCTGGGCGTAGGCCGTCGAGTTGTTGTAGCGCAGGATCGCGGCCATGACCTGCGCCGGGTCGCGCAGGTTCAGCGCGCCGCTGCAGAGGTAGCGGGCGGCCGTCAGCGTCGAGTCGAACAGATTTTGCGGGTCGGCCACACCGTCGCCGTCGCCGTCGGCCGCATAACGCGCCCACGTGCCCGGCAGGAACTGCATGGGCCCCAGCGCGCGGGCGTAGGTGACGCGGTTGCCGGCGCTGCTCGAGATAATCACCTCGTTGCCGGGCAACGTGCCGTCCAGGGAGGGGCCGTAGATCGGGGTCACCGCGGTGCCGCGTGAGTCGACGGCGCCGCCGCTCGCGTGGCCCGACTCGATGCGCCCGATGCCGGCCAGCAAGTTCCAGCTGACGCCGCAGGCCGGATCGGAGACGGCCATCTTCTGTTCCGCGTTGCGGTAGGCGGTCAGCGCCATCATCGGAATTCCCAGCGCACCGGGCGCACTCACCACCCTGGGTGGCGGCGGAGCCGATGCGGCGCCCGCCGCGACGTGGAAGGCCGTCGGCGCCCGGTCGATGGCGATGACAACCGGCCCGGACAGGTCGGGAACCGTCGGGGACACGGCGGCGACGGGAGTGATGACGGCATGCACCGACGGGATAGGACTCTTGCCGTGGATGGGCTCTGGCGTCGCGCCCACGGCACCCGCGAACACCAGCGGGCTGATCACCGCCACGCTGAATGCCTGTGCCCGAGTTACGGGAAGCCCCCACTTCCGCACCGCCGCGACGGCCGGGCGTGCACCCAAGCGACCCCCTATGCGCACTCCACCGTCCTAGGTATGCGGGTCGCCGGAGACACTGTGAGCTGCCGGAAACCTGTTCTTAGCCTCGTGAACTAGATCACCATACATAACTCTTGTGACGGGAGTGGCGCAATGGTGGATCCGGTATTCACGGGGATTCCTTACTAGTCCGCAGTGGCCCGAGCCAGGTCGTCACCGGCGTGCCGGGGGCTCCTCCACCGGGACTTTCAGGTCCGGGCGGGTCAGCAGGGTGCGCAGTTCTTCCAGCTCGTCGCGCAGGTATTCGCGGGTGACCACCTCGCCGATAGCCAGCCGCAGCGCGGCCAGCTCGCGGGACAAGTACTCGGTGTCGGCTTTGGTCTGGGCCGCGCGGCGACGGTCCTCTTCGAGCGTGACCCGGTCCCGGTTCTCCTGACGGTTCTGGGCCAGCAAAATGAGCGGCGCGGCATAGGCGGCCTGCGTGGAGAAGGCCAGATTGAGCAGGATGAACGGGTAGGGGTCAAAGCGCAGACTCACCGCGGCGAGGTTCACCGCGATCCACGCGATCACGATGACCGTCTGTATCAGCAGGTAGCGGCCGGTGCCGAAGAAACGCGCGATGGCCTCGGTGCTCTGCCCGACCGTCTCGGGGTCCAACCGCAGGGAGATCCCGCGCGATGTCCGCGGGGTGTACAGCCGCCGCGGGGCCGTCGGTTTGCTCACGAAGCCCCCTCGGTTGCGTCGCCGCGTCCGATAGCGCCGGTCAGCTCTTGGGCATCCGCGCGCCAGTCGTGTGGCAGCAGGTGGTCGAGCAGGTCGTCGACGGTGACGGCGCCCAGCAGGTGGTTTGCGGCGTCGACGACGGGACCGCACACCAGGTTGTAGGCGGCGAAGTAGCGCGTCACGGCGGCCAGCGTGGTCTCCGGGGTCAGGGTGTAGAGGTCACTATCGACGATTCCGCCGATCAGCTCGCTCGGCGGTTCGCGAAGCAGCCGCTGTAGCGGAACACAGCCCAGGTATCGACCGGTGGGTGTGGCGGTCGGCGGGCGCGCCACGAACACCATCGACGACAGTGCGGGGGTGAGGTCGGGGTCGCGGGCCAGTGCCAGTGCCTCGGCCACCGTGGTGTCGGCGGTCAGCACCACCGGATCGGACGTCATCAATCCACCCGCGGTGTCGGGGGAGTGCTTCAAAAGCCTTCGCACCGGGGCGGATTCGTCCGGGTCCATCCGGGCCAGCAGCAGCTCGGCATCCGTCGGATTCAGCTCGCCGAGCAGGTCGGCGGCATCGTCGGGGTCCATCTCTTCCAGCACGTCGGCCGCGCGTTCGGTGCCCAGCTGCGACAGTGCGTCGGCCTGCTCCGACTCGGGCAACTCCTGCAGGATGTCGGCCAGCCGCTCGTCTGTCAGGGCCTTGAACACCTCGGTACGCCGCTTGGCCGGCAGCCCGCGGATGGCGTCGGCCACGTCGACCGCGCGCCGTCCCTCGAATTGATTGAGCAGTTGAGCCACCGCCTGGCCCGGCATCGCCAACGCCGAGGGCGTCAATCCGTGCACGCTCTGCCAGTCGACCACATGCACCGGCCCGCGCCGTCCGAGTCGACGCGTGCTTCGCACGGCGATCCTGGTCACCAGCCAGTCGCGGGTGCGGGACTGCTCGATGCCCAGGTCGGTGATCACGACGTCACGGCCGACCAGCTCCGGGAGTTCGGGGTCGTTGACCGTGACCGCAGTGTCGAGGATCTGACCGCTCGCCAGCACCTCGCCCGGACGCTGTTCGAAGTGGCGCAGCGAGACGCTTCCGGTGTTGAGCGTCACGGCGTTGGGCTCGATCGCGGCGACCCGCAGCATCGGGATGAAAATGCTGCGGCGGGTCGCCAGATCGACGACCAGCCCCAACACCCGCGGTTGCTGGCGGACGATGCTGATGTTGATCACGACATCGCGGATGCGCCCGAAGTTTTCGCCCATCGGCCCCAGCACCAACATCCGTGCCAGCCGCGCCACGTACACCCTGTTGACCGATGCCATGGAAGAGAGCCTAGGCAGCCGGTTGCGCGATGGCAGCGAACCGGCTCTGGCGAGCCCTACTAATGGGAATGCACCGCAAAAATCATCACGATCAGAGTCACGATCAGTGTCGCGATGCCGATCACGATGCCGGCGACCGCCAGGCCGTAACCGTCTTGGCGCGTCCTCTTGATCTGGTCGAGCGCGATCGTGCCCAGCACGATGCCCACGATCCCGCCGATGCAGCAGAGCAACCCGGTGAACGACGAGATCAGCGCCGCGATCGCCATCCCGTTCGTCCCGGTCCGGACGGCCTCGGGGGACCAGTAATCCCCGTATCCCGGCGCCGGGTAATAGCCGCCGGGATACGGCGGCGAGCCGTGGCCGGGGGGCGGCCCGCTGAACTGCGGCGGGCCCGGCGGGTAGGACGGGCCGTAACCGGGTGGCTGCTGGTCGCTGAAGGGTGGGGTGACCTGCGGGTAGTCGACGGCATATCCGGGTGGCGGGTACGCCGGGGGCGGGTAACCCGCTGGTGGTGGCGATGCCGGGGAGTCGCCGGGCGCTGCCCATCCCGGCTGCTGCGGGTGCTGCGCACCGGCCGCGTGCGGATCGGCGGCGTCTTCGCCGCTGGCACCGCCGGGAGCTGTCATGTTGTTCAACCTAGCCTGCAGGCTGCATCGATAGGGTGGGAGGGCCGAGGTGAAACTATGGCCCCGGCAGAGGAGAATGAGCCGCCATGACTAGTCCTTTCCAGCCTGGCCAAGTCCCGGGCCCGACGCCCGGTGGCGCGGCGGCGGGGCGGCGCGGTGTGCCGCAGTTGCCGACTCCGCCCAAAGGCTGGCCGGTGGGTTCTTATCCCACCTATGCCGAGGCGCAGCGTTCCGTCGACTATCTCTCCGAACATCAGTTCCCGGTCCAGCAGGTCACCATCGTCGGTGTCGACCTGATGCAGGTGGAACGGGTCACCGGCCGGCTGACCTGGCCGAAAGTGCTCGGCGGTGGCGTGCTCAGTGGGGCCTGGTTGGGCCTGTTCATCGGCTTAGTGCTCGGCTTCTTCAGTCCCAGCCCATGGGGCGCACTGGCTACCGGTTTGATTGCCGGGGTGTTCTTCGGCTTGATCACCTCCGCCGTTCCGTACGCAATGGCCCGTGGCACAAGGGATTTCAGCTCGACCATGCAACTGGTCGCCGGCCGTTACGACGTGCTCTGCGAACCGCAGAACGCCGAGAAGGCTCGGGATTTGCTTGCGCGCCTGGCGATCTGACGGCCGGATGATTTGGTGGTGAGCCGCCGCGGGCGCGGGCGCCGAGCGGGTGCAACCGTGCTGGCGATTTTGACCACCGTGTCGGTGCTGTCCGCCTGTGGGTCAGGCCACAACGGGCTGGTGATCACCTTCTACACCCCGGCCGCCGACGGCGCGACATTCGCCGAAGTCGCCCGGCGCTGCAGCCAGGACTCCGGCGGCCGGTACACCGTCGCGCACGTCAGCCTGCCCAGGGAGCCCGGTGCGCAACGGTTGCAATACGCCCGCCGGCTTACCAGTCATGACCGCACGCTGGACGTGCTGTCGCTCGACGTCATCTGGACCGCGGAGTTCGCCGAAGCCGGCTGGGTGCTGCCGCTGTCCGACGATCCGGCCGGGCTGGCCGAGGCCGACGCGACCGTCGATACCCTGCCGGGCCCGCTGGCGACGGCCGGCTGGAAGCACCGCCTCTACGCCGCGCCGATTGCCACAAATACCCAATTACTTTGGTATAGACCAGATTTGGTGCATCAGCCGCCGCATGACTGGAACGGCATGGTGGCCGAGGCGACCCGGCTGCACGCGGCCGGGCTGCCCAGCTGGATCGCCGTGCAGGCCCACGAGGACGAGGGTCTGGTGGTGTGGTTCAACACGCTACTGGTCAGCGCCGGCGGTCAGGTGCTCTCCGAAGATGGCCAACACGTCACCCTGACGGACACCCCCGCACACCGGGCCGCCACCATCAGCGCGCTGCGGATCCTCAAGTCGGTGGCCACCGCGCCGGGAGCCGACCCGTCGATCACCCGCACCGACGCAAGCACGGCGCGGTTGGCGGTCGAAGAGGGCAATGCCGCACTGGAAGTCAACTGGCCCTACGTGCTGGCCTCGATGCTGGAGAACGCGGTCAAGGGCGGCGTGAGTTTCCTTCCGCTCAACCGGGATCCGGCGTTGGCCGGCAGCATCAACCGATACGGCACCTTCGTGCCCAACGACGAGCAATTCCACATTGCCTATCAGGCCAGCCAGCACGTGTTCGGCTTCGCGCCCTATCCCGGCGTGGTCCCGGGCCGCCCGGCAAAGGTGACGATCGGTGGGCTGAACCTGGCGGTGGCCAGCACGACGCGGCATAAAGCCGAAGCGTTCGAAACCATTCGATGCCTGCGCAGCCTGGCGAATCAGAAGTACATCTCGATGGCAGGCGGTCTGCCGGCGGTCCGGACGTCGCTGTACTCCGACCCGCAATTCCAGACCAAGTATCCGACGTACACCGTGATCCGCCAGCAGCTGACCGACGCCGCGGTGCGTCCCGCGACGCCGGTCTATCAAGCCGTATCCATTCGGCTGGCGGCGGCGCTGAGTCCGATCACCGCGATCGAGCCGGACCGTACGGCCGACGAGCTCGCCACGCAGGTGCAGAAGGCCATCGACGGCAAGGGGCTGTTGCCATGACCCGACCCGGCGTGATCCAACTCTGGAATCGCCCGCCCGAACAGCGACTGGCCTTCCTGCTCGTTGCTCCCGCGGCGACTCTGATGCTGGCGGTGACGGCCTATCCGATCGGTTACGCGGTCTGGCTGAGCCTGCAACGCAACAATCTGACCACCCCGAATGATTCCAAGTTCATCGGCCTGAGCAATTACCACACGATCCTCACCGATCGGTATTGGTGGACCGCGCTGGCGGTGACGTTGGCCATCACGGTGGTTTCGGTGTCGCTCGAGTTCGTGCTGGGCCTGGCGCTGGCGCTGGTAATGCACCACACCGTGATCGGCAGGGGGCTGGTGCGCACCGCGGTGCTCATCCCGTACGGCATCGTCACGGTGGTCGCTTCCTACAGCTGGTACTACGCCTGGACGCCGGGCACCGGCTATCTGGCCAACCTGCTGCCACACGGCAGTGCGCCGCTGACCGAACAGATCCCGTCGCTGGGCATCGTCGTCGTCGCCGAGGTCTGGAAGACAACACCCTTCATGGCGCTGTTATTGCTGGCCGGATTGGCGCTGGTACCGGAGGATTTGCTGAAAGCCGCCCAGGTCGATGGTGCCGGCGCCTGGCGGCGGCTGACCAGGATCATGCTGCCGATCATCAAGCCGGCGGTCGTCGTCGCGCTGTTGTTCCGGACCCTGGACGCCTTCCGCATCTTCGACAACATCTACGTGCTGACCGAGGGCAACAACAACACCGGATCGGTGTCGATCCTGGGCTACGACAACCTTTTTGAAGGCTTCAACGTCGGCCTGGGCTCGGCGATCAGCGTACTGATCTTCGTGTGCGTGGGCATCATCGCGCTGATCTTCATCAAAGTTTTCGGCGCCGCGGCCCCGGGTGGTGCCGTCGATGGGCGCTGAGTTGGCGGGTGCGCGGCGCACCGCGATGTGGGCCGTCATCGATACGTTAGTCGTGGTGTACGCGCTGCTTCCGGTGCTCTGGATTCTGAGTCTTTCGCTCAAACCGACGTCAACTGTCAAGGACGGCAAGCTGATTCCGTCGTCGGTAACCCTGGAAAATTATCGCGGCATCTTCCGCGGCGACTTGTTCACCTCGGCGCTGACCAACTCGATCGGGATCGCGTTGATCGCCACCGCGATCGCGGTGCTGCTGGGTGCGATGGCGGCCTACGCGATCGCCCGGCTGAACTTTCCCGGCAAGCGACTGCTGATCGGATCCGCCTTGCTGAGCACCATGTTCCCGGCGATCTCCCTGGTCACACCGTTGTTCGAAATCGAACGCGTCGTAGGGCTTTTCGACACCTGGCCCGGGCTGATTCTGCCCTACATCGCCTTCGCGTTACCGCTTGCCATCTACACCTTGTCGGCCTTCTTCCGGGAGATCCCCTGGGATCTGGAGAAGGCGGCCAAGATGGACGGCGCCACGCCGGGGCAGGCCTTCCGCAAGGTCATCGTCCCGCTGGCAACGCCCGGATTGGTGACCGCGGCGATTCTGGTCTTCATCTTCGCCTGGAACGACCTGCTGCTGGCGTTGTCGCTGACCGCTACCAAGGCCGCGATCACCGCGCCCGTGGCGATTGCGAATTTCGGAGGCAGTTCGCAATTCGAGGAACCAACGGGATCAATCGCGGCCGGCGCCATCGTCATTACCGTTCCGATCATCGTGTTTGTTCTAATCTTCCAACGACGGATTGTCGCCGGGTTGACCTCAGGCGCCGTGAAGGGATAGCGCGATGGCCGAGATTGTGCTGGAGCACGTCAACAAGAGTTACCCCGACGGGCACACGGCGGTGCGGGACTTGAGCCTCACCATCGCCGACGGCGAATTCCTGATCCTGGTCGGCCCGTCCGGCTGCGGCAAGACCACCACGCTGAATATGATTGCCGGCCTTGAGGATATCTCGTCGGGCGAGCTGCGTATCGGCGGCGAACGGGTCAACGACAAGGCGCCGAAGGATCGCGACATCGCCATGGTGTTCCAGTCCTACGCGCTGTACCCGCACATGACCGTTCGGCAGAACATCGCCTTCCCGCTGACCCTGGCCAAGATGAAGAAGGCCGACATCGCGCAGAAAGTCTCCGAGACAGCGAAAATCCTTGACCTGAGCGAGCTTCTGGACCGCAAGCCCTCCCAGCTGTCGGGTGGCCAACGGCAGCGGGTTGCGATGGGGCGGGCCATCGTGCGCCATCCGAAGGCGTTCTTGATGGACGAGCCGCTGTCCAACCTGGACGCCAAGCTGCGGGTGCAGATGCGCGGGGAGATTGCCCGGCTGCAGCGCCGACTGGGTACCACCACCGTCTACGTCACCCACGACCAGACCGAGGCGATGACGCTGGGCGACCGCGTGGTGGTGATGCATGGCGGTGTCGCGCAGCAGATCGGCACCCCCGAGGAGGTCTACGAGCGTCCCGCGAATCTTTTCGTCGCGGGATTCATCGGGTCGCCTCCGATGAATTTCTTTCCCGGCACGTTGACGCCGACCGGGCTGACGCTGCCCTTCGGTGAGGTGATGCTGGCGCCGGAAGTCCAGGATGTGATCGCCGGGCATCCGAGACCGGAGACCGTCATCGTCGGGGTGCGGCCCGAGCACCTGCTGGACGCCGCGTTGATCGACGGCTACCAGCGCATCACGGCGGCGACCTTCGAGGTGAAGGTGGACCTGGTCGAATCGCTGGGGGCCGACAAATACGTGTACTTCACCACCACGGGGTGCGACGTGCATTCGACGCAACTCGACGAGCTGGCCGCCGAGTCGGAGGTTGTCGAAAACGAGTTCGTGGCAAGGGTTCCCGCAGCGTCGAAAGTCGTCGTCGGCCAATCGGTCCAATTGGCGTTCGACGCCGCGAAACTCGCCGTCTTCGATGCCGATTCCGGGGCGAATCTCACCGTCGCCGCTGTCCCCGCAGGGCAGTGAGCCAGATCCTGGACCAGGCACGGGGACACCTGCGCGAACACTTCGCGAAGGCGGGGGCCTGGGGCGAGCCCGATTCGGCGAGCGTGACATTTCTGGGTACCGAACCCATCGAGGTGCTCCGATTCCGGTCCGCAGCGGGGTTGGTGCAGTACGTGTCGCTGGGCTGCTCGCGCCACCCGATGGGCGACCCCACCGACATCGTCGTCGACCCGTTGCACGGTCCGCGCGCCGAGGTGGCGCTGCGTCTGCGAGATCCCGGACCGGCCACCGGAATTGCCCGCAGCCTAGCGATACTGGCGGCTTCGCCGGCCGTCGACGGTATGGTGCTCGTTCCCGACGCGCTGATCGATCTCGGCTCGCCGCTGTGGGCATGGCCGTCGCGACGGGTGCCCTTCACCGCTGTCCTGTTGGGCCGCAGTGACATTGCTGATCTGCCGCTGGAGCCACCGCGCAGCCCGGTGGTGTTTCTCTCGGCGACGCCGATCACCGCGACCGAGGCGGCGTGGGTACGGCTCAAAGGTGCCGAGGCCATGCGGCAAGCCTGGCAGAGCGACGGCGTCGACGTCCTGGACCCGAATCGTCGCGCGGCACAACCGAATTGAGGCGGCCCTGGATGCGGGCGAGTTAAAGCCAGTTGTTCCGCCGGAATTGGAAGTACAGGATCAGGCAGGCGGCCGTCATCAAGCCCATCACACCCGGATAACCCCACGTCCAGTCCAGCTCGGGCATGAAATGGAAGTTCATCCCGTAGATCGCCGCGACCATGGTGGGCACCGCCAAGATACCGGCCCAGGCCGCCATCTTGCGCATGTCGTTGTTCTGCTGCATGCCGACACGGGCCAGCGCCGCCTGCACCAGCGAGTTGAGCATGTCGTCGTAGCTGGCGATCTGGTCGGCGGCCTCGGAGTGGTGATCGCCGACGTCGCGCAGATAGCGCCGTACCTCTTTGGAAATCAGGTCCTTGTTCTCCAACTGGATGCGGTGGAAGGCGGCTGACAGCGGGTTGACGCACCGGCGCAGCTCGACGACCTCGCGCTTGAGCATGTAAATCGGCTCGATGTCCAACTTGCGGCCGGGGGCGAACGCGACCTCCTCGATGCTGTCGATATCGGCTTCCATCAGCTGGGTCACTTCGAGGTAGTGGTCCACGACGTAGTCCGCGATCGCGTGCATGACCGCATACGGCCCCAGCTGCAGCTGTTCTCCGTCGGCTTCCAACTTCTTGCGCACGTCGGCCAGCCCGCTGTGTTCGCCGTGGCGGACCGTGACCACGAAATCCTTGCCGACGAAGACCATCACCTCGCCGCTCTGCACGATCTCGCGGGCCAGTGCCACCGACTCGTGCGGGACGTACTGGATCGTCTTGAGCACCAACACCAGCGTGTCGTCGTAGCGCTCCAGCTTGGGTCGCTGATGTGCGCACACCGCATCTTCGACGGCCAGCGGGTGCAACCCGAAAACGTCGGCCACTTCCGTCATCTGGGTCTCGTTCGGCTCGTGCAAGCCGACCCAGACGAATGCCTCGTGTCCCAGCATCTCGATCTGGTGCACCTTGCTGCACGCGGCCGCGTAGGTGAACTTGCCGGGCAGCCGGTGGCCCCCCACGTAGACGGCGCAGTCGACCAGGGCTTCGTGCGGCGGGGGTGGGGAAGTGGGTTCTGGCTGCGGCTCGTGCGCGATCGTCCGAAGCACTTCCGGCAGTGCGTCAAAACCCTCGAACACCTCAACCTCCTATCGCAGCGCAGGTCTGGCGGAGCGGTGCTCCATGCTACGCGTACTGGTAAAACGCGGGATGAAACGGCACGCGGTGGCCGCGGGCGCGGGCCGGCCGCCCGACGGTCAGCGGCGAACTGGCCGCGGCGTCGGACCGGAGGTTCCGGGCTGGCAGGGGTGCGCTAGTTTCGACGCGAAGCCAAACGACCGAACTTTCTCCATAAGGAGCCAATCGACGTGAGCGCAACTCCTCTGAAGGTAGCCGTCACCGGCGCTGCCGGCCAGATCGGCTACAGCCTGTTGTTCCGCCTGGCTAGCGGCTCGCTGCTGGGCCCGGACCGCCCGATCGAACTGCGGCTGCTCGAGATCGAGCCCGCGCTCAAGGCGCTCGAGGGCGTCGTGATGGAGCTCGACGACTGCGCGTTCCCATTGCTGGCGGGCGTCGAGATCGGCGCGGACGCGAACAAGATCTTCGACGGCGTGAACCTGGCCCTGCTGGTCGGCGCGCGGCCGCGCGGCCCGGGCATGGAGCGCAGCGACCTGCTGGAGGCCAACGGCGCGATCTTCACCGCGCAGGGCAAGGCGCTCAACTCCGTCGCCGCCGACGACGTCCGCATCGGGGTGACCGGCAACCCGGCCAACACCAACGCGCTGATCGCGTTGAGCAACGCCCCCGACATCCCCAAGGAGCGGTTCTCTGCGCTGACCCGCCTGGACCACAACCGGGCGATCTCGCAGCTGGCCAAGAAGACCGGCGCCGCCGTCACCCACATCAAGAAGGTGACCATCTGGGGCAACCACTCGGCCACCCAATACCCCGACATCTTCCACGCCGAGGTCGGCGGCAAGAACGCCGCAGAGGTCGTGAACGACCAGAATTGGATCGAGAACGACTTCATCCCGACCGTCGCCAAGCGCGGCGCGGCGATCATCGACGCGCGCGGCGCCTCCTCGGCCGCCTCGGCCGCGTCGGCCACCGTCGACGCAGCCCGCTCCTGGCTGTTGGGCAGCCCGGACGGTGACTGGGTGTCGATGGCCGTCTTCTCTGACGGCTCTTACGGCGTGCCCGAGGGAATCGTCTCGTCGTTCCCGGTGACCACCAAGGATGGCAACTGGTCGATCGTGCAGGGGCTGGAGATCGACGAGTTCTCCCGCGGCCGCATCGACAAGACCACCGCCGAGCTGGTCGACGAACGCGCCGCGGTCACCGAGCTGAAGCTGATCTGATTAGGGCTACTAATGGGTAGTCAGTACCCTGGGCCCGTGTCCGAAATCGTGCCCTCACACATCGTCATCGGCGACGACGAGATCTTCGAGGCTCACGTAGGCGGCAAGCTTTCGGTGGAGATGAAATCCCCGCTGGACACGCAGCGTGCATTGTCGATCGCCTACACCCCGGGCGTCGCGCAGGTCAGTCGGGCGATTGCCGCCGACCACACCCTGGCCGACCGCTACACCTGGGCGAACCGGCTGGTGGCCGTCGTCAGCGACGGCAGCGCTGTGCTCGGTCTCGGCGACATCGGGCCCGCGGCTGCGCTGCCGGTGATGGAGGGCAAGAGCGCGCTGTTCAAGCAATTCGCCGACCTGGACGCGATCCCGATCGTGCTGGACACCAAGGAACCCGACGAGATCGTCGAAACCCTGGTGCGGTTGCGGCCGACGTTCGGTGCGGTGAACCTCGAGGACATCTCCGCGCCCCGCTGCTTCGAGATCGAACGACGGCTCGTCGAAGCGCTGGACTGCCCGGTGATGCACGACGACCAGCACGGCACGGCGATCGTCGTGCTGGCGGCGCTCATGGGCGCCAGCAAGTTGCTGGGCCGCGACATGGGCTCGATGCGGGTCGTGGTCTCAGGCGCCGGGGCAGCGGGTGTTGCGTGCTCGAAACTGCTTCTCGCAATGGGTGTTTCGGACATCACCGTGCTCGACTCGCGCGGCATCCTGCACACTGGCCGCGACGACATGAACATCGTCAAGACCGATCTGGCGCGCAGCAGCAATCCCCGCGGTCTGCACGGCGGCATGGTCGAAGCGCTCAAGGAAGCCGACGTGTTTCTCGGGGTGTCGGCCGGTGTGGTGCCCGAGGAGCTCATCGCCACCATGGCGTCCGATTCCGTGGTGTTCGCGCTGTCGAACCCCGACCCCGAGATTCAACCCGACGTCGCGGCCAAATACGCCGCGGTGGTGGCCACCGGCCGCAGCGACTTCCCCAACCAGATCAACAACGTGCTGGCATTCCCCGGGGTGTTCCGCGGCGCGCTGGATGCCGGGGCGCGGCGGATCACGGAAAAGATGATGGTGGCCGCGGCCGAGGCGATCTTCTCCGTCGTGAGCGACGACCTCGCGCCCGACCGGATCGTGCCGAGCCCGCTGGACCTGCGCGTCGGTGCGGCAGTGGCACAGGCCGTGGCGCAGGCTGCAGACGCCTCGGAGTGAAAATCGGCAAGCTGGCGGCGTTTCTGGTCGCCGCTGCGCTCGCTGTCCCGTTCGGCGCCGGCTGCACGGCCGGACCCGGCGACCATCACACCGTGCCTGCGCTGGTGGTCGGTTCCAAGAATGACGCCATGTCCAGGCTGCTGGCCGGCGTGTACCTCGCGGCGCTGCGGTCCTACGGATTCGCCGCGCAAGCCGAGACCGCCGACGACCCGATGGCGCAGCTGGACTCCGGCGCCGTCACCGTCACGCCGGCTTTCACCGGCCAGACGCTGCTGGCCTTGCAACCCGGCGCCATGGCGCTCTCCGACGAGCAGGTCTACCGCGCGATGGTGTCGGCGCTGCCCGAGGGCATCGCCGCGGGTGACTACACCACGGCCGCCGAGGACAAACCCGTGCTGCTGGTGACGCAATCCACCGCCAAGGCGTGGGGCGGCCAGGACCGCAGCGCGGACCTGAGCGCGCTGGGCAAACACTGCGACGGGCTGGTCGCCGGGATCGTCGCCGGCCACCGGGCGCCATCGGTAGTCGGTGGCTGCCGGCTGGTCGCCCCGCGTGAATTCCCAGATGTTGCAACGATGTTCGCGGCGCTGCGGGCCGGGCAGCTGACCGCGGGGTGGACCACCACCGCCGACCCCGCCATTCCGGGCGACCTGGTGCCACTGGCCGACGGCAAACCCGCGCTGATCCGGGCGGAGAACGTGGTGCCGCTGTATCGCCGCAACGTGCTCACCGACCGGCAGGTGCTGGCGATCAACGAAGTGGCCGGCGTACTGGACACCGCGGCCCTGGCCGAGATGCGCCGCCAGGTCGACGGCGGTGCCGACCCACAGGCGGTCGCCGGCGGCTGGCTCGTCGATCACCCGCTCGGGCGCTGAGGACCTATCGCTTGGTCGAAGTGAAGCGGCTCGAGACGGGTCCGAACAGCCGCTGATATCCCGGACCGGTCAGCCGCACCAGCGCGTCCAGGACCTTGGCGTCCGTGCCGACCAGCACCCGGGCCTTGTTCTTGCGAACCGCCGCCAAGATGATCCGTGCGGCTTTCTCCGGGCTGGTGCTGGCCATCCGCTTGTCGAATACCTTGGCCAGTTCGGCCGCGTCGAGTCCCTCGGCGGCGGTGGCGTTGCGTGCGATCCCGGTCTTGATGCCGCCCGGGTGTACCGTCGTCACCCCGACCGGGCGGCCGGTCACCAGCATCTCCTGCCGCAGCGCCTCGGTGAAGCCGCGCACAGCAAACTTGGCCGAGTTGTACGCCGCCTGACTAGGCACGGCGAACAACCCGAACACACTCGAGACGTTGATGACGTGGCCGTCCCCGGAGGCGATCAGGTGCGGCAGAAAGGCCTTGGTGCCGTTGACGACACCCCAGAAGTCGACGTCCATCACCCGTTCGATGTCCTTGAACTGGCTGACCTCGATGTCGCCGGTGAACGCGATGCCGGCGTTGTTGTAGATCTGGTTGACCTTGCCGAAGTGCGCGTTGACCGCGTCGGCGTAGGCGAGGAAGGCCTCGCGCTCGGTGACATCGAGTCGATCGGTTTTGACCGGGGCGCCGATGGCCTTCAGCTGTTGCTCGGTCTGCGCCAGTCCCTCGGTGTTGACATCGCTGATCGCCACGCTGGCACCCGAGCGGCCGAGTTCAACGGCCAGTGCCTGGCCGATCCCCGATCCCGCGCCAGTGACGACCGCGACCTTGCCCGCGAAACCCTGCATGCGCACCCCTCCCTCGTGTCCACACTCGCCTCGAGATTACTGGTACCAGCGGTCCCGGGTAGCAGTGGGTGGCCGGGCGGGCTGCCCGGGTGGCCGGGCGTCAGCTCTTGCGCGCCATCAGCCGGCGCACGAAGGTCGCCAACCGGCCCAGCAGCGTCGGGCCGCCGAACATCAGCTCGCCGTATCGCGCGCCGAACAGCCGCGTCATCAGGTCCGCGCCTCTGGCATCAGGGCCGATCAGCACCCGGGCTTTGTTGCTGTCCACCGCGGCCAGGATGGCGCGGGCGGCCTGCTCCGCAGTGGTCTTGGCCACCTGCTGGTCGAAGTTCGCGAGTACCTCGTCCTGGGAGAGTCCCATGCCGTCGGCGATCTCGGCGTTGCTGCCGAAAGAGGTCTTGATGCCGCCCGGGTGCACCGTGGTGACTCCGACCGGGTGGCCGGCCACCACCATCTCTTGGCGCAGCGCCTCGGTGAAGCCGCGGACGGCGAACTTGGCCGAGACGTAGCCAACCTGACCCGGCAGCGCCATCACCCCTAGCACGCTGGAGATATTGATGACGTGGCCGTCCCCCGACGCGATCAGGTGGGGGAGGAAGGCCTTGGTGCCGTTGACGACACCCCAGAAGTCGACGTCCATCACCCGTTCGATGTCCTTGAATCCGCTGACCTCGAGGGTGCCGATGTGGGTGAGCCCCGCATTGTTGTAGATCTGGTTGACCTTGCCGAAGTGATCGTTGACCGCGTCGGCGTAGGCGAGGAAGGCCTCGCGCTCGGTGACGTCGAGTCGATCGGCTTTGACCGGGGCGCCGATGGCGGTCAGCAGTTGTTCGGTCTCGGCTAGCCCGTCCACATTGACGTCACTGATCGCCACGCTGGCACCCGAGCGGGCGAGCTCGACGGCCAGCGCCTGGCCGATACCCGAACCCGCACCGGTCACCACGGCGACCTTGCCGGCGAACTTCTGCATGTGAGCCCTTTCCCAAGTCCGCCCCATGCGTCGAGGCTAGCCGGTATTCACCAAGGCCCGGCCGGTGACTAAGGAAACTCAGGCGAAGGCGGTGTCGAGAATCTCCTGCTGTTCGACGGCGTGCACCTTGGACGAACCCGAGGACGGCGCCGACATCGCCCGACGTGAGATGCGCTTGATCCCGGTCAACTTGTCCGGCAGCAACTCGGGCAGCTCCAGGCCGAAACGCGGCCACGCACCCTGGTTGGCCGGCTCCTCCTGCACCCAGAAGAATTCGCCGGCATTGGGGTAGCGGTCCAGCGTTTCGGCCAGCCGCCGCTTGGGGAGCGGCGCGAGCTGCTCGATCCGCACAATCGCGATGTCGTCGCGGTTCTCCTTGGCTTTGCGGGCCACCAGCTCGTAGTAGATCTTGCCGCTGGTCAGCAGAATTCTGCGGACCGAGCCGCGATCGCCGATTCCTTCTTCGTAGGTGGGTTCCTCCAGCACCGAGCGGAACTTGATCTCGGTGAAGTCCCTGATGTCGCTGACCGCCGCCTTGTTGCGCAGCATGGACTTCGGGGTGAATACGATCAGCGGGCGCTGAACGCCGTCCAACGCGTGCCGGCGCAGCAGATGGAAGTAGTTGGACGGGGTCGACGGCACCGCGATCGTCATCGAACCCTCGGCCCACAGTTGCAGGAAGCGTTCGATGCGGCCGGAGGTGTGGTCCGGTCCCTGCCCCTCATGGCCGTGCGGCAGCAGCAGCACCACGTTGGACAACTGCCCCCACTTGGCCTCACCGGAGCTGATGAACTCGTCGATGATCGACTGCGCGCCGTTGACGAAGTCGCCGAACTGCCCCTCCCACAACACAAGTGCGTCCGGGTTGCCGACGGTGTAGCCGTATTCGAAGCCGACGGCGGCGTACTCGGACAGCGGTGAGTCGTACACCAGGAACTTGCCGCCGGTCGGGGTGCCGTCTTTGTTGGTCGCCAGCAGCTGCAACGGGGTGAATTCGGCGCAGGTGTTGCGATCGATGATTACCGAATGCCGCTGGGAGAACGTGCCGCGACGGGTGTCTTGCCCGGACAGCCGGATCAGCTTGCCTTCGGCCACCAGAGATCCCAGGGCCAGCAGCTCGCCGAAGGCCCAGTCGATCTTGCCTTCGTAGGCCATCTCCCGGCGCTTCTCCAGCACCGGTCGCACGCGCGGGTGCACGGTGAACCCCTCCGGGACGGCCAAGAACGCATCACCGATGCGGGCCAGCAGCGATTTGTCCACCGCGGTGGCGAGCCCGGCGGGCACTATCTGGTCTGCCTCGACGGATTCGCTTGGCAGCGCGCCGTGCTTCTCCACCTCACGGACTTCGTTGAACACCTGCTCCAGTTGACCCTGGTAGTCGCGCAGTGCGTCCTCGGCTTCCTTCAGCGAGATGTCGCCGCGGCCGATCAGGGCTTCGGTGTAGCTCTTGCGGGCCCCACGCTTGGTGTCGACGACGTCGTACATGTAGGGGTTGGTCATCGACGGGTCGTCGCCCTCGTTGTGTCCGCGCCGCCGGTAGCACAGCATGTCGATGATGACGTCTTTCCGGAACGTCTGCCGGAAGTCCACGGCCAGCCGCGCCACCCACACGCAGGCTTCCGGGTCGTCGCCGTTGACGTGGAAGATCGGCGCGCCGATCATCTTGGCCACGTCGGTGCAGTACTCGCTCGACCTGGAGTACTCCGGCGCGGTGGTGAAGCCGATCTGGTTGTTGACGATCACGTGGATGGTGCCGCCGACGCGATAGCCGGGCAACAGTGCCAAGTTCAACGTCTCGGCGACCACGCCCTGACCGGCGAAGGCGGCGTCTCCGTGCAACATCAGCGGCACGACCGAGAAGGCCCGTTCTTCTTCGCCGTCGACGTGCCCGAGTTCCAGCAGGTCCTGCTTGGCCCGGACCAATCCCTCCAGCACCGGGTCGACGGCTTCCAGGTGCGACGGGTTGGCGGTCAGCGATACCGCAATGTCGTTGTCGCCGAACATCTGTAGGTACACGCCGGTGGCGCCGAGGTGGTACTTGACGTCGCCGGACCCGTGCGCCTGCGACGGGTTCAGGTTGCCCTCGAACTCGCTGAAGATCTGCGAGTAGGGCTTGCCCACGATGTTGGCCAGCACGTTGAGCCGGCCCCGGTGCGGCATCGCGATGACCACCTCGTCGAGGCCGTGCTCGGCGCACTGGTCGATCACCGCGTCCATCAGTGGGATCTGGCTTTCGGCACCTTCCAGCGAGAATCGCTTCTGCCCAACGTATTTAGTCTGTAGGAAGGTTTCGAATGCCTCGGCGGCGTTGAGCCTGCTCAGAATGTACTTCTGTTCGGCCACCGTGGGTTTGACGTGCTTGGTCTCGACCCGCTCTTCCAGCCATCGCTGTTGCTCGGGCTCGAGGATGTGGGTGTATTCGACGCCGATGTGGCGGCAGTACGCGTCGCGCAGCAGGCCCAGCACATCGCGCAGCTTCTTGTACTCGCACCCGGCAAAGCCGTTGACCTTGAACTCCCGATCGAGATCCCACAGCGTCAAGCCGTGATTGAGGATTTCGAGGTCGGGGTGGCTACGGAACCGGCCGGTGTCCAGACGCAGCGGGTCGATGTCGGCCATCAGATGCCCGCGATTGCGGTAGGCCGCGATCAACTCCAACACGCGGGGGTTCTTGTCGACGATCGAGTCCGGGTTGTCGGTGCTCCACCGCACCGGCAGGTACGGGTTGCCCAGCTCACGGAAGATGTCGTCCCAGAACGCATCCGAGAGCAACATCTCGTGGATGGTGCGCAGGAAATCGCCGGATTCCGCACCCTGGATGATGCGGTGGTCGTAGGTCGAGGTCAGGGTGATCAGCTTGCCGATACCCAGCTCGGCGATGCGCTCCTCGCTGGCGCCCTGGAACTCGGCGGGATATTCCATCGCACCCACACCGATGATGGCGCCCTGGCCGGCCATCAGTCGCGGCACCGAGTGCACGGTGCCGATAGTGCCGGGGTTGGTCAACGAAATCGTCACTCCGGCAAAGTCTTCGGCGGTCAGCTTGCCGTCGCGGGCCCGGCGCACGATGTCTTCATAGGCGGAGACGAATTCCGCGAACCGCATCGTCTCGCAGCCCCTGATGCCGGCGACCACCAGCGAGCGTTTACCGTCTTTGCCCTGCAGGTCGATGGCCAGACCCAGGTTGGTGTGCGCCGGCGTGACCGCGGTGGGCCTGCCGTCGACCTCGGCATAGTGCCGGTTCATGTTGGGGAACTTCTTGACCGCCTGCACCAGCGCATAGCCCAGCAGGTGGGTGAAGGAGATCTTGCCGCCGCGAGTGCGCTTGAGCTGGTTGTTGATGACGATACGGTTGTCGATCATCAGCTTCGCCGGGACGGCACGGACGCTGGTCGCCGTCGGCACGTCCAGTGACGCGGACATGTTCTTGACGACGGCCGCGGCAGCGCCGCGCAGTATCTGCACCTCGTCGCCTTCGGCGGGCGGGGGCAGGGGGGGCTTCGGGGCGGACGCGGTGGGAGCGGGCGCAGCGGGCGGCGGCGTGGCGGCGCCGTTGCCGGCCGAAGCGGTGCGGGCGGGCTGGGGGGGCGCGGCGGCCGGCGGCTCGGCGACGACGACGGGCTTGGGCGCCGCCGCCTGGCCGTCACCCGGGCTCGGGGTTTCCTGGGCCGTCGCGCCGGTTGGCTCGGGGTTGTAGTCCACCAGGAACTCGTGCCAGCTCGGATCCACCGAAGAGGGGTCGTCGCGGAACTTGCGGTACATCTCCTCGACCAGCCATTCGTTCTGCCCGAATGGTGAACTGACGTTGCTCACGGCCGCTGTTCGCCTCAATTCTCGTGTCCTGCAGGCTCTGTACGCGCTATTGCGCGGCGCCTGCGACTCTGCGCACCCCGATTGACGAGGTACCTCATACCCGCGGCGGTCTGCTACGTTTCCGCCTCATAAAGGCTAACCCTTTGCCGGTAATTCGCCAGCGAGACCGTGGAACCGGGGGCCGGACGGCTACTGGCGCACTTCGCGCACCGTCGGCAACACGAGCAAGGTGTTCGGCCACCGGGGCGGCGGGGGGCCGAATGCCCGGCGGGCATTACCGACGATCTTCTTGGCCACCATGCGATTGCCGACGCCACCGATCGCGGCGCCGATGCCCACCGGCAGCATTTTGCCGAACATCAACGCGCCACGGCGCAGGGCGTAGCGCTTGACGAAGTACTTGAGCATCCGTGTGTTGAGCCGCCCCAAACT
Source organism: Mycobacterium sp. Aquia_216 (assembly GCF_026723865.1). Classification (NCBI taxonomy): domain Bacteria; kingdom Bacillati; phylum Actinomycetota; class Actinomycetes; order Mycobacteriales; family Mycobacteriaceae; genus Mycobacterium; species Mycobacterium sp. Aquia_216. The sequence continues at coordinate 4,939,571 of NZ_CP113529.1, read as the reverse complement.
CGACAGCGGCAATGACGCCATGCCCTCGGCCAGCCAGCCCCCGTTGGTGCGCGCGGGACCGATCAGCTCGCCGATCGCACGCTTGCTGTCGTCGCCCACCAGGACGGATAGCACCAGCGCCTGACGCCGCTCGTGGTGATCGGCGGGGATGCCGTAGACCAGGGCGGTCGACAGGACGAAGACCGCGGTCGCTTCGAGGAAGAACACGGTCTCGCCGGCACCCGCCGACATCGCCGTCAGCGTTCCGATCCCGGGGAAGGTCGCCGCGGAACCGACCGCGGCACCGCTGGCCATCAAGACGGTCAGGTAGCGGTTTTCCAGCTTGGTAACGATCTCGGCGGGACTCGCGCCGGGATATGCCCGCCGCAGCCGGGCCACGTAGGCCTCCGCGGCAGGGGCCTGGACACGTGAACTCCGCTCGATGACCTGCGCCAATGCGCGCGTCGAACGCTTCGGGCGACCGGAGCTTCCGGACGCCGCGTCATCCGGCAATTGCTCGGATCGTTTCAGGGACCGTGACCTAGTACGTCGCGCGCTCATAGTGCTTCTCCTGCCAATGGCGTTCCTCCCAGGCTAACGCGGGTTTGCTGAACGCGGGGCCAGCCGCAGCGCGTGCGCGAACCCGGCCGCGGATGGCAGGGGGTGCGCAGCCCGTCGGCCAACCCGGGATAATGCACGCTGGACACTGGTCGGTGGCGATGCGGGCCGTTTGCCGGTTGCGGTCGGGTGGATTCGCTGCGTGCGGGCGGTATCGCAGCTGCTCCGCGGTAAGCCGATCGTCGGGCACTGAAGCGAGGTGAGTGCATGACCACGCCGACGTCCGGGGCGTCCGGCGGAGCCCGGCGCGCGGGGACGAGTCGCGCCGACTTGGCCAAGGACCGCAAGTTCCTGGCGCCTTCCGGCGCTCTGAGGAGCGGGAACCCGTGGCACGCGCTCTGGGCGATGATGATCGGGTTCTTCATGATCATGGTCGACTCGACCATCGTCGCGATCGCGAACCCGACCATCATGGCCGACCTGCATATCGGGTACGACGCCGTGGTCTGGGTGACGAGCGCCTACCTGCTGGGATACGCGGTGGTGTTGCTGGTGGCCGGCCGGCTCGGTGACCGGTTCGGCTCGAAGAACCTCTATCTGATCGGTCTGGTGGCGTTCACCGCCGCCTCGATGTGGTGCGGGCTGGCGGGTAGTGCCGCCATGCTGATCGCCGCCCGGGTCGTGCAGGGGATCGGCGCCGGGGTGCTCACGCCGCAGACCTTGTCGACCATCACCCGGATCTTCCCGCCCCAGCGGCGCGGGGTGGCGGTCAGCGTGTGGGGAGCCACCGCCGGCGTCGCCAGCCTGGTCGGCCCGTTGGCCGGTGGCGTGCTGGTGGACGGGCTGGGTTGGGAGTGGATTTTCTTCGTCAACGTCCCGATCGGCATCGCCGGGCTGGCGTTGGCGGTGTGGCTGGTTCCGGAGCTGCCCACCCAGGCGCACCGGTTCGATTTGGTCGGCGTGGGCTTGTCGGCGGTGGGCGTGTTTCTGATCGTGTTCGGTCTGCAGCAGGGCCAGGCCGCCGGATGGCAGCCGTGGATCTGGGCGACGATCGTCGCGGGCGCCGGGTTCGTTTCGGCGTTCGTCTACTGGCAGTCGGTGAACACCCGGGAGCCGCTGATCCCGCTGGACGTGTTCGCCGACCGCGATTTCACCCTGTGCAGCGTCGGGGTGGCCATCACCTCGTTCGCCTCCACGGCGATGATGCTGCCGCTGACCTTCTATACGCAGACGGTGTGCGGGCTGTCGCCGACGCGTTCGGCCCTTTTGATCGCGCCGATGGCAATCGCCAACGGTGTGCTCGCGCCGTTTGTCGGCCGCATCGTGGACCGATACCACCCGCGGCCCGTCCTCGGGTTCGGGTTCTCGGTGCTGGCGATCTCGCTGACGTGGCTGTCGTTCGAGATGGGCCCGGATACCCCGATCTGGCGGCTCGTGTTGCCGTTCACCGCGATTGGTGTCGGGATGGCGTTTGTGTGGTCGCCGCTGACGGCCACCGCCACCCGCAACTTGCCGCCGCAGCTGGCCGGCACCGGCTCTGCTGTCTACAACTCGGTCCGACAGCTCGGTGCGGTGCTCGGCAGCGCCGCGATGGCCGCGTTCATGACGTGGCGGATCGGTGCCGAGATGCCGCGGGGCGCGTCCAGCCAAGACGCGGGGGATGGGGCTATTCCGTTGCAACTGCCCGAATTCCTGCGCGAGCCGTTCTCGGCCGCGATGTCGCAATCGGTGCTCTTGCCCGCGTTCATCGCGTTGTTCGGGATCGGCACCGCGCTGTTCCTGGTCGGCTTCGCGCCCTCGGTGATGTCTCGCGCGGGCATCGGCGGCGTGGCGTCCGGACCCGACGAACCCGATGATGACGACGACTATGTCGAAGTCATCTTGCGGCGCGAGCCGAGCAGCGAGCCCGGGACCGCTGCCAAGATCGCCCCAGTCGAGGCGCGACCCGCACCGATTGGATTTGCCCACAACGGCTCTCGCGTCGAGCGCGAGAAGCGCATCCGGCCCGTCGTCGAGCTTCCGCCGCACCTGTCCGGTCCGGCCAGCCGCAATCGTCGGGGCGCGCCATCGCCGGGCCGGCGGACAACCGGCTCGCCGCGACGTCGGCTCGATCCGGACGAGGACCCGACCGGCCGTTCCCCAGGCCGGTAGGGACCGGCCGCCGGAGGGGACCGTTACCGGGTGCCCGCCGTCAGGGCCAAGAAGCCGCCCAATTCCAGCAGGCCGGCCGGAGTGGTGGGCAGGTACTCGGTCAGCAATTCCGAACGCACGATCACGGCCGCGTACTGTGCTCGGCTCACAGCGACATTGAGCCGATTCCTATTGAGCAGGAACGAGATCCCGCGTGGGACTTCGTCGACCGACGACGCTGTCATCGAGATGAAGACCACCGGCGCCTGGCCGCCCTGGAACTTGTCGACGGTTCCGACTCGGACCTCGTCCAGACCCGCGGATGTCAACCGCCGGCGCACCAGCGACACCTGAGCGTTGTACGGGGCCAGCACCAGCACGTCCGAGGCCGCCAATCCCCTGGTGCCGTGTTCGTCGGTCCAGGGCGACCCGAGCAGCCGTCGGATCTCGGCGACGATGGTGTCGGCTTCCTCGGGGCTATCGATCGAGTTGCCTTGGTGGCGAACGGAAAGCACGTGCACGCCGGGGTGATACCCGTCGAGCCCGCGTGCGGCGGTACGCTCGGTCACCGGATGCAGCCTGCCCTCGTAGGACAGTTCGGAGACCGCGGCGCAGACCGCCGGATGCATCCGGTACGAGCGGTCCAGGAAGTAGCCGCGTTCGTCGGGCAACGTACGCTGGCCGTCGACGAGCCAATCGAGGGCAGATGTGTCGACCGGTTCGGGATGAGTGCCCTGACTGACCTGCGGCAGCTGTTGCGGGTCGCCGAGCAGCAGCAGATTCACCGCAGCCGGCGCCACGGCAATCGTGCTGGCCAAGCAGAACTGGCCTGCCTCGTCGATGACGAGCAGATCCAGGCTGCCCGGCAGCACCCGGTTGGCGTTGGCGAAATCCCAAGCCGTACCGCCGATTACGCATCCGGTGCTGGCCGAGATGAATGCTGCGTACTCGCCGCCGTCGATTTCCCGCCAGCGCGGAGCGTGGTGGTCGTACTTCTTCTTCGCGACCCGGCCCGGATCCAGGCCGGCATCGATCACCGCGTCGAGCAGGTTCTCCACCGCGGCGTGCGATTGCGCCACCACCCCGACGCGCCAGCCGTGTTCGGTGACCAAACCGGTGATCACCTGCGCTGCGGTATAGGTCTTTCCGGTTCCCGGCGGACCGTGCACCGCCAGGTAGGACGACTCGAGATCCAGTGTCGCGGCTGTTATATCGGCGATGGTGTCGGTGCTGCGCGGGAGTGGGGCACCGCTGCGAGTGCGGGGCGCGCGGCGCACCAGCACGTCGACCATCGCGGTGCGCGGTAATTCCGGCAGCCCGGCGGCCAGCGCGGCCGCGGTGGATTCGATCGACTCGCGCAGCGCTGTCGTGGGAAGCGGCGGCCCGGGCGTCAGCGCAAAGGGAAGTTGATGAAATGCGTTGCCGTCGCTGCCGACTCGTTCGACGATCACGACCTCGGTGGGCACCGCGGGGTCGTTGACCTCGACGACCCTGGCCCGTCCGGCCGCGCGCCGGTCGGGATTGCCGCTCATACTCGATGGAGCCGGCGCCTGGTAGAGCGCGAAGACGTCCGTCATCAGGTCGCCGCGGGCCAGCTCGCCGCGCAGCACCACGCGCCGCTGCGGCTTGCGGGCCCGCGGAGGCGTGTGCCAGTCCACGCTGAGGAATGCCTCGTCGGCCACGAAGACGTCGGTGTTGTCCGCCCATTCGTCGATCGGAAAGTTCAGCCGGTCGAAATGCGCCCACCAGAACGGCTTGTCCTCACGCCGGTGATAGCCGCGCGCCGCGCTCACCAGCGCGACGGCGATCTGCTCCGGCGTGCGGTCGGCGACCGCGGCGTCCCCGGCGAACGCCGACAGGACCGCCGCCAGTTCGTCCTGGCCGTCGACGGCGTTGCCGCCGGAAACCGGTTGGGCACCAACCGGTGTGACGCCGGATTCCCAGGCTCGCACCAGCAGCCAGTTGCGTAGTTCCTGAGTCGACCGGCAGTCGTAGTGGTTGTAGTCCTCGATCTCCTTGAGCACGGTTTCGGCTTCGTCGGCGCGGCCGGCATCGCGCAGTTCGCAGGACCTGGCATAGGAGGTGATCGAATCGGCGGCCGTGGTGACCTCCCCCGAGCGCAGCTGTGTGCCCATATACAGGGGCTCGAGAGCCTTGAGGCTGAAAGACTCAGCGCCTACCCGAATGCTCTTGCGCACCAACGGATACAGGTCGACCAGCGTACCGCTGCGCAGTAGTTCGTCGACCTCGTCCTCGCCGACACCGTAACGTCCGGCAAGTCGCAACAAGGCGGTCTTCTCGTACGGCGCGTAGTGGTAGATGTGCATGTTGGGTCGACGCTTGCGGCGTTTGGCCACCATCGCGAGGAAATCGATCAGGGCCCTGCGCTCGTCCACCCGGCCATGCGCCCACAGCGGGCTGAATTTGCCTGCGGCGTCCAACACCCCGAACAGGTATTCCAGGCCCCAGTCGTGGCCGTCGGCGGTCCACAGCGGATCGCCCTCGAAGTCGAAGAACAGATCACCGGGGTCGGGCTCCGGCAACAGCGCGAGCGGCTGGGGATCGACAACTTCGAACTGCGGGATCCCGGTATCACGTTGTCGTATTTGCAGTTTCGCCTGAGCGGTCAGCTTGGCCAGAACGCCGGCCGCCAGGTCGGGCAACGGCCCGCGATGTTCGGCCAGGTCGGCGACCGTGGTGATCCCGGCGTCGATCAGCTTGTCCCGCTGGCTGACTCGCATGCCGGCCACCAGCAGCAGATCATCGCCGGACTGCAGCTGCTCGACGCACAGCGGACAGCGAAAGCATGCCCGCACGCCCTCGTCTTCCCAGCGCACCGGGTCGCCGCCGGCGTAGTGCCCGTCGAGCAGCCGCTGCAACAGTGCGCGCTGCGATCGAAAGACGGGGATCAGATCACAGACGCGATACCGCACGACCGAGCCGTCGCCCAGCCGCAGCTCGGCCTCGGCCGCGACGGACACTCCCATCCCGGCGAGTGCATCGGCGTACGCCGCGAGTTGCAGCAACGCGGTGACCTTGGGGGAGCGGGCCAGCTTGGTGTCGATCAGGCGATACTGCTCACCATCGGCGACCAGGAAGTCGGCGAACCCGACGAAGCGGCCGTCGAACATCGCGGCCTGATACACCACCGGGGCGCGGTTGACGATGGCACGCCGGGTCTGCTCGGCGGCGGCGGTCAGTCCGGCGCGGGTATACGGCGGGCGTCCGATGACCGCGACGCCGTCCGTGAACTCCTCGCGCAGCCGGTCGAGCTCGCGTTGCTCGTGGGCGTCACCGAGCGTGGCGGTACGTGCCAGCAACTCGTCCTCGACGTCGACGGCGGGTCCCCAGCCCAGCTTCGCGTCGAAATTCCGGAGCAGCGCGTACTCGCATCGGGCGGCCGCGGCCAGGTCCGACGCGCTGTACACGATGCTGTCGTCGGTGACGAACACAGCAGCCACTGTAGGGGAGGCGGCCGACAGCGCGGTGCTCCTGCGAGGGTGTGCCGGGTCAGCGCCCGGCGCCGTTGCCGATCAGGTCGACGGTGTTGCCGTTCCAATGGAATCGGACGTCGGTGTTCAGGCCGTTGATACCGCTCGGGTAGGTCAACGCCACCGTGTCGCCGGTGGTTTGCGCCGCGTCGATGCCGTTGAACCCGTAGGTGTCCGGCACTCCCTGCGGGATGAACTGCCCGAGATGAAACAGCACCGCCCGGGTCGTCGCGTTGACCGCGTTGGTGTTGGCCTTGATGATCACCGCCGACAGCTGGGCACACTGGTTGTAGTTACCGGCCAGTGGCTCCGGGTTCCACGCCTGCTGGCTGCGCGGGTCGCGGGGCAAGTCGGAGACCACTTTCGCGATCGTGGGCGAGGCGAGATTGACCGCGCACGGGTCGGCCGGGGTGCTGGGGCCGGGCGAAGCGACTTCGGTCGGCATCGGGGTGGCCGGGGCGGTGATCGACGCGGGCGCCGTGGTGGCTTGCGGCGTCTTGGCGACCGTCGAATCTCCCGAACCGCAGCCGCTCAACGTCACGGCGAGCAGGACGCCGACGGTCAGGGGCTCGGCACGGCACGGCAGGCACGGTAGGCACCACACATCGCGCAACCGTACCGGCATCGCGTGCGCCGGTGTGACAGGCATGCCGCAGTCGCCCGATGAACACCGCCGCGCCCAGCTGCGCTGCGCTCGCGGCCACCACTAAACTTCTTGGACGATGACAGTCCCCGACGGCTCGCCTGACGCGGCCGCTACTACCTTTGCCGACCTGCAGATTCACCCCTCGGTCATGCGGGCCGTCTCCGACGTCGGTTACGAATCGCCGACCGCGATTCAGGCGGCGACGATTCCGGCGTTGATGGCGGGTTCCGACGTGGTGGGGCTAGCGCAGACCGGCACCGGGAAAACCGCGGCGTTCGCCATCCCGATCCTGTCCAAGATCGACGTGGCCAACAAGGCGACTCAGGCCCTGGTGTTGGCGCCCACTCGAGAGCTGGCCCTGCAGGTCGCCGAGGCGTTCAGCCGCTACGGCGCCCACCTGCCCAAGATCAACGTGTTGCCGATCTACGGCGGCTCGTCCTACACCGTGCAACTGGCCGGCCTGAGGCGCGGTGCGCAGGTGGTGGTGGGCACTCCGGGTCGGGTCATCGACCACCTCGAGCGTGGGACGCTCGACCTGTCGCACGTGGACTACCTGGTGCTCGACGAGGCCGACGAGATGCTCACCATGGGCTTCGCCGAAGAGGTCGACCGCATCTTGAGTGAAACCCCGGAATACAAACAGGTGGCGCTGTTTTCGGCGACCATGCCGCCCGCCATCCGCAAGCTCACCACCAAGTACCTGCACGATCCGCTCGAAGTCACCTTCAAAGCGAAAACGGCGACAGCCGACAATATTTCGCAGCGCTACGTCCAGGTGGCCGGACCGCGCAAGATGGACGCGCTGACCCGGGTGCTCGAAGTCGAGCCGTTCGAGGCGATGATCGTCTTCGTGCGCACCAAGCAGGCCACCGAGGAGGTCGCCGAAAAGCTGCGGGCCCGAGGGTTTTCCGCGGCCGCCATCAACGGCGACATCGCGCAGGCGCAGCGCGAGCGGACCATAGCCGCGCTCAAGGATGGAAGAATCGACATCCTGGTGGCCACCGATGTGGCCGCGCGCGGGCTGGACGTCGAGCGCATCTCGCATGTGCTCAACTACGACATCCCGCATGACACCGAGTCCTACGTCCACCGGATCGGACGCACCGGCCGGGCCGGGCGTTCGGGAAACGCGCTGCTGTTCGTCTCCCCGCGCGAGCGCCACATGCTCAAGTCGATCGAAAAAGCGACCCGGCAAACGTTGACCGAGGTCGAATTGCCCAGCGTCGAGGACGTCAACGCGCAGCGGGTGGCGAAGTTCGCCGATTCCATTACCGACACGCTCGGCGGCTCGGGAATCGAGCTGTTCCGCAGGCTGGTCGAGGACTATGAGCGCGAGCACGACGTCCCGATGGCCGACATCGCCGCGGCGCTGGCCTTGCAGTCGCGCGATGGCGAGGCGTTCCTGATGTCACCCGAACCGCCGCCGCAGCGGCGTGAGCGGCCCGAGCGCAACACCGAACATCGGGATCGCCCGGACAAGCCAAGGCAATCAAAAGATTTCGCCACCTATCGAATCGCCGTGGGCAAGCGTCATAAGGTCGGGCCGGGCGCCATCGTCGGCGCTATCGCCAACGAGGGGGGGCTGCACCGCAGCGATTTCGGCCACATCTCGATCGGACCGGACTTCTCGCTGGTGGAGCTGCCGCCAAAGCTTTCCCCCGCGACCTTGAAAAAGCTTGAAAAAACCCGTATTTCGGGCGTGCTGATCGACCTAAAGCCCGATCGCTCGTCCGGCAAACCCTTCGAAAAGCCCCGGCGCGGTGGTGGGAAACCACGCAGAAAAGACGCTGGATGACCCTGTCCGAGCAACAGGACGCCCAAGGCGGACTCGAGCAGGTCTCGCACGTCGACCGGGTCGCCGCCCTGACCGGTATCCGCGCTGTCGCCGCGATCCTGGTTGTCGGCACCCACGCGGCGTACACCACCGGCAAGTACACGCACGGGTACTGGGGCCTGGTCGGCGCCCGGATGGAGATCGGCGTGCCGATCTTCTTCGTGCTGTCCGGCTTTCTGCTGTTCCGCCCCTGGGTGAAGTCCGCCGCCAGCGGCGGCCCGCCGCCCTCGGTGAGTCGCTATGCGCGGCACCGGATTCGGCGCATCATGCCGGCTTACGTCGTCACCGTGCTGATCGCCTACGTGCTGTACCACTTCCGTGAGGCCGGACCGAACCCCGGCCATTCCTGGTACGGCTTGATCCGCAACCTCACCCTGACGCAGATCTACACCGACGGATACCTCGGCAAGTACCTGCATCAGGGGCTGACCCAGATGTGGAGCCTCGCGGTGGAGGCGTCCTTCTACGTGATCCTGCCGCTTTTGGCCTACCTGCTGCTGGTGGTGCTCTGCCGGCGGCACTGGCAGCCGAAGCTCGTCGTGGGCACGCTGCTGGCGCTGGCCTTGATCAGCCCGGCATGGGTTGTCCTGGTGCACACCGATCATTGGTTTCCCGACGGCGCCCGGCTGTGGCTGCCGACGTACCTGGCCTGGTTCGTAGGCGGCATGTTGCTGGCGGTGCTGCAGGCGATGGGAGTGCGCTGTTACGCGTTCGCAGCCATACCGCTGGCGGTCATCTGCTACTTCATCGTCGCCACCCCGATCGGGGGCGCACCCACGACGTCGCCGGCATCGACGCCGGAGGCGGTCGTCAAGACGGTCTTCTACACGGTCATCGCCACCCTGGCGGTGGCCCCGCTGGCCCTGGAGGGCCACGGTTGGTACTGGCAGTTGCTGTCCAGCCGGCCGATGGTGTGGCTCGGCGAGATCTCCTACGAGATCTTCCTGATCCACCTGGTGACGATGGAATTCGCGATGGTCTACATCGTCCGGGCGCACGTCTATACCGGGCCGATGCTGTACCTGTTCATCGCGACGCTGGTGGTGACGATCCCGCTGGCCTGGCTGCTGCACCGCGTCACGCGCGTACCGGGCTGAGTGACATCCGACCTTAGATAGGTTACCCTAACCTAACTTCATGCGGAGTTGGGAAAGGGCGTCACACCGATGAGCGAACACAAGGCATCACGCGGCTTTGCGGGCGCGGTGCTCAAGCTGATGGGCGCCGGGGACTACCGGCTGACGGTCACCGGACGGCACGAGATCGGCCCGCACTACCTGCAGCTGAACTTCGACGCCGGCGGCATGCTCGCCGCCCACCCGGTGCATCCGACGATGTGGATCCGGATGTGGTTCGCCGACGGTGACAAGCTGCACCAGCGCGGTTACACGTTGGTCGACCCCGACCCGGTCGCGGACACCGTGAGCATCGAGTTCGCTCTGCATGACGGCGTCGCATCGCAGTGGGCGCGCGCGGCCCAGCCCGGCGACACCATCGATGCGACCGTGCTGGGCAGCAAGTTCGCCATACCCGAACCGGCGCCGGCCGGATACGTCATCGTCGGCGACAGCGCCTCACTGCCGGCCATCAACTCACTGCTCGCCTCGATCGGCGACGCCCCGGCCCAGGTGTTCTTGGAGGCGGGCCACGACGACGACAAAGACCTGCCGGTGGTGGTCGGCCCCGACACCACCTGGGTGGACCGCAAGAACGCCGGTCAGGGGCTGCTGGAGGCGGTGCGATCGGCGGCTTTCGACGCCGGCGACCACTTCGGCTGGGTGGCCTGCGACAACCGCACTACCCGTTCGATTGCCAAGACGTTGCGGGAGGACTTCGGAATCCCACGCAAATCCATTAAGGCGCAAGCCTATTGGGTGGCCTGATTACGAAAAGGCGGATGGCTGCCAGCTAGCGGCGGGCGCTTGCCGGGGCGATGATCGGGACGACAAATTCCTCGATCATCGCCCGCTCCTCGTTGTCGTCGCGGCCGGGATACGTCAGCAGCGACACGATCACCCGGACTGTCCAGCGGGCCCGGCGTTCGACGACGGCGGGATCGTCGGGTCCCAGTGAATGCAGGAACGCCGCCGCCAAGGCCGCGATCACGTCGGACTGCCCGGCCAACTCGCCACCGATCGGCGGGCGGGTAGTGGCGAACCACGATGCCAGCGCTGGGCTCTCGCGAACCATCTGCAGCGTGACGAGGATGCTCACCACCAGCTTTTCGCAGGGGTCTTCGATGCTTCCGGTTCGCGCGAGGATGTCGCGGCCCAGCCGGTGCGTCTCCCGGTGGATGTAGGCGGTTCGCAGTGCTTCCCGGTTTTCGAAGTACCGGTACAGTGTCGCGCGGGAACAGCCTGCGGCCCTGGCGATCTCGTTCATGCCAATGGAATCCGAATCGCGTGCGGTGTAGAGCTGCTCGGCCGCGTCGAGTATCCGGTCCGCGGCTGCTTCGCTGCGGCTGGAGGCGAGCCAGTCGTTGCCGGGCATCAGGACTTCACGCTGATCGGCACCGACACCGGACGGCGCACGTAGCTACCGCCCGCCCACACGATCGAATTTTCTTCGACGTCGAAGTCCGGGCAGCGGGTCAGCAATTCGGTCAGCGCGACCCGCGATTGCATCCGCGCCGCGGCCGCACCCAGGCAGTGGTGGGCGCCGTGGCTGAAGGTCAAGATGTTGCGCGGGCAGCGCGTCACGTCGAGTTCGCCGGCATCCGGCCCGTATTGACGTTCGTCGCGGTTGGCCGACCCGTAGAGCAGCAGCACCCGGCGATCGGCGGGGACTGTGGTGTCGCCGATCGTCACGTCGCGAGTGGCCGTGCGAGCCAGTCCTTGCACCGGCGAGGTCAGCCGCAACAGTTCCTCGACCGCGTCGTTGATCAGTTCGGGCTTGTCCGTCAACAACTCTCGCTGGTCGGGACGCTGATGCAGCAAAGGCACCGAGCCGCCGAGCATGCCGGTCACCGTGTCGTTGCCGCCGGTGACCATGGTGAAGGTGAACGCCAGAATCGACAGCGTGCCGGAGATGTCGCCGTCGGCGCCCACCCCGGCGGCGACCAGGTGGGAGATGGTGTCGTCCTGCGGATCGGTCCGGCGGCGCTCGATCAGCCCGGTGAAGTAGGCCATCATCGATCCGACCGCGTCGCCGACGGTTTCCAGCGCGCCCGCAACGCCGCCGTCAGCGGTGTTGGCCGCGACGATGGCCTGTGTCCAGCCGTCGAATTGGGCCCAATCCTCTTCGGGCACACCGAGATAGTGTGCGACCACCATCGACGGCAGGGGCTTGAACAGTTCGGCGACGATGTCGCCGCCGCCATCGGCGCGCAACCTCTCGATGCGCTCCACGACGAAGTCACGCACCTTGGGCTGCACCGCCTCGACCTGCCGGGGGGTGAACCCGCGCGACACCAGCTTGCGAAACTCGGTGTGTACTGGTGGGTCCTGCATGACGAACGGCGGATTGTCCTGCAGGCCAATCATTTCCAGGTCGCCATAGTTGACCGTCAGTCCCTGCGCCGAGGAAAAGGTCTCGTGGTCGCGGGCCGCCGACCACACATCGGCGTGCCGGGACAGCACGTAGTAGTCGTGCTCGGGATGTTTCGCGGGAACGACGTGGTGCACCGGATCGTGGTCACGCAGCGCGCGGTACATCGGCCACGGATTCGGCCAGGTGCCGGCGTCGGCGAGCTGAAACACGACCGGTGCGTTGTGAGACATAACCACTGTCATGTCTCATTCGTACGACAGTGATGCCTATATGTCAACAGACTAGGAGCGCCCAGTGTGCGTCCTGGGCTCCAAGAGCGCACAAACCCCGCCGCCAGCGCACACTCGAGCGTGCAGAGACGCGAAAGCTAGATCGCGGCGCCGGGGTTGAGGATGCTCAGCGGGTCCAATGCCTGCTTGATGCGCTGGGTCAGCGCCATCACCTCCGGCCCGAGGTAGCCGTCCAGCCAGGGCCGCTTCAGGCGGCCGACCCCGTGCTCGCCGGTGATGGTGCCGCCCAAGCCAACGGCCAGGTCCATGATCTCACCGAACGCGAGCTGGGCTCGCTGCGCCATCGCGGCGTCCGCGGGGTCGTACACGATCAGCGGGTGCGTGTTGCCGTCGCCGGCGTGCGCGATCACCGAGATCATCAGGTCGCGGTCGGCGGCAATGCGGGCGATCCCGGTCACCAGCTTGCCGAGCGCCGGAAGCGGCACCCCGACGTCTTCGAGCAGCAGCGCTCCCTTGGCCTCGACGGCCGGAATGCAGAACCGGCGCGCGGCCACGAACGCTTCCCCCTCGACGGGATCGTCGGTGGTGAAAACGTCCGTTGCCTTGTTTTCAGCAAAGATCGCCGCGATCAGTTCGGCGTCCTCGCCGCTGGCGCGGCCGCGTTCGTCCGAGCCGGCCACCAGCATCGCGGCCGCCCCGCGGTCCAGGTCCATCCGCAGGATGTCCTCGACGGCGTTGATGGCCGCCGAGTCCATGAACTCCAGCATCGCGGGCCGCAGCCGTGCCGAGACCCCGAGCACCGCGTCGACGGCGGATTCCACCGTGGCGAAGGAGGCCACCACGACGCTCGACGTGTTTTGGGCGGGCAGTAGCCGCAGCGTGACTTCGGTGACGACGCCCAGCGTGCCTTCACTGCCGACGAAGAGCTTGGTCAGGCTCAGCCCGGCGACGTCCTTGAGCCGCGGGCCGCCGAGCCGTACCGCGGTGCCGTCGGCCAGCACCACGGTCATGCCCAGCACGTAGTCGGTGGTGACGCCGTACTTCACGCAGCACAGGCCCCCGGCGTTGGTGGCGATATTGCCGCCGATGCTGCAGATCTCGTACGACGACGGATCCGGCGGATACCAGAGACCGTATTTTGCGACGGCCTTCTTCACTTCGGCGTTGAGCAGGCCGGGCTGACATACCGCGGTGCGGGTGACCGGGTCGACGGTGATGTCGCGCATCTTCTCGGTCGACAACACGATCCCGTTGGCCAGTGCCGTCGCCCCGCCCGACAGGCCCGTGCCCGCTCCGCGAGGCACGACGGGTACCCGGTGGGCGGTGGCCCAACGCAGCACCGTCTGCACGTCTTCGGTGCAGCGCGGCCGGACCACGGCGAGCGGAGTGCCCGCCGACGGGTCGAAGGCGCGGTCCTGGCGGTAGCCCTCGGTGATGGCCGGATCGGTGACCACCATCCCCTCTGGCAGTTCAGCGACGAGGCCGCCCAGCGTGTCTTCATTGACTGTGGTGCTCACGGGCCGATTTTACGGCGCGGAATCGCCGGCAAACTCCGCTGCGCGATCCAGTTCGCGCAGCGACGGCAGCGCGAACGCGATCAGGCCGACCACGATGATGGGAATCGCCAACGTCAAGAACGTCACCCGCAGCCCGGCGGTGTCGGCCAGGGGACCGGCGACCAGCAAACCCAACGGGCCCGCGGCGAAGGTCAGCCCCGTCATCACCCCGACGACGCGACCGCGCAGCTGCTGCGGAGCCCGGGTCTGCATCACGTAGTTGTAGATCGGCTGGATCGGCCCGTAGACCAAGCCGGTCACCCCGCACAGCACCAGGATCACCGGCAACGGCGGCAGGAACGCGATGCCGACCGACGCGGCACCGAACGTCAGGGTCGCTGTCAGCACGGCCGTGCGTCGCCGCAGGTATTTCGAGAGCGCGGCATAGCCGAGCGCACCTGCCACGCCGCCGACCCCGAGTGCCATCAACGCCCAGCCCAGCTGCGCGGGTTGCTGACGATCGCTGAAGTATTTGGGAAACAGCACGCTTTCCATCGGCAGGTACAGCGCGGTGACAACCAGGTCGACCAGGCCGAGCGTCCGTAGCACCCGCAGGTTCCAGACGAACCGCAAGCCCTCGGCGACCCCGGACACCAGCCCGTCGGGCCGGGTCGTGTGGGGTGGCTTGCCGGTGCCCTCGAGCCGCAGCGCCCCAATCGCGAGGAACGACAACCCGAAACAGCCCGCGGTGATCCACATCGTGTTGATGCCGCCGACCGTGGCGATCATCAAACCGCCGATGCCCGGGCCCACGATGTAGGCGAGGTTGAGAATCGCTTCGTAGACGCTGTTGGTGCGATCCAGCGACCAGCCGGCGCGGGCAGCGGCCTCGGGCAGCATCGACTGCCGTGCCGTCGTCCCGGCCGGGTCGAAAGCGGCCGAAAAGAAAGCCAGCGCGGCCAGCTCGGCGACATTGATCGCATCCGCCCCGAACAGCCAGGCGATCACGGGAACGGCCGCCACTGCCGTGCCGGACAGCGAATCGGAGACCAGCGAGACACGGCGCCGTCCGAAGAAGTCGACCGCGGTGCCGGCGACCAGCGTGGATCCCACCAGCGGCAGCGTCATGGCGGCTGCCACGATCGACGCGTCGCGTGCGCTGTCCCGATGTTGCAACGCCAGCCAGGGGAAAGCGACCAACGAAATGCCGGTGCCCGCGGTCGCCACCAGCGTGGCGAACAGGATCAACAGTGCCGGACCGCGGCTGGAATGTGTCATAAATATCGCCGGGAGAATCTAACCGCAAAGCTTTCGCGGGAGCCACCACATTTCGTGGTCACCATCGGCTGAATGCAGGATGTTCATGTGCTTGTTCATCCGAATACCGGATTGGCATTCGATTCACCGGTTCCTCCCGGCACCGGGTGGCCCGGCGACCCGGCCACACCGCTTACCCCGCAGGCCGTCGACGCCGCGCAGGTTCGCGCGCTGGCCGGTGCGGCCCGCTCGATTCCGGAACTGGACGCCGTGGTCAGCGTCTGTCGCGCCTGCCCTCGGCTGGTCACCTGGCGAGAAGATGTTGCCGTCGCCAAACGGCGAGCCTTCGCCGACCAGCCGTATTGGGGCCGGCCGGTTACCGGCTGGGGATCGCCGCGGCCGCGACTTTTCATCGTCGGGTTAGCGCCGGCCGCGCACGGCGCCAACCGGACCGGGCGGATGTTCACCGGTGATCGGTCCGGGGACCAGCTGTACGCGGCTCTGCACCGGGCCGGGCTGGTGAACCAGCCGACCAGCGTGGATGCCGCGGACGGGTTGGCGGCCAAGCAGATTCGGATCTCCGCCCCGGTACGGTGTGCGCCTCCGGCCAACGCCCCGACGCCCGCGGAGCGCGACACCTGTTGGCCCTGGCTGGAAGCCGAATGGCGGTTGGTGTCCGAGCACGTCCGCACCATCGTGGCCCTGGGTGGGTTCGGCTGGCAGATCGCGCTGCGGCTGCCGGGCGGCACGGAGATGCGAGCGATGCGGGGGATGCGCAAGCCGCGGTTCGGCCATGGCGTCGTCGCCGAGCTGCCGTCCGGGGTGCGCTTGCTGGGTTGCTACCACCCCAGCCAGCAAAACATGTTCACCGGTAGGCTGACTCCGGCAATGCTCGACGACATCTTCATTGAGGCCAAGAGGCTGGCAGGGATTAAGTGACCGAGGTACTGATTTCCGGCGCCAGCGTAGCCGGTACAGCGTTGGCGTATTGGCTTGGGCGGCATGGCTATTCGGTTACGGTCGTGGAGCGGCACCCCGGGCTTCGCCCGGGCGGGCAGGCGATCGATGTGCGGGGCCCGGCGCTGACGGTGCTGGACCGGATGGGTCTGCTGGACGCCGCCGCGGACCGCAAGACGAACATTCGCGGTTCCTCCGTCGTCGATGGCGACGGCAACGAGCTGTCCCGCGACACCGAGTCGACGCCCACCGGCGGTCCCATCGACAACCCCGACATCGAGCTGCTGCGCGATGACTTGGTCGAGTTGCTTTACGAGGCAACCCAGCCCGCGACCGAATACCTCTTCGACGACACCATCACCGCGGTGGACAACCGCGGCCTGGCGGTCGATGTGACGTTTGAACGTGCGCCCGCCCGCAGCTTCGACCTGGTGATCGGGGCCGACGGCTTGCACTCCAACGTGCGCCGACTGGTGTTCGGTCCCGAGGAGCGATTCATCAAAAGGCTGGGAACGCACGCCGCGATCTTCACCGTGCCCAACTTCCTGGACCTCGACTTCTGGCAGATGTGGCACTACGGGGACACCACGATGGCCGGGGTCTACAGCGCCCGCAACAACACCGAGGCGCGCGCCATGTTGGGCTTCATGGACACCGAACTGCGTATCGACTATCGCGACACCGAAGCCCAGTTCGCCGAGGTGGAGCAGCGGATGTCCGGTGACGGCTGGGTGCGCCCGCAACTGCTGAAGTTCATGCGCGACGCGCCGGATTTCTACTACGACGAGATGGCGCAGATCGTGATGGATCACTGGTCGATCGGGCGGGTGGCGCTGGTGGGCGACGCCGCGTACTGCTGCTCGCCGCTGTCGGGCCAGGGGACCAGTGTCGCGCTGCTAGGCGCATACATCCTGGCCGGCGAACTCAAACGCGCCACCGTAATCGATGGGGTCGACCACGGGCTCGCCTTTATCAACTATTTCAAGCGCTTTCACGGCTACACCGAGCGCACCCAATTTCTGGCCACCGACAACATTCCCGGCGGCGCCCCGATATCGCAGGAGCAGTTCGAAGCGGTCGTCAACTCGATCACGCTGACCAACTACTAGCCGGGAACGAACACCGCACCGAATGCGTTGAGGCCATCGTGCGTCTTTCCGTCCTCGATCTCGTCCCGGTACGCACCGACCAGTCGACCGGCGACGCGCTGGCAGCCACGGTGCAGCTGGCGCAGGCCGCGGACCGGTTGGGTTTCACCCGCTACTGGGTCGCGGAACACCACAACATGCCTTCGGTGGGCGCGACCAGTCCTCCGGTGCTTCTTGCCTACCTCGCGGCGCAGACGGCGCGCCTGCGACTCGGGTCCGGCGGCGTGATGCTGCCCAACCACGCGCCGCTGGCGGTCGCCGAGCAGTTCGCCCTGCTGGAAGCCGCCGCCCCGGGCCGAATCGACTTGGGCATCGGCCGGGCGCCCGGCTCCGACCCGGTGACGTCCTATGCATTGCGCGGTGCCCGCGACGATCGGGACATCGAGAACTTTCCCGAGTATCTCGACGACGTGGCGGCCCTGATGAGTGCGCGCGGCGTGCTGGTTCCGCTGCGCTCGGGCGACTACCGGCTCAAGGCCACCCCCGCCGCTGTCAGCGAACCGCGGCTCTGGCTGCTGGGCTCGTCGATGTATTCGGCGCGGTTGGCCGCCGCCAAGGGTCTGCCCTACGTGTTCGCACATCACTTCTCCGGCCAGGGAACTGAAGAGGCGCTGCAGGTCTACCGCTCGCGGTTTGTGCCCAGCACATTGACCGCCGAGCCCGTGACGTTCTTGACGGTGAACGCTGCGGTAGCCGAAACACGAGACGAGGCAACGGCATTGATGCTGCCCAACTTGCAGATGATGGCGCGGCTACGGACCGGGCAGCCGCTGGGTCCGCTCCCGCTGGTGGAGGAGGCCCAAGTCGCGGAACTGACGGCGCCGCAACAGCACATCGTCGACAGCGGGCTGCACCGTGCCGTGCTGGGTACTCCGGCGCAGGCCGCCGAGCAGCTGCGCTCGCTTGCCGAGCAGTTCGGCGTCGACGAGGTGATGGTGAATCCGGTCGCGTCCGCCCGCCGCGGCACCGATCCCGCCGCTGCCCCGGCGCGCGTGACAACGCTGGAGCTGCTGGCCAAGGAATTGTTCTAGCGCTCAGTCGGTTACGGTCGCCGGTTCGGATTGACTCGAATGGGGATGCGGCACGTGGGTAGTGATCCAGTCCTCCAGGTCATCAGGTCGCAGCGGCGCGGTGTGCACGAAGCCCTGGGTGATAGCGCAGCCGAACCGCCGCAGTGCGCTCAATGTGACCTCGTCTTCGACTCCCTCGGCGACGAGGTCGGCGCCGAGGCTGTCCGCCAGCGCGACCGTGGACCGCACAATGGCGACCGATCGTGCGTCTTGAGCAAGTCGCGCCACGAAGATTCTGTCGAGCTTGAGCTCGTCGACCGAAACGTCCTGCAAGCGTGCCAGCGACGACCAGCCGGTGCCATAGTCGTCGAGCGAGATGCGAACGCCGAGGCGCTGCAGTTCGGCCACCGTGTTGCGGGATCGCAGCGAGTCGACCAGGGCGCTTTCCGTGATCTCGACGATCAGGGCGTTCGCGGGCAAGTCATGCGTCCGCAGCAGCCATTCGATCGTGCCCACAAGTTCGAGATCAAGCAGGTTCGTCGTCGCCAGGTTCACCGCGACGGACGAGGCAATGCCCTCGTCACGCCAGTCTCTGATCTGCTTGAGCGCGATCGCCAGCGCTCGATTGGCTACCTTGCGCATCAGCCCGGCGCGCTCGGCGGCGGCCAGGAATTCCTCGGGCCGCAGCAATCCACGAGTGGGGTGCTCCCAGCGCAGCAGTGCCTCGACGCTGTGCACACTGCCGTCGCTCGCGTTGATCTTCGGCTGGTAATACAACGTCGGCTCGTCACCCTCCAGCAACGCGCTGTGCAACTGCTCGATGAGGTTGGAGTCGCTTTCGCGATGCACCTCGAACGTCGCGTCATAGACCGCGATCCTGCTAAGGGCGGATTTAGCTTGCGGAAGCGCCGTCTCGGCGCGGCTCAGCAGCTCTTGCGGATGCTCGCAATGGTCGGGGCACAGCGCAATAGCGACACACGCGTCGACTCGCAGAGTGATCGGATCCAGCGCGAATGGTTCACGCAGGGCTTCGAGCACAATGCCCGCCTGGGCCCGTGCGCCGGGGAGGTCCGCCCCCTTGGTAAGCAGGATCGCGAATTCGTCGTCGCCCACTCGGGTGAGTAGATCCGCGTGTCGCAGGCCGCCCGCAAGCCGATTCGCGATGTTGCGCAACAGCTCGTTGCTGAGATGGCGATCGATCGAATCGTTGATCTCTTGAAGCCCATAGAGATTCACCAACAGCAGCGCTGTGTGCGACGACACTGTGGGCATCGGCTCGGGCCCCGCCACCTCGTAGCCGGGCAACGCGGTCAGGGCCGTCGCCAGTGACCGCCGGTTGGGCAGCATGGTCAACTCGTCGATCATGGCGTGCTTGTAACTGTCGGCCATCATGCTGACATCGCGGAAGGTGAGTGCAAATCGCACGGCTACCGTGATCAGGCTCAGTCCGGCCAGAGTTGCTGCGAAGCGCGAGTTTTGATCCCAGACGGCAACGACGAGCGCGACCACTGCGCACGCTACCGGCACCGCATAGGAGCCAAATCCGCGCCTGCGCATCGGGGCTGCCGATGACCTGGGTGCCCAGCCGGCCACCGCCAGCAGGAGCGACGACGTGGGCCACACGGCATCCAGCGTGCTGCCGACTCGGTATGAGCCCCCGGCGGTCTCGACGAGGTAGACCGTGTCCGCGACCGCGAATCCGATCAAACCCGCAACGAGCAGAATCCAACGTGATTCGTTGCACAAGAAGACTATTGGCAACATTGCGGCGGCCAGAGTCAACAAGACCAGATCACCCCATGGATAGATCAGGCCAACAAGAACGGTTTGTGGTGCGCGAGTCGCGGCCGCATGGAAGGGGCCGGCCCGCAGCGCCACGGCCAGCGCGGCCACGGCCAAACCGCATACCAGCGGATCGAAACGGATCGGAATCGGCGTCGAGGCCAGGCGCGCCCGGATGAGCAGCAGCAGCCCGACGTAGGCAAGTGGATAGAACGCGAGGTACTCCGGGTCGGCGGCGGAGGGAGACTGCCCGTCGGGCACCCGCAGTGCATAGACGACATCCCCGATCGCCGAGCATGCCATGCCGGCCGCGATCAAAGACCAGGCCAGACGATCGGCTGTGACGCGGTAAGCGCGCAGGGCAATCAGCCCGGCTGCCAACAGGTTCAACGCCGCGTACAAGTACTTGGCGACGGCTCCGGTGGCATCGGCAGGTGAACCAAAAGCGCTGATCGCGGTGAAACCGATCACGCCAATTGCCAGAATTGCCATGGCGATCCGGATTGGCATCGGCCACTGGAAGTCGGGCGAATCCCGCCGCCGGTCAGCTGTCGATGCGGCGGGTTTTGACTCTGTCTGCGTGGCGCGTGCCACAGCGGATGCGCGCGCAGCGGCTGGCTGGCCCGTGGCGGCCGCCGAAATGGGCGCCCAGTCCGCCGATTTGTCGGGGGAGGCCGACACCAGCGAGTCGGCCGACCGCGGGAACGTGTAGGAGAATGGAAGATCCGGCAGGAAGCTGCGGATACGTTGGCCGCCTTCTCGTTTGGCGGTGTACATGGCCAGGTCTGCATGCCGGAGAAGCTGGTCGACCGCGCACCTCGACTCGCCAGTGGCCACGGTGAAGCCGATGCTCGGCCGGACTGTAACGGGTACGCCTTCGATCACGATCGGTGCGCTGAACGCCTCGAGAATGTCATGCGCGGCCGCTTGCGACTCCTCGACGGAACACTCGAGCAGCACCGCGAATTCATCACCGCCAACGCGGGCAATGACGCCGCCGTCGTGCACCGCAGCAGTGATCCGTCCGGCGACCCGGACCAGGAGTTCGTCTCCGGCCGGGTGGCCTAAGCCGTCGTTGACCGCCTTGAAGTTGTCGAGGTCGAGACACAGCACCGCAATCGGTGGGCTGTCGGGATGTCTTGCGGCGACGGCGGTTTCGAGTCGATGCAGGAAATGAGCTCGGTTGGCCAGACCGGTCAGGCTGTCCCGAAACGCTTCCCTGGCCACTTCGGCCAACAACTTCTGGTTTTCGACGAGCACAAGGAATTGCCGAGCGAGCACCGCGGCGGCGAGGATCCCGAGGGCGAAGAGCATCGGCCCGTGCGCCATCAGGTTTACCGCGTGGCCCAGCCCGACCGCCGCCGCCAGCAGCAACGGTACGTAGGGCAACGTCAACAGGGCGCGCGAGAAAACCACACTCCGTGGGGGCGCCACCGCCGCCGGGGATTCGTTGACGCTGGACAGGGCGGCCAGCGCGATCATTCCGAGCCCGACGACTCGGCCCAGGTCGCCCAGCGCGCTGACGTGGTAGCTGCCTATCCCGGTATCGAAGACCGTCGCGATGTCGGCGACGCTGATTGTCGCGGCTCCGCAGGCCACCAGGCTCCTGGACGGCCGCTCCCCGGGCTGGCCCCGGGACAACATCAGCAGGGCTGTCGTCAAGATCGCGACATCGTTGAAAATCTCCGCGACCGTCGCGAGTTGCGAGCCACTGCCTTCGCGCAGCTGTTGATCCAGGACGAACACCCAGGAGACCACGAACAGGGAGGTGGCCAGGATGAGACCGTCAAGCATCAGTCGCCGTTGGCTGTGCCGATTCAGGTGAGAAAGCAGCAGCAACGACGCCATGGCGCCAATCGGCCAGCACAGCAGCACGATCTCCGCCGCGGCCGGATGGGTGGCGTGTTCCAGGTCCGGGCGCACGTCGTAGACCGCCCAGATGACCTCGCCGGTCGCCCAGCCCAGGAGGGCCACCACCATCGCCAGCCAACCGACTCTGCGGCGCCCGACGGCGAAACGAGCCGCATAGCCGGCAGCTGCCGCCGCGGCCAGCAAGCACGCCAGCGTGACAACTTCGTCGACCGGCTTGGTCGCGTAGGCGCCCGTCCATTCCCAGGTCGCCGCGGCCGCGATCAGCGCCGCCGCCGCGGTGTACCCCCAGACCACGAGCCAGCCCACGCCAGTGGACAGCCCGAATCGCTGCCACGGAGTCCCCGTCCAGCGCTTCATTGCTGCTCCAGCCGATCTGTCCCCCGCGGTGAACGCATCCAGGCTTCACCACTGCTAGGGCAGAATAAACGCCCCGGCGGGTTCGGCTGATGCTTTTGTGCGGCTTGGTATCGCTAGGCAGGGGTCAGCGCGACGATCGGGATGGGCCGCGACGTCCGGCTCTGATAACCCTTGTACCGGTTGGCGTTGTTCTTGTTGACGATCTCCCAAAGCCGCGCATAGTCGGAGTCGTCCGGAGTGATGCTGCGCGCGGTGACCGGGATTCGTTTGGAGCCGAGGTTGATTTCGCACTCCGGACGCTTGCGTAGGTTGTGATACCAGCCGGGGGCGCTGTCGCTGCCGCCGTAGGACGCGACAACCAGGTACGAGTCGCCATCCTTGGCGTAGGTCAAGGTGGAAGAGCGCTGCTGACCGGTCTTGGCGCCGACCGTGTGCAACAGCAAGCTGTCCGGCATCCCGGGTACGTGGTGCCCGATCCGGCCATCGGTTTTCCGGTACAGCGAGTCGTGGATGCGCAGCAGCGGGGCGAGGAAAAGCCGTTCCAGCGTCGTGAGGTTGCTCATGAAGTCAGTTCTACTGATTGGCGTCGATGCGTGCTAGCGCGTCGCGCAGGATCTGCCCGGTGGCTTCCCGGTCCGGGTCCCGGCGTAGCAACACCCCCTTGGCCACCGACAGCTTGTCGCCGTTGCGGCGGGGCAGCACGTGCAGGTGGATGTGGAACACCGTCTGGAACGCCGCGCTACCGTCGTTGATCCCGATATTTGTCGCGTCGGCCAGTTTCGTCGCCCGGGCGGCGCGTGCGATCCGCTGGCCGATGGTGATCATTTCGGCCAGCGTCTGTGCCGGGGTGTCGGTCAGATCGACGCTGTGCTGTTTGGGGATCACCAGGGTGTGGCCGCGCGTGAACGGGCGGATGTCGAGGATCGCCAGGTAGCCGTCGTCTTCGTAAATCCGGATGGCCGGAGCTTCCCCGGCGGCGATCGCACAGAACACGCAGGTCATGTCGCCACGGTACTGGTTGCTTCGACCCGGGAGTACGCTGCCGCAGTGGACGCACGCGATATCGCATTCGCCGGTGCGGGCGCACTGGCACAGATGCTCGCCGACGGTGAACTCGGCGCTGTCGACCTACTTGAGGTCTACCTGGAACGGATCGCGCGCCTGGACAGCGACCTGCGCTGCTACCGCGTGGTGCTGTCCGACAGCGCCCGCGAGGAAGCCTATGCCGCCCAGGAACTGCTCGACGCCGGTGAGCGGCAGCCACTGCTGGGCGTGCCGATCGCGATCAAAGACGACGTCGACGTCGCCGGTGAGGTGACGGCATGCGGCAGCGGCGGACACGGTCCGCCGGTGACCTCCGACGCGGAAGCGGTCCGCCGGTTGCGCGCGGCCGGCGCGGTCATCATCGGCAAGACGAATGTGCCCGAGCTGATGATCTTTCCGTTCACCGAGTCGCTGTCGTTCGGCGCGACCCGCAACCCGTGGAACCTCGGGCGCAGCCCGGGCGGCAGCAGCGGCGGTAGCGGGGCGGCGGTCGCCGCCGGGCTGGCCGCGCTGGCGCTGGGATCCGATGGCGGCGGCTCGATTCGTGTGCCGTCGTCCTGGTGTGGTCTGTTCGGCGTGAAGCCGCAACGCGATCGCGTCTCGCTGGAACCGCACGACGACGCCTGGTACGGACTGAGTGTCAACGGCCCGATCGCACGATCGGTGCTCGACGCGGCGATTTTTCTCGACGCCACTTCGACGGTGCCCGGCCCCGAAGGGGAATTCGTCGCCGCCGCGACGCGGGAGCCCGGCAAACTGCGAATTGCATTGAGCACCAAGATCCCAACGCTTCCGCAGCGGGTGGGGCGCGAAGAGTTGGCGGCTGTCGAGGCGGCCGGTGCGTTGCTGCGCGACTTGGGCCATGACGTCATCACGGCCGACCCCAAGTATCCGCTGGCCTCGTTGTACGCGAACTTCCTGCCCCGCTATCTGCGCGGCATCAGCGACGACGCCGACGCGCAGGCTCACCCGGAACGGCTCGAAGCCCGCACCCGCACCTTGGCGCGCATGGGGTCGTTCTTGTCGGACCGAAGGATGGAAGCCGTGCGAGCCGCCGAGGAGCGGGTGAACGCGACGATCCAGTCGATCTTCGACGACGTCGACGTCGTCATCACACCGGGCACCGCGGACGGCCCGTCGCGTATCGGTGCCTACCGGCGCCGCGGCGCGGTGTCGACGCTGCTGGCGGTTTCCCAGCAGGTTCCGTACTTCGCGCCCTGGAACGTGACCGGCCAGCCGGCCGCGGTGGTGCCATGGGATTT
Organism: Mycobacterium sp. Aquia_216; assembly: GCF_026723865.1. Classification (NCBI taxonomy): domain Bacteria; kingdom Bacillati; phylum Actinomycetota; class Actinomycetes; order Mycobacteriales; family Mycobacteriaceae; genus Mycobacterium; species Mycobacterium sp. Aquia_216. The sequence continues at coordinate 4,915,029 of NZ_CP113529.1, read as the reverse complement.
CGACGGCGACGGCCTGCCGTTGTCAGTACAGCTCGTCGGCCGGCCGTTCGATGAGGCGACGCTGTTGTCGCTGTCCGCGCAGATCGAAGCGGCGCGACCGTGGGCCCACCGCCGGCCGCCGGTGTCATAGGCGGGTGGTCGGGCGCCGACCCGGTTCGCCCGGTCCCCCGCAGGCGGGAGGTGCCCCCGTTGCCGCGCTCCCGGTCGGCGCGAAAGTCGCACGCCATGCGGTCAGCTTGGTTCCGGCCCGCATTGCATGCGCGGGGCTGCTCGATGGCAGCCGCTGGAATTCGAGTCGGTCATTCGCAGGCGCCAGCTTGCGATACAGGCCGGCCGCTTTGGCGCCGTTGAAGTAAACCCGCGTGATGGTCGGGTAGTCGACGAACAGCCCGGCAAAGTCGTTGACCACCAAGCTTTTCGGATCGATCGCGGCGTCCGCGCTACCGGCTCGGCGACATGCGTGCAGCACATCCCACAGTGCCACGCCGTGTGCGCGCAAAGCCGCGAGGCGAGATTCGTAGGGCGCGTTCGCGTCGAATCCGAAAAGGTCACCGGCAATGGGCCAGAACGCATTTCGTGGATTCGCGTAGTATTGCCCTGCCACCAGCGACTGGGCGCTCGGGAACGAGCCCAGGATAATCATCCTGGCGCGGTCGTCGACGACGGGTGGGAAGCCATGCAGGAGCGGCGCGGTCATCACCTCCCATCATGGCCCGTCGGCGTTGTACGTTGACCACGTGGACGACGAGGTCGACCGAAACATCGACGATCTGCTCGACGGACTCGAGGGCGCCGCACGCACGGAACGTGCCGAGCTGGTGGGCTGGCTGCTGGAGCAGGGCATCACCACCGACGAGATCCGGGCCACCAATCCGCCGCTGCTGCTGGCCAGCCGCCGCGTGATCGGCGACGACGGCACCTACGTCTCGGCGCGTGAGATCAGCGAACAGCACAACATCGACCTGACGCTGTTGCAGCGTGTGCAGCGCGCGATCGGGCTGGCCAGGGTGGACGATCCGGATGCGGCGATCCACATGCGCGCCGACGGTGAAGCCGCGGCGTACGCCCAGCGCTTCGTGGAGTTGGGGCTCAATCCCGATCAGGTGGTGCTCGTCGTGCGGGTGCTCGCCGAGGGTCTGTCGCACGCCGCCGAGGTCATGCGCTATGCGGCACTGGCGGCGATCATGCGCCCGGGAGCCAGCGAGCTGGAAATCGCCCAGGCGTCGAAAGCGCTGGTGAGTCAGATTGGGCCGCAGCTCGGCCCGATGATCGAGCAGATGCTGTTCATGCAGCTGCGCCACACGATGGAGACCGAGGCGGTCAATGCCGCCGAGCGGGCCGCGGGCAAGCCGTTGCCCGGGGCGCGCGAGGTCACCGTCGCCTTCGCGGACCTGGTCGGCTTCACCCGGCTGGGCGAGGTGGTCTCGCCCGAGGAGCTGGGTCAGCTCGCGAGCAGGCTGGCGGGCCTGGCCCGTGACGTGACGGCCCCGCCGGTCCGGTTCATCAAGACGATCGGGGACGCGGTGATGTTCGTCTGCCCCGAGCCCGCGCCGTTGCTCGATGTGGTGCTCAAGCTCGTCGAGGCCGTCGACACCGACAATGACTTCCCCCGGCTGCGAGCGGGGGTGTCCTCCGGGATGGCGGTGAGCCGGGCCGGCGATTGGTTCGGCAGCCCGGTCAACGTCGCGAGCCGGGTCACCGGGGTGGCCCGGCCCGGAACCGTCCTGGTCGCCGAATCGGTGTGGGACGTGGTAGGTGAATCCGGGGAGTTCTCCGCGTCGTTCGCGGGCGCTCGTCGCCTCAAGGGCGTCAAGAACGAAGTCAAGCTTTTCCGGGTCCGCCGGGGCGGCTACATCCGCGACAACGAGTGACCCGACCTTGCGGCGACACGAATAACTTTTGCCCCGAACCGGGAGACGTATGGGCAGGCCCGGGCGGCGCTGGGGAGCGTCTGACACGGTCCGACGCGGCCGGCTCCTTCCCCTGTGCCGGCGCTTTGACTTGGCCGCTTCCGGGCCTGCTTCGCTCCTAAAAATACGCCGTTGAACGGCCCATATCAACGGTTTTCCGGCTCCGCGAAGACCGACTGTCGCGAGGGTCTGACGTTCGCCGCGGGCGAACCCTGTCGCGTTGCGGTTGTAACGGTGTAATCATGTAATTATGAAATCGCACCACACGCACGGCCGGCGGTACGGCCGGCCAGGGGGCTGGCAGCAAGCCCAGCAACCCGACGCCACCGGAGCGGCGGAATGGTTCGCCGGACGCCTCCCCGAAGCCTGGTTCGACGGCGACCCGACGGTCATCGTCGACCGCGAAGAGATCACCGTCGTCGGCAAGCTGGCGGACGGCGCCGGAGCCGAAGAGAGCGAGGCGCGCGCCGAGGGCCGGGCCTCGCGGTTCCGCGAGGAGACCCGTTCCGAGCGGATGAGCATCGCCGACGAGGCGCAGGATCGCTACGGGCGCAAGGTTTCCTGGGGCGTGGAGGTCGGCGGCGAACGAATTCTGTTCACGCACATCGCAGTTCCGGTGATGACACGCCTGAAGCAGCCGGAGCGCCAGGTGCTCGACACATTGGTAGACGCCGGTGTCGCCCGGTCTCGCGCCGACGCCCTGGCCTGGTCGGTCAAGCTCGTCGGTGAACACACCGAGGAGTGGCTGGCCAAGCTACGCAACGCAATGTCGGCGGTTGACGATCTGCGCGCGCAGGGTCCAGACCTACCGGTTTAACGCAACCCGCAGTGCCGCTTCGCGTTTGGCGCGCTTCGAATGACTGTCGCTAGACGTTGTTGACTTTGTCGACGATCTTGTCGGCGATCTGGCTGGCCTGATCGTTGATGTGGTATCCGCATGCGTTGATGTCGACGACCACGTTGTTCGCCACACTCATCGTGTGCTCGCACTGCCAGCCGTCGGCGCCTTCTTGAGTCTGCAGCACCGATATCTTCGGTGGGCCGCCTTGGATTGGGGCGAAAGTCCACCGATAGGTCTTGTTGCTTGAACTTGTGACGGTCACCGTCTGGCCGGCGCAGTTCTTCCATTTTTCGAGCGAGCTCTGCAGAAACGCCTTGGATTTATCGGCGGTCGGAAACGCGACCACGGCTTGGTTGACCCAATGGTCGTTGTTGTCTCCCGGCTCTTGGGACACCAGTCCGTTGATGCCGGTGAAGCCGCTGCCGGCGTATACCTGATCCTGAGTCGTGTAGAGCGCTCCCTTGCAGTCCGGTATCGACACCGTCATCGAGGAGGTGCCCATCTGCGTGATCGGTTTCCCGGGCTGGATGTTCGTCGCGCCCATGATGGCGTTGACATCCGAGGAGCTCAGCAGCAACGAGCTGAGCCGCTCGGCCGCTATCGGTTCGGGCGGCGGCTTCGGATCGGGGATGATCAGCCAAATGGCCACCGCACTGACGACGACCACGAGCACCACCGCCGCCGCGGCGATGATCGGCCAGGGGTTGCGTTTGGGCTTGGGTGGGGGCTGCTGTCCCAGCGCCCAGGCAGTGGGGCCGGCGGGTGGAGGTGCGCCCGGTGGTGGGCCGCCCCAGTTGGCGCTGCTGGCCTGGTAGTACTGCGGGCCGGAGACGCGCTGGCTCGGGGCGGGGACGGGGCCGCTCTCGGGAGCCCAGGGCCGTGGGCTGGGCGAGGGCGATGGCACCGGAGTGGAACTCGGCCGTGGATACGGCGTCGGAGTGGGCGGCGGCGGTGTGCTGGGCCGCTGTACGGGAGGCGCCATCGCGGTGCCCGCGATGGTCGGTGGTTGCTCGAGCTTCGCGGTGCCCGGCAGGGTGGCTTCCTGGCTGCGACGCAGGATGTTGTCGGCGTGGTCCTGGTCGGGATTGCTGAGCGCTTCGTGGGCCGCGAGCGCCATGTCGCCGGCGCTGGCGTAGCGGTCCTCGGGCTTTTTGGCCATCCCCCGTGCGATCACCGCGTCGAAGGCCTTGGGAATCCCGGCGCGCACCGCGCTGGGCTGCGGGATGGGATCGCTCATGTGGGCCTTGACCAGCACGCCGGCGCTGTCCGCGCGATAAGGCGGGGCGCCGGTCAAGCATTCGTGCAACACACAGGCCAACGCGTAGATATCGGCGCGGTAGGTCACCTCGTCGTTGGTGAATCTCTCCGGGGCCATGTATTTCCAGGTGCCTACCGCGGTGCCGAGCTGGGTGAGCTTCTCGTCGGTGGTGGCGCTGGCGATGCCGAAGTCGACCAGGTAGGCGAAATCATCGCGAGTGACCAGGATGTTGGGCGGCTTGACGTCGCGATGCATGACCCCGGCGGCATGGGCCGCATCGAGGGCCGAGGCGATCTGGGTGATGATGGCGACCGCGCGCGGCGGCGTCAGCGGCCCATAGCGTTTGAGCAAGCTGTCCAGGTCGGTGCCCTCGACGAGGCGCATCTCCATGAACATTTTTCCGTCGATTTCGCCGTAGTCGTGGATCGGCACGACGTGCGGTTCCTGCAAACGGCCCGCGGTGCGCGCTTCGCGCTTCATCCGCTCGCGAAACACGGGGTCCGAGCTGAACTGGTCCGACATCAGCTTGATCGCGACCGTCCACTCTTTGACGGTGTGCTCGGCCTCGTAAACCTCGCCCATCCCGCCCCGGCCGAGCAGCCGTTTCAGGTGGTAAGGCCCAAACGTCGAGCCCTCCCGTGAGGCCTGCCCCTCGCTCATCGCTGATCCTCCAACCCAACCGCAGACCCGCCGACCATATCAACAATTTCCCGCCAGACCCGTCGGCCGCGACCCCCCGTAAGCACCCATTACGGTATGCGCCGGGGTGCTCGGCCGCTCGACAATGGCAAACATCGACGGGCTGCCCACTCCTGGATCCCGGTCCCCAAATGTGTGCTGAGTTCGATGGATTCATCAAGGATCTCCGCAGCACGAGGGCGGACGCTTTCTCCATGGGCGAACGGGTTACAGCGAAGGGACGTCGACGCTCACCAGCACCGGGACCGAGCTCAAGGCTCAGCTCCCCGTGCTGGCGGCGTCACTTGGCCGCTTTCCGTTGGGGGTCAAGCTGTCTGAGTCGCAGCGCGACCAGGATCACCAGCGTGATCGCCTGTACGGCGCAGGCACCCGCGGCCATCCACCAATTGCCGGGCTCGTAATCCCACAGTGGATCCTCGTCACCGGCCGCGGTGCGGCGCAGGTCGTTGAGATCGATGGTCGAGGCGGCCATCGCGTACGCCCAGCGGGACGGCGACAGCCACGCCAATTGTTCCAGCGGGATACGGCCCTTCACCCCAAACATCCCGCCGCACAGCACAAGTTCGGCCATCACGACGAGCACGAGCAGCGGCATGCCGCGGTCGGCGTTGCCGATCATCGCCGAAATCAGCAGGCCGATCATCATCGAGACCACCGTGACGGCGACGACCGCTACCGCCACTTCGACCCTGGGCCAGGGCAGGACGACGGCCTGGTCCGGCGGCGGCAGGCCGGCGACCCCGAGGAATCCCAGAATCAGTCCTTGCAAGGCGGTCAACGCGGCCAGCACCACCACCTTGGAGGCCAGATAGGCGCCGCGGGACAACCCGATGCCGTGCTCGCGTTGGTAGATGGCCCGTTCCTTGACGATCTCCCGGATCGAGGCGGCGCAGCCCATCAGTGCGCCCCCGATGATCAGCAGCACCAGCAGCTGAGAGGGCTGCGTGGACTTCGTCTCGATGGCCTTGGTCAGCGACAGCCCGGCGTGGCCCGGGACGGCGTGCGCGAACAGGCTCAGCAGCAGGGGCAGGATCAGCAGCGTCACCGAATACTGGCGATCGGCGGCGATGACCGCCAGATACCGCCGGCACAGCGTGGTGAATTGGGCGAACGCGCTCTGCTGGGCGACCGGCTTCGCGGCGCGGGCGGCAGGTGCCGCGGCTTTCAGGGCGGCGTGTGGCCCGGTCAAAGCCCCGTGAATGGGCGACGCGACGTATCGGCCGGTCCAGTCCGTCGTGGTGTCGTGTTCGAGCAGGTTGAACAGGTCGGCGAAGTCGCTGCAACCGAAGTAGCTCAGCGCATGTTGCGGCGGGCCGAAGTACGCCAGGCGACCGCCCGGCGCCAAGATGAGCAGCCGGTCGCACAGATTCAGCTGCGCGGTGTTGTGTGTCACCACCACGACGGATCGGCCGTCATCGGCCAGGGCGCGCAGGGTCTGCATGACGGATTTCTCGTACCCCGGGTCGAGGCCCGACGTGGGTTCGTCCAGGAACAGCAGGGACGGTTTGGTGAGCAATTCCAGCGCCACACTGGTTCGTTTGCGCTGACCTCCGGACAAGCTGTCGATCCGCTGGTTGGCATGGGCCGCCAGACCCAGCTCGCCCAGCACCTCTTCGATGCGCTGCTTTCGTTCCCTGGCCGAGACGTCCTGCGGAAACCGAAGCTGCGCAGCATAATTCAACGCCCGGCGTACCGTCAGTGCAGTGTGCAGGATGTCGTCCTGCGGCACGAAGCCGATCCGGTGTCGCAGCTCGGCGTAGTTCTGATAGAGGTCGCGATTGTCGTATCGGACCTCGCCGCCACCGGCCGGGCGGAACCCGGTCAATGCGCTCAACAACGTGGATTTCCCTGCGCCGCTTGGCCCCACCACCGCCATGAAGCAGCGGTGCGGCAAAGCGAAACCGATATTGGCCAACAACACCTTGCCCTTGTTGGTGACCACCCGCAGGTTCGACGCCTCGTAGGACACATCGCCGGTGTCGACGTATTCCACCAGCTGGTCACCGGACAGGTGCAGCAGCTGGTGGCCGATGCCGACGATGTCGTCCGGTCCGATGATCGCGCTGTTGATCCGGTTGCCGTTGACATAGGTTCCGTTGGCGCTGTTGCTATCTACGAGTTCCCACCGATTGCCGGAGCGACGCAACACCGCATGGTGGCGCGAGACCAGCAAGTCGTCGAGCACGACGTGGTTGTCGGTTCCGCGGCCGATCCCGATGACTACCTGGTCGATGGTGTGTACCGCGGTCGGCGGCCGGGCCACCGTGGTCTCGCCGATCGGTCGGGTCGGCGGCGCAACGGGTTGTGTCCCAGGGGGACTGGGTCGTTGGGGAATGGGGTAGACCTCCAGCGCCTGCCCGGAGGACGCCGACCCCAGCATGACGGTGACCGGCTGGCTGATCGCCAGGGATTCCACTCGCCGCCCGGCCACGAACATCCCGTTGCTGCTGCGGTTGACCAGGACCCAGCCGGCCGGTGTCGGCTGCAGCACCGCGTGGTGGCGCGACACCCTCGGGTTCTCCAGCTGGATGTCGGCCTCGTGCGCGCGGCCGATGCTCCAGGACCGGCCACCGCTGGCCTGCCAGGTACGCCCACCCGCCCGCAGTTCCAACCCGGGAATGGTGGTGACCATTTCGGTCCTGTCGTCCACGCATTGCCTCCGCTGTATCAGCTAGCCGCCTCGAGAATTGTCACGACGTCACCACTTGTATAGCCGATCCGGGTGTGGTCGTTGCGGCTTTGCCCACCCGGACGCGATCTTCGGTGCCCGGATATCCAATGCTGTTGAGCTGGTTGATCTTTGGCTACCGCAGCTCAGCCACCAAACTTCGTCCACCACGTGTGCAGCTCCTCGATCGTCGGAGGATCCCCGAAGACATCACACAGCAGCAACTTGACCTGGTTGCTCCACACCATATTCGGGTGGTTGTTGTAGGTGCCGCAGGCAACCACGCCGACGTCCACCTTCGGGGTGTCGGGGTGCTGCCAGGGTTCCGGATTGTTGGTTCCGCCGGGGCAGGTCGCCAGCTGCAGAAGCTTGATGTCGGCGTCGGTCGCGTCTTTCAGCACGCTCGGATTCGCGAAGAGCCCGTAACGCGCCTTGGACGGGCCACCCGGGTTGGTGTTCTGGTCGCAGTCGACTACTGCCAGCGCATCCGACCACACGGTGTTCGGTTTGGGAGTGGCCGAGGTGCACACGCCGCTGGGGTAGCCCGGCGGCACCAGGGTGAGCAGCTGGCCTTCGAGGTCACCCGCCGCGGGGGTCGTGGTCGTCGGCGTCGACGACGTGGTCTTCGATGGGGTCGGGGTGCTGGTCGCGGTGGGGTGCGGCTGCGGGTCGTCGTCTTTCTGCGTGACGAAATAGACACCGATCGCGGCCAGCACCAAGAACACGACCAGGGCGACGGCCCCGACGACGATGGGCCAGGGGCTGCGCTTTTTGGGTGGAGGTTGCTGCCCCAGGGTCCAGGGCGTGGGACCGCCGGGGGGCGGCGTGCCGGCCCAGTTGCCGCTGGTGCCTTGGTAATACTGCGGTCCGGAGACGGGCTGGCTCGGGGTGGGCACGGGGCCGCTCTCGGGTGCCCAGGGCCGAGGGGTCGGCGGGGGCGGCGGCACCGCCCGCGAGCTGGGCCCCGGGTACTCGCGGTACGACGGTGGTGGGGTGTTGATCTGCGGTTGTGCCGTGGCGGGAGCGGTCGGGGGAGGGATGTGTGGGGTTTCGACGGCCAGCGTGGCTTCCTGGCTGCGGCGCAGGATGTTGTCGGCGTGGTCTTGGTCGGGATTGCTGAGCGCTTCGTGGGCGGCCAGGGCCAGATCGCCGGCGCTGGCGTAGCGGTCCTCGGGCTTTTTGGCCATGCCGCGCGCGATCACCGCGTCGAACGCCTTCGGGATGCCCGAGCGCTCCGCGCTGGCTAAGGGGATGGCATCGCTCGTGTGAGCCCTGACCAGCTCGCCGGCCGTGCTCGCGCGATACGGCGGGGTGCCCGTCAGGCATTCGTACAGGACACACGCCAGCGCGTAGATGTCGGCGCGGTAAGTCACCTGGCCGTTGGAAAACCGTTCGGGCGCCATGTATTTCCAGGTGCCCACCGCGGTGCCGAGCTGGGTGAGTTTCTCGTCGGTGGTGGCGCTGGCGATGCCGAAGTCGACCAGGTAGGCGAAGTCGTCGCGAGTGATCAGGATGTTGGGTGGCTTGATGTCGCGATGCATGACCCCGGCGGCGTGGGCGGCGTCGAGGGCCGAGGCGATCTGGGTGATGATGGCGACCGCGCGCGGCGCCGTCAGCGGGCCGAACCGTTTGAGCGTGTCGTCCAAGTCGATGCCCTCGATGAGGTGCATCTCCATGAACATCTGCCCGTCGATTTCGCCGTAGTCGTGAATGGGCACCACATGCGGTTCCTGCAAACGGCCCGCGGTGCGCGCCTCGCGCCGCATCCGCTCACGAAAGACGGGGTCCCTGCTGAACTCAGCGGTCATCACCTTGACTGCCACCGTCCACTCCTTGACGGTGTGCTCGGCCTCGTAAACCTCGCCCATCCCGCCCCGGCCGAGCAGCCGCTTTAGGTGGTAAGGCCCGAACATCGACCCCACTCGCGAGTTCTGCTCCTCGCTCATCGCTGATCCTCCAAACCGGCCGCAGACCCGCCGACGATATCAACAATTACGGGCAGATCCCCGCCCGGAAACTCCGCGCCTAGCAATCATCACGGTAAGCGGTCACGAACCGGGACACGTGACAATCGCGAGATCTCTTCCGTTGCTTTGGTGAGGCGGAGTCGCGTCGCGTCGCCGACGTGGCCCCCGAAAAGCCTTGGGGTGAAGGGTCATGGGTGTTGTCGCGCAAGCTGGCTGAGCATAACGCGTGTGACTTTGTCGCGTAATATCTTGCCCTGCAATAGTATTCGCTTTTCCATGGCCCTATGCCTCGCTGTTGTAACCGCGAGGGATCTCGAATGTGAATTCATGGTCGCAGATGCGGACGTGGTCGCCGTCCTTCAGGGTGGCCGCGGAGCGAATGCGTTGGTGTTGCACATGCACGCCATTGGACGAACGCAGGTCGTTGATGACGTAGCTGGTGCCGGTGTCGACGATGACGGCGTGATGGCGGCTCACATTGGCACTGGCCAGGATGATGTCGTTGTCGCTGAGACGTCCGATCCGGGTCTCGGTCGCGCGCAGCGGGTAACTGCGGCCCGACGCCTCGTGCAGGTAAGCGGCGGGTTTCCCGGCCGGGACTTTGGTGCGCTGGTCCAGCAGGGTGACGGTGCCGACTGCCGTGGTCCTGGCGGATTTCTTGGCGTCCAGCGGCTCTTGGCGCAGAATCCGTTCATTGAGGTCACGCAACGTCTGGCCGGGGTCGATCCCCAGCTCGTCGGCGAGTGTCGACTTGACCCGCCGATAGGCGGCCAGCGCGTCGGATTGGCGGTCGGTCAGGTAGTAGGCCGTGATCAACTGGGCCCACAGCGGCTCGCGGTAGGGGTGCTCCGCGGTCAGGGCTTCGAGGTCGACGATCACCGAGGCGCCACGTCCGCAAGCGATTTCGGCCTCGGCCTTCGCGGTGTGGACCAGAATCTTCTCCTCCACGAGCGAGGTGGCGAAGGTGTCGACGAACTGAAAGTCGCGCAGGTCCTCGAGTACCGGTCCCCGCCACTGCGCCAAGGCCGCCGACAGGTGCTGGCTCGCCTGCTCGAATCGGCTCACCGCGGCCGCATGCACGCCCGCGGTCTTCTCGGTGATGAACCGTCCGAGATCACAGTTGTTTTCGACGACGGCGAGCCGGTAACCCGGCGGCGCGGCGGCCAGCACCCCACGCGGGTCGATGCCGGCGCCGCTCAGGAGCTTTCGCAGGTTGGACACATAAGAGTGGATGCTGGCGCGGGCGCCCGACGGGGGCTCGTCTTCCCACAGCGCGGTGATCAGCCTCTCGACGCCGACCGGGCTGTTGCGGTTCATCAAGAGCATGGCGAGCACGGCCCGCTGTTTGGGCGTGCCCAACGGCACCACGGTGCCGCCAACAGTCATCTCCAACGGCCCGAGCAGGCCGAATTCGAGACTTTCGTCTACCATCGTCGCTTACCAGCCCTTCCGGCTTCTGTGCGCGGCGTCATAAGCCCATACGGTGTCATTACTTGTCATTGTGATACGAACCCCCCCGAATTCGGTAAAACCCCGCGAGATTGGTATGCCGCCGCCCCGGCGACCGGGTGCGCCTGAAATGCGTTCCCTGCCAGCGTGATCATCGACGGCTCGCTCGAATCCGGTTGGGATTCATCGAAAACGCGTCCGGCGGCCAGCCCGACCCGGTGCATGCGCTCCGCGTGGCTGCCCGCCGGATCGGCGTTCGGTGGCCGGCCTAGGTGGTGACGACCATCAGTTCCTTGCTGGCCTCCCATGCTTGAACGAAGAGCGCCAGGGGGATCTGCTCGTCGCGGCCGTGCGGGGTGCCGCTGTCGTTGAGATGCACCATGTTGTTGGCGGTGTCGACACCGGTCACCACCACGGCGTGGTCGCCGCGCGGCTTTCCGTTGTCGTCCTTGTTCTCCACGGGCTGGTGCCAGATGAGTTCGGCGTTGACGCTGACGATGACCTTGTGGCCCGCGCCCAGTTGTTGCTCGATGCCCTCGAGGCCGCCACGGATACCGTCCTTGGCGGCGTGCGCCTTGTTGGTGATCAGGGCATCGATCTTGTACAGCGACAGCAGTGTCGGGATATCCGCGAAGCTGGTGCCCATACCCGAATTCGGGTTCTTGGTGTTGGTCGGCGTGGTGTAGATCGAGCCGGGGTGCACGACGCTCGGCGTCGACTGCGCCCTCTTGATGATGGCTTGCTCCGACGGCTCCCTACCGGTCACCTGGCCGATCACGTCGGCGCCCGACATCAGGACGCAATCGTCGTACTGCTGGTAGCGCCAGTACTTGGCGGCGGCCGCGGGGTCGCCGTACATCGTGCCCGACGCTGCCTCGGCCGGACCGGCCAATCCCAGCGCGAGGACACCCGCGACGACTGCGAAGGCGGCGGTCTTGGCGATCTTGGCGATGGTCATCGTTCTCCCCTTTTCTCGTTCCGCGGTGTTGCGCGGTGGTTGAGAAAAGGTTCGGATCGTGGCCTATTTGTTATCTCCACGAATTCTTGGAGTGACCTCGCGCCGTGAAGGCCGTGCTCAGACGTATGTAGTGATCCCGCGACCTAGGGCGACTGAGTGTACGGGCTAGTTGCAGGCCCAGGTGTCGATGGAGCCACCGCCGAGTTTGGTCAGCGCGTCCTTCATCGCGGTGGCCAGGGTGGGGCCGACACCTCCCTGAAATGCCCTGCCATTGGTGGCGACGGCGCCGCAATCGGTGAAGCTGGTGAGCACCTTGCAGTCCGGATAGGCGCAGTTTTTGACTGAAGTGGCCTCCGCGGCCGGCCGGGTCGGGTAGTCCCAGGCGCGGCCCCAGGAACCGTTGCTGGAGTACGCAATCGCCCCGTAGTGATCGGCGGCGCCGGCCCCTGGAGCCAGCGCGACGCTGATCGCCGCGGCGGTGGCCATGCCGGCGACGGCCACGGTGCACCGCCGGCGACGAGTAATCATCCTCATTGGTGAGTCCTTTCCGAAGGCCGGCGGTCCGGCGGTTTCCACGGGGTTGCGATTCACGCCGACGGCTAGACGGGCTTGGTGGCGGTGACGGTCTTGCCCCAGTCGGACATCGTCAGCGTCACCGACGTGTCATTCGTGGGATGGACCTCAAGCCGCACCAGGTGCGAGGAGCCGTCCGATGCGATCCAGACCGTGGTGGGCACCGTGGTCACGCTCTCGGCGGTCAGCTTGGAGCCGGCCAGCGTGGCAACGTCGTCGGCGGAGGAATTCCCGGTGATCTTGGTCGTCGCGACGCCGTTGACCTGTTCGGTGCCTGCCACGGATCCGCCCTGCAGTTTCGACAACAGGTTGGCCAGCCCCTTGTTCGGGTCGAGGAGCACCGACACGTTGTAGATCGAGGCGCCGTTACCGAAGTCGGTGTAGGTGCCTGGCTGCCCGAGGTCGGAATAGAGATGGCCGTCGACGTAGACGAACTTCGCCTCTTGGGGGTCTTTGCCGACCAGTAGTGTCGCGGTACCGGTGGCAACCGTCTGCGGGGTGTTGGAGATGTCGCCGTCGAGCTTGGTCACCCGGAGGTTGGGCACCTCGCCCTGCACCGCCACGCTCACATGCAATCCGGTGACCTTGCTCATCGCGTCGGTGGCCGCCTTGAGCAGGGTGGCCGCTTCGCTGCTGGAGGTCGGGGCGGTGGTCCCGGGCGATTTGCCGATGGTCGAGCTGTTCGAGCAGCCACCGACGGCGAGTACGAGGGCGAGTGCGGCGGCAGCGGCGGCGGTAACGGTGCGAGGCGAGACCTTCATCGACAGCTCCTTCAGTGTTGGCCACAGCTGCTTCCTGCATAGCAATCGCCGCGCAGCAAATCAACAGCCGGCCTCCGAGCCTTGTGATCCCGACATCGGATTCGGAAGGTCAAAAACGAGATCTCGCGGCCGCGGGTTTCGGCGCGCCGTCGCATCCGGGCGGTAATGGACTGAATTACCTTGACTGACAGGGGTTTCCAATTCCTCAAGGGTGCCGCGGCCGCGGCGGTGCCGTCGAGTGCGAACGTTGCCAACTCTGAAGGAGAGCCCGATGCTGCAGCCGAGACATGGCGAATGAGGGGATCCCGGTTACCGAGATCCCCCCATTCTGGGTGGGCGGGCGCGATTAGGTGAGCTGAGGAGCGAGTTGCGGGCAGTAGGCGTGCGTCGCGTCGACGACGAAGTAGGCGGCCTGGTGGCTGGTCAGGTTCGTCTGCTTGAGGACCTCGGTGGCGACGTCGGTGCCGGTTTTGCCGGAGGCGAGTTCCTGGCAGACCTTGTGGCCGTCCTTGATGGCGTCCGCAGGCGAGCTGAACGAGATACCAAGGTTGTCCATCTGGGCGAGGAACGCGTCGTCGGCGGTGCCGGCACTTGCGGTGCCGGCGGTACCGACCGCGATCAGTCCGATGGCGGCGGCGCCGATCATGGTGCTGGCAACTGTGCGGATGCGGTGAGAGAACATTGCTGTGATCCCTTTCAGGTGTGCGGTTGGGGTGCTGATGTGACCAGCCTCAGCGCCGCTCCTAAATGGATCCTCAATAACTTCTTGGCGTCATTTCAGTAACGCCTCAGGTTCGCGGTCGGGCCGGGGTGTTCAGGCCCGGGTCATCGCGTAGTAGGCACCCCGGCGGCCCATGAGTTCAGCGTGGTTGCCCTGTTCGACGACGCGGCCGGACTCGACCACCACGATGCGGTCGGCATCGCGGATCGTCGAAAGCCGGTGCGCGATAACGAAACTCGTGCGGTCCCGGCGCAGTTCATGCATGGCGCGCTGAATGAGGGTCTCCGTGCGAGTGTCGACCGAGCTGGTTGCCTCGTCGAGGATCAACAGCTGCGGACGGGCAAGAAACGCACGCGCGATCGTGATCAGCTGCTTCTCGCCGGCGCTGATGTTGGCGCCGTCGCCGGTGACCCGGGTCTGGTAGCCGGCCGGCAGGGTGTGGACAAACCGATCGACGTAGGCCGCCTCGGCGGCCTCGGCCACCTCGGCTGCGCTGGCCTCGGGTCTTCCGTAGGCAATGTTGTCCGCGATGGTCCCATCGAAGAGCCAGGTGTCTTGCAGCACCATGCCGATTCTCGATCGCAGGGTTTGTCGGCTGACCGTGGTGATGTCGACGCCATCGACCAGGATTCGGCCGGAATCGACGTCGTAGAACCGCATCAGCAGGTTCACCAGGGTGGTCTTGCCCGCTCCGGTCGGTCCGACGATCGCGACGGTGCTGCCCGGCTCGGCGATCATCGACAGGTCTTCGATCACCGGCGTGCCCGGGTGGTAGGCAAAGCTCACGTGCTGAAACTCGACGCGTCCGCGCGGTTGCGGCGGTTGGCCGTCGGAAAGTGTCGGGGCGGGATCCGGCGCTTCCTCGGGCTCGTCGAGCAGGTCGAACACCCGCTCCGCGCTGGCCACCCCGGATTGCAGGGTGTTGTACATCCCGGCCACCTGGCCCAGCGGGTTGTTGAACTGCCGGACGTACTGGATGAACGCCTGGATGTTGCCCAGCGTGATGTGCCCGGTGGCCACCTGCAGGCCGCCGAGCACCGCGACGGCGACGTAGCCGAGATTGCCGATGAACGTCGTGGCCGGTGCCACCAGGCCAGAGAAGAACTGGGAGCCGAAGCTGGCGCGGTAGACGTCGTCGTTGAGGCTGCGGAATTGTTCACGTGCCGCGTCCCGGTGGCCGAATGTCTTGACCACCGTGAACCCGCTGTACGTCTCTTCGATGTGGGCGTTGAGGCGTCCGATGCTGGTCCACTGCGCCACGAACAGACGTCGCGAACGGCGCGCGATCGCTCGGGTCGCCAGCAGGGACAGCGGCACGGTCAGCACGGTGATCAGCGTCAGCATCGGCGAGATCGAGACCATCATGGCCAGCACCGTCACGACGGTGAGAACCGAAGTCAGCAGCTGGCTGATCGTCATCGACAGCGACGATTGGACGTTGTCGATGTCGTTGGTCACCCGGCTCAGCAGCTCGCCGCGCAGCCGTCCGTCGAAGTAGGACAACGGCAGTCGATGGACCTTGTCCTCGACTTCCGAGCGCAGCGCGACCATGGTGCGCTGCAGGGTGAGATTGAGCAGCCGTGCTTGTGTCCAAATAAACAGTGCCGCAACGACATACAAGGCAAGCGCGATAGCGAGTGTTTTCGCCACCGCGCCGAAGTCCACACCTTGGCCGGGCGTCACATCCATTCCGGACAGCAGGTCGGAAAAGGCGCCATCACCGCGCGCCCGCGCCTGCGCGACGGCCTGGGCCTTGGTGATTCCCGCTGGGAGCTCTCGTCCGATCACACCGTTGAAGAGCAAATCGGTGGCGTGACCCAGGATTCGCGGAACGACAACGCCGATCACCGTGCCGGTGAGGCCCAGGGCGATCACCGCGAAGCTCAGCGTTCGCTGCGGCGCAAGCCGTTTCACCAGCCGGGCCGCGGTGCCCCAAAAGTCTCGCGATCGCGCGCTCGGAGCGGCTGCGCGGGTGGGCCGGTTTGTCGCCGTGGTCACTGCGTTCCCCGGACTTGACCTGTTCGCAGGGCGCCGACCGACTGCGAGTCGGCGAATTCCGCGTACGTGGTGCAATCGGCCAGCAGTGATTCATGGGTGCCCGAGCCGACCAATTTCCCGTTGTCTACGACGATGATCTGGTCAGCCTGAGAAGCCGTCGAAATGCGCTGTGTGACAACGATGATGGTGGCGCCGCCGGAGGTCTCGTGCAGTGCGGCACGAACACGTGCGTCGGTGTGCGCATCGAGTGCCGAGAATGCGTCGTCGAACAAATAGATCGCCGGGCGGCGAATGACCGCCCTGGCGATCGCCAGCCGTTGCCGTTGGCCGCCTGAGAAATTCATTCCGGCCTGGGCGACGGGCATCTGCAGCCCGTCCGCGTGCGCCCGGACGAATTCGTCGGCGGCCGCGACCCGTAACGCTTCCCACATCTCGTCGTCGGTTACCACCTGGCCGGGGGCCGCGCCTATTCGCAGGTTGTCCGCGACGGTGCCGGAGAAGAGGTACCCGCGTTGCGGGACCAGGCCGATGGCCGACCAGAGCCGCTCGGTGTCGTAGTCGCGAACGTCGACGTCGTCGACCAGGACGGCACCGGCGGTCACGTCGTAAAGCCGGCAGATCAGCGACACCAGCGTCGACTTGCCCGAGCCGGTGCTGCCGACGACCGCGGTGGTGGTGCCCGGTCGTGCGGTCAACGAGATATCTTGCAGCACGGGGCGATCAGCGCCCGGATAGGTGAATGCTGCATCCTCCAAGCGCACAACGCCGGTGATCCCTGCCTTCGGCAGCTTCGGGTGTTGTGGGCTGTCGATGGCGGCACGAGTGGACAGCACCTCGGTGATGCGCTCGGCGCACACTGCCGCGCGTGGCAGCACCACCAGCGTCATCGTCGCCATCAGCACGGCCATCAGGATCTGGGTGAAATAGGCCAGGAAAGCGGTCAGCGAGCCGACCTGCATCTGGCCGCGATCGATGCGCAGGCCGCCGAACCAGATCAGCGCGACGCTGGACACGTTGATGGTCAGCGTGGTCACCGGCAGCATCAACGCTTGCCAGTTACCAGCGGTCAGGGACGCATTCGACAACGCCGCGTTGGCCCGAGCGAACCGGTCACGCTCGAAGTTTTCGCGGGTGAACGCCCGGACCACCCGCACCCCGGCCAGCTGGTCGCGCATCACCCGGTTGATGCCGTCGATCAGCGCTTGCATGCTGCGGAACAGCGGCAGCATGTGCGACATGATCCAGTAGTTGGCCACGGCCAGGATCGGGACGCTGACCAGCAACAACCACGTCAGCGCGGCCTCTTGATGGATGGCCATGAAGATTCCGCCGATGCACATGATCGGCGCCGTGACCAGTACCGTGCCCGCCATCTGAACCAGGTACTGGATCTGGCGGACATCATTGGTGCTGCGGATCAGCAGCGTCGGCGCACCGAATCGGGCGGTCTCGGGCTCGGAGAAGGCGGTGACGCGTTCGAACATCGCCTGGCGCAGGTCGCGGCCGAACCCCATCCCGGTGCGTGACCCGACATAGGTGGCCCCGACCGAGCACAACACCTGCAGCCCGGTGACCGCCAGCATCACCATGCCGAGCCGGACGATCGTTGCGGTGTCGCCTTTGGCGACGCCGTCATCGATGATCGCGGCGTTGACCGTCGGCAGGTACAGCGTCGCCAGCGTGCTGATCAGTTGAAGCACCATCAGCACCGCCACCAGCCTGCGGTACGGCCGGGTGTACTGGCGCAGCAGTGCCAGAAGCATTTGGTAACTGTCGCATACGGCCCGGGGCTCGGCGCTGAACACCGCCGGCGGTTGGGTGCTCGCGGCGCGTCCGGCAAACACTTTGAAATGCCTGCTCAGGTGGCGCGTCGGTGGTTGACCCGCGGGGCTGCCGCTACAGTGCATCGTGTGGACCAGCAGCAGGCTGAGCAGAAGCCGAGTAGCGGTGCGTCGTAACCTCACGGCTCTAGCCCTTGCGGCCATCACGCTCTTGGCCCCGACGGTTGCGGGCTGCTCCGGTTCCGGCGACAACAAGCCGGGTGCGACGACCTCGTCGACGCCGGGGAACGCGGAGGGCCAGCACGGACCGATGTTTCCGCAGTGCGGCGGTGTCAGCGACCAAGCGGTGGCCGAACTGACCAAGATGAGCGGGCTGACCAACACCGCCCGCAATTCCGTGGGGTGCCAGTGGCTGGCCGGCGGCGGTATCCTCGGACCGCACTTCTCCTTCTCGTGGTACCGCGGCAGCCCGATCGGACGCGAACGCAAGACCGAGGAGCTCTCGCGCGCCAGCGTCGACGACGTGAACATCAACGGCCACAGCGGCTTCATCGCCGTCGGCAACGAGCCGAACCTGGGTGACTCGCTGTGCGAGGTCGGCATCCAGTTTCAGGACGACTTCATCGAGTGGTCGATCAGCTTCAGCCAAAAGCCCTTCCCGCCGCCGTGTGACATCGCCAAAGAACTGACTCGTCAATCGATTGCGAACTCGAAATGACAGATTCGAAGGTTCCCGGCTGGCGGCCCGGCAAGGGCGCCCTCGCCTGTGCAGCCGTGTTGATCACCGCGCTGCTGCTCCTGACCGGCTGTTCGAGATCGATCGGGGGTAACGCCGTCAAGGCGGGTGCGGGCGGCGTGCCGCGCAACAACAACTCCCAGCAGCAGTACCCGAACCTGCTCAAGGAATGTGAGGTCCTGACCAGCGACATCCTGGCCAAGACGGTGGGTGCCGATCCGCTCGACATCCAGAGCACCTTCGTCGGCGCTATCTGCCGCTGGCAGGCGGCCAACCCGGCTGGCCTGATCGATATCACCCGGTTCTGGTTCGAGCAGGGCAGCCTCAGTGAAGAGCGCAAGGTCGCCGACTTCCTCCACTACAAGGTCGAGACGCGAACGATCGCGGGGGTGAACTCGATTGTGATGCGCCCGGACGACCCGAACGGAGCCTGTGGGGTGGCCAGCGACGCGGCAGGAGTCGTCGGCTGGTGGGTCAATCCGCAGGCGCCGGGTATCGATGCCTGCGGGCAGGCCCTCAAGCTGATGGAGCTCACGCTCTCGACGAACTCCTAGCGGGGTTCAGCGCGGGACGTGGAAGCCGGTCAACGCGGCGCGTCCTAACTGCAGGTCCTTCCAGTCGCCGGTCACCCGGAGCACCGCGATCGCCGACGTGGGGAATTTCTCCGAAATGCGTTCTATCGCAGCCGTATCGGTGCCATCGTCGCCTGCCAGGCCGATCGCCAGGGAAGACATGGTCGGTTCGTGCCCGACCACGAGCAGGGTGTCGACGGTGTCCGGGACCTGGTTGATCTCGTCGATCACCGTGCCCGGGGTGGTGTCGTAGAGCTGCTGGCGGTATTGCACGGGAGCATCGATGCCCGCGTTGGCCAGGGTCTCGCGGGTCCGGGTGGCCGTGGAGCACAACACGGCGTCGATGTCGGGTTGACGGGCGCGCAGCCAGTCACCGCCCAGCCCTGCTTCCCGGATGCCGCGGGGGGCCAACGGCCGGTCGTGGTCCACGACGCCGGGCGGGTATCCAGATTTCGCATGCCGCATCAGCAGCAGGGTGCGCTCAGAAGTCACGTGGCTCACGCTAACCAATCCCTAACCACGGTTGTTAGGCCGCGTCGTCGTCGCGCTCATCGCGGAGCAGCAGCTTGTTGGGGCGTTGGTAGGGGTTCGCCGCGATTGAGGTTGCAGGAGGCGGTGGTGGGGGCCGCAGGCCAGGGTGAGGTTGTCGATGTTGGCGGCGGGCCAGGTCGGCTTCGGCGTGCGCGCGGGTGTCGGCATCGGCGCAGACGGGCAACCGGTGATAGAGGCGCCGGATCACCAGCGAAGTGTTCGACACGTAGTTTTCCGGCTCGCTGCGCGGCAGCGGTGACCGCCAACGCCGGCGGTATCGGCTCACCGGTGAGTCCACACCGTTCGCCCAGGTCGGCAGCGTCGCGGATACGGCGGGCGGCTTCCGCGCGGCTAACCAGCATCTCCGAGTCCATGCCGATCACCCCATACCCCGAAACTAAACCCACCCGCCGACAGGAATCGTCGGCCTGTGACTCCTGAAACGGCTGTGGCGCAAGTTTTTTCAGCAATCAAGAAACACACCGATTGTCGCTCAAAGGCGGGCAAAAAGTCACCCGCTCCGGTCAGATACCGAGACTGCGCCGGGGCATGCCGGTGCGGGTCCCCGAAGTTGTCGGTCAACCGCCCTAGACTTCGCGGTGCCTTGATAGCCACGTCATTTCAGAAGGGGGCGCCGGGATGCGATTCCTGCACACCGCCGACTGGCAGCTGGGCATGACCCGCCACTTCCTGGCCGGCGACGCCCAGCCGCGGTATTCGGCCGCCCGGCGCGATGCGGTCGCCGGTCTGGGCGCCCTGGCGACCGAGGTGGGCGCCGAGTTCGTCGTCGTCGCCGGTGACGTCTTCGAACACAACCAGCTCGACCCGAAGGTGATCGGGCAGTCGCTGCAATCCATGCGCGCCATCGGTATTCCGGTCTACCTGCTGCCCGGCAACCATGATCCGCTCGACGCATCGTCGGTGTTCACCAGCGCGCTGTTCACCGCCGAATGCCCGGACAACGTCGTGGTGCTCGACCACGCCGGCCCGCATCAGGTGCGGCCGGGCCTCGAGATCGTCGCTGCGCCGTGGCGGTCCAAGGCCCCGACCAGCGACCTGGTGGCCGAAGTCCTCGACGGCCTCGACACGGGCCCGGTCACCCGCGTGCTCGTCGCCCACGGCGGCGTCGACATGCTCGACCCCGATCGCGAGAAGCCGTCGCTGATTCGGCTGGCCCGGCTCGAAGAGGCACTGGACCGAGGCGCGGTCCACTATGCGGCATTGGGGGATAAGCATTCGCTCACTCAGGTCGGCGACAGCGGACGGGTGTGGTACTCAGGTTCGCCGGAGGTGACGAACTTCGATGACGTCGAGTCCAACCCGGGGCACGTCCTGGTCGTCGACATCGACGAAGCCAACGCGGTTTCCGTGACGCCCCGCCACGTCGGTCATTGGCGGTTTGTCACCTTGCACCGTCAGGTCGACACCAGCCGCGACATCGCCGACCTCGACCTGAATCTCGATCTGATGACCGAGAAGGAGCGCACCGTGGTGCGGCTGGCATTGACGGGATCGTTGACGGTCACCGACCGGGCCGCGCTCGACGCGTGCCTGGACCGCTACGCCCGGCTGTTCGCGTGGCTGGGCCTGTGGGAACGCCACACCGAGCTGGCGGTGATACCCGCCGACGGCGAGTTCACGAATCTGGGCATCGGGGGCTTCGCCGCTGCGGCCGTCGAAGAGCTGGTGGCCACCGCACGTGGGGCCGACGCCGACTCCGCGACCGACGCCCAGGCCGCCCTGGGGCTCTTGCTGCGGCTCACGGATCGGGGTGCGGCATGAAGCTGCACCGGTTGGTCTTGACGAACTACCGCGGCATCCGCCACCGCGAGATTGAATTTCCCGACCACGGCGTGGTCGTGGTCAGCGGCGCCAATGAGATCGGCAAGTCGTCGATGATCGAGGCGCTGGACCTGCTGCTGGAATCCAGGGACCGCTCGACCAAAAAGGACGTCAAACAGGTCAAGCCCACCAACAGCGATGTCGGCTCCGAGGTGACAGCTGAAATCAGCAGCGGCACTTATCGTTTCGTCTATCGCAAGCGCTTCCACAAGAAGTGCGAGACGGAGTTGACCGTGCTGACGCCGCGCCGCGAGCAGTTGACCGGCGACGAAGCCCACGAACGGGTCCGGTCGATGCTCGCCGAGACGGTGGACAATGACCTGTGGCACGCCCAGCGCGTGCTGCAGGCCACATCGACGGCCGCGGTGGATCTGTCCGGGTGTGATGCGCTTTCGCGTGCCCTCGATGTCGCGGCCGGTGACGAGGCGGCGCTGTCCGGCAACGAGCCGTTGCTCATCGAGCGGATCGACGCCGAGTACGGGCGCTACTTCACCCCCACCGGACGCCCTACCGGGGAGTGGGCCGCGGCCATCTCCCGACTGTCCGCCGCCGACGCCGCGGTCGCGGAGTGCACGGCGGCGGTCGCGGAGGTCGACGACCGGGTGCGTCGCCACGCCGTGCTGACCGGGCAAGTCGCCGAGCTCTCGCAGCTGCGGTCGGCGGCCGGCCCGCGCTTGGCCTGCGCGCAGGCCGCTGCCGACAAGACCGCGGCGCTGACTCGCCAGGCGCGCGAAGCCAAGCTGGTCGCCGATGCCGCGGTCGCCAATAGCACCGCCGCGACCGCCGCGCACATCGGGCGTACGCGCTTGGTGACCGAGATCGAAACTCGCGCAGCGGCTGTCGCGGCCGCCGCGACAGCAGCGCAGCAAGCCGCCGACGCGCAGACGGCGGCACAGGCCGACGCCGAGACGGCGGCTGCGGCATTGCAGGAGGCCACTCAGGTGCTGGCGGAGCTGCAACGCCGCGTCGAATCCGCCCGCCGCACCGTCGACCAGCTCGCCGAACGCGAGGAAATCGACCGGTTGGGCGCCCGCCTGGCCAAGATCGACGCGGCCCAGCGCGACCGCGACCGCGTGGGTGCGGAGCTTTCCGCGGTCGTCCTCACCGAGCAGCTACTACGCCGAATCGAAAGTGCCGCAGCCGCGGTCGACCGCGCCGGTGACCAGCTTGCGATGATCTCCGCGGCGGTCGAGTTCACCGCCGTGTCCGACATCGAACTCGCGGTCGGCCAACAACGGGTGTCGTTGTCGGCCGGGCAAAGCTGGTCGACGACAGCCACCGGTCCCACCGAGGTCGAGGTTCCCGGTGTCCTCACCGCACGGATCACTCCCGGCACGACGGCGCTTGACGTTCAGTCGAAATACGCTGCGGCACAACAAGAACTGGCCGCAGCGCTGGCAGCCGGTCAGGTCGCCGACCTCGGTGCCGCACGGGCGGCCGACCAGCGCCGCCGCGAATTGCAGAGCAGCCGAGACCAATTGAACGCGACGCTGTCCGGCCTGTGCGGCGACGAGGACATTGACCAGCTCCGGGGGCGGCTGATGCAGCTGCGCGCCGGTCAACCTGCCGAGCCCGATCTGTTCGTTACCGATGTCGCTTCCGCTCGTGCCGAACTCGACACCGCGCAGGCCGCTCGCCTGGCCGCGGAAGCCGAATGTGAGACGCGTCGCCGGACCGCGGCCATCGCCGACTCCCAGCTCGCCGAGAACTCCACCCGCGCAACGCTTTTACTCAACGAAGCGGCAACTCAACGATCCGAGCTCAATAGGGCCACCGCTCAGCTGGTCCAGGAGCGATCCTCGGTGAGTGACGAGGACCTCGCTTCGTCGGCGGCTGCCGGGCAACGGGCTGCGGCAACCGCCGAGCGCCGAGCCGTCGAACTGGGCGAAGAGTTGGCCGCCGCGGCGCCGGACGCGGTGAACGCCGAATTGGCCGCGGCCAAGGACGCGGCGGAGTCGCTGAGCGGGCGGTACGAAGATGCTGCCCGTGCGTTGCGCGAGCTCACCATCGAACTCTCGGTCTTCGGCAGCGAGGGACGCCAGGGCAAGCTCGACGCCGCGGAGATCGAGCGCGAGCACGCCGCCGGCCAGCACACCCGGATCGGTGGCCGGGCCCGTGCGGCAGAATTGCTGCGCTCGGTGATGGCTCGTCATCGCGACACCACCCGGCTGGGTTATGTCGAGCCGTATCGCAGCGAATTGCAGCGTCTCGGCCGTCCGGTTTTCGGCCCCAGTTTCGAGGTCGATGTCGACACCGACTTGTGTATCCGCAGCCGAACCCTGGACGGCGTGACGGTCCCTTACGACTCCCTGTCTGGCGGGGCCAAGGAGCAACTCGGGATCCTGGCGCGCCTGGCCGGTGCCGCCCTGGTCGCCAAGGAGGACGCCGTTCCGGTCGTGGTCGACGACGCGCTGGGATTCACCGACCCCGACCGGCTGGCGAAGATGGGTGAGGTGTTCGACACGGTCGGTGCGCACGGGCAGGTGATCGTGTTGACGTGTAGTCCCGATCGTTACGACAGCGTCAAAGGTGCGCACCGTATCGATCTCAACGTGTAGGACCCGGGGTCGTCCCGACTTACACGCGCCGATTCGGCGACTGCGGTACTCGCGGACGCGAGAACGCCGGCTGACTCGGCGGCCACGAGTGCCGCGGGAAGGCAGCCGCGCTGCTGATCGCAAGCGACCCCGGCAGAATGGTCGGCGATGACCATGAACGCGAAACGGCGCCGGGTGCAGGAAAAGCTTGCGCGAATGCCCGGCGTTCGTCCGGTGCGCAGGCCGATATCTCCAGGCAGCACCGACGAGTTCGATCTGTTCTACGTCCGCGCCGGGCGCAAGTCCGCCCACCCGATGGTCATCATCCCGGGCGGTCCGGGAGTGGCGTCGATCCAGGTCTACAAGGGGCTGCGGCGGCGCGCCGCCCTCGCGGGTCTCGACATCATCATGATCGAGCACCGCGGCATCGGTATGTCGCGTCATGACGACTCCGGCGCCGACCTGCCGCCCGAAGCGATCACCGTCGATCAGGTGGTCGACGACATCGCCGCCGTCCTCGACGACGCCCATGTGGATTCCGCCGTCATCTACGGCACGTCGTACGGCAGCTATATCGCGGCCGGCTTCGGCGTACGCCATCCCGGGCGGGTGCACGCGATGATCCTCGATTCACCGCTGCTGTCAGGCCACGACATTGCGCTCGTTCGCGACGCGATCCGTGGCTTGCTGGTCGACGGCGATACACCGGAAACCGCCGCATTGGCGGCGAAGGTCCGCCAGCTGATCGCCGCCGGGCGCATGACCGGGACGGCGGGGGAGGTTGCCACCACCATTTACGCCTACGGCGGGGTGCCCCTGCTGGATCGCGTACTCGACTTGTTGCTCAGTGGCCGAATGGTGTTGTGGCGGCTGCTGTCCCGCTTCTCCGCCGTGGTCAGTCTCAATGTGGCGTACCACCACGAAATCGATCTGGTGAGTCGCATCGCGTTCCGCGAACTCGACTACGCGTCCCAACCCGACGGCCTGCCGCTGGACCCCGCAGTGGCGCTACGCGAAATCATCAGCGAATCAGATGCTTTCGAGGCGGAGCCGTACGACTTGGTGGCCGAGATGCCGAAGTTCAATTGGCCCACGGTCGTCGTTTCCGGCGGCAGGGACCTGGTGACGCCGCGGTCGGTGGCTGAGCGCGTGGCATCGCTGGTGCCGAACGCGCTGCTATTGGCGTTGCCGACGATGGCGCACAGCGCGGTGGACTTTCGTGAGTCCGCCGCGCTCAAGATCGCCGAGGCGGTGTGCCGCGGCGACATCGACAAGCTTGCCGGTCAAGGATCGGCGCTGGACGCCCTGCCGGCCCGGCCCGCCATACGCCTGCTGTGGAAGGCGGTGGAGGTGGCCGCGATCGCCGAGGGTGCGCTGCCCGCCGTGACACCGCTGTGCCGGCGCCTCAGCTCCGCATGAATCCGATCGCGGTGTAGTCCACATCGGCCAGTCCGGGAGCTCCGTAATTGGCCAAATCGTGTCGTACCGCCCTGTTGCCGGGCGACTGGAACAGCGGCAGGTTGAAGCCTTCCTGCCAGATCATCGCGTCGACCTGATTGGCCAAAAGACGCGCCTTGTCCTGGTCCAGCTCCGACAATGTCTCGGCGATCTTCGCATCGATCGCGGCGTCGCCGATCCTGCCGAAGTTGCTGTCACCGTCCGAGGTGTAAATCTGCGGAAGCGCGGACAACGGGAAAGCGTTTCCTTCCCAACCGAATTGGGCGATGTCGAAGTCACCGACGCCGACGTATTGGCTGAAAAAGCCGCTGCCGGCTTTGAGGTCGAGCACCAGCTTCACACCGATCTGCGCCAGGCTGTTCTGCGCAACCATGGCAATCTGCCGGTTGGACGCCGCGTCGAAGAGCACGTCGCGAACGACGAGCTGCTTGCCGTCCTTTTCCCGAACCGGCCCGTTGAGCTTCCACCCCATGGCATCCAAAGCTGTTCGGGCCTTATCCGGGTTGTATGCGCCTGGCGCGCTGTTGTCTTGGTAGCCAACCTGCCCGGCCACGTAGACATGGTTGTTCAGCGGCACGGGATGGGTGCTCAGGCCGTGCTGGACGACATCGACGATGGCTTGGCGATCGATACCCTGGCAGACCGCCAGTCGCAACCGCTCGTCGGCCATGATCGACCCCTCGGCGCCATTGAACGTGAAGTGGAACCAGGTGGGGGCCGGCGCACGCCGGATCACTATGCCGGGCGTGCGCTGGGCGGTCACCATATCGTCGAGCGTGGTGATGCCGGCGGCATCGATTGCCTTGTTCTGCAGCGCGGGGATGATGGCGGATGTGTCGAGCACCAGGAAGGTGATCGAATCCAGTCGCGGCTTCCTGCCCCACCATCGTGGATTGCGGGTCAACACGATGCGCTGCGCGGTCCGATCGATCGTGGACACGATGAAGGGGCCGGCCGACGGGCCAGGAGCTTCGAGCTGGCCCTTGTTGAAGACCTCCGGGTTGGCTGTCATGGTGCGCGGCTGGATGCCGCCGGCGAACATTCCGCGCCATTCGGCATACGGATCGGAGAAGGTGACCACTGCCTGCCGGTCGTCGACACCTCTGGTCACCGATTTCACGCGTTCGAACCCGGCCCGGCTGGCGATCAAGAACTTCTTGTTGCGCCCGTTGCACGCGTCAACCTCGGACTTGAGGTCTTCCCACGTGATCGGCGTGCCGTCGCTCCATGTTGCTTTCGGATTGATTGTGTACGTGACGGTTTGGGGGTTGGCCCCGGTCAGCTCGGCACCGGTGAAGTAGTCGGTATTGAGGTTCAGCGACCCGTCCGCGCGGGTCATGAACGCCCCCGGCAGCGTGGCCCCCAGAACCGCGGCGGTGTCAGAGGTATTGCCATCGATGTTCAACTGGTTGAAATTGTCCGGGAACTCCGACAGCGGGAGCCGCAGGTTGCCACCGTCACGCAGCGTCGCCGGGTCCTGCGGATTCATGTCGCTGGTAGCGCCGACCTGGGCTGCCCGGGTCTCCGGCAGATCCTGGTAGCCACTCGAACATCCGGTGACCATCACCACGAGCGCCAACGCCAGCACCGCGAGCTTGCGGGCTCTCGGTCGGCGCGTCACCCCGACGATGTTAACCCGCGCCGCCATCAGGATGCGCCCGCGGAACGGCGTCGAGGAGATGCCGGGTGTACTCGTGTTGTGGGTTGGTGAAGACCTCGTCGCCGTCACCCTGCTCGACTATGGCACCCCGGTACATCACCACCACCTGATGCGCCAGATGTTTGACGACGGAAAGGTCGTGCGAGACAAACAGGTACGACAGACTGAACCGCTCTTGCAGGTCGAGCAGCAGGTTGATGATCCCAGCTTGGATCGAGACGTCGAGCGCCGACACCGGTTCGTCGAGTGCCAATATCTTGGGCTGTAATGCCAGTGCCCGCGCGATACCGATGCGTTGCTTTTGCCCACCGGAGAACTCGGCCGGATACCGTGTGGCGTCGGCGTGGCGCAGACCAACGATGTCGAGCAGCTCGGCGACTCGCGCATCCGCGGCACCTTTGTGGAATCCGTTCGCCTGCAATGGTTCAGCTATGACCTCGGAAACGGGTAGCCTGGGATCCAGGGACGCCACCGGGTCTTGGAATACCACCTGAATGTCGCGGCGCAGCGAGCGCCGGCGCTGCGGATTCAACCCGGCGACGTCGGCGCCGAGAACCTCAATCGAACCCGATTGCGGCGTGTTCAGTTCCAAGATCTGTTGCAGGGTAGTCGATTTGCCCGAACCGGATTCTCCGACGATCGCCAGCGTGCGGCCCTGTTCCAGGGTGAAGCTGACGTTGTCGACCGCTCGCACCTCACCCACCCGACGGCGAAAAACCACGCCCTTGGTGAGCGGATAGGTTTTGCTGAGGCCGACGACCCGTAGCACCGTTGCGCTTTGGTCTGCTGCACTATCGAGGGCCGGGGGCGCAGTGGTCACGTCGAAGATTTCAGCGGCGGCCCGACCCGCGACGTCGTCGGTACGGATGCAGGCCGCCCGATGGTCTTCGGAAACCGTGATCAGAGCTGGCTCAGCCGAACGACATTCGTCGATCGCCAGCGGACAGCGGGGCGTGAACGGACAGGCATTGGGTGTAAGCGTCGACAAATTAGGCGGCGCACCGGGAATCGGAACCAGCCGAGTGCCCTGCGGAGCGTCCAGTCGCGGCACCGAACCGAGCAATCCGACCGTGTACGGCATGCGGCGGTCCCGGTAAAGATCTGCAACGGTTGCGATCTCGACCTCGCGTCCGGCGTACATGACCATGGCCCGGTCGGCGAACTCCGAGACCACCCCCAGGTCGTGGGTGATGATCAACACTCCCGCACCGGTGACATCGCGCGCTGTCCGAAGGACGTCGAGAATTTGGGCCTGCACCGTGACGTCCAGTGCGGTGGTGGGCTCGTCACAGATAAGCAGATCCGGATCGTTGGCGATCGCGATCCCGATCACCACCCGCTGACGCTCCCCGCCGGATAGCTCGTGGGGGAACGCTTTTGCGCGGCGGTCTGGCTGCGCGATACCGACCAGCTCGAGCAGCTCCACGGCTCGTGTCCGGGCCGCCGCCCGGCTGACGTCACGGTGGTGAATCGTGATGGCTTCGGCGATCTGGTCCCCGACGGTGTAGACGGGAGTCAGCGCCGACATCGGGTCTTGGAAGACGGTGCCGATCGTCTTGCCGCGGATCCGTGACATCGCCTGGTCGGGCAGCCCGAGCAACTCCCGGCCGTGCAACCGAACGGAACCCGACACCTCGGCGTATTCGGGCAGCAACCCGACTACGGCCATCGCGGCGGTGGTTTTGCCTGAGCCCGATTCCCCGACGATGGCGAGCACTTCGCCCGGATTGATGTGATAAGTCGCACCGCGCACCGCGGGCACCCGCGCATCCCCGGCGTCGAAGGTGACGCCGAGGTCGGTCACCTCCAGCAGGGCCGTCACTGCGGGCGCCCAACGGGCTTCGCCTTTTTACGGCGCGATGGCTTCGCGCTCGGATCGATGGCGTCGCGCAGGCCATCACCGGCGAGGTTCGCGCACAACACAATCAATATCAACGCCGAGCCCGGGAACAGGAAGACCCAGGGGAAGGTGGTCACCGACGGAGTGCCTTCCGCGATCAGCGTGCCGAGTGACACGTCCGGTGGCTGCACACCGAATCCCAAGAAGCTCAGCCCGGTTTCGGCCAGGATCGCGAAACCTACGTTGAGCGTCGCGTCGATGATCAGGATGGAGGCGACATTCGGCACGATGTGATGCATGATCACCCGTCGGCTCGGCACTCCCATATACCGTGCTGCACGGACGAATTCACGTTCCCGCAGGCTCATCGTCAGGCCGCGTACCATCCGTGAGCTGACCATCCAGCCGAACGCCGCGAGGAGCACGATGAGCCACAGAATGCTGTTCGATTGTTTGGTGCGCGGCGTGACGATGGCAATGAGCAGGAAGCTGGGCACGACGAGCAGCAGGTCCACCAGCCACATCAGCGTTCGGTCGCGCCAGCCACCGAAATAGCCCGCAATCGATCCGACGGTGGCGGCGACGGTGGTCGAGATCGCCGCAACGCAAACGCCGATCAGTAGCGACTTCTGCATGCCGGTCAAGGTCCTGGCCAGTAGATCCTGGCCCAGCGCATTGGTGCCGAACCAGTGTCGCAGCGACGGCGGCTGCAGCAGTGCGTGCAGGTCCAAATCGGTATAGCTGTGCGGCAATAGCGGCGGCAATGCGTAGCAGCCGACGAATGCCAGCGCCAGCAGAACGAGCGCCACCGCCGCGGGTCTGTTGCGAAAAAAACGGCGAATCAACAGGTTTCGGCGCGATGCGAACGTGGCGGCCGGGTCGACCCCGGACCGCACCGGTGTGCTTTCGGCGGCGGTCATGAAACGCGCACCCGCGGATCCAGTGCCGCGTAGATGACGTCGGACAACAGTCCCGCCAACAGAACGGCGGCGCCGGAAAAAAGCGTGATCGCCGCGACGACGTTGGCGTCCTGGGTCGCGATTCCCGACACCACCCATTCGCCCATGCCGTGCCAGCCGAAGATTTTCTCGACGAACACCGCGCCGACAACGAGCCCGCTCACGCCATAAGCGAACAAGGTGGCCATCGGAATGAGTGCGGTGCGTAGACCATGTTTGAACAGCGCGCGCCGGCGGGTCAGACCCTTGGCGCGGGCAGTTCGGATGAAGTCCTCGCCGAGCACGTCCAGCATCGCATTCCGTTGGTACCGGCTGAAACCCGCGATTGCGCCGAGGGCCAGGGTGAGGGTGGGCAACACGATGTGCTGTAAGCGTTCGATGATTTCGTCGACGGTTCCATTCGGCGGAAGCGGCGAGGTTTCCCCGGTGTACTGGAAGATTCCCACTCCGGCGAACATGTTGACCCGCAGCGCGCCCAGAATCAGCAAGCTTGCCAACACGAACGAGGGGATGCTCAAGACGATCAGCGACAACACAGTGATCACCCGGTCGCTGAGATGGTACTGCCGCACCGCACCCCAGGCGCCCACGACGACGCCGATCAGCGTGCCCAGCACTGAACCGGTCACCACCAGTCTCAGGCTCACCCCGACCCTGCGCCACAGCTCCTGGGAGACAGGGTGACCGCTCACCGTCACCCCGAAGTCACCGTGGACCACACCGGAAACCCACTTGGCATAGCGGATGGTCACCGGTTTGTCCAAGCCCAGCGCAACGGCCTTGGCGTGAATGGCCTCTGGTGGCGGTGTCGGGTGGCGCTGCACGAAGCTGTCGAGCGGATGAAACGTCTGCGAGGTCAGCAGGAAGGTCAGGAATGACGCCAGCGCGAGTAGCACGACGTAGTTGAGGAACCGCCGGGCGAGGTACCGGATCATGCCCGGTGGGCCTGCCTGCATCGCATTGGGACAGGTTAGCGAGAGACGCGAGCGGCGTCGCGCCGCGCCCGCCGCGCCAACTGGTCGCCGGGGGTGGGACGCGCGGTGGTGCTTTCGTCGTCTAGTGCTGTGCCTGGCGACCGTCGTCCGGCTGCGGCGCCACTCCAGCCTTATCGTGAATTCTTCAATTGATAAAGTGTCGTAATCGTGAAGTCTTCAGGAGCAAAGGTGGAAACGAAGCCCCTCTACAAGCTCAAAGCCGATTTTTTCAAGACACTCGGGCACCCGGCGCGAATCAGGATTCTCGAGCTGCTGGTCGAGCGGGACCGCTCGGTCGGGGAGCTGTTGGTGTCCGATGTCGGACTGGAGGCATCGAACCTGTCCCAGCAGCTGGCTCTGTTGCGTCGGGCAGGAGTTGTGATCGCACACCGTGATGGCAACGTCGTGACCTACTCGATCGCGTCGCCCGATATCGCCGAGCTGCTCGCGGTGGCTCGCAAGGTACTTGCGAGGGTGCTCACGGATCGGGTCGCGGTGCTGGCGGACCTGCGCGTGGACGGTGCGACGAATTAGCGCCATCGGCTGGGTCGCCAAAATTTTTCGCGTCGGCCGGATCGCCGAGCCCGCGGCGCCGGCACCGCCGTCCGCGACACAACCGCCGGCTGGAGTGCGAGGTTCGCTGCAGATCCGGCATGTCGATTCGGGTTCGTGCAACGGATGTGAGGTAGAGATTTCGGGTGCGTTCGGCCCGGTGTACGACGCGGAGCGGTTCGGGGCCCGGCTCGTGGCCTCGCCCCGGCACGCCGATGCGCTGCTGGTGACCGGAGTGGTGACGCGCAACATGGCCGACCCGCTGCGTAACACCCTCGAAGCGACGCCACAACCGCGTGTGGTGATCGCGTGCGGAGATTGCGCCTTGAACCGAGGGGTGTTCAAGGACGCCTACGCTGTCGCCGGCGCGGTGGGTGAGGTGGTGCCCGTCGATATCGAGATTGCGGGGTGCCCGCCCACACCCGCCGACATCGTCGCGGCGCTGCGGTCGGTGACGGGGAAATGACGACCACCTCGGTGGTCGCCCCGGTGTCGACGCCAAAAATGTTGCCACGAAACGACTTCGGTCCGGCAGTTGGTGGGATCGCCACGTCGGCTGTGGGCATCGTCGCGGTGTGGCTGGGTTTACACGGGATGTTCGGATCGGTACGGCCGGTAGACATCGACTGGCTTCTTCCCTTCTCCGGCGTACGCATCGAGCTCGACCCACTCGGCGGATTCTTCATGGCGATCACCGGCGCGGTGGCGGTCCCGGTCGGCTGTTATGCGATCGGCTACGCGCGTCGTGAACATCTGGGCTGGGTCACGATGGCGATCTTGCCGGTGTTTGTCACGGCGATGGTGTTGGTGCCGGCCGCGGGATCGGTGACGACGTTTCTGTTGGCGTGGGAGTTGATGGCGATCGCATCGCTGATCCTGGTGCTGTCCGAGGACATCCGCCCGCAGGTCCGATCGGCGGGCCTGTCGTACGCGGTGATGACCCAGCTCGGTTTCGTCGCGATCCTGGTCGGGCTCATGGTGTTGTCGGCGGCCGGTGGCGGGGACCGGTTCGCCGACATCACCGGGGTGTCTGGCGGGGCCCGCGCGGCCGTGTTCGTGCTGACACTGATCGGGTTCGGGTCGAAGGCGGGATTGGTGCCGCTGCACGCCTGGTTACCGCGTGCCCATCCGGAGGCGCCCAGCCCGGTATCGGCGTTAATGAGCGCGGCGATGGTCAACCTGGGGATCTACGGCATCGTTCGCTTCGACCTGCGGTTGCTCTGGCCGGGGCCCCGTTGGTGGGGGTTTACGCTTCTGGCCGTCGGCGCCGTCTCTGCGCTCTATGGTGTGCTGCAGGCCTCGGTTGCCGCCGATATCAAACGGCTGCTGGCCTACTCGACGACCGAAAATATGGGCCTGGTCACATTGGCGCTCGGTGCGGCAACGCTTTTCGCAAATACCGGCGCCTACGGCCCGGCGACGATAGCGGCAGCCGCCGCGGTGCTGCATCTGATGGCACACGCGGCATTCAAGAGCCTGGGGTTCCTGGCCGCGGGGTCGGTGCTGGCCGCGACAGGGCTGCGCGACCTCGACCTGCTCGGCGGATTGGCCCGCCGGATGCCAACGACCACAGTGTTTTTCGGTGTGGCCGCGCTGGGCGCATGTGGTCTGCCGCTCGGCGCCGGCTTTGTCAGCGAGTGGCTGCTGTTCCAGTCGTTGATCCACGCCGCTCCCCGACACGATCCCATGGTGGCGCTGACGACGCCGTTGGCGGTCGGCGTGGTTGCACTTGCCACCGGTCTGAGCGTGGCGGCGATGGTCAAAGCGTTCGGGATCGGGTTTTTCGCCCGTCCCCGCTCCCTGCGGGCCGCCGATGCGCGTGAGGCGCCGGCCAGCATGCGCGTCGGCATGGCGATCGCGGCGGGCGCCTGCCTGATACTGGCGGTGGCGCCGGGGCTTGTCGCCGCGACCGTACATCGAACCGTCGCGACACTGCCCTTCGCAGACGTCGTCGGGTTCGCCGATTTCGGCACCGTGGTGCGGCTGCCCGGGGTGTCGGGGTCGATCGCGCCCGGCGTGATCGCGGCCGGTGTGCTCGCCGCGGCGCTGGTGGCGTCCGGGCTGGCCCGAGCGCGTTCCCGTCGGCGCCCCGCGTCGGTCGCGTTGCCGTTATGGGCATGCGGCGCCGACGATCTCACCGAGCGCATGCAATACACGGCAACGTCGTTCGCCGAGCCACTACAGCGAGTCTTCGATGATGTGCTGCGCCCCGACACCGACATCGAGGTCACCCACACGGCCGAGTCACGGTACAACCCCGACCGGATCACCTACCGGACCGCGATCACCGACACGATCGAACAGCGTCTGTATGCTCCGGTGGTCGCCGCGGTGGTCGCCGCGGCCGGGTTGATGCGGCGCGCCCATACCGGCAGCGTGCATCTCTATTTGGCCTACGGGGCGCTGGGTGTACTGATCGTGCTGGTGGCGGCGAAGTGAACGCGATGTCCTACGTCGCCGGAGCGGCTCAGCTTGGCCTGGTCGCGCTAGGCGCGCCGGTAGTGGTCGGTATGACGCGACAGGTGCGGGCCCGCTGGGAGGGACGAGCAGGCGGCGGCGTGCTGCAGCCGTGGCGGGATCTGCTCAAACAACTTGGTAAGCAACAGATCACGCCGACGGGAACGACGGTCGTGTTTACCGCTGCGCCCATGATCCTCGCCGGGACGACCCTCTTGATCGTGGCGATCATACCGATCGTCGCTACCGGGTCGCCCCTGGACTCCAGCGCGGACTTGTTTGCCGTGGTCGGCTTGCTATTCCTGGGAACTGTTGCGCTCGCCTTGGCCGGCATCGATACCGGCACCTCGTTCGGCGGCATGGGCGCAAGCCGCGAGATCACTATCGCGGCTCTGGTAGAGCCGACGATCCTGTTGGCGGTGTTCGCACTGTCCATTCCGGCCGGATCGACCAATCTTGGTGCGCTGGTGACGAATACGATCGCAAACCCCGGCCACGTCATGTCCTTGACCGCCGTGCTCGCCCTCGTCGCGCTGGTGATCGTCATCGTCGCCGAGACCGGGCGGCTGCCGGTGGACAATCCGGCGACCCACCTGGAACTGACGATGGTGCACGAGGCGATGGTCCTCGAATATGCCGGCCCCCGGTTGGCGCTCGTAGAATGGGCGTCGGGGATGCGCCTCACGGTTTTATTGGCGCTGCTGGCAAACCTGTTCCTGCCGTGGGGGATTGCCGGTGCTGCGCCCACCGCGTCCGGGGTGTTGATCGGTGTGGCGGCGGTAGTTGCCAAGGTTACGGTTCTCGCGGCGCTGCTCGCGACATTTGAGGTGTTCATCGCCAAACTTCGATTGTTCCGGGTTCCCGAACTGTTGGCTGGTTCATTTCTGCTGGCCCTGCTCGCGGTCACCGCCGCCAACTTCTTCACGATCGGTACGTGAGGGCCCAGCGATGACCGATGCCAACTTCTCGATCCTGGTTGACTTCGCCGCGGGCGGACTCATGCTGACCGCGGTATTGATTGTCTGGCGCCGCGACCTGCCCGCCATCGTGCATCTGCTGGCCTGGCAGGGGCTGGCACTGACGGCGATCCCGGCGTTGCGCGGCATCCATGACCGAGATCTCGCATTGATCGGAGTGGCTGTTGCCGTACTGGTGCTACGTGCGGTGGTGTTGCCGTGGCTGCTGGCCCGCGTTGTCCGTGCCGAAGTCGCCTCGCGACGTGAGGCGACCCCGCTGGTGAACACGACCAGTTCGCTGTTGATTGCCGGCGGGTTGACCGTCGCCGCCTTCGCGGTCACCCAACCGGTGGTCGACCTGGCACCGGGCCCCAGTACCAATGCCGTACCTGCCGCGTTCGCGGTGGTCCTGATTGCACTGTTCGTGTTGACCACCCGTCGGCACGCGATCTCGCAAGCCGCCGGATTCCTGATGCTAGACAACGGGATTGCTGCGACGGCGTTCCTGCTCACCGCCGGAGTTCCGTTGATCGTCGAACTCGGCGCCTCACTGGATGTGCTCTTCGCCGTGATCGTGATCGGCGTGCTGACCGGCCGGCTGCGACACGCCTTCGGCGACGCCGATCTGGACAAGCTGCAGGAATTGCACGACTGATGACCGTGTTGCTGCTCACCGCGATCCTCGCGCCACTCGCTGCGTCAATCGCCGCCATGGTCGCCGGATGGCGACACGTGACCGCGGGGCTGACAGTCCTGTCGGCCGCCACCGTTCTGGGGTGTGCCGCGGCGTTGGGTTTTCGGGTCGGGTCCGGCACCCAGTTCGCGCTCGGTGGGCTGCTCCGGGCCGACGCGCTGACGGTGACCATGCTCATCGTCATCGGGATAGTCGGCACGCTGGCCACCTTGGCGAGCATTTCTTACATCGACGTCGAGCTCGCGCATGCTCACATCGATGAGCGTGGTGCCCGCCTCTACGGCATATTGACGCCGGCGTTTTTGGCAGCGATGGTTCTCGCATTGTGCGCCAACAATATTGGCCTGGTGTGGGTGGCGATCGAGGCCACCACCGTGATCACCGCTTTCCTGGTGGGGCATCGCCGCACCCGCACCGCGCTGGAAGCGACCTGGAAGTATGTGGTGATCTGCTCGGTCGGTATCGCCGTCGCCTTCCTGGGCACCGTGCTGCTGTACTTCGCCGCGCGCTATGCCGGCGCACCCGCCGCTGACGCGCTGAATCTCGATGTGCTTGCCGCCCACGCTCACGGCCTGAATCCCGCTGTCGCGCGGCTGGCCGGCGGGCTGCTGCTGATCGGTTACGGCGCCAAGGCCGGGCTTTTTCCGTTCCACACCTGGTTGGCCGACGCACACAGCCAAGCCCCCGCGCCGGTGTCCGCGCTGATGAGCGGGGTGCTGCTGTCGGTGGCGTTCTCGGTGCTCATCCGACTGCGGCCGATTATCGATGCCGCTGCCGGACCCACCTTCCTGCGCGGTGGGCTGCTGGTGGTCGGGTTGATGACACTGCTGGTCGCGGCGCTGATGCTGACCGTCACCGGCGACATCAAAAGGATGCTGGCGTATTCCTCGATGGAGAACATGGGCCTGATCGCGATCGCAGCGGCCGCCGGCACCACGTTGGCGATCTCCGCGCTGCTGCTGCATGTGCTCGCGCATGGGATCGCCAAGACGGTGCTATTCCTGGCGGGCGGCCAATTGCAGGCCGCGCACAACTCCACCGCGATCGCCGATGTCACCGGTGTCATGCACCGGTCACGGCTCATCGGCCTGTCATTTGCCGCCGGCCTGATCGTCCTGCTGGGCCTGCCGCCTTTCGCGATGTTCGCCAGCGAGCTGGCGATCGCGCGCTCGCTGGCCGATGCGCGGCTGGCCTGGGTACTCGGCGCCGCGATGCTGCTGATCGCGATCGCCTTCGCCGCCCTGGCCCGCAATTCGGGGCGTGTGCTGCTCGGTGCGCCCGCAGTGGGCGCGCCATCGCTTGCCGTGCCAGCGACAGCCGCAACGGTCCTGACCCTTGGTGTCGCCATCTCCGCGACCCTGGGCGTCACGGCCGGCCCACTCACCCACCTGTTCACCGTCGCCGCCAGCAGCAACGTGGGAGCCGCACCGTGAGCCGAAGCTGGTTGCGGCACAGGGTTTCCCAGCACGGACTCACCGAAATGGCCGAACAACTCCTGGACGATTCGTTTCGGCTGGCGTTGGTTGCCGCGCACGACGACGGCGACACTCTGCGTGTGGTCTACCTGTTTCTGGCCGGCTGTCCGGACCGCCGTGTCGAGCTCGAATGTGTTGTACCCGTGGACAATCCAAATGTTCAGTCGCTGGCCTATGTGTCGTTTCCGGCGAGTCGGTTCGAGCGTGAGATGGCGGACCTGTACGGCATCCGGCCCGTCGGCCATCCCAAGCCGCGCCGCCTGGTCCGCCACGCGCACTGGCCCGACTGGCATCCGATGCGCACCGACGCGGGGCCCGCACCCGAATTCGCCGAGGCCGGCGCGTTCCCTTTCCTCAACGTCGAAGGGCCAGGGGTTTACGAGATCCCGGTCGGTCCCGTTCACGCCGGCCTGATCGAACCCGGCCATTTTCGCTTCTCGGTGGCGGGCGAGACCGTCGTGCGGTTGAAGGCCCGGCTGTGGTTTGTACACCGCGGCATCGAGAAGCTGTTCCACGGCCGTGCGGCCACGGAGGGCGTCGAGCTCGCCGAACGTATCAGCGGAGATACGTCGGCCGCCCACGCCCTGGCCCACAGCCTCGCCGTCGAAGACGCTCTCGGCATCGAGTTGCCCGATGAGGTGCACCGGTTGCGCGCCCTGATCGTCGAACTGGAGCGGCTCTACAACCACGCCGCCGATCTCGGTGCCTTGGCCAACGACATCGGCTACGGCATCGCCAACACGCACGCCCAACGCATCCGCGAGAGACTGCTGCGGCTCAACGCTTCGGTCGCGGGTCATCGGCTGCTGCGCGGCGCCATCCACCCGGGTGGCGTTGCGCTGCAAGGCCTTCCCGATACCGAGGAACTTCAACTGCTCGCCGCTGACTTGGCTGAGGTCGCCTCGCTGACACTGGCTAACGCGGTCGCATTCGACAGATTCGCCGGTACCGCGACCCTGCGCTCCGAAGACGCCAGCGCTCTGGGCTGTCTCGGGTACGTCGCCCGTGCCAGCGGCCTGCGCACCGACGCCCGGGTCGAGCATCCCGCCGTCGAGCTGCCCATTACGGAAATCGGCGCGGCAGGTGGCGACGTTCTCGCCCGCTACACGGTACGGCGAGACGAGTTCGCGGCGTCCGTCGCCCTCGCCCGACACATTGTCGAGTCACACAGCGGTCCAATCGAATACATCACCAGAGTCGACCCACCGGGGACGCCGAGCAGCGGTGTCGGCATCGTCGAAGGTTGGCGCGGCACAATCGTGCACCGTGTCGAAGTCGACGCGACCAACCGAATCACCCGTGCCAAAATCGTGGACCCGTCCTGGTTCAACTGGCCGGCGCTGCCCGTGGCGATGGCTGACACCATCGTCCCCGACTTCCCGCTGGCCAACAAGAGCTTCAACCAGTCCTACGCGGGTAACGACCTGTAGCTAAGGCACATTCGGACGTGCGTTGGTCGGCGCCGAGGATTAAGAACTTGCAGAGCAAAAGTGCAGACTGCGCCAACCGAACGGAATACACTCCGGCACCGATCCTGTAGCAAATTCCATGCCGCGATGCTCCGAGGAGACGTGCAGTGACGGTTACCGATGACTACCTGGCCAACAACGCCGATTACACAAGCACGTTCAGTGGGCCATTGCCCTTGCCACCGAGCAAACATGTTGCGGTCGTCGCGTGTATGGATGCCCGGCTCGACGTCTACCGCGTACTCGGCCTCAACGAGGGTGAGTCCCACGTCATCCGCAACGCCGGCGGGGTCGTCACCGACGACGTGATTCGCTCACTGGCCATCAGTCAGCGGCTGCTGGGGACTCAGGAGATCATCCTGATTCACCACACCGACTGTGGGATGCTCACCTTCGCCGACGACGACTTCAAGCGCGCTATCCAAGAAGAGACGGGTGTGAAACCGGCATGGGCGGCCGAGGCCTTCCCCGACGTCGCGGATGACGTCCGGCAGTCGCTGCGCCGCATCGAAAACAGCCCGTTCGTCACCAAGCACGTGTCGCTGCGCGGCTTCATCTTCGATGTCGCGACCGGCAAACTCGAAGAGGTTACCCGCTAGCGCCTGCTGTTCGTTCCGCGGCCCATCGGCGTGCGGGTGCATCACGAGGTGCCCGTCTCCGAGCGGCAACGTAACTTCGCGCGGGGTGGTGGCGGGCTGTTGTCGCTCGAAGGCGGGCAAGTTGCCACACCCTTCGAAGCTTCGGTCCGACCGCCGCGCCGACGGCGGTCAGCCGACCTTGTAAGTGGCGAGGGCCTTGGCGATCAGCCTGCCCTCCGGGTCCACGATCTCGGCCTCGCAGTTGGTCAGCGAGCGGCCCCGCCGCAGCACCCGGCCCACCCCGATCACGTCGGTGGACCGGGCCGGCGCCATGAAGTCCAGGGTCATCGACACCGTGACGCCGCGCAGCTCGGGCGGTGCCTCGGCGCCGCACCATGCCGCCGCCATGACGGTGAGATCGGCAAGCGTGGCAATGGCACCGCCGTGAACCATGTCGCCGACGGTGACGTTGGAGGGATCCCACGGCAGCCGCAGCCGTACTTCGTCGTCGCTGAGCTGGTCGGCGACGATTCCCAGCTTGGCGACGAACGGCGATTGGGGGAGGAACTGCGCGATCACGTCGCGCCCGCTGTCTGGAGCGGAAGAGCTGGCCATTCGTCCATGCTTTCGCACTGAACGGCCGGCGCGGTAGGGCTGGCGCACCGACCTGGCTCGATATGTCCGGTGCTCGGCCCGCGCGCCACCCGGGCTACTGCCCATTGACACCGCCGAGGCGGGCTGGTTCTATAAACGTCAATGACCGTAAACATGGTCAGTTCTACCAAGTTTATCCGGATAAACGGATCGGACAAGGAAGCCATGACCAGTGGTGTGACGGCGAGCCCCGCGGCCGGACAGTACGAATTGAGCCATCTGCGCTCGTTGGAGGCGGAGGCCATCCACATCATCCGGGAGGTGGCCGCGGAGTTCGAGCGGCCGGTGCTGCTGTTCTCCGGCGGCAAGGACTCCATCGTGATGCTCTACCTGGCACTCAAGGCGTTCCGCCCCGGACGGCTGCCGTTCCCGGTCATGCATGTCGACACCGGGCACAACTTCGACGAAGTGATCGCGACCCGTGACGAACTCGTCGACGAGTTCGGGGTGCGCCTGGTGGTCGCGTCGGTGCAGGAAGACATCGACGCCGGCCGGGTCGTCGAAACCATCCCGTCGCGCAACCCGATACAGACCGTGACGCTGCTGCGCGCCATCCGGGAGAACAAGTTCGACGCGGCATTCGGGGGAGCGCGGCGTGACGAGGAGAAGGCACGCGCCAAGGAGCGGGTGTTCAGCTTCCGCGACGAGTTCGGCCAGTGGGACCCCAAGGCCCAGCGGCCCGAGCTGTGGAACATCTACAACGGCCGGCACCACAAGGGCGAGCACATCCGGGTCTTCCCGCTGTCGAACTGGACGGAGTTCGACATCTGGTCCTACATCGGCGCCGAGAAGATCAAGTTGCCTTCGATCTATTACGCCCACCGGCGCAAGGTTTTCGAGCGCGACGGGATGTTGCTGGCCGTACATCGTCACATGCAGCCGCGCGCCGACGAGCAGGTCGTGGAGAAGACGGTACGATTCCGCACCGTCGGTGACGTCACCTGCACCGGGTGTGTCGAATCGGAAGCCCGCACGGTGTCGGAGGTCATTGCCGAGACCGCGGTATCCCGGCTGACCGAGCGCGGCGCGACCAGGGCCGACGACCGCATCTCAGAGGCTGGAATGGAAGACCGGAAACGGCAGGGTTACTTCTGATGGCAACGTTACTGAGACTGGCCACCGCGGGCTCCGTCGACGACGGCAAGTCCACCCTGATCGGGCGCCTGCTCTACGACTCCAAAGCCGTGATGGAAGACCAGTGGGCGGCGGTGGAAAAGACATCCAAGGAAGCCGGCCACGAGTACACCGATCTGGCGCTGGTCACCGACGGACTGCGGGCCGAACGCGAACAAGGCATCACGATCGACGTCGCCTACCGCTACTTCGCCACCCCCAAGCGGAAATTCATCATCGCCGACACCCCGGGCCACATCCAGTACACCCGCAACATGGTCACCGGCGCGTCCACCGCCCAGCTGGTGATCGTGCTCGTCGACGCCCGCCAGGGTCTGCTCGAGCAATCCCGGCGACACGCCTTCCTGGCATCGCTGTTGGGCATCCAGCACATCGTGCTGGCGGTCAACAAAATGGATCTGATCGACTGGGACAAAGAGAAGTTCGAAGCGATCAAGGACGAATTCCACGCCTTCGCGGCACGTTTGGACGTGCAGGATGTCGCGACCATCCCGATTTCCGCGCTGCTCGGCGACAACGTGGTGACCAAATCGGGCAAGACGCCCTGGTATGAGGGGCCGGCCCTGCTGTCGCACCTCGAGGAGGTGTACATCGCCGGTGACCGCAACCTGGTCGACGTGCGGTTCCCGGTCCAGTATGTGATCCGGCCGCAGACCCACGAGCATCGTGACCACCGCAGCTACGCCGGAACCGTGGCCAGCGGCGTGATGCGCCCGGGCGACGAGGTCGTCGTTCTACCGATCGGCAAGACCAGCCGGATCGCCGCGATCGAAGGCCCGAATGGTTCTGTGGCAGAGGCGTTTCCGCCGATGGCTGTCTCGCTGATCCTGGACGACGATATCGACATTTCGCGTGGCGACATGATCGCCCGCACCAACAACCAGCCCAGGGTCGCGCAGGACTTCGATGCGACCGTGTGCTGGATGGCCGATGGCGCGGCGCTCGAGCCGGGCCGCGATTACGTCATCAAGCACACCACTCGAACCACCCGCGCTCGTGTCACTGCGCTGGATTACCGCCTCGACGTGAATACCCTGCATCGCGACAAGAGCGCTACGGCGTTGAAACTCAACGAACTTGGCCGCATTACGCTGCGCACGCAGGTACCTCTGCTGCTTGACGAGTACACCCGCAACGCCAGCACCGGCTCGTTCATCCTCATCGACCCGAACACCAACGGCACGGTCGCGGCGGGCATGGTGTTGCGCGATGTCGCGGCGCAGAAGGCAAGCCCGAACACCGTGCGGCACGAGTCGCTGGTCACCGCCGAAGACCGGGCGGCCCGGGGCCGGACGCTGTGGCTCACCGGCTTGTCGGGTGCGGGTAAATCGTCGGTGGCCATGCTGGTCGAGCAGAAGCTGCTCGAAAAGGGTGTGCCCGCTTACGTTCTCGACGGTGACAATCTGCGGCACGGCCTGAATGCCGACCTCGGCTTTTCCATGGCCGACCGTGCCGAGAACCTGCGCCGGCTGGCCCACGTTGCGACGCTGCTCGCCGATTCCGGCCAGACCGTGTTGGTGCCCGCGATCAGCCCGCTGGCCGAACACCGCGAGATGGCCCGTAAAGTGCACGACGACGCCGGGTTTGAGTTCTTCGAAGTGTTCTGTGATACCCCCCTCGCGGAGTGTGAGGCGCGTGATCCGAAGGGGCTGTATGCGAAAGCCCGCGCCGGTGAGATCACGCATTTCACCGGTATCGACAGTCCGTATCAGCGGCCGAAGCATCCCGATCTGCGGCTGATCCCGGACTGCTCGCTCGAGGAAATGGCGCAGCGCGTCCTCGACATGCTGGAGTCGCGCGCCTAGGCGCACAGACCCACGCGTCGCGTCTGACTGTCCGCCTCCTCCTCGGCCCGCAAGCGGGCCGCATCGTCCCCGGGCGGCTGGTGGCACAATCCTCAGAGTGCGGATGTCGGCGAAGGCGGAGTACGCGGTGCGGGCGATGATCCAGCTCGCCACCGCGGAAGCCGGCACGCTGGTCAAGACCGACGACTTGGCCCAGGCGCAGGGCATACCGCCGCAGTTCCTCGTCGACATCCTCACCAACCTGCGCACCGACCGCTTGGTGCGCAGCCACCGCGGCCGCGACGGGGGCTACGAGCTGGCCCGTCCCGGCAGCGAGATCAGCATTGCCGACGTGTTGCGCTGCATCGACGGGCCGCTGGCCAGCGTGCGAGACATCGGCCTCGGTGATTTGCCGTACTCAGGGCCCACGGCGCCGCTCGCCGATGTCTGGCGTGCGTTACGCGCCAGCATGCGGTCGGTGCTGGAGGAGACAACGTTGGCGGATGTGGCGTCGGGCACCCTGCCCAAGCACGTCGCAAAGCTTGCCGACGACTATCGAAGTCAGGAGAACGTCCGGCATGGCGGTCCGCGCCTCGACTAGGCCGGAAAGGTCAGCCGGCTGATCCGTAGGGCCGAGTCAGGATCTCCAGCGCGTGCCCGGCGGGATCCAGGAAGTAGACCCCGCGGCC
The DNA here is from genome assembly GCF_026723865.1 of Mycobacterium sp. Aquia_216. Taxonomy (NCBI): domain Bacteria; kingdom Bacillati; phylum Actinomycetota; class Actinomycetes; order Mycobacteriales; family Mycobacteriaceae; genus Mycobacterium; species Mycobacterium sp. Aquia_216. The sequence continues at coordinate 4,871,894 of NZ_CP113529.1, read as the reverse complement.
GCCGTCGTTGTGATTGATCTCGCCGGGCCGGCTTTGCCGAGGATCGGCCCAATGCGCAAGACCGCGGGATTGGATCTTGCCGTAGATCGCGTCGAACTCCGGCTCGGAGACAAGGAAGGCGTAGTGCTGCCGCCGGATTTCCTCGCCCTCGGGGGCGTTCGCGAAATCGAGGCTCACCCCGTGCTCGAGGGTGACAACCATGAAGTTGCCGAATGGCTGCGGGCTGGGCAGGTCAAAGAGCTCGGTGAGAAATTCCGCGGACTCGCGTTTGTCGCGGGCGGCGACAATGGTGTGGTTGAAATTGATGGACATAGTTCTTTCCAGTCAACCACTGTCGCCGCGAGGCGACAATGCGCGAAACGCTACTTGGGCGCGGTCAGCTCCAAGGCGATGTTGTCGGGGTCGCGGAACTCCAGAATGTATGACGGCCCAATGTCTTTGATCGGCTCGTGTGCTACCCCCACCTCATCGAGATGTGCTGCCGCGGTGTCTAATTCGTCCAAACTGGCGAGCCGGAACGCGATGTGGTCAAGACCGCAGCGGTCTTCGTGAAAACGGTCCGAGGCGACCGGCCGCAGCCCCAGAAGCGTGCCGCCAAGGTCGTAGACGACGCCGCCGTACAAGAAGGCGAACTGGTTACGGGTTGCCTCGTCGGCATTCTCGGGAACTTCCAGCAACACCGGCCAATCGAACACGCTCTCGTAAAACTGCCTGGATCGCTCGATATCGGTGACGGTGAGGCGGACGTGTGCGATGGATGTACTGGCTAAGGGCACTGGCCCATGCTGCCACTCCAGGCACCACATGTTGAGGGCATGCCAGAATCGCCGTCGTGCGGATAGCAATGACGATGCCGGTGATGGAGCCGGACTTGGATGCCACGGTGCTAGAGACCTGGGCACGCGAAATCGACGAGGGCCCTTTCTCGTCGTTGTGCTGGGGCGAGCGCATTGCGTTCACCAACCCGGACAACCTCACGTTGCTGGGCGCGCTCGCCGCATGGACCAAACGGGTGCGGCTGATGACGACCGTGATCGTGCCGCAGCTGCACGATCCGGTCATGTTGGCAAAGGGCCTGGCCACGGCCGACATGCTGTGCGGCGGACGGTTGACGGTCGGGGTCGGTGTGGGCGGCAGGCACGAGGACTACCACGCGGTGGGCGCCGACCCGGCGACGCAGACGATGCGCGACATGGCCGAGCGGGTCGCGGTGATGAAGCGGGTGTGGGTGGGCGAGAAGATCACCGAGTCGGTGCTGCCGGTGGGGCCCGCGCCGGTTCAGCCCGGCGGTCCGCCGCTGTTCGTCGGCACTATCGGGCCCAAGACCATCCGCAGCGCGGCGGCCTGGGCCGACGGGCTGGCCGGCACCACCTTGGACCTGGATGTCGACAAGCAAAACGAGCTCTTCGACGTGGCGCGGGAGGCGTGGGCGCAGGCCGGCAAGCCCAAACCTCATCTGGCGACTTCGTTCTGGTTCGCCTTCGGCACCCCCGAGCAGTCCCGGGCCCAGGTGCATCGCCATCTGCGGCGCTATATTAACTGGATACCGGCGGAGTACGTCGATGCGATGGCCCCGATGACCGGCTGGGCCGGCAGCGAAGACGAGCTGGCCGCGGTGTTGCGCAGGTTCGCCGAGATCGGCACCGACGAGGTTCAGCTGATCCCGACCAGTTCGGACCTCGACCAGGTGCGGCGCGCCGCCGACGTCGCCGGACGGCTCTAGGCCGGCAGGCGCTCGTGGCCGACCTCCGGCTGCGGGGGTTGCCCCTTTTGCAGCGTGGCCAGCAATTCGCGGTAGGGGCCGACGACGTAGACGGTGTCGCCGGCACGCAGCCGGGCGTCGCGCCGTGGGTGTAGTTGGACCGGGGAATCGTCTCGGGTGATCGCGATGACGCGGGTCTGCGTCGACAGTTCGAACATCCGCAGCCCGTCGAGTTCGCTGTCCGGTGCCACGTGCATACCGCCGACCATGAAGTAGCGCTGCCCGACCGAAAACGTGCCCAGCACCTGCAGACCCATCGCGGCGCCGATGAACCACGGGGCGGCGAGCTCGACGGTCGAGCGCACGTTGTCGAACCCGAACCGCTCCGCGACCGCGCTACCCAGTTCGCGGTCGTAGATGCGCAGCACGATCGGGACGTCGGGCCGGATGACCTTCGGCATCACGCGTGGCCCCAACATCTCGCGCAGCACGATCCCGGTCTCGATGTTGGTCATGTCGTCGTGGGTCAGCACCGCCACCGCACGCGCGGTGTCGACGCGGGCCGCTGCCAGCGTCTGGCGCAGCGTCGCATCCCCGAAGATCACCGGCACCTCTAGTTCGGCGGCGGTCGACAAGAAGCGGTTGTTCTCGTCGAGCTCGATCACCGCGACGTCGTATCCGGCGGCGTGCAGATCGGCGGTGACCCGGCTGCCGAACGAGCCGAGCCCGACGACGACGATGTGATTGCGCAAGTGTCGAGCTTGCCGCCGGCCGGCCGTATGGGCGAAGCGGCGCGAGATCAGCAGGTCGGCGATGAACGCGACGAGGACCGCGGTAGTGGTCAAGCCGCCGAACATCAACATGATGCTGAACAGTCGCAGCCAGGTGGGTTGCGAGAGGAAGCTGAAGTCGCCGTAGCCCACCGTCGCGATCGTCTCGGTGCTGAAGTACAGCGCGTCGACCCAGGTCATTTTCGCGTGGGGCTGGTAGCAGTAGCGCAACAACACCGTCGAGCCGATCAGCACGGTCAACACCGCGGCCACCGCACGCATGAACATCGGGTTGACGTCGTTGCGCAGGCTGCGTGCGACGCCGGCGGCCCGCCGCAGCCGCCGCTGCCGGGTGCGCGTCGTGTTGGGTCGCGGGGGCTTGATGCCGCGGGCCCCCAACTCGTCGACCGTGCCGATCATCGCCGTCCAGTCACCGGCGTGAACCTTCAGGTCACGGCCCGGGCAGGTTTCCAATAGCCCCGGCGCGGGCGAGTTCTTGCCGTGGAGTACCGCGACCGGAGCCAGGTCGGCGTAGATCTCGCGCAGGGTCGCGTGGTAGGGGGCCTCCGTGCCTGACACGAGGAATTTGATGCCGGCCGCCTCGAAGGGGTGTGCGGTGTGTGCCAGAGCGGCCTCGACGACCGACGGCGCCGCCAGCTCGGCGACGTCGAGGATCGCGCCTGGGCCGTTGTGGTCGGCGACCGCTTCGCGCAGTACATCATTGGCCAGCCGGGCGACCACGCGCACATTCGGGTTGGCTTTCCTTGCCAGCAAGGCAATTTCGAGATTTCGCGCATCGTCATTTCCCGCACAGATCACGGCGACGGCGCGGGTGACCCCGGCGTCGGCGAGTCCGGTGTCACTGGTGAGCATGACAACCCGGGCACCCGCGTTCTTCAGCTCGTCGACGATGGTCGACGCGAGCGCGTCGTCACCGCTGACGATGATGTGACGTTGCATGCTCAGCACGTTTCATGTTGTCGGGTACGGGGTCTCGGCCGCTCGGCCGTGGTCCTGGGGCCGTCTGGCATAGACCCACTATCGGCTACCGCGCCGAATTGTGCCAGCGAAGCGGCCGGCAACGCGACACCGATCTTCGTATGTTCTTCGGCTGTAACGGCTTTGCGCTACAGCACGCGAACGTCAGCGGGGGACCAGAATGCCCGCATCGAGGTGATTTTCGCATCGTCGTCGAACGTCATCAGCGAGATGGGTGAGATCCGGGTGCGGCTGTCACCGGCGTCGAGCGTGAGGTGCCACAGAAACGCCGCCTCGCTGCCGCCCACGCGTACTTCGGCGAGTTCGGTCTCTTTCTTGGCATCTTGGAATGCCGCGTAGAACTCGCGGATCGCGTCGCGGCCGCGCCGTACGTCGGTTCCGGCCGGGTCCTCGATCGTGGCGTCGGCCGTGTAGAGCTGCACTATTTCTTCGGTAGCGCCCTTGGCGACGAGCGTGAGATAACTGTTGACGGTCTGGGTGATGGCTTCTTGGGAAGGCATGGCTTCGGACGCTACCTCCTCGCGATGGCCGTCGCGTCGGGTTGGTCGCATTCATACTGGGCGGCGTGCCCTTCATCGAACGCCTCGCGTCACGCGAGATCTATCGGAACCCGTGGCTGATTTTCCGGGAGGACGACATCCGCCGCCCGGACGGCAGTCCCGGCATCTACGCTGTGGTGGACAAGCCGACCTACGCGCTGGTGATGCCCTACGACGGCACCCGATTTCGGCTGGTCGAACAGTTCCGTTACCCGCTCGGCGCGCGCCGCTGGGAGTTCCCGCAGGGCACAGCACCCGATCTGGCCGACGCCGAACCCGCGGCACTCGCCGCGCGTGAGCTGCGCGAGGAAACCGGGTTGACCGCGGCGTCGTTCGAGGCACTCGGTCTGCTCGATGTCGCCCCCGGGATGACCAGCCAGCGCGGCTGGGTGTTTCTGGCCACCGGGGTCTCCGAGGGAGAAGCAGACCGCGAGCATGAGGAGCAGGACATGCGCAGCGAGTGGTTCTCGCGGGCAGACGTCGAGGAGATGATCCGCTCGGGAGTGATGGTCGACTCGCAGTCCATTGCGGCCTACGGCCTGTTCCTGCTGCACGAGCGATGAGTTTCGGGGGCGGCGCCGGGCACCGGTGGCCGCAGCCGTCGGCCGTATTCGCGATGGGCACCGCGGAACCGTTCGGGGCGACAAAGTTTCGGCCGGATTGAGGCGATCGTGTCCGGGCCGAGATCGCATCGCGTCGTCGAATCCGCACTATTGAGACGGTGTGTTCGCGTGTGAGGTTCGGCCGCCGGCTGGCGCTGGTGCTCGGCGTCGTCGCGATCCTTGGCGCTTCGGCGATTTCGGTGCATGCGGCGACCCCGGTGTGGAACGGCAAGTACTCGCTGGTGCGTTATGCCGTGAACAAGGCCGGAACCAGTGTGGCGGCCGGTCAAGCCGAACCCACCTTCAGCGCTGACTACGTCTTCGTGACGTCGTGCTCGTCGGGCACGTGTATCGCGACAGCCACGAACGGACCCGTCCCCAAGAACCCGACACTGCCCCAGCCGTCTCACTACGCCTGGGACGGAGCGCGCTGGGTGGAACACTTCGATTTTCAGTGGGATTGCTTTATGGGGCAAGGGGTTCCGAAGGTCTGGGCTCCCGCGAAGTCGTGGGCGTTCTACGCGCCGCAGCCGGACGGGTCGCTGCGCGGCACCTGGCACACGGACATCGCCAGCGGCCCATGTCGGGGAACCGTGGAGATGCCGGTGGCGGCGTTCGCTGCCGCATGATTGCGGCAGCGAAGGCGATTAGGGGCAGTAGGCGTTCTGAACGGCTGCAGTCGTGTCATTTCGGAGTTGTATCCGAGTGTCGCTATGGGACGCTGTGTGCTGATGGTTAGGTTCCGATGGTGACGTCAATGGTGAAGTTGTTCCGCGACACCGCCGCGGTTCGGATAGCGGTTGTCGTAGTGCTCGGCGTCGTCGTCGCAATCATGGTGGGAAATGCGTTCGGTGGGCGCTACGCGCTCGCCGGTTGGATCACCGCCGCCGGCGTGTATGTGCTGTGGACGCAGCTCATCCTGCGCGGAATGGATGCCGAGCAAACCCGGATATGGGCGACGCGAGAGGACCCGACCCGGTGGCTGGCCGACGTCGTCATCCTGACCGCAAGCGTTGCGAGCCTGGGCGGGGTCGGCTACGTGGTGGCCGCGGGGTCGCGCTCCGGCGCCGAGGCGCTGCACGCCGCCATCGTCGGCATTCTGAGTGTCGTGGCGTCCTGGTTCGCCGTGCACACGCTGTACACCGTGCACTACGCGCGGCTCTACTACTCCGACGATCCGGGCGGGATCGACTTCCACGACCCTGAGCCGCCGCGATTCCGGGACTTCGCATATATCGCGTTCACCGTCGGCATGACGTACCAGGTGTCAGACACCGAGATCAACCTGACGTCCATCAGAGCGACGGTGTTACGACATGCGCTGATTTCTTACCTGCTGGGCGCAGTCGTTCTCGCCGTCACGATCAATTTGATCGCGGGGCTGAGCTCCAAGGTGTGATCGACAGCTGGTGCCTCACAACGGTCACATCAGCACCAACAATGTTGGACTAGAACGAATCTGAAAAGCGATATCGCATCCGCTATCGCATTCCCGAACGATGCGGCCCCAGGTTTAGCGGTGCCGACGTCGGCTCTGGCTAACCGATTCTGGTGAGTGTGAATACGTCACGGTTGTCATCAAGACCGCAGGGTGCAGTGGTATTCACAAAGTCCACCTCGCCGGTGAGGGTCAGCGGATCCCACGATTGATTCACATCGATCGGGTGCTGGCTCGAGTCCGGACACACCGCGCCCTCGGGGACCGTGCGGGCAACGGTGTAACGGCCATTGACCAGGGGGGCGTCAAACCCGCCTTCCATTGACGTCGACACGTGAGCGACGCAGCCCGGTGTGCACGTGGTTCTGATAATCCATGTCCCGGCACCGCCGTCCTCGTCGGCGTAGTGGTAGACGCCGTTCATCTTCGTATCGTCGCCCGAGGCCAGCGGCTCGGCCGAGGCTCGGTGCGCTGGCGCCCAAAGTAGCGCGCCAGCAAAAAGCGCAGTCGCCGCGATGAATGTGTGGATCCTCATCTTTTCCGCCCTCTTGCCATGGTTTGGCTGCCCCGTGATCAACACGAGGCGAACGTAACAGCAAACCGATAGGGAGTATCCGCTCGGACCTGAACCCATATCGAATTGAAAGACAGTTCGGTCGGTGGGACCGAAAAGTTCTATGAAATCGACATGCGTCTGGGCTCGTGCGGCGTGCCGTGACGGCGTTCAGCAGTGCGGGGCCCAGCACCTTTGGTTGGGGCAATAGGTCGCGTGCGCGATGCCGACCATCGCAGAGACGTCTCCGACGGCGATGCCTCGAGGGTCCAAGTTCGCGTGGACGTCGTGGGCGATCTGGTCTGGCGTCCAGCCCCAGCCGAGGTCGTCGCAGATGAGCTGCGCCATCCCGATCAAGGCGGCTTCGTGTCCGGGCGGCCAGGTGAGGCCGGCGGAGCGTAGCTGAGCAAGGTAGGCGTCACTGACGGGATCGGCCGCCGCAATCGGAGCGCTGGCCACGAGGGCGGCAACCAATGTAGGGACGATAATTCTGACGAGCCAAGGAGATGAGGACATGGAATCAGTGTGCGGCAACCGTGTGAAGAACGGAGAAAGTCGGCATAGCCGTTGAGCTGTGACAACCTCGGCGACCTCGGCAGGTTTGCTGGTAAATCCGGAGGGTTTGATTCTTGTGCAGGGTCCTCGAGTCAATCGGTCGAGGGATTGGCCGCCAGTGTGTCGACGTGGTAGCGGCTGGCGGTCCAAGGCGGGCTGTCCGGCGTGGGGGTGAGCGTGATGGTGATGAAGGTCTTGCCCTCGGTGAGGGATCCCGGCACCAGATAGGAGTCATCGAGCCAGCGGTGTGCGCCATTGCTGCGGGGCTGCAACCAATTTCGGGCGGGCACACCGTCGATGGCTACATCGACGGACTGGTAACCGGTCGCCTGGTCTGAGGTACGGCGCAACAGAAGACCGCGATTGTCCGGATCGATGTGGACACCGAACGTGATCGGGGCACCGGTGGAGCGGATCAACCCGGCGATGGTGCGGGTGTCGTCAGTCCCCTCGTATTGACTGATCAGTAGTTGGTCGTCAGCGTCGGTGTCGTTGTAGCCGTGCAGGAATCGATTGACGGGATCGCCGGGATTGACATCGTCGCCGGGAGTCGTGGTGGCGTTCGGCTGGGTGTAGAGGAATGCCGTTGAGCTGTAGTCGGGTTGGACCATGTTTCGCTTGCCGTGCTCGATGCCGAACCGAATCGCGGAGTGGTAGCCGATAGCGTCGGCGAGCATCAGCCGGTAGACGACGACGCAGTAGTCCGCGCATCCGCCGGCGGCTGTTCGCTGATCGGGCTGTCCGGTGAGCGGGTCGCTGTAACGGGTGCCGTTCTTGAAATACCAACCGCCCTCGTAGAAGTCCTCGGTGCCGGTGCCGTACCACTGCGGAGATGCCGAACCGTCGATGTACGCGCGCTCGGCGCCTTCGAGAAAGTACGGGGCGTCGTCGCCGAACGACGTCTTGATTCTCGAGCCGCGAATGGTGTGGCTGACGCCGACGAACTTTCCGTGGCCTTGTTCGCCGGCGAACACCCAATCCTCACCGACCGTCGTGGGCCCGGCATGCGAACGTGCGGTGAAATAGCCGGCACGGCCACTGGCCAACGCGGGCGCCCATTGCGGGCCGGGAACAGTCACGACGTCGCTGTCGATCCCGGATACCGAAGCGTCGGTGGAGTTGACCAGGTTGACGTGCACCGTACGCGCGAAAGGCATTGGCCACCAGCATGACAACGACAGCGAACCGTCGGGCTGTGGTGTGGCTCCGAACATCAGCGATCGCACGTCGTTGACACCCAGTCCGGCGCCGAAGAACTCACCGAGGGGCGAGTCGACCATGATTCGGCCGTCGAATTCGACCTGTATCCGCAGACCCGCGAGAAGCTGATCACTCGGCTGCGGCAACTGTAGCCGCAGCGCGGAGATCGTGCCCGACCCGGCCGCTTCGGCAATAGTGCGCCCAGCGCCGGCAGGCAACTCGACAGTCCGATTAGTATGCGCCGCAGCGGGTTCGGCCGGCTTGGGGTCGGTAGTGCCCGCGGCACGCAGCGCAGCCACCACGTCGAGCGCGGGGTCGGCGGACGAGAATGTGCTCACACCGTCCGCGGTGGGGAACTGGCGATAGTCGACGTGGTAGTACTCCAAGTGCGATGCGACGCTGATCCGCATCGATCGCCGGTACGGCATGGGCACTTTGATGTAGACACCGCCGGGCGATTGCGCGGCATTGGCGACTAACGGCCACACGAATGGCGCACCCAATGCGCCGTCGACCAACGACTGCAGCGGCGCGTCGACCACCGTCCGCCCGTCCAGCTCAATGCGGATCGCGCCGATCGCACGCACGTTGCCGCCGTCGCGGGTGAACCAGATCGAATCGACCTCGCCGGCACCGTGATCCTCCGCGACCACGCAGCCGGCCCCACCCGGCGCGAGACATCCGCCGTTGCCATTCTTGTTACCCGTGGAGATATCGAAATCCCCGCCGGTGCGGTCGAAGCTAGACACCTGCAGCGTCTGCGTATCGGCGCTCAGGTAGGGCAGCCGATCCAATCGCCGGTAGGTGTCCCAGCCCACCAGCCTGTTATCGCGCGGCCCGACGCTGCCCGGCTCGGCATGTGCCGTGACCGGCGCCCCGATACGCGTCATCGTCAGCAGAAATACGCCCATCACAAACAACGCGCGAACAGTCATCGGCATAGCATCAGAGGCTACTTGACCACACCGACCACATCAGCACCAAAAAGGTTGGGCTATACCAGGTCTGAGACGCGATATCGCATGTGCTATCGCGTCTCAGGACGATGTAGTCTCAGCTTTCGTGATACCGATGTGGCGGGTGTGACGTGTGCGACACCCGCCTGCGCACGGCGAGCCGACATCGGCTAGGTGGAAAGTCCGGCGGCGGTCCGGATCTGGCGACGAGCAGCGCCGCGGTCGATCTCGGGAAATATGTAGTGGCTCAACGCGATCCGTGCGATGGCGCCGGCGAGGTCGGGCGGATCCACCGCCGCGGCGAGCGCTCCTTCCCGGGCGCAGCGCTGCAAAACCGTCACCAGCCCTTCGGCGAGCATGGGTAGCGCCGCGGCCATCTGGTCGTGCGCGAAACCCGGCTCGAGATCGAGCAGGTGCCCCGGCGGCTGAGCCTCGAGGAAGGTCGCGACGACGTCGACCGCGGCCTCCAGCCGTGCGACGCCGACGACCCCGGACATCGCGTTGTCCATCGCCGTGCTGAAGCGACGCCGCTCGCGCTTTCCCATCGCGTCGATGAGGTCTTCCTTGGACGCGAAGTAGCGGTAAATGGTGGGACGCGATACCCCGGCCAGGCTCGCCACGTCCGACATCGACAACTTGCGAGCGCCGACCCGGAATACCAGTCGCTGGGCCGCATCCAGGATCCGATCGGCCAGATATCCATGGTCCGAGCGGCGCGGTTCGGCGATCGACACCGCGGCAGCCCCTACAGCTTGCCGAGTTTGCGTAGCCACGAGATCAACAGCCGCAGACCGTCGTCGAAGGACATGGGGGCATACCCGAGTCGCCGCGCGGTCAGGTTGTCTTTGTTTCTGGGCGTGCGCTCGCTGCGGGCTGCGGCTTTCGCGATGGCCATCAAGGTGGGCCCGAATTCGGCAGTCAACGCCTCGGGGTCGGTGCGGTAGTCGAGATCCTCGACACGGTGCGCGATCTCGGCGACCTCGCAAGCGCGGTTGATGCCACCGGCCGTACTGAAGGTGTCTTCGGGCCGGCCGACCAACAGGTAGCGCTCACCGGACACGCCCTTGTCCAGTGCCGCGATCGAGCCCATCGCGACGTCCGCTCCGGCGACCCAGGTCACCGGAAAAGCCAGATAGCGCTTGATCTTTCCGCGCATGCCCGCCAACAGCACGCGATTGAAGCTGGTGCGGTGCAATGCGCGTTCCACGACCAGGCCAGGACCGTAGATGGCGCCGGGGTGGCAGGTCAGCACGTCGTCGCCCGCGGCCGCGCGGCGGTGGGCCTCCTGGAACGCGGCGAGCTTGGTGACGGTGTAGGGGTCGTTGGGTGGGTTCCCCAGGACGGGCGCCTCTTCGAAGTCGACGCCGGCGTTCAGGTTGAGAAAGGTGGCGGTGCTCAGGGCGACGACCCGGCGCATGCCGTGCGCTTTCGCGGCATCGAGCACATTCGTCGTGCCGACCAGGTTGACGGCCTTGAAGTCTTCGAGGTCTTGACTCGCGCCACCGAGCAGTGCCGCACAGTGGATAGCCGCCTCGGCGCCCTTGGCCGCGCGAAGCACGTCGTCGGCGTCGCTGATGTCGCCCTTGACCAATTCGACGCCGATTTCGGCCAGCGCGCGGGCGGCGTCGGGATCGCGAACCAGGCCGCGAACCTGATCGCCGCGCCCGATCAGTTGCTCGCAGACATTGCCGCCGGTCTGACCGGTCGCGCCGGTGACGAAGATGGTGCTGCCCATCGCGGGCCTCCCAGCTTGTTCGCATTACATATCGAACATATTCAGTCATAACTGTAAACCTTGACATGGGGATTGTTCTATAGTCATCCGCATGGCACTCGATCCTTCAAGCGTGCTCCTGACCGACCGCGTCGCGGTCGTCACCGGTGGCGGCGCGGGCATCGGCCGCGGCATCGCGGCGGGACTGAAGGCATTTGGCGCACGAGTCGCGATCTGGGAACGAAACCCCGACACCTGCGCGTCCGCCGGCGGGGAGATCGGCGCCCTCGGTGTTCCGGTCGACGTGCGGGACGGCGCCGCGGTGGACGCCGCGCTGGCGCATACCTCGGGCGAGCTCGGGCCCGTGACGATTCTGGTCAACAATGCCGGCGGCGTCTTCTGGTCGGGGATCCTCGACACCACCGAGAACGGGTGGGACGCCCTGTACAAGTCGAACCTGCGGCACGTCTACCTGTGTACGCAACGGGTGGCCCGCAACCTCGTCGAACGGAAACTGCCCGGCAGCATTATCAGCGTCACGTCGATCGAAGGTGTCCGCGCCGCACCGGGTTACGCGACCTACGCGGCGGCCAAGGCGGGCGTCATCAACTACACCAAGACCGCCGCGCTCGAGCTTGCTCCGCACGGCATCCGGGTCAACGCGCTGGCCCCCGATATCACCTTGACCGAAGGCATCAAGGCGATTGCGCCGCCGGGATCCGAGCAGCGGTTCGGTCTGACGGTTCCGCTGGGGCGCGCGGGTCACGTCGACGAGATGGCAGCAGCGGCAGTGTTTCTCGCGTCCGACATGTCCAGCTACATCACCGGCCAGACCATCCACGTCGACGGCGGCACGCATGCGGCCAGCGGCTGGTACCACCATCCGGAAACCGGGGCATACTCGCTGGGGCCAACGAATTAAATACGGAGCCGTTTAGATCGCATTCGCTGAAATGGCGTTTGTGTCGATAATGGCTGCATTAATCGCCGGTATTCATCGCGACGTGTGCCGACATTCCGCCGTCGATCGAAATCATTTGTCCGGTGATGTAGCGGGACTGTTCGGAAGCCAGAAAGACGACGAGTTCCGCGACGTCTCGTGGTTGTCCGACGTAGGGCGTCAGCGTGGCGCGGCCGAGGCCGTCGAGGATGTCTTCGGACAGATGCGCGCGCACCGCGCCGGTGAGGATCAATCCGGGCACGACGGTGTTCGCCCGCACGCCCTGCTTTCCCTCACTGGTCGCGACGTACATCGTCAGGGCATGCACGCCGGCCTTCGAGACGCCGTAGGCCAGCCGAGTCCGGTCACCCGACAGGGCCGCTCCCGACGACATGTTGATGATGGAACCCCCACCGCTGCTGCGTATTTCGGGGACAGCGTATTTGCACATCAGCAGCTGGCTGCCGAGGTTGACTTCCATCGACCGCTGCCATACGTCGAGTGGCATCTCCGAGATCGTGGTGTCACGCGACAGGAAGCTGCTGGCGGTCAGTGCCGCATTGTTGTGCAGGATGTCGATGCGGCCGAACTCTTTTGCCGTCGCCGCCACCGCGGAGTGCGCCGCGTCTTCGTCGGCGAGGTCCCCGCCGAGGGCGATCGCCTGGGCACCGGAGCGCCGAATCTCGTCGGCCACTTCGTTGGCTTTTGTCTCGTCGATATCGACGACGGCCACGGCCGCACCTTCGCGCGCCAATTCGCGTGCCGTCGCCGCGCCAATACCGCCGGCGCCTCCGGTGACGATCGCGACCTTTCCGGCGAGTCTGGACATCGACTTCTCCTTTGCAGTGACGCATAAAAAAGATAGCCTGAATTAATGCCGCGTATTGCACCAATCCCGATGGAAGAGCTCAGCGCACACTCCCGCGAAATCGTCGACGCCGGTGTTGCCGCCGGGCTCTACGCGACACCGGTGCCGTTGCAGATCTTCGCCTATCGCAGCGCGCAGCTCGAACAGGTCAATATGGCGCGGACCCATCTCGGTGCCGGCACTCTGCTCGGCGGCCGGATCCTGGAGTTATTGCGTATCCGCAGTGCCCAACTCGGCGAGTGCGAACCCTGCAGCCAGTCGCGCAAACATGATTCGATCACCGACGAGGATGTCGCATGCCTGCTCGCGCCGGGCCACGGCGAGCTCACCCCGCAGGAACAGATGGCCGTCGAGTTCCTCGACCTGCTCTCCGCCGACCACCACGCCATGGACGACGAGTTCTACAAGCGGTTAGGTGAGCATTTCACCGCGGCGCAGATTATCGAGCTCGGTTTCACCTGCGCGGGCGCCATGGGATTGCACCGGTTCATCCACACTCTCAACGTGTACGGCGACTCGGCGCCCGTCATCGAATACGATCGGGATCAGGTCGACGCCGCGAAATCGGTGTGAGGGTGCCGCGTCACCGCTGTTGTCGGTAGGCGCTCGGCGTCAGACCGCTAAATCGCTTGAACGCGTTGGTGAATGCGCCTTCCGAGGAATAGCCGATTTCGGCCGCGACCGAACTCACGGTGCGGGTGGTGGACCGCAGCAGCCGCGACGCGGCGCGCATGCGCAGTGCCGACAGGTACGCCAGCGGCGATACCCCGACGCCGTCGGTGAATCGCGGAGCAAACGACATTCCATTTTCGGCCGGGCGTCACGTGCATTGCCGCCAGCGCCGGGCCCAGGTTGGGGTCGCGCATGGTACGCAGCCAGCCGTCAGTCTCGTTGCAGTCGAGCAACGTTCGAACCACCTGCACGAGCAGGATCTGCGTCAGCACATTGCGCATCACCGTTGTCCCGGCCGCGTTGTCGCGGGTCTCCCGCTCGAGTATCCTTGTCGTCCGGCGTCTTGGTGGGGACGGCGTCCTTGATTCTGTTCCAGATGTAGCCGCCGTCCGCGTCGGTACCGCACGCCGGTGGTGTCGGCGGCGGCGTTTGCCTCTTAATATGAAGAGGTGCAACAGATTTGGATCGCGACGGCACGAGAATATCCAGTACACCCGGTGCCGACCGCAACAGCGGAGCGGTGAGGCGGACCGCCGCTGAGATGACCCAGGTGCGGCGGATAGGGGATCGCCGATCAGTGGTTGGCACACGAGGCTATCGGGCAGCGGACGAGCCCATCCAGGTGCGGCCAATGCGGGTGTGCGTTTCGGATGTCGGATTCCTCAGCGGGCGGAATGAAATTCGTTGTGCGACAACCGGCCCCAATCGGCCGCCTGAAGTCGTCGCCGCCGCGTTGGGCCGACGTCGTGGTTGGGCAGTGCGCTCAATCGCAGCGGTATTCATCTGCCGAACAAGTCAGCCTCTGCGGGCGACGTCTTGGCTCAGGATCTGGGGCCAGGTCTCGACATCGGCCGGGACGTGCGCCACGGTGAGCGTTGACCGCGGCATCAGTGTCGCAAGCGATTCCGCCGTCGACATCGGATGCGCCGGGTCGCCGACCCAGGCAAGAATCGTCGTCGGTACATCGATTCGTGCGACCGCTTCGCGAGCGGGCAGGTCGCTGAGAGCCGCGCCTCGAAACAGTGACGGCAGCAGCGCGTCGGCCACATCCGGAACTGTTTCGGGCGCGCCGACCGTGGCTGGCGGCGGAGTCGCCCCACGCGCCGACGCGATGAACGCCCCGACTCCCTCGGTTTCGATAACTTCGGCCGCAGCCCGGTAGAGCGCCGCCTGCGCGGGCCGGGTTTCCCACGCGGTGGCCGGGACCATGAGCGTGAGGCCGGCGAAGCGGTCCGGCTCGCGGGCAGCCGCGTGCAGCAGCGTGCCGGTACCCATGGACGGGCCGACTCCGTGCACCCGTTCGCTGGGAAACCATTTGTCGAGCAGCTGCAGAAGATCCTCGGCAAGGCTTTCCCATCGGTAATCCTCGTCGACCTTGCGCCCAGTCGACTTGCCATGGCCGCGTGCGTCGTACCGCAGCAATCGGGTCCCGCTGAGGCCCCTGCCGAGGTCGAGATTGAGTACCCGGTCGCGCGCGCGGCTGGAGGTAAGACCGTGCAGTTGAACAACCGGATGACCACCCTCGTCGCTCAGTTCAACCGCAAGCTCTGCTCCAGGAACCACGAAAGTGGACATCACGCAACTCTTTTCACGACCCGACGGCTCGCCCCGCGCTGACCGAGCATTCAGGCTATCTGGGGCGTTAAGGTACCGCCATGCGGCTGACCAACGTGGCGCACCTGCGGCTACCCTTCGGACGACTCTGGGGCTACGACGTTTCGGTGTCTGACCTTGGCCGGCGGCTCCCGGTGTCTTTTGACCAGCGCATACACGTTGGTGCGGGCCCACGGCCCGGTTCCTGGATGGCTCTGTCCATTCGGTTGCCTGCGGGGATCAGCCGCCAATCGTTGGCCGATGCGTGGCTGGCGGTGATCGCCCGTCACGGCACGCTACGAACGGCATTCACACCCGGGCCGGACGGCGACCCGCAGCTGCATGAGATCGATATTCACCCGGACAGGTGGGTCGAGCATGAGATCACTCCAGGCCAGGCGGTCAACGACGCACTGCGAGTAGTTCTCAATGCGGCGTGCTCGCCCTATGCGCGGCCCTCGCATCGGTTGTGTGTGTTGGAGACTGCCGCCGGATTGACGGTGGTGATCGCCGCCGACCACGCCCACGTGGACATGTGGTCGATGCTGGTGATTGCCCGGGACCTGTTGTCGCTGCTCGCTGACGCGCGCATCGGTCGTACGCCGCTGCAGCCGCCGCCGGCATTTGTCGAGCACACGCAGGCACTGTTGGACCGTCCCGCGGCACCGGACCTTGTGCGCGCGCGATGGGCACAAATCATCAGCGACAGCGGTGGGGTCATGCCACGGTTTCCGCTGCCGTTGGACGAATTCGGGCCGCATCCGGAACGCGTTGAAGTGCGTGACGTGTTCGACGTCGATGACGGCGCCGCGTTTGCCGAGCAGGCACGCGAGGACGGTGTCTCGACGCTGGCGCTTGCGGTGGTCGCCATGACTGCGGTGACCCGCGAGTTGGCCGGGGCCCCACTGCGCGCGGTGTTCCCCGTGCACAGCCGATTTGAAGAAAAATGGCACGACTCGGTGGGCTGGTTCATCACCAATTCGGTCTTGGAGTCGGCGGTGGCCGAGCCGTCCGCCGCGGCCGCCGCCGTCAAAGAAGCGGTGCAGCTGGGTTCCTGGCCACTGGCCGACGTACTGGCTCCGTGGGGTGGAATGCCCGTTGCGCCAGGAATGTTCGCGATTTCCTGGCTGGACCAACGCAGACTTCCGGTGCGCATCGACTCGGTCGGACTCGACGCCCAGTATGTGAGCGCGAGCGTTGACACCGACGGCGTGATGCTCTGGTTCATCCAGGACGAGTCCGGGCTACACCTGCGATGCCGCTACCCAGATACCACGGAGGCACGAACGAACGTGGGGGCGTGGCTGGACCTTTTGGTGGGGCGCCTACAGGCTCTGGCGCAGTCCTCGGTTCGAGGACTGCTGCGGGTAGCGGGCCGCGTCTTTCGTGTGCAGCGCGCGACGCGCGAACACGTGGGGGTGATCGCCGAGATGCTCTCCGACGACGAATTTGGTCAGGATCGCGAAGGCGCCGAACTCGAACGGTACGAGGCGGCCTACGACATGGTCGTTCGCAACCAATCCAACTATCTCGGAGTCGTCCTGAACAGTTCCGACATGGTAGTCGCGACGGTGCAATTGACCATCATTCCTGGCCTTTCCCGGGGCGGTGCCACCCGGCTGCAGATCGAGGGCTTACGGGTCGCCAAAGCCGAGCGTGCACAGGGTCTTGGTACTGCACTCGTCGAGTGGGCGCACAACTACGGCCGAGCACACGGGGCGCAGCTGGCGCAGGTGACCACGGACGAGGCTCGCGAAAGGGCGTTGGCGTTCTATCGGCGGCTCGGGTACCACGCCGCCCAGGTCGGGCTGAAATGCACCATCTGAGTCCATGCCGCGGTGTGCGACTCCCGTCACGCGCGCGGTACCGTTCTGCACTGCGCTGCGGGCCGCTGGATCTATCGCGAATCAGTTGGGTCATGCCGACGCGGCCACCACGCCGCGGATCTACCCATAGCGCCATAGCCAGGACGTTTGGATTAGCCGAGCTGACTAACGGCACACTGTCTGACCTGCAAGTTCTCACTGCTCCAGCAGTGCCCCCGGCAGGATTCGAACCTGCGGCCTTCTGCTCCGGAGGCAGACGCTCTATCCCCTGAGCTACGGGGGCGCACGATATAGATACTGCGCCAATGGGCTTGAAACTATCCGGGACAGACTAACGCATCCGGGTGGCTGCGCTGACACCGCAATGGATTCGAGGCGTAGGCACGCTAACCAATAGGATGGACGCTCGTGACCCCCGCTGACCTGGCTGAGCTGCTCAAAGTCACCGCATCCGCGGTGCTTGCCGAGCATGGCCTCGACGCATCCGCGCTACCGGCGACGGTCACCGTCGAGCGCCCGCGTAATCCCGACCACGGCGATTACGCCAGCAACCTGGCGTTACAGCTGGGCAAGAAGGTCGGCGCCAACCCGCGTGAACTGGCCGGATGGCTGGCCGAGGCGCTGGCTCAGGCCGACGGCGTCTCCTCGGCGGAAGTGGCCGGACCGGGCTTCATCAACCTGCGCCTCGAGGCCTCCGCGCAGGCCAAGGTCGTCAACGACGTCATCGACGCCGGCGAGCGCTTCGGTCACTCCGCGGCGCTGGCCGGCCGCAAGATCAACCTGGAGTTCGTCTCGGCCAACCCGACCGGGCCGATCCACATCGGCGGCACTCGCTGGGCCGCCGTCGGCGACGCGCTGGGCCGGTTGCTCTCGACGCAGGGGGCCGACGTGACGCGCGAATACTATTTCAACGACCACGGCGCGCAGATCGACCGATTCGCCAACTCGTTGATCGCGGCGGCCAAGGGTGAACCCACTCCCGAAGACGGCTACGCCGGCAGCTACATCAACGACATCGCCGCACAGGTGTTGGAGAAGGCGCCCGACGCGTTGAGCCTGCCGGACACCGAGATGCACGAGACCTTCCGCGAGATCGGCGTCGACCTGATGTTCACCCACATCAAAGAGACGTTGCACGAATTCGGCACCGACTTCGACGTCTACACCCACGAAGATTCGATGCACACCAGCGGCCGGGTCGACCAGGCCATCGCCAGGCTTCGCGACAGCGGCAACATTTACGAGAAGGACGGCGCAAGTTGGTTGCGCACCAGTGCTTTTGGCGATGACAAGGACCGTGTCGTGATCAAGAGCGACGGCAAGCCGGCCTACATCGCCGGCGACCTCGCCTACTACCTGGATAAACGGCAGCGCGGTTTCGACTTGTGCATCTACATGCTCGGTGCCGACCATCACGGATACATCGCGAGGCTCAAAGCCGCGGCGGCCGCCTTCGGTGACGACCCCGCGACCGTCGAGGTGCTGATCGGGCAGATGGTCAACCTGGTTCGCGACGGCCAGCCGGTGCGGATGAGCAAGCGCGCCGGCACCGTGATCACCCTCGATGACCTGGTGGACGCTCTCGGCGTGGACGCGGCGCGCTACAGCCTGATCCGCTCGTCGGTAGACTCCGCGATCGACATCGACTTGGCGCTGTGGTCCTCGGCGTCGAATGAAAACCCGGTCTATTACGTGCAATACGCGCATGCGCGGCTCTCGGCGTTGGCCCGCAACGCCGCCGAGCTCGGCCTGGTCCCCGATACCGGGCACCTCGAATTGCTCAGCCACGACAAAGAGGGCGCGCTGCTGCGCACCATCGGCGAATTCCCGCGGGTGCTCGATACCGCTGCGTCCCTGCGCGAACCGCACCGCATCTGCCGTTACCTGGAAGACCTCGCCGGTGATTACCACCGGTTCTACGACTCGTGCCGGGTGTTGCCCCAGGGCGATGAACAACCCACGGACCTGCACACCGCCCGGCTGGCGCTGTGCCAGGTCACCCGCCAGGTCGTCGCCAACGGATTGGGAATACTCGGCGTCAGCGCCCCGGAGAGAATGTGAACGTACATCCCGCCGGTCCCCGGCACGCCGAAGAAATCCGTCACGCGGACAGCCCGCCCCGGCCGCAGTCCCCCGAGGAGCTGCTGTCATTGGCGCCGAATGTCTGGCCGCTCAATATGGTTCGCGACGACGAGGGGGTGGCCGTCATCGCCGGCATCCCCGTGACCGAACTCGCTCGGGAGTACGGAACTCCACTGTTCGTCATCGACGAGGACGACTTCCGCTCTCGCTGCCGGGAGATCGCAGCGGCGTTC